>NZ_CP119127.1:3647500-5078332 GCF_030128825.1 Sphingobium sp. WTD-1 | reverse complement strand
CAGCGGCAGATGGGTGGCGACGAAGCAGAGTGCGAACAGGCGCAGGCGCAGGCTGCGCGGAAAGATGAAGGATGTTGCCAGATAGAATTGCATCTTGGCCCTCTCACTAATTGCGAATAACCCGCAAATTTGGAGAATTGGCTAAACGCGCTCTGAATGAATAGGGTTAATGTTGCAGTGCAAGGCAAAGCGTGTCCGATGGTAGCCAGGCCGTTGAAATCAGACCTGTCTTGACGCGCCCGGCACCCATTTAACATCGCGCGCGCCATTGTCGTTCAGCCGGCGGGCGAGTACGAACAGCAGGTCCGACAGACGGTTGAGATAGGCCAGCGCCTGCGGATTGAGCGCGACATCGGTGGCGGCGGCCGTGGCGCTGCGCTCGGCCCGGCGGGTGATCGCACGGGCGAGGTGGACCGCGGCGGCGGCCGGACTGCCGCCGGGCAGGATGAAGCTGTCGAGCGGGGCCAGATCGGCATTCATGTCGTCGATCTGCTGCTCCAGTCGTGCGACCTGGCCGGCGATGATGCGCAGCGCCCAGGGTTCGTCCGCGCCATCCGGGATCGGGGTGGCAAGGTCGGCGCCCAGGTCGAACAGGTCGTTCTGGATGGTCGTCAGCCAGGCCGCTTCGGGCCTGTCGTCGATCGCCAGGATGGCGAGGCCGATCGCGCTGTTCGCCTCGTCCACGTCGCCCACCGCCTGCATGCGCGGCGCATGCTTGGGCAGGCGCGACCCATCGACCAGACCGGTGGTGCCCGCGTCCCCGGTGCGGGTGTAGATCTTGTTGAGCTTGACCATCAGGCCTCAGCCATTGCCCTTCATCATCAGCAACAGGGCGATGATGATGACGGCGCCGGCTTGGAACAGGATGCGGTTCATCATCATCCGGTTCTGCTTCAGGCTGGACGGGCGCGGCGCGCCCTCGGGCAGGTTCAGTTCCTCCTTCGTCGCCTGGAGGAAGGCGATGATGCCGCGAACAAGCGCGAACAAGGTCGCAGCCATGGCAAGGATCAGGGCGATGACGAGCACGGTGGTCATAAGGGGATGCTAGGCCGCTCCGGCGGTGATGCCAACCGGAAAGCGCCCGGCGCGCAGATCATCGGCCAGGCGCTGCGGGGCCATGCCGGCGCCACGCAGTTCCGCCAGCGCAATCGCCCCGTCCCGCTTCGCCAGCCGCTTGCCATCGGCGCCCAGCAGCAGCGGGTGGTGGATATAGGCGGGACTTGGCAGGTCGAGCAGCGCCTGCAGCAGGCGATGGATATCGGTCGCGGCGCGCAGGTCATCGCCGCGCAGCACATGGGTGACGCCCATCGCCGCATCGTCCAGCGTGCAGGACAGATGATAGCTGGCCGGCGCATCCTTGCGCGCCAGCACGACATCGCCGGCCGCCGCCGGATCGGCGACAATCTCGGACGGCGCCGCATGGGGAACGATCGGATAGGGCAGGGCGGCCCAGCGGAGTGGCCCCGCTCGTGCCACTGCCGCCTGCATGTCGATCCGCCAGGCGTGGGGCATGCCCGCCGCGATGCGCTCCGCGCGCACGGCGTTCGGCAGGGCGCGACAGGTGCCGGGATAGACCGGGCCTTGCGGGCCATGCGGCGCGGTCAGGCTCGCCTGGATATCGGCGCGCGTGCAGAAGCAGGGATAGAGCAGGCCCATCGCCCGTAACTGGTCGAGCGCCGCATCATAGTCGGCCAGGCGATGCGACTGGAAGATGATCTTACCATCCCATGCCACGCCCAGCCAGCGCAGATCCTCGATGATCCCGTCGACATGTTCGGGCCGGCTGCGCGTGCCGTCGATATCCTCGATCCGCAGGCGAAAGGTGCCGCCCGCTCCTCTTGCCAGATCCATCGCCATCAGCGCCGACCAGCCATGGCCGACATGCAATCGACCGGTGGGGCTTGGCGCGAAACGACTCACAAGATGCTGTGGTGCGGTGGATTGAGTCATACAGGCTCTTGACGGCGGATATTCGTTAATGCTGTCATGCTCTTGTCACGTTGTTGGTCGATCAGCGGCGTCGGCAAGGGGGTAGAGGCGACTATGTACCATCCCGACCTGATACGGCATCCGGAAAACTGCCCGGCGCTGGTTTTGAATGCGGACTATACCCCGCTCAGCTATTATCCCCTGAGCCTGTGGCCCTGGCAGACCGCCATCAAGGCGATTTTTCTCGAGCGGGTGGATATCGTCTCTTCCTATGAGCGGGAAGTCCACAGCCCCAGCCTGCAGATGCGCATCCCCTCGGTCATCGCGCTCAAGCAATATGTGCGACCTTCTGAACATCCGGCCTTCACCCGGTTCAACCTGTTCCTGCGCGATCGTTTCAGCTGCCAATATTGCGGTACGACGCACGACCTGACCTTCGATCATGTCGTGCCGCGGCGCGCGGGTGGCCGCACAACCTGGGAAAATGTCGCGACCGCCTGTTCGCCCTGCAATCTAAAGAAGGGTGGGCGCACGCCGCGCGAAGCGGGCATGCAATTGCATGTCCAGCCGATCCGGCCGACCAGTTGGCAGCTGCAGGAACATGGCCGCGCCTTCCCGCCCGGCTATCTCCACGAAAGCTGGCACGACTGGCTCTATTGGGATGTCGAACTGCTGGCCTGACCAACGGCGCGTCAGCTCATCGCGGGCAGCCAGTCCAGGTCCATATGCTTGTGCCGGTTGGTATAATGGCCGATCTCTTCCAGCCGGGCCATGTCGACCAGCGTGATCCGGCCATTGGCGCGGCTGATCAGCTTTTCCTGCTCCATCTGCCGGATCATCCGGTTCACATGAACCGACGTCAGGCCGATCGCGTCGCCAATCTCTTCCTGCGTCAGCTTGAGGTCGAAACTGTCGGTGATGCTGTCGTCCGTCACGCGCAGCCGGTCGAACATGTCGAGCAGGAAGGAGGCGACCCGCGCCCTGGCCGATGTACGGCCGAGCGAGGCAAGCCGATCGGTCATCGCCACCCGCTCCGCATTGGACAGCAGGAACAGCAGGGCGGCGACGCGCGGATATTCCTCCAGCAACCGGCGCAGCGCATGCTTGTCGAACGGGCAGACGATGGCGTCTGACAGGGCGACCAGTGATTCCGGGGCCTTGCTGTAGATGGTGCTGGCCGAACCGATGAAATCGCCGGGGAAGTAGACGCGCAATATCTGGCGGCTGCCATCGGGCAGGATGACATAGCTCATGACCCGACCTTCGCGCAGCACGAACAACTCAGTGATCGTCTCGTTGACGCGCTGGATCATGGCCCCGCGCTTGATCTTGCGGGGATTTTCTTCCAGCCGAGCCAATGCTGCTTTTTCTGCGTCGGACAGGGGAACCGTCTTGGCCAGTCTTTCCGCGAAACAGCTCGTCGCCACCAATACACCTTCTTCTTGAAATTGTTGTTACGATGGCAGAACGCCCCAACCTCCTTTTGGCTGCATTTCGGCAAGGCGCACTAAACTCGATCAAGGTTGCGGCGATCCGCGAAAATAGTCTTCCGCTACTCCCGGCTCCGCCCGTTTTTCACGCCGAACGACCGCGCGCGCGCCTTGCACGGCGCGCAATAGACGCTATGAAACCTAGCCAATGGACCGCATTCACATTCGCGGCGGCAAGCAACTCAACGGCCGCCTTCCCATCTCCGGCGCTAAGAACGCTGCCCTGACGCTGCTGCCCTGCGCGTTGCTGACCGACGAGCCCGTCGCGCTGCGCAATTTGCCGCGCCTGGCCGACGTCGACAGCTTCGGCCATTTGCTCAACCAGCTTGGCGTGTCGACCATGATCGAGGGCGCCCGTCCGGAGGATTTCGGCCGCGTCATGACGATGCGCGCCGGTCGCGTGACCTCGACCGAGGCGCCCTATGACATCGTGCGCAAGATGCGCGCGTCGATCCTGGTGCTCGGCCCGCTGCTCGCCCGCGCCGGCGAGGCACGGGTGTCGCTGCCCGGCGGCTGCGCGATCGGCAACCGTCCGATCGACCTGCACCTCAAGGCGCTGGAAGCCTTTGGCGCGATCATCGAGATCGCGGCCGGCTATGTCCGCGCCAGCCTGCCCGATGGCGGCCTGCCCGGTGGCATCTATACCTTCCCGGTGGTGTCGGTCGGCGCGACTGAAAATGCGCTGATGGCGGCCTCGCTCGCCAAGGGCACCTGCATCCTGGAAAATGCCGCGCGCGAGCCGGAAATCGTCGATCTGTGCAAGCTGCTGATCGCGATGGGCGCCGATATCGAGGGCGTGGGCACCGACAAGCTGATCATTCATGGCCGCGATCGTCTCCATGGCGCGACCTACAGCGTCATGCCCGACCGGATCGAGGCGGGCAGCTATGCCTGCGCCGCGGCGATCACCGGCGGTTCGCTCGACCTGATCGGCGCCAATGCCGACGACATGCACGCCATTCTGGCCGCGTTGCGCGAAGCGGGCGTGCAGGTCGATGAGCATCGCGACGGCATCCGTGTCTCGTCCGACGGCAAGCTCAGGCCGCTCAACATTTCGACCGCGCCTTTCCCGGCCTTCCCGACCGACATGCAGGCGCAGTTCATGGCGATGCTGACCAAGGCGGAGGGCGCGTCGGTGCTAACCGAGACGATCTTCGAAAATCGCTACATGCATGTGCCCGAACTGGCGCGCATGGGGGCGGATATTGCCGTCAATGGCCGCACCGCCGTGGTGCGCGGCGTCGACAAGCTGGTCGGTGCGCCGGTGATGGCGACCGATCTGCGCGCCTCGATGAGCCTGATCCTGGCCGGCCTTGCCGCCGAAGGCGAGACCATCGTCAGCCGCGTCTATCATCTCGATCGCGGTTATGAGCGGCTGGAGGAAAAGCTCTCGGCCGTCGGCGCCGACATCGAGCGGGTCAGCGATGGCTGACGGACGCGGCTTGGCAACGGATCGGGCGGCGCTGCTGGCGCTTTATGATCTCGACGCCGGCGGCTTCCGCACACTTGACGACATCACCAGCTTCGCCGCGCAACTATGCGGGGCGCCGATCGCGCTTGTCAGCATTGTCGAGGATGCAAGGCAGCGCTTTCTGGCGCGGGTCGGGCTGGATGCGGAGGAGACGCCACGGGACGTGTCCTTCTGTGCGCTGGCGATGCTACGCGACGCTATCTTCGTCGTGCCGGATGCGACGCACGATGCCCGTTTCATCGATAACGCGCTGGTCACCGGACCGCCGCATATCCGCTTCTATGCCGGTGCGCCGCTGGTCGGTGGCGATGGCGAACCGCTGGGGGCGTTGTGCGTCATCGACACGGTGCCGCGTGCCGATCTGACGCCATTGCAGCGTCAGGGGCTGCTATTGCTGGCGCGGCAGGTGATGATCGAACTGGAAGGGCGGCGGCGCGATCGCGATGTCATTGCCCAGCAGCGGCTGGATGCAGAGGCGGTGGCGGACAGCGATCGCATGTTCCGGACCCTGGCGGACACGATGCCGCAGATGGTCTGGTCGACCCTGCCCGACGGCTATCATGATTATTATAATGCCCGCTGGTATGAATATACCGGTGTGCCGGCGGGGTCGACCGACGGCGATGCCTGGAACGGCATGTTTCATGCTGATGACCAGCCCAAGGCCTGGGAGAAATGGCGCCATTCGCTGGCGAGCGGCGATCCCTACGAGATCGAATATCGGCTGCGGCATCGCGACGGCCTCTATCGCTGGACGCTGGGGCGCGCTCTGCCGATCCGCGATGCGCAGGGCCAGATCATCCGCTGGATCGGCACCTGCACCGAGATTCACGAACAGAAGCTGATGCTCGAAGAGCGCGAGATGATCGCGCATGAACTGTCGCACCGGATCAAGAATATCTTCTCCGTCATCGCCGGTCTCATCGGCCTGTCGGCGCGCGAACGGCCGGGCATGCAGGAAGGCGCGGACGAATTGCGCGACCGTATCCTGGCGCTGGGGCGGGCGCATGACTTCGTCCGGACCCATGGCGGTGGCGCCAGCATGGCGGAGGAACAGGCATCGCTGCATGGCGTGCTGGAGGAGATTTTTGCGCCCTATGGCGGCCGCGAGCGCCTGGCGCTGTCGGGTGACAATCCTGCGATCGACGATCGGTCGGCCACGCCGCTGGCGCTGCTATTCCATGAACTCGCGACCAATGCGGCAAAATATGGTGCGCTGTCGACGGCGACGGGGCATGTCGCGCTGCATGTGGCGGATGATGGCGAAGATGTCCGCCTCGATTGGCGTGAGGAAGGCGGGCCGGTGGTCGCGCCCGTGGCGAGCGAAGGTTTTGGCAGTCGCCTGATCGCGCTCAGCGTCGAACGTCAGCTCGGTGGCCGGCTGGAACGCGAATGGCACCCGGAAGGGGCAAGGCTCAGCCTGTGGATACCGCGCCGATCACTGCATCGCGTGGCGGCGGGAAGGGCGTAAAGCCGGCAATGTCGGCGCTGGTCAGGTCCGGCGTGTCGGTCGCTGCCAGCAGGACGGTCTGCGCGATGCTTTGCGCGCGGAAAGGCTTGGTGACGACGCCCAGCGCCGCGATCGCTGCAGGCCCGATCTGCGCCGGATTGGCGGTCACATAGATCACCTTGATGCCGAAGCGGCTGGCCAGTTCCATGCCGATGGCGGGGCCAGTGGGGCCATCACGCAGGTTTAGGTCGACCAGAGCGATGTCGCAGGATTCGGCGGCGGCCATCGCCGCCTCGCGGTCGGCCGCGATGCCGCCGACGTCGAAGCCGGCATCCTGCACAATCTGTTCGATTTCCAACGCGACGAAAATCTCGTCCTCGACGATCAGAATCTTCTTGCTCATCCCTGCGCCCGCTTGTGCTGGTGTCGATAAATGCGGAAAGGGACGAAGAGTTCCCGAAATATGTAAAAATCAGGTGTCGTCGTTTTCGATGCTGGTCCAGGCCGTGTCGAACGCAGTGCCATTCATCAGCAGGACCGATGCCGGATAGCCGCCTGCCGCCGCCTTTTTCGCCGTTTCGGTGGCGCTGTCGATGGCCGCCTGCTGCGTCGCGAAGGGGCCATAATAGCTGTTGTTGAGGTTGATCTTCCACGCGCCGTCATGCGGGACGATGATGTAGCGGGCGTGGGGCAGGTCGGTCATGGTCGCGATGGTCTCCGATGGCAGGTCAGCGCGCGGGCATCCGCCGGGCGCTCGCCAGATGATGGGCATGGGTGATCGCCACCGCAAGGGCATCGGCTGCGTCCGACCCGACGATCTTGGCGCCGGGCAGCAGCCGCTGGACCATGGCATGGACCTGGTCCTTCGACGCGTTGCCGACGCCGACGACCGATTTCTTGACGAGGCGGGCGGCATATTCGCCCACTTCCATGCCCGAACGCGCGGCATTCAGCAGGATGACGCCGCGCGCCTGGCCCAGCTTCAGCGTCGATTGCGGATTGACGTTGACGAACACCTCCTCGACCGCGGCGCCATCGGGCCGATGTTCGAGGATCAGGTCGGTCAGTGCCAGGTCGAGCGCCATCAGCCGCGTCGCCAGCGACATCGCGCTGTCGGTCTTGATCTGGCCGTTACCGACATGGGTCAGGCGATTGCCGTCGGCGGCAATCAGGCCCCAGCCAGTAGTGCCAAGGCCGGGGTCGAGGCCAAGTATGATCATGGGTGCGGGGTCGCTCGCATCGGGCAAGGCCGGCGCGCATCGGCGCTGCGCGATCTCGCCCGAAGCGAACGGGAGCCGGGCATCTTAGCCCAGCTTCTCCATCACGGCGTCGGAGACTTCATAATTGCCCCAGACGGTCTGGACGTCGTCATCATCTTCCAGCGTGTCGACCAGCTTGAGCAGCGTTGCGGCATTGGCTTCGTCGACTTCCAGCGTGGTCTGCGGCTTCCATGCGAGCTTGGCGCCCTCTGCCGGACCCAGCTTGGCTTCCAGCGCCTTGGCGACTTCGTGCAGCGCGTCCATCGCGGTCCAGATCTCATGCTCGTCTTCGTTCGACGAGACATCATCCGCACCCGCTTCCAGCGCGGCTTCGAAGACAGCGTCGGCATCGCCGGCGCTGGCGGGATAGGTGATCAGGCCCAGGCGGTCGAAGCCATGGCTCACCGCGCCCGACGCGCCCAGATTGCCGCCATTCTTGGCAAAGGCGGTGCGGACATTGGTCGCGGTGCGGTTGCGATTGTCGGTCAGTGCCTCGACGATGATCGCGACGCCGCCGGGGCCATAGCCCTCATAGCGGATTTCCTCGTAATTCTCCATGTCGCCGCCGATCGCCTTGTCGATCGCGCGCTGGATATTGTCCTTGGGCATCGACTGGGCCTTGGCGGCGTTGACCGCCAGGCGCAGGCGCGGGTTCATGTCCGGATCGGGCATGCCCATCTTGGCCGCGACGGTGATTTCGCGCGACAGCTTGGAGAACATCGACGAGCGCTTCTTGTCCTGCGCACCCTTGCGATGCATGATGTTCTTGAATTTGGAATGGCCGGCCACGGCCTTCTCCTGACATTTTCTGTGAAACCGAATGGCGCTCTCTAGCGAGCGCGTCGCCATCCTGCAACGCTAGAGGATAGCCGGGGCGCGGCGATCAGTAGCGGATCGCCGTGCCCGAGGCGGAGACCATCAGCATGGAGCCATTGGCGCCGATCACCTCATAGTCGAGGTCGACCCCGACCACGGCATTGGCGCCGAGCTTGCGGGCATTGCCCTGCATCTCCTCGATCGCTTCGCTGCGGGCGCGTTGCAGTACATCCTCATAGGCGCCCGATCGGCCGCCGACGATGTCGCGCACGCTGGCGAACAGGTCACGGAAGAGGTTGGCGCCGACGATCACTTCGCCGGTGACGATGCCCAGATAATCTTGGGCGGGACGGCCTTCTAGGCGGCTGGTGGTGCTGACGATGATGTCGGTCATAAGGGGCGTCCTCTCATTTTAGTGGCGCCCCTGGCGCGAGGGGGCTGGACCAGATGTAGGTCGACAGCACCCCTCGGCAAGGTCCGGTGGCATGCACCGGTCGGGAATAAGGCGTGGACCGCCTTATTCCATGCCCAGCGCGGACAGGTAGGTCTGCAGGATCGCTTCCATTTCCTGGCGGTCATGTGGCTGCATCTTACGCAGGCGGATGATCTGGCGCATGATCTTGGGGTCGTAACCGGTCGCCTTGGCTTCCAGATAGACGTCCTTGATGTCGTCGCCGATGCCCTTCTTTTCTTCTTCCAGGCGCTCGATGCGCTCGATCAGAAGGCGCAGCTGGTCGGCTGCGATATTGCCCTCGCTCATGGGAATCTCCGTGTCAGTGTGAATCGGTTGGCGGATGCTCCTAGAGCCTGATCGACCGAGGTGGAAGCGCTTTGCGCTTCCGCCGATATCGTGAAACAGGCTCTATTCGGGAATATCAGGCCGAGTGTCGCGCCGGACTGGTCCGGCAGGATCCGCCGAACGCTTAATGGTTGTCCGCGTTCTTCGCCACACTCTCCTGCATCTTTGCGATCTGCTGCGGCGTCGCCTCGCCCTGATGGCGGGTCTTCCATTCGGCAAAGGGCATGCCGTGGACGATCTCGCGGGCTTCGTCGCGGGTCAGATGGCCGTCGGCCTCGGCAATCCAGTCGGCCAGACAGTTGCGGCAGAAGCCGGCCGTGCCCATCAGGTCGATATTCTGCACATCGGTGCGATGCTGCAAATGCGCCATCAGGCGGCGGAAGGCGGTTGCAGCGACGGCGTCACTGAGTATGGTAGCGGACACAAGCGGAACCTTTCGCTTAATCTACATCATCCTGTCGTGCAGCACGGATAATCGATAACGACGCCCTGGCAAGCCAGAGGCGATCAATACGGCCAGGAGAAGACATGACACGACTACCGCCCCGCTCGCGCAAGGTTCGCATTCTCGCGACCCTCGGCCCCGCCAGCGAGAGCGCAGAGATGATCCGCGCCTTGTTTGTCGCGGGTGCTGACGCCTTTCGAGTCAATATGAGCCATGGCGCGCATGAGGATCATGCCGCGCGCATCGCCACGATTCGCGAACTGGAAAAGGAATTCGCCCGGCCGACCACGATCCTGGCCGATCTTCAGGGGCCGAAATTGCGCGTCGGCACGTTCGAGAAGGGGCTGGTCGTGCTGGAAACCGGCGCCTCCTTCATCCTCGATCGCGACGACACGCCGGGCACCGTCCAGCGCGTGAACCTGCCGCATCCTGAAATCTATGCTGCGCTGGTTCCCGAAACCCGCCTGCTGCTGGATGATGGCAAGCTGGTGCTGCGGGTGAAGGCGGTCACGGACACGCGAATCGACACCGTCGTCGAAATCGGCGGCACCCTGTCCAACCGCAAGGGCGTGAATGTACCCGACGTGGTCGTGCCGGTGCCGGCGCTGACGGACAAGGATCGCCGTGACCTCAGTTTCGCGGTCGAGCAGGGTTGTGACTGGATCGCCTTGAGCTTCGTGCAGCGGCCCGAGGATCTGGCCGAAGCGCGCAAGCTGATGGGCGGCCATGGCGCGCTGATGGCGAAGATCGAAAAGCCCTCGGCCGTGCAGCGGCTGGAGGAGATTATCGAGATGGCCGACGGCGTGATGGTCGCGCGCGGCGATCTGGGCGTCGAATTGCCGCCGCAGGCGGTGCCGCCGCTGCAGAAGCAGATCGTCGCCACCGCGCGCCGCATGGGCCGTCCGGTGGTGGTTGCGACCCAGATGCTCGAATCGATGATCAAGGCGCCGACCCCGACCCGCGCCGAAGTGTCGGACGTGGCGACCGCGGTCTATGACGGCGCCGACGCGATCATGTTGTCGGCCGAAACGGCGGCGGGCGACTGGCCGGTCGAGGCGGTGTCGATGATGGACAGCATCGCCCATAGCGTGGAGCGCGATCCGGGCTATTTCGCCCGTCTGCACTTCACCGAAACCCGGCCCGACCCGACCACCGCCGACGCCCTGGCGGAAGCGACCGCCGGCATCGTGCCGGTCGTCGGCGCCAGCGTCATCACCTGCTTCACTTCGTCGGGCAGCACCGTGCGCCGCGTGGCGCGTGAGCGGCCGTCCGCACCGATCCTGGCGCTGACGCCGCGATCCGATACCGCGCGCAAGCTGGGCCTGACCTGGGGTGTCCATGCGATCCGCACCAAGGATATTGGCAATTTCGAGGAAATGATCGGCAAGGCGCGTCGCATGGCGTTGCGCCATGACATGACGGTCAAGGGTGGCAAGATCGTGGTGCTGGCCGGCGTGCCCTTTGGCACTCCGGGCTCGACCAATGTGCTGCATGTCGCGACCGTGCGCGGCGATGAGCTCAAGGGGCGTGACGAAGAGCCGACCATGCCGGCCTGATTCGCTTTTTTCTGACCGATTCGGCGCGGCGGCCCATCCGGGTTGCCGCGCCTTTTTTGTTGGATAGCCGAATCGATTCACGATCGATTCGCTGGAAAACAGGATGCCAACACGTTGAGCGCCCGATCCATGGGATCGGGCGCTCAATAGACCTTTGGAAGGTCCGGAGGATCGGCGAGCCGATCCGTCCGCGCTTTTAGCCCTGGCGGGCCTTGAAGCGGCGGTTGGTCTTGTTGATGACGTAGGTCCGGCCACGACGACGGATCACGCGGTTGTCCCGGTGGCGGCCCTTGAGCGACTTGAGCGAGTTGCGGATCTTCATTGTCAGCCTTCTGGAATCATGTCTGATTGGAAAAATCGAAGCGCAGCCCCTATGGGGGAGGCGGCCGAAAGTCAAGGGTAGGCCACCGCCTTTTGCCACCGTTCATCCTGCATGCAGCCAAGTCATGGCTTCACCCGTTGGAAGGGAATGCTATGTCGGCGGCGTGTTGGACATAGTCCCGTTGGAGTGCAATCGCATGTTGAAACAGATTATCCTCTCCTCCTGTCTTGCCCTGTCGCTCGCCGCCTGCGCGACGGTGCCGTCGGTGGAGGTGACGCGATTCCACAATGGCAGCCCGGCACAGACCGGATCGATCGCGGTGCAGGAAATCCCCGGCAATCCGGACGTTGGCCTGGAATTTCGCACCTATGCCGGCGCGGTGAGTCAGGAACTGCAGCGCGTCGGCTTCACCAATGCGGGCGATGCAGGCAGCGACTATGTCGCGCTGGTCGGCTTCCGCCGCAGCTTCCGCCCGACCGGCACCGCGCGCAATGACAAGCCGGTCAGCGTGGGCGTTGGCGGGGCGCTGGGCAGTGGCGGCTATTCCGGCCTGGGACTAGGCGTCGGCATCAACCTGTCGGGCAAGCCCAAGGATATCGTCTCCACCGAATTGCAGATCCAGATTCGCCGCCGCAGCGATCAGGCCGCCATCTGGGAAGGCCGCGCCTCGACCGAATCGCGCGAAGGCACGCCCGAATCGCAGCCGCGCGCCGTCGCGCAAAAGCTCGCCGCTGCCCTCCTCGGGGGCTATCCGGGCGAATCCGGGCGCACTATAACGGTCAAATGACCATCTCCATTTCGAGCGCCTTCGACAGCGGCAACATCCGCGTTGTTTCCATCACCGACAGTCCAGAAGGCGTCCGCGCCGAGCTGGAAATCGTCAAGGACAAGGACAGCGACTTCTATCAATGGTTCCATTTCCGTCTGGCGGGCGCCGCCGGACGCGAAGTGGAACTCGCGATCGTGAACTGCGCGGGCTCGGCCTATCCGGACGGCTGGCCGGGCTACAAGGCGCGGATGAGCGAGGATCGCGAGAATTGGCTGCAAGTCGATACCGATTATGCCAACGGCACGCTGACCATCCGCATCTCGCCCGATAGCAATGCCGTCTGGCTTGCCTATTTTGCGCCCTATTCGATGGAGCGCCATCATGACCTGGTCGCCTGGGCCGCCTGCCAGCCGGGCGTCGAGCATCGCGAACTCGGCCTGACCTTGGACGGCCAGCCGCTCGACATGCTGAGCGTCGGCGAGGGCCCCAAAAATGTCTGGCTCTATGCCCGCCAGCATCCCGGCGAGAGCATGGCGGAATGGTGGATGGAAGGCGCGCTGGAGCGGCTGACCGACGACGAGGACGCGGTGGCGCGCTATCTGCGGCAGAAGGCGACCTTCCACATCGTCCCCAACATGAATCCGGACGGCAGCCGGCGCGGTCATCTGCGCACCAATGCGGCGGGCATCAATCTCAACCGCGAATGGCATGAGCCGTCGATGGACAAGAGCCCGGAAGTCTATCTGGTCCGTGCCGCGATGGATGAGACCGGCGTCGATTTCGCCATGGACGTGCATGGCGACGAGGCGATCCCGGCGGTGTTCCTGGCCGGCTTCGAGGGCATTCCCTCGATCACCGACCGGCAACTCTCGCTCTATCATCGCTATCGCGACACGCTGGCGGCCCGGACGCCCGATTTCCAGACGCGCCTCGGCTATCCGGTGGCGGGCGGCGGCAAGGCCAATCTCGCCATGTCGACCAACCAGCTGGCCGAACGATTCGGCGCGGTCGCGATGACGCTGGAAATGCCGTTCAAGGATAATGACGATCTGCCCGACGCCGATTTCGGCTGGTCGCCGGCCCGTTCGGCGCAGCTCGGCAAGGATTGCCTGGCGGTGCTGGCGGAGATGATCGAGGATATCTGACCGAGGGCTGATCGGGGGCAACAGATGGAGCATGGCGGCGTGACGCGACGGACGATCCTGCACGGCGCCGGTGGCGCCATGGTGCTCGGCACCGTCGGCGCGCCGGCCATCGCCAAATCCCGCCCGTCGCGCGAGCGTCTGGAAGCGGCGCTCGCGCGCATCGCCGAGCCGGCGGGGGAGGGCAGGCGCACCTACCTCACCCTCTATGCGGACAGTGCGCGGGCGGCGGCGGACGCGGCCGATGCCCGCGCCGGTTCGCCGCTCTCTCCGATCGACGGCGCCATTGTCAGCATCAAGGATCTGTTCGATGTCGCGGGCGAGCCGACCCGCGCCGGTTCGCTGATCCTGGCCGACGCGCCGCCCGCCACCGCCGATGCGCCGGTCGTCGCCCGGCTGAAGCAGGCCGGCGCGGTGATCGTCGGCAAGACCAACATGGTCGAATTCGCCTTTTCCGGCGTCGGCGCCAATCCCCATTATGGCACGCCGGGCAATCCGGTCGACCGGACCCGCGTGCCGGGCGGATCGACCAGCGGCGGCGGCGTCGCGGTGGCCGATCAGATGTGCGAGATCGCGATCGGCACCGATACCGGCGGTTCCTGCCGCATTCCCGCCGCGCTGTGCGGTGTCGTCGGTTACAAGCCGACCAAGGCGCGGGTGCCGACCGACGGCGCCTTTCCGCTCTCGCCCACGCTCGATTCGATCGGGCCGATCGCGACCAGCGTCGACGCCTGTTTCCGCACCGATGCGATCTTGGCGGGAGAGGCGCCCCGCCGGCTCGACCTCGCGCCGCTCAAGGGGCTGCGCGCCGGCATTCCGCAGGGCCTGCCGCTGGCCGATCTGGACGCGACCGTTGCGGCGCGTTTCGCCGATGCGCTGGCGCGGCTGGGCCAGGCGGGCATGACGCTCAGTGACGAGGTTTTCCCGCAATTCGACGCGATGCAGGCGCTCCAGTCGCCGGTGCCGATCGCCTCGGTTGAAGCCTATGCCATCCATCGCGATCGAATCGCGACCCGTGCGCAGGATTTCGATCCGATCGTGCTGGCGCGGATGCAGGCAGGCCGTGACGTGACGCCCGAACGCCACCGGCAGATGCTGGTGGAGCGCGCCGCGCTGGTGCGGTCGATGGACGCGCGCCTGACCGGACTGGACGTCCTCGTCCTGCCGACCACGCCGATCGTCGCGCCGACCCAAGCCGAGGTGGCGAATGCCGATGCCTTCGTCGCCCGCAACCGGCTGCTGCTGCGCAACACCGGCCTCGGCAACAGCTTCGACCTGTGCGCCATTTCCCTGCCGCTGCCGCGCGAGGGTGGCCTGCCGGTCGGCTTGATGCTGATGGCGCGGGCCGGTCAGGACCAGCGCCTGTTCGCGATCGCGGCAGCGGTGGAGAAACTGCTCTCAGTTTAGTCGAACAGTTCCTCCAGGAAATTCACCATCGCGCGGAAGCTGCGCCGGTCGGCGTCGGGGCTGTAGGCCAGCCCCTTTTCGGGCATATGGACGCTTTCGTCGGTGAAGGCGTGGCCGGTATGGCCATAGGCATGAATCTGCCAGTCGCAGCCCGCCTCGGTCAGTTCCTTCGCCAGGCCGACGGTCGCCTCGGGCGGCGCGATCGGGTCTTCCCAGCCATGGCAGACCAGCAGCTTGGCGGTGATCGTGGCGTTGGGGAAGGGCGGTGCCTCATAGACCCCGTGGAAGCTGACGCCGCCGGCAATGTCTGCGCCCGCGCGGGCCAGGTCGAGCACGCATTTGCCGCCGAAGCAGAAGCCGATCGCGGCCGTGCGGGCGGCATCGACCGCCGGCATATCCTTGAGCAGCGCGTGGGCGCCCAGCATCCGGTCGCGCAGCAGCGCGCGGTCGGCGTTGAGTTCGTTCATGTAGCGCCCGGCATCGGGATCTTCGCGGGTGGTGCGCTTGCCCTGCCCAAAGACGTCGGCGACCAGCACCGTATAGCCCAGCGCCGCGACCTTCTCCGCATAGGCAAAGTCGGCTTCCTTGGTGCCCAGGACATTGGGCACCAGCAGAATGCCCGGCACCGGGCCAGCGGCGGCATCGTCGACCACGGCGACGCTTTCGAACGGGCCGCCCGGACCGTCATGGATGATCGTCTGACGGGTGAGGACCATGAAAGCGTCTCCTGTGGATAAGTCGAAAAGTCAGATGCTGCCGAAGCCAGGGGCTTCGCCACGCGCGGCGGCATTGATGCGGCGGGGGCGTTTCCAGCCGATCTGGGGGCGCTTGCGCAGGCGCAAAGTCGGCCAATGGCCGCGATCGCTGCGTTCGGCGAGGCGCATGCCCTGCGCGCGATAGGCGGCGATCACCGCATCGGCCTGTTCGTTGAGCAGGCCGGCGAGCACGATCGTGCCGCCATCCTCCACCAATGCGCAGAGCGAGGGCGCCAGTTCGATCAGCGGCCCGGCCAGGATATTGGCGATCAGCAGGTCATAGGGCGCGCGACCGACCAGCGCGGGATGATCCACGCCGGCGGCGGTGCAGAGCGCCAACTGGCCAGCGCCCCCGCCCAGGGCAATGCCGTTCGCCACGGCGTTCTCGCGGCTGATGTCGACCGCCACCGGATCGATGTCGGAAGCAATCGCATGGGCGCGCGGCCACAATGTCATCGCGGCAAAGGCGAGCAGGCCGGTGCCGGTGCCGATATCGGCGACATTGCGGAAGCGCATGCCGACGCTGCGCATCCGGTCGATCATCGCCAGGCAGCCGGCGGTGGTCTCATGCTGACCGGTGCCAAAGGCACGACTCGCCTCGATCAGGAAATTGACATGGCCGGGCTGTTCGGGATCGCTGGCGACGTTGCGCACATGGAATCGGCCGGCGGTGACGGGTTCCAGCCCCTGCTGGCTCATCGTCACCCAATCCTCGTCGGGCAGCGCTTCCACCTGCGGCTTGATGCCCGATGCGCTGGGCACCAGGGTCTTGAGCAGCTTGATCGCCGCCGGGCTCGGCTTGCCCTCGAAATAGGCGTCGAGCTGCCACTTATTCTCGTCGTCCGGCTCCGCCTCGCTGGTCATCAGCACCGGCGGATGCTCCATCAGGGCGAAGGCGGCGATGTCCCCGTCCAGCGCCTCCGCTTCGGCGCGGGTGCAGGGCAGGGTGACTTTCCAGCTCTGGGCGGCTGGCGCAGCGACATCATTCATGCCGCCGCCTTTAGACCAGCGGCAGCGGCAGGAAAAGGGTCAGGCGACCTGGCGGCCGAAGTCGCTGGAGGCATGTCGCAGGCTGGACAGCTTGCCCTCGACGCTCATGAAGCCGCGTTCCAGCTGATCGATTTCCGATGCGACCACTTCGGTGTCCTGGCGGATCGCGGAAATGGTGGTCGACATCGAGTCGGCGGCCAGCGCGGTCTCGTCGACGGCGGCGGTGATCATCGTCACGGTCTGGGCCTGCGCGTCCATGGCGTGGCGGATGCGCTGGGCGCTGGCCTGCACTTCGCCGACGGTGTCGCGGATGCGCTCGTTGGTCTCCACCGACTGGCGGGTCGATGCCTGGATGGCGGCGATCTTGCCGGCAATCTCGTCGGTAGCGCGGGCGGTCTGGTTGGCCAGGCTCTTCACTTCCTGCGCCACTACGGCAAAGCCGCGACCGGCGTCACCGGCACGGGCGGCCTCGATCGTGGCGTTGAGCGCCAGCAGGTTGGTCTGGCCGGCAATGTCGCGGATCAGGCCCAGGATCGATTCGATCGACTTGGCATGGTCCGACAGGGTGGCCGACATGGAAACGGCGTCGCCCGATTGCGACGCGGCGCGCTGCGCCACTTCGGCGGCGCTTTCCACCTCGGTGCGCGCGTCCTCGATCGCGCGGATCAGGCCGGCCGAGGTGCGAGCGGCCTCGCGCATCGCAAGGGCGGATTGTTCGGCGGCGGCGGCGACTTCCGACGCCTTGCCCAGCATGCCGCGGGTCGCGGCGGAGGCATCCTTTGCCTGTTCGCGCAGCGATTCGCCCAGTTGCGACGCGCCGTCGATCTCGCCCATGATGCGCTGCTCGAATAGGACGCCGAACTGCTGGCGCGCATTGCGCTGGCTTTCGGCATCGTCGATCGCGATCACATTGGCCATCAGCCCGGCATCGACCATGCCGACCTGCGCCATGATGTCGACCAGCCGGCGCCGGGTGGCGTCGTCGGCTGCGCGTTCCCAGATGATATCGGTCAGTTTCTCGTTGGCCGCGGCGACGGGCAGCAGCACGCCGCGCACGGAAATGCCGTGCTTGCGGGCGTGGCGGACGCAGGCGGTGGAGGACAGCGCCCAGTCGCCGGCGCTGTAATGGCGCAGCTTCTGGCGGATATATTCATGCGCGGCGGTCTCGATCTTCGCCAGCGTCGTGGGCTGCAATCGGTTTCGCAGGCCCGAACTGTCCATATAGGTGGAGAAGAAGGTGCGGGCGGCAATCACCGCATCGTCGGCGACCAGCTGCTCGATTTCGGCCATGCCACGGGCCAGATCACCGCGGGGGTCCACTTCGGCCAGCATCTGGGCGATGGCGTTCCTGGGCGTGGTGGCGGAAGTCATGGATTGCAGAACCCCAAATAGGTGTCAGGACGAACCAGGCGGTGATAGCGCCATTTGGTTAATCACTTCTTATTTGGGCGCGCGCATCGACATGGTCCGCGCGGCTTGCCCTTCGGCGTCTTCGCTCCTAAGGGGAGCGGACTCAAAGGACATAGCAGGGACCTGGGTAGACATGGCGCGAACCACAAGCCGGCCGCTCTCGCCGCATTTGACGATCTGGAAATGGGGGCCGGCAATGGCCGTCTCCATCATTCACCGCGTGACGGGCAATGGCCTGGCCACTGCCGGTGCTCTTGGCCTCATCTGGTGGCTGATGGCCGCCGCGACCGGCCCGGAAGCCTATGCCACCTTCGTCACCTGCGCGACCTCGCCGATCGGCTATCTGGTCATGGCGGGCCTGTCCTGGTTCTTCTTCCAGCACCTCTTCTCGGGTCTGCGTCACTTCGTGCTCGACATGGGCGCGGGTTATGACCTCAAGACCAGCAAGACCTGGTCGATCCTGACCTTCGTGCTGTCCACCATCGCCACCGCCGCCTTCTGGGCCGCGATCTGCCTGGGGAAATTCTGATGGGTACCGGAACCGGAATCGGCCGCGTCCGCGGTCTTGGCTCGGCCAAGCATGGCGCGCACCACTGGCTGGCACAGCGCTACACCGCCATCGGCAATCTGCTGCTGGTGCTGTGGCTGCTCTTCAGCCTGATCGCGCTGCCCGGCCTCGATTATGAGAGCGTGGTCAACTGGATCCACAATCCGCTGGTCGCCGTGCCGCTGATGCTGATGGTCGTCAGCATCTTCATGCATCTGCGTCTGGGCATGCAGGTCATGCTGGAGGACTATGTCCACGACAAGGGCCTGGCCTTCTTCTCGATGCTGCTGCTGAACTTCTATGCCTATGCCGGCGCTGCCGCGGGCGTCTTCGCGATCGCCAAGATCGCCTTCATCGGGGTCGTCAAGTAATGAGCGAAGCCTACAAGATCATCGACCATACCTACGACACCGTCGTCGTGGGTGCCGGCGGCTCGGGCCTGCGCGCCACCATGGGCAGCGCCGAAGCGGGTCTCAAGACCGCCTGCATCACCAAGCTGTTCCCGACCCGCAGCCACACCGTGGCGGCGCAGGGCGGCATCGCCGCCTCGCTCGGCAACAACAGCCCCGACCACTGGACCTGGCACATGTATGACACCGTCAAGGGGTCGGACTGGCTGGGTGACCAGGACGCGATCGAATATATGGTGCGCGAAGCGCCGGCGGCCGTGATCGAGCTGGAACATGCCGGCGTGCCGTTCAGCCGCAACCAGGACGGCACCATCTATCAGCGTCCCTTCGGCGGCCACATGCAGAATATGGGCGCCGGCCCGCCGGTGCAGCGCACCTGCGCCGCCGCCGACCGTACCGGCCACGCCATGCTGCACGCTCTCTATCAGCAGAGCCTGAAGTATGACGCCGACTTTTACATCGAATATTTCGCTATCGACCTGATCATGGAAGATGGCCCGAACGGCAAGGAATGCCGCGGCGTCATCGCCATCTGCATGGAAGATGGCAGCATCCACCGCTTCCGCAGCCATGCCGTCGTGCTGGCGACCGGTGGCTATGGCCGCGCCTATTTTTCGGCCACTTCGGCCCATAGCTGCACCGGCGACGGCGGCGGCATGGTGCTGCGCGCCGGCCTGCCGCTGCAGGATCTGGAATTCGTCCAGTTCCATCCGACCGGCATCTATGGCGCGGGCGTGCTGATCACCGAAGGCGCGCGCGGCGAAGGCGGCTATCTCACCAATTCCGAAGGCGAGCGTTTCATGGAACGCTATGCCCCGTCGGCGAAGGATCTGGCGTCGCGTGACGTCGTGTCGCGCTCGATGGCGATGGAAATGCGCGAGGGCCGCGGCGTCGGCGAGCACAAGGATCACATCTTCCTGCACCTCGACCATATCGACCCCAAGGTTCTGGCCGAGCGCCTGCCGGGCATCACCGAAAGCGGCAAGATCTTTGCCGGCGTCGACCTGACCCGCCAGCCGCTGCCCGTGACCCCGACGGTCCATTACAATATGGGCGGCATCCCCTGTAACTATCATGGCCAGGTGGTGACGAAGGTCGGCGACGATCCGGAAGTCGTGGTGCCGGGCCTGTTCGCGGTCGGCGAAGCGGCCTGCGTGTCGGTCCATGGCGCGAACCGCCTCGGCTCCAACTCGCTGATCGACCTTGTCGTGTTCGGCCGCGCAACCGGCCTGTTCCTCAAGGACAATCTCAAGCCCAACACCCCGCACAAGCCGCTGCCGGCTAATGCGGCCGATCTGGCGCTGTCGCGCCTCGATCACTATCGCAACGCCAACGGCACCACCTCGACGGCGGACATCCGCATGGACATGCAGCGCACCATGCAGAAGCATGCCGCCGTGTTCCGCGACAGCGAATTGCTGGCCGACGGCGTCGTCAAGATGCAGGCGGTCAACAAGCGCCTGCAGGACGTCAAGATCGCCGACCGTTCGCTGATCTGGAACACCGACCTGATCGAGACGCTGGAACTGGACAATCTCATGAGCCAGGCCATCTGCACGATGGAAGGCGCCGAGGCCCGCAAGGAATCGCGCGGCGCCCATGCGCATGAGGATTTCCCGAACCGCGACGACGAAAACTGGATGAAGCACACCATCAGCTGGTTCGAAGGCTGGGGTGGTTCGGGCGGCAAGGTGACGCTCGATTATCGTCCGGTCCACGACTACACGATGACCGACGAGGCCGAGTATATCAAGCCGAAGGCGCGCGTATACTAAGCCTCTGGCATCATGCCGGAAATCCGAAGAGGGCGGGCCATCTGGTCCGCCCTTTTTCTTTGCCCATTGCGCGCGCGCGATCAGCCTCTAGCTTGGGTGCCGATCGATCAAGGAGGTGCCGGCGATGCGGAAGCCTGTTGGACGTCAGGGGATGATCCTGCTGCCCTTGTTGCTGACGGCTGCGGCCCCGCCCCAGGATGTGGACGCGGTGCTGGCGCTGACGCGGACAACGAAAGCGACATATGCGGTCTGCACCTGGAATGTGGTGACGCCCAGCGAGGAAGTGCAGCTCAAGGAATGGGCGGCGGAATATCATCAGGGCGACCGTCACCGGGTCGAAACCCCGCGCGACCGGATCGTCGCCAATTGCGCGACCGGCGAGGCCCAGCATCTGGATGTCCGTACCGGAGAGGTGTCAACTTCGCCGTCACTCGCGGCCGCCGCCTGTGGCGTCAACGCCAACCGCAAGCTGGTCGCCAAGGAATTTCTGGGGCGGGAAACCGGCGGTCGCTATGGCCCTGTATCCCGCATCGCGGTGGCCGATGACGGCAATCTGCGCACCTATGATGTGCTCGACGACGGCGCGATTATCGCGGCGACGATCCATGACGCCAATGACGACGCGACGGAGCGCCTGACCAGCGCGGTCCTCACCTACAGCCACAGCCTGCCCGAAGCCGACATCTTCTCGACCGCTTCGCTCAGCCGTAGCGTCGTCCCCGACGGTTGCCGCAGCGGCCATGGGGGGTAAGGGGGAGCGATCAGGTCAAGGCAAATGGCAACAGCGCCTCATAAACCGCGATCCCCGGCTTGCCTTCCACCCGGCCGCCCTGGCGCAGGATGAAGGCATGGCGGACGATTTCGGCCTGCTGCTCGATGCCATATCGGGCGAAGGGCTTGCCCGGCTCGATCGCATAATCATAACGGCAGAAGGGGTGACGCATTAGCGGCAGCCAATATTTGCCCGACCGCTGCGCCTGCCACACATGGGTCATCTCATGGATGAACAGGCCCTGCAGGCTGAGCGGGCTGGCGCAGAAATCGTCGCAGAAGAGGCCGCCTTCGGGATGAAACCACAGGTCGCCGTCGGGGGCCATGGTCACCGCGCGCGGCTGGAAGGGCCACCATTTCCGGTTGTGGACCCGCACCCGGTCATAGGCGATCGCGTCGCCGAACATCGTCCGGGCGAGCGCGGCCTCCTCAAGTGTCAGCGGGCGGCTGGTCAATGCGCCTTATGCTCGTCCGTCGCATTGTCCGTAGCAGGCGCCGCCGGTGCGCTGCCGTCGGGCTTGCGGATCACCGCATCGACCAGCAATCGGTCGCCGTTCGACATCAGGAAGGTAAGCTGCATCTTGCCCCGGCTGATCGCGGTATCGTTGACGCCCCAGATCATCAGATGCTTGCCGCCCGGCGCGAAGGCCACCGTGCCCTTGGCCGGCACGTCGACGCTCTCGATCGGCTGCATCGACATCATGCCGTCCTTGCCGACGCTCTCATGCATCTCGACCTTGAGCGCATAGTCGGTCATCACCCCGCGCAACTGCACCCCGGCATCGCCGCCATGCGCCACGAAATAGCCGGCCGAGGGCGTATCCTTGTTGGGTGACAGCCGGACCCAAGCCTGGTCGACATAGCTGGGCGCAGGGTCGCCACAGCCGGCAAGGGCCAGCGGCGCGGCGAGGGCGATAAGGGCAAAGGGCGCACGCATGGACTTGGGCTCCGTGACTGTCTCGTTTCCGGTCAATAGCTGACTAATCGTCCCCGATCCTTGTGCCAAGCGAAAGCGCGCCTATATCCCTTGCGCAAACCGGCCTTGCCTTGGCGCTTACGTGAGGTATTGGGCCGTCAACCGCTGAATATATTTTGGGGTTCAAAGAGGACACAAATGGCAAAAGTTATCGGTATCGACCTTGGCACGACCAACAGCTGCATCGCTGTGATGGACGGCGGCAAGCCCAAGGTTATCGAAAATGCGGAAGGTGCGCGCACCACGCCGTCGATCGTCGCCTTCGCCAAGGATGGCGAGCGCCTGATCGGCCAGCCGGCCAAGCGTCAGGCTGTCACCAATCCGGACAACACGATTTTCGCGGTGAAGCGCCTGATCGGCCGCCGCTTCGACGATCCCATGACCAAGAAGGACATGGAACTCGTCCCCTATGACATCGCCAAGGGTCCGAATGGCGACGCCTGGGTCAAGGCCGGTGGCGAGGAATATAGCCCGTCGCAGATCAGCGCCTTCATCCTGCAGAAGATGAAGGAAACTGCCGAGAGCTATCTGGGCGAAACCGTGACGCAGGCCGTCATCACCGTTCCCGCCTACTTCAACGACGCCCAGCGCCAGGCGACCAAGGACGCCGGCCAGATTGCGGGCCTCGAAGTGCTGCGCATCATCAACGAGCCGACCGCAGCCGCGCTCGCCTATGGCCTCGACAAGCAGGACGGCAAGACCATTGCCGTCTATGACCTTGGCGGCGGTACCTTCGACATCTCGATCCTGGAGATCGGCGATGGCGTGTTCGAAGTGAAGTCGACCAACGGCGACACCTTCCTGGGCGGCGAAGATTTCGACGCCAAGCTGGTCGAATATCTGGCTGCCGACTTCAAGAAGGCGGAAAGCATCGACCTCACCAAGGACAAGCTGGCCCTCCAGCGTCTGAAGGAAGCCGCTGAAAAGGCGAAGATCGAGCTGTCCTCGGCCCAGTCGACCGAAGTCAACCTGCCCTTCATCACCGCGGACCAGAATGGCCCCAAGCATCTGGTGAAGACGATCACCCGCGCCGATCTGGAGCGTCTGGTCGCCGACCTCATCAAGCGCACGATGGAGCCCTGCAAGAAGGCTCTGGCCGACGCCGGCGTGACCGCCAGCGAGATCAGCGAAGTCGTCCTCGTCGGCGGCATGACCCGCATGCCCAAGGTGCGCGAAGCCGTGAAGGAATTCTTCGGCAAGGAACCGCACACCGGCGTGAACCCGGACGAAGTCGTCGCCATGGGCGCCGCCATTCAGGCCGGCGTGCTGCAGGGCGACGTCAAGGACGTGCTGCTGCTCGACGTGACCCCGCTGTCGCTGGGCATCGAGACGCTGGGTGGCGTGTTCACCCGCATGATCGACCGCAACACCACCATCCCCGCCAAGAAGTCGCAGGTCTATTCGACCGCCGATGACAATCAGCAGGCGGTGACCATCCGCGTGTTCCAGGGCGAGCGTGAAATGGCGGCGGACAACAAGCTGCTCGGCCAGTTCGACCTGGTCGGCATCCCGCCGGCGCCGCGCGGCGTGCCGCAGATCGAAGTCACCTTCGACATCGACGCCAACGGCCTGGTCAACGTGTCCGCCAAGGACAAGGGCACCGGCAAGGAACAGCAGATCCGCATCCAGGCCTCGGGCGGCCTCAGCGACTCCGACATCGACCAGATGGTCAAGGATGCCGAGCGCTTCGCCGAAGAGGACAAGAAGCGTCGTGAAGCGGCCGAAGCCAAGAACAATGCCGAAAGCCTGGTTCACACGACCGAGGCGCAGCTGGCCGAACATGGCGACAAGGTCGACGCATCGCTGAAGGGCGAGATCGAAGCCGCGATTGCCGAAACCAAGTCGGCGATCGAAGGCGGCGACGCCGAAGCCATGAAGGCCAAGGCGCAGGAACTCGCGACCGTCGCGATGAAGCTGGGCCAGGCGATCTACGAGAAGGAGCAGGCTGCTGCAGCCTCGCCGGAGGCCGAAGCGCCGAAGGCCGATGACGGCGTCGTCGACGCCGAATTCTCCGAAGTGGACGACAACAAGGCGTAAGCCCCATGAAACGCTCCTCGACTTCGCTCCCGGCGGACAGGCTGGTTTCTGACCAGTGCATCCGTTCGGAGCGAGGCCGGGGACCGTGCGCGCCGAGGGCGAGATGACGACCGAAATCGACTATTACGAACTGCTCGAAGTAGAACGCACAGCCGACGGGGCCGCGATCAAGAGCGCCTATCGCAAGCTGGCGATGAAATATCACCCGGATAAGACCGGGGGCTGCACCGACAGCGAGGCCAAGTTCAAGGCCGTTTCCGAAGCCTATGACTGCCTGAAGGATCCGCAGAAGCGGGCGGCCTATGACCGGTTCGGTCATGCCGCGTTCAAGCAGCAGCAACAGGGCGGCGGTGGCGGATTCCACGGCGGCGCCGGCGGTTTCTCCGATCTTGGCGATATTTTCGAGACGATCTTTGGCCAGGCCGGCTTTGGCGGCGGTGGCGGACGCCAGCAGCAGCGCCGCGGCGCGGACCTGCGCTATGATCTCGAAATCACGCTGGACGAAGCCTATCATGGCAAGAAGACCGAGATCCAGATCGAGGTGTCGGCCGCCTGCGATAGCTGCGACGGTTCGGGCGCCCAGCCGGGCACCGGAGTCAAGACCTGCGGCACCTGCCAGGGGCATGGCCAGGTGCGGGCACAGCAGGGCTTCTTCGTGGTCGAGCGGACCTGCCCCAGCTGCCATGGCGCGGGCCAGGTGATTGAAAGCCCCTGCAAATCCTGTCGCGGCGAAGGCCGGGTCGATCGGCCCAAGACGCTGTCGGTCAATATCCCGGCGGGCGTCGACGAAGGCACCCGCATTCGCCTGTCCGGCGAGGGCGAGGCCGGTGCGCGTGGCGCGCCTGCGGGCGATCTCTACATCTTCCTGCATGTGAAGCGGCACAGCATCTTCGAACGGGATGGCACCACGCTTTTCTGTCGCGTTCCGGTCAGCATCACGACGGCGGCGCTGGGCGGGATGATCGAAGTGCCGGGCCTCGATGGCCAGCGGCATGAGATCAAGATCCCGAGCGGCATCCAGTCGGGCAAGCAGATCAAGCAGCGCGGCGCCGGCATGCCGGTGCTGAACGGCCGCGGTCAGGGCGACCTGGTCGTCCAGGTCGATGTCGAGACGCCGACCAAGCTGACGGCCAAGCAGCGCGAACTGCTGGAGGCCTTCCGCGAGACCGAGACCGGCGAGGAATGCCCGCAATCGAGCGGCTTCTTCGGTAAGCTCAAGGAATTGTGGGGGGACTGAACCTCCCCACTTGTCTGGTCAGGGCGTGGCGCTGGTGCGCCGCGCCCACCAGTAGAAGGGCAGGCCGCCCGCCATCAGCAGGAAGCTGGCGCCGCTGGGGATGAGGCCCGCGCCCCATAAAGTCCAGCAGGCATAGGCCAGGCCGACCGCTGCGGCGGGGACTGCAATCCGCAAGCGTAGCGCGGCCAGCGCACAACCCACATAAAGCCACAGGGTCGCCGATGTCGCGAGCAGCGCCATGGCGGTGAACAAGGCCACCAGTCCCTGCAGGCTGTTGGCGACCAGCAGCAGGCTGGCAAGGATGCTCGACAATATCAGTCCGCGCACCGGCGTGCCGCGCGCATCCGTGCCCGCCAGCCAGGCCGGCAGTTCGCCTGCGCGCGCCATCGCCAGCGGCACTTCGCCCTGCAACAGGGTCCAGCCATTGAGCGCGCCAAGGCAGCTGATGACGACGAAGGTCGCGATCAGGCTGGCGGGGCCGGCCGACCAATAATGGGTGACATAGGCGCCGAATGGTGATCCGGTCTGGCTTTCGGCGCCGGGCAAAGTGAGGGCGATGCCGGAGCACACGAACAGATAGAGCAGGCCGGTGACCGCCGTGCCGATCATCGTCGCGCGCGGCACGGTGCGGGCGGGGTCCTTGACCTTGTCGGCCGCGACCGAGGCGGATTCGAAACCGAGCAATGCCCACAGCGTCAGTGCCGCCGCTGCCGTGATGCCGCTGCCGGTAAAGCCCTGGGCTGGGAAGGGCACGATTTCCGCCGTGCCGCGCCCGATCGTCAGCGCCAGCAGCACCAGCACGACCAGGATGGGCACGACCTTGATGATCGTCGTCACCAGTTGGGCGGTGCCTGCGGCATGGGCGCCGCGCAGGTTGATCGCGGTGGTCAGCCAGATGAAGCCGATCGAACAGAGCGCGCCCATGCCCGGCCGATTGAGAATCGGCAGCAGACTGGACAGGTTGGCGGTGGCTGCGACCGCGATCGTCACATTGGTGATGATGATCGACAGCCAGTAGATCCAGCCGATCGCGAAGCCGGCCAGCGGACCATAGGCGCGCGCGCTCATCTGCGCGGCATTGGCATCGGGCATGGCGACCGTCAGCCGGGCGATCACAAAGGCCAGGATCAAGGAGCCGGCAATGGTGAAGACCCAGGCGGCGACCGCATCCCAGCCGAAGGGGGCGAGCGCAGCGGGCAGCAGGAACACGCCCGATCCGATCATATTGCCCATGACCAGCGCGATGCAGGCGGCCAGCCCCAGCGTCCGCACCGGGCGGTGGGGGATCACATCCTGTGCCGGCGGCGGGCTGTCCATCATCCCTGTCTATCGGTGAAAGCGGGGTAGGGCCAGCACGGATCGTTGCGCCTTCGTTCGGACTTGCATGGCGGCGCGCTTCGGGTGATCCTTGGCCAAGGATAGGGCAGGAGAGGCGGGACATGCGATCGATCGCGACAGGCGCGTTGATGCTTCTGTCCTCGTCGCTCGTCGCGGCCGATGCGGACGATCCGATCATCGTCACTGCCGCCAAGCTGCGCAAGGTCGGCATCGACTATGATGTGCGCGGCCGCGACCTCGTCCGCTGCACGATCACGCGCAGCAGCGGCGAGGATCGGGTCGATCAGGCGATGTGCGAGTTCGTGCGCCAGTGCGTCGCCGATGGCCATGGACGACGGCGCGAGGCACAGGCCTGCGTCAGCGACCGGATCGCGGCGCTGGTTGATGCGGATATGGAGGCGGAGGATGTGGTCCTTGTTCGTCCCGCTGCGCTGGAGCAGGCTCGGCAACCGGTCGCTTCGGTCGCGCTGCCCGGTCCGCAGATCAGCCTGCCGCCGGCCGAGCGGGACGCGGATATTCTCGTGACCGGATCGCGCTACCGGATCAGGCCGGGTCTGTGGGAGATCGAGAAGGGGCGGATATTCAGCCAGACGCGGGGGCTTCCAACGACTGGCCCCCGCCCGTCACGGGCGCCGCCGCCGGCGCCGCCGGGTTATCGCTATCAGCTATGCCTCAGCCGCAGCGATGCGGAGACGCTGCAGCAATTTGTCGACGATCATTTCGAGCGCGAGGGACACCAGGGCTGCATGCTGGCGCGCATGGAGGTGGAGGAGGGGCGGCTGAGTGTCACCCGCTCCTGTCCTTCACGTTATGGCACGATCGATATGCGATTGAGTGCGCAGTTGACGGCCGAGCGGATTGAAGGGTTGATGCTCGCCAACACCGACACCGGGCGTTTTCAAACCGAGGCGCGATACCTGCTCAACGGCCGCCGCATCGGCGAATGCCCGCCCTCCCAGCCCGAAGGCACGGCAGGGCGGGATTAAGGCTGATTAGGCCGCCCGGAACATGTCCGGGTCTAGCGCCATCAGCGTGTCGGCGCCGCCCTCGATCTTGCGGCGGAGCGAACCGGCGTCGGGCATGATGCGCTCGGCAAAGAAGCGCGCGGTGACCAGTTTGGCTTCCAGGAAGCCGGCATCGCCCTCGCCCGCGTCGAGCAGGCCGGTGGCGGCCTTCGCCATGCGCAGCCACATCAGGCCGGTGGCGACGATGCCCAGGATATGCATGTAATGATGCGCGCCGGCCCCGGCATTGTCGGGGTTCTTCATCGCGTTCTGCATCAGCCACATGGTCGCCGCTTCGAGCTGGCCCTTGGCCTTTTCGAGCGCATCGGCGAAGCTCGCCAGCTTCTCATTGCCCTTGGCCTCGGCGATTTCGGTGGCCAGGATCTTGAGGAAGGCCTGGAGCGCGCGGCCGCCATTCATCGGCAGCTTGCGGCCGACCAGGTCCATCGCCTGCACGCCATTGGTGCCTTCATAGATCTGGGCGATGCGGGCGTCGCGGACATACTGCTCGACGCCATTTTCCCAGATATAGCCATGGCCGCCGAACACCTGCTGGCTCGACACCGCAACGTCGAAGCCCTTGTCGGTGCCATAGCCCTTGATCACCGGGGTCAGCAGCTGGAGCAGATCGTCGGCCGCCTGACGCTCTTCCTCGGTCGCGGCGCTATGTGACAGGTCATGCTGCAATGCGCCCCACAGGATCAGCGCGCGCAGGCCCTCGGTCAGCGCCTTGCCTTCCATCAGCATGCGGCGGACATCGGGGTGGACGAACAGCGTGTCGGCCTTTTCTTCCGGCTCCTTGGGGCCGGTGAGCGCGCGGCCCTGGCGACGGTCCTTGGCATAATGGACGGCGTTCTGGAACGCGATCTCGCCCTGGCCCAGGCCCTGCAGGCCGACGCCCAGGCGGGCGGCGTTCATCATGATGAACATGGCGGCCAGGCCCTTATTCTCTTCGCCGACCAGCCAGCCCTTGGCGCCGTCATAGTTCATGACGCAGGTGGCGTTGCCGTGGATGCCCATCTTATGTTCGAGCGAGCCGCAGGACACGGCATTGCGGTCGCCCAGCGAGCCGTCTTCATTGACGATGAACTTGGGCACGACGAACAGCGAGATGCCCTTGCTGCTGTCGGGCGCACCCGGCGTCTTGGCGAGGACGAGGTGGATGATATTCTCCGCCAGGTCATGTTCGCCGGCCGAGATGAAGATCTTGGTGCCGCTGATCGCGAAGCTGCCATCGCCGTTCGGCACGGCCTTGGTCTTGATGAGGCCGAGGTCAGTGCCGGAATGCGGCTCGGTCAGGTTCATCGTGCCGGTCCAGACGCCCGACACCATGTTCGGCAGATAGGTGGCCTTCTGCTCGTCGCTGCCCTTGGCGATCAGCGCGGCGATCGCGCCGGCGGTCAGGCCATGATACATTTCGAACGCCTGGTTGGCCGACAGCACATATTCGGTGACGGCAGTGGCGACGACGTTGGGCAGGCCCTGGCCGCCAAATTCGGTCGGCGCGTGCAGCGTGGTCCAGCCGCCCTCGACAAACTGGTCATAGGCGGCCTTGAAACCGGTCGGCGTGGTAACGCTGCCGTCGGCATGACGGGTGCAGCCTTCCTTGTCGCCCACGGCGTTGATCGGAAACAGCACTTCCGACGCGATCTTGCCGCCTTCGGTCAGGATCGCCTCGACCAGATCGGGGGTCGCATTCTCGAAACCGGGCAGATTGGCGTAGCGCTCCAGCCCGACGACATGGTCGAGCACGAAGCGGGTGTCGCGGACAGGGGCGTTGTAGCTGGGCATGAATCTTCTCCAGGCGTTTTTGTTCTGCTGCGGGGGAGCCGACGATGCGGCTCCGGCTTATTTCTCGATCGTTCCGATGAAGCTCGCCAGTTCGGCGATGGCGGCATCGATATCGTCCTTCTGGCGGGTCAGAAGGTCGATGCGCGCACGGCACTTGTCGATCGTCACGCGGCGCTGTTCTTCATGACCCTCGTCGGCGTCATAGAGGTCGATCATCTCGCGAATATCGTTGAGGCTGAAGCCCACGCGCTTGCCGCGCAGGATCCAGGCAAGGCGGGCGCGGTCGCGGCGCGAATAGACGCGGGCCAGGCCCTGGCGCTCCGGTGCGATCAGCCCTTCATCCTCATAGAAGCGCAGGGCACGGGCGGTGACGCCGAACTCCTCGCTGAGGTCGGTGATGCTGTAGCTCTGCTGGTCACGGTCATCGGGAAGCTCGATGCCGGCAATGCTGGTGCGCGTGTTCATGAGCAAAGACTATGACGGCTTTACGTTTACGTCAAGGTTAGAAGATGCGCAGGACGATCGGCCGTGCCACGGCCTCGGGGAATAGCATTTCGGGCGATTTGCGACTATGGGCGGCGCCATGATCCGTCTTTCCGGTTTGAAACTGCCCCTCGACCATCCGGCCGAGGCGATGCCCGTCGCCATCTGCGAACGCCTGGGGCTGGAGCCGCAGCAATTGCTTGGCCACAGCGTCGTGCGGCGCGGCAATGATGCGCGCCGCCGCAGCGCGATCCAGCTGGTCTACACGCTCGACATCGACGTGGCGGACGAGGCGGCAGTGCTGGAGCGTTTTGCCAAGGACCATGATGTCCGGCCGACGCCCGACACCAGCTACAAGTTCGTCGCGCATGTGCCCGACGGCTGGCAGGGCAAGCGCCCGGTGGTGATCGGGGCGGGGCCGTGCGGCCTGTTCGCCGGCCTGATCCTGGCGCAGATGGGGTTCAAGCCGATCATCCTGGATCGCGGCAAGGTGGTGCGCGAGCGGACCAAGGACACCTGGGGCCTGTGGCGCCGGGCCGAGCTCAACCCCGATAGCAACGTCCAGTTCGGCGAAGGCGGCGCCGGCACCTTCTCCGACGGCAAGCTCTATTGCCGGGTCAAGGATCCCCGCTTCCTGGGCCGCAAGGTGTTGGAGGAGTTCGTCGCCGCCGGCGCGCCTGACGATATCTTGTGGGAGGCGCACCCCCATATCGGCACCTTCCGTCTGGTCTCGATGGTCGAAGCGATGCGCAAGCAGATCGAGTCGCTCGGCGGCGAATATCGCTGGCAGCACCGCGTCGACGATCTGGTGCTGGAACGGCAGGGCGACGGCACGCAGAAATTGCGCGGGCTGGTCCTGCACGACGGCAGCGTGATCGAGGCGGATCATGTTGTGATGGCAGTGGGCCACAGCGCTCGCCCGACCTTCGAGATGCTGCACGGCAAGGACGTGCATATTGAACCCAAGCCTTTTTCGATCGGCGTGCGGATCGAGCATCCGCAAAGCTGGGTCGACAAGGCGCGCTATGGCAATTGCGCCGGCCATCCCGACTTGGGCGCGGCGGCCTATAGCCTCGCCCATCACTGCGCCAACGGCCGCACCGTCTACAGCTTCTGCATGTGTCCGGGTGGCCGGGTGGTCGCCGCCACTTCGGAGGAAGGGCGCGTCGTCACCAATGGCATGAGCCAGTATAGCCGCGCGGAATTCAACGCCAATTCGGGGCTGGTCGTCGGCATCGATCCGGCGCGCGATTTCCCCGAGGGGCCATTGGCGGGGATCGAGCTGCAGCGCCATTGGGAAAGCCTGGCCTATGTCGCGGGTGGTTCTTCCTATTGGGCGCCGGGGCAGACGGTCGGCGACTTCCTCGCGCGTCGGCCTTCGACCCAGCTGGGGTCGGTCGTGCCGTCCTACAAACCGGGCGTGACGCCGACCGACCTGTCGCTCTGTCTGCCCGATTATGTGATCGAAGCGTTTCACGAGGCGCTGCCGGCGTTCGGCCGTCAGATCGCCCGCTATGACGATCCCGAAGCGGTGATGACCGGTGTGGAAACCCGCACATCCTCGCCGATCCGCATCACGCGCGGCAAGGATTTTCAGAGCCTCAACGTTGCCGGCCTCTACCCGGCGGGCGAGGGCGCGGGCTATGCCGGGGGTATCCTGTCGGCGGCGATCGACGGCATCAAGGTGGCCGAGGCGGTGGCGGTTCAGATGGTGGCGGCGTGACCGAAATCCTGTCGAGCCGCGCCTTGTATGAAGGCTGGCTCAACCTGCGGCTGATGCGGCTGCGGATGGACGACGGCGTGGAGTGCGAGCGCCATGTGGTGGAGATGCGCCGTGCCGTTGCGGTGCTGCCCTATGATCCGGAACGGCGAGTTGCGCTGGTCGTCTCCATGCCGCGCACGCCGGTGATGCTCGCGGGCCTGCCCGACATGCTGGAGGCGATCGCCGGCATATTGGAGGATGAACCCGCCGATTGCGCCCGGCGCGAGGCGCTGGAGGAAGCAGGCGTGGCGCTCGGTGCATTGGAACCGGTCGGCCAGATCTGGAGCATCCCCAGCGTCGTCACCGAAAAGATCGATTATTTCCTGTCGCCCTATCGCGCGGCGGACCGTGTCGCGGATGGTGGTGGCCTGGTCGAGGAGCAGGAGAATATCCTGGTCCACGAACTGCCGCTTGCCGACCTGTGGCGCCGCTTCGAGGCGCAGCAATTGCAGGATGGCAAGCTGGTGATCCTGCTGCTGACGCTGCGCGCGCGCCACCCGGCCCTGTTCGATCCACTGTCCGAAAACTGAAGCCATTTCGTAACGACGCTGTCGCCGGATCGACCAACCGGCGTCATCGCACCGTCAATCCAGCGTAACGGGCGTGCGCTATTGCGGCGCCATGCTGAACCCGATCGACCGTTGCATGCGCATCTCCCCGGCCGACAAGGCCCGGCTGCGCCTCCTGTTCCTGGCCAAGCATGCCTGCAAGGGCGGCGGGGCCGACAGCGTGGATGGCAATCATGCCGTCTATCATCATGAGATGCGATCGACGCTGGAGGCGATCGGCCTCCATGTCGCGGTCGCCGACAGCTATGATGCGCTGTTCGACAAGCCCGATGTCGACTTCGTCGTCACCCTGCTCAATCGCGGCGGCTTCCAGAATAGCGAGATGCTGGCGCCGCTGCTGCTGTCCTGGCGCGGCGTGCCTTTCCTGGGCGCAAGTCCGATCCTGCGTGGCGTGTCGGACGACAAATATCTCTCCAAGCTGATCGCCCGTGCTCATGGCGTACCGACCATGCCGGCGCGCATCCTGCGCCGCGGCGCGATGCCGTCCGGCCCGGAATTTCAGGCGGAACGGCTGGTGGTGAAGCCCAACGCCTCCTCGGCCTCCTGGGGCCTCGCGATGGTCGACAGCTGGGCGGAGGCTCATGCCCATGCCGATCATCTCCATGGCCTGGGCCATGATGTGCTGGTCGAGGCTTGGGCGCCCTTGCTCGACGTGGCCGTGCCGGTCGTCGGCGGCAGCGGTGGCCAGCCCTGGATTCTCCCGCCGATGATGTATGTGCCGGCCGATCCGCATCGCGAGCGCAGCTATGAGGAAAAGCGCGGCCTGATCGATGCGGGCGATGATCCGCTGATCCTGGTCGAGGATCATGACCTGCGCGCGCGGCTGGAGGACATGACCCGCCGCCTGCTGCCCGAACTCTGGCCGTTCGACTATGGCCGGTTCGAGTATCGCTATGATCCGGCGTCGGGTGAGCTGCTGTTCATGGAAGTTAACCTGTCCTGCAATCTGTGGTCGAAGAAGACGATCTCGCGCTCGGCCGCGTCGATCGGCGTCGATCATCAGAGCCTGGTCGAAACCATCGTCGCGCACAGCCTGGCCCGCCATGGCCTGCTGACCGAAATGCCGGTGCTGGAGGCGGCCTGATGCCCGGCACGGCAACGGCGCTGGTGCTCGCCGGCAAGCGCGACGGCGCGACCGATCCGCTCGCGCAGGCGGCGGGCGTCACCCATAAATGCCTGGTCCCGGTGGTCGGCCAGCCGATGCTGGTCCATGTGATCGAGGCGCTGGCAGCCAGCCCCCGCATTGGCGAAATCCGGGTCGCGATCGAGGATGTGGCGGTGCTCGACACACTGCCGCAACTGCGCGGACTGCGGAATACGGGCCGGCTGGTCGCGATTCCTGCCCGGCCCAATCTGGTCGATTCCGTCCTGGCGGCGGCCGATGGCGCGCGCTTCCCGCTGCTCATCACCACCGCCGACAATGTGCTGCTGACGCCCGATGCACTGGCCGAAATGCTGGACGGCTGCGCCGCGCAGGGGGCGAACGCCGGCGTCGCCTTCACCCGCCGCGCGTCGGTGCTGGCGGCGCATCCGCAGGGACAGCGCAAATTCTATCACTTTGCCGACGACGAATTTTCCAACTGCAACACCTATTGGCTGAAGGATGCAAAGGCGCTGGCGGCGGCTGAGACCTTCCGCTCGGGCGGGCAGTTCGTGAAGCACCCGATGCGGATCATCGGCGCCTTCGGCCTTATCAACCTGATCCGTTTCCGCTTCGGCATCGGCACGCTGGGCCAGGCCTTTGCGCGCTTCTCCCGCCGCTTCCGCATGGTGATCGCGCCGGTGATCCTGAGCGACGGCGCGGTCGCGATCGACGTCGACAATGCGCGCAGCCATGGCGTGGCAAGCGAATTGCTGGAGCGGCGGCTGGCGCGGGTCGAGGCGGCCTGACCCTTGTTCACGCTGCGTGCGCTGCCCCCGGCAGACGGCAATAGCCTGCTGGCGGCCTATCATGACGGGTTGCGCCGCCACTGGCCGGTCGGTCGCCGGACGATTGCCCGCCTGATCGCGGCGAGCGGGCGCAGTGGCTGGGCCGCATCGGAACGGCGCCTGCTGTGCGATGCGGTGCGGGCGCAGGGGCTCAGCATGCGCGATCGCAAGGGGCTGCATCGGCTGCTCAATCCCGGCGCCTTCCCGGCCGAAGCCAATCCGCTCAAGAACAAGCAGCTTTTCGCCCGCCATGCCGTGGCGGCGGGATTGCCGGTGCCCGACAGTTTCGCGCTGGAGACGAGTGATATTGCCACCTGGCTGCATGGCCAGAGCGCCATCATCGCCAAGCCCAGTTACTGCTCCAAGGGGCAGGGCGTCGTGCGCTTCGCAAAGAAGGGCGGGCGCTGGGAAGGCGCGGAAGGGCCGATCACCGACGATGCGCTGCGCGCGCGCCTGCTGGCGCTCTGGGCCGCCGGCGGGGTGATCCAGCGCTGCCTGGCTACCCATGACGCGCTGGCGGATATGTCGCCAGGCGCACTGCCGACCTTGCGGGTGGTCACCTGCCTGGACGAGGTCGGCACGCCCGAGACCTGCGCGCTGGCGCTGCGCCTGTCCGCCGGGGGCGGGCGCCCTGTGGATAATTTCAACGCCGGCAATCTGGTGCTGTCAGTCGATGTCGACGGGCGCTGCGGCCCGGCATGGCAGGCGGGACCGGACGGCACGCCGATCCGCTGCGACCGGCATCCGCAAACCGGCACGCCCATCAGCGGCCGGCCGGTGCCCGATCTCGATGCCGCCGTGGCATTGGCCTTGCGGGCGCATCTCGCCTTTCGATCGGGCTTTACCGTGATCGGCTGGGATGTCGGTCTGACGCCGGACGGTCCGGTGCTGGTCGAGGGCAACTGGAACCCAGGCACCGACATCATGCAATTGGTAAGCGGCCGGGGGCTGGCCGACAGCCGGCTGGGCGCGCTCTATTGCCATCATCTGCGCCATCTGCCGGCGCAGCGCTGGCAGGCGGCCGGCGCGATCGAGCGCGACGCGCGCCGGGCGTGATCATCCTCTATGTCCATGCGCTGGCCGCGACCGGCGTGGTGCGCAATGTCCGTATCCTGGCGACTGAACTGGCGGCGCGCGGTCTGGCGGTCGAACTGGTGACGGCGCTGCCGGGCGGCGAAGGCGTGACCGGCGTGCCGCATCATGTGCTGCTGGCCGGGCCAAACCCGTCGCGCCCGCGCGAAAAGGTGCAGGCGATCGCAGCGCTTCGGCGGCATTTGCGATCGCGGGGGCAAGCGACGCTGATTTCGGCGGGCAATCATGGCCATGGCACGGCCTGGGCGGCGAGCCAGGGGCTGTGCGACGTGCGGCGCATCTATCGCATCAGCAACGACATCATGCGCAATGCGGCGGGCGCGCCGTCGGGCGGGCTTGGGCGCCTCGGCCGCACCGCGATGGCGCGGTTGCTGGCGCGCGATGCCGATCATCTGGTGCTGGTGTCGCCCACCCTGGCGGATACGCCTGCCTTTGCCGGCGCGGTGCGGGCGGGCAAGGTGGCGGTGATCCCCAATGGCATCGATGCCGATGCCGCCCGCTTCCTGGCGGACGGGCCGGTGCCGCATCGCTGGATGGGCCGCCAGCCGCCGGTGATCCTCGCGATCGGCCGGCTGGCGCCGCAGAAGAATTTCGCCACCTTGCTCGCGGCCTTTGCGCTGCTGCGGCAGCAGCGACCGGCACGGCTCATCATCCTGGGCGAAAGCCGCGACCGCGCCCGCGACAGCCTGGGGGCGCAGGCGGCGGCGTTGGGCGTGGCCGAGCATATCGACCTGCCCGGCACGGTCGACAACGTCTTCCCCTGGCTCGCCCATGCCGATGCCTTCGTCCTGCCGAGCTGGTGGGAGGGATCGCCCAATGTGTTGCTGGAGGCGATGGCTGTGGACGTGCCCATCGTTGCATCATGCAGCGCGGGCAATGCGGCCGACCTGCTGGACCATGGGCGCTGCGGCCTGCTGGTCGACCCGGCCGATGCGGCGGCGATGGCCGATGCGCTGGCCCGGCAGCTCGATCTCGCCACCGCAATCCGCCCCGGCGACCGGATCGACCATTTCGGCCTGGAGGCGCTGTCCGATGCCTGGGTGCGGCTGCTGCGCTAGCCTTGTCGGAATTGCCGTGGCGTCTGCCCGGTCCAGCGCTTGAACGCACGGCCGAAGCTGGTCTGTTCGGCATAGCCCAGCCGCTCCGCCACCTCGTCGATCGGCATCGGTGTCTGGCGCAGATAGATGCGGGCGAGTTGCTCGCGCTGTTCCTCGACCAGATCGCTGAAATGCAGGCCATGGGCGGCGAGCCGGCTTTGCAGCGTCCGCACCGACAGGCCCATCCGGTCGGCGCAGCGCTCGATCGCGCATGTCCCGGCCGGCAGCGCGCCGCGCACATAGGATCGCGCCCGTTCCGCCATGTCGGCATGGTTGAACAGGCGCAGCCGGCCCAGATAGCCGCCGACCAGCCGATAGGTCAGCCGATTGGCCGTTGCGATCGGCAGGTCGAGCAAGGCGGCGGAAAAGCCGATCGCGCTGGCCGGTGCGCGGGGGCGGACGGCCGTGCCCAGCAACGCCTCTATCTCGATCAGTTCGCGCGGGCTGGGATCGGCCGAAAATTGCACCCAGGCGGCGCGGAAGCGCTGTCCGCTGACGGTCCGCAACAGCAGCAGGATCAGCATCATCGCCTGATAATTGGCCTGGTCGTTGAAGCCGAGATCGGCGCCGACTACCCAGCGCAGTTCGGCCATGCCGCCATCGTCCACCAGTTCCAGCTGCGCCTCGGGCGAATGGGCGACCGGCAGGTAGCGGATCAGGCTGGCGATCGCGGCGCGCAGGTCCGGCGCGGCGCGGCAGACGGCGGTGACGCTGCCGAAAATATCGGCGTCCTGGGTGGCGGCAAGGTGCAGGCCGAACAGCGGATCGTCGAACAACAGGCTGCAATATTCGAACATCGCCGCCACCTGCTGGCAGGCGATATGGCTGTCGGGATCGGCCAGCACCATCGGGTCGAGGCCATGCTGGGCGAGAATGCGGCGCGGCGCCCCACCGCGCGCGCGGACATAGTCGGAAAAGCCGCGCAGATTGGCCGCGCGCATCTGGCCGGCGGCCGGCACCGCCTCCAGCGGGCCTTCCAGCCCGAAGAAAAAATCCTGCTCCTCCATCGCGCGCCTGTCTGTCTGCTTGTTACTTCGCTGCGTATTATATCGATAAAGCTGCGCCTAATGCCAATACGCCATCGCCGCCCCGTGCCAGCCTGCCGGGCATAAGAGAGATGGGAGAGAGCGGCATGGCCAGGGCAAGCGCGGCAGCGCTCAAGCGCGAGGCGGCGCAGTTCGTGCATTATGAGAAGGACCGGGCGCGCAAGATCGCGACCGTCACTTTCGACCGGCCGGGCAAGGCCAACACGACGACGATCGGCATGCGCCTGCTGTTCGGCGAGATCGTCCACAAGGCGAATATCGACGATGATGTGAAGGTGCTGGTGATCCGCGGCGCCGGCCAGGATCTGGGATCGGGCGGCGACATCAACGAACATGGCGACATGTATCTGCATCCCGGCGCGGAGGATGATTTCCTGCCCGACCTGGAGATTGACGATCCCGACGTGCGCTATCCGCCGCCCGGTTCCTATCGCTTTCTCCATGGCCTGACCGACCATTATGCCAAGGGCTATGCCGGCAACCGGCCGCTGCAGGAATTCAAGAAGATCAGCATCGTGGAGGCCAAGGGCTATTGCTATGGCTGGCATTTCTACCAGTGCGCCGATGCCGACCTGATCGTCTCGTCCGACGACGCGCTCTTTGGCCATCCCTCCTTCCGCTATGCCGGCTGGGGGCCGCGCATGTGGCAATGGCTGGAAATGGTCGGCATCCGCCGCTTTTCCGAAATGCTGTTCACCGGCCGGCCTTTCACCGCCGCCGAGATGATGGACTGCAACTTCGTCAACAGCGTCGTGCCGCGCGACGCGCTGGAGGCGGAGACGGACAAATATGCCGATGCCTGCGCCCGCACCCGGCCGCTCGACGTGGTGGTGGCGCAAAAGACCTTCATCGAGGCCTATAAGCAGTATCGCGGCGAATATATGGGCAGCCTGCTCACCGGCTGGCTGGAAGGCATGCTGCCGCTGATGAAGAGCGACCGGCCGACCGATATCGATCTGGGCGCCGGCGGTTTCGACCAGGGCATCGCCCATACCGTCAAGAATAACGACCTCAACTACCCCCCGGAATGGCGGCTGAGCCGCGCCGGGCGGGCGCAACGTTGAAAGGCGCGGATGCGATGATCGAAACGCTCTTCAGCCTCGACCGGGGCAATTATCACGAATGCCAGCACCTGTTTCGCGGCGAGCGCGAGCAGGAATATTATCGCGGCGATTACTGGATGGAGGAAGGCTCCATCATCGACGTGGAGGCACGGCGCAAGCCCGCCGGCCCCAGCGCGGCGATCCTGCTGCGATCGGCCACCCGCCTCTTCTTCCGCCGTACCCGCCAGCACATCCGCGAGGATGGCACCGACCTCACCGTCCTGTGGTTCGTCAAGCGCGGCCGGCTGGTCTTTTCCAACCAGCTTGGCAGCCGGGCCGCCCAATATGGCGATTTCCTGATGACGCGATCGACCGCGCCATTTCTGATCGAATGCCAGCCCGATGCGCAGGGCGTGCATGAGGTGCTGCATGTGACGGTACCGACCCATGTGCTGCGCGGCTTCGTCGATTGCGATGCCGGGGCGGGCATATTGCTGCCGATGCAGCGGGCGGAACTTGGGATCGCCGATGGCATCCTGGCTGGCCTGTTCCAGCGCGACGCCGATGTGGCGGAGGAAACCACGCAGACCCTCGTGGAAGCGGCATTGGCGGTGATCGGCCAGGGGCTGCGCCATGATGTGCGCGCGGTGCCGCCGCGTCCCTCCGTCGCGGAGAAGCGCTTTGCCGATGTGCGCCGCTTCGTCGAGGTCCATCTGTCCGATCCGGGCCTGTCCGCCGCGATGACGGCCAAGGGCTGCGGCATTTCGCCGCGCTATCTCACCACCCTGCTCAAGCAGAATGGCACCAGCTTTTCCGACCTGATCTGGCAGCGCCGGCTGGAGCAGGCGCGGGCCTGGATGGCGCGATCGGACGCGGCCAGCATCTCGATCAGCGAGATCGCCTATGCCGTCGGCTTCAAGAGCCCGGCCCATTTCAGCCGCATGTTCAAGCGCGTCTATGCCCGCAACCCCAGCGACTATCGCGCGGAGGCCGCTCCGCCGCCGGTTGCGCTGCATTGAGCGGCAGGGACACATGACCATGCAGGGCAACATTACCCAACCGCCGGTCCTGATCGGCAACACCGCCTATGTCTCGCAATCCTATGCCGATGCCGAGGCCGCGAAACTATGGCCCAAAGTCTGGCAGGTTGCCTGTCGCGAAGAGGAAATCCCCGAGGTCGGCGACTATGTCACCTATGACATTGTTGATGACTCGATCATCGTCGTGCGCGCCGCGCCCGACCGGATTGCCGCCTATTTCAACGTCTGCCGCCATCGCGGTAGGCAACTGACCGAAGGGTGCGGCAATGCGAAGCGGCTGGTCTGCCCCTTCCATGCCTGGAGCTGGGATCTGGACGGCAATAATGTCGGCGTGGTCCGCAAGGATGCCTGGGGCGACGGCCTGAAGGCCGATGACCTGCGCCTGCGCGACGTGCGCGTCGACAGCTGGGGCGGCTGGGTATTCGTCTGCATGGACCCCGACGCGCCGCCGCTGCGCGACTATCTGGAGCCGGCGGCATCGATGCTCGACCCGTTCGAGCTGGAGCAGATGCGCTATCGCTGGCGCCAGTGGCTGCATTTCCCCTGCAATTGGAAGGTTGCGATCGAGGCGTTCAACGAGGGCTATCATGTTGCCGGCACCCATCCGCAACTGACCAAATATTCGCCCAAGCCGACCTGGAGCGACGGGCGCGGCATCCATGGCGTGTTCGGATCGCAGGCGCGCGAGGGCACCGGTGGCGCGACCGCTGGCGCGGCTGGCGCGGCCGACATGCGGCAGGGGCTGGCCGATTCGCTCAACCAGCTGTGGGAGGAGGTGAACGGCACCACCACCGAGACGATGGTGCGGGTCGCCAATCTGCTGGTCGAGGAACTGCCCGATGGCACGCCGCCCGCCGAGGTGCAGATGCACCTGATGCGCCGTACGGTGGAGGAGGACGCCAAGCGCGGTGTCGCCTGGCCGCGCATCGACCCGGCCCATTTCGCCGCGGCGGGCAATGTCTGGCACATCTTCCCCAACACGGTGATCATCCACGGACCGACCTTCGCGCTCTGCTATCGCGCCCGGCCCGACGGCCATGATCCCGATCGCTGCATCTTCGAGGTCTATACGCTCGAACGCTTCCCCGAAGGCACCGAGCCGCGCCCCGCCAATCTCCACAAGCCGGACATGGACGAGGCCAGCTGGCGCAAGGTGCTGTGCCAGGATTTCTCCAACATGGGGGCGGTGCAGCGGGGCCTGCGCTCGCGCGGCTGCGACGGGCTGCGGCCCAGCCCGGTCGAGGAACGGGCGATCATCAATTTCCACCGCGTGCTGGCCGACTATCTCGGCACCGGCGCGCCGCAAGTGATCGAGTAGGACATCATGGCCGATATGGATGTGCAGGACAGCAAGCTGACGCTGGATACTAGCGATGTCGACCAGTGGGTCGGCAAGCCGGTGATCTTCGCCGAGATGTGGGACGCCTGCAATGCGACCGACATTCGCCGCTGGGTGCAGGCGATGGACTATCCCAATCCGATTCATTGGGACGAGCAATTTGCCCGCGCCTCCCGCTTCGGCGGCATCGTCGCGCCGCAGAGCTTCACCGTGGCGATGGACTATGGCCATGGTTGCCACCCGGCCTGTGTGGGCAAGGTGCCGGGCACCCACCTGATCTTCGCGGGCGAGGAATGGTGGTTTTATGGCACCCCGGTCCGCCCCGGCGACAAGCTGGTGCAGAGCCGCCGCTTCGACGGCTATTCGATTGCCGACACCGGCTTTGCCGGCCCGACCATGTTCGCGCGCGGCGACACGATCCACCGCAACCAGCATGGGGCGCTGGTGGCCAAGGAACAGGCGACCGCGATCCGCTATCTGGTGGAGGAAGCCAATCGGCGCGGCGTCTATGCCAAGGAGAAGCGCAGCCCCCGGCGCTGGACCAAGGCGGAACTGGCGGAGATTCACAAGGCGCGCCACGACTGGATCCTGTCCAACCGCGACGGCCATTCGCCTGCCTATGGCGATGTCAAGGTCGGCGACCGGCTGCCGCGCCGGGTGATCGGCCCGCATTCGGTGGTCAGCTTCGCCAATGAATGCCGCGCCCATCGCCAGAATATCTGGGGGACTTGGCGCTGGAACGCGCCCGAGGGCATCCATGATCCGGCGACCGAGGATGCCGGCTTCGGCGCCGACATGAGCTATGACCATGAGGCGCGCAAGATCGACCCGCGCATGGGCGACGGTCTCTATCACGGCCCGTCATCGGGCCATATCAATGCCGAAAAGGCGGAGAATGTCGGCATGGGCGGCGCCTATGGCTATGGCGCGTCGATGAATGCCTGGCACCTCGACACGGTCGCCTATTGGGCCGGCCATGGCGGTTATGTCTGGCACAGCAAGACCCAGTTCCGTTCCCCCGCGTTCGAGGGTGACGTCACCTGGGTCGATGGCGAAGTGGTGGAAAAGATCGACCGTTCCCCCTTCGGCATGCCGGTGGTCAAGGTCCGCACCACGATGACCACTCAGGATGGCGAGGAGATATTGAAGGGCACGGCCCAGGTGGAGTTGCCCTATTGAGCGCGCCGCTTTCGCTGGTTCATGGCCCCCCGCTGGCGCAGGAGCCGGGGCAGGGCGCGCAGACCATCCCCGCCTATCTCGACGCGGTGCGGGCGCGGCACGGCGCGCGCGATGCGGTGGTGATGCGCACGGCGGATCGGCGCATCTGCTGGAGCTATGACGAACTCCATGCCCGGTCCGTGGCGGTGGCGAGGGCGCTGATCGCGGCCGGTCTCGGCAAGGACGGCCGGGTCGGCGTGCTGATGGCGAATCGACCCGAATATCTCGCCAGCGTCTTCGGCATCGCCATGGCGGGTGGCGTCACCGTGGCGCTCAGCAGCTTTTCGAGCGCGGAGGAACTGAGCCATCTGATCCAGGCCTCGGCGATCGGCATCCTCCTCTTCGACACGCGGGTGATGAAGAAGGATTTTGCCGCCATGCTGGCCGGCATCGACAAGGGGCCGTTTCTCCATCGGCTGGTGCAACTCGACAGCGTCACCGATGCCGATCCGCCCGCGCCGGGCTATGAAGGCTGGGACGCTTTCCTGGCCAGCGGCGCGGCGGTGCCCGATGCGCAGGTGGCGCAGCGCGCTGCGACCGTCACTCCGTCCGACCATGGCGGCATTTTCTTTTCGTCCGGCACGACCAGCCTGCCCAAGGGCATCGTCCATGCCCAGCGCGCCTTCTGCATCCAGTGGTGGCGCTGGCCGCGCGTCTTCGCGATGCGCGAACCGGTGGTGAGCTGGACCGGCAACGGCCTGTTCTGGTCGGGCAATATCAGCCTGGTGATCGGCACTGCGCTGTCGACCGGCGGCACCGCCGTGCTGCAACCGGTGTTCGACGCCGCCGCCGCGCTCGACGTGATCGAGCAGGAGCGCGTCACCTTCCTCACCGGCCGGCCGCACCAATGGGCGCGGGTGCAGGCGGCGGACAATTGGTCCAGCGCGGACCTTTCCAGCCTCAAATATGTGACCAAGGGCGAGCTGATCGGCGAACATCCCACGGTCGACACCGACTGGACCACGCCCATGGCCTTCGGCACGACCGAGACGATGACGATCTGCACGGCGTTCGATGCGGACACGTCCGACGCGGAGTATGGCGGCAGCGCCGGCGCGCCGCTGCCGGGCAACAGCCTGAAGATCGTCGATCCGCTGACCCGCGCGATCTTGCCGCTGGGGCAGGCGGGGGAGATGTGCATCAAGGGGCCGACCCTGATGTCGGGCTATCTGGGCAAGGCGCCGGAAGAGTGTTTCGACGCGGAGGGCTATTACCGCACCGGCGACGGCGGACGGGTGGACGAACAGGGGCGCTTCTTCTGGGAAGGGCGCCTGACAGACATGATCAAGACCGGTGGCGCCAATGTCGCGCCGGAGGAAGTGGACGCGGCGATCGCCACCTTCCCCGGCGTCAAGCGCAGCCAGACCGTCGGCGTGCCCGACGAGTTGCTGGGCGAGATGGTGGTCGCCTGCATCGTTCCGGTCGATGGTGCGCGGGTGACGGAAAGCGATCTGATCGCCCATCTCAAGGCGCGCATGGCCAGCTTCAAGGTGCCGCGTCGGGTGCTGTTGCTGGACGAGGCCGATTTCGCCCTGACCGGCAATGAGAAGGCCAAGGCCGCCGATATTCGCGCGGTCGCGGTGGCGCGGCTCAGCCATCCATAGCGCTGGCCTATGGGCACCCCGAAAATCGCTATTTGACCCTTTGGCCGCCCCATGCCAGCCCTCGGCCCAGACAGGGGAGAGGCATGCAGACAGGGATCGATCGGCGCGGTTTCATCGCAGCGGGCGCCGGCCTGTTGATCGGCACGGCCGCCCGATCCGCGTTGCCGGTGATCCGCCAGTCGCACAAGGCACGGATCATCATCGACAATGATTTTGCCGGCGATCCCGACGGCCTGATCGCGCTCGCGCATCAACTGGCGACGAAGGCGGCCCGGCCGGTGCTGGTCACGACATCGGCGCTCGACGCGAAGCTGGCGGCGCTGGGCGGACAGCCAGCCGGCGCAACTGCGGCTGCAGGCAAACAGGCGGCGATCGACCTGATGAAGATCATGGGGTTGACGAACCTCTGCCCGGTGATCGCGGGCAGCGAGCAGTTCGGCGTCGCCGGGGCACAGGCATCGGCGGCGGCACGGGCGATCGTGGCGGAGGCGATGCGGGACGATCCGCTGCCGCTCTTCTTCACCTGCGGCGGGCCGCTCACCAATCTCGCCCAGGCGCTGCAGCTGGAGCCGGCGATCGCCGATCGCATGACCCTGGTGTGGATCGGCGGCGCCGATTATCCGCAGGGCGGCACCGAATATAATCTGTCCACCGATCTGGAAGCCGCGCGCGCCGTGATCGAACGGAGCCGCATGCCGATCTGGCAGATAGCGGCCGGCGCCTATCGCCAGTTGCAGATGTCGGTGGCGGAAATGACGGCGACCTTGCAGCCGATGTCGGCGACGACCGCATGGCTCTATGGCCGCTATGCCGATCTGCCGCCTTTCGTCCAGCTGGGCGGCGCCATCACTCTGGGCGATAGCCCGATGGTGTTGCTGACGTCCGTGTCTGCGGAGAGCAGCGCCTCGTCGATCATCGCCGGTCGGCGCCTGCTGGACGATTCCCGCTATGGCGCGGAAATCCCCGGCCGGTCGATCCGGCTCTTTACCCAGCTCGATGCGCGGCTCGCGCTGGCCGATTTCCTGGCGCTGATGCAGCCGCGCAGGGACTAGCGCGCGATCTCGATCCGGTCGTCCACAATCCGCAATTCATAGACCCTGATGGGTGCCTTCGCCGGCGGGTTCATGGCGCGGCCGGTTTCCAGGTCGAAGCGCGCGCCATGGACCGGGCAGGCGATCCAGCCCGCGCGCACCCGGCCGCAGGCGAGTGGCTCGTCGGCATGGGAGCAGCGATTGGCGACCGCGAACAGCCGGCCATTGCTGTGGCACAGGAGAATGCTCTCGCCGTCGACGGCGACGGCCCTGGTGGTGCCTGGCGGCACATCGTCGACATGGGCGACAGCAGTGAAGGTCAGCATGGTCATGGCCCCATTCATCATGGGCCGGCGGGCACGGCAATTGCCCGCAACCCGATGCGCGTGCCGGTGCAAGCGGCGCTGCCGCTCGGGTCATTCCGCTTCGTTGCCCCGCCTTCGATAGTGGCCGGCAGAAGAACAGAGCGGGAGAGGGCGATCCGTGCGCCGTGACTATTATCAGCATGCCTATGTGACCACCGACTGGCGCCGGGCGATGGACGAGATTGGCGCGCTGCACGGCATCGGCCATTATATGGAAATGCCCGATGCGCTGTTCGACACCGGGCAGGACCGGCAGGCGGTCGCCCATTTCGCGCTGGCGACCAGGGATGAACTGCAGTTCGAGATCATCCAGCCCCTGTCGGGCGACATCGCCGTCTATCAATGGGGCCTGCCGGCGGAGGGCTTTGGCCTTCATTATCATCATCAGGGCCGGCATTTCGGCGATCGCGCCGCCTTTGATGCGGCGGTCGCGGCGGCCAAAGCCCGCTGGGCGATGCCGATCGCCTGGGACACGATGGGCGGCACCTATGCCTATTTCGATGCGCGGGCGAATCTGGGTCATTATCTCGAATATTTCTGCTTCCCGCCCGGATCGCATCTCGACGCGGTGCCGAGCTTCTGATGATGGACAGCTTCGACCTCATCGTCGTCGGATCGGGCGCGGCCGGCGCCATGGCAGCCTTGCGGGGCACCGATCTCGGCCTCTCCGTCCTGATCGTGGAGAAGGCGCATCAATTTGGCGGCACGTCCGCGACCTCGGGCGGGGTGATGTGGGTGCCCGGCCATGGGCTGGACGGCGACCAGGGCGACAGCGCGGCCGAGGCGTTGCGCTATCTGCGCAGCGTCATTGGCGTGCCGGTCGATGCGGAACGGCTGGCCGCCTATGTCGATCGCGCGCCGGAAATGCTGCGCTTCCTCAAGGACAGCGGCGTGCCGGTGATGGCGGCGGCCTGGCCCGATTATTTTCCCGATGCGCCGGGCGCGCGGGCGGATCGCTCGATCATCTGCCCCACCTTCGACGGGCGGCAATTGGGTGATGATCGCTATCCGCTGATGCGTGCCCAATATAGCCGGTTCACGCTGTTCCGCCGCTATGCGATGGACCTTGGCCAGACCTTCGCGCTGATGATGCAGCAGCGCGGCTGGCGCTGGACCGCGGCGAAGATGATTGCGCGCTACTGGCTCGACATCGGCACGCGGCGGCTGTCGGCGCGGGATCGGCGCTTCACCCAGGGGGCGGGGCTGATGGGCGCGCTCTACCAGCAATTGTTCGCGCGCGGCGTCGAACTGCGGCTGGAAACCGCGCTAGAGGGGCTGACACTGGGTGCCGACGGCCGCGTGTCGGGCATCACCGTCCGTCGCTTCGGGCAGGGGCAGCAGATTGGCGCGCGCCATGGCGTGGTGCTGGCGGCCGGCGGCTTTGAATGGAATCAGGCGCTGCGCGAGCGTTTCTACCCGGTGCCCGGCCTCGCCCGCCACAGTTCCACCCCGGAGGAAGGCAATCGCGGCGAGGCACTGATCGCGGCGGAGGCGATCGGCGCGTCGCTCGCCCATACCGATCAGGGCTGGTGGATACCGACCATGGCCCTGCCGGCGCCGGGTGCGGCCAATTTCCACGAAATCCACCAGGCCGCCTTCGATGTCGGCCGGCCGTGGAGCGTCTGCGTCAACCGGCTGGGGCTGCGCTTCGTCAATGAAGCGACCGGCTATGACCGGTTCGGCCAGGCGATGGTGGCGGATCAGGTGAAGACCGGTGCCAATATGCCCTGCTGGCTGATCTTCGATGCCAAGTTCCGGGCGAAGTTCAGCGCCGGCGGGCTGATGCCCACGGTCCATACGCCCGACCATCGCATCCCCGGCCATTGGTGGGACCATTATGTCTTCCGTGCCGGATCGATCGAGGAACTGGCGCGCAAGATCGGCATCGCGCCGCAGGCGGTCAGCGAAACCGTGCAGGTGATGAACGGCTATGCGCAGACCGGCGTCGATCCCGAATTTGGCCGGGGCGGCAATATCTATGATCGCTTCTTCGGCGATCCCGGCGTCTCCCCCAACCCCAATCTGGGGCCGATCGATACCGCGCCCTTCTATGCGGTGCCGATCAACAATGGCGATCTGGGCACCAAGGGCGGGCTGCGCTGCGATGCGCAGGCACGGGTGCTGGATGGCGGCGGACGGCCGATTCCGCATCTTTATGCCGCCGGCAATTGCGCCGCGAGTCCCTTTGGCGACTGCTATCCCGGCGCCGGCGCGACGATCGGTCCGGCGCTGACCTTCGGCTTTGTCGCAGCCGAGGATATTGCGGCGCGGGCGAATGACGAACAGAGGATGACGGCATGACGGAACAGAAGGTCGCGATCGTCACCGGCGCGGCGGGCGGCATTGGCGCGGCGATCGTGCGCGTCCTGTGCGCCGATGGCGTGGCCGTGCTGGGCACTGGTCGCAGCGCGGACAAGCTCGCCGCGCTGGCGGCCGCGCTGCCGCAGGACGCCGCCTTTGCCTTCGTCGCGGCGGACATTGGCGAGGATGATGCGCCGGGCAGGATCGTGGCGGAGGCGCTGGCACGGTTCGGGCGGGTCGATCATCTGGTCAACAATGCTGGCGCGGGGGTGTGGGCGCCGGTGCATGACACCAGCGACGCCATGCTGGACGAAGTGATCGGCCTGTCGCTGCGCGCGCCGTTCCGGCTGTGCCGGGCCGTGTTGCCGCATATGGGCATGGGGTCGGCGATCGTCACCATCGGGTCGACCTTCGGCATCATGGGCGGGATGGATGGCGGCATTTATTGCGCGGTGAAGGCGGGGCTGACCGGCCTCACCCAGACGATGGCGGCGCAATATGGCGAACAGGGCATCCGCTCCAACATCGTCGCGCCGACCGTGGTGCGCACGCCGATGACCGACGCCGCCTGGGATTATCCCGCCTTCCAGCGGATCAACCAGGGGCTGACCCCCTTCTACCGCGATTGCGCGCCGGAGGATGTCGCCCATGTCGTCGCCTTCCTCTGTTCCGACAAAGGCGAATATATCAATGGCCAGGTGATCGCGGTGGATGGCGGCTGGTCGACCACCCGGATGATCAACAGCCGCTTTGCCGGCTAGAGCGTTCTGAAATCGGCTGGAACAGCCGATGGCTCGCAGAATGCGAAAAACAAAAGACAATTGGAGCGCAGGCCGATTCAATCTAATCGGCTAGCGCTCCAAGATCGTCGCGCAGCGCGCCCTCGTCCCGGTCCAGCGCGTCGAGCGTCGCCAGCGCCATGGCGCGATAGGCCGGCAGCAGTTCGGGTGCATGCGCGCTCAGCGCCGTCAGGTGATTGCCGATCGTCTCCCGATCGCCGCGCAGCAGCGGGCCGGACAGAGCATCGATCCCGCGATCCAGGCTGTTGTCGAGTGCGGCCCGGACCAGCGGCGCCAGCAGCGCGCCGGGCTCCGCCACGCCGGCCGCGACCAGCGCGTTGGAGGCACCGGCGATCAGCGTCACCAGATGATTGGCCGCATGACAGAGCGCGGCATGATAGAGGGCGCGATGCGCCTCCGCGATCTCGACCGCCACACCGCCCAGCAGCGCGACCAGCTTGTGCGCCGCCGCGATAGAAGGCGCATCGGCCCCGGTGATGGCGAAGCGGGCGCCCTGCATCCGCGCGACTTCGACCGCCGGATCGCCGGTGAAGGTCATCGCTGGATGGACGGCGGCGGTGGTCGCGCCCTGTGCCCGGAGCGGGTCAAGCAGCGCCGCGCCGCTGCGCCCGCTGACATGGCAGATGGTCGCGGACAGGGGCGTGGTGGCGAGGTCCGCGATCACCGCCGGCAGGGCATCGTCCGCCACCGCCAGCAGGATCAGGTCGCAATTGGATGACAGCGAAGATGACAGGGTAACGGCCTGCGCACGGCCGATCGCCTCGACCACAGCGGCGGCATGCTCCGGATTGCGGCCCTGCACCAGGATCGGCGCGGCGCTGTGCGGCGCCAGTGCCAGCCCCAGCGCGCGCGCAACCCGGCCGGTGCCGATGATAGCGATCTGGCGATAGGCGGGATGCTCGGTCATGGCGCGCCTATATCCCGGCCGGTGCGGCTCCTCTAGCCCGGATTGGTGGCGGTCACGATCCAGGCGGCGCCGTCGATCAGGATCGCCGTCTCGCCCGGTCTTGCGGCAAAGGCCTGGCGCACCGCCTGGGCGGCGCGATCCCGTACATCGGCGGCCTGATCGGCCAGCGCGCGGGAGAGTGGGCCGACCTCGAACGCCATGGCGAGCGCATCGTCCAGCGCGGCCTCACGGTTGGCACCCTGGCCGAAGGGGATGAGGCTATCGATCGGGGCAAGGTCGATTGCGGCAAAGCCGGTCTCGGTCAGGATGCGCGTTACCCGTGCCGGATCGCCAAAGGAAAAGGGGCCGGGTGCTTCGGGGTCGGGCGGCGTCAGCGGCGGCACGATGTCGCGGATCGCGCCCATCGGCAGGCGCACCCAATCATTGTCCGCCGCCGCGCGCCAGCAGACGAAGGCGATCCGGCCGCCAGGACGCAGCCAGCGCCGCATATGGGCGAAGCTGGCCACCGGATCGTCGAAGAACATCACGCCAAAGCGCGAGAAGAGCAGGTTGAAGCCATGGGTGGTCAATGTCGCGCTGCCGGCATCGGCCAGGGTGTAGCGGATCGGCAGGTCGGCGGGCTGCTGCGACTGAGCCAAGGCAATCAGCGGTCCGGAAATGTCGAGGCCCAGCACTTCACCGGTTGCGCCGACCTGGCGGGCAAGGGCGATGCTGCTGGTGCCCGCGCCGCATCCGACGTCCAGCACGCGCTCGCCCGGCTGAACCGTCGCCGCCGTGATCGCCGCATCGCCAAAGGGCGCGAGCATCGCATCGAGCCGCTGCCGGTGCGTGACCCAGCGTTCGCCGCTCGATCCGTTCCAGTCGGACACCTGATAGACATTGGGCTGCGCCATTTGCTTTCCTTTTTGCGAATCGTTCGCAAAAATCTAATGGCTGCGGACCAACTTGCAAGAGCGGGCAATCACCAAATGACGCGACGGGCGATCAGGTCGTCAATTTCGCTGTTACTCAATCCCAATATCTCGCCATAGACCAGATGGTTATGCTCGCCGAGCAAAGGTGCGCCACGGGTGATGCTGGCCTCGTCCGGTGTCATGCGCCAGCCCGGCCCGATGATCGGTCGCGGCTCGCCCTTGGCGTCGCTGACCATGCGATAGGCGCCCAGCGCCCAGAGCGCCTCGCTGCCGATCAGGTCGAGCGAGGACTGGCTGCGAAAGGCCGGCACGCCCGCCAGAAGCAGAGCCTGCGCCATCGCCTCGGCATCCCATTCGGGACTGCGTTGGGCGATCGTCGCGTCGAGCGCGTCCCGGTTGGCCAGCCGGTCGGACGCATCGGCGAAGCGGGGATCGGCGACAAGCTGGGGTGCGCCGATGGTAGCGCAGAAAGCCGCCCATTCGCGATCGTCGGCGATGGCCATGCTCAGCCATTGCCCCTCCGCGCACGGGTAGCAGCCATGGGGCGCCATGGCGGCATGGGCGTTGCCCGTCGCCTGCGGCAGCTCGCCGGTCAGGCCATAGGCGAACAGGCTGTCACCGACCATCATCGACAGCGTCTCGACCGCCGACAGGTCGATAAACTGGCCCTCGCCGGTCGTCTCGCGATGATGGAGTGCGGCGACGATCGCCAGTGCGGCGGCCGCGCCGACGGTCGAATCGCCATAGCGGATATTCATGCCGGCCGGCGTCTCGCCGGCATGGCCGACCAGCGCGTTGAGCCCGCCCAGCGCCGCGAAACAGGGGGCATAGCCGGTCTGGTAGCCGAGCGGCCCGTCGCTGCCATACATTTTGATCGAGAGCTGGATGATGTCGGGGCGGATCGCGCGGACATCCTCATAGCCCAGGCCCGATCGCTCCATCGCACCGGGCCGCAGATTGTCGATCAGCACATCGGACGCGGCGATCATCGCGCGCAGATGGGCCATGCCCTCGTCCGATTTCATGTCGAGCTGGACGCTCAGCACCTCCTGATTGATGCTGCGGAAATAGGGCGCGCTGTCGATGTCGACCCCGCCATAGGCGCGCATCTCGTCCAGATTGGCGCGGCTTTCGACCTTGATGACCTCCGCGCCGAGGAAGGCGAGCAGCTTGCCGGCATAGGGGCCGGCCCAGACCTTGGCGATTTCCAGCACACGGATGCCGGCGAGCGGTCCGCCCCGGCTCATGCCAGCATCGCCTGATCGGCGCCCGCCGCAGGAGCCGGGCTGTGCAGCCGCACCGGCGAGGCGCTCATGCGATAGGGCACGGTGGGATGCCGTGCGCCGTCCAGCGGCTGGAAGAAGCCGCGATGCCGATATTGGACATGGTCGATCAGGTCGGCGGCGCTGTTGACCTGCACCAGCGGGACACCCGCCTGCTGCGCCGCCTGTGCCACTGCATCCTTGGCCTGGGTCGCGATCCAGGCGCGGAAATGCCGGCGGAAATCGGCGACCCGGTCGGGGGTGCAATGATATTCCAGCCAGTCCTCCGGGAAGGCTGCGGTCCAGTCGGGATCGCCCATCAGCGCGCACAGCCCGCGCCAGTGCGCACGCGTCGTCATCAGCAGATAGACATGGCCATCGGCGCAGGCAAAGGCCGCGCCCGGTCCACCCATGTCATAGCGGGTGCGCTCCGGCCCCGGCTCCGCATCCCCGGCAAGCATCCGCCCCAGCACGCAGTCGGCGCGCGAAAGCTGGACCGCGACCTCGCTGATGTCGATCGCCTGTCCCATGCCGGTCCGCCGCTTGCGCAGCAGCGACGCGGCAGTGCAGAGCGCGGCCTCCAGCCCCGCCTCATAATCGCTCATGAACCGGCCTGCGCCCATCAGCGGTGGCCGGTCGGGCGCGCTCTCGCTGGGCGTGTGCCAGGCCCAGCCACCGGCATTCATCACGTTGATCGGGCGCGCGACCTGCCAATGGGGCGGGGCGTCCTGGCCAAAGGGGGTGATGACGCAATGGACGATATCGGGCTGGCTCTCCAGCGCCAGTCCGTGCTGCGTCGCCCAGTCCGGCCCATGATCGTCGATCAGCGCATCGGCGCGCGCCAGCAGCCGGTCGATCAGCGCGCGGTCCTGCGGCGCTTCAAGATCGAGCAGCACCGATTTCTTGTTGCTGTTGAGATAGCGGAACAAGGTGCTCTGCCCGTCATGAAACGACCCCATGGCGCGGGTCGGCGCGCCGCCGGGCCGTTCGATCTTGATCACTTCCGCGCCGAAATCGGCGAGCAGCCGGCCGGCAAATTCGCCCGCCACCCGCTCCGCCGTCTCCACGATCACCAGCCCGGCCAGCGCCGTCATGGCTGGCGCACCAGCAGATAGTCGCCGACATCATCGACCCGTGCCTGCCAGCCGGGATAGACGGCGATGGTGGTGAACAGCTCCTCGATGATTGCCGGGCCGGTGACGCGGGCGCCGGGGATCAGGTCCGGCCCCTTGTGGATCGCGACATCGGCAAAGCCATGGCCCAGATTGGCGCGGCGATAGCCGTGCGGCGCGGGTTCCACGACCGGCGCGGTGAAGCCGCCGCCTGCGGGTGGCATCGGTGTTTCGACCTGGGCGGTCAGACGCACGCCGGTGATCTCGGGCACTTCGCCCTCACGAACATGGCCATATTCGGCCAGATGCCGCGCGTTGAAGGCGGCGAGGGCGCGGGCCGACAGCGTCTCGTCGACAAAGCCCAGATCATCCAGTCCCTGGCCTTCATGCAGGTCGAAGGTCAGCGCCCAATTCTGCCCGGCATAGCGCATCGCGACCCGCCAGCGCGCCTGCACTGCATCGGCGGCAAAGCCCGCCTCGGCAAAATGCGCGGCGGCATCGGCGGCCAGATCGGCCCACAGGCCGCGCAGCCGGTCGAGGTCCAGCGCATCGGCGCGCGCACTGCACGATCGTTCCTCATCGATCGCCGGATGGGCGACCAGCGTACCGAGCGCGGAGAAAGTGGGGGAGGCGCGCGGCACCAGCACCTGGCCGATCCCCAGATCCTGCGCCTGGATCGCGGCGAAGGCCGGGCCGTTGCCGCCATAGGCCAGCATCACCATGTCGGTCGGGTCCATGCCCTTGGCCGCCGTCGTGCGCCGCACCGCCTGGGTCATGTTGGCGTTGACCAGCCGCCAGCAATCGAACGCCGCCTGCTGCGCATCATAGCCCAGCTGCGCGCCCAATGCCGCGAAGGCCTCCGCCACGCCCTCGTCGCGCAGGCGGAAGCTGCCGCCGGCAAAGCCCTCGCCGATGGAGAGGATGCCCAGCATCAGCAGCGCGTCGGTCACGGTCGGCCGCAACCCGCCCCTGCCATAGCAGATCGGCCCCGGCGCCGCGCCGGCGGAGGCGGGGCCGACCTTCAGCTCGCCCTTGTCGACATGGCAGATTGATCCGCCGCCCGCGCCCAGCGTTTCCACCTGCACCATCGGCACGCCGACCAGATAGCGGTGATGCATATTCCATCCCGCTTCGGCTGGAGCCGCGCCGTCCCGCACCACCGACATGTCATAGCTGGTGCCGCCCATGTCGACGCACAGCAGGTTGCGATAGCCTTTGGCGCCGCCGGTCCGCGCCGATGCGATGACGCCGCCGGCCGGGCCGGAGGCGAGCAGGCGGATCGGCGCGGCTTCGATATAGGTGCGGGTCATCACCCCGCCGGATGCCTGCATCACCATCAATTGCTTTGCATAGCCGGCGTCGGCGAGCCGACTGACCAGCCGTTCGAGATAGGCATTCACGCGCGGCGCGACATAGGCGTTCACCACCGTCGTGCTGATCCGGTCATATTCGGGCGCGCGCGACAGGATGCGGTGGCCGAGCGAGACGGGGATGCCGGGCATCTCCTCCGCCACGATCTGCGCCACCCGATCCTCATGATCGCCGTTCACATGGGCGAAGATCAGGCCGATCGCGACGGATTCGACGCCTTGCTTGCGCAGCCTGGCACAGGCCTCGCGGACCGCCGCCTCGTCCAGTTCTTCATGCACGCTGCCATCGGCCAGCACCCGTTCGGGCACGGTCAGCCGGCGGCGGCGCGGCACGATCGGGATTGGCGGCTCCAGCCGCACGTCCCAGATGCTTTCCTTGTAGCCGCGCCGATATTCCATTTCGTCGCGGAAACCCTGGGTGGTGATGAGGCCGGTGACGGCGCCGTCCATCTCGATCAATATATTGTCCGCGACCGTGGTGCCGTGGACGATCGCCTCGCAGCGGGCGAGGAAGGCGCCCAGCGACAGCCCCTCCTTGCCGGCCAGCGTCTCCAGCCCCTCCATCACGCCGATCGAGCGATCCTGTGGGGTGCTCAGATTCTTGTGCAGGATGACCTGCCGGTTCTCTGGCCCATCCTTCAGCAGGGCGAAGTCGGTGAAGGTGCCGCCAATATCGATGCCGACGCGATAGCTCATGCCGCGATCCGCTCCCCGCGCAATGCTGCCGTGGCGGCATGGTCCACCGCCAGGCTGTAATCTTCCAGACTGCCGGTCAGCACCACGCCATAAAGGTCGCGGGCGGCGGCGATGCTCACCAGCTCGTCCAGCACATCCTCGCACACCGCCTGCGGATCGCGGCGCAGCGCCGGGCCGAAACCGGCACCACCACCATGCTGATAGGCGATCACCGCGCCCGCCGGCAGCTGCGCCCGTGCCGTCAGTTCGACCCGATATTCTTCGGGCGTCCCGACCTGAAAATGATTGAGATAGGGGGTGCCGTCGGCGCCACCGGCCAGGCCGCTGATCGGATGGTCATGGCTGACCATCCAGGCCATCGCCATCGCCGGTTCCAATATCTGCTTCACATTGCGGCTGCCCGGCATGCCGCGCCACTGGCCCGCGCCGCCGCTGTCGGTCACCAGTTCGCGGCTGATGTTGATCACCGGGAAGCGCGCCTCGCCATCCTCCGCCTGCGACAGCAGCAAATTGCCGAGCGAGACCGGGCAGCTGCCCCAGCCGTCAATGCCCTGCACCGCCGATACGTCCATCGAACGGCAATCGACGCCCTGGTCCATCCACATCTGGCCGTGCGGATCAAAACCGATCACCGCATTGGGCATGCCGATCTTGTAGACCTGCGGCGCGGACCGGTCGGGGGCGACCTGCGACAGGGCGACGCACACCGCTTCGGTAATCTCGCAGGCGGGGTGGAAGGAGCCGAGCGCCGCCGGGCGATTGGGCGCGGGATGGGCGATGCAGCCTTCGGGCAGGATGATCTCGACCGCGTTGAACAGCCCTTCATTCTTGACGATGTCGGGATCGATACTGGCGGCGATCTGGGTCATGATATAACCGCGCGAATTGGCAAAGGTGTTCCACACCCCGACCAGATCCTGCCGATCGTCGGTGCCGCTGAGGTCGACGGTCAGCTGGTCGCCGGCGACGGTGCAGCCGACCTGGACGCGGATATCCCTGGTCCCCATCGTGTCATGATCGATATGGACGGTCGCATCATAGCGGCCGTCGCGCCAGGCGGAGACGGTGGCGCGCATCTGCCTTTCCGACTGGTCGATCGCATGATTGACCGCCGCGCGCACCATGTCCGCGCCCCATTTGTCGAGGATCGCGCGGATCGAGACGGTTGCCTTCTCGACCGCGCCGATCATCGCGGCGAGATCGCCGGCGAAGCTGGGGAAACGGTTGTTTCGTTCGAGCAGATGGATGGCGTCGCGCCGCTTCTCGCCGCGATGGACCAGCTTCAGGCAGGGGATGGCCAGTCCTTCGGTAAAGATGTCGGTGGCGTCGAGGGTGAAGCCGCCCGGATCCTTGCCGCCGGTATCGCCCTGATGCGCCTGCAGCGCCTGGACCAGCACAAGGTCGCCCGCCGCGTCATAGACCGGCGCATAGACATTATAGTCGGGCAGGTGGCCGCCGCCATAATCGGGGTCGTTGCCGACGAAGACATCGCCCGGCCCCCAGTCATAGGCATGCTGCTGCATCAGCCCGTAGCGGACCGTGAGTTGCGACACGAAGGTCAGATGCGGCGTACCGATCGACCCCATGGCCAGCCGCCCATGGGCATCGACGATCGCCGCATTGCGCTCGTTCGACTGGTTGATGATCGGCGAGGAGGCCGCGCGGCCGAGATGGGTCGTTGCCTCATAGCAGACCGTTTCCAGCGCGCCGCGAATGATGCTGGCGGTGACCGGATCGATCACCGTTGCGGTCGGCAGGGGCGGGCGCTTGGCGGCCAGTTGCGCGTTCAGGGCAAAGGTCATGGGCCGGCCTCAGCGTCCGGGCCGCAGCGGCGGCATGGCGACATAGCGATCGACCGCCTGCTCGAAATGGCGGATGCGGATTTCCTGATAATTGCCCAGCGTCAGGCCGCGCTTGGCGCTCGCCTCTATCCCTTCCTGCTGAAGGAAGAGGTTGTCGGTATCCTGATCGAGGATCTTGCCAAAGCCGGCATCCATGCCCGGCGCCTCGCAGAAGCTTTGTTCGTCCGTCAGCAGGATCGGCTCGGCCGGTTCGGGCCGCGCGCCGCCATCCGGCACCGGCCGCAGGAAGAACACCTCATAGATGCAGCGGCGATGATCCTTCGGGTCCGGGCGGAAGCGATAGACCATCGGCAGCGACACGCCGGGGAAGAGGTAGGTGTTGGGGAAGAGGGTGTAGGAGAAGCAGTCGAGCATCTCGCTGTCGGATGTGGCGCTGAGGTCGCTGCCGGTGGCCGCGCCGAACATGGTGCGGAACAGGTCGGCCATCGCCTGGCGCGCGGTGCCGTCGCCCACTTGCGGCCGGTCCTCGCTCAGCACCGATGCGTCGCCGACGGTGAACTGGTCGAGAATATCCTGCTCGGAAAAGCGCCCCTCCAGATGCGGAGAGGCGACGCCCAGGCAGGAGATGAAGCGGTTCACATGATCGCCATAGACATCATATTGGCTGTTCGCGTCGGCATTGGACGGGGCCACCTGCGGGTGGGTCTCGATCACATGATAGGCCTCCATGAAGGCCTCGATCGTCAGCTTCCAGTTGGCCGGAAAGCTCTTCTGGACATGGAGGTGGATATAGCGATCCTCCAGCTTCCACGCCTTTATATGGGCCAGCGCCTCAGCGCCCAGATACGCCTCCAGGCTGGGTGCGTCCGGGTCCATGTTGATCCACACGAAGCCGCCCAGCATCTGCACGCGGACCTGCGGCAGGCTGTTGTTGGCCGGGTCGACATGGGGAAAGTCCCAGGGGCAGGTGATGCTCTTGCTGGACCCGTCGACGTTCCAGCTCCAGCCATGGAAACTGCATTTGAACTCGCTGGCACAGCCGGCCGATCCCGAGGCGCGCAGCTTGGTGCCGCGATGCAGGCAGGCATTATAATAGGCGCGGATTTCGTCCGCCGCGACACGGGTGATGATGAAGCTATGGCGGCCGATCTCATAGACCTGATAGTCGCCGACTTCCGGTATATGCTCCTCGCGGCAGGCGAATTGCCAGCTGCGCGTCCACAGGCTGTCCATCTCGCGCCGCGCGAAATCGGGATCGATATAGCGATCGGTGGAAATGTCCTCGCTGCCCAGGAAGGCGTAGGATTCGCTGCGCACCCAGCCGGGCGCGGCGACCTTGTCGCGGGCGATGATATCCTGCGTGCTGATCGCCGGGCAGCGGGCATCGCCCGCCGCCACGGGGCCGCTTTCCATGTTCATGCAACTCTCCGTTGGGCGGGCGTGGCACAGTCGATCAGGCCGAGCGCGATGCTGTGGATCGCGCCGTCCTTCATCACCATGGCCAGCCGGTTCTTGTCTTCGAGGATGGTGACGTCGGCCAGCGGATCGCCGTCCACCAGCAGCATGTCGGCGAGCGCGCCGGGCACCAAAGTGCCAAGATCGCCCTGGTCGCGCATCGCCTGCCCGCCATTGCGGGTGGCACAGGCCAGCGCGCCGGCGGCGTCATAGCCATAATAGTCGATCATCAGCTGGATATCGCGGGCGTTGGTGCCCTGCGGGTTCCAGGCCAGGCCATAGTCGCCGCCGATCAGATGGCGGATGCCGCGCTTGCGCAATTCGGTGTGAGTCTCGACCGATGCTTCGATCAGTGCGGCTATGCCCATCGCGTCGCAGGCGGCGCGGCTGATCCAGGGTTCGCCATGATGGATCATCGCATGGAACAGTCCGATCGAGGGCGCGATGACGATCCGGTCCTTCGCTTCCTCCAGCATGTCGAGCAGTTCGCTGTCGGCATATTCGACATGGAACAGGCCATCGACTCTGGCGCGGACGCAATATTTGCTGCCTTCTATCGACCGGCTATGGGCGTTCACCTTGCGGCCGAAAGCATGAGCGGTGTCGACCGCCATCTGCACTTCCGCGAACGCCATCGGCGTCACATGGGCCGGACTGCCGGGATAGAAGGGGTCGCCCGAGACATCGAGCTTGATATTGTCGCAACCCTCGCGGATCGCCAGCCGCACCGCGCGGCGCATCTCCTCCGGCCCGTCGACGACGCAGGATATGCCGATGCGCGGATTGTGCAGTCTGCTCTCGTCGCCCATGCCGCCGGTGACCGTGATCTCGGTCGATCCGGCGCGGATACGGGGGCCGGGGATATGGCCGGCATCGACCGCGTCGCGCACCGCGACGTCCAGTTTGAGCTTGGCCGCCGACGCGCCATAGCAGCTGGTGAAGCCCTGATCGATCAGGCGTCCAGCCATGCGCGCGGTGATGAGCGTGTGCGCTTCGGGCGAGGGCGCGATCAGATCTTCGGTCGAGGCGGCGTCGCCGAAGGAGATATGGGCATGGCCTTCGGTGAGGCCGGGCATCAGCGTCTTGCCGCTGCCGTCGATGACCTGATCGGCCGGCGCGCGGCCGGCACTGGCATCCGGCCCGACCGCAAGGATGCGGTTGCCTTCAATCAGCAGGTCGCCGGCAAAGGCAGGCGCGCCGGTGGCATCCCAGATGGTGGCGTTGGCGATGAGCGTCGTCGGCACGAATGGCATCCTCTTCTGCGGTGAAGATTAGGCCGCGCCCTTTCCTGACCCAATGACTGCACGCGCACTTGGCGTGTCCTCTCGCCGCCGCCCGGCCTGCCGCGCCAGTCAAGCGGCTGCGCGGCGCCATGCCTTTCCGCCCCGGCCCGGGTCCGCCATCCTGCCCCTTCATGAGGAGAAGGATGTCGATGGTGCGGGTCACCTTTGTGGATGTGCATGGCGTGGAGCAGGCGGTCGCCGGGGAGGGTGACCTGTCGCTGATGGAACTGGCCAAGGCGAACGGGATCGACGGAATCGCGGCCGATTGTGGTGGCGCCTGTTCCTGCGCGACCTGCCTGGTCCATGTCGATCCGGCCTGGGTCGATCGCACCGGGGCGCCCGATGAGATCGAATATGCGATGCTCGACATGGTGTCCGATGTCGCGGGCGACACCAGCCGCCTTGCCTGTCAGATCCGCCTGAGCCAGGCGCTCGACGGCCTGCGCGTCGTGGTGGCGCAGCCATGACGCAAGACACCCTGGCGCCCGAAGCGCGCAGCCTGCTCGACACCGCGTCGATGACCGATCCGATCATCTCGGCCCGGCCGCGTGCTTATTATGCGGCGATGCGGTCGCTCGACCCGGTCCATTGGGACGAGAAGCTCGGCATGTATCTGGTGTCCCGCTACGAGGATATCGCTACGATCCAGCAGGATCCGATCACCTATTCGGTGAACAAGGGCTATCACACGCAGCAGGCCAAGGGCTTCCAGCAGGAGTTCCAGCAGATATTGGAGCGCGACGGCGGTGGCTATTTCCCTGACGCGATCATGTCCGACCCGCCCTATCATACCCGCATCCGCAAGCTGATGGAAAAGGCGTTCAGCGCCCATCGGGTGAAGGAACTGGAGCCGCGTATCACCAAGGTCGTGACCGACCTGATCGACAGCGTTGCCGACCGGGGCGAGGCGGACGCGGTGCAGGATTTCGCGGTGCCGCTGACGGTGCGGATCATCTGCGAGCAACTCGGCCTCGACTGGGCGATGAAGGACCGCATCGCGCGCTGGTCGATCGCGGTGACGGCGCAGATCGGCCGGATGCAGGATCGCGCGCAGATGCTGGGCCATGCGCGCGAGATTTGCGACCTGCAACAGTATCTGATCGCCAAGATGCGCGAGCGCGAGGCCGACCCGCGCGAGGACATGATTTCCGACCTGGTCCATGCCCGCGATGCCGATGGCCAGGCGCTGACCTTTGCCGAGGCTGTGTCGTTGATCCGGGCGCTGCTGATCGCCGGCAATGAGACGACGGCGACGGCGCTCGGCAATCTCTTCTACATTCTCGCGACCCGGCCGGAAATCGCGACCTTGCTGCAAGCGTCGGTGGATGACGATCGGTTGATGAACCGTTTCGTCGAGGAATTGCTGCGGATCGAGCCGCCGGTGCGCGGCCTGTCGCGCATGACCACGCGCGAGGTGGAACTGGGCGGGCGCATCCTGCCGGCCGGCGCGCATCTGCTGCTCATGTATGCCTCGGCCAATGATCAGGAGGATGTGTTCCCCGATCCACGCCGCTTCGACCTCGACCGGCCCAATATCGGCCGGCACCTGTCCTTTGGCGGCGGGGTGCATCGCTGCATCGGCCTGGCGCTGGCGCGGATGGAGATCAAGGTCGCGGCGCGCGAGATCGTCCGGCGGATCGGCGATATCGAACTGGCGATCGCGCCCGAGGATATCCGCTATCTGCCGACGGTCGCGACCCAGTCGATCGAGCGGCTGCCGATCCGCTTCACCCGGCGGGGTTGAGGCGCATGGCAGGAGAATTGGCGGGCAAGGTCGCCATCGTCACCGGCGGCGCGGGCGGCATCGGCCGGGCCACGGTGGAGCTGTTCGTGGCGGAAGGTGCCAACGTGCTGATCGCCGACCGCGATGTCGCGGCCGGCACCGCGCTGGCCGCCGCGCTCGGGCCATCGGCGCTGTTCATGGCGGTCGATGTCGCCGACCGGGCGCAGGTGCAGGCGATGGTCGCGCGCGCGGTCGATGCCTTTGGCGGGCTGCACATCCTGTTCAACAATGCCGGGATCAGCTGCGCGCCCTTCCCGCATTTCCTGGACGACAGCCTGGCCGATTTCGATCGGGTGATGGCGGTCAATCTGCTCGGCCCGATGCTGGGGACGCAGGCGGCGGCCCGGCACATGAAGGATCATGGCGGTGGCGTCATCCTCAACAACGCCTCGATCGCGGGCCTGCTCGCCGGACAGGCGATGATGAGCTATCGCGCGTCCAAGGCGGGGCTGATCCAATTCTCCAAGTCGGTGGCGATTGACCTCGCGCAGCATGGCATCCGCGTGAACTGCCTGGTGCCCGGCCATATCCGCACCAGCCTGTCGTCCTTCAGCGCGCAGGGGGCAGAGGCGGACCGGGCGGCGCGGGTCGATGCCGCGATCGACGCGGTCTATCTCTCCAACCAGCCCTTGAAGCGGCGCGGCGTGCCGGAGGATGTGGCGCAGGCGGCATTGTTCCTGGCCAGCGACCGCGCGCGTCAGATCACCGGCATCGCCATGCCGGTCGAGGGCGGCGTAGTGGCCGGCGATCCGGTCAACCATCTGGAGGATATATTGGCGGCGCGGGCCGGTGCCCTCTCCGGTTGAACTCATCCAGCGGCAGAAGGGGTACGCAACATTTCCCGCAATTGGGTGATGAGGATACCGCTCCGTTCGGCTGCTTCATCGACGGGAAGGCCGAAGCAGGCCTTGCGATGCCCCGACGCGAAGCCGGAAAAAAGCGCGGCCTCCAGGCCCGAAATCTCGCGTCCCAACAGGGCCTGCAACATGCCACCGCTGGTGCGACCGCGCCGATAGCGCAGTTGCGGCGCAAAGCTGGCGAGGGCGCTATCGCGGGCAGCCGCGAGCATCAGTTCGTCCAGCGCCGACAATGTCCGGTCATTGGCCGGGAAGGGCGTGCGATAGCGGGCCATGACCTCTTCCTCCGACAGGGCGACCGGATCGGCAGGGGCGATGCCCCGGCTGCCCACCACCCGGCGATAGATCATCTCGAACGCGGCACGGACCAGTTCGGCACTCGACCGGAAATTATAGGAGATGACGCCCAGGGTCAGGCCAGCCTTCGCGGCGACGGCGCGATGCGTGAGGGCACCCATGCCGTCCCGCGCCAACACGTCGGCGGCCGCTTCGGCAACCTGTTCCATCGTTCCGCCGGTGATGATCTGTTCGGGTAGTGCCAGATCGGCCTGCGCTCGCGCATAGAGGCGCCAGTCGCCATCGCGCGCCGGCCGACCGCACAGCCAGTCGTTCCAGCCGCCACACAACTCTTCCAGTCCCGCGCGGTCGATCGGCCGGCGCCAGCGCATCAGGTGCAGCGTGGCCTCGCCATCGAACAGATAGGCCGTGAAGGCGCCCTGGCCCGCATGGCCGCAGCGCGCACAGACATCTTCCCAGAAGTTTCGCCACATTGCCGTCCAGCGTTGGGCGACCGGGCCGTAGCGATCGTCCCGCGCGGCGATCAGCTGGCATTCGCGCCAGGCGAAGGCCAGGCGGCGCTGTTCCTCGCACCATTGGTCGATCAGGGCGGCGAGCAACGGCCCGAAGGCGTCACGCGAAAGGGGGGCGATACCCCCCAGTTCCGCCACCCGCGCCGCGCACCAGCGTTCCGACTCGCGCTGGGCCTGCTCGTGGCTGGATAGAAACAAATGTTCCATTGATCCGAAGTGGTGGTAGATTCCGGACACCGGGGTCTGGGCGAGGCGGCTGATCGCGCGGGCCGATGTGCCGCTCGCGCCATTGCGTTCCCATAGGTCGAGAACGGCCTCGATAAGTCGCTCCATTGTGCCGATTTCCGAGGTTTTTTCCAAATTTTCAGCCGTCGCCATAGCGTCCTTTATGCCATATCCCGCCGAACTGGCAAAGGCTGCGTCGGGGCGATATCCGTGTCTCGCCGCTGTCATATTGCCGCTGTTCCTGTCATCGAACTGAGATACATATGTAACTGCGACTGCATACAAGCGTTCTAACTGCCCCTCCGAATTCAACATCATTCGGGGGATACGCATCATGAACCATTCGTCTGTCCTGCGCCGTCGCGCGCTCATTCTGGCCGGCACCATGCTGATGGGGGCGGGCTTCGTGGCCCCGGCCCATGCGGAGGACGCGCCGCTTGACGAAGGGGATGCCGGCCTTGGTTCGATTGTCGTCACCGCGCAGAAGACCGAGACCAATCTGCAGAAGACGCCGATCGCCATTTCGGTGCTGGGCAGCGACGACCTCAAGGCGCGCAGCGTGGTGAGCCTGAAGGATCTGGGCGACGGCGCGGTGCCGTCGCTGCGCATCGCCCCCTTCGCCTCGCGCAATTCGGCGCTGACCGTCGGCATTCGCGGCATCGTACCGTTTGACGCCAACCAGCCCAGCCGCGACGCGGGCGTCGGCATCTATATCGACGGCGTCTATCTCGGCCGCTCGCAGGGGCTGGGCACCGCCCTGTTCGACATCGAACGGATCGAGGTGCTGAAGGGGCCGCAGGGCACGCTGTTCGGCCGCAACTCGACCGGCGGCGCGCTCAGCATCGTCAGCAGGAAGCCGAGCGGCGCGTTCCACCTCAGCCAGACCATGGGCGTCATGAACTATGACGGCTACAAGGTCGAAACCCATCTCGACCTGCCCAGCTTCGCCAATTTGAGCGTCAAGCTGGATGCGCTCGTCACCAAGCGCGGCGGCACCACTGACAATCCGATGGCGGGCGAGGAGGATTATAACCAGCTCGACCAGCGCGGCATGCATGGTGCAGTGCTGTGGGAGCCGAGCAGCCGCTTCTCCGCCCAATATGATTTCGACACCTCCTATGACGCCAGCACGCCCTATTATTTCCAGATGCTGGGCAAGTCGGACCGTCTGCCGGTCGCGGACATGGTCGAGGTCCAGCCCGATCGCGCCAGGACCGCGGACATCGGCGTGCCGATCCAGAAGAGCATCGGCAAGACCCATGGCCATGCGCTGCATATGGATTGGCAGGTGGCCGATGGCATCAACCTGCGCTCCATCACCTCCTATCGCGAACTGAGCCAGAGCCAATATGACAATGGCGGCGCGCATCAGGGCGCCTTCGCGCCCTATGCCAAGTTCGCGCGCTACAGCCTGGCAGGTCTCGACCAGAATCAGTTCAGTCAGGAAGTGCAGCTGGTGGGGTCGCTCTCGCGCATCGATTTCGTCGCCGGCGCCTATTATTATCATGAAAAGGGCGAGGATTGGGCCTGGGCGCCCTATACCATGCAGTGGGGCGCGACGGCGGCTGACGCGCCGACCCGGCTGCCGACGCTGGAAGCCGGCCAGGTCACGCCTTATCCCGATCGCGCCAGCGACGCCAAGGCCGATAGCTTCGCCCTTTATGGCCAGGCGACCTGGACCCCGGCGATCCTGGACGATGCGCTGCACCTGACCGGCGGCGCGCGCTATACCCGTGACAAGAAGAGCGGCGACCTGTTCAAGGTCAATGGCGTCGACAAGGATTTCCGCTTCGACATTTCCAGCAGCCGGATCGACCCGACCGTCACTCTGGCGTTCGACGCGACCGACAATATCCATCTCTATGGCAAATGGGGGACGGCCTATCGCGCCGGCGGCGCCAATTCCCGCTCCGTCACCTATCGCGCCTATAAGCCGGAGGAGGTCGAGACCTCCGAAATCGGCTTCAAGGGCGAGTTTCTCGACCATCATGTCCGGCTGAACCTGGCCGCCTACAAGACGATCTACAAGAATCAGCAGATCGACTTCAACGCGGTGCTGTCCGAAGTGCCGGGCGGCCCGACCCGCACCACGATCGAGACCGTCAATGTCGATGGCCATGGCACGATCAAGGGCTTCGAGGCGGATCTGGTGGTGATGCCGGTCGAGGGGCTGACGCTGACCGCCGCCTATGCCTATACCAAGGGCGATCTGGCACGGGCGGCCAATCCCTTTGCCGGCAACGCGCTGCAGACCGTGTTCGTGGTCTATACGCCCAAGAACGCCTTCAGCGGCGCGATCGACTATAGCCTGCCGCTCGACTGGGCGACGCTGCGCGCCCATGTCGATGCCAATGGCGGCGATGGCTATCATTCCCAGTCCAGCGACGCGGCGCTGACCGACTCCTCCTTCCTGGTGAATGCCCGCCTGTCGCTCGCCGACATCACGCTCAAGGGCGACGCCAAGCTCCAGATTTCGGCCTGGTCGCGCAACCTGTTCAACGAACAGCACACATTCTTCCAGACCGGCTCCTCGTCGCTGCAACTCGGCATTTTCAACGAACCGCGCACCTATGGTCTGGAAGCCACGGTCCGCTTCTAAAATAGAGGGAGAGAGACGAACATGCGCAAGATGATGATCCGCGCCGCGCTGGCGGCACTGCCTCTGATGATGCCGGCCGCAGTCCTGGCCGGGACCATCGCCGATCCGGTGGTGGAGCGGGTGGCGCCCGACAGGCTGGCGATCCGCTGGAGCGATGCCGATCCGGTCGATCTGTTGCAGGCCGATCGCCCCGATGCCCCCGTCGCCAGCGCTACGCTGGTCTCGGCCAGGGACAAGGATGGCGTGCAGGAGGTGCAGGTGGCGCCGGGCACCCGCCCCTATTTTCTGCTGCGCGACAGCAAGAGCGGCGCGGTGACGCGCGTGGCCGAACGCGTGCTGGTGATGGAGCAATCCTCCAACTTCCGCGACCTGGGCGGCTATCCGGCGGCCGGCGGCAAACATGTCCGCTGGGGCCAGATCTATCGATCGGGCGGCCAGGCCATGCTGACCCCGGCCGATGTGGCGCAGGTGAAGGCGCTGGGCGTCGCCAATCTGGTCGATCTCCGCTCGGACGAGGAACGGCTGTTCGCGCCGACCAAGCTGGACGGCATCCCCTATAATGCGGTCGGCTATTCGATGGCCGCGATGATGCAGGGCATGAAGTTCGATGCCAAGAATATCGACCCGGCCAAGCAGGTCGCGGCCTATGCCGGCACCTATGGCAATATGGCGACCCAGTTGAAGCCGCAGCTGCGTATCGTCTTCGCCCGCCTGCTGTCGAAGGACGGGCCGCTGCTCTATAATTGCTCGGCCGGGCAGGACCGCACCGGCTTTGTCAGCGCGATGATCCTGTCGGCGCTCGGCGTGCCGCGCGATGTCATCTATCGCGACTATGTGCTCTCGACCCCGTCGCGCCGCCCGCAATATGAAGTGCCGCCGATGAGCGATGCCGTGGCGCAGAGCAGCCCGATCGCCGGCATGTTCGCGCAGATGCAGAAGGGCGGAGCGATGGCCAAGGCCAATCCGCTGGTCCTGCCCGACGGCACGCCCTTCCTGACCTATGCCTTCGCCGAAATCGACAAGCGCTGGGGTTCGGTCGATGCCTATCTGGCCCAGGAAATCGGCCTGACGCCGGTGGACATTGCGGCGCTGCGCACCACCTATCTGGAATAGGCACCGCTTATTCCGGATCGGCATGAAGGGCGCGGCGGGATTCATTATCCCGTCGTGCCCGCAAGGCGCTAGGAGGCTGGAAAAGGGTGCGCTATCCTCGTCCCGCTTTCTGGAGGCCATATGATTTTCCGTTCGATCGATCCGGCCAGCGACACGCTCCTGTGGGAAGGGGAGGCGGCCGATGCCGCGACCTGCGCAGCGGCCGTGACGCGCGCCCGCGCTGCCTTTCCGGCCTGGGCAGCACTGTCGCAATCCGAACGTGAGGATCATGTCCGCCGCTACAAGGCGCTGCTGTCGGACCGCAGCGATGCCTTTGCCAAGGCGATCGCACGCGAGACCGGCAAGCCGCTGTGGGAGGCGAAGACCGAAATCGCCTCGATGATCGGCAAGGTCGACATCTCGATCGCGGCCCAGGCAGAACGCGCCGGATCGCGCGAGCAGGCGACCCCGTTCGGTCGGGCGGTGCTGCGCCACAAGCCGCATGGCGTGATGGCGGTGCTTGGCCCCTATAATTTCCCCGGTCATTTGCCCAACGGGCATATCGTGCCGGCCCTGCTGGCGGGCGATGTGGTCATCTTCAAGCCGTCCGAACTGACCCCGCTGGTGGGCGAATTGATGGCGCAGGCTTTCCGCGACGCGGGCCTGCCCGATGGCGTCTTCACCCTGTTGCAGGGGGGGCGGGACACTGGGGCGGCATTGATCGCGCAGGATATCGACGGCCTGCTGTTCACCGGATCGGCGGCGGCGGGTGCGCATTTTACCCGCGTGATGGCCGACCGGCCGGGCGTGATCCTGGCGCTGGAGCTGGGCGGCAATAATCCGCTGGTCGCCTGGGATGGCGATGCGCAGGCGGGCGCCTCGATCATCGTCCAGTCGGCCTTCATTACCGCAGGCCAGCGCTGTTCCTGCGCGCGACGGCTGATCCTGCCGCAGGGCGCGGCGGGCGACGCAATCCTCGACGCGACCGTGGCGCTGGCCCGGCGGCTGACGATCGGCGCCTGGGACAGCCAGCCTGAACCCTATATGGGCGCGCTGATCTCGGCTGAGGCGGCGGCCCATGCCCGGGCGCGCCATGCCGCGCTGCTGGCGCTGGGCGGCGTCGAACTGTTGCCGCTGGAACAACCGGCGGACCTCGGCGCGGCCTTCCTGACGCCGGGCATCATCGACATGACCGGGGTGGATGCGCCCGATGAGGAGATTTTCGCACCGCTGCTGCAGGTGATCCGCGTCGCCGATTTCGACGCCGCGATCGCCGCCGCCAATGCGACCCGCTATGGCCTGGCGGCTGGGCTGGTGTCCGCCGACGATGCGCTGTGGGACCGGTTCCTGCTGGAAAGCCGCGCCGGCGTGGTCAACCGCAACCGGCCGACCACCGGCGCCAGCGGCGCGATGCCGTTCGGCGGTCTGGGCGCATCGGGCAACCACCGCCCCAGCGCTTACTATGCCGCCGATTACTGCGCCTATCCGGTCGCCAGTTTCGAGGCTGGGGACGTGCTGGACCTGACTGCCGATATCAAGGGGCTGGCGGGCTGACCCAAATGTCCGCGGCTTGTACAGAGGAGGTCGGCGGAGTGACGATCTTCATCTTCCTGCTTTGATGCTATCTGATCGACCATGTCCGATTCTACCGTCACCTTCGCTGTCCCTTCGCTGCCCTATGCCGGGGTCGAGCTGGGCGGGACCAAATGCGTCTGTACGCTGGCCTCTGGTCCCGATTCCATCCTTGACCAGCGCAGCGTGCCGACCACGCGGCCGGAAGTAACGCTGCCGGCCATCCTCGCCATTCTGCGCGAATGGGAAGGGCAGGGCGGCTTTGCCGCGCTCGGCATCGCCTCCTTCGGACCGGTGCAACTCGACCCCGCTTCGCCTGACTATGGCCATATCCTCGCCACGCCCAAGCCGGGCTGGCCGGGCGCCGACATTTTTGGCACGCTGGCCGGCGCCTTTGCTGTGCCCGCCGCATTCGACACCGACGTCAATGGCGCGGCGATGGCGGAAATATTGTGGGGATGTGGGCAGGGACTGCGCGACTTTGCCTATGTCACCGTCGGCACGGGCGTGGGGGTCGGCCTCATCGTCCATGGCGCGCCCACGCGGGGCATCGGCCATAGCGAGATCGGCCATGTCCGGCTGCCACGCATGGCGGGTGACAGCTTCGTCAGCGTCTGTCCTTATCATCCCGATTGCGTCGAGGGTTTGGCATCCGGCCCGGCCCTGCTCGCCCGGCTGAACGGTCGTGCGCCATCCGATGTCGGGTCGGACGATCCCGTCTGGAATTTCATCGTCGGCACATTGGCCATGATGGCGCATGGATTGGTGTGCAGCACCGGGCCTCTGCGTATCGCGATGGGTGGCGGTGTCCTGGCCGGCCAGCCGCATCTGATCGACCGGATTGACGCCGCGCTGCGTGTCAGTCTCAATGGCTATATGTGCTTGCCAGAAATGGGAACTTATATCGTTGCACCGGCGCTGGGCGGGCAGGCGGGGCCGATGGGATCGATCGCACTGGCGGCGATGGCATTTTCCGCAAGTCAAGCCAATCAGCTCACATGACAGTATCGGTCATTATGCTATTGGCGGCGTCATGTCTTCCTATCGCCTGATTCCCATCGCCGTTGAAAAGCCGTGGGGACGCACTGGCTTGTCGGCGCATTATGAAGCCGATGCCGATCGACGCATCGGCGAAATCTGGTTCACGACCGAGGCGGATGTCGCCCAGCCGCTGCTGGTCAAATATCTCTTCACCAGCGAGAAGCTGTCCGTGCAGGTCCATCCTGACGATAGCCAGGCGCGGGCCATGGGTCTGGCCGGCGGCAAGTCGGAATGCTGGTATGTACTGGATGTCGAGGGCGATGCGCGATTGGGTATCGGCCTCGGCCAGGCGGTTGACGCCGCTGCGTTGCGGGCTGCTGCGCTGGACGGTTCGATCGAGGAATTGATCGACTGGAAGCCGGTGAAACCGGGCGATTTCTATTATGTCCCGGCCGGCACGATCCATGCCATTGGCGGTGGCATCACCCTGGTCGAAGTGCAGCAGAATAACGACGTCACCTACCGACTCTATGATTATGGTCGCCCGCGCGAACTGCATCTGGATGCCGGCATGGCGGTCAGTCGGGGCGAATCCTATGACCGGCCGGCGCAGCATGTGAGCAGCGCGCGCGCGACGATGCTGGTGGATGAAGCTGGCGCGCCCTTCACGCTCGAAAACCTGGTTTGCGGGGCGGGCGAGACCATCTCGCTGGGGCATGGGCCATGCTGGTTCATCCCGCTGCGTGGCCATGGCCGCATCGAAGACCAATCGTGGGAAGCGGGCGAGTGCTGGCTGATCGAGGATCAGGCCGATATCGTGGTGACACAGCGATTGCACGGCCTGCTGGCGCGTCCCACCGCCTGAGCCACTGACATCATTCCATAATTTGGAACGGGTCGGACGAAGATGCCAGCCCGTTCATGCCGCAGGCGCCACGAGATTCGCGTGAGTCTGGTCGACGCCATCATTTGGCCCATATGGTGGAACCGTGGTCCGGAAATGTAACGATTCATCGCTGATGAGGCTCGCTTCATCGCAAATGCAGCGCCATTCCTGCGTGTCCATATATAGATATTAAAGCCCAATATATGGGACATTAAAGGGTTGCCGCGGCGGGGTCTGGCCGCGAACAACCTCAAACCCGTGCCCAAACGGGGGGGCACGCATAGGGAGGATGTTTAAGTGAGGTTTTCCAATTATCGCGCCTTGTTGTCGACGTCGGCCGTCGCCGCCGTCCTGCTGGGCGCCATGCCGGCCGCGGCACAGGACCAGCAGGCGCCCGAAGCGAGCAGCGAGGATATCGTCGTTACCGGTATCCGTTCCAGCCTTCAGGGCGCACTCAATGCCAAGCGCAACGCGGCCCAGGTTCTGGACGCCATTTCGGCCGAGGATATCGGCAAGTTCCCGGACAAGAATGTCGGTGAAGCGCTGCAGCGCGTGACCGGCGTCCAGCTGACCCGGTCCGACGGCGAAGGCTCCGGCATCACCATCCGCGGCGCCGATCCGTCACTGAACCGCGTCGAGATCAACGGCGTCACCGCCCTGTCCACCACTGTGGGCGGCGGCCGCGACGTCGATTTCCGCGATCTGCCCTCCGAATTCGTCAACCGCCTGGAAGTGGTGAAGTCGGCCACCGCCGACATGACCGAAGGCGGCGTCGGCGGCACCGTGCGCGTCATCACCCGCCGGCCGTTCGACAATGGCGGCAAGCCCTATCTGGCCGGTTCCGCCCAGGCCATCTATGCCGATATCGGCGACCATATGGATCCGCGCCTGGCGCTGATCGGCAGCGACACCTTCGCCAACGGCACGATCGGCGTGCTGGTGTCGGGCACGTTCGAGAACCGCAATGTCGAAAGCCATCAGGCGCGCACCACCGGCTGGGTCCAGCTGAAGGACGCCAATGGCGCCGTCTACGACCTCAACAATGACGGCGTCGGCGATTTCTTCCCTGACATTCCGCGCTATGTCATCAACCGCCTGGAAACCCGCCGCTATGCCCTGAACGGCATATTGGAATGGCGCCCGAGCGACGATTTCAAGGCCTATGTCGAAAGCAACTGGACCAAGTCGATCCAGTCGGTGACCTCGCAATATTTGCAGACCGGCACCAGCGGCGGCATCGTCGATACTGCAAACACCATCATCGGCCCGGACAATACGGTCGAATATCTGGTGATGACCAACAATACGTCGAAGGCGCAGACCAGCCAGCTGGGCGTGTCCTATCGCAACATTCTGGGCGACATCAAGCGCACCACCTATAATGTCGCGCTGGGCGCCGACTGGACGACCGGCAATCTGACGCTGACGCCCAAAATCTCGCTGTCCAAGGCCAAGGCCTATAATAACGAGATCAATGCGACCGCGGCCGTCACCGGCATGTCCAGCCTGATCGTCGACTATAGCAACGGCCAGAATGCGCCGCAGATCATCCTGCCCAATGATCCGACCACCACGGCCGGCATCAACCAGCTGACCGTGCTGCGTCGTCCGCGCTATGACGACCAGACCGAGAAGATGGCCAAGCTGGACGCGGAATATAAGACCGACGGCGGCCTGTTCACCGCGTTCAAGATCGGTGGCCAATATCGCGACCTGACGGTCAAGAGCCGCTTCTACACCCGCACCACGACGCTCAACGGCTTCAGCGATCCGGCGGTGCAGTCGCGGATCGACAGCATCGTCAACGGCAATGCGGCGCTCGGCACCTCGCCCTTCTTCCATACCGGCAATCTGGGCTTCACCGGCGATTATAGCGGCTGGCTGAACATGACCCAGGGTATCGCCGATGCGGTCGGCATTCCCGATCCGTTTGCGGAAGGTGGCTGCCCGGCCAATGCCGACGGCACCTGCCAGGTCTATACCGACACTTGGAAGGTCGGCGAACGCAATCTGGCCGGCTATGGCCAGGCAAACTTCGCCTTCGATGTCGGCGCTGTGCCGGTCAGCGGCGTGATCGGCGCCCGCGTCGTCAATACCAAGGTCAACACCTCGGGCTATCTCAGCACCGGCGGCGTAATCTCGCCTGTGTCCTATGACAGCAACAACACCGAATTCCTGCCCTCGATCAACGTGAAGGCGGAACTCATCCCCAACAAGCTGATGGCGCGTGCGACCGCGACCGAAGTGATGGCCCGTCCGCTGCCGCAGCAGCTGGCACCGCGCTTCACCATCGACGTGGTCGGCCTGTCGGGTTCGCGCGGCAATCCCGATCTCCAGCCGTTCCGTGCCCGCCAATATGATGCGGGCCTGGAATATTATATCAACCGCACCAGCTTCGCGTCGGTTACCTATTTCCGCAAGGAAATCAGCTCGTTCATCCAGAACACGACCGAGCCCTATACCGATGCCAGCGGCGTGACCTACACCATCACCGTGCCCACCAACGGCACGCAGAAGGTGACGATCAACGGCGTGGAAGCCGGCGCGCAGATCGCGTTCGACTTCATCGACGTGCCGGTGCTCAAGCAGATGGGCGTGGTCGCCAACTATACCTACTCCAAGGATAGCGGCTATGAAGGGAAGGATTATTTCACCGGCGATTCCCTGCCGTTCCAGGGTCTGTCGCGCCATGCCTACAATATCTCGGCCTATTATGAAGACGACGTCGTCAGCCTGCGGGGCGCCTATAACTGGCGGTCCAAATATCTGATCACGGCGCAGGGCCGCGGCAATAATCCCGAGTTCGGCGAAGCCTATGGCCAGCTCGATGCGTCGCTCAACGTCACGCTGATGCCGGGCATCTCGATGTTCCTGGAAGGCGTCAACCTGCTCGACGCGACGCGCAAGGAAAATGCCAACAGCGTCGAACGCCGCACCATCATCGAGACGGTCGGCCGCCGCGTCTATGGCGGTATCCGCTTCAAGCTCTGATTGGCGCTCATGGCCTGGCCTCCCCCAGGTCATGAGACAGGCTGCGGGTCGGGACATGCCCGACCCGCAGCATCATGTTTTCAAGATCAAGCGGGACAGGTCGCCATGTTCTCTCGCCGCACCCTCCTTGCATCGCTGGCCCTCGCGCCGATCGCCGGCCCCTTGAACGCTGCGGCGCGAAAGCCGCTCTGGCGCGACGATTTCCGCCATGGCCTGAAGCAATGGCAGCTGGAGGCGGTGGGCGACGCGCGCGTGACCGCGCAGGATGGCCTGCTCGACATCGTCGCGCCCAGGGGACTGACGCTCTGGCTCCGCAAGCAACTGAGCGGCCCGGTCGCGATCCGCTATGATGTGCGCGCCGTGTCGGATGGCGGCCCTTATGACGAGGTCAGCGACGTCAACGCCTTCTGGATGGCGCGCGACCCGGCGGCGCCTGGCGGATCGGCGCTCGGCCGCACACGCAGCGGCACGTTCGAGGAGTATGACAGCCTCCGCACCTATTATGTCGGCATCGGCGGCAACCGGAACAGCACCACGCGGATGCGCCGCTATGTCGGCGAACCGGGCCATCGCCCGCTGCTGCCGGACCATGACCGCACCGACAAGGCGGCGATGCTGGTGCCCAATCAGTGGTTTTCGATCGGCCTGATCGCCAACGGGTCTCATATCGCGGTGGAGCGGGACGGGGCGACCCTGTTCACGCTCGACGATCCCGATCCCTATCTCAGCGGCCATTTCGGCCTGCGCACGACGCAGAGCCATCTTCAGGTCCGCAACTTCACCATCACCAAGATCTGAACAACATAAAAGGGAGAGCAACGTGGATATCAGGGCGGGGATCAGCCGGCGCGACAGCCTGAAGGCGGGATTGATGGCGAGCGCGACCGCGCTGCTGCCGGGCGCGGCGCAGGCGGCGACCAGTGCGCGTGGCGGCGCCATGCCGGAAACCCCGGTGCGCTGGATCGACGATGCCGCCCCGCCGCTCTCGCTTGGCCAGACGTTCGGCGTGCCATGGCCGCGCGGGGTGCTGCGCGCCGGCAAGCCGCTGTCGGTGCAGGGCGCCGATGGCACCGCTCTGCCCTCGCAGCACTGGACGCTCGCCACCTGGCCCGACGGTTCGATCAAATGGACCGCCCATGCGCTGCCCGCCGGCACCGGCCAGCCCGGTGCGCTGCGCGTGGTGCCGGGCAAGCCCGCCGCGCCGCAGGCGCCGGTGCTGGTGCGCGAACTGGCGGACCGGATCGAGATTCAGGTCGGCGCGCTGCGCTGGAGCATCGGCCGGTCGGGCAGTGCGATCATCCAGTCGGCGCAGCAGGGCAATCGTACCGTCGTTGGTCCCCTGACCCTTGTCGCCAGCGTCGACAGCGCGCCTGAAGGCGGCACCCGCACGCCCTTCACCGGCCGCATCACCAGCGCCACCGTCGAGCAGAAGGGGCCGGTCCGCGCCGTCGTCAAGCTGACCGGCGTGCATGAAGGACAGGGGCGGCAGATCTTGCCCTTCACCCTGCGCCTCTACGCCCATGCCGGCGCCGATCATCTGCGCATCGTCCACAGCTTCATCTTCGATGGCGATCCGGCGAAGGATTTCATCAGCGGCATCGGCCTGACTGCTGCCGTGCCGATGGCCGGCGCCCCGCATGACCGCCATGTCCGCCTCTCCACTGCCGACGACGGCCTGTTCAGCGAAGCGGTGCGGCCGCTCACCGGGCTGCGCCGCGATCCAGGCAAGGCCGTCCGCGCCGCGCAGATCGCCGGCAAGGCGGTGCCGATGGACGCGATGGCACCCGGCGTCGCCAAGCTGCTCGATCGCATCCCGACCTGGGGCGATTTCGACCTGACCCAATTGTCGGCCGACGGCTTCGCCATCGCCAAGCGCACGCAGGACGGTCATGCCTGGGTCGATTCCGTCGCCGGCAGCCGGTCGCAGGGGCTGGGCTATATCGGCTCGCCCCAGGGCGGCGCGGCGATCGCCACCCGCTATTTCTGGCAGCGCCACCCTTCGCAGATCAGCATTCGGGACGCCGAAAGCGACATGGCGACGCTGACCGCCTGGCTCTGGTCGCCCGATGCCAAGCCGATGGACATGCGCTCCTATCGCGGCGTCCTGGGGATGGAGGGCTATGACGCCCAGAATGAAGGGCTGGACATCACCTATGAGGATTATGAGCCCGGCTGGGATGCCGCGACCGGCGTCGCCCGCACCAGCGAGCTGACACTGTGGGCCTGCGCCGCCACCCCTTCGGCCGATGCTCTGGCCGCGATGGCGCAGGCGAACGCCGTGCCGCCGCAGCTGATGGTGACGCCCGATCGCATCCATGAAGCCGGCGTGTTCGGCATCTGGAGCCTGCCGGACCGCTCGACGCCGATGAAGGCGCGGATCGAGGACCAGAATAGCAATCTGGTCGACTTCTATGTCGGTGAGGTGGATCGCCGTCGCTGGTATGGTTTCTGGAACCATGGCGACATCATGCACACCTATGATTTCGACCGGCATGTGTGGCGCTACGACATTGGCGGCTTTGCCTGGGACAATAGCGAGCTGTCGCCCGACCTGTGGTTCTGGACCAGCGTGCTGCGCACCGGCAATGCCGCCGCCTTCCGCTTTGCCGAGGCGCTGACCCGCCATACCGGCGAGGTCGATGTCTATCATCTCGGCCGGTTCAAGGGGCTGGGCACGCGCCATGGCGTCCAGCACTGGAGCGACAGCAGCAAGCAGCCGCGCGTCAGCAATGCCATGTATCGCCGCATCTTCTATTATCTGACCGCCGACGAGCGGGCCGGCGACCTGATGCGCGATCTGGTCACGTCGGACTTGTCGCTGGAGCATGTCGAGATCGGCCGCAAGGTGCCGGGGGCGGAGCGCACACCGCTGCCGGCGGGGGTCATTGACCTCAGCTTCGGCACCATGTGGTGTTCGGTCGCCTCGGCCTGGCTCACCGAATGGGAGCGGACCGGCGACAGGAAATGGCGCGAGCGGCTGCTGAACGGCATGGATAGCATCGGTCGCCTCAAATATGGCTGGCTGGCGGGCAGCGCCCCCTATGACCTCAAGACCGGGCGCTTCATGGGGGCGGGGGATAAGATGTCCATCTCCCACCTCAACGCCGTGTTCGGCGCGCTGGAGGTGAATGCCGAGCTTCTCGACCTGCTCGACGTGCCGCGCTATCGCGCCGCCTGGCTCGATTATTGCCGCTGGTTCAACGCCTCGCCGCAGGAATGGAAGGCGAAGTTCGACCAGCCCTTCGGCCGCCGCAACCTCAAGGAAGGCCATTCGCGCCTGACCGCCTATGTGGCGCGCGAGACCGGCGACAGGGAACTGGCGGTTCGCGCCTGGAAGGAGTTCCTCGGTGGTGAAGCGGGCCTCGGCCTGTCGACCGGCGATCCGCGCGTGATGCTGAAGGGACCGGCCTATGTCCGCCCGATCGTTGAATGGCCGGACGTCTCCACCAATGCGGCATCGCAATGGGGCCTTGCCGCGATACAGAATCTGGCGCTCATTCCCGACGCGCTCGCCGACGCTGCCAACTGATGAAGGGCCTTAAGATGAAGACGATGATGATGGGCCTGATGGCGGCGCTGACGGTAAGCGCGGCGACCCCGGCGCTGGCCAAGCCCGTGGCCGAATGGGTCGACCAGACCACCGGCCACCGCGTGCTGCGACTGACCGACACGCCGGGCAGCGCCAGCCTCTATTTCCACCAGAACAGCTATACGCCGCAGGGCGACAAGATGGTGATCTCCACCCCCGACGGCATTTCGGTGCTGACGCTGGCCGACTGGAGCATCAGGCCGCTGGTCAAGGGCAAGGATATCCAGCTGCTCTTTACCGGGCGCAAGACGCGCACGGCCTATTATGCCAGCCACAGGCGCGATGATGGCGCCGGCGCGACGACGCTCTATGCCGCCGACATCGACAGCGGCAAGGTGCGCAAGATCGCGACCGTAGATCGCGGTTCGATCGGCTCCATCAATGCGGACGAGACGCTGCTGCTCGGCCAGTGGGCGGCAAGCGACAAGCCGCTCCAGCCCGACGGCACCCAGAAGCGCGCCGCGCCGGAGATCAAGCAGCAGTTCGGCCAGGCTAACTACGCCGCCAACGGCCCGGACGGAAAGCCGCTCAGCTTTGCCGAGGCGAAGGAAGTGCGCCTCAACGAGCGGCTGGAAGCGCGCATCCCGATGGAGATCTTCACCATCGACATCCACACCGGCGAACGCAAGGTGGTGGTCGCATCGACCGACTGGCTCAACCATATCCAGTTCTCGCCGACCGACCCCGGCCTCATCATGTATTGCCATGAAGGCCCCTGGCACAAGGTCGACCGGATCTGGACGATCCGCACCGACGGCAGCGGCCAGCAACTGGTCCACAAGCGCACCATGAACATGGAAATCGCCGGCCATGAGTTCTTCTCGCCCGACGGCAAGTGGATCTGGTATGATCTTCAGACGCCGCGTGGCGAGGTGTTCTGGCTCGCCGGCTATGAGCTGGCGACCGGGCATCGGCAGTGGTTCAAGGTCGACCGCAACCAATGGTCGGTCCATTATAACCAGGCGCCCGACTTGAAGCATTTCTCCGGCGACGGCGGCGACAGCGAAATGGTTGCCCATGCCCCCGACGGAAAATATCTCTATCTCTTCACGCCCCAGGCCATTCCCGATGTCGCCGGCATCCATGCCGACAATGCCGCCGACCTGATCGCGCCGGGTACCTTCGGCGTCGAGAAGATCGTCGACATGCGCAAGCATGACTATCGGCTGGAGCCCAACATCACCTTCACGCCCGACGGCAAATGGATGATCTTCCGCTCCAACATGGACGGCGCGCCGCAAATCTACGCGGCGGAGGTCGCCAAGACGGCGGGCTGATCGGCACGGGACGATGCCGGATCAGTCGGCATCGTCCTCGCTGTGCATGATGTCGGCGCGGGTGATGGTGCCGCCCTGGCTGTGGACCACGGCCAGCCGCTTGCGCCCCTTGTCGCGAAAGCGGATCTCGCCGCTGTCGATCGCGGGGTCGGCGATCATGATGAGGGCGTCGAACACGCCGCGCGCCTCGCGCAATTCGCTCAGGATCGTCAGCAGCTCGTGGGATGTGATGCGGGTGCCCCCTTCGCTGTCGGGCATCTGTTTCTCGATGATCCGGTGCAGCGCCTCGACGATCGCCAGCGTCGGATGCAGCCGTTCGACCGAGACGGGCGCGGCCAGCGGCACGGCGCGAACATCGGCCAGCGCCAGATAAGGGTCGATCGCGCCGGGGCCGAAAACCTGCTCGATATTGGCAAGGGTCACGGCGTCCAGGTTGCTCGCCTCGTTGCGGGCATTCTTCACCGTGCCGGCCGAACAGCCGATCCGCTCCGCCAACTGGCTGTCGGACAGGCCATGGGCCTTCTGGATGCGCCGCACGATGGTGGCGACCGCTTCCCGATAGATGCCGTTCGATAGCCGCGTTCCGGCCATGTCCCGCTTCTCCCGCTTCGACTTGCCCCGCCCGGACAAAAATGCCGGGTCGGACGGATGCGCGCAAGACTTTGTGCGCCGCGCCCGATTCCGGCAAAGACCTTGGCGGGGCCTGCACCCTAGTTGCACGATCCATGAACCCCGATCGTCGCCGTTTTCTCCTTTCCGCTTCCGTTCTGGTTGCGGGCGCTGTTGGCACCGCGCGTGCCTCCGCGCCGGGGCCGATGCGCGCGCTGCGGCCCATGCTGCCGGGGACACCCGTCGCGCCGGTGCAGACGCCGACCCCGCCGGCACTGGTGAAGCCGGCTTTGTTCGCGCAGGCGCGCGCGGCGCTGGAACGGCATCCGCAGATCGTCAACCGGCACCGCATGGCGCTGGTCGATTTTGCCGCGCCCTCGTCGGAACCGCGGCTGCATATCGTCAACCTGCTGGATGGCACCGCCACCTCCTATCTGGTGGCGCATGGCAGCGGGTCGGATCCGGATCATAGCGGCTGGCTGGAGCGCTTTTCCAATGCGCCTGGCTCCAACGCCTCCTGTTCCGGCGCGTTCCTGACGGCCGATCCCTATGTCGGGAAACATGGCCCGTCGCAGCGCTTGCAGGGTCTCGATCCGACCAACGACAATGCGATGAGCCGGGCGATCGTGCTACATGGTGCCTGGTATGCCGAGCCCACGCTGGCCGGTGCGCGCGGCAAGCTGGGGCGCAGCCAGGGCTGTTTCGCGGTCGGCGACAGCGTCCGGTCGCAGGTCATGGCCCAGCTGGGCCGGGGCAGCCTGCTCTACGCGGCCAAGCTGGTCGTCTGACCTTCTACAGTTAAGCGCGTCGCCCCAATCGGCGCGCGGGTCCGTGCCGCCGCTTAACCCCTTTCGCGGTGGGCACCATGGCCGTCCGGGAGCGATCCTTGCATCGCTCCCGGACATTTATGGATGGATTGTCTTCTCTGTCCACCTCCCCAAGAATCCCGATATTCACATCTGGCCGATCATCGCATCCTGCCATTGGCCTGCGCGTTGTAGCGTGACGGGCGACGGCAACATGATCTCGATGGACCCCTATTGATCGAAAGGATGCATCATGAGGAATGCCATGATCGCGACTGTCGCGCTGTCGGCGTGGGCCATGCCGGCCATCGCTCAGGCGCCGGTGCGCAGCGAGCGGGTGCAATTTGCCAGGGGGACCGCGTCCAAGGTCATCAAGGCGTCGCTCAAGGGCTATGACATGGTCGATTATCTGGTCGGCGCGCGCGCCGGCCAGACCATGAATGTCCGGCTTCAGACCAGCAACGCCTCCAGCTATTTCAATATATTGGCGCCCGGTGCGGGGGATAGCGCGATGTTCGTCGGTTCGACCGCCGGCAACAGTTTCTCGGGCCGCCTGCCTGCCAGTGGCGATTATCGCATCCGCGTCTATCTGATGCGCAATGCCGCGCGCCGTAATGAGGTTGCCAATTATACGCTGACCCTGAGCGTCGCCGCGCTGGCGGCCACCGCGGCGCAGGTCATGCCGGCGGCAACCGGTCCCGCGCTGACGCCGGGCAACATGCCCGCTTATTGCCGGGGGGAGGCATCGAGCCAATATGGCACCCGCCCGACCTATGTGAAGACCGGTGCCATCGCCAAGGCGCCCGGTGGCTTCTTCATCGACGGCACGGTCGACAAGGGCAGCGAGGGGATCAAGCGCTTCCGTTGCCGCTTCGATGCGCAGCGCCGCTTCGTCGATGTGATGGCGATGACGCCCGACGGCAAATAGCCGGTTCAGCGACCCAGGATCAGGAAGCTCGCCCCGCTGTTGATCAGCGAGGCGAGCAGCCAGGTGCCCAGCGCCGATCGGAATGCCGTGCCGGTCGATTTCCGGGTTCGACTGCGCAGCCAGATCGTCTCGATCCGCAGATACCAGATGATCGTCACCAGCATGATGATGAGAGCGGCGATCGCCCAGCCGACATCGCCGAGGCGCGCCAGGATCGACGCGATGCCCAGCACCAGCGCAGCCGGCCCGGCAATATAGCATTGGGCGTAGAAGGGGCGGCGCAGCGTATCACGGTTGAGCGCCATGCCCTGTGCCTTCAGCCGCCGCACCGCGAACATCAGCGGATAGATGGCGAAAAGGAAGGCGCGCAGCACCAGCAGGTTCATTTCCGACGCGGTGATTTCCTTGCCGATGCCGGTGGTCGCGACCTCCGGCATCTTCTGGTGCGACGCGACCTCGATCAGGTGCGACAGCAATATGGTCAGCATCAGGAACAGGGGCGGGCTCAGCATGTCGGTAAATTGCTGGTCGGGCGCGTCTTCCAGTTCCTTGTCGGAATAGCGCAGCATCTGGATCGGGTGGCGGATGGTCCGCCACAAGGTGCGGGGATAGAAGACCAGCCAGCTCATCGCCTCGTAGAGAAATTCCTCCAGCGACTGGAACAGGCGTAGGAAGTCCATCGACACTCCCGATCATGAGGAAGGCTGGCATCCCGCCGCCGGGGCCGGATCGTTCCGCCCAGCCGTGCAGGCGTTGGCGCCGTCCCGGCCGAATGTTGCCCGGTTCAGTCGGGCCGGTTCAGCGCGGGCCTATCCAGCGTGAATCCGTCAGTCCGTTCAGCCCGGGCATGTCCGGCTCGGATCATGGTCGCGTCAGCGGCTGCTGGAAAGCGCCTGTCCGGCGCGCACCGCCGGCTTGCCCGTGTTCAAATTGTCGAGCCAGGGCAGGGCCGGTGGCGCCAGCCTGACGGTGGGGGTTGCATCTTGCGGCGTGCCCATGTTGCTTGCCGTGGCCAGTGCCACACAAATGCCGGCGCCCGCTGCGACCATTGCAGGCCAGTCTCTTACCATCGCACACAGCTCCCTCTGCTGGGCTGCGATCGGCAGGAAAGTTTCGCGATTGGCGCCGCGACTCACCCGTCCGACCGCTGGAATAAGCGAATGATCGCGCATTCCGAGGTGCCGCGCCATAGCGGATTTCGCCTATGGTGAACGGCTGTCCCGCTTTGGCCCATCAGCTCTTTCGACGTGCATATTCCTGCACTTGGCTAGGGATATCCGGCGCGGTCCCTAGGGAAGAATCCCGATGGCTGGCCGGGCGTCCGCTTAGCTATGCCAGTCGATATTCAAAGGGAGGTCGCGACATGTTCAGGCGCATATTCGTCACCGGGCTGCTGCTGGCGCTGGCAGGCTGTGCCACCACGCCGCGGGTCAATTATGATGCCGATCCCGCCGCCAATTTCGCCGGCTATCGCAGTTATAGCTGGGCATCGATCAATGTGCCGCAGGGGATGAACCCGTTGTTGTTCCAGCGCGTGAAGGCATCCATCGACACTGCGCTCGCGGCGCGCGGCTACAGCCAGGCCAATCCCGGCGAGTTCGCCATCGGCTTCACCCTGGGCGCGCGCGACCGGGTCGAGGTGACCGATTTCGGTCCCTATGCGACCTATTATCGTCCTTGGGGCGGGTGGGCCGGCTGGGGCGGCTATCGCAACGTCGATGTGCGCAACGTGGCCGATGGTACGTTGACGGTCGACATCTATGATACCGGGACGAAACAGCCCGTCTGGCACGGCACGGCCACCCAACAAGTCAGCAGCAAGAGCCCCGACCAGGCGGTAATCGACAAGGCGGTGACCGCCGTGCTTGCCAATTTCCCGCCGCCGATAAAGGCCAAGTGAGGAGCGAAGGCAATGTCTGAAGCACAGGAAGAAAAAGGCGGGCTGATCCGCCCCGCCCGCAATGTGGGTGAGCCCGTCCCACCCATTCCGGAGGCGGAGGCGGCGGCGTCCGATGACGCATCGACGGTCTTTTCGCATTTCCGCACCGGCCTGTCGCGCCACCGCACGGGCCTGTCGGAACATCGCACCGACCTGTCCGAATATCGCACCGACCTGTCCGGGCACCGCACCGAAATGTCGATGCGCCGGACCGGCATGTCGTTCCAGCGCACCCGGATGAGCGCGGACCGGACCCTGATGTCGGAAATGCGCACCGCGCTGTCGCTGATCGGCTTCGGCTTCACCATCAACCAGGCATTCCAGAAGATGCATGACGCGGGCAGCATCCAGAATGTCAACGCGCCGCGCAATTTCGGCGTGGCGCTGCTGGTGTTCGGCATCGTGCTGCTGGCCGGCGGGATCGTGCGCCATGTCCAGTTCGCGACCGAATTGCGCGACCGGCGCAAGATCATGACGGAGGATGGGCTGATTCACTCCGACAGCCGCTTCCCGATTTCGGTGACGCTGGTGATCGCCGTCTGCCTGCTTGCGCTCGCACTGGCGGCCGTGCTGGGCATCGTCTTCAACCTCGCGCTACTGGGCTGAATCGGATCAAGGCGGGCGGGGCAGGCGCCCCGTCCGCCTTCAGCTCTGCAGCATGTCCTGCCCGCTATTATAATGGTGCCAGGCCATGATCGCGGCGGCGCCGCGATGCGGGCGCCAGGCTTCGGCGAGATCACGGGTCAGCTTTTCGCTCGGCCGCTCGTCCAGGCCCAATATCCGTCCGACCGCGATCTGCACGGCCAGGTCACCGGCCGGCCAGATGTCGGGGCGGCCTTCGGCGAACAGCAGATAGATTTCCGCCGACCAGCGGCCGATCCCCTTGATCTGCACCAGTTGCGCGATCGCGACCTCGTCGTCGGCGGGCAAGGCATGCAGGTCCAGCGTGCCGTTCACCACCAGTTCGGCCAGGCTGCGGGCATAGCCCTGTTTCTGCCGCGACAGGCCACAGGCGCGCAACGTATCGAAATCGCGCGCCAGCAGCGCTTCGGGTGTGCAGCCCACGCCCAGTTCCGCCTCCAGCTTGCGCCAGACCGCCGCAGCGGAGGCGACGCTGACCTGCTGGCCGACGATGGTGCGCAGCAACGTCTCATAGCCCGGTTCGCGCACGCGCGGCACCGGATAGCCGACGCTGGCGATCGCGGCACCGAATGCCGGCTCCGCCGCAGCGATAAAGTCCAGGCTGACGCGCAATTCTTCCGCCGTGCTTACCATGTCCGCCCGTCCAGCCCTTGATTTCGCCGCCGCTGTCCGTCAGAGCGGCGGGGATAAGTCCAAAAGGGATGGGTAGATGCCGAAGCTGATCGTGGTCAACCGTGATGGTGCCGAACAGACTGTTGAGGGGGACAAGGGTCTCTCGGTGATGGAAGTCATTCGCGACCATGGCTTTGACGAACTGCTCGCGCTGTGCGGCGGCTGCTGCTCGTGCGCGACCTGCCATGTCTATGTCGACCCGGCCTTTGCCGACGCCCTGCCGGCGATGAGCGAGGACGAGAATGACCTGCTCGACAGCAGCGATCATCGCAACGAGACCAGCCGCCTGTCCTGTCAGGTCGTGCTGAGCGACGCGCTCGACGGCCTGCGCGTCACCATCGCGCCGGAAGACTGATTTCTTACTTCAGGGCCTGACCCGCAACGTCGCGGCCGGCGCATCGCCGGTCAGCGGCGTGATGGTCCATGTGATGCGCTTGCCCTCCGGCACGGTGGTCGCGCCATCTTCCTGATTCTGGCTGACGATCTCTGCATCGGTGGTCAGCGTGAACGTGCCATTGAGCGCCTTGGCGGCCGCGTCGCCCGATCCGCCACCCATGCCGGCCGGCCCCTGGCTCTTGTCGAAACCGTTGGAAAAGCCCGGTGCCTTCACCCGCACCCGGTCCGCCCCGCGCATTTCCACCGCGACGAAGGGCAGGACGATCTGCGCGTCGATGTTGAAGGGGAAGAGGAAGGCATGGTCCAGCCTTCCGCTGATCGCATAATCGATCGCGAATTTGTGATCGCCCAGATACTGGACCGACCGGAAGCCCTTTTCCTTGGTGAGCGCGCTCGCCATCGCCTGCATCTGGGCATCGTCGCCGCCGGCCTTGTCGAACTGGGGCGCGGCGGGCTCGGCGGGAGTCTTGCTCTGGCTCTGCGCCACCTTCTGCAACACGGCCTCCTCGCCCTCGGGCGGGGCGACGCCTTCCAGCGGATCCTCCTCCGCATCGCTGTTCAGGCCCCCCAGCGCCTTGTCCATGTCCGACGCCAATATCTCGCCCTTATAGGCAAAGGCGAAGCTGCGGTCGGCGCGGATGTCGAGCGTGGAGGTGAAATTGCCGGGGGTCACCAGGCATCCGGGCAGCATCAGCAGCGCCGCCAGTGCGCCCGCCGCGCGGGACAATAGGACCATGGCGAACCCCCGTTCGTCTGCGCGACCATGCGAGCGGGGCAGGGCGCCCCGCCCATATCGTCGCAAGATGGTGCCCGGCGGCCGCTTACCGGCTGGTGGCGGCGTACAGGGCGATCGCTGCCGCATTGGAGACGTTCAGGCTCTCCATGCGCGGGCTGATCGGCAGCTTAGCGATAATGTCGCAATGCGCCATGGTGTTGTGGCGCAGCCCTTCGCCCTCGGCGCCCAGTACCAGCGCGACACGCGATTCGCCGATCGCGTCGGCCAGCACGGTGTCGCAGTCGCCATCCAGGCCGATGCGCCAGTAGCCGGCTTCGGCAATCTCTTCGAGCGCGCGGGCCAGGTTCACCACCCGCACCCAGGGCACGGTTTCCAGCGCGCCCGACGCGGCGCGGGCCAGCACGCCCGATTCGGGCGGCGCATGCCGGTCCTGCGTGACGATGCACAGCGCGTCGAAGGCGGCGGCCGAACGCAGGATCGCGCCGACATTATGCGGGTCGGTCACCTGGTCGAGCACCAGGATCGGGCGCTGGTCGTCCCGTCCCTGTTCCAGCACGTCGCCCAGCCAGACATCGTCCAGCGGCTCGACTTCGGCGACGATGCCCTGATGCGGCGCGTCCGACGGCACCATGCGGCCCATGTCGGCGACGTCGGAATAGACGATCGGCAGCACGGGCGGCAGGTCGAGCGCGCCGATGGCTTCGCGCGTGCCCCAGATCTTGCGCACGATGCGGTTCGGGTTGGCGAGCGCGGCCGTGATGGCATGGCGCCCGTAGAAGCGGGGGAAGGCGCCTTTCGGCTTGCCGGTACGATGTCCTCTTTTCATGTTTTCGCTCTTTTCACATCACCCCATTGACAGGCAAGCCTCCATTCGCCATTGAGCCGCCTCCAGCGCGGCGGGACAGCAAATTTCCACCGCGTAGGGCACTGGACAGGTGGCCGAGTGGTTAAAGGCAGCAGACTGTAAATCTGCCCGGGTTTCCGTACGCTGGTTCGAATCCAGCCCTGTCCACCACTGCCCTCATCGGCGCGCCGCCTCTTTCGGGTTTCCGGTCCGCGCGCCGCTCCAGCCGAGCCCGTTACCGCAAGAGGAACGCCGCTTGGCCTGGGTCATTCTCGGCATTGCCGTATTCACCGAAATCATCTGGGCATTGAGCCTCAAATGGGCCGCCACTGTCGGCAGCTGGCAGGCATCGGCCGTGCCGATCGGCCTCAGCTTCCTCAACATGGGCTTGCTGGCGCTGGCGATGCGGGATCTGCCGGCGGGCACCGCCTATGCGATCTGGACGGGCCTGGGCGCCGTGGGCGTCATCATCGGCGGCATGATTCTCTATGGCGATCGGGTCAACATGGCCCAGATCGGTTTCATGGCGATGATCGTGATCGGCGTGGTCGGCACCAAATTGTCGGCCCAGGCGTGATTGCTACTCCTGATTCGCGTAACATGATTCGCCCGGTGGCCTGATCGCGGGATCGGGGCGTCGCGCCGCAGGCTTATTGCCGCAGCGCAACAAAAACGGCGCAAGTCCGTTTGTCTTCGGACAAGCCCCGTTCATTCTTCCCCGGTTACGCTCTCTCCCGCATGACTCTTGATCGCCGCGACCTCCTGATCCGCACCCTGGGCGGTGTCCTCGCCCTTGGCATCCCCCGCCGCGCGCTGGCGCAGGCCGACGTCGCCCGCGTCGATGACCTCATCGCGAAGATGACGCTGGAGGAAAAGGCCGGGCAGATGACCTGCCTGGCCGACAGCTTCCGCCCGTTCAACCCACCCAACCCGGCGGCCGGCATCCAGGACGAGAAGCGCCTGGCGGACGAGATTCGCAAGGGCCGGGTCGGCTGCCTGTTCAATGGCATCGGCGTTGCCGGCGGGCGCCGCGCGCAGGAAATAGCGGTCAAGAACAGCCGCCTGGGCATCCCGCTGCTGCTGGCCGGCGACGTGATTCACGGGCTCAAGACCATCTTTCCCGTGCCGCTGGGGGAGGCTTCCTGCTTCGATCCCTTGCTGGTGGAAAAGACCGCGCGAGTCATGGCGGTGGAGGCGACGGCGGCCGGCCTGCACCTGACCTTCGCGCCAATGGTCGATGTCGCGCGCGACCAGCGCTGGGGCCGGGTGGTCGAGGGCGCGGGCGAGGATGTCTATCTGACCGGCCTGTTGTCGGCGGCGCGGATTCGCGGCTTCCAGGGGCGCGACCTGCGCCGCGACGATTCGCTGCTCGCCTGCCCCAAGCATTTCGCCGCCTATGGCGCGGTTGCGGCGGGTCTCGAATATGGCAGCGTCGACATCAGTGACGAGACGCTGCGCGAAACCCATCTGCCGCCCTTCGGCAAGGCCTTTGCCGCCGGCGCGCTCACCACCATGGCCGCCTTCAACGAGATTAACGGCGTGCCCGCCACCGCCGACCGCGAATTGCTGACCGACATCTTGCGCGGCGAGATGCAGTTTCGCGGCTTCGTCTTCTCCGATTACACCGCCGACGAGGAACTGGTCGCCCATGGCTTTGCCGAGGATGAGCGTGACGCCGCCCGTCTCGCGGTGCTGGCCGGGGTCGACATGTCGATGCAGAGCGGCCTCTATATCCGCCACATCCCCGATCTGGTGAAGAGCGGCGCGGTGCCGATGGCGACGGTCGATGTCGCCGTGCGCCGCATCCTCTATGTGAAGACCGCGATGGGGCTGTTCGACAATCCTTATCGCTCGCTCGATGAGACGGTTGAGAAGGCGCGCATCGGCACGCCCGCCCATCATGCCTTGGCGCGTGAGGCGGCAGCGCGATCGGTGGTGCTGCTCAAGAATGACGGCGTGCTGCCGCTCGATCCCACCGCCGGGCAAAGGATCGCGCTGATCGGCCCGTTCGGCGAGGACAAGGCCAATCTCTACGGCCCCTGGGCCTTTTACGGCGATCCCGACAAGGGTGTCGACATCGCCACCGGCCTGCGCGCGGCGATGCCCGATCCCGCGAAGCTGACGGTCGAGCTGGGTTGCGCAGTCAACGGCCCGATCAAGGACGGGATCGCCCGTGCCGTCGCCGCAGCGAAGGCGGCGGACGTGGTGATCCTGGCAGTCGGCGAATCCCAGGCGATGTCGGGCGAGGCGCAATCGCGCACGATGATCGAGCTGCCCTCCTCGCAACAGGCGCTGGCCGATGCGATCGCCGCCACCGGCAAGCCGGTGATCGTCCTGTTGCGCCATGGCCGCGCGCTCGCTTTGCATGACGGTGTCGCCAATGCGCAGGCGTTGCTGGCGACCTGGTTCCTGGGGTCGGAAACCGGCCATGCGCTGGCCGACATCCTCTTCGGCAAGGTCGATCCCTCGGCCAAGCTGCCGGTCAGCTTCCCCTGGGAAAGCGGGCAGGAGCCTTTCTTCTACGATCGCAAGTCGACCGGCCGACCGACCGTGGACAATGGCAGTACCGAATATAAGGCGCGCTACGCCACCACCGATAACAGCGCGCGCTTCCCCTTTGGCCATGGCCTCAGCTACACCGATTTCGCCCTCAGCGACCTCAAGCTCTCCGACACCGCGCTGCGCTGGGACGGCGCGGTCGAGATCACCGCGCGCCTCACCAACAAGGGCAAGCGCAAGGGCAACGAGGTGGTGCAGCTCTATATCCGCGACCGCGTCGCCAGCCGCACCCGCCCGATCCGCGAACTGAAGCGCATCCAGCGCGTGACCCTGTCGCCGGGTGATTCCACCCAGGTCCGCTTCACCCTGTCGCGCACCGACCTCGAATTTGTCGGCGCCGGCAACCGCCGTATCGCCGAGCCGGGCCTGTTCGACCTGTGGGTCGGCCAGTCCTCGACCGGCGGCCTGCATGGCCAGTTCACCCTCTATGCGGCGGCGCCGGCCTCTCCGCCACCAAAAGGCTGAACTCTCCGATCCACCCTCTCTCATAGGAAAATCCGATCACTGTGACGGAATCGATTCGTTTCGATCCGTCGCCGCGCAGGACTACCCCTTTTCGCGCCTTGAACAGGCTGAACAGGACAGGGGAGAGAAACATGTCCACGACCCGCATTTCCACATTCGCTTTGGCGTGCGCGCTGCTCGCCAGCCCGGCGCTCGCCGCCGAAACCAAACCCGCCGCTGCCGCGCCCGCCGTCACCGAAAAGCCCGGCGGCATGACCAACAAGGACTGGTGGCCCAACCGCCTGGACCTCACCGCGCTGCGCCAGCATGAGGCGACCCGCGCCAATCCCTATGGCGCCGACTATGACTATGTGAAGGAATTCAACAGCCTCGACCTGGAAGCGGTCAAGGCCGACATCCGCAAGGTGCTGACGACCTCTCAGCCCTGGTGGCCAGCCGACTATGGCCATTATGGCCCCTTCTTCATCCGCATGGCCTGGCACAGCGCCGGCACCTATCGCGTCGGTGACGGTCGCGGCGGCTCGGACGGCGGCGAACAGCGCTTCGATCCGCTCAACAGCTGGCCCGACAATGTCAGCCTCGACAAGGCCCGCCGTCTGGTCTGGCCGATCAAACAGAAATATGGCCGGAAGCTCAGCTGGGGCGACCTCATGGTCCTCAGCGGCAATGTCGCGCTGGAGGATATGGGCTTCAAGACCGTGGGCTTTGCCGGCGGCCGCATCGACGCCTGGCAGCCCGACGTCGTCTATTGGGGCCCGGAAACCAAGATGATGGGGACCGAGCGCTCCAATCCCGACGGCTCGCTCAAGCGCTCGCTCGCCGCGACCACCATGGGCCTCATCTATGTGAACCCCGAAGGCCCCGGCGCCAATCATGATCCCAAGGGCGCCGCTGCCGACATCCGCCGCGCCTTCGGCAATATGGCGATGGATGACGAGGAGACGCTGGCGCTGATCGCGGGCGGCCACACCTTCGGCAAGGCGCATGGCGCCAAGAAGCCCGAAGAATGCCTGGGCGCGGAACCTGCCGCCGCCGGCATCGAGGATCAGGGCTTCGGCTGGAAGAACAAGTGCGGCAAGGGCAATGCCGAGGATACGCTGACCTCGGGCCTGGAAGGCGCCTGGTCGGCCACGCCGACCCAGTTCACCACCCAATATATCGACAATCTGCTGAACTTCGACTGGGTCAAAACCAAGAGCCCAGCCGGTGCAACCCAGTGGATACCGACCGATCCCGCCGCCGCGCAGATGGTCCCCGACGCGCATGTGAAGGACAAGCGGCACGCGCCGATCATGTTCACCACCGACATCGCGCTCAAGGAGGATCCCGGTTTTCGCAAGGTGCTGGAAAGCTGGCAGAAGGATCCCGAACTGTTCAGCAAGGCCTTCGCCCGCGCCTGGTTCAAGCTGACCCATCGCGATCTCGGCCCGCAGGCCCGCTATCTCGGCAAGGACATCCCGTCCGAAACCTATAGCTGGCAGGATCCGCTGCCCAAGGCGAGCTTCGCCCCCGTCAGCGCCGCCGATCAGGCGAAGCTGAAGGCGGCCGTGCTGGCGTCGGGCCTGACCGGGCCGGAACTGGTGCGCACCGCCTGGGCCTCGGCCGCGACCTTCCGCAGCACCGACATGCGCGGCGGCGCCAATGGCGCGCGCCTGCGGCTCGACCCGCAGCGGGGCTGGGCGGTCAATGACCCGACCGAGCTGAACAAGGTGCTGGCCAAGCTGACCGCGATCCAGAAGGATTTCGCCAAGTCCGGCAATCAGGTGTCGATGGCCGACCTCATCGTCCTCTCCGGCAACGCCGCGGTCGAGCAGGCGGCGCAGAAGGGCGGCTACAGCATCACCGTGCCGTTCACGCCGGGCCGGGTCGATGCCGCACAGGCACAGACCGATGTCGCCTCCTTCGCCTATCTGGAGCCCAAGGCGGACGGCTTCCGCAACTGGTATGGCCCCAGGGCAGAGGTCAGCCCGGCCGATGCGCTGGTGGACAAGGCGGATGCCCTCGACCTCACCGTGCCGGAAATGACCGTGCTGGTCGGCGGCATGCGGGCGCTCGGCGCCAATAGCGGCGGATCGAAGAATGGCGTGCTGACCACCCGTCCGGGCACGCTCAGCAACGACTTCTTCGTCAACCTGCTGACGATGGACACGGTGTGGAGCAAGTCGGCGACGCCGGGCCTCTATGACGGCAAGGACCGGGCCAGCGGCGCGGCGAAGTGGACGGCGACCCCGGTCGACCTGATCTTCGGCTCCAATTCCGAACTGCGCGCCGTGGCCGAAGTCTATGCCGAGGACGATGCGAAGGAGAAGTTCGTCACCGACTTCGCCGCCGCCTGGACCAAGGTCATGAACGCGGACCGCTTCTGAGGAATGAGCACCCCGGCGGCGCAGGGCGTCGCCGGGTTTTGCGTATCAGATTGGCAGGAAGCGACCATTAATAGCCATTCCTTCTCCGTTGAGGGAGAAGGATACGAAGCCTTGCCGCGTAGCGGTTAGGCGAAGTTGGATGAGGGGGATTGGGCGCTATGTCGGTCCATTTGCCCGAGCTTGCGTCCCCCTCACCCAGCTACGACTAGGCAGCAAGCTGCCAAGTCTGCGCACCCCTCTCCCTCAAGGGAGAGGGGTAAAGGGCGTCGGTTACCCACCCAATCCCCGCCTCTCCTTCTTTCTCCTCCGCGCTCTTCGCGGCTCTGCGCGAATAATGAATCACGCGGAGCCGCGAAGAGCGCGGAGAAAGGGTATGAAGGACTGAAACACAGTCTGGCGCTTAGCCGCTCCAAAACAGCGTTGCGCCATTTCGCATGCTGAATCTGCGCCAGCATCCGTCCGCCCTCAAAACCAAAAGGGCGCCGCGGTCTCCCGTGGCGCCCTTCCTGTATCAGAATTTGTAGTTCGCGCTGATCGTGAAATTGCGCGGGGCGCCGTAGCGATACTGGCTGAAGAAGCCCATCTGGCTGTAATATTTCTTGTCGAACAGATTGTCGACATTGGCCTGGAGCTGCAGCTGCTCGGTCACCGCATAGCGCGCCATCAGGCTGACCAAAGTATAGCCGTCCTGCTGGAAGCGGAAGGGTGCGGCCGTCACCGGGTTCAGCCCTTCCGAATAGGCCTTGGAGCGATAGTTGATGCCGCCGCCCACGCTCAGCCCGGTCAGCATGCCGGGCATGTCATAGGTGGTGAAGATCTTCAGCAGCTTGCGCGGCTGGTTGGTGTTGGCGGCCACGCCGTCGCCGTCCTCCGCCTTGAACTGGCTGTAGCTGGCATTGATGTTCCAGCCCGGCAACGGCTGGCCGGTCGCTTCCAGTTCGAAGCCCTTGCTGGTCACGCCCTCGGCCGCGACATAGGTCTGCTGCGGGCCGTTGGGGCCGATGATGACGTCGCCGATCTGGCCGACATTGTCCTGTTCGATGCGGAACAGCGCGATCGAGGTCTGCAGCGCGTCGCCAAAGAAGCGGCTCTTGAGGCCGATTTCATAGGCATTGCCATCGAGCGGATCGAGCAGTTGCAGGTTGCGGTCGAACAGATTCTGCGGCTGGAAGATCTTGGTATAGCTCGCATAGACGCGGTGGTTGGACGTCACGTCATAGAGCGCGCCGACATAGGGGATGAATACATTATCGTCGCCATAGTCGCTCGGCCCGCTCCAGGCGAAGCCCTTCTGCTTCCAGCTCGACAGGCGCCCGCCCAGGATGATCTTGAACGGGTCGGCGACGTTCAGGCGGAAGGCGCCATAATAGCCGGTCTGCTCGATCCGCTCCTGCTCGTTGCGCACCGCGTCGGTGCCCCAGATCGGCTCGGGGAAGTCGGCGCCGCCCGCGCCGATCACCGGCACATTGGTCGCCCAGCTGTTGAGGCCGGTGCCCCAGGCCGGGTTATTCTCCGTATAGGGCGCGACATAATTGTCGGTGTGGCGCTTCAATACGCTGTGCAGCGCGCCGACGACGATCTCATGGTCGCGGCCGAACAGGCTGACCGATCCCTTGAGCTGCGCGTCGATGCTGTTCTGCACGCTGTCGCTCTTCGACTTGTAGGGATTGCTCGACTCGATCGTGCCGGTCGCCTTGTCGACATTGCCGTAGAGATAGAGGAGCTGGGTATCGCCGGTGTTGCGCAGGCGGTTGTAATTGACCGTCAGGTTCCACTTCTCGCCAAATTCCTGACGGATGGTGGCGAAGATATTCTGGTTGGTGCTGTTCCAATAGGTCCAGTCGGCCGCCGTGCTCTGCGATCGGGCCAGGTCGGTGGTGGTGCCGTCGGTATAGAAGGTGGGCAGCGCGCCCCAGGTCGCGCCCTTGGGCTTGGTGTCCTGGTGGCTCATGCCGACACGGACCAGCGTGCTGTCGGTCAGGTCCGCATCGACCACGCCATAGAGCACCCACTTCTTCTTGTTCTGCAGGTCGATATAGCTGTCGCCTTCCTCATAGCGACCGACCAGTCGGGCACGGATGCGGCCGTCGCTGGTCAGCGCGCCGCCGACATCGGCCGACAGGCGCCAGGTGTTCCAGCTGCCGATGCTGGCATTGGCATAGCCGGTCCATTCGGTGGCGTCGGCATGTTTGCGCACCAGATTGACCGACGCGGACGGGTCGCCCGCGCCCGACAGCAGGCCGGTCGCGCCGCGCACGATCTCGACGCGCTCATAAATGGACACGTCGATGCTGGTCTCGCCATTGCCGCCAGCCAGCGTCCAGGCGGCGGGCACGCCATCGACCTGGGTGTTGCGGATTTCGAAGCCGCGGGCGTAGAAATTGTTGCGGACATCGTCGACCTCATTGGCGGACACGCCGACGCTGTTGACGATGACGTCCTTCACGCTGATCAAATTCTGGTCGAGGATGCGCTGCGCGGTCATCACGCTCACAGACTGCGGCGTTTCCTGGATGGTGAGGCCCAGGCCCGTTGCGGTGTCGATCTTGTCGGGCAGGGTATAGGTGCCGGTGACGATGATCTGGTCGTCGCGATTGTCTTCGGCCGGTGCGGCATTGGTCTGTGCAGCGACGGGAAGGGCGACGGCGCAGAGCGCGGCGCCTGCGAGCCAGTGATATTTCGACAGCATGATGGACCCCTATTCTTGGACGCAGGAAATTGGGCGTCGTCCTAGGGGATGTTGCGAGGCAATCGCAACAAGAATGCGAATGCCTCGCAGTGTCAATTTTGCGCAAACTATGCGAATATTTCCTGTCGTGGCAATATTGCCACAGCCCCTATTGGTGGAGGGTGGGTGATGCACTCGACGGCGTCCAGCCTGCCGGTCATCCAGTCTGCCGGTCATCCAGTCTGCCGGTCGTCCAGCATCCGCGATCCGTTGTCCGCGGGCAAGTGGTCTCAGGATTGTTTCAAGTCAACATGGCCGATTGGCAAAAATAGAAAATCGGAATTTGTTCCACGGATTTGATGATTTTTGTTTCACAATAAAAGATCGTTCCATGACAAAGTTCGGGGTCAATCTATAGCTGGTGGGGACCAAGTGTGAGTCGCTAATGATTGCGATATTGCTCATCGGTTCGTCGCATCAACCACTCATCTGGCCTGCGCAACACGGACTCCACATGGGTTGTTCATGTGGCAGAAAGCCGGACACGAACAGGCAATATGTCTGGCGCATCCCACGGCGCCAAGACGTCAAAATTTATGAAGGTCAGAAGAAGGGGGTTCTGACGGCTCGAAACGCCACCAGGCGGCCGCCGTCGGACGACAAGCTGCAATGCTGCAGGCCCGACCGAACAAGAAGTGAAGGAGCAGCGTGATGCCTATCATGTCCAAAAACCAAAAATATCTTGTGATGCTTGCCCTGCTGGCCGGGGCTGCCCCGGCCGCCGTCGTGGCGCAGGATCAGGCCCAGGACGCGCAGCAGGAGGCCCCGGCGGCCGATGTGTCGGCCAGCGTTGCCATGCCGGCCGCCGAACTGACGGAAGGGCCTGAGGTCAAGGGCATCATCTCCGCGCGCAGCGGCGACCGGATGCAGGTGACCGCCGCCGACGGCAGCAAGAGCGTCATCACTATCAATGACGACACCAAGATCAGCGCCAGCAAGGGGCTGTTCGGCCTTGGCCGCGACCATCTGGCCGCGACATCGCTGCTGAACGGCCTGCCGGTGACAGTGAAGACCCTGCAGGCCGGCGAAGGGCTGCTCGCCAGCAAGATCGCCTTGCAGAACAAGGATCTCAAGACCGCGTCGATGATCAACAACGGCACCGCCCAGCGGTTCGACGAGCAGACCGCGGCGACCGAGGCGCTGCGTGGCCGCATGGGCGAGATCGACCAATATAATGTTAAGGGCACGACCAACGTCAATTTCGACACCGGCAAGGCGGTGCTGTCGGCCCAGGCGAAGAATGATCTGTGTGCTGCCGCGACTTCGGCCAATGGCATGAGCAACGCGCTGTTGCTGGTCGTGGGCTATACCGACTCCACCGGCGGCGAGGAGCTGAATCAGGAGCTCAGCGAAAAGCGTGCCTCGCGCGTGGTCAATTATCTGCAGCAGGCCTGCGGCTGGAAGCCCTATCGCATGCTGACGCCGACCGGCATGGCCGAGGCCGATCCGGTGGCCAGCAACGACACGGCCGAGGGCAAGGCACAAAATCGCCGCGTCGCGGTCAACATCCTCGTCAGCAAGGCCGTCGACGGCATCTGACCTTTGCGGGGTGGGCCTTTGGTCCACCCCGTTTTCGCGCCTCGGGCACGGCATTTCGCAAAAATTTCCTATTGCAAAGTCGTGGCTGCGGACCGGCAGTGGCGCAAATGCGTCCCCCGCGACACTATATATTTTGCAGTTTTCGCCGAACTGCCAAGCCGCTTCACCCCCCGCCGCAGCTCTGCTACAGGCGCGGCCATGCTTAACTTGAACGGTATCACCGTGCGCCTGGGCGGCCGCACCATCCTCGACCGCGCCAGCGCTGCGCTGCCGCCGCGCAGCAGGGTCGGCCTCATCGGCCGCAACGGCGCCGGCAAGTCGACCCTGATGAAGGTGATGATCGGCCAGCTCGATCCGGACGAGGGCAGCTGCGACATGCCGCGCGACACCCGCCTCGGCTATATCGCGCAGGAAGCCCCCTCGGGCACCGCGACCCCGTTCGACACCGTGCTCGCCGCCGACAAGGAACGAGCCGAACTGATGGCGGAGGCGGAGCATACCGAAGATCCCGATCGGCTCGGCCATATCTATGAGCGGCTGACCACGATCGACGCCTATACCGCGCCCGCGCGCGCCGCCCGCATCCTCGTCGGCCTCGGTTTCGACGAGGAAATGCAGGGCCGTCCGCTCGACAGCTATTCGGGTGGCTGGAAGATGCGCGTTGCCTTGGCGGCGCTGCTCTTCTCCAACCCGGATCTGCTGCTGCTCGACGAACCGTCGAACCATCTCGATCTCGAAGCGACCTTGTGGCTGGAGAATTTCCTCAAGGCCTATCGCGGCACCGTGGTCATCATCAGCCATGAGCGCGACCTGCTCAACAATGTGGTCGACTTCATCCTTCATCTGGAGGGTGGCAAGGTCACCCTCTATCCCGGCGGCTATGACGCGTTCGAGCGTCAGCGCGCCGAGCGGCTGGCCCAGCAGGAAGCGGCGCGCGCCAAGCAGCAGGCCGAGCGCGAGAAGCTGCAGGATTATGTCGCCCGCAACTCCGCCCGCGCCTCGACCGCCAAGCAGGCCCAGTCGCGCGCCAAGGCGCTGGCCAAGATGCAGCCCATTGCCGCCGCGATCGAAGACCCCAGCCTGCATTTCGGTTTCCCCAGCCCCGCCGAACTGCGCCCGCCGCTCATCACCATGGACATGGCCTCGGTCGGCTATGACGACACGCCGATCCTGCGCCGCGTCAATCTGCGCATCGATCCCGATGATCGCCTCGCGCTGCTCGGCCGCAACGGCAACGGCAAGACCACGCTGGCCCGCCTGATCGCGGCGCAGCTGGCACCGATGGAAGGCGCGATGACCACATCGGCCAAGATGAATGTCGGCTATTTCACCCAATATCAGGTGGAGGAACTGGACGTCACCGACACGCCGCTGGAGCATATGACCCGCGTCATGAAGGGCGCGACGCCCGGTGCGGTGCGTGCCCAGCTTGGCCGTTTCGGTTTTTCGGGCGAGCGCGCGACGCAGAAGGTCGGCTCCATGTCGGGTGGCGAGCGCGCGCGTCTGGCGCTGGCGCTCATCACCCGCGATGCGCCGCATCTGCTGATCCTCGACGAACCGACCAACCATCTGGACGTCGACAGCCGCGAGGCGCTGGTGCAGGCGCTCAACGAATATTCGGGCGCCGTCGTCATCGTCAGCCATGATCGCCACATGATCGAACTGGTCGCCGACCGGCTGGTGCTGGTCGACAATGGCACGGCCCAGCCGTTCGACGGCAGCCTGGACGATTATACCGACATCATCCTGCGCAAGGCAGACGGCAATCCGTCGGGCGGTGACGCGCCCAAGGTCGACCGCAAGGCGGACAAGAAGGCCGCCGCCGAATGGCGCGAGAAGCAGAAAACGCTCAAGAACGCAGTCAACAAGGCCGAGCGCGAGATGACGACGCTGATTGCCGAGCGCAAGCGCATCGACGCCGTGCTGTCCGATCCCAAGAGCGCAACCGGGGCCGAGGCGAAGATGACCACCAGCGAACTGATGGTGAAGCGCGCATCGGTCGAGAAGAAGCTGGAGGCGGCCGAAGAGGTCTGGATGGAAGCCGGCGCGGCGCTCGAGGCGGGCTGATTCTTCGGCTTTAGACCCCGATTCACGCCATCGGTGAAAGCGCGGAGCGCGTTCACCTCAGACGATCAGGGGCTAGAAGGTGAGCGGTGGCGCGCCCGCTTCGTGGGAGCGGGTGCGGATCACGATCTGCCAGGCCGCGATGAACAGGGCGGCGATCACCGGTCCGATGACGATGCCGTTGAAGCCGAACAGTTGCAGCCCGCCCAACGTCGTGATCAGCACCACATAGTCGGGGATGCGGGTGTCGCGGCCGACCAGGATCGGGCGCAGCAGATTGTCGACCATGCCGATCACGAACATGCCGCAGAAGATCAGGATCAGCCCCTTCCAGATCGCGCCGGTCGCCAGCAGGTAGATCGCCACCGGCGCCCAGATGAGGCCGGTGCCGACGGCCGGCAGCAGCGAGAAGAAGCCCATCATCACGCCCCACAGCAGCGCGCCGGAAATGCCCAGTGCGCCAAACACCAGTCCGCCGATCAGCCCCTGCAATATGGCGACGACGATGCTGCCCTTGATGGTGGCGCGGATGACGATGACGAATTGCCGCATCAGCGCGCGGCGATGCAGCACCCGCAGTGGCGCGGCGCGGTCCAGCTTGCGCGCCAGGTCCAGCCCGTCGCGCAGCAGGAAGAAGGTGAGATAGAGCATCACCGTCAGCGCGATGATGAAGCTGAAGGCGCTCTGGCCGATCAGGAAGGCCTGGGCCGCGACGGTGCGGAAACTGGCGGTCAGGCCGTCGGTCAGCAGCCGCTGGACCGCCGCGAAATTCGATATGCCCAGCCGCCGCAGGCCGATCGACGCCCAGTCGGGCAACGCTGCCTGGAACTGCGCGAACATGTGGGGAATGTTGATCTTCCCCACATTGATCTGGCCGTAGAGCGCGGTCGCTTCCTGTACCAGCGCGATCGACAGGATGATGGCCGGCACGATCACGATCGCAATGATCAGCAACAGCGTCAGCAGGGCTGCACTGTTGCGATGGCCGGGGATCAGCTTGAGCAGTCCCTGGTTCACCGGAATGAACAGGATGGCGACGATCACGCCCCAGAGGATCGCCCCGAAGAAGGGCTCGACCACCAGCGCGAAGGCGATGGAAACCAGCACCACCAGGGCGACGAACACCCCATCCTCAATCTGCGTTCGGCGATGCCGGCTCTGTCTTTCCATGTCCGCTTCTTGGCAGAAACCGTTACGTTAATCCATGCATCGCATGGTCTTATTGCGTCTTGGCGTCAAAGCTGAAGGTCACCATCACTTTGGGATCAAGACCGGTGCTGCTGTCGCCATTGCCCACGCCAAAGGGCAGGCGGGCGACGCTGGCCGATCCGCTGACCTTGCGGCTTGTGCCGCTGCCCGACAGGGTGAAGCGGATCGCCTGCGGCTTGGCCACGCCCTTCAGCGTCAGCGTGCCATGGGCGCGATAGGCGTTGATGCCGCTCTTCTCCGCACCCTTGGCCACGAAGGTCGCGGTCGGGTGGGCGGCGCTGCCGAAGAATTCGTCGCCCGGCAGCATGCCGTCCTTGTAGGCGTCGCCGACGCTGGCCGATGCCATGTCGATCGTCACCTTGATGTCGGCGCTTTCGGGATGTTCGGGGTCCATCACGATCTTCGCGGTCCATTTCGAGAAACTGCCGCTGATCGTCTCGCCGCTGTTGCCGACGGCAAAGCCGATCTTACCGCCGGGTTGCACGGCCCATGCGGGCGGCGGGCCGGCAGGTTCTTCGGTGACGGCGGCGGTTTCGTTCGCAGCCGGGGCGGCGGCATTGTCGCTCGCATTGCTGGCGGCTTCGACGGCATTGTCTTCGGCAGGCGCCTCTTCCGCTTCGACGGCGTTGGCGGCGGGGGCTTGCGGTGCGGCCGGCGCAGAACCCGGCAGGATCGCCCGGCCCAGCAGGAAGCCGACGAGGATCAGCGCAGGCAGGCCGATCAGCAACGCGGTCGAGCGGCCCGGCACCATCCGCCAGATCAGCCCGTCGCGCATCAGCACATGGTGGCGCAGAGCACCCGCGACATGAAGCGCGACCAGCGCGATGCCGATCCAGGCGAGCAGGCTGTGACCGCCTTCGGCCAGGCCATGGCTTGCCATTGGCAGCGGCAAATGGGGCAGGGGAATGACGCCGAAGAACAGCGTCGGCACCTTGACCTTGGCGGTCGAAACCAGCGCCCAGCCGGTCAGCGGCGCGCCCAGCATGAAGGCATAGAGGCCGACATGGACGCCGGAAGCGAGCGCGCCCTGCCAGCCGCCCTCCAGCTTGGCCGGGCGCGGCTTCCACCAGCGCACGGCGATGCGCAGCAGGGTCAGCAGCAGCACGGTGATGCCGATCGACTTATGCAACTGGAACAGCGCAAAGCCGCGCGCGCCCAAACTGCCCAGCGCCCAGCCGACGGCAATCTGGAAGGCGAGCAGGGCGGCGATCGCCCAATGCAAGGTGATGGCGGCCAGGCTGTAACGCTGCGGCATATGGACTACCCCGAAAATGACCCTGTTGGATTGGGCGCGAAATTATGTCGCGGAGGTAATGAAGTCCATCGTCGCAGCCGGAAACGATCCGTTGCCGGGTGGTTCAGCGCAGGTCGATCGGTGCCGCCTCCGCGTCGGGGAGGCTGGCGCCCATTGCCTTGGCCAAAGTGGGCGCGATCGCGCGCATGTCGATCAGGCCCAGATCCTTGCCCGGCTTCACCCCCGGTCCCATCGCCATGAAGGTGGCGCGCAGATTGGCCGGTCCGGGGAAATAGCCGTGCATCCCCTTGACCGGCGTCGACGCGACCAGCGGCGCATTGGCGCCCCGGAAGATGTCGGTGACGAAGCCGGGCTTGAGGTTGATCGTGAAGCTGGCCTGCGGATTGCCGCCGAGCTTCGCCATCGCCGCCCGGTCGACGATGCGGTCGATGCCGTTGGCGGGGTTGGCGGCCAGTTTGTCGAGAAGCGCCTTCACCTTGTCGGCCAGCATCTGGTCATCGGGCCGGGCCAGCATGATCGCGGCCGACCCGCCGCCGATCCAGGGCATGGCCTGCCAGGAGGCGACCTTGCCGTCCGCGCCCAGAGTGATGAGGCCGGCGTCGATGAAGGGGCGAAACAGGTTGAGGCCGCTATGCGTCGCCTCGAACCCGTGGTCGCTGACCAGCGCGATCAGCGCATCGGGATGGGCCTTGCGTTCGGCCGCAATCAGGTCGCCGACGATCGCGTCGATCTTTTCCAGCACGGCCTTGGCGGCCGGCGTATCCGGGCCGCTGCCATGCTGCTCATGGTCGAGCGCGGTGAGGTAGACGGTCAGGAAGTCGGGCTGGTGCGCGGCGATCAGGGCGGTGGCGAACCGGCCCCTGTTCTGGTCGCCGGACAGGCTCTCGTCGATCCCCATGGCATAGGGCTGGCCGACTGCCCGCTCCAGCTCCGCCTTCAAGCCCGGCGTCGCCAGCGCGTCCAGCAACTGCGCGTCGTCAGCATGGCCGGTGCGCCAGATTTGCGGCAGGTTCCAGCGGACGCCCCTCGCGGCGACGCTGACCGGCCAGTGGACATTGCCGGTGGACAGCCCGGCTTTTGCCGCCGCATCCCACAGCATCGGCACCTTCACATCCTGCGCATACCAATACCAGCCGCCCTGGTTGATCTGCATCGGATCGAAGCTGTTGTTGCTGACGATGCCATGCTTGCCCGGCGACACGCCGGTCATCAGCGTGGTGTGGCTGGGATAGGTCAGCGTCGGCAACACGCCGGTGACGCCCGATGCATGGGCGCCATCGGTCAGGAACCGGCGCAGATTGGGCAGGGCAAGGCCGCGCTTGTCCGCCTCCAGCACGTCGCCGGGGCGCAGCCCGTCGATCGAGATCAGCAGCACCGGCTCGGCCAGCGCCGGGAGCGGCGTGATGGCGAGCAGGGCGGAGGCAAGCAGCGCGGCCTTGTTCATCTTAGAAACCCGCCTTGAGGGTGACGAAGAATTGCTGCGGCGCGCCGATCAGCAGCGTCTGCGCGTCGCCGCTATTGCCAAAGCCGCCCGATCCGATCGTGCTGATATATTTCTTGTCGAACAGGTTGCTGGCGTTGAGCTGCACTTCGATCTGGTCGGTGATGCGATAGCCGATCGAGGCGTCCACGATCACCCGGCCATCGACCGACGCATCGTTGGTGTAGCTGTAATAGCGCTTCGACATATAGTTGGCGCCGATCCGGCCGAACAGCGGCCCCTGGTCATAATTGAGCTCGCCGCGCAGCAGATGCTTGGGGCTGTCGACCACGGTCTTGCCCTTGATCGCCGCGACCAGCGTGCCGTCCGAGCTGTTGAGCACATCGTCGCGATAGGTGGCGTCGGTGTAGCTGTAGCTGGCATAGAGGCCGAAGCCCTGACCCAGGGTCAGGTTACCCGCCGCCTCGATGCCGACGGCGCGGACATTGCCGACATTCTGCAACGCGGAGGCGAGGCCCAGGATCGGGCTGCCCACCTGCACCGCCAGCAGGCGGTTGCGGAAATTGACCAGATAGGCGCCCAGCGTGCCGTTGAAGCGCGAACTATTGTAGCGCAGGCCCAGTTCGTACGTGTCCGAGCTTTCCGGCTTCAGGTCGTCGCGGATCTGGTCGAAGCCGGCCTGGTTGGTGGAGAAGGGGCCGGTGGTGGTGGCGCTGGCGAAGGCCTTGGTCACCTGGGTGAAGCCACCGAAGATTTCCGCCTCGGGGCTCAGTTCGACGGCGAAGCCGGCATGGGGCTGGAACCAGTCCTCGGCCTTGATCTTGCCCTCGGGGAAGCTGCTCGACACGACCGCCTCGGCCTCGTTGGTGACCTTGAAGCCCTTCCAGCCCAGGTTGATCGTCAGCATGCCGAGGTCGATCTTGTCGCGGACATAATATTGGATCGTGTCGGTGGTGAAATCGAATTCCCACTGGGTCGCGAACGGGTTCTTGGGATAGTCGCGGAAGGAGAGGCCGGCTTCGGTGCGGCTCTTGAACGCATAGAAGCGGCGGGCCTGGTTGAACTTGTTATTCTCGTACCAGGCGCCGGCTTCCAGCGTCTGGATGCCGATCGTCGCATCGACGCTGCCGAACGCGCCGATCCGGTCCATGTCATATTCGGTGGTGCGGATCGACAGCGGCGAACCGCCGGTGGGGCTGGGGACCGAGGGCGTCGCCCACAGGCCCATGCCGCTGTTGTTGTGGTAATAGCCCTTGATCTTGAAATTGGCATGATCGCCCAGCGGAGTGCTGTAGCCGATCGCGCCCAGCCAGTCCTCGCGCAGGCCGGCGGCGTCATAATAGGCGTCCCACACCGACGTCACATTGTCGGGATAGACGGTGCCGGCAGCGGCGTTGCTGACCGGTGCGCCGGTTTCGCCGCGATTATTGCCGATGTCGGCATAGAGAACCGCCTTGGCATAGTCGGGCGAGGTATTGTCCCATTTCCAGCCCAGGCGGTTGATCATGTCCATCGACATGTCCTGATAATCCTGTTCGCGGCGGTCCGAATAGCTCAGCCAGCCATCCAGCTTGCCGTCGCCGACCGGGACCACGACCTTGGCATTGACCATATGCTGGTCCTGTGTGCCCTGGCCCTTCCACTTGTCGGTCGAGCCATAGGCGTAGGAGACATAGCCGCGGATACCGTCCGCACTGCCCATGTTCAGCCGGGCAAAGGCGCGCCAGGTCTCGTCGCTGCCATAGGTGAGGTTGCCCTGCGCGCCCAGCGCATCGGCGGGGTCCATCGAGAAGGTCTCGACCGTGCCGCCCAGATTGCCGGTCGACTGGGTGCCGAGCGAGCCGGAGCCCTGCGACACGCGGACGGTGCCGATATTCTCGCTGCTGATGGCGCGGGTGATGTGCAGGCCATTATGATTGCCATAGCTCATGTCGCCCAGCGGAATGCCGTCGAAGGTGAAGCCGAGCTGGTTCTGGTTGAAGCTGCGGATGCTGACGCGCTGCGACCATTCATAGCTGCCGAACGGATCGGACGACTGGAAATTGACGCTGGGCAGCTTCTCGATAGCTTTGAGCGCATTGGTGCCGGGCGTCAGGGTGACGAGGTCGCGGGTGGTGATTTCCTGGACCTGGCGGGTTTCGCCCCGGCCAAAGACGATGATGCCGGCGCTGTCTGCATCGGCCGCGGCATCGGCCGCGGGCGCCATGTCCTGGGCAAAGGCGGGTGCGGCGATGCAGGCGGTCGAAGCGAGCAGCAGGCTGAGTGCGTGGCGCATGGTGAAATCCCCCAATCGGATGTGATTGGCGGGCGCTCTAGGCTGGACATGTTGCACTGCAATGTGACTATCGCGACGCTGCGGCGTCACTTTCGTGACAATATCGTTATGATTTTGTCTGTGTCATAAAGGTCGCAGTCGCGGCATTTTCGCCGCGAACATTGCATCGCAAGATCGCTGGGCTAAGAGCGAAAAAAACAATTTCAAGGAAAGCAGGACATGGCCAAACCCGAATCCTGGCGGTTCAGTCCCGACGCATATCGCTTCATCACGAGCATTGATACGCGTTTCCAGGATCTCGATACCATGGGCCACATCAACAATGTGGCCATTTCCGGTATCTTTGAAACGGCCCGTATCCGCTTTCATCACCATATGGGCCGCCACCCGCAGGAACAGGGCGTGCGCTGGCTGGTGGCCAATGTGAACCTCAACTTCATCGAGGAATCGCATTTCCCCTATCCGTTCGAGGTCCATTGCGCGATCGGTCATATCGGCCGCACCAGCTGGACGATCAGCTCGGCCGGCTTCCAGAAGGGCGTGTGCGTCGCCACGTGCGACACCACGGTCGTCACCCATGGCGCCGAAGGCCGACGCTCGATCGACGACACGCTGCGCGAAGCGATGGAACTCAACTTCATCCGCAAGCCGGCGGAATAAATATCGGCGCGCCGTCAGGCGAAGCCGTGCATCCGGCGGGACCATTGGAAGGCCAGCACCGCCCCCTTGGCGGGCTGGATCATCGCCAGCGCCAATATCGCCGCCAGCGTCGGCCATAGCACTGCCTGCCAGCCCATTGGGATGGCCAGCGCGGCATTGACCTCGATCATCAGCGGCACCAGCAGATGGCCGAGCAGCAGGATGACGATATAGGCCGGGAAATCATCGGCCCGATGTCCATCCCAGCGCTGACCGCAATGGCTGCACGCCGACACCGGTTTCAGGAAGCGCGCGAACAGCCTGCCCTCGCCACAGGCCGGGCAGCGGCTGCGCAGTCCCAGCAGCAAGGCCGGTTTGAACGGACGCGGTTCGCTGGTCGGGGCAGGGGGCTGGTCGGACATGATCCCTGTCTAGGCCAGCTTTGCCCCACCGGGCAATCATGCCGCCGCCTGCATCGCTCTTTCGTACGCGCCAAAGCCTGTTAAGAGGACGCCATGCGCCTGCCTGGTCCCACCGAAGCCTTTGCCCTGTTCGACGATGCGCGCGTCCAGGGGGCAGCGCCCGCGCGGCTGTATCGCGATCCGGTGTCGGTCATCGCGGCCTGGCGGATGGAGGAGGTGCAGCCCGCGCTCGACCGCATTGCCGAAGCGCGCGAGGCCGGTCTGCATGCCGCCGGCTATATCAGCTATGAAGCCGGGCTGGCGCTGGAGGATCGGCTGGCGCCGATCGCGCACCGCCCGCCCAAGGGCGGGCCGCAGGCCATGCCCTTGCTCTGGTTCGGCCTGTTCGAAGGCTGCCGCTTCATCCCGGCCGATGGTGTCGCGGACCTGCTGCCCGATCCTGCGGCGGTCAGCGTCGATGCGCCCTGGCCGCTCGTCAGCGAAGCCGATTATCGCGCGCAGTTCGACCAGGTGCAGGAACTGATCCGCGCCGGCGACATCTATCAGGTCAATCTGACCTTCCCGTGCGAATTGCGCTTTGCCGGCGATCCGATGGCGCTCTATGCAGCGCTGCGCCCGCGCGCGCAGGCCGGCTATGGCGGCGTCATCAACATCGGCGGGCATCAGATATTGTCCTTCTCGCCCGAACTTTTCTTCACCCAGGTGCGCGGGCAACTCACCGCGCGGCCGATGAAGGGCACCGCCGTGCGCGATCATGATCCGGACCGGGATGCCGCCCTGGCGACCGATCTGGCGCGCGATGCCAAGCAGCGCGCGGAAAATCTGATGATCGTCGACCTGCTGCGCAACGATCTGTCACGGGTGGCGCGGGCCGGATCGGTCATAGTCCCCGACCTGTTCAAGGTCGAAACCTATCCGACCGTCCACCAGATGGTCTCCACCATTCGCGGCCGCGTGCTGCCGGGGCTGGCGCCGGTCGACGTGCTGCGCGTGCTTTTTCCCTGCGGATCGATCACCGGCGCGCCCAAGGTGCGGGCGATGGAGATCATCGACATGGTCGAGCCTTTTGCGCGCGGCGTCTACACTGGCGCCATGGGCTGGATGGATCCGGCGGGGGACGCGGCTTTCAATGTTGCCATTCGCACCATTTGCGTCGAAGAAGGAAGCGGTATCGGTCGCCTGGGCCTGGGTTCCGGCATCGTTGCGGATTCGGATGCGTCGGCCGAATGGGCGGAATGCCTGGCCAAGGGGCGCTTCCTGTCGCTGGGATGAAAGATGATTGCAGTGGGGCGTGAATAGGTTCGATGTCGGTGGCTGACGGACGATATGATCTGCTCGAGACCATGGCCTTCGATCCGCATGAGGGCGTGCGTCTGCTGGAACTGCATCTGGGCCGGCTGAAGGACAGCGCGCAGGCGCTGGGCTTCGCCTTCGACCGCCACAGCGTGCGCAACGAGCTTCAGGCCGCCACTTTCCGCCTGCGCGAACTCAGCCGCGTGCGGCTGCTGGTATCGCGCCAGGGTTCTGTGTCGATCGAGGTGCGCGAACATCGCACCTGGCCCAAGGCGATCATGCAGGTGAAGGTCGTGCCCCGGCTCGCCGCCGCCACGGATCCGCGGCTGGAGCACAAGACCACCGACCGTTCCCTCTATCGTGACGCGCTGCAGCGCGGCGGCACCTATGAGGTGCTGATGACCGATGAACAGGGCTATCTGACCGAAGGCTGCTTCTCCTCCATCTTCGTGGAGCGGGGCGACAAGCTGGTGACGCCGCCGGCCTCGCGCGGGCTGCTGCGCGGAATCCTGCGCCAGAGCCTGCTCGACATGGGCGAGGCGGTGGAGGGCGACTTGCGCATCCATGATCTGGAGCGCGGCTTCTTCATCGGCAATGCGTCGCGCGGGATGGTCGCGGCCTCGCTCGTCCGATAGTTTTCCTAGGACGGTGACAAGCCAATAACCGGCAACTGGCGGTTGCTCCGGCGTCCTTTGCGCACTAAGGACCGCCGCGTCTGCCTGTGCGGCGGACAAGGAGATCATAGTATTTTTTGTCGCGATGCCGTCGAACGCGGACGCTTTTGTCCGTCTGGGCATCGCTCTGGAGAAAGATCATTGCCATGAGCCAGACTTCCGCAGCCCTCGGTCGCATCCAGCCCTCCGCCACCCTGGCGATGAGCGCGCGCGTGAATGCCCTTAAAGCCGAAGGTGTGGACGTTATTGGTCTTTCGGCCGGCGAACCCGATTTCGACACCCCCGATTTCGTGAAAGAGGCGGGGATCGAGGCCATTCGCAAGAATCTGACCCGCTACACCGATGTCGACGGCACCGCCGACGTCAAGGAAGCCGTCGCCTTCAAGTTCAAGCGCGACAATGGTCTGATCTACAAGCGCAGCCAGATCAGCGTGAACTCGGGCGGCAAGCACACCCTGTTCAACGCGCTGGTCGCGACCGTCGACGTGGGCGATGAAGTCATCATCCCGGCGCCCTATTGGGTCAGCTATCCCGACATCGTGAACTTTGCCGGCGGCACGCCCGTGTTCATCGAAGGGCCGGCCAGCCAGGGCTACAAGATCACCCCGGCCCAGCTCGACGCCGCGATCACCCCGCGCACCAAGTGGGTGATGCTCAACTCGCCCTCCAACCCGTCGGGCGCGGCCTATTCGGCGACCGAACTCAAGGCGCTGGGCGAGGTGCTGCTGCGTCACCCGCATGTGCTGGTGATGACCGACGACATGTATGAGCATGTCTGGTACGCGCCGACCCCCTTCGCCACCATCGCCCAGGTCTGCCCGGACCTCTATGACCGCACCCTGACGGTCAATGGCTGCTCCAAGGCCTTCTCCATGACCGGCTGGCGCATCGGTTTCGCCGGTGGCCCGGAATGGATCATCAAGGCGATGGGCAAGCTGCAGTCGCAGTCGACCAGCAATCCCTGCTCGATCAGCCAGGCCGCGGCCGTGGCCGCGCTGACCGGGCCGCAGGATTTCCTCGAAGAACGCAATGCCGCCTTCAAGAAGCGCCGCGACATGGTCGTCGCCATGCTGAACGACGCGCCGGGCCTCGACTGCCCGACGCCTGAAGGCGCCTTCTATGTCTATCCCGACGCCAGCGGCGTGATCGGCAAGGTGACGCCCAAGGGTCAAGTCATCGACAGCGACGAAGCGCTGATCGGCTATTTCCTCGACGAAGCGAAGGTCGCGGCCGTCCATGGCGCCGCCTTCGGCCTCTCGCCGGCCTTCCGCATCAGCTATGCGACCTCGGAAGAGGTGCTCAAGACCGCCTGCGTGCGCATCCAGGAAGCCTGCGCAGCGCTGAAATAAGCGCCGGCCGATGATTATCGGCCTGCAATAAGCTCTTGAAAATCCGGTCGCGATACTGTCTATCGCGGCCGGATTTTTCCATTGTCTCAAAAAATGAAACGGTCTTTTTCGCACTGCAGCGTCTTGTGATTGACGCCGCAGGCGCTATATGCCCGTTGCGTAAAGAAACTTATGTGCGGTGGCATTTCGTCGCTCCGCTCCTGTTCTTGGTCGAAAGCCGCTGTCCGGCGCGATCATGTTCAGACAGGGGCAAGGCGCAATGTCCTACCGGGCGACGATCGCGAAGATATCGCGACAGAAAGGCTTGGCCATGTTGGCGTTTTTGAAATCCGAACTGTTCTTCCGCTTCCTGGGTGGCTTTGCCATCGGGGCGGTCGCGATGTTCGCGCTTCAGCCCAATAATGAGCCGCCTGCGTTGACCTCGACCGCGATCGCGTCGACCGCGACCCCTGTCGGCAGTGCGGCGCTCTAAGGGCCTCTTCCTACCAGCTCTTGCGGCGCTCGCCGCCGCGTCTTCCCCATTGCATGCCGAACCTGTCGTCCCCGCGCCGATCCCGGCGCTGGATGCGCAGTCGAGCCGATCGCTGGAAACCGCGATCTTTGCGGGCGGCTGCTATTGGGGCGTCGAGGGCGTCTTTTCCCATGTGAAGGGCGTCAAGCTCGCGGTGGCCGGATTCGCTGGCGGTCCGCGTGATCGCAAGGTCGATTATGACATGGTCAGCGGCGGCGATACCGGTTTCGCCGAGTCGGTCCGGGTCACCTATGATCCGAAGATCGTCAGCTATGGCACGCTGCTGCGCATCTTCTTCTCGGTCATCACCGATCCTACCACGCTCAATTATCAGCGGCCCGACAGCGGCACCCAATATCGCAGCGCACTCTTCCCGCTCAATGCCGAGCAGGACCGGGCGGCGCGCGCCTATCTGGCGCAGTTGCAGAAAGCCGGGCTGTGGCGTGACCCGATCGTAACCAAGGTTGAACCCTTCACCGGCTTCCAGGATGCCGGGGCCGATCATCAGGACTTCATGGCCCGCTATCCCTATCATCCCTATATCCAGCGCTGGGACATGCCCAAGCTCAAGGCGTTCCGCGCCATGTATCCCACGCTCTACCGCGCGGTTCCGGCCGCCTGATCGTGCTGACGCTGGCCGATGGCGACGTGGCAGGCTAAGCCCCTTTCATCGCCGCCAAGGGAGCCTCCTCATGTCCGACATCACCGGCCTGCACCTTCTCTCGAACCTGGCGCCCGATGGCCGCCTGACCGTATCGCTGGCGGAGCAGAGCCTGCCAGCGCCGACCGGATCTCAGGTCGTGCTGCGGGTCGAGGCGGCACCGATCAATCCTTCCGATCTCGGGTTGCTGCTGGGGTCGGCCGATGTCGACCATGCCGAATATGGCGATGGCTATCTGGTGGCGCAGATGCCCGAGGCAGTGATGCGGGCCATGGCCTCGCGCCTGGGCGAAGCGATGCCGGTCGGCAATGAAGGGGCTGGCACGGTGATCGCAGCGGGCGAAGCGCCGGAGGCGCAGGCGTTGCTCGGCAAACTTGTCACCTGCGTGCCGGGCGGCATGTACGCCCAATATCGACTGGTCGACGCGCGCGCCTGCATGGTCTTGCCGGACGATGCCACGGCGGAGCAGGGGGCATCGGCCTTCGTCAATCCGATGACCGCGCTCGGCTTTGTCGAAACCATGCGGGCAGAGGGGCACAAGGCGCTGGTCCATACTGCGGCCGCCTCCAATCTTGGCCAGATGCTCGTCAAAATCTGCCAGGCGGACGACATCCCGCTGGTCAATATCGTCCGCAGCCCGGCGCAGGTTGCGCTGCTGCGCGATCTGGGCGCGCGCCATGTGCTCGACAGCACGGCCGATGATTTTGCCGAACGGCTGGTCGCCGCTCTGACCGAAACGGGGGCGACCATCGCCTTCGATGCGATCGGCGGCGGATCGCTGGTCAGCCGGATATTGGGCGCGATGGAGCAGGTGGCGAGTGCGGGCGCCACCTATAGCCGCTATGGCTCCGCCACCATGAAGCAGGCTTATATCTATGGCGCGCTCGACCTGTCGCCGACCCTGCTCACGCGCAGCTTCGGCTTCAGCTGGCGGGTCGGCGGCTGGCTGCTGACGCCCTTCCTGGCGCAGGCGGGGGCAGAAACGGTGGAGCGGATGCGCGCCCGCGTGCGCGACAATCTCACCGGCCTCTTCGCCAGCCACTACAAGGCGCGCCTGTCACTCAGGGATGCGCTGACGCGCGACGCGGTGCTGGCCTATAATGCCCGGCGCACCGGCGAGAAATATCTGATCGTGCCGAACCCGGCCTGAGCCCTTATATGCACCCATCAAGGAGTGGCCGACGCCAATGACCATTCGGGATGCCGGCCCGGCCGATGCGCCGGCCATCGCGGCCATCTATAATGACGCGGTCGTCAACACGACGGCGATCTGGAACGATCATCAGGTGGATGCCGCCAATCGCCTCGCCTGGCTGACGGAGCGGCGGGGGCAGGGCTATCCCGTGCTGGTCGCGGTCGATGCGCTGGGCGGCGTGGTCGGCTATGCCTCCTTTGGCGACTGGCGCGCCTGGGATGGCTATCGCAACACGGTCGAACATTCGGTCTATGTCCGCGCAGATCAGCGCGGGGCGGGAATAGGCAAGGCGCTGATGCTGGCCCTGATCGATCGTGCCCGCGCGATCGGCAAGCATGTCATGGTCGCCGGCATAGAGGCCGGCAATATCGGGTCGATCCGGTTGCACGAGCAACTGGGCTTCACCCAGGTCGGCCTGTTGCCGCAGGTCGGCATGAAATTCGGCCGGTGGCTCGACCTGACCTTCCTGCAATTGACGCTGGATGCGCGCGCCACGCCCGACACGCACTTGGCCGACTAAAGGCGGCTGGACAATCCGGATGGTCAGCAAACGACCATCTCCCGTCATTGCGAGCGTAGCGAAGCAATCCATCTCGCGCCGGTGGATTGCTTCGCTACGCTCGCAATGACGATGTCGGATTTTAGCGGCTAACGACCATTTTTCGACGTTCAACGCCTGGCGTTAGAACAGCAGAGATTGGCCGGTAGGCGACCATCCGGGTTGGAGCCGAGGCGCGGGGATAGCCGACGCTCGCGCGAGACGGGTGCCGACCAGCTCTCGCCGTTCCGGTGCAGCCTCTGGAGTGTCGGCTTACGCCGGAACTAGTCATTCACACGTTCGGCAGGTGTTGGGCAGCAAGGTGCCTATTGAAGAGGCTGCTTAAAGCGCCGCTCAGGGCATTTTCTAAACAGCCTCTCGCAATCTCCCTCTCAGAGCAAAGCTTGGGATCAGTCCTCTGCGGCGTGTGCCTTGAACTTCTCGATCAATTTGGAGAAATCGGCTGACATGGCCTCCTGCCTAGGCGGGAAGTCCTTGAACGTCATCACATGCTTGGTCATGAAATCGACGATCGGCAACAGCACCCAGCCCTTGTGTTCGGCCATCCTGCGGTTGACGTCGCCCCACTGCCGTTCGTACGGGTCCATCAGGATGTTGGTGACCCACGGGCGGCCAAGGTGGACGAGCGGATTGTCCCACTTCCCTTCCATCTTTGCCGCGATCGTCACCTTCCATGGCCCGTAGCGGACGGCTGTCAGGGTCGTTTCGTCATAGTAGAAATAATGCTTGCGCGCCGACGGTCCCTTTCCTGTGAACAGGGCCGTCTGGTCGTAGCCGTCGAGATGCACCTTGTACGTCTTGCCGTTGTGTTCGACGCCTTCCTTCAGTTTCTTGTCGATGTCCGGCATGCCGACGAGCGCCGCAAAGGTCATGAAGAAGTCTTCCATGGCGACGATTTCGGCGCTCACCTGACCCGCCGGAATCTTGCCGGGATAGCGGATGACGCAAGGTACGCGCACACCGCCTTCCCAGGTCGTGCCCTTGTCGCCGCGGAACGGCGAGGTACCGCCCTCCGGCCACATGTACTGATAGGCGCCGTTGTCGGTGGCGTAGACCACGATCGTATCCTCGGCGATGCCCAACTCATCGAGCTTTGCGAGAAGCTGGCCGACATGGCCATCATGTTCGGCGAGTCCGTCACCATAGACGTCTTGCTCGGATGCGCGCGAGACGCCTTTGTGCTCGTCGACCAGGTGGGTGAACACATGCATTCGGGTGGCGCAATGCCACACGAAAAAGGGCGTATCGGCCTTGACCTGACGCTCCATGAACTCGGACGACTTGGCGACGATTTCATCGTCAAAGGTTTTCATGCGCTCGGTCGTCAGCGCGCCCTCGTCCTTGGTCGGGCCGTCGGCGGTACCCGAGATGACACCGCGGACGTTCCACGCCTTCTCAAATTCCTCGGTTTGCGGCCGGTCGGGATCCTCGGGATCCTCGTTCGCATTGAGGTGATAGAGGTTGCCGTAGAACTCGTCGAAGCCGTGGCGGTGCGGCAGGTGTTCCTCGCGGTCGCCCAGATGGTTCTTGCCAAACTGAGCTGTCGCATAACCATGCATCTTGAGGATCTGGGCGATCGTCGGATCCTTGTCGGACATGCCCTGCGGAGCGCCCGCGCAGCCGACGGTGGTGAGCCCGGTGCGGGCCGGCATCTGACCGGTGATGAAGGCTGCGCGACCGGCCGTGCAGGATGGCTGTGCATAGAAGGAGGTAAGCTTGATGCCTTCCTTGGCGATCTGGTCGATGTTCGGAGTTGGTACGCCCATGATGTCGCCGCCAAAGCAACTAATGTTCGAATATCCGATGTCGTCACCGAAGATGACAAGGATGTTGGGCTTTTTCTGCGGCATGACGGTGGTCCTTTCCATGTGCGCTGGGTTGTGCGGGAGGCTACAATCCCGAGCGAACCCCAAACATCGGGTATTCTACCGATGGCCATCGCAACCGTTTGAGAAGTGGTGCGAACAACTTGTAGGGGCAAGCTGACGGGAAGGCGTCTTAGATACCGGCCGGAAATGCATTGCGGTCATTCCAGTGCCGATTTGAAATCCCCAAGTGCGGACCGCCTGCTTCTAGATTTCGCCCGCATGGGATTTTTTGGCAGGACACTGTCAGGCCCCGGCAGGCAACGAGCACCTGTCGGTCGATGGGCCGAAAATTGCGCCGTCGACCGTCAGGTGCGTTTGTTCAAAAGGCCGCGATTACGAAGCTGTCCTCGCGGCCTTTGGGCTTATGCCGGTTCCTTCGCGGCGGGCGCGCCGGTGTCGGTCTTGCCCAGCTTGAAGTGGACCTTCTCGATCTTGCCGGTGAACACGAAAGGCAGATCGTAGGTGAAGTCGATGGGGGTGCCCACATCCATGCCCACGTCGAGCCCTTCGCCCAGCGAGAACTGTGCCGGGACGGTGCGTTCGAGGCGGCCTTCCGCAATGGTCTTGCCGTTGTCCTTGATCGTCACCTGGCCGCCCTTGCCGACCCCGCCGCCGTCGTACTTGAAGTCGACGACCAGTTCGTGCTTGCCGACAGACAGCGCCTCGCTCGCCTCGAAGGTCGGGCGATCGAGCGAGAGGAAGTTGTAGACGAACACCGGCTTGCCAGCGCGCAGGTACAGGCCATAGCCGCCCTCGATGCCGCCATGGGTGACGACCATGCCCTCGACGGGATCGCCCTCGGGGATCTCGATGCTGGCGGTGATTGTCCACGATTTGTTGAGCATCGGCGGCGAGCAGGCATCGGGCACCGCGATGTTGCCCGGATAGTAGGTCAGCTCGTCGCGTCCGCGCACCAGGCTGGGGCGGCCCATCGCCTCGGAGTTGAAGCGCTCGGTGGCGCGCCAGTCGAGCGGGAGCACGTTGTACTTGGCCGCTTCCACCCACCACATGTCCTGCATCTGGCGCAGCTTCTCGGGGTATTTGTCGGCAAGGTCGTTGGCCTGCGAGAAGTCTTCCTCGATGTTGTAGAGTTCCCAAGGCGCCTTGTCCGGGTCCCACTCGCCGCGATTGGCTTCCCAGGGCACGAACGAGGGCGAGGAGGCCATCCAGCCATCATGATAGAGACCGCGATTGCAGCCGAGTTCGAAATACTGCGTGTTGCGCGTTTCGGGCGCCTTCGCGTCCTGCAGCGCGGCGGCGAAGCTCACACCCTCGATGGGCTTTTGCGGAATGCCGTTCAGCTCGCGCGGGGCGGTGATACCGCACAGTTCGTAGAGCGTGGGCACGAGGTCGATCGTGTGAAGGAACTGTTCGCGCAGGCCTCCCTTGTCCTTGATCCCCGCTTCCCACGAGATGATCATCGGATTGCGGGTGCCGCCGAAGTGCGAGGCGACCTGCTTGGTCCACTGGAACGGCGCGTTCATGGCGTGTGCCCAACTGGCGGGGAAGTGGTTGAAGTGCTTCGGCCCGCCCAGTTCGTCGATGACCTTGATATTGTCTTCCCACTTCTCCGTGATGCCGTTGAAGAAGAGGTTTTCGCACAGCGAGCCTTCGAGGCCGCCCTCGGCGCTCGAGCCGTTGTCGCCGGCGATGTAGATGAAGATCGTGTTCTCGCCATCGGGCAGCGCCCTGCAGGCATCGACCACGCGGCCCAGCTCATAGTCGCACTGGGCGCCGTAGCCGGCGAACACTTCCATCATGCGCGAATAGAGACGCTTCTGGTCGGCATTGAGCGAATCCCACGCCGGAAGTCCCTTCGAGCGCTCGGTGAGCTGGGTGTCCTGAGGGACCACGCCGAGCTTCTTCTGGCGCTCGAGCGTGACTTCGCGATACTTGTCCCAGCCCTCGTCGAACTGGCCCTTGAACTTAGAGATCCACTCCTCGGAGGCGTGGTGCGGGGCATGGGTGGCGCCGGTGGCGACATAGAGGAAATAGGGGCGCTGGGGCGCGATGCTCTTCACCTGGTGCACCCAGTTGATCGCCTTGTCGGCGATGTCGGTGGTGAGGTGGTAGTCGGGATCGGGCGACTTGGGGACGAGGTTGCGGTTCTCCCAGAGGATCGGATTCCAGTGGTGCATGTCGCCCGCGTTAAACCCGTAGAAATAGTCGAAGCCAAGGCCATTGGCCCAACGATCGAACGGCCCGGCGAGGCTGGTGTCCCAGGGCGGGGTATTGTGGTTCTTGCCGATCCAGGCGGTCATGTAGCCGTTCTGGCGCAGGACCTCACCGATGGTACCGCAGCTCTTGGGAAGCACGCAGGTATAGCCGTCATAGCCGGTGGCGATCTCGGTGATGCCGGCAAACGACGCCGAATGGTGGTTGCGCCCGGTGATCAGCGCCGCGCGCGTCGGGCTGCACAGCGAGGTGGTATGGAAGCGGTTGAACCGCAAGCCCTTCGAGGCGAGCTTGTCCATCGTGGGCGAAGGAATGCCGCCGCCAAAAGTGCCGAACTGTCCGAAGCCGCAATCGTCGATCAGCAGCAGGACGACGTTCGGCGCCCCTTCGGGCGCGGCGATCGGCTGCGGGAACTGTGCCGGATCGGAATCGGCCTGTGTGCGACCCACTTCGCCAGGAAAGGTCCAGTCCGGGCGCGGAAGGACGTGTGGTGTGCCGGAAGGGGCACCAGTGAGCGTCTTATCGGTCTTTGACATAAAGCTCTCCTGCAGGAATCTTGCCCCAAGAAGCTAGGCCGAGCCTTTTTCAGTAGGCATCGGAATTAACCCTGAAGCGATCAGGGAAAAGGGCGGAGTATCTCGGTTTGATGCTCTGGCCAGGCCGCAATTCAGGCTTCTAGAGCATCAAAGCGGCGCCTTGGGTTCCCGACAGTCGCGGCTGCCCGCACCTCGGGACGGCGATGACAGGCTGTTCTGGAATGTCCGCTTTCGAGTTCGTCAGGATTACGGGGACTGTCAGGATTTCCGTGTGCGGCCGGGCATAATGGGCAACAAGGAGTCCCACTATGTCACGACGCAAAGAACCTGCCATACCGAATGAGCTTCTCGATCAGCTTTTGGCGGGCGGCGCTGCCAGTGCCGCCTTCGAGCAGGGCGGTCTGCTCGATTCGCTGAAGAAGGCGCTGACAGAGCGTGCCCTGAATGCGGAGATGGATCACCACCTCGCTGGCGAAGACGGCGCCGGCAACATGCGCAACGGCTACGGTCGGAAGACGGTAATGACCGACACCGGCAAGTTGGCGATCGACGTGCCGCGCGATCGCCAGTCGAGCTTCGACCCGCAGTTGATCGCCAAGTATCAACGCCGCTTTCCCGGCTTCGACGACAAGATCGTGTCGATGTACGCGCGCGGCATGAGCACCCGCGAGATCACCAGGCACCTGCACGATCTATACGGCATCGACGTCTCACCCGATTTGATTAGCACGGTGACCGACGCCGTGCTCGATGAGGTCGCCACTTGGCAGCAGCGGCCGCTCGATCCGGTTTACCCGCTGGTCTTCTTCGACGCGATCCGGGTCAAGATCCGCGACGAGGGCATGGTGCGCAACAAGGCGATCCACATTGCGCTGGGCGTCCGCGCCGACGGCGCAAAGGAGGTGCTCGGCTTGTGGCTCGAGCAGAATGAGGGTGCCAAGTTCTGGCTTCGGGTGATGAACGAGCTTCGCAACCGTGGCGTTGAAGACATCCTGCTGGCCGTCGTTGACGGCCTGAAGGGCTTTCCCGATGCGATCACCGCAGTGTTCCCCGATGCGATCGTCCAGACCTGCATCGTTCACCTGCTGCGCAACTCGATGGACTTCGTCTCCTGGAAGGACCGAAAGAACCTCGCCAGCGCGCTCAAGGAGATTTACCGTGCCACCGACGCAGATGCCGCCGAAAAGGCGCTGACAGCATTTGAGGCTGGCCCTTGGGGGCAGCGCTATCCCGCCATCGGCCAGAGCTGGCGGCGCGCCTGGGGCGAGGTGATCCCGTTTTTTGCGTTCCCCGACGAGGTCCGCCGGATCATCTACACTACGAACGCCATCGAAGCTTTGAACTCGAAGCTCAGGCGGGCTGTCAGGGCCAGGGGACACTTCCCCAGCGACGAGGCCGCCACCAAGCTGCTCTACCTGATCTTGAATCGGTCGGAGAAAGAGTGGAAGATGCCACCACGTGAGTGGACCATGGCGAAGGCGCAATTTGCCGTGATCTTCGGCGAACGTTTCATCAGAGCCATGGCGGCCTGATGATCAACCGCCCGGCCGCACACGGAAATCCTGACAGTCCCGGATTACGTGCGAACGTCAACAATGGGCGCGTTGCTGACGTCGGCATTTCAATGCTTCAATGTCTCTTACCCACCCAAAGTCGCCCTTCCTTCTTTGCCCTCCGCGCTCTTCGCGGCTCCGCGCAAAAAATGAATTACGCGGAACCGCGAAGAACGCGGAGAAAGGGGTATGAAGGACTGGAAAGCAGCCTGGCGCTTAGCCAGCCTCTTGCCGTCATCCAAAGCATCACCGCTTCATCGAGAGAATTCGTGCAATTTCTGGGCGAGTGTATTTTTCGCTCGGTTCAACGTCACCGTCTCCATCCCGCCTATATTCCCCGCTATCAAAAGCGTTGTAGATGTCAAAAAATAAATCTGACCAATTACTCAAAGGGTCGTCGGTCATCGCGAGGAACAGATTGTTGATAATCCAGTCCGCTGGCCCGTAATCGATTTCTCTCTGCGCATATCTTGCTGCTACATCGAGGGCTAACCGCTCGGTAAGCTCAACTTCCGATATATTGGCATCGGCGCTCCACTGACGAATTTGTTGGTATTTCATGTCGATCGGCGTCCGTCCCGTCTGGACGAGCAGAGTCGAATGGTCATCAAGTAACTCTGAAATGATTTCTGTGTGCAACATATGCTCATATCTCGTCTGTGCTCGCGGAACATTCAACAGGCTTGGCGTGGAATGGATTGCAAGCGGAACGGCAGCAAACGCCCCTGTGCGAGCAAATGCCGACAGTCCCCAACTACCCCTGATCGCCGTCCATCGGCCCGACTTGCGCCAGGCGTTCCCGAAAGTGCCCCGGCGCGAAGGTGCCCATCCCGATCATTTGGCGAGCGTCGAATTTGTTCATGCGGCCTGGTGCAAGCGCGCCGACAAGCTCTTCGCCATCGAGCGATTTGTTTCAATGCGGCTGTGCCTGCGCGTTTATGTCGTGGCCTGGGAGCGCTCGATATGCAGCACTGGCGGTCTATAAGTGGCGGCTCTTCGCGCCTTCGGTGCCTGGCTGCTTTACATAGGCTGCGTTGGAACGAGGTGCGTGACCCGTTTCAAGGATGACGAAAACCGGCATGGTCGCCACATCGCCCTTCGAATGGCGGTCGCCTCGAAGGACATGTCCCCAAATGCGTTCGGGCGGAGCCTGTTGCCAGACCCCGCCCGCTACGCATGTTCTTCGATGTCGCGGCGCCGCTTATTTCGGCGACAGCACCATCAGCATCTGGCGGCCTTCCATGCGCGGATAGGCTTCGACCTTGGCGATCTCGGCGACATTTTCCGCAACGCGCTGCAGCAGGTTCATGCCCAGCTGCTGGTGGCTGAGTTCGCGGCCGCGGAAGCGCAGGGTGATCTTCACCTTGTCGCCGTCGCCGATGAAATCATGGACCTTCTTCATCTTCGTATCATAGTCATGATCGTCGATGTTCGGACGCATCTTGATCTCTTTGAGTTCCTGCGTCTTCTGGGTCTTGCGGGCGATGTTCGCCTTTTTCTGGGCTTCGTACTTGAACTTGCCGATGTCCAGGAACTTGCAGACTGGCGGATCGGCGTTGGGCGACACTTCGACCAGGTCCAGGCCAACATCTGCGGCCTGTTCGATCGCCTCCTGCGTAAACATCACGCCCAGATTTTCGCCTTCGTCATCAATCACGCGCACCTTGGGCACGGTGATGAATTCGTTATACCGGGGGCCGGACTTCGGCGGCGGCGCCAGCGGGCGGCGCATCATCGGGGGACGTATAGCAGCTTCTCCTGAGTCTATTAAAAACGAGTGGCTCTTAGCGGCTTTTGCACAAAACCGAAAGGGGTGCGTGTCTCCATCGTAACGGAATCACGCACCCTGTGGCATTGCTGCCTCAGCGCATATTGTGTCTTGTCGGGCTTTTTGCAAGAGCGCTGGCGCTTCACAGCGCACGCAGCATGCTCTTGGCCGGGGCGAAGAAATATTCGCCGCCCTTGTGGACGACAAATTCCGCCAGACTAGCCGGCGTCGTGCCGGCTGCGGCGTCGTTCCAGCCATGGGGCATGGCCAGCGCCACATTCTCTTCGCCGCCGCGCTGGCCGATGATCGGATCGCGGCCGACCGCATCGCCGGGCGATCCATTGATGCGGGCAACGAAGGGCGGCGAATTGGCCCAGCTCTGCTGGGTGAATTCGAACTGCGCCTCGATGCTGCTCTGGAACGCCATGAACATGAGGCCGACGCCGCCTTCCGGCTGGTCGCTGGGGTCGATCACCTGGTTGCGGATGCCATAGGGCATGCCGCGCCGGGCCATGATGACGCGGCGTTCGCTGTCATCCAGTTCGCGGATGCGATCGAAATCGGCCGCGCTCTGTGGGGTCGGCACCAATGTCCGGCCGACATCGCCGCGTGGATTGGTCTTGCGGATATGGGCGAAGAAGGGGCAGCGGGCGCCGGTCCTGTCGCCATCATAGCTGAAATTGTTCGGCACCGGATGGTCGAGCCCTTCCGTCCCCCGAAGCGTGACGGGCGTGCCATCCTCGAACCGGCCGACCAGGAAAGCGCCGGCCAGTTCGCCGATCCCCAGTTCCCCGCCCACTTCCTCTTCCCACGTCTTGAAGGCCTTCACCTGCTGCTCCAGCTTGCGGAAGACGAAGTAGCTGCCGAAGGCGGTGCCGGTGTCGGGCGATCCCGGATCGGGCACCAGCACCTGCGACAGGGGGAAGGCGGCATTCCACTGGTCGATGCCGCCACCGGCCGCCTCGCGATCGATCAGTTCCTGCAGCAGCAGCGGCTGGCTGCGCCCGTCGACATAGCCGAAATGCTCGATCCCTTCGGCTTCGCCCACGCTGTTGCTGCGGAAGATCGCGCGGCCGCTCTCGGCGGTGATCAGGCTGACGGTGCTGCCCAATCCGCGCATGATCCTATCGGCCAGATCCTGCGCCGCCTGCGATGTCCACTGGTCCGGCCCGTCGGGGTCGGCGCCGATCAGGATCATCGCGTCGATGCGGTCCTGATAGGGCGCTTCCAGGGCCGGGGCGGCGGGATCGTTGAGAATGGCGCTGCGGGCGATCATGCCGCTGCCAAAGGCGCCGTCCGCAGCTCCGTCGGGCATGCGCTCGGAGATTCCCAGCCGCGCATAGCCGGAGGAAGAGAGGAGCAGGCCGACAAAGGGGCCGCCCGACTGGCCGGTCTCGCGAAAGCTGCGGGCGGCTTCCAGCTGGGCGAGGGCCGATGTCACCAGCGGTTCCAGCGCGCGGAGCGCCGCGCGGGCGGCAGCGGCATCCGCGCCGAAGCGCAGCATCAGGTGCAAGGTCGCCTTGCGGCCATGGCCGTCGAGGATATTGCCCTGCAGATCCTTCAACAGGGCGGTTTCATCGGCATCGGCGCTGGTCCAGCGCAGCGGTTCGGACAGGTTGATCGGCATGGCGGCTCTCCCCCGGTCAGGTGATGCCGCCATGCTATCAGGGTCGGGTCAGGCCCGGTGGGGAGATGGCTCCATTACGGTGTCATCTCTCCCCCATGCAGTTCAGGCCAGATCGGGCGCGAGCGCGTCCTTTGCCAGGCGCGCGATCAATTCGCTCACCGACAACATCGTCTGGCCGTCCTTGCCCAGTTCGCGCAGCGCGACCGTGCCCTCTTCCGCCTCGCGGCGGCCGACGACCAGCAGGTTGGGTACCTTGCCCAGCGAATGTTCGCGCACCTTGTAGTTGATCTTCTCGTTGCGCACGTCGGCTTCGGCGCGGATGCCGGCGGCGCGCAGCTTTTCGACCACGTCCAGCGCATAATTGTCCGCATCCGACACGATCGTCGCGACCACCGCCTGCACCGGCGCCAGCCACAGCGGGAACTTGCCGGCATAATGTTCGATCAGGATGCCGATGAACCGCTCATAGCTGCCGAAGATCGCGCGGTGCAGCATCACCGGCCGGTGGCGCTCGCCATCCTCGGCGATGTAGCTGGCGTCGAGCCGCTCGGGCAGCACCCGGTCCGACTGGATCGTGCCGACCTGCCAGGTGCGGCCGATCGCATCGGTCAGGTGCCATTCCAGCTTGGGCGCATAGAAGGCGCCTTCGCCGGGCAGTTCTTCCCAGCCATATTCGGGCGTGTTGAGGCCGGCAGCGGCAACCGCGTTGCGCAGTTCCTCTTCCGCCTTGTCCCACATTTCCTCGGTGCCGAAGCGCTTTTCCGGGCGCAGCGCCAGCTTGATCGAGTAGGTGAAGCCGAAATCCCGGTAGATCCGGTCGGCCAGCGCACAGAAGGCGCGCACTTCCTCGACGATCTGGTCTTCGCGGCAGAAGATATGGGCGTCGTCCTGGGTGAACTGGCGCACCCGCATCAGGCCGTGCAGCGCGCCATGCGGCTCGTTGCGGTGGCAGCAGCCATTTTCGTAGAAGCGCAGCGGCAGGTCGCGATAGCTCTTGATCCCCTGCTTGAAGATCAGGATGTGCGCCGGGCAGTTCATCGGCTTCAGGGCCATCCAGTCGACATCGTCGGACACCAGCGGGCCTTCGTCCGCGACGTTGGGCACCTCGTCGGGGATGACGAACATATTCTCGCGATATTTGCCCCAATGGCCCGACTGCTCCCACTGGCGCGCGTCCATCACCTGCGGGGTCTTGACCTCGCGATAGCCGGCATCGTCGATCGCGCGGCGCATATAGGCTTCCAGCTCGCGCCAGATCAGATAGCCCTTGGGGTGCCAGAAGACAGACCCGTGCGCTTCCTGCTGCAGGTGAAACAGGTCCATCTCCGCGCCCAGCTTGCGATGGTCGCGCTTGCCGGCCTCTTCCAGCCGCGTCAGATGCTCACCCAGCTGCTTCTTGTTCAGCCAGCCGGTGCCATAGATGCGGCTCAGCATCGCATTCTTCTGGTCGCCGCGCCAATAGGCGCCCGACACGCGGGTCAGCTTGAACGCGGCCGGGTCCAGCTTGCCGGTGGAGGCCAGATGCGGGCCACGGCACATGTCGTACCAGCCGTCGCCACTATGATAGACGGTCAGTTCCTCGCCCTGCGGCAGTTCGGCGGCCCATTGCGCCTTGAAGGTTTCGCCGGCGGCTTCCCACTGGGCGATCAGCGTGTCGCGGGCGATGACTTCGCGGCGCAGCGGCTTGTTGGCCGCGATGATCTTGCGCATCTCCGCCTCGATCGCGGGCAGGTCTTCCTCGGTAAAGGGGCGAGGCTTTCCATCGATCATTGGGGGCGCGAAGTCATAATAGAAACCATCATCGGTCGCCGGGCCGAAGGTGATCTGCGTGCCGGGGAACAGCGCCTGCACCGCTTCGGCCAGCACATGGGCAAAGTCATGGCGCGCCAGTTCCAGCGCGTCGGCCTCGTCCTTCGCCGTCACCAGCGCCAGCTGCGAATCCTGTTCCAGCGGGCGCATGATGTCGCGCAGCTCGCCGTCGACCTTCGCGGCGATCGCCGCCTTGGCCAGGCCCGGCCCGATCGCCGCTGCAATGTCCGCCGGAGTAGTGCCGGGCGCGACTTCACGCACGGAACCATCGGGCAGGGTGATCTTGAGCATGGCGGACACGGGGGGTCTTTCTATGAAATTTGCGGGTTGCGCAGCCGAAAAAGCCGCGCCTTCCCCATAAATGGGCGGTCTGCCCTGTCAATAGAAGCCCTCTTGCCAAGAGTCACCCAGGAGCGCATGTTTTATGTTCTGATATATCATTATCAGTACAGGAGGGACTTATGGCTTTGAGCTTTGCAAAATCCCGTGGCGCACAGGATGACGCGCCGATGGGCGAGATGAACACGACGCCGCTGATCGACGTCATGCTTGTGCTGCTGATCATGTTCATCATCACCATCCCGATCCAGACCCACAGCGTGGGCATCAACCTGCCCCGGGGGCCGGTCGATACCAGCCTGCCACAACCCGATCCGATCAAGAACAAGGTGACGATCGACGCATCGGGCGTGGTCCGCTGGAACGGCATGGCGGTCGATGCCCTTACCTTGCGCCGCTATCTCGCCCAGACGTTGGCCATGCCGGTCGAGCCGGAATTGCAATTCCAGCCGGACGCTGCCGCCCGCTATCTGGTGGTCGACCAGACGCTGGCCGACATCCGCCGTTCCGGCGTCACCAAGCTCGGTTTTGTCGGCAATGAGCGCTACGGCCAGTTCTGACAAGGATGCGCGATAAAATGTAAAGCAACATTGACTCGTTGCTTTCTGCTTATGTAAAGGACACTTGACCCTTTCAGAGCAGGAGGCACGAGTCATGATCGCCCCGGAACCTATCCATCCCTTTCCCTGGCGCATCTGCGCGGCCGCCGCGCTGTTCACATTGCTAATGGTGGCCGCGGCCGTCGCCGCCAACATCTTCACCATCAGCGGCAACGGCAAATTGCCGCTGATGGTGCCGGGCCTGTTGGCGCTGGGCTGGCTGATCTGGGAAGCGATGCGGCTGGCGCGCGCCGTGCCGGGATCGGCGATCGCCCGCTATATCGGCCGGGTCGTGCCGCTGATGATCGCCAATGTCGTCACCGTGGTCGCGGCCATCACCATCCAGCGCGAATGGCATCCGGCGGGCATCTGGGCCGTGCTCGTCGCCTTGCTGCCGGCGCCGCCGTTGATCGGCTTCATCTGGGCGATGGGCCGGCTGCTGGTGGAGGAGGCCGACGAATATCTGCGCATGGTCCATGCCCGGCGCGCGCTGATCGCGGCCGGTTTCATGCTGGTCATCACCACCGTCTGGGGCCTGCTCGAAGGTTCCGGCCTTGCCCCCCATGCACCGGCTTATGCCGCCTTCATCCTGTGGAATCTGGGCCTGTTGCTGGCGCCGATCCTGCCCGGTGGTCGCGCATGAAGAACCGGCTCAAGGTCTTGCGGGCGGAACGCGACTGGAACCAGAGCGATCTCGCCGCCCAACTCGGCATCTCGCGCCAGAGCGTCAACGCGATCGAGACCGGCAAATATGACCCCTCGCTCCCGCTCGCCTTCCGCATCGCCGACCTGTTCGGCCTGAAGATCGAGGATATCTTCCTGCGCGATTGAGGCTGGAAGGAGGGAGGGCAGGGCGCGCTGGCCCCATGCAAATGCCATGGCGCCAGATGACCAATCAGCGCCATCCGCTCACTCTATGGTCTCTCCTAGTGGATTGATTTTGACATTTGCATCCCTTGTCGATGGGGCTGGATTTGCAAATGTCAAAATCGTAAAATCCACTAGAAACAAATATTTCTAGTGGTCCGAACAAATTCTGACATTCGTGTGCGACATCGCCTCAAGCGGTATCGAATGTCAGAATCGGACCACTAGAAGCTGCCCTCACCATCATCGTCACCCCGGCCTTGAGCCGGGGTCTCGCTTCTTTATCTGTAGCGTCGAAAAGCGGGATGCCGGGTCAAGCCCGGCATGACGGATGAGGGTAGGGCGGCTTCCGACCATCTCCCGTCATTGCGAGCGTAGCGAAGCAATCCACCGGCGCGAGATGGATTGCTTCGCTACGCTCGCAATGACGATGTCGGATTTTAGCGGCTAACGACCATTTGCGGTCGCTGTTCGCACACGAGATACAGGGTTGGTGCAAAAGACATTTATCAGATATCGCGCCTTTCTTTCCAGCAAGGCAACGCCGCTACGTGGATTGTCATGGGTGAATGAGATGAATTTTCAACTCATCCCATGGATGCTGCTACCGCTGCTCATCTCGGCAGTTTGCTGGTTTTTCTCGATACCCGACGCTATCTGGACATGGGCTTTGCATTCAGCAGTATGCTTTACGATTGTCGGTTTCGTGCTTGTAGTATGGACCTTCCTTAATCCGGTTCACGATCAAGAAAGCTGACAGTCGTCTTCCCACCCTTTTTCGTCATTCCCGCGCAGGCGGGAATCCATCTCTAGACATCGCGCCGAAACGCTGGAGGGGGGATGAATCCCCGTTTACCCGTTCTGCGCAGGGATGATGGGAGAAATAGCCGCCCAATTCGCCTTTCCTTTCCCCTCTCCGCTTTCTCCGCAGCTCCGTGTGATTGATGTCATGCGGGCAAAGGGAATGGCAGCGCCTCTTCGCCGCGATGGCCTTGTGCGGAAAGCCCTGTCCTACAGCGGCGTGTCCGGTGTAAAGTTCCGGCTGGCTCTTTTGATCGTCAACCCACTCAATTGTCGTCGATTTTTCGCCGGCCGCGAAAATCTTCCATGGCGCATACGCGCAAACTTTCGATTTTTTCCAGCTAAGGCATTGAAAAAACTGGAATAACACTGCGCGACTTACCGTCCAACAAGCGCTCACACCGGGGAAGGCCGTTAATTTAGGGCGTCAAACGACCCAGGCCGGCCATGTCTGTCGCCGAACGTGTCGATCGCGATCAGGCGATCAGCAGCCGGGCAGCGTCGTCGGTCTGTTGCAGGAAGGAAAGCGGGCCGCCAATCTCGATCCCGGCGGGCAGGGCGTCGGCGGACAGGCCCGACAGGGCAAGGCCGCTCTGGCAGGCGATCAGGGCCACCCCCATGTCCAGCGCCTCGGCCAGCAGTTCAGCCAGCATGGGCAGGCCCGTCGCCTGATGCGCCGTATCCTCCGGCGCGGCCAGCGGCGACGCGAGCAGCGCCACGGCATCCAGTTGCAGGAACAGGCTCGCTTCGCCGCCCAATGCCGCCTGCGCCGTCGCCAGCACCAATGCGCCGCGCAGCCGCTCCGCATCGGCCGTCATGACGACGATCCTCAGCGCGCGCACAGTTCTGCCGCACAGCCGGGGCAGGCCGGATCCTTGGGCACGCCCAGCGTACGGAACCGCATCGCCAGCAGGTCCGCGATCAGCAACTGCCCCGCCATGTCGGTGCCGAACGGCACCAGCGCCCGGATCACCTCCAGCGCGGCCAGGCTGCCCATCACCCCGGTCAGCGCGCCGATCACGCCGGTTTCCGAGCAATTGCGTTCGGGCGCGTCAACCGGACTGCCCACCAGGCAGCGATAGCAGGGCTTGTCCTTTTCCCAGCCGCGATAGGTGGCGAGTTGCCCCTCGAACGGGCCGACCGCCGCCGACACCAGCGGCATGCGCAGCGCCAGCGCCGCATCGGCGACCACCAGCCGGGTGGCGAAACTGTCGCACCCGTCCAGCACGACATCGGCCTCGCGCAGCAGCGTGGCAGCATTGTCCGCATCGATCCGCGCATTGATCGGGATCAGCTTGATGTCGGGATTGAGGCGCGCGACGGCCACCATCGCCGCTTCGGCCTTGGGCGCGCCGATCTCGGCGGTGCCGAACAGCACCTGACGTTGCAGATTGGACAGGGCGACGGCGTCATCGTCGATCACCCGGATCGTACCGACGCCGGCGGCCGCCAGATAGAGGATGGCCGGGCTGCCGATGCCGCCCGCGCCGATTACCGCCACATCGGCCGACAGCAGCCGCGCCTGACCCGCGCCGCCGATTTCCTTCAGTATGATATGGCGGGCATAGCGCTCCAGTTGATCGTCAGTCAGCGTCACGATGCGTCCGACCAGAGGAAGCGCACCTGCGAGCGCATCCAGACCGGCTCGTCGGTGCCGGTCTTGGGGAAACTGCCCTTGAGCGTGCCGAGGATGCGCTTGCTCACGAATGTTTCGACATCGGGGCAGCGGACATTGACCGGCGCGATCTTCAGCGGTCGGCCCTGACCATCGAGCAGGAACAGCACATCCAGTTCCAGCAGTTGCGAGCCTTCATAATTGACCGCGCCGCTGCACGATGCCTTGCGGTAGAGAGTGTGAACATTCTCCGACCATTTGGGCGACACCTTGCGGCCCTGCCAGCCCTCGATCACCGGCACTTCGCTCAGATCCTGGGGCATGGCGGGCAGCGCCTGTGGTGTGGTGGCGGCAAGCATCAGCGAAAGCAGCGGGGTCATCATGATGTCACACTCCCGTAGAACCGAAGCCGCCCACTCCGCGGACGGTGTCGTCGAGCATATCGACCTCGACGAAGCTCGCAAGCTGAACCGGCGCAACAATCAATTGCGCGATGCGATCGCCCCGCTTGATCGGGAAGGGATAGGCGCCATGGTTGATCAGCAGCACCTTGAGTTCGCCGCGATAATCGGCGTCGATCGTGCCGGGGGCGTTGGGCAGGGTGATGCCATGTTTCAGCGCCAGGCCGGACCGCGGCCGCACCTGAATCTCATAGCCTTCAGGGATCGCCAGCGCGAAGCCGGTCGCGACCGGATGGCGATCGCCGGGGTTGAGGATGATCTCCTCTGCCGACACCACGTCCATGCCGGCGGCGTGCGCGGTGGCATAGGCGGGGACGGGGAGCCCTTCGCCATGGGGCAGGCGCATGAGCTGGATATCAATCGGCGGCAACGGAGAGGGCATTGGCAACCTTTTCGATGAGTTTGGTGGCGACATCGCTCTTGGCCATGGCGGCCCAGCTTTCGATGCCGGCGGATGTGACGATCTGGACGCTGTTGCTGTCGCCGCCCATGACGTCGCCGGACACGTCATTGGCGACGATCCAGTCGGCGCCCTTGCGGGCCAGCTTGGCCTGTGCATGTTCGGCGATCTTCTGTGTCTCGGCGGCAAAGCCGATCAGCAGGCGGGGGCGGCGGGCATGATGGCCGAGCGTCGCCAATATGTCGGGATTTTCGACCAGACTAAGCGGCGCGGGCTGGCCGGAGCCATCCTTCTTCAGCTTCTGTTCGGCCGCGTCGGCGGTGCGCCAATCGGCAACGGCCGCGACCATGATCGCTGCGTCGGCGGGCAGGGCGTCCTCGACCGCCGCCAGCATTTCGCGCGCGGTCTCGACATCGATGCGGTCGACCCCGACGGGCGTCGGCAGATGCACGGGGCCTGCCACCAAAGTCACCTTCGCCCCGGCGCGCGCAGCGGCAGCGGCGATGGCAAAGCCCTGCTTGCCCGAAGACCGATTGGCGATGTAGCGCACCGGATCGATCGGCTCATGGGTCGGTCCGGCTGTCACCAGCACATGCCGCCCGGTCAGCGGTTCATCTGCGCCCGCGAAATCCGGCTGACCCGCGAGCGGATCGGGCAGGGCAGGGGCGGCCAGCAGGCGCCCGATCTCCGCTGCGATCGCTTCCGGCTCAGGCAGGCGGCCCTTGCCATATTCGCCGCAGGCCATCTCGCCATCGTCGGGCGTCATGATGCGGACGCCATCGGCATGGAGCTGCGCCAGGTTCCGCTGCGTCGCCTTGTGGTGCCACATGCGCACATTCATCGCCGGTACGGCCAGCACCGGCTTGTCGGTGGCGAGCAATATGGTGGTGGCCAGGTCATCGGCAATGCCCGCCGCCATCTTCGCCAGGATGTTGGCGGTCGCGGGCGCGACGACGATCAGGTCCGCCTGGCGCGACAGCTGGATATGGCCGATCTCGCGCTCTTCCTTGAGATCGAACATGTCACCATAGACATGATCCTCGGTCAGCACGCCCAGGCTCAGCGGCGTGACGAACTGCTGCGCGCTTTCGGTCAGTACCGCGCGCACGGCGATGCCGCGCCTGCGCAACTGGCGCACCAGTTCCAGCGACTTATAGGCCGCAATGCCGCCGGACACGATGAGAAGGACACGCTGGGTCATATGTCTTCCTTGCCCGTTGGCCGCGCATGAATCAATCGTCGCACCGGCCGGCATTCATGATAGGATGCGTCTTCCATTTTCGTCTCTGGGGGCTGGGATGATGGGCGGACGGCTGTTGACGATGGCGGTGATGCTGGGGCTGGCGGGGTGCAACAGCGCGCCGATGCAGGGCGAGAGCGCATCGTCCGATGTCGAAAATGCGGCGGCCCCCATGCCCGGAGCGATCCCCGAAGATGCGCTCGACAATGCGATGAACGCGGCCGACATCATGCCCGGCAATGCCGTCAGTCCGGATACTGGCGGCCCCGTTTATGGCGGCGGGTCGGTCGAGCCGGGCAATGCGGCTGGTGGTACGGCGGATGATCCCTGGTGCCCCGCCGCGCGTGCAGCAATGCCAGCCGCGCGCTGCGCGGCACTCGCCGCCCAGCGTGATTCGTTGGAGCAAGGGGTTGCCGCCTTCAATCCACCGCGCATGATGATGCGCGGTGCTGCCACCCGAGTCGTGCTGGCCATAGGCGCGCAGGCTGAACGGAGCGAGACGGTACGCGCCGCCGGCGGCCGCCCGGCCGATGTTCAGGTGGCCCCGGTCCGTATCGGTCGCTACATGCGCGCCGCGCTCAGCGGCAGCGCCTTTGATATCGTGCCGATCGGCGATCCTCAGCGTGATCTGGGGATGAGCGGCAGCGAACAATGGGAATGGGATGTCACCCCGACCCGCGCGGGCGATCAGACATTGCAGGTACGGATCGAGACCTTCGCCCAGGATGGGGAGGGCCATGCGACCCGGCTCAAACTCTATCAGAGCGCACCGATCGCAGTCAGCGTCCATGTCACCGACCGGGAGGCCCGGGCCGAGAAGATTCAGACCGCCAAGGACGATATCAAGGATACGACTGGTCTGCTCGAAAGCCTGCGCGGGTGGCTGCTGGCGCTAGCAGGCGTTATCGTTGCGGCTTCGCTGGTGGTGTGGCGTATGCGCGGCTTTGGCAAGAAGCCGGACGACGACAAGAATGATCCGTCCGGCTCTTAACCCTGCGACTTCATAGGAAGGTCGTGGCTGCCGCCATCGCGCCGGCGCCGATCGCCGCCGCCAGCAGCGCGACCAGCCCATAACGCCAGCCGCCGCCGACCTGGATCAACTTCACGTCGCCCAGCGGGAGCGGTGGCGGGGCACCGCCCTTTTCGGGGAAGGCGTCCTCGATCCGGCGGACCAGTGCCGGCAGCCGCTGGATCAGGCGCCAATTCTCGATCAGCGCATCGGCCGCCTTGGCCTCCGGGCCCAGTTCGGTGCGCAGCCATTCCTTCACATAGGGACCGCTGGTTTCCCACATGTTGATTTCGGGATCGAGCTGGTGCGCGACGCCCTCGACCATCACCATCGTCTTCTGCAGCAACAGCAGGTGCGGCTGGGTCTGCATGTCGAAATCGCGGGTGATGGCGAACAGCCCGTCCAGCATGCCGCCGACCGACAGCTCGCTCGCCGGCTTGCCGCGCATCGGCTCGCCTACGGCGCGCAGTGCGGTGGCGAACTCGTCGACATTATGATGGCCGGGCACATATTGCGCCTCGAAATGGATTTCGGCGACGCGCTTGTAGTTGCCGGTGATCAGGCCATAGAGAATCTCGGCCAGCCACATGCGGGCGCGCCGGTCGATCCGGCCCATGATGCCGAAATCAATCGCGACGATGTCGCCATTGCCCTTCACGAACAAATTGCCCTGATGCATGTCCGCGTGGAAGAAACCCTCGGCGATCGCCTGGCGCAGGAAGGCGTTAACCAGCCGCGCGGCGATGTCCTTGAGGTCATGGCCGGCGGCGATCAGCGCATCGCGATCGGAGATCTTGATGCCGTCGATCCATTCCATCGTCATGACCTTGCCGGTCGTGCGGTCCCAGTCGATCGCGGGAATGCGATAGCCCGGCATCGCTTCCATCGCCTCGGCCAGTTCCGATGCCGATGCCGCCTCGCGCCGCAGATCCAGCTCGCGCGCGGTCCAGCGCTTCATATTGGCGATCACCAGCTGCGGACGCAGGCGGGCCACTTCGCCGCCCAGCATCTCGACATGGGCGGCCGCCCATTCATAGGTCTGGATGTCGCGGTTGAACTGGTCGATCACGCCGGGGCGGATCACCTTGACCGCGACCTCGCGGCCGTCGCTGGTAATTGCGCGATGCACCTGCGCGATCGATGCGGCGCCCACGGGCACCTCGTCGAAGCGAGCATAGACCTGCTCCAGCGGCCGGCCGAAGCTCTGCTCGATCTGGGCGCGGATCGTGTCGAACGGAACCGGGGGCAGGGCGTCCTGCAGCCGTAGCAGGTCGTTCGCGGCTTCCTCACCGACCAGATCGGGTCGTGTCGCCAGCGTCTGGCCCAGCTTGATCGCGGCGGGGCCGATCGACTGGAACGCATCGGCATAGCGTGGCTGCTTGGGCACGCGCGCGCCGAAACGGGCCAGGCGCACCAGCCGGCGTACCGGCGTTGGCGTCAGCGGATCGCGTTCTATGCCAGTGAGGGCGCCATGGCGTGCCAAAGTCCGGCCCCATTTCAGGAGCCGCCAGATATGAGTCGCGTGGGTGGTCATGTGGGCGTCAGATCTTCCAGCCCGAATGGATCGCCACCAGTCCGCCCAGGATCGGCTCGACCTTGGTATTCACGAAACCGGCGTCGCGGATCATGCCCTCGAACTTGGGCATGGGCGGGAAGCGGCGGATCGATTCGATCAGATAGCGATAGCTGTCGGCATCATTGGCGAACAGCTTGCCCAGTTGTGGCACCAGCTTGTGTGAATAGCTGTCATAGACGTCGGAAAAGCCCGGCCAGGTGGTGGTCGAAAATTCGAGGCAGAAGAAGCGCCCGCCGAACTTCAGCACGCGGTGCGCCTCGCGCAGCGCCATGTCGATATGGGTGACGTTGCGGATGCCGAAGGCGATCGTATAGGCGTCGAACTCCCGGTCGCCAAAGGTCAGCGTTTCGGCATTTTGTTCCGACCAGATCAGGCCCTCATAGCCCTTCTTCTGTGCCCGCTCGACACCCACGGCCAGCATCTCGGGATTGATGTCGGACACGGTGATATGCGCGCCCAGCTTGTGCATGCGAAAGGCGATGTCGCCGGTGCCGCCGGCCATGTCCAATATCTGTTCGCCCGGCTGCGGCTTCACCCGCTTGACGAACTGATCCTTCCACAACCGATGGGCGCCGCCCGACATGGCGTCGTTCATCAGGTCATATTTGGCGGCGACATTGGAGAATACGGCGCGGACCATGCCCGCCTTCTCGGCGGCATCGACGTCGCGATAGCCGAAGGATGCTGTTTCGCTCATGCGGTTCGCTCTAGAGCCTGATCGTTTGAGATGGAAGCGCTATGCGCGCTCACGCGATGCGGTGAATCGGGCGCTTGTGCGATTGTGCAGTATCACTGCCCTTCTGGCGCGAAGGCATGGGTTGGGAGTTGGACGTAAACGCCCCTGTCGCTCCGCTATCCGGCATCCTACATAGGGACTATGCCAGAGCTTCCCGAAGTCGAAACCACCGTTTCCGGTCTGCGATCCGTCTTGCAGGGGGCGACTCTGACACGGGTCGAGCCGCGCCGCGCCGATCTGCGCTTCCCGATTCCGGTGGACCTGCGTCAGCGTATGACCGGCGCCACGGTTACGGGCTTGTCGCGTCGCGCCAAATATGGCCTCATCGAAACCGATCGCGGCGACATGATGATCTTCCATCTCGGCATGTCGGGGCGATGGCGAATCGATCCGGCGGAAATCGGGGCGCATGACCACCTGTTGCTGGAGACGGGCAGCGGCCATCTCCTCTCGCTCAACGACCCGCGCCGTTTCGGTTCGCTGGATCTGGTGCGCAGTGACGCCTGGCAGGGCTATGCTCCCTTCACCCGCATGGGGCCGGAACCATTGGGGGTGGATTTCGACGCGGCCTATCTGGCGAGGGTGCTGAGCGGCAAGGCAACATCGATCAAGGCGGCACTGCTAGACCAGCGCATCGTCGCGGGGCTGGGCAATATCTATGTATGTGAAGCGCTGAACATGGCGGGCATCGCCCCGACTCGAGCGGCGGGGCGCATATCGAAGCCACGACTCACTTTGCTGGTGGAAGCGATTCGTACCGTTCTGTCCGCCGCCATCGTCGCTGGCGGTTCCACCCTGCGCGATTATGCGCGGCCGGATGGCGAATTGGGCTATTTCTCCAACCAATGGCGAGTCTATGGGCGCGAAGGACAGATTTGTCCCTGTGGTGGCACCGTGCAGCGCCGAGTCGATGGGGGACGATCGACCTTCCATTGCCCAAAATGCCAGAAATAGCGGAGGGCTCGCTGGTTGACGACACCCCGGAACAGCTGTAAGGGGCGCACCTTCACGAGGCTGGTTGGCGAATCCGACGGGCCTCTTCCCGAGATTTGATGAGAACCGAGGAATAGAATGGCCAATACGCCGCAAGCCAAGAAGCGCATCCGTCGCAATGAGCGTCGCGCCGCGATCAATGGCGCCCGCATCAGCCGGATCCGCACCCTGGTGAAGAAGGTGGAAGCCGCCATCCTCGCCGGTGACAAGGATGCAGCTGCTACCGCACTTCAGACTGTCCAGCCCGAACTGGCCCGCGGCGTTGCCCGTGGCGTTCTGCACAAGAACACCGCCGCTCGTAAGTTCGGTCGCCTGACCAAGGCCGTCGGCGCGATCGCCTAAGCCTTACGTTAAGCTACCCGCTTATCTGAAAAGCCCGCTCCGGATCGCCGGAGCGGGCTTTTTCTGCTGGAGTCACGAAATGGTCATTTCCCTGACCCGCGAATTTCTCACGATTCGAGCCAGATCGTCAGAATCGACTACAAGTAATTCCCTGAAAAATAGTCATAATTTGTGAATCTGCGGTTTTCTGCGGGATTCCCGAGTCAACGTCTTTATTTCAGTTTTTTGAAGCGACCCGCCCTTGATCCGGCGAAGCGGCCCTGTCTATTTTGATCCTCCGGCCGCTGATCGAATCACTTCCTGGCGGTCGTCATAATGTCAGTCGATGTATCAGACTCGGAAAGGCGGGGGCGCTTTTCCGAACCATCTTGTTGCGTCCGATAGTCGTGCCCTCAGGGCATTTTTGTTGGTATTTTGGGGGCAGCATTCAATGAAGGATAATGCGGCGGTGCTTGGAATTCAGGACGGAGAGGCAGCGGCAGATATGGCCCGCCTGGAATCCGCCTGGACGACCATCCGCACCGGTCTGCGCCGCGACATCGGCGCGCGCATGTTCGACCAATGGTTGAAGCCTGCGCGCCTGGGTGACTATTGCCCCGATTCGCAGACGCTGGATCTCCATTTTGCGTCGGATTTCAGCGCGAATTTCGTTTCCGGCCAGTTTGGCGACCGCCTGCGCATGGCCTGGCGTTGCTCTGGCGCCGGCGTGCGTGAAGTGCGCCTGCGTCGTGCGCCCGATTCGTCGGGGCCGCGCCTGCTGGAGGTGAAGCGCGACGTGGCCGCAACCGTGACGGCGCCGGCGATCGTTGCCGCTGCGCCGACCGTCGCCTGCAACTTCCAGCCGCGCCACGCCTTCGACCAGTTCGTTCCGGGTGAGACCAACCAGCTCGCCTATTCGGCGGCGCTGGCAATGGCGGGCGAGGCAGAGCCCCGCTTCACGCCGCTCTTCATCCATGGCGGCACCGGCCAGGGCAAGACGCACCTGCTGCACTCGATCGCGCGGGCCTTCTCGGCCCATTCGCCGAGCGCACCGGTGCTCTACATGTCGGCCGAACGCTTCATGGTCGAGTTCGTCAACGCGATGCGCTCGAACGAGACGATGGCGTTCAAGGCCCGCCTGCGCGCCGCGCGCCTGCTGCTGATCGATGACATCCAGTTCATCGCCGGCAAGGGCTCGACCCAGGAAGAATTCCTCCACACGATCAACGACCTGATCGATACCGGTGCCCGCATCGTCGTGACCGCCGACCGCGCGCCGCAAATGCTGGACGGCATTGACCCGCGCATCCTGTCGCGTCTGGCGGGCGGTCTGGTGGCCGATATCCGTCCGGCGGGTCTCGACCTGCGCCTTGCGATTCTGGAGGCGCGCCGTGCCCATGCCGGCGATCCGCCGGTGCCCGATGCGGTGATCGACTTCCTTGCCCGTTCGATCCGCTCGAACGTGCGCGAACTGGAAGGCGCGTTCAACAAGCTGGTGGCCTATGGCCAGCTGACCGGTCGTTCGATCGATCTGGAATTTGCCCAGACCATGCTCGCCGACGCAGTGCGCGCCAATGTGCGTCGCCTGACCATCGACGAGATCCAGAAGGCCTGTGCCGCCCATTTCAAGATCGACCTGTCGGAAATGAAGTCGAAGCGCCGTGCGCGCGCCGTCGCGCGTCCGCGTCAGGTGGCGATGTATATCTCGAAGAAGATGACGCCGCGCTCGCTGCCGGAAATCGGCCGCACCTTTGGCGGTCGCGATCATAGCACGGTGATTCACGCGGTGCGCACGATCGAGAAGCTGCGCGAAAGCCATCCGGACATGGACGCCGACGTCCGCGCCCTGATGCGCCAGTTGGAAGGCTGATAGCAGCCCCAACCATGGGCTGACTCCATGGGCTGACAGGGCAGGGCGGTTGAACTAGGCTTGATGCCATGATCCGTACCCTGGCCCTGTTCCTCCTTGCCGCGCTGGCCTCCGGCCCGCTGCTGGCCCAGTCTTCAACGCCGGTTCCGCCGCCTGTCGCCTCAAGCGATGTCCGGGTGGCGCTCGACACGAGTGCCGGGCGCATCGTGGTGGCACTGCATCCCGACAAGGCACCGGTCACCGCCGGCAATTTCCTGCGTTACGTCGACCAGAAGCGGTTCGACGGCACCGTCTTCTATCGTGCCGTCGGCGGCCCGGGCTATGGCTTCATTCAGGGCGGGACACAGAATGATCCCAAGCGCGTCCTGCCGCCGATCAAGCATGAGCCCACGAGCCAGACGGGCCTCACCCATGATGATGGCGCGCTGTCGATGGCGCGCTATGCACCGGGCAGCGCGACCGGGGATTTCTTCATCGTGCTGGGCAAGATGCCGGCGATGGACGCGCATCCCGAATCGGCCGGCGACAATCAGGGCTTTGCCGTTTTCGCCCATGTGGTCGAGGGGCTGGATATCGTGAAGGCCATCCAGGCCGGTCCGAAATCGCCCACCGCCGGCAATGGCGTGATGAAGGGGCAGATGCTGGAGCCGACGGTCAAGATCCTGTCGGCCCGGCGCCTGCCCTGAATCGTCCGGTTTAGAGGCTGCGTCTTTCCGTCGGTTCGACGGTGGGCGCGGCGGCGTATCGATCCAGATATTGCGCCTCGCCCATCGGTCGGGCGAGGTGATAGCCCTGAAACAGGGTGCAGCCGATGACGCGCAGCATGTCCATCTGCGCCTGCGTCTCGACCCCTTCGATCACCACTTCCATGCCGAGGCCCTGAATCAGGCCGACGACGGCGCTGCAGATCGTCCGCGCCTCTGCGGAGGTCGCGATGTCGCGCACCAGGCTGCGGTCGATCTTCACCCGGTCGACCGGCAATTCACGCAGCCGGGCCAGATTGGAATAGCCGGTGCCGAAATCGTCGATGGCGATTCGCACGCCATCCTGTCGCAGCGCGCTGAGCTGTCCCAGCACGCGTTCGTCCATGTCCATCGCCAGCGATTCGGTGATCTCCAGCTCCAGCATGGCTGGTGGGGTCTGGTGCGTTGCCATGGCGTGGCGCAGGCGCAGGAAGAAATCGGCCTGTGCCAGTTCGCGGGTCGAAATGTTGATCGCGATTCGCTGATGCACGCCCGATCGCGCCCAACGCGCAGCGGTCTCGCATACCCGGCTCATGACCCAGTCGCCCAGCGCGACGATCATGCCGCTTTCCTCCGCAACCGGCACGAACGCGCCGGGCATGATGAGTGCGCGTTCGGGATGGACCCAGCGCACCAGCGCCTCGGCCGTGACCGCCTGCGCCACCCCGCCGTGGCTCATTTCGATCTGCGGCTGGAATTCCAGCAGAAATTCGTCGCGCTCCAGCCCCAGCAGCAGGTCGCGTTCCAGTTCGGCGCGATCCGCCGCCTCCAGTGCCAGTTCGGCGGTGAACATCTCGGCGCGGCCCCGCCCTTCATGCTTGGCATGATACATGGCGATGTCGGCCGATCGCAGCAGCGCGGACAGGCTGTCGCCATGGTCGGGATAGCAGGCGATGCCGATCGACGCGCCCAGATCGACATGCTGGCTGCCCAGTTCGAATCGTTCGCCCAGCGCGAACTGGATGGCACGTGCGATGCGCGTGGCTGCCTCGCGGCTCGGCAGGGCGGGGAAGAACATGGTGAACTCGTCGCCGGCCAGGCGACCGATCACGGCGTCGCCCAGACCCGCGCTGACCTGCGCCATCACCACTTCGCGCAGGCGGCCCGCCACCCGAGCGAGCAATTGGTCGCCGGCTGCATGGCCCAGCGTGTCGTTGACCGCCTTGAATCCGTCCAGGTCGATGAAGAACAAGGCGGCCGGTCCCGTGCCGCTGCGTTCGATGAGTAGGCGTTCGACCTGCCGACAGAAGCTGGTGCGGTTGGCAAGGCCGGTCACCTGGTCGAACAGCGCCAGCGTCTGGACATGGTCCAGATTGGTGCGGACCTGGCTGAACAGGCTTTCCATCGCCACCGACAGGTCGGGCAGTTCTAGCCCAATCTCGGCGGGAACATGGGAATGAAGATCGCCATGGGCGGCGGCCAGCAGCCGCTCCGTCGCGGTGTCGATGGCGCTCGCGGTGGCCGCGATGGTGCGCTGGGCCGACGCCCAACTCATTGTGCCGCATAGGATTGCGATGATCAGCGATCGGCCGACATCGACCAGATCGTCGCCCGCGCCATGACCCAATAGCAGAGACAGGATGAAGACGAGCGCGCCAGCCGCACAGGCAAAGGCAGCAGCGCGGCTTTTCACTGTCACGCCCTGCATGTGCCTCCCTGCCTGCTCAAAGCCCCCGATAATCGGTGCTGCTGGATCAGTCGGATATGAAGGACGGTGGTTAAGAAAAGGTCAGTGGCTGCGCAAAATACGTCATTTTTTGCGGCGCAGGATCAGGTAGATGGCGCCATCGCCACCATGGCGGGGATGGGCGATGCGCACGCTGGCGATGCGATCGGCATAGGGGCTGGTTTCCAGCCAATGGCCGATCTCGCCCCGGATCGCACCGCGCCGGCTCGAATCCCTGTGACTGCTGGCTTTTGGCGGCTTGCCGGTCACGACCAGCAGCACCCGCACATCGCGGGCCAAGGCCGTTGCCAGTGCCTGATTAAGCCTGACATGGGCGCCTGCCAGATTATGGCCATGCAGGTCGATCGACATGTCTGGGGCGATGTTGCCGCTACGGATTCGCTTTTCCCAGCCAGTGTCGAGCACGGCTGCGGGCGTACGGGCGGGGGTGATCGGCACCGCCTTGGCAGGCTGTGGCGTTAACCTTGTTTCCGGGATCGGCGCCGGGGCGACAACGGGCAGGGGCGGGCGCATCAGCCCCGGCCGCAACGGCCGGACCGAGCGCGTCAATGCGCCCCAGAGCGCCTGCTCCTCAGAAGATAGGGTCCGGCGTCGCATGGCGCGCGATCACGGGCGCGCCAGCCGTGCGGCGGACCCGATCGGCAGCAATATCAGTGCGCTGCCACGGGCTGACATACCGCCGGCAATGCCGCGAGCGCGGGCGCCCGCGCCCCAGAAACTGTCGAACCGGTTGGCCCCCTTGATCGCACCGCCAGTGTCCTGGGCGATCCAGATGCCATTGGGTTCGGCCCTGTCGAGCGACAGCAGGACAGGGGCGCCGAGCGGAATATATTTGGGGTCGGCTGCCACCGTCGCCTCGGCCGTCACCGGTACGCCTAGCGCGCCGATCGGTCCCGCGCCGGTCAATTCACGGAAGAAGACGAAGCTCTTATTCTCGTTCATGATCGCCGCACCCTCGGCGGGGTGGGCCCGCAGATATTGCATGATGTCCTGCATCGACCCGGCCTGGATCAGGCCACGATCCTTCATCAGCTTGCCGATGCCGGTATAGTCGCGGCCATTCTGCCCGTCATAGCCGATGCGCATCACCCCGCCGTCGGGCAGGGTCAGCCGACCGCTGCCCTGGACCTGCAGGAAGAAAAATTCGACCGGGTCCGCCGCCCAGGCCAGTTCCAGTCCGCGTCCGGCCAGCGATCCGTCAACGATCTGCGATCGCTCGTCGAACGGCACGAAATTACTGCCCTGCACCTTGCCGCGAATGGTGCGGCCCTTCAGGCTGTCGCTGAACAGGCCGAGGTTGACGTCGATCAATTCCGCCGGACGGCGATAGATCGGCACCTGATAGCCGGGCTGGCGTGTGCGCGACCCGGCGATTTCCGGTTCATAATAGCCGGTGACGAAGGCGGTGCCGTCGCCCACCTGCACCGCCTCGAAATAGCGGGAGAAAAATTCGGCGGCGGTGGCTTCGGGCCAGCTCGACGCCGCGCCGCAGGCGCTGTTCCAGTCCGATCCGCGCGTCAGGCCGCTCTGGTCCGTGCGCTTCATCAGCGTTGGACAGGAAATGCGAAAGGCCTGCAGGGCGGCGCGGGCGCGCTCGCCGGACGGGATCAGGCTGGCAATGTCGGGGCCGGGCGTGACGCCCAGGCCGGCGGCATTGGCTTGATCCGTCGGCAGGCCGTCCGGCGATACGGTCGGCAATTTCGGCGGCAGGGTGGGGCGGGGCGTGGCCGGAACCGGCCGGGTCGCGCCTTCGCCGCTACCGCTCGGCCGGCTTGGCGCGGGGCCGCCGGCCGATGGCGGAATGACGCCGCCCGCGCAGGCGGACAGCATCAGCGCTGCAAGCAGCGCTCCCCCCGAATGACGCAGGCTCACGCCGCCTCGTCGGTTTCGCTGAGCTTCCAGTTGGGATCCGCGCTGCGGATGTCGCGGGTGAAGGTCCAGATGTCGTTGGTGCCGACCGCGTCGGTCAGCGACCCGGCAATGACATTGCCGTCCTTGTCGCGGGTGACGGCGGCAATGTCCGCCTCGAACCGCAGCGAGACTTCGGCGATGCGGCCATTGACGCTGGCATCGACGATCTGTGCCTTCTCGATCCGTACCAGGCGATTGTCGAGCACATGGCCTTCCGCTTCGCGCGCCGCAATGGCTTCCTCGAAGGAGCCGAGAACATCGGTATCGCACAGCCAGGCCAGTTCGTCGCGATCGCCACGCCAGAAGGCTTCCAGCACCATCTTGTAAGCGCTCTTGGCGCCTTCGACGAACTGCGGCACGTCAAAGCTGCGATCGGCACTGATCAGCGCACGCACGCCGGCTTCGCCTGCCGGGGTAATGAGGCCTTCGGCCAAGCGAACCGAGTCGCCGGTCGCTTCCGGCATCGGGCGGGGCTGCAAGCCGCCCACCTTGGCGCGTTCCTCCGCCGGACGCAGCGCAGGCTCCTGCTCATGGCCCGTCCGCTTTCCAAGAACGGAATAGAGCCGCAGTGCCAGGAAGCCGGCAATCATGGCGAGGATGACGATCACGTACACGGAGGCAAATACCCTTTGTTCGGGATGATGTTCCATCAACATAGGCATGTTTGCACGATACTTCAAATATCGGCTTGCCCTGTAATGCGTAGCAATTGGCCGATGCTGCTTCCTGTCGGGCGGCATTGCCCTGATCTTTCGCCACTGCTAAGCGCGCGGATCGATATCGCGGGCCGTTCCGGCCCTTCGAGCAACGAACGATCAGCAAGGATTTGAGGACAATGGCCGACGAAGCCGACACCATCCAGACCAACGTGACCGGCAATGGCGCCGACACCGCGCCGCAGATTGCGCTGATCAGCCAATATGTGAAGGATCTGTCGTTCGAAAATCCGAACGCCCCCGCCGTCTATCAGTGGCAGGATCAGCCGCAGATCGACGTCCAGTTCAACATCGGCGCCGACCGCGTCGGTGACGAAGTGCTGGAAATCGCCCTGAAGATCGAAGTGAAGGCCGTCGCGCCGCAGGGCACCGCCTTTGCCGTCGAACTGGTCTATGCCGCCCTGTTCGGCATGCGCAACGTGCCCGAGGACCAGATTCAGCCCTTCATGCTGGCCGAAGCGCCGCGCCTCGTCTTCCCCTTCGCGCGCCGCGTGCTGGCCGACGCGATCCGCGACGGCGGCTTCCCGCCGCTGCTGCTCGATCCGATCGATTTCGGCGCGCTCTACCTGCAGCAGGCCGAACAGATGCAGGTAACCACGGGCGAGCCCGCCGGCCACGCCTGATCATTATATGCTCCTGATGTCCGTTCGGGCTGAGCCTGTCAAAGCCCGAACGGCATGGAGGGGCGCCGCATGAAATTGGTGAAGGCCCTTGGCTCGGTCGGCGGGTTGACGCTCGCCAGCCGCGTGCTGGCGCTGGTACGCGATTCGCTTGCTGCTCGTTATGTCGGCGCCGGCTTCGCGTCGGACGCGTTCAACGGCGTCGCCTTCCGCCTGCCCAACATGTTCCGCGCCCTCTTTGCCGAGGGCGCCTTCTCCGCCGCCTTCATCCCGCTCTTCAACAAGAAGGCGGCCGGGCCGGGCGGCATGGCCGATGGCTATCATTTCGCCGAGCGGGCGCTGGCCGTGCTGCTGCCGGTGCTGATCCTGTTCACGGTCGTCCTGCTGGCGGCCGCCTGGCCGATCACCTGGGCGTTGTCGGGCGGCTTTTCGCGCCAGAATCCGACGCCGGATCAGTTCGCCTTCGCCGTCACTTTGTCGCGCATCACCATTCCCTATCTGGCGTTGATCAGCCTGGCTTCGCTGCTCGGCGGCATATTGAACTCGCTCGACAAATTCTGGGTCAATGCCGCCGCGCCGATCCTGCTCAACGTCGCGATGATCGCGGGCCTGTGGTTCTTCCACGGCGCCGACGAATATGAAACCGCGCGGGTTCAGGCGATGTCGGTCACGGTCGGCGGTGCGCTGCAACTGCTCTGGCTGATCTGGGCCTGCAAGCGGGCCGGCGTCTCGATGAAGCTCAAGCGCCCCCGCCTCGACGCCGATGTGCGAGAACTGCTGCGCCTGATCGTGCCCGCCGCCGCCGGCGCCGGCGCGTCGCAGATCAACCTGCTGATCTCCACGGCGCTGTCGGGCTGGTTGCTCGCCTCGGGCTCGATCACCTATATCTATTATGCCGACCGGTTGAATCAGCTTCCCCTGGGCCTGATCGGCATCGGTCTGGGCACCATCCTGCTTCCCACCATCTCGCGCATGTTGTCGAAGGGCGAGGATCAGGCGGCGATGGAAACGCAGAACCGGGGCATTGAGCTCGCCCTGTTCCTCACCCTGCCGGCGACCGTCGCCTTCATCACCGTGGCCGAACCGATCGTGCGCGGCCTGTTCCAATATGGCCGCTTCAGCGCCGAAGATGCGATGCGCTGTGGCTGGGCACTGTCCGCCTTCTCGATCGGCCTGCCCAGCTATGTGCTCGTGAAGGTGCTGACGCCGGGCTATTATGCGCGCGGGGATACCAAGACGCCGGTGCGCTATGCGATGCTGTCGATCGCCATCAATATCGTCGGCAATCTCGCGATGATCCCGACGCTCGGTCATATCGGGCCGCCGCTCGCCACCGCGCTCTCCTCCACCGTCAATGTCGCGATGCTCTATCGCACGCTGGTCGCGCGTGGGCATTTCACCGCCGACCCGCAACTGCGCCGCCGCATGCCGCGCCTTGCCGTGGCGGCAGTCGTCATGGGGCTGGCGCTCTGGGCAGGCGAGGATCTGCTCGACCCGATGCTCTCCGGCCCAATGGTTGGCCGCTATATCGGCCTTGCCCTGCTTGTCGGCGCGGGCGTCGCGCTGTACGGGCTGGCATGCTTCGTCACAGGCGCCTATCGGCTGTCCGACCTCAAGGCGCTGTTGCGGCGGCGAGGCACCCCATAATCAACAGAATGGATTAGAGTAATGCGCGTCCTTTCCGGCATCCAGCCCACCGGCAATCTGCACCTTGGCAACTACCTCGGCGCGATCCGCAACTGGGTGCGGATGCAGGACGAGATGGATGAAGGCAGCCAGTGCTTCTTCTTCCTCGCCGACATGCACTCGATCACCGTGCATGAAGGGCGCGAGCAACGCATCCGCAACGTGCGCGACATGGCCGCCGCCCTGGTCGCCTCGGGCATCGATCCGGATCGCTCGGTCCTCTTCAACCAGGCCCGCGTGCCGGCCCATGCCGAACTCGCCTGGCTGCTTAACGGCACCGCCCGCATCGGCTGGCTCAACCGCATGACCCAGTTCAAGGACAAGGCGGGCAAGGACCGCGAGGGCGCCTCGGTCGGCCTGTTCGTCTATCCGGTGCTGCAGGCCGCCGACATCCTGCTCTATCAGGCGACCCATGTTCCCGTGGGCGAGGACCAGAAGCAGCATCTGGAGCTGTCGCGCGACATCGCCACCAAGTTCAACACCGACTTCGGCGCTGATGTCTTCACCTTGCCGGCCCCGATCATCCCCAAGGAATCGGCGCGCATCATGTCGCTGCGCGACGGCACGGCGAAAATGTCCAAGTCCGACCCCTCGGACCTGAGCCGCATCAACCTCACCGACGAGGATGATGCGATCATGACCAAGGTGAAGAAGGCCAAGACCGACCCCGAACCGCTGCCCGAAACGGCAGAGGGCCTGGCCGGTCGTCCGGAAGCGACCAACCTCATCGGCATCTACGCCACCCTGTCGAACAGCACGCCTGACGCGGTTTGCGCGCAGTTCGCCGGCAAGGGCTTCGGCGCGTTCAAGCCGGCGCTGGGCGAGTTGCTGGTGGAAACGCTGCGGCCGATGCGTGAACGTTTCGTGGAACTGCGCACTGACGATGCTGCGCTCGACGCGATCCTGGACAAGGGCGCGGCCAAGGCGGCGGCGGCAGCCGAGCCAACCCTGCGTGCGGCCTATGACGCCATGGGCCTGATGCGCTGAGTGATGCCCTGATGCCACAGGGGGCGGGGAAAGAGCCCGTCTCCTGTGGCAGGCATACGGAATGGGCGCCGCCGCTCCGTCCCCTCTTTGACCGGGCATGGCTTGCGTCCAATCGACGGGTTGGTGCGTTCAAACGATGTTCAGTTGCGTTTTGCTAGAGCAGGGCGCAAGAAGACTAACAGGCATCCGCCTGATTCAGGACGCGAAAAAATGAAAGCTTTCAGCAAGATCGGCCTTTTCGCAGCGCCCGTATTGGCGTTGATGGCCCTGTCCGGCTGCGCCACGTCGTTCAAGGCGGACGTCGCCCGTTTCCAGCAACTCCCCGCACCCGCAGGGCAGAGCTACACGATCGTAGCCGACGATCCCAAGCTCGCCGGCGGACTCGAATTTTCCCATTATGCCCAGATGGTTGGCCAGCGTCTGGCCCAGACCGGCTATGTCGCGGCCAGCGATCCGGCCAAGGCCGACCTTATCGTGCGCGTCGCTTATGATGTCGACAATGGTCGCGAGCGGGTGCGCTCCACCGGTGGTTTTGGTCCGAGCCCCTATTTCGGCGGCGGCTGGGGCTATGGCCGCTGGGGGCGCCCCTGGGGCCTTGGCTTCTATGATCCGTGGCTGTTCGGCGGTCCCGGCATGTATAATGACGTGTCGAGCTACACCGTCTATACCAGCGACCTCAGCATGAAGATCGACCGCGCGGCTGACAATCTTCGCCTGTTCGAGGGCAAGGCCAGCGCCCAGTCGCTGTCCAACAAGCTCACCTATCTGGTGCCCAATCTGATCGACGCGATGTTCACCAATTTCCCCGGCCAGAATGGCGAGGATGTGAAGATCACCCTGCCGCCTGAAAAGAAGGGCTGAGCAGCAAGGATACGGTCGGCTCCCAGCCAGACCAAAATTGCCCGGCGATCCCTGCGATCGCCGGGCTTTCTTTTTGGCTGCAAGCTTTTAGGCTGATCCTCAGGGGAGCGATGCCGTCACGCATCAGGGGGGAATGCATATGTCGTTGACGGTCAGGATCATGATTGCGCTGGTCGTGGGGCTGGCGTGCGGCATCGCCCTGTCGGAATTTGGTGGTGCGCTGGATGGGCGCATCGTCGATATTGCCCAGCCGGTCGGCAAGGCCTGGCTCCACGGGCTCCAGATGCCGCTCATCCCGTTGATCTTCGCGTTGCTCGTCACGGGCGTTGCCTCCGCGGCCAGCACGGCGCGGACCAGCGGCACGGCGACTCGCACGCTGATCCTCTTTGCGCTGCTGCTCACGGCCTCCGCGGCTGTTGCGGCGCTGCTGGGGCCGTTGCTGCTGCAATTCTGGCCGGTGCCGGCTGGCGCCGTGGGGGCGCTTACCGGTGCGGGGTCGGTCAGCGAGGTGCCCGGTGTCCGCCCGTCCGCCGAATGGCTGCTGGGCTTCATTCCGGCCAACCCGATCCGCAGCGCGGCCGAGGGACAGGTGGTGGCTGTCGTGCTCTTCGCCCTCGTCTTCGGCTTTGCCGTGACGCGCGTGGCGGAGGAACGCCGCGCCGCACTGACGGGTTTTCTCGCCGCGCTGGTCGATACGCTGCTGATCGTCGTCGGCTGGGTGTTGTGGCTCGCCCCGATCGGGGTGTTCGCCCTGGCACTGGTGGCCGGTAGCCGCTCCGGCCTCGCCACCGCCGGGGCGCTGCTCCACTATATCGCTTTCATCGTCCTCATTTGCCTGGCCGTGACGGCGCTGGTCTATCCGCTGGTGATCCTGCTGGGCCGGATCGCGCCGGGTCGCTTCGCCCGTGCGGCCTTGCCGGCGCAGCTCATCGCCTTTTCGACGCAAAGCTCGATCGCCTCGTTGCCGGCGATGATCGCGGCGAGCGATGGCCCGCTGGCGGTGCGGGAAAGCACCCGCTCGATCGTCCTGCCGCTGGCCATCTCGCTGTTCCGTATTACCAGTCCGCCCGCCAATCTGGGTGTTGCGCTCTATGTGGCGGCGATGAGCGGGGTGGCTCTCGGCCCTGTGCAGATCATACTGGGCGTCGCGGTTGCCGCGATCGTCAGTCTGGCGGCAGTCGGCCTGCCCAGCCAGATTACCTTCTTCACCACCACCGGTCCCATCTGCCTCGCCATGGGCGTCCCGGTCGAGGCACTTCCGTTGCTGCTCGCCGTGGAAACCGTGCCAGACATATTCCGCACCGTGGGCAATGTCACCGCCGATATGGGGGTCACCCGCATCATCGACCGATTTGGTGGGGGTGATGAAGCAGAGGATTGATGGCAGGAACCGACCATTTCGAGCCGTTGGCGCTTGCGCCCGGCACCCCTGATAGCCGACATTCGCTGAGGCAACGGGAGCAATTAATGGCATCGGAATTTACGCCCGGCGACGTGTTGGCGGTAACTTGGGACACTCGCGATATCCGAGTAATCCAAACTGACGCGAGCGAGACGTTTTATGATGTGGCGTGGGATCAACACGGGTGGGGGTTGGAACGCGCACGCACCGCGATATTTTACCGTATGCGAACGGATTACCTGAAAGAGACGTCGCGTATCGTTAGATCGCAGCCGCTCTCTCCGACGGAACTCGATAAACTGCGTCCTGATCTGCCGATGCGCTTTTTCCGACACCAAGCTGCCGATTGGTCGAACAGAAAGGAAGATCTCGCAGCTTTAGAACCGGATACCGAATTGCAGGCTCGACAGCTTGCGATTATTCCCTTCGGGACGAAAGGTGGCTCATTGAAAGCTCACCGCATCGTTGATGATAGCGGATTGACCCTTCGACGTCTTGTTGAGGAAGCACGGGGCTTGCAGCAGGCAGATTGCGTCGAGGTGAGCGGGGTCGGTATTTACCGATCCGGCATCGTCGCCAACATACCCTCATACTACCTGTGGGGTGCCGTGGATCGAGCCGGGCACGTGCCCTAAAACGTCCGCTTGCGACTGTTCCTGCCCAAAAAGCAGCCCTTCAGCTTCTCACCCCTTCCTGACATCGGCCGGTCTGTCCTATTTCGGGTTTTTATGATCTATCCTGCCCGATGAGCAGGTCAAAGACCCCTGATCCGGCATGGACCGCTGCGCCAGTGGCGCGTGGATGTCGCTTCACTGTCCTCTCATTGTCGCGTCGATGGTGCGTCAGGATGATCCTGATGTCGCGTCCGTGTCGCGCAACTGTCGCCTCGCAGGCGCGTAGCGGTGGCGTTCCAGGCGCAAATGGCCCAAAACAGCCCCACGACATCGTGAACTTCGCCCTGTCGCGTCGCAGATCGGCTTCAGCCGCGCAACGCCCGTTCCGTGATCAGCGTATAGATGCGGGTCAGGTCGTGCAGGTCGGCGACCGCAACCGCCTCGTCCAGCTTGTGCATCGTCGCATTATTGAGGCCGAATTCAGCGACCGGGCAGATGCGCGAGAGGAATCGCGCGTCGGACGTGCCACCGGTGGTCGACAATTCGGTCTTCAGCCCTGTCACGTCGCGGATCGCTTCGCTGATCAGGGTGGAGAGTGTGCCCGGCTGGGTCAGGAAGGGTTCGCCGCTGATCTTGGCCTCGACGCTGCCGCCTTCGCTCGCCGCAATCGCGCTGATCCGCTCGATCAGCGATGCGCCGCTATGCTGGTCGTTGAAACGGATCGAGATGCGCGCGGTGGCTGCAGCCGGGATGACATTATGCGCCGGGTTGCCGACTTCCAGGTCGGTGATCTCGATATTGCTTGGCTGGAACCAGTCGGTGCCGGTGTCCAGCACTTCGGCATCGATCTTGGCCAGGATGCGGACCAGCGCCGGGATCGGATTGTCGGCCAGGTGGGGATAGGCGACATGGCCCTGCGTGCCCGCCACCTTGATCCACATGTTGACCGAGCCGCGCCGGCCGATCTTCACCACATCGCCCAGCCGCGCCGAGGAGGTGGGTTCGCCGACCAGGCACATGTCGGGATGCAGCCCATGGGCGACCATCCGGTCCATCAGCGCCAGCGTGCCATAGGTGGCTGGGCCTTCCTCATCACCGGTGATGATCAGGCTGATCGTGCCGGGCAGGCTGTTGGGCAGTTCGTGCAGCGCCGCGACGAAGGCGGCGATCGCGCCCTTCATGTCGACCGCGCCGCGGCCGTAAAGCAGGTCGCCGCGCACCACCGGGGTGAAGGGATCGCTGGCCCAGCCATGGCCAGGCGGGACGACATCGAGATGGCCGGCAAAGGCGAAATGCGGGCCGGCGCCCGTGGTGCGCCAGGCGAGCAGATTTTCGACCGGGCCGTCGGGTGCTTCGCCGCTGACGAAACGGTCTACGGTGAAGCCCAGCGGGACCAGCATCGCTTCCAGCTCGGCGAACACATCGCCGACGGCCGGGGTGACGGAGGGGCAGGCGAGCAGGCGCTCGGCCAGGGCCAGGGCGTCATGATTGGTGCTGGTCTTGGTCATGGGGCAGCGTTAGCGAAAGCCGACTTTCTTGACCAGCGCAGAGGAGAGGGGCCATGCCGAAGATCGATCTCGCCGCCATTCCACAAAGCAATGCCACCGGCTATCCGGGCGATCATGCGCTGGCGGTCGCCGGTCGCTTCTATCGCCGGCTGGCCCCGGCGACGGGGCTGGACGATTTCGGCGTCAGCCATGTCGTGCTGAAACCCGGCGCGGCCTCCTCGCAACGGCACTGGCATGAGGGCGAGGACGAATTTGTCGTCATGCTGTCGGGCGAGGCGGTGCTGGTCGAGGAGGGCGGGCGCACGCCGATGGCACCGGGCGACATGGCGGCCTTTCCCAAGGGCGTGGCCAACGGCCATCATCTGCGCAACGAAAGTGACGCGGACTGCGTCTTCCTTGCCTTTGGCCGTCCGTCTGTCAGTGATTGCCATTATCCCGATATCGACCTGCACCTGTCCGGTGGGGTCTATCGCCACAAGGATGGGAGCGTTTTTGCATGATGGATCGTCGTGGGTTGCTGGCCGGCATGGGCGGGGCTGTGGTTGCGGCGGGCATTCCTTCGGTTTCGGCAGCGGCACCGGCCGGGCTGATCCGGCCGCCGCGCCTGCGCGAAGGGGATGTGGTTGGCCTGGTCGAGCCGGCGGGCTTTACCGATGACGCCTTCGACCTGGACCTGGTCAAGGAGACGATCCGGGCGATGGGGCTGAAGCCCAGGGCCGCGCCGCATCTGGTCGAGCGCTATGGCTATCTGGCGGGCAAGGATGTCGACCGCGCCGCCGACATAAACGCCATGTATGCCGACCCGGAGGTGAAGGCGGTGTTCGCGGTGCGCGGCGGCTGGGGCTGCGCGCGCATGCTGCCCTATCTCGACTTCAAGACGATCCGCGCCAATCCCAAGCTGTTGACCGGCTTTTCCGACATCACGGCGCTGCACCTGGCCTTTGCGGCCCGCGCCGGCTTCACCACCATCCACGGCCCCAATGCCGCGAGCGGCTGGGGCAAGCTCAGCTGGGACAGTTTCCGCGCGGTGGCGTTCGACGGGGCGACGCCCACCTATGTCAATCCGGTGGGGGCGGAGGATCGGCTGGTTCCGCGCAGCGGGCGAATCCGCACCTTTGGCGGCGGCAAGGCGAGCGGGCGGCTGCTGGGCGGCAATCTCACCGTGCTGACGGCGCTGATGGGCACGCCCTGGCTACCCGATTTCACCGGCGCGATCCTGTTCGTGGAGGAAACCAACGAGGCGGAATATCGCATTGACCGGATGCTGACCCAATTGTCGCTGGCGGGCATATTGCCAAAGCTTGCCGGCTTCGTCTTCGGTCAGTGCACCAGTTGCACGGCCACCGGCGTGTCCTATGGCGGCTTCACCCTGTCGGAAGTGCTGCAACAGCATCTGGCGCCGCTCGGCATTCCTGCTTTCCAGGGCGCGCTGTTCGGCCATATCGCCAACCAGTTCAGTCTGCCGGTCGGCGCCCGCGCCGAAATCGACGCGGACGCGGGTACGATCCGGTTGCTGGAGCAGGCCGTTAGTTAGTTGCGGGCTTGGCGCCGTCCAGCGAGGCGACGGTGCCACTGCCGATCGGCTCCGCCTTCATGCCATCGGCAACCTTCTCGGCCGCCGCCATGACGCGCAGCACATTCTCGCCGGCCAGCTTGGCGATGTCGGCATCGCTCCAGCCGCGGCGCATCAGTTCGGCCAGCAGCGCGGGATAGGTGGCGACGCTGCCCAGCCCCTGGGGCAGCGATCCCACGCCATCGAAATCGCTGCCGATGCCGACATGGTCGACGCCTGCGACCTTGGCGATATGGTCGATATGGTCGGCGACCATCGATAGGGTGACGACCGGTTCGGGATTGGCCTTTTCCCATTCCGCCAGCGCCTTCTTCGCGCCTTCGGGATCACCGATATAGAGGCCGCCAAAGGGCGGGGCGTTATAGCGGGCCATTTCCGCGCTGCGCGCCGCGCTCCAGACCCGGCGGGCCTCCGACACATATTGCGGCGCGAAATTGACCATGACCACGCCGCCATTGGCCGCCACCTGCTGCAGGATCGCGTCGGACACGTTGCGCGGCGTGTTGCACAGCGCGCGTGCGCTGGAATGGGAGAAGATGACCGGCGCCTTGCTGATCTTCAGTGCGTCCAGCATCACGCCTTCGCTGACATGGGCGAGGTCGACCAGCATGCCCAGGCGGTTGAGTTCATGCACCACCGCCTCGCCGAACGGGGTGAGGCCGTCATGCTGCGGATTGTCGGTGGCACTGTCGGCCCAGGCGATGGTCCGGCTGTGGGTCAGCGTTAGATAGCCGGCGCCAAGGTCGTGATAGGCGCGCAGCACGGCCAGGCTGCCGTCGATCTGGCCGCCGCCCTCGACCCCGATCATCGACGCGATCCGTCCGGCCTTGTGCGCGGCACGGACCTGCGCGGCAGTGGTGGCGAGGGTGAAATCCTGCGGGTAGCGGTGGGCGAGGCTGTGGACCAGTTCGATCTGCTCGACCGTGTCCTTCACCTGCTGCAGTTCGGGCAGGTCGGCCGACACCCAGACGGACCAGAATTGCCCGCCCATCTGCCCGGCGCGCAGGCGGGTGATGTCGGTATGATATTGGCTGGGATCGAGCCGGTCGAGCGGCATGGTCCAGCGGGCGTCGCCGGCCTTTCCAGCCATCGCTTCGGGCCAGTCATTATGGCCGTCGATCAGCGGGGTGGTCTTCAGCACCTTGGCGATTCGCGCGGCATAGGGATCGGATGTGGGGGCGGCGCAAGCGGTGAAGGGAAAGGTGACGGTGGCGAGGAGCAGCGGCAGAGCTGCGAGGCGGAGGGATGTCATGGCGCGGGAGACTAGGGGGGCGACGGACCAAGTCAATCTGATCATGATCAGTTGATCGAAGGCCTCAATATCCTCACTTTTCTGTAGATTTCCATTTTTGCGAGCGGTGCAATAGGAAGGGCAGGCGACCATATGGGAATGTACAGGAGGAGCCGGTCATGCCTAACCCGGATAAGCCGGATTTCAGCTTTCTTGCATTCGCGTTGATGATTGCGATGCTGGGGCTCGGGTTGATGCTGTTTGGCACCTGATGGGCGCGCTTGTTGGCCAGGAACGAGAATGACCCTCCTCATGCCATATCGGGAAACATGATCGACCCGCTACTTTTGCTGCAGGCCTATGCGATCGGCGTGTTCCCGATGTCCGACGACCGGCAGACTGACGAGGTCTATTGGGTCGAGCCCAAGCGGCGGGCGATCCTGCCACTCCATGGCCTTCACCTGTCACGTTCGCTGTCAAAGACGATCCGACAGGACAGGTTTCGCGTCACGGCCAACCGCGCCTTTGCCGGCATCGTCGCCCTATGCGCGGAAGCGGCGCCCGATCGTCCTTCGACCTGGATCAACGGTCCAATCGAGCGCGCCTATCGTCATCTCCACGAACTAGGCTTTGCCCATTCGATCGAATGCTGGGATGGGGATGAACTGGTCGGCGGCCTCTATGGCGTGGCGCTGGGTGGTGCCTTTTTCGGAGAGTCCATGGTGTCGCGCCGCACCGACGCGTCAAAGGTGGCGCTGGCCTGGCTGGTGGCGCGGATGCGCTTTGGCGGCTTCAGCCTGCTCGACTGCCAGTTCATGACCGATCATCTGCGCACCATGGGCGCGCAGGAAATCAGCCAGCGCGACTATCTTCAGTTGTTGGGCGTTGCCGTCGGCGACGTGCCGCTGGGGGCGGGCGACGCGGTGCTGTCAGCCGGTTCGGGCGCGGCGGCTGAGCTGGCATTTGCGCCGCTGGCCGGCGATGCGGCGGCAGGCACCTTGCCCTTGTCGCCCAGCTTGACCGTGGCAGGGCCGCTTTCGGGCCATTCCATCGTACAGCTCTTGACCCAGACGTCATAGACCGGGTGCTGGACGACATTGCGGTCGGGCCGTTCGCGGAACAGCCAGCCGGAAAAGTTGCGGCGCCACTTGCCATCGGCACTGCTGCGCACGTCCAATTGCACGAAGGCGCCGGTTTCCTGCACATTTTCCCAAGGAGCCGTGGTCTCGCACGCCTGCAGGCGGACGATGGCGTCGCCGACGCGCAGCGCCTCACCGGGCTTCATGCTGAGGTCGCGGGTCAGGCCGTTGCGCTTGTTCAGCAGGCCGATCACGGCGGTGCGCTCGGCCATTGGCGTGCCGGACAGGCTGGCCTCGTCCGCGTTGCGGATAGGCTGGCCCTCGATCTTCACCGGGCCACTCTGATTCGCTTCTGGCGCATCATTGCGACCGCAGGCCGCCAGCAGCGCGCAACCCACAAGCGACGCGCCAAGCAGGATCGGCGGGAATCCCCCCGCCGGACGCCGAATCATGCCGCGTCGGGGCTCCATGCCTCGTAATCGCCGGTCGCCTTCTGGCGCTGGCCGCCCTTTTCGAGCGCGCCGGAGGGACGATAGGCGTTGGCGGTGCCGGTCGCGTTGGGGGTGAATTCCTTTTCCCAGATGCGCGGCGGCGGCAGGAAGCTTTCGGGCGTGCCCTCGATCGAGTGGTGCAGCCAGCCATGCCATTCGGCCGGAACGCGGCTCGAATCATTGGCGCCGTTATACATCACCCAGCGGCGCGTCAGGCCGTTCGGGTCGACGCCGCCTTCATAATAGACATTGCCCTGATGGTCCTCGCCCACTTTCGTGCCCTTGCGAGCCGTGAAGAGCCAGGTGCCAAAGGTGGCGCCATTCCACCAGGTGAAGATGTTTGCCAGGATACCCATGGCCGATGCGCTTAGCCGCTGGGATTGTCGTGGGCAAGGACGATATGGCCCTAACGGGCGGTTGTCGGGCAGAAATCGAGGTCGATCGCGCTCTTGCCGTCGGCTGTCGCGCATTTGCCCCAGGCCAGTTGGTCGCCTTCCTTGATGCCCAGTTCCGCTGCGCGGCCGCCGCGCAGTTCCAATACCGCCATGACCGGGACGCCGGCGGACACCGGTTCGCGCGAATAGGGGGCGACATTGGCGCCGATGAAGGCGATCCTGCCGTCGGTATGGATGAACAGCATGTCGAGCGGGATGATCGTGTTCTTCATCCAGAAGCTGGCGGTGCGCGGCGGTTCCATCGGAAACAGCATGCCCTTGTCGGCATCCAGCGCCTTGCGGAACATCAGCCCCTGTTCCTGCTCCGCCTCGGTCCGGGCGACTTCCACGTCGAAGCGATGCGCGTCTTTTGCCGTGTGAATGACGAGAGGGAGAAGGGCGCCCTGCGGCGCGGCGGCCTGGACATTGTTGCCGTCGTTACCTGCATCAGGCTTGGCAGAGCAGGCCAGGAGCAGCGCGGGCAGGGCGGCGGCGAAAAGCAGTCGGGTACGGATCATGCGATCCTGCCTAGCGGGTTTCGGGGAGGTGCGGGAGAGGGTTAACCCTCAATCCTCCGCTTCGGGGAAGTCTCCGGGTGCAGCATCGACCCAGCGCCGGGCCAGAGCATAATCATGGCCGGCGCGCAGGAAGGCGGCGATCGCCTTTTCCCGTCCCTTGGGATCGGGCGCCTGCATCGCATAGGGGCCGATCCGCTTGCGTCGGGCGAATCGGTCGGCTGCTGCCCAGCGATCGGCCTGTGCCTGGGCATTGGCGGCGCCACGATCGGCCTCCTCTATGCCGGCGGCGCGCAGCGTTTCGGTGATGCGGCGTGCGCCATAGCCACGCCGGCCGAGCGCCGCACTCTTCATCAGGGCAAAGCCGCTGTCGTCGACATAACCGAGTTCCGCAAAGCGGGCGACCAGCGCTTCGGGATCGGCCGGCGCTTCCCCGCCCCATCCGCGCTCGCGCAATTTGCGCGCAAGATAGGCGAGCAGCTTGCCGCGACTGGTCGCGAACCGGCCGACATAGCGCAGCGCCAATTCGCGCAAGGCGTCTTCGTCCAGAGGTGGGGGCGGGCGTTTGCTGGTCATGACCGGTCGTGCATTGTGCGCCATCATGCGCTAAGCGCCATCTTTATGCCACAGTCGGGCCGGAATTTTACCGCGCCTTGTGGTCTACAAGCACAAGCTGGATTGAAACTATCCGGTGCAAGTCGACGTCAAAACTGATAGCGGCCGCCGGAATATGACAGATATGACATTGGGTGACACCAATATGACGGGTTCGCAGACTATGATGGCAGCAACGCCGACCAACGATGATCTTCCGCGCCGCTTCTCCGATTTTGAGACGCTTGGCGAGGCGTTGGATTATGCGGCGCAGGGCAAGCGCGGCCTGAATTTCCACGATGCGCGTGGCAATCTGGCGCGCCCCTATCCGTTCAGCGAACTGCGGACGGATGCGGTTGCCTGTGCCCATCGCCTGATCGCCCATGGCGTGAAGCCCGAGGACCGCGTGGCCCTGGTCGCCGAAACCGGCGCCGACTTCGCCATGCTGTTTTTCGGCATCGTCTATGCCGGTGCCTGGCCGGTGCCGCTGCCGCTGCCGACCAGCTTTGGCGGCAAGGAAAGCTATATCGACCAGCTCAATGTCCAGCTGTCGAGCTGTGACCCGATGCTGTTCCTCTTCCCCAAGGAACTGGAGGACATGGCGGGCGAATCCGGTCGCCAGAAGTCGGTCGAGAGCATCGCCTTCGAGGATTTCATCGCCCGCGAGGCGGTCCCCTGCGATCTGCCGCAGGCCAAGGGCGAGGAAATCGCCTATCTGCAATATTCGAGCGGTTCGACCCGCTTCCCCCATGGCGTCGCGGTAACGCACCATGCATTGCTATCCAACCTGTCGGCGCACAGCCATGGCATGGAAGTGCAGGAGAGCGATCGCTGCATCAGCTGGCTACCCTGGTATCATGACATGGGCCTGGTCGGCTGCTTCCTGTCGGTCGTCGCCAATCAGGTGTCGACCGACTATATGAAGACCGAGGACTTTGCCCGCCGTCCGTTGGCCTGGCTGGACCTGATCAGCCGGAATGAAGGCACCTCGATCAGTTACTCGCCGACCTTCGGCTACGACATCTGTGCGCGTCGCATGTCGAGCCAGACCAAGGCGGCCGATCGTTTCGATCTGTCGCGCTGGCGCCTGGCCGGTAACGGTGCCGATATGATTCGCCCCGACGTGATGCAGAGCTTCGTCGATGCGTTTGGCGATGCGGGCTTCAGTCCCAAGGCCTTTCTGCCCAGCTATGGCCTGGCCGAAGCAACCCTGGCCGTCACCATCATGCCGCCGGGCGAAGGCATCATCGTCGAACTGGTCGAGGAAACCGACCTGTCCGGCGGCACCGCACCGGAAGGCCGTCCACAGCGTTTCCGTTCGATCGTCAATTGCGGCAAGCCGGCCAAGGACATGATCGTCGAGATCCGGGACGAGGATGGCGGCCTGATGAACGAGCGCCAGATCGGCAAGGTCTGGACCACTGGCCCGTCGCTGATGGTTGGCTATTTCCGCGATCCCGAAGCGACCGAGGCCTGCATGGTCGATGGCTGGCTGGACACCGGCGACATGGGCTATCTGTCCGACGGCTATCTCTACATTGTCGGCCGCGCCAAGGACATGATCATCATCAACGGCAAGAATCACTGGCCCCAGGATATTGAATGGGCGGTGGAGCAGTTGCCGGGCTTCAAGCAGGGTGACATTGCCGCCTTTGCGATTACGACGCCGGGTGGCGAGGAAGCGCCGGCGGTACTGGTCCATTGCCGCACCTCTGACAATGAAGAGCGTTCGCGTCTGCGCGACCAGATTCGTGAGCGGGTCCGCGCCATTACCGGTATGAACTGCGTCGTCGAACTGGTGCCGCCGCGCACCCTGCCGCGTACCAGCTCCGGGAAACTCAGCCGCTCGAAGGCGCGCAATCTCTATCTGACTGGTGAGATTCGCCCCTACGATATCGCCGCCTGATCCGGGGGCGCATACCGATTGATAACCATTGCCTGCTAGGCCGGGCATGTGGGTATTGAGCAAGGGCAATCCGAAACCGACCGGCAGGGACGGGGCTCGCTAAGGGCGATGATGGGGCTCGCACGCCTCGTTAATGAAGCCGACATGCGCGTCCTGACTGCGCAGTTGCAGTCCGCCGACAGTGTTGCAGTTTTGCGTCTGGCGATGAACGTGTTCGGCCTGCTGTTTCTCTGGCGGGTCTTCGGCAGCCATGTTTCGGCGACCGTCATGGTCGGCTGGAGCATGGCGCTGATTGCTGCCGTTTCGATCAGCGCCTTGCTGATTCACCGCCGCAAGATCGGTGTCGGCGGGCTGCCTCAGGCCCGTGACCTACGCCGCCATGCGCTGACTGGCCTGTTGCACGGTCTGGTCTGGGCTGCGTGCATGATTCTCTTTTCTCGCGGGGGCGGCGCTGAACATCTGGTGGCGCTCTGGACCCTCATCAGCTGTATCATGGTGTGCGGCGCGATCAGCTACGCCGCAACGCCGCTGGCTGCTACCGCCTTTCTCGTTCCCTGTATCGTCGGCCTGTCGTCGATGTTTGACGGTGGCACCCAATTGCCGCTGCGGGCGCTGGCAACCAGCTACGCGCTGTCGTTGCTAGTTGGCTGTCTCATCTACGCCCGCACCTTTGCGCGTCAGCATAGCACTACCGTCCAGCTGGCCGAGCAGACCGAGGTCGTCAGCCTGCTGCTCCGCGAATATGAGCAGGGCGCATCCGATTGGCTGTGGCAGACGGATGCTCTGCGTCGGCTGAGTAGCGTTTCCGCGCGGTTTGCCGAGAGTGTGGGCATGACGTCGCAGGCACTGGAGGGCGCACCGCTGGTCCAGATCCTGGCGGGTGCGGGTTGGGAAAGCGGGCGCTTCGCCTCCAGCCTGCATAGCCTGGCGGATCATCTCAAGCGGCGGGAGAGCTTCAGCAATTTGGCGCTGCCAGTTGATGTTCAGGGCAAGACCCGATGGCTCGAACTGTCGGCGTCGCCGCGATATGACGATAATGGCAATTTCCAGGGGTTCCGGGGCGTCGGGTCCGATATCACCGTTCAGCGCGAGTCCGCCGACAAGATCGCCCAACTGGCACGTTTCGATACGCTGACGGGGCTTCCCAATCGAGCACATCTGCGTGATGCGCTCGATCATGCCATGGCGGAGACCGGCAATCGCCGGCCCGGCTGCGCATTCCTGATGCTGGATCTCGACCGCTTCAAGGCAATCAACGACAGCCTGGGCCATCAGGTTGGTGATCAGTTGCTTAGCCAGGTTGCGCTGCGCCTGCGTCATGTCTGTGGCGGTATCGGTTTTTGCGGCCGTATCGGCGGTGATGAATTTGGCGTGGTGATCGCGCGGATCGATGATGATCGGGCGGTTGCGCGGCTGTCGATCGCAATCATCGATGCCCTGTCGGCGCCCTATCAGATCGACCAGCATGTCCTCCATGTGGGCGCTTCGGTCGGTTCGGCTGTTTCGCCGATCGACGGGCATCAGTCTGAAGCGATCATCCGTAGTGCCGATCTTGCGCTTTATCGCGCCAAGGATGAGGGCGGCGGTGTCCATTGTCCCTATGAACCGCATTTGCATGCCAAGGCGGAGGAGCGGCAGCGGCTGGAACAGGCTCTGCGCGAGGCGCTGGAGAAGGATCAACTGCATCTTGTCTATCAGCCGGTGGTGGATGCGACATCGGGCGTGATCACGGGATTCGAAGCCCTCGCCCGCTGGACTCATCCCGATCTGGGGCCGATCCCGCCGTCAAAGTTCGTTCCGGTGGCAGAAGAGGCGCGGCTGATCGGCCCGATTGGCGAATGGGTGCTGCGTACTGCCTGTCGTGAGGCGATGCGCTGGCCTGCGCATATTAGGGTCGCGGTCAACGTCTCCGCCGAGCAGTTGCACCAGTCCAACTTCGTAGCGGCAGTGGTGAATGCGCTGGCCCAGAGTGGGCTGGATGCACGACGGCTGGAATTGGAAGTGACCGAAAGCGTCTTCCTGCACGAGGATGACAGCGCGCTGCGCGTGCTGGACCAGTTGCAGGGGCTGGGCGTGCAATTGTCGCTAGACGATTTTGGTACCGGCTATTCCTCGCTCGGCTATCTCAGTCGCACCCGCTTCAACACGATCAAGATCGATCGCAGCTTCGTCGTCGGCGCGGCACATAATACGCCGGAGAATCTGGCGATCATTCGGGCGGTGGTAACGCTGGCGGAAAGCCTGGGCATGTCGACCACGGCCGAAGGTGTGGAAACTGCCGCCGAACTCGACATGGTGCGCCGACTGGGCTGCAAGAAGGTACAGGGCTATTATTATGGCCGGCCGATGCTGCCACAGGATGCGGTGCGGCTGTTTCCGGAATCGCCAGCACAGGCCCGTGGCAACGGCTAGCCGATCAGGCCTGTATCTGTCTTTCGACCATCGTCCATAGCGCGCCGAAGGCCTGGGCCGGGGACGAGGCGGGGGCGAAGGCGCCCAGTGGCTTGCGACGGACCGTCATCTGCTCGATCGTGCTGGCCATCGGGATCGCGCCCCAGCCGGGCTGTTCGTCCAGTGCCTTGCGATGCAGGCTGCGACGGCGATCGACCATCGAATAGACCGGCAGGATCGGCGCATGATTGCCGCCACGCTGCACCAGATAGCGCGCCACCTCACCCATCGCGCGCTGCGAGAGGGGGGAGGGGATGACGGGGATGACGATCAGGTCGGCGGCGCGCAGCACCTGCTCGCTGGTTTCGGTGAGGCCCGGCGGGCAATCGAGGATGATGCGGTCATAATCCTTGCCCAGGCTGTCGATCAGCTTGGCGAGCCGCTTCTTCTTGTCCATTTCGCGGAACAGATGGTCCAGGCTGCGCAGCGAGGTGTCGGCGGCGATCAGGTCCAGGCCCGGCACGGTGGTGGGCTGGATCAGCTTGGGGACTTCGACATCCTTGCTGAAGATGGCCTGGGCCGCATCGCGGCTTTCCAGGTCGGTGGAGAGGAGCCAGCTCGACGCGGCCTGCGGGTCGAGATCCCAGAGCAGGGTGCGCCGTTTCGATATGCTCGCCGACGCCCAGGCGAGGTTGACCGAAAAGGTGGTTTTGCCAACGCCTCCCTTGAGGCTGTAGACGGCGATGGTCGCCAATGCCGGTTCCTTTGCCATGGGAGAGGAAGCTACGGCTTCCCCCCGTCAAAGCAAGGGCTCAAATCAGCCGCTTGTTACATGGGCGTGACAAGCGGCTGATATTCAGAGGATTTCCAGAACCTTGTCCTGGGGGCGGCAGAAGCGCACGCCCTTTTCGGTTTCGACGAAGGGGCGGTTCACATAGGCCGGATTGGCCGCCATCTCGTCCAGGATCGCATCCGCCGTCATGTCCGGCAGGCCGCGTTCCTCGGCATCGGTGCCCATCTTGCGGATCGCTTCGGCCGGGGTCATCCCGGCGTCGGCGAACAGCTGGGCCAGCTTGTCGCGGGTGAAGGGGGTCTTGAGATATTCGACCACCTCGACCTCGACGCCGGGCGTTTCCTCAAGGATCGCCAGCGTCTTGCGCGACGTGCCGCATTTGGGATTGTGCCAGATGGTGGCCTTCACTGGCCATCCTCACGGGCAAGCCACTCTTCGAGCCACTTGATCGTATAGTCGCCGTTGAGGAATTCGGGATCCTTCAGCAGCGCCTGGTGCAGCGGGATGGTGGTCTTCATCCCTTCGATCACATATTCCTCCAGTGCGCGGCGCAGACGCATGATCGCGCCCTCGCGGGTGCGGCCATAGACGATCAGCTTGCCGATCATGGAGTCGTAGTAAGGCGGCACCTTATAGCCCTGATACAGGCCGCTATCGACGCGGACATGCATGCCGCCCGGAACATGATAGCTGGTGACGGTGCCCGGCGAGGGCGCGAAGGTCTTGGGATCTTCCGCATTGATGCGGCATTCGATCGCATGGCCGGTGAAGCGGATGTCTTCCTGATTCACGGAAAGCGGCTTGCCTTCGGCAACGCGAATTTGTTCGCGCACCAGGTCGAGGCCGGTGATCATCTCGGTCACCGGATGCTCCACCTGCAGACGGGTGTTCATCTCGATGAAGTAGAATTCACCATTTTCCCACAGGAACTCGATCGTGCCCGCGCCGCGATAGCCCATGTCGGCCATCGCCTTGGCACAGATGCCGCCGATCCGCTCACGCTCGGCCTGGCTCAGGACGGGCGAGGGCGCTTCTTCCAGCACCTTCTGGTGACGGCGCTGCAACGAGCAGTCGCGTTCGCCCAGATGGATGGCATTGCCATTGCCGTCGCCGAACACCTGGATTTCGATGTGGCGCGGGTTGCCGAGATATTTCTCGATATAGACGGTGGCGTCGCCGAACGCGGCCTTCGCTTCCGAACCGGCCTGCTGCATCAGCGTTTCGAGCTGGTCGGGCGAGGTGCAGACCTTCATGCCGCGGCCGCCGCCACCCGATGCCGCCTTGATGATCACCGGATAGCCGGCAGCATCGGCAATCGCGCGCGCTTCCTCGACATCGCTGACCGCGCCGTCCGAACCGGGAACGAGCGGCAGGCCAAGTGCGCCAGCAGTGCGCTTCGCCTCGATCTTGTCGCCCATGGTGCGGATATGTTCGGGCTTGGGGCCGACAAAGGCGAGGCCATGGGCCTCGACGATCTCGGCGAACTTGGCGTTTTCGCTGAGGAAGCCATAACCCGGATGGATCGCGTCGGCGCCGCTGATCTCCGCCGCAGAGATGATCGCGGCGATGTTGAGATAGCTGTCCTTGGCGGCGGGCGGCCCGATGCAGATCGCCTCATCGGCGAGGCGCACATGCATGGCATCGGCGTCGGCGGTCGAATGGACCGCCACCGTCTTGATGCCCATTTCATGGCAGGCGCGGTGGATGCGGAGCGCGATCTCGCCGCGGTTGGCGATCAGCAGTTTTTCGATGGCCATGGGGTCGCGGCCTTATTCGATGACGATCAGCGGCTGGTCATATTCGACCGGCTGGCCGTTATCGACCAGCACGGCCTTGACGGTGCCGGCGACGGGCGCGGTAATCGCGTTCATCACCTTCATGGCCTCGACGATCAGCACGGTTTCACCGGCCTTCACCTGCGCGCCGACGCGCGCGAAGGGGGCGGCGCCCGGCTCGGCCGACAGATAGGCGGTGCCGACGATTGGCGACTTCACCACATTGCCGGCCGGCAGGGCGGGTTCGGCCGCTGCGGCGGGGGCGGCGGCCGGTGCCGCAGCCGGGGCAGCGACGGGTGCCGCTACGGCAGCGGGCGCTGCGAAGATGGGGGCGCCGCCACCGATCTTGCGCGCCACGCGAATCTTGCGGTCGCCGTCTTCAACCTCGATCTCGGTCAGGTTGGTGTCGTCCAGCAAAGCTGCCAGTTCGCGCACCAGGGTGACGTCCACCTGCATCGCGCCCTTGTCATGCTTGTCGTTCATGCTTGACCCTTGTCGTCTTTCAAAATGCGTTCTGGCGGCCAGCGCCTATGCTCATTTGCGCCAAAGCGCAACTTTTGTGCGTTCTACAGTTCCAGGGCTGCTTCGAGCGCCAGCATGTAGGACATGGCGCCAAAGCCTGCGATCGTGCCCTTGGCGGCCATGCCGACATAGGATTTGTGGCGGAAGGCTTCGCGCGCGTGCGGGTTGGACAGGTGGATCTCGATCACTGGCACGGTGATGCTCTTGATCGCATCATGCAGCGCGATCGATGTGTGGGTATAGGCGCCCGGATTCATGATGATGGCATGGGCACCCTCGCGATGCGCCTCCTGCACCCAGTCGACCAGATGGCCTTCATGATTGGACTGGCGGAAATCGATCTCGACATGGGCGCGGTGGGCGGCGTCCTCCATCCGCTCGGCAATGTCGTCCAGCGTGTCATAGCCGTAGATTTCCGGTTCGCGGGTGCCGAGCATGTTGAGGTTCGGGCCGTTGAGAACGTAGATTTTGCGTGTGTCCGCCATGGCGATCCCCCATTCGGTCGAGACTTGTCTGTTGCGGGCGCGGCGTCGCCGCCCCTATATGCGCGCTGATCTTTAGCCCTTCGTGTCGCGCCAAGTCGAGACACGTTTCCAGCCACGAACGGGATAATGTAGTGAGCATCGACGGCACCATCTCCATCCATATCAATGGCGAGCATCGCCGCATCCGCGATGGCCTGACCTTGGCCGAGCTGGCGAGCGAGCTGGGCTTCGCGCCGGAGAAGGTGGCGGTGGAGCGCAATCTGGAAGTGGTGCCGCGTTCGACCCTGGCCGATGTGAAGGTTGAAGACGGCGACGAACTGGAGATCGTGCATTTTGTTGGTGGTGGCGACGTCACAGCGGTTGACGATGACAGCTGGACAGTGGCGGGCAAGACCTTCCGTTCGCGCCTGATCGTGGGCACCGGCAAATATAAGAGTTTCGAGCAGAATGCCGCCGCGCTGGTCGCGTCCGGCGCGGAAATCGTCACCGTGGCGGTGCGTCGCGTCAACGTCTCCGATCCGAACGCGCCGATGCTGACCGACTATATCGACCCCAAGAAGGTCACCTATCTGCCCAACACCGCCGGCTGCTTCACCGGCGAGGAGGCGATCCGCACCCTGCGCCTGGCGCGCGAGGCGGGCGGCTGGGAACTGGTGAAGCTGGAAGTGCTGGGCGAAGCGCGGACGCTCTACCCGGATATGGTGGAAACGCTGCGCGCGACCGAGGTGCTGGCCAAGGAAGGCTTCAAGCCGATGGTCTATTGCGTTGACGATCCGATCGCGGCCAAGCGGCTGGAGGATGCCGGCGCGGTGGCGATCATGCCGCTGGGCGCGCCGATCGGGTCGGGCCTGGGTATCCAGAACAAGGTGACGATCCGCCTGATCGTGGAAGGCACCAAGCTGCCGGTGCTGGTCGATGCGGGCGTGGGCACCGCGTCGGAAGCGGCGCAGGCGATGGAACTGGGCTGCACCGGCGTGCTGATGAACACCGCCATTGCCGAGGCGAAGGACCCGGTGCTGATGGCGGCGGCGATGAAGGCGGGCGTCGAGGCCGGCCGCATGGCCTATCGCGCCGGCCGCATGGGCAAGCGCATGTATGCCGACCCGTCGAGCCCGCTTGCCGGCCTGATCTGATTCCAGGGCGTCGCGGCGCGAGATTTGACGCGACAGTCGAAGTTCACAGTGTCGTGGGGCTGATTCCGGGCCAATGCGCCGGGAATGCGCCCACGACGCGACAGCGAAGCGACAGTCGCGCGACAATCGGGTCACGATCGCGCGCGTTCGACGCGACAGCGACGCGACACGAAGGCGACAGTGAAGCGACGCCTGGGCGGCGCATGGCCAGTTGCTTGGGCGCGGATATCCCATCCCCAAAGTAAATCAGAAGAGGCGCATGTAGGACAGCACGGTTGGGGGGCAGAAACTGTCGCTAACAGCACCGTCACCCTGAACTTGTTTCAGGGTCCATTTGTCCCAGCAGGCCAATGGACTATTGGGCCGGATGGATGCTGAAACAAGTTCAGCATGACGTTGTGAGGGAGGGCCGGAAGTCCATTATTTAACCGATCAGGTTGACCGCGATCCTATCCCTCGTTCTTCACTCTTCACCCCGCAACTCCAGACGGCTGGCCCGGTCGAAGATCGCGAGCACCAGCGGGTCGGCTTCGGCGGCGCGGACGGCGACGTGGAAGTCGACCGGGGGCATGAGCGGGGCGCCGGGCACCGGGACCAGCCGCCCCTCGGCCAATTGCTGGCGTGCCATCGGCTGGGGGAAGATGCCGATGCCGCCGCCTTCCAGCACGATGTCGATCATGGTGCGGACATTGTTGCACAGGTTGAGCGGGCAATCGGCCAGGTCCGACGCGGCGATCGCGTCCTTCATGATGCGGTAGAGCGGCGACAGGTTGGTGAGCGACCAGATTGGCGGGCGGGCGTCTTCCATGGTCGCGACGGTTGCGGGACTGGCGAGCCAGAGCAGGTCGACGCTGCCGATCGGCGCGGTGCGCAGCATCGGATGGGCGATGCGGCCGGCCGCGAAGGCAAGGTCGGCATGGCCGGACGCGAGCTGCTGGATGAGGTCGGCGGTGAGCGCGATGTCGACCTCCAGACTGACATGGGGCAGGTCGCGGCCGAGTTGGGCAACGAAGCCGGGCAGGCAACTGGCGGCCGCGATCTCGCCCGCGCCGATGCGAATGATGCCGGTCGCGCCGGATATGTCGCTGCACCCCATCAGCACGCCCTGGAAACGCGCCCAGAGCGGTTCGCTCTCGCGCACCAGTTCGCGCCCGGCCGGGGTGAGGGCCATCGTCCGTCCTTCACGGCGGAAGAGCGCGGTGCCCAGATGGCTTTCCAGTTCGCGCACCCGCGCGGAAATGGCCGGCTGGGTGGTGTTGAGGCGCGCCGCCGCCGCCGCGAAAGTGCCCAGCCGCGCGATCCAGAGCAGGGTTTCGAGATGGTAGAAGGCGATGCGATTGATAGACATTGTTTGGGTTTAACCGAAAAAACAAATCATTGGTATTGATCGGTCGCCCTGCCTAGTCTGCGCCGAAATTTCAAAAGGATGGATGCCGATGGCCAAGAAGCTCTACCCCGATGCCGCCGCCGCGCTGGAGGGGCTGCTGTTCGACGGCATGCATCTGTGCGCGGGCGGATTTGGCCTGTGCGGCATCCCCGAGCGGCTGATCGACGCGATCCGCGATTCGGGGGTTAAGGACCTGACCATCGCCAGCAACAATGCCGGCATCGACGGCGAGGGGCTGGGCAAGCTGCTGCGCACGCGCCAGGTCAAGAAGATGATCTCCTCCTATGTCGGCGAGAACAAGGAGTTCGAGCGGCAATATCTGGCCGGCGAGCTGGAGGTGGAATTCTGCCCGCAGGGGACGCTGGCCGAGCGCTGCCGCGCGGGTGGGGCGGGCATTCCCGGCTTCTACACCAAGACCGGCGTCGGCACGGCGGTGGCCGAGGGCAAGGAAGTGAAGAATTTCGACGGCCAGGACTATATATTGGAGCGCGGCATCTTCGCCGATGTCGCGATCATCAAGGGCTGGAAGGCGGACGAGAGCGGCAACCTGATCTTCCGCAAGACCGCGCGCAATTTCAACGCGCCGATGGCGACCGCGGCGAAGATCTGTATCGCCGAGGTGGAGGAAGTGGTGCCGGTCGGCAGCCTGGACCCCGATGCGATCCATCTGCCGGGCATCTACGTCAAGCGGATGATCGTCGGCGCGCCCTATGACAAGAAGATAGAGTTCCGCACCGTGCGCCAGAGGGACGCGGCCTGATGGCGACGATGATGCGGCTTGCGCCGGCACTGTTGCTGGCGCCGCTGGCGGCCTGTGCGACCACCACCGCGACGACTAGTGCGACTGGCCCGGCGCCAGTTCTGCCGACCGGACCGGCGGTGCCGCCGGCGGGCATGCAATATCTCTACGGATCGGGCGAGGCGGCGGCGCTGTCGCGCCAGGCCTGGACCGCTTTGGTCGCCCATGCCGCCGCCGTCGTGAAGGCGCGGCCGGCCGATTCTGTCGTGCTGGCCGAAGGCGCGAGCCTGGATGCGCCCAAATATGTGCCGTGCGGCAACCGGCCCTTCGCCGCCGTGTTCGACGTCGACGAGACGGTGATGCTGAACAGCGGCTTCGAATATCATGATGCGAAGACCGGAAAGGGCTATGATGCCGCCGACTGGGATGCGTGGGAAAAGACCGGCGAAGGCGCGGTCGGCCCGGTGCCCGGTGCGGACAGCGGCCTCAACGCGCTGCGGGCGATGGGCGTGACCGTGATCTTCAACACCAACCGCTCGGCCGCCAATGCCGATGCGACCGCGCGCGCGATCAAGGCGGCGGGGCTGGGCGAGGCGGTGCATGGCCAGACGCTGTATCTGGCCGGCGACGATGCGATGGGATCGCGCAAGGATGGCCGGCGTTGGACGATTTCGCGTGACTATTGCGTGATCGCGCTGGGCGGCGACCAGCTTGGCGATTTCACCGACCTGTTCAATGTCGGACAGAGCGTGCCGGCGCGGCGCGCCGCGGCCCAAGGCCCGGCAATCGCGAAACTCTGGGGCGCGGGTTGGTTCGTCCTGCCCAACCCCGTTTATGGCAGCGGCCTCAAGGGCGGCTTCGACGATGTTTTTCCTGCCGACAAGAGGTGGGCGCCGCCCGCCCAAGGGGAGAAGTGATAATGGCCTGGACCCGTGACGAGATGGCCGCGCGTGCGGCGAAGGAGCTGGAGGACGGCTTCTATGTGAATCTGGGCATCGGCATTCCGACGCTGGTGGCGAACCATATTCCCGATGGCGTCGAAGTGACGCTGCAGTCGGAAAACGGCATGCTGGGCATCGGTCCCTTCCCCTATGAGGGGGATGAGGATGCGGACCTGATCAACGCGGGCAAGCAGACGATCAGTGAACTGCCGCAATCGGCCTATTTCAGTTCGTCCGACAGTTTCGCGATGATCCGCGGTGGGCATATCGACCTGACCGTTCTTGGCGCGATGGAAGTGGCCGAGAATGGCGACATCGCCAACTGGATGATCCCCGGCAAGATGATCAAGGGCATGGGCGGCGCGATGGACCTGGTCGCCGGCGTCAAGAAGATCATCGTGGTGATGGAGCATACGTCCAAAAATGGCGATCCCAAGTTCATCCCGGCCTGCACTCTGCCGCTGACCGGCAAGAATGTGGTCGACATGATCGTCACGGACCTGTGCGTGTTCCAGCGTCCCGACCATGACAGCCCGTTCAAACTGGTGGAACTGGCGCCGGGCGTGACCGCCGAGGAAGTCGCTGCTAAGACGACCGCCCATTATATCAGCTAAGGGCGTTTCATGAGCCTCGACGGCACCTATGACGAAGCCAATATCTTTGCCCTGATCCTGCAGGGCAAGATCCCGTCGACCAAGCTGTACGAGGACGAGAATACCTTCGCCTTCCTCGACATCATGCCACAGACGCGGGGCCATGCGCTGGTCATTTCCAAATGGTCCAAGGCGCGCAACCTGCTGGAGATGGAGGATGAGGCGCTGGGTGAGGTGATGGCGACCACCAAGAAGGTCGCCACCGCCATCCGCAAGGCGCTGAACCCCGACGGTATCCAGATCGCCCAGTATAACGGCGCGCCGGCGGGCCAGACGATCTTTCACCTGCACGTCCATATCCTGCCGCGTTGGGAGGGTGATCCCAAGGGCTTTGTCGCCCATGGCGTGGGCGCACAGGCGGACAAGGATGCGCTGGCGGCGCTGGCCGAAGAGATTCGCGCGCAGTTCTGACGTGGCACTCAAACCCTTCAAGGCGCCGGGCGCGCGGCTGGCGCTGCGGTCCAAGCCGGCCAACAGCTATCTGACCGGCGACCGGGGCGGGGCCGAGGTGATCCTCGACATCTCGCGCCTGCTTTCGCGCGCCTTTCACCCGACCCCGACCGGCATCGACCGGGTCGAATATGTCTATGCCCGCGAATTGCTGGCGCGGATGCCCGATCGGCTGGCTTTCGCCGCCGTCCATCCCGCCGGCGGCTATTATGGGCGGCTGAACATATCCGCCGTGCGGCAGTTCCTGGCCTTCACCGCAGCGAAATGGCGCAATGTAGATTCTCCGGGCGAGCGCACGGAACGGGCCGCGGTGATCCGCCACATGTTTGCGACGCGCCCACGCCCGGTGCCCAGGGCCAAGGCGCCGCGCATCTATCTGCAGGCGTCGCCACATCATCTGGACGATGCGGCGCAGGTCGGTGCGATTTTGCGCGCGGAGGGTGCGAAATTCGTCACGCTTGTGCATGACGTCATCCCGCTGAGCCATCCCGAATTTGCCCGGCCGCAGGGCGCGGACGAGCATCGTCGCCGGCTGCGCAGCATCGACCTCTATGCCGCCGGGATCATCGGCAACAGCCAGGCGACGCTGGACGCGCTGGAACCGCATCTGTCCAGCGGCCTGACCGATCGCCAGACATGCGTCGCCCATTTCGGAGCCGATCCGCCGGATATTTTCGGCGGGTCCGGCACGACGATCCCGCAGCGCCCCTATTTCGTCTATCTGTCGACCATCGAGCCGCGGAAAAACCATCTGCTGCTGCTCAACATCTGGCGACGGATGGTGGACGAGCTGGGCGAGGCGGCGCCGATGCTGGTGCTGATCGGCCGGCGCGGCTGGGAAAATGAGAATGTCATCGACATGCTGGAGCGGGGCGAGGCGCTGCGCGGCCATGTGGTCGAGGCAGGCGAACTGCCCGACAACCAGATGCAGGATTTGGTTGCGGGCGCGCGGGCGATGCTGATGCCGTCCTTTGCCGAAGGGTTCGGCATGCCGGTGGTTGAGGCGCTGTGCGCTGGTGTTCCGGTGATCTGCAGTGACATTTCGGCCCATCGCGAGGTGGGCGGGGATGCGCCCGACTATATCGATCCACTCGATGGCATAGGCTGGATGCGGATGATCCACGCCTATGCCGCAGCAGATTCGCCGCAGCGTGCGGCGCAACTCGCGCGGATCGGCGGATGGCATGCGCCGACCTGGCGTGACTATTTCGACATAGTGGCGCAGCTATTGGAAGACGTGACAGCTTCTGTTCCTTGACCTGCAATCGCCCGGCGATCATGACTGATCCGGTCGAGAAGATGACCGCGTGCCGGATCAGGGGGATATGTGACCGGGGGTTGGTGGAAAAGGCGAGTGGGACAGATGTCTCAGGTGGAGCGCGACGCTCTGTGACCGTTATGCCGTTCCTGCGTTCTCCTCCCTTTCCGGGCATTGATTCGGATGTGGCGGCGATCAGCCATCCGGCTGCCGGTGCGTCGGTCGCGGCTATTCCCGATACATTGTTCGACATGATTGCAGCGGCGCGGGTCGGTGGCGATTTCTGGGGGCATCGACCACAGGGGGTGCAGATCGTGGCGCGGGCAGGGGTGGAGATCCCCGCGGAGGCCTGTGTCGGTCTGGTCGCTGGACAGATTGGCATCCTGCCGTTGGCGCCACGGCGTGGTGCCGCCGTCAGCGCAAAGATAGGTCATTTTCTGCCGGTCGGTTGCGACCCATGGGCATTGGTAGCGCAGGCGCGTGCCATCTATGCCCCGCCAGAAGACGATCTGGCGATCATCGGGGGGCTGCTCGGCGTGGCGGTCTTTGGCGCTAATGGTGATCGGTTTGCGCCGGAACGATTGCGCGCGGCAGCGCGCGACAGGCTGGCGGCAGCGGTCTATCGGGATTGTTTTACCGGTGTGCCGGTCGATGTCGAGCATGTCGTTGCGCAACTGGCCGACTGGCGCCGTCATATCGACGGCAATCGCGGTATCGCGGCCGCCAGCGGCATGGCCTTCTGGAAACGGGAGGCGATCCGGCATTTTCTCTGGGATGGGCTTGATAGCCCACCCTTCCTGTCGGCTGCCCGAGGTTTGGCTCGCGCGCGCCAGCGTGGAGCTGCGCTGGCGATCTGGCCGTCCCGTGTGCCGTCCGATACGGCCAGCGAGGCAGCGGCCAAGGGTGTTTCGATCGCGCGGGTGGAAGATGGGTTCCTGCGATCGCGTGGGCTGGGGGCAGGGTTGCATCCGCCCGGTTCCGTGGTGATCGATCGCAGCGGAATCTATTATAATGCCCGAAGCCCCAGCGATCTGGAGACATTGCTCGCAACCCAGATATTTACGCCTGCCCTGGTCGATCGTGCGCGCCGCTTGCGCAATCGGGTCTGCGCGGCGGGGGTCACCAAATATGGACTGGAGGCTGGGCAGATGATCGATCTGCCGACGGACCGGCGGACCGTCCTGGCCGTGGGTCAGGTCGATGACGACATGTCAGTCCAACTGGGCGGAGCGGGCGTCGGCGGCAATCTGGATTTTCTGGCCCGCGTGCGCAAGGCGGAGCCGGATGCCTGGATCGTCTATCGCCCTCATCCCGATGTGCAGGCCGGACATCGGAAGGGGCATCTGAGCGATACGGTGGTACTGGAACATGCCGACGCGATCGACAGCGGCGCACCATTGATGGAACTGGTGCAGCGGGTAGACGAAGTCCATGTCCTTTCCTCGCTGACTGGTTTCGAGGCGCTGATGCGCGGTCGATCCGTCACGGTGCATGGCATGCCCTTCTATGCCGGCTGGGGGCTGACCCGCGACCTGGCCAAACCGTCGTCCCGAAGAGGGCGTTTGCTGGATGTGGATCAGCTTGTCGCGGGCGCACTCATTCTCTATCCTCGCTATCTCGATCCGGTGACGCGCTTGCCCTGTGGCCCCGAACTGATGGTGGACCGCATGGCCAGTGGATCGACGCCGCCGATGACATGGCTCATTCGGCTGCGCGCGCTACAGGGGAAGCTACGAAGATTTATGACCTTGTCCGCTGAGTTCCTTCATGGCTGAACCATCGTCCAAGACATTTCTGTTCCTTCAGGGACCACATGGCCCCTATTTTTCGATGCTGGCGCAAGCCCTTCGGGACAGGGGGCATGCCGCGTTGCGGATCAACATCAACGGCGGCGACAAGGTCGACTGGCCCGGCCCGGCAACGGACTATCGCGGGACGTTCCGCAACTGGCCATTGTTCTTCGATGATTTCATCGTCAACCATGGCGTCACGGATCTGGTCCTCTATGGCGATTGTCGTCCCTATCATGCCTCTGCGCATGGGATGGCGCGGCTGCGCAACCTGCGTGTCCATGTCGTCGAGGAAGGTTATATCCGGCCCGATTTCCTGACGCTTCAGGATGATGGGGTGAACGGCAATTCGACCCTGCCGCTTGATCCGCGTTGGTATCTGGAGCAGGCACGCAAGCTGCCCGATTATGATGACAGCCTGCCGCCAGTGCCGTCGACTTTTCAGGCACGCGCGCGCAACACGATGCGCAATGGCCTGGCCGCGGCATTCATGCGGCCCTATTTCCCATTCTACCGAACCCATCGGCCGCACAGTTTCCTGATGGAGTCGGTCGCCTGGTGTCGCAAGCTGGTGGTGAGTCAAGGGGATGCGCGCCGATCGCATGCCGCCTGGGAGGCGATCAAGGATCAGCCCTATTTCACCCTGCCGCTCCAGCTCAATTCGGATTATCAGATTCGCGTGCATTCGCCCTTCGGCAACATGCGGGCGGCATTGCGTTTCGTGATCAAGAGCTTTGCCCAGCATGCGCCGGCCCATGTTTCGCTGGTGGTGAAGCGCCACCCGCTCGATCCTGGTCTGGTGGCCTGGCACCGTCTCACCCGCCGTCTCGCGACCCATTATGGGGTGAAGGATCGGGTGATCTATCTGGCCGACTGGGACATCGCCGAGGTGGTGCAGAAATCGCTGGGCGTCATTACCGTCAACAGTACGGTGGGGACATTGGCGCTCAACAGCGGCAAGCCGGTCGTGGTGCTGGGCCATGCCGTCTACAAGGTGCCGGGGGTCGTTCACCAGTCCAGCCTAGATGATTTCTGGCAGGCGCCGCGCCAACCGGACATGAAGCTCTATTCGGCTTTCCGCAGAGTGCTGATGGACCGCTGCCTGATCCGCGGTGGCTTGCTGAGCGAGGAGGGGCTTGGCCTGCTCGTTGAAAATGCGGTGCGCCGTTTGACGTCGGAACGTATCGAGCATCCCAAAGCCAAGATTATCGCGCATCCTGCGCGGGCTTCGGCGCTGCCGGGATATGCCCTGCGATAATTTCCGGTTAGCGGCGCCATCGCGACAATCTACCCTTCTTCGCCCTGGCGCGTGCGCGCAATGGGGCACAATCCTGGGACCATGCATGCAAATTCACCCTGTAATCCTGATTGGTGGCTCTGGAACTCGGTTGTGGCCGCTGTCGCGGCCGGCACTTCCCAAGCAGTTTCTGCCCCTGGTAAGCGACCGGTCGATGCTGGATGAGACAATCGGCCGGGTTGATGGCCGACGTGGCTTTGGCGGACCGATTCTGGTTTCCGGACAGCAGCATCTAGCCGTGGTACAGGGCATTTTGGCGCAGAGCGGCGCCGAGCCGGCTGCCCTGTTGATCGAGCCGGAGGGGCGCAATACCGCGCCGGCGATCGCAATGGCCGCGCACTGGATCGTGCAGACTGAGGGCGATGGCCTCATGCTGGTGATGCCGTCGGACCATGTCATTACCGACATAGAGGCGTTTCATCGTCATCTCGACCATGCCCGGCCGATCGCCGAAGCGGGGCATTTGGTCACGTTCGGGATCAAGCCTGATCATCCTGCTACCGGCTATGGCTATATCGAAAAGGGCGAGCCGATCCGCGAGGAACATTCGGTGTTCCAGGTCAGCAAATTTGTCGAAAAGCCGCCGCTTGCCGTTGCCGAACAATATCTGGCCGATGGCCGTTATGATTGGAATGCCGGCATCTTCCTGTTCACGGCCAGGCATTTCCTGGATGAACTGGCCCGACACGCTCCGGCGGTGGCGGAGCCGATCGCGCGGGCCATGGCGGAACCGAGCCAGGAAGGGATTATCGTTCGGCCAGAACCCGCGCATTTTCTGTCCTGTGCCAATGATTCGATCGACTATGCGGTGTTGGAGAAGACGGACCGGGTGGCGGTCGTGGCGGTCGATATTGGCTGGTCCGATGTCGGCACCTGGGATGCGCTCTGGTCGGTGCGGGCCCGCGACGAGAATGGCAACAGCATCCAGGGTGCGGCGGTCACGCTGGACAGTTCGGGCAATTTGCTGCTGTCGGCAGGCGGGCCGCCGATCGCCGCCCTCGGCGTGACGGATTCGATCGTAATCTCGACGGCAGAGGTGGTGCTGGTGTTGCCGCGCGACCGGTCGCAGGACGTCAAGGCGATGATCGACGCCTTCAGCCAACTAAGCCCGGCCTGAGGTCAACAAAAAGCCGCCCTGCCGTCCGAAATGGCGGCAGGGCGGCTTTGTCATGTTCGGGCAAGAGGGCTTAATTGCCCTGGATGGCGTTGTTTACCGACATCAGCGGCAGGACCGTCGAGGCAATGATGCCAACGAAGCGCTGGAACTCGGCCGTGGTGCTGTTGGCGATATAGACGACATCCCTGTTGCGGACGGGGAAGTTCTGCATCGCGAAATAGGTGCCGGGATCCTTCATGTCGATGCGGTAGATGACCGGAATACGGCCGTCTGCGGCCACGCCGACATTCGCATCGCGATTGGGTACGGATGCGGGGGCTTCCCAGCGGAAGATGAAGACGCCCTTGGGATCGGCACGCGCATCCTGCAAGCCGCCCAGTCGACCAAGGGCCTGGGCCAGGGTGATACCGGTGGCTTCGAAATTGATTTCTTCATTCTTGCCCGCAGCGCCCAGGGCTGTGAAGCTGTAAGGCTGATAGAAGGCCGTGATCACGTCGCCGGACAGCAGCACGACATTCTGCCTCGGATCGCGGATGACGCTTTCCAGTGGCATGCTGTGAACCTGACCCTTGCGGGTGATCTGAATGGTCATCTTGTTGACCGGCTGGCGCGTCCCGCCCGCAGCGGCAAGGCCGTCCAGGATCGTCTCCCCCTTCGGGGTAAGCGGCATGCGGGTGCTCTGCGCCACTTCGCCGACGATCGAGGCATTGGCGGAGGCGTTGCGCGATATCCGCACATTGACCTGAGGGATGTGGGCCTTCTTGACCAGGCGCGCGGTGATATCCCGCTCGATCGCCTCCGGGCTACGACCGGTTACCGGAACAGTACCGGCAAAGGGGATCGAGATGCTGCCGGACGAGCCGACAAGATATTCCGGCAGACCGGTGCCGCGACTGGTTTCAGGCGCGGAGGCTCCGGCGGCAGCGGCTGCTGCGCTGGAGGAGGGGGGATTGAAAAGGACGGCAGGCGGTGCCTCCCAGATCGTGATCTGGAGCGTGTCGCCAATGCCAACCGTCTGCCCGACCGGTTCGCCGGTGCCCAGGGTATCCGCGAAGCTCGGTTCGGCCGGGACAGTGTAATGATTGGCGGTCAGCGGATCGAGCGTGACGATCTGGATGCCCTGAAGCGAACTGTTATCCGCAGCCTTGAGAACATGACCGGTCCGAGGGCCTACCGAGGTGCAAGCCGAGGTCGATAGCAGCAAGAGGGCGAGCGCCGCCGCGCTGAATCGTTCCTTCGGCACCGCGCGACAGGATAGACTTTTCATAAAGTTTCCAATGTTCAATGGGTTGGGCGTTTCGCTTCGACCGTTTCCTGTTCATCAACAACAGGGCGGCTGGAGTTGCAAGCCCAATATTAGGGCGGACAGCGCTGCGTCTGCTCAGCCATGGTGTCGCAGCATCCATTCCAGCGTCTCGATGAGCGGGACAGATTTCAGCGGGCCGATCACGGATTCGATGTGCGCCGGTGTGCCGCAGAGCGAAATGACCTCGTTCGCACGGACCAGATCCGGGTTGACGCGGACCGTAAAGCGCCCGTCCGCCAATCTTTCGACCATCGCCAATATCTGTTCCAGCGATACGGCCTGGCCCGAACAGATCTGGAATGTCCCGCCGATCGCCTGAGGCTCTGCCAGCAGACGGCAATAGGCATCGACCACGGTCCGCACATCCGAAAAATCGCGTGCGATTGCGATGTTGCCCAATGGGATATCCCAGGCCTGCCGGCGCGCATGGTCAATGATTTTCGGAATCAGAAAGCGGGGGGACTGCCCCGCCCCGGTATAGTTGAACGGGCGGCTGACGATCAGGGGCAACCGATCAGCGTAGATGCTGCACACCATCTCGGTCGCGGCTTTGGTCACGCCATAGTCATTGGCGGGCTGCACCGGTGCTGTTTCGTCCAGAATGCCTTCCGAGCGATTGCCATAGATGTTGGCACTGCTGGAGACCAGGACCGCTGACGGGCGGGTCGACGTCTGGGCCAATGCCGCAAGAAGGTTGCGGGTGCCCAGAATATTGGTCCGATACATTTCGGACGGGTCGGCATGAGCCACGAAAGAGACCGCTGCGAGATGCGCTACAAGCTCCGGCCGCACCTGATCGACCAGCCTTTGGCAGGCCTCTGCATCGGTAAGGTCGCAGCCATGCACGAAGGTCAAACCCCGCGCGTCCGCACCGCTGGCATCCTGTACCGTCGCGTGAACTTCGTGTCCGGCCGCTTGAAGGGCCTTGACCAGATAATGGCCGGTAAATCCGCTGGCGCCGGTGATGAGAGCGCGGCTCATGTCTGCCGGCTCAGAAGCTGTAGCCGGTCTTGTTGCGCCGCAGATCGGCGTCGACCATCATATTGCACAATGTTTCGAGCGATGTTTCCGGTGCCCAGCCGAGTTTTTCGCGTGCGAGGCGGGCATCGCCGATCAGATGGTCGACTTCCGCGGGACGGTAAAAGCGCGGATCGACGCGCAGCACAGTCTTGCCCGTTCGGGTGTCGACGGCGGTCTCTTCCTGCCCCTGTCCCTGGAATGCGACGGTGATGCCGGCTGCGGCAAACGCCAGTTCGACAAAGCTGCGTACCGCAACCGTCCGTCCGGTCGCCAGCACATAGGTATCGGGTTCGTCGACCTGCAGCATCTGCCACATGCCGGCGACATATTCCCGCGCAAAGCCCCAGTCCCGTTCCGCATCCAGATTGCCCACATGGACGCAGTCCAACTGGCCCAGGGCGATCCGGGCGACCGCATCGCTGATCTTGCGGGTCACGAATTCCTTGCCGCGCAACGGACTTTCATGATTGAACAGAATGCCGCTGCATCCGAAGATGCCGTAGCTTTCCCGATAATTTATGGTCGTCCAATGGGCAAACAGCTTTGCGACGCCATAGGGGCTGCGCGGGTAGAAGGGGGTGGTTTCGTTCTGCGGGCTGGCCTGGACCTTGCCGAACATTTCCGATGTGCTGGCCTGATAGAAGCGGATCGCCGGATTCACGATCCGGATGGCTTCCAGCAGGTTGAGCACGCCAAGGCCGGTGATGTTGGCGGTGGCGATCGGCTGTTCGAACGAGACGCCAACAAAACTCTGTGCGGCAAGATTATATACTTCGCCCGCACCGGTTTGTTGCAGGAGGCGGATCGAGGCAGACAGGTCTGTCACATCATGTTCGACCAGATGGAGCCGTTCATGATCCATCAGGCCGAGTTCTTCTATGCGCCAGAAATTCGCGGAACTCGTCCGACGAAAGCAGCCATAGACCTCATAGCCCTTTCCAAGAAGGAATTCCGCCAGATAGGCGCCGTCCTGGCCTGTAATACCGGTAATGATCGCGCGAAGCATATGTGACATTCTATGAAATTTGATGTCGTTCTTAGGCGGCACTGCCAACGCGCGAAAGGGTAAAACCAGCGGCCTGTGCTTCGGCTACGGGGTAGATGTTCCGCAGATCGACCAAAGTCGGCGCATTCATCGAAGCGGCGAGGCGGGGGAGATCAAGCGCACGGAAAGCGTCCCATTCGGTAACCAGTACCAGCGCATCGGCGCCGGCTGCTGCTTCATAAGCCGACTTCACCATCGTCACACCCGGGACCATCGGGGCGGCAATGTGCATGCCTTCGGGATCATAGGCGACAACCCTGGCGCCCGCATCTTCCAATGCCTGGACGATGGCGAGGCTCGGTGCGTCACGCATGTCGTCGGTGTTCGGCTTGAAGGTCAGGCCCAGCAGCGCCACCGTCTTGCCCCGTGCATCGCCCCCCAGAGCCTTGACAATCTTGCGTCCCATGGCGCGCTTGCGCAGGTCGTTCACCTGAACCACGGTCTCAACGATCCGGATCGGGGTGTCATAATCCTGACCGGTCTTGACCAGGGCAAGGGTGTCCTTGGGAAAGCAGGAGCCGCCATAGCCGGGGCCGGCATGCAGGAATTTGGAGCCGATGCGGTTGTCGAGGCCGATGCCGCGCGAGACGTCCTGCACCTCGGCGCCAACCGCTTCGCACAGATCCGCCATTTCGTTAATGAAGGTGATCTTGGTCGCGAGGAAGGCGTTGGCAGCATATTTGATGAGTTCGGCGGTTCGGCGGCCGGTGAACATCAACGGTGCCTGGTTGAGGTTGAGCGGGCGATAGATCTGGCTCATCACGGCGATGGCCCGTTCGCTGCCGGTCGTGCCGACAACGACGCGATCAGGGCGTTTGAAGTCGCCGATCGCGGCGCCTTCGCGCAGGAATTCGGGATTGGATACGATCTGAATGTCGAGATCCGGCCGCAGTTCGCGCGCAATCCGTTCCACTTCGTCGCCGGTTCCGACCGGTACCGTCGACTTGGTCACGATTACGGCAGGACCGTCGAGGGCCTCGACGATTTCCTTGGCTGCGGCATAGACGTAGGACAGATCGGCATGGCCGTCCCCGCGCCGCGAGGGCGTGCCGACCGCGATGAATATGGCGTCCGCGCCCTTGACGCCTTCGGCCAGATCGGTGGTGAAGGTCAGGCGGCCTGCGGCGGCATTGGAACCCACCAGTTGATCCAGGCCCGGCTCATAGATCGGCATACGGCCAGCTTCGATTGCGCTGATCTTTGCCGTGTCCTTGTCAACGCAAACGACATCATGCCCAAAGTCTGCAAAGCACGCCCCAGAAACCAAGCCGACATAACCGGTGCCGATCATCGTGATTTTCATGGGCCGATCTTCCTAATCATTTAGCGTTTTGGATTTCACTCAGGGTCGTGAATACAAGTCAATCTGAGAATTTGACAAGCCCAATTAGTAAAATTTCGCTGCGCTGCAACACCATGGCAAAGCGCTGGACATTGGCAGGGGCACAGCGTACCACCCGAACAAACTGAGAGATTAAGATAGTTGATGATCAAAGTTCCCGAGAAGATTGGTGGGCTCCCGGTACTTTTTGTTGCCACGGTGCTCGTTCCAACCGTCGTTGCCGCGATATATCTCTCTTTGCGTTCGGACATATATACGTCCGAATCCCGTTTTGTCGTGCAAAGCTCTGAAAAGCAGCAGCAGACCGGGCTTGGCGCACTTTTCAAGGCGACGGGCTTTTCCGCTGCGTCCGAAGAAGCCTTCGCAGCCAATGATTACATCAAGTCGCGTGATGCGCTTCAGGCGCTCAATAAGAATGATGCGGTTCTTCACGCTTATACGCGTCCTTCCATCGCCCTTTTAGATCGTTTTAACGCCTTTGGATGGGGCGGCGGCCGGGATCGGCTGTTCGATTATTACGATGAAATGGTCACCGTAAAATATGATTCTGCGGCGAGCATCACGACGCTTGAGGTCAAGGCCTATACGCCTGCTGATGCCCAGAAAATCAATCTGCAGCTGCTGGAGCAGGCGGAACAGCTGGTCAATCGGATGAACGCGCGTGGGCGCGAAGACTTGATCAGCTATGCCACTACAGAGCTGCAGGATGCGAAGGATCAGGCCCGCAAGGCCGCAATTGCATTGTCGACTTTCCGCAACCGCGAAGGGATTGTCGATCCGGAAAAGCAGGCTACCGTCCAGTTGCAGATGATTTCCAAGCTGCAGGATGAGATGATTGCGACCAAGACCCAATTGGTTCAGCTGAGATCGCTGACTCCCCAGAATCCACAAATTCCGGTCCTGCGGACGCGGATTGACGAACTGGGCAAGGAAATCAATGCGCAACTGGGGCTGATTGCCGGCGATCAAAAGTCGCTGGCGGCGTCTGCAGTCCAGTTCCAGAGGCTCCAACTGGAAAGTGCGCTGGCCGACAAGGAACTGGCGGCTGCGATTTCCTCATTGCAGGAAGCGCGGAACGAAGCGCGGCGCAAGCGCGCTTATGTGGAGCGCATCGTTGAACCCAATCTGCCGGACCATCGGTCAGGGCCGAAGCGGATACGCGGCATCCTCAATGTCTTCGTGGTCGGACTGCTCTTCTGGGGCGTGATGTCGATGCTTCTGGCAGGCGTGCGCGAGCATACGGACTGATGGAAGGCGAAGATCAGATACCGCAGACCTCTCTGCGGCGCTCCTGGGCGATCCAGCGGCGGATCGTGACAGCACTGATCCTTCGCGAGATGCTCACGCGCTATGGGCGGCACAATATCGGTTTCCTGTGGCTGTTCGTGGAGCCGATGGTCTTCACGATTGGTGTCACTCTGGTGTGGACCGCGTTCCGCAATGTCCATGGCTCGGACTTGCCGATCGCCGCCTTTGCGGTCACTGGCTATTCGAGTGTGCTGGTCTGGCGGAACATTCCTTCGCGATCGATCGGCGCGATCGAGCCCAATCTGTCGCTGATGTACCACCGGAATGTGAAGGCGCTGGACATTCTGGTCGCGCGCATCCTGCTGGAAGTACTCGGCGTGGGTGTTTCCTTCTTCGTACTGTCGATCTTCTTTTCGGCGATCGGTTGGGTCAGCGCACCGGAAAACCCCTATCTGGTACTGGAGGGCTGGCTGGCGCTTGCCTGGTTCGGCATGGCAATGGGGATGTTCCTGGGAGCCTTCTCGCTTCGTTCGGAATTGGTCGATAAATTCTTCCATCCCTTTACCTATCTCATGTTCCCATTTTCCGGCGCTGCCTGGCTGGCGGAAGCGGCGCCGGCCACCATGCGGCCCTATCTAATGTATGTGCCGATGATCCATGGCGTCGAATGGGTTAGAGACGGGTTTTTTGGATCGCATTTCACGGCGATGTACAGTCCGATGTATTTGATCAGCTGGAATATGGTCCTGACCTTTTTTGGCTTGGTCGAACTGCGCAACGCCAAACGGCATATCGTACCGCAATGATCAAGCTCGATAACGTCAGTAAATATTACAAGACCCGCAGTGGGCGGGCCGAGATTCTGAAGAATGTCAATCTGACCGTCGAAAAGGGCGAGCGGGTTGGTATTCTTGGTCGCAACGGTGCTGGCAAATCGACCTTGATCCGGTTGCTGGGCGGGGTGGAAGAACCGTCAAAGGGACGGGTGTTGCGCGATATGTCTGTGTCCTGGCCATTGGCCTTCTCCGGGGCCTTCCAGCATTCGCTGACTGGCTTCGACAATCTGCGTTTCATCTGCCGGATCTACGAGATTGACCCAGAGGCTGCGCTGCCCCGGGTGGAGGATTTTGCAGAACTCGGCAAATATATGTTCGAACCGATCGGGACCTATTCCGCAGGCATGCGCGCGCGATTGGGTTTCGGGATTTCGCTAGTCGTGGATTTTGATTGCTATCTGATCGACGAAGTTGTCGCGGTCGGTGACGATCGTTTTCGTGATCGATGCCACGAGGAATTGTTCGTCAAGCGCGCCAATCGATCGATCTTTCTGGTATCGCACAATGCTGACTATGTGCGGCAGCATTGTCAGAAGGCGGCCGTCCTCAAGAATGGCGAACTGATAAGCTTCGACGACGTGGACGAAGCCTATGTCTATTATCATCGGTACGCCTGATGGCAGTTTTCGGGTGGGGTTGGCGCCGCCTGGCAGCGGCGATCAGCTTTGCACGGACGGGTGCACCTGCCCCCTCGAGCAGGCGGCTAATCGTTGATCTTTCGACCATTGCGCAACATGATGCTGGCACTGGTATCCAGCGGGTGGTCCGGGCGCTTTGGCACTTGTTGGAGGCAACTCCTCTGGAGGGCTATGCGGTCGTGCCGGTGGTTGCGACCGCAAGGCGCGGCTATTGCGTAGCCGCGATCGATGGCGAGAATATTGGTTTGCCTTTGCCAGAGGCGCCGCTGGTAGAGATCGGCAGCGGCGATATTTTCCTTGGCCTGGACCTTGCAGCGCACAGGTTGTGGCGACACCGTCGCCAGCTTGCTCGCTGGAAGCAGCGGGGGGCGGTGATTGCAATCACCATCTACGATCTGTTGCCGCTGCGCGCGCCGGACTGGTTTCCGCCAAGTACGGTCCGCAATTTCGATCGCTGGATTCGCGTCGTGCTGCGCTATGCCGATCTGGCCTTGTGCATATCGAAACAGGTGGTCTTCGATATGCGAAGCCTGATGCAGGAACGGCGGCAAGGTGCTGTAGGTATGTTGCGCCTGGCGCATCTGCCCTTGTCCGGAGACATTGCGGGGAGCAGGCCCAGCGGTGGCTTGGACGCTGCCGGACAGGTCATCATCGATGCGATGGAGCGGCGGCCAACAATCCTGATGGTGGGCACAATCGAGCCCCGCAAGGGGCATGATGTGTTGCTGGCGGCATTCGACCAGTGGCGAAACGAATGCGCGGAAGAGGTGCCGGACCTCGTGCTGGTCGGGCGGCCAGGCTGGCGGACGGAAGCATTGCAGCGACGGATGCTCGATCATCCTGCTCGCGGTCAGGGCTTTCATTGGCTCAATGATGCATCCGACGAATTGCTGGCAGAGTTATATCGCAGAGCGCAACTGGTCGTCGTCCCCTCTTATGGTGAGGGCTTCGGTTTGCCGGTGGTTGAGGCTCTGGGATATGGTCGCCGGGTACTGGCGCGCGACCTGCCGGTATTCCGCGAACTGGCGCGGGACGGGCTGAGCTATTTTGGCTCTGATGCGCCGACGGCGATGATCGCAGCCATGAAGGACGCGCTCGCGCAACCCGAACCGCTGATATCGGCAGTAAATTCGGATTGGACGGCGAGTTTTGATGCTCTGATTGCGGCGTTGGATATCCAGATCGCCTCGTTCGCCGACGATCGTCGTACCAACTGAGATTGAGATCATGGATCGCTCATATCGCAGAGCGATCCATGGCAATTATCCGTTGGTCTTAATCTCCGCGATCATCCGGCGAAGATGGTCGCGCCAATGGGGGGCAGGACCGCCGATGATGTCGAACGTACGGCTCTTGTCCAGGACCGAATAGGAAGGTCGGTGCGCGGGGGTGGGAAAGTCGGCTGTATTGATGGGCACGACTTTGGCGGCCTGGGCTAGAAGGCCGGCAGCCATGCCTTCTTCCTGAATGGCGACGGCGAAATCATACCAACTGGCGACGCCGCTATCGGTGTAATGATATAGGCCCTGAGCTTGAGCCGCGACCAGACGCCAGAGCGCTTCGGCCAAGGCTGGCGCATAAGTGGGCGTTCCGATCTGATCGGCGACGACGCGTACTTCAGGTCGCTCGCTCATCAAGCGGAGCATGGTGCGCACAAAATTGTTGCCGACGGGAGCGTAGACCCAGGCCGTGCGCACGATGATCGCATTTTCGCCTGCCAATTGCTCGCCAACCAATTTGGTACGGCCATAGGCGCTGAGCGGGTTAGCCGGAGCGTCGGGCGTATAAGGCGTCCCTGCAGTGCCGTCGAAGACGAAATCGGTTGAAACATGGACGAACCTGGCGCCGATTCGACCGGCAGCATCGGCCAGCGTGCCGACGGCCGTACCGTTGATCGCCAATGCCGTTTCTTCATCCTGTTCGGCCTTGTCGACCGCGGTGTAGGCCGCTGCATTGAACAGGATGTCCGGCTTTACCCGGTCGACCCATTCATTCACCAGATCGGGACGGGTGATGTCGAGTTCATCAACATCGACACAGAATAATTCCACCCCGGCTGGCGCCGTGGACTGCAGGGCGCGGCCAAGTTGCCCCTTGCTGCCGACGATGAGCGCTTTCATGCGAAGGCCTTGATGTCAGCGAGGGACTGGCCCTGTTGATCCTTGCCAGACAATTGCGGGGTAATCCCTTCCAGTGGCCATTCAATGCCTACGGTCGGATCATTCCAAAGCAGGGACTGTTCGGATGTCGGATCATAGCGGCCGGTGCATTTATAGAGGAAATCGGTTCCATCTTCGAGGCTGACGAAGCCGTGTGCAAAGCCTTCGGGAACCCAGAACATGCGCTTGTTGGCCGCTGACAATTCAACGCCAACCCATTTGCCGAAGGTTGGGCTCGATCGACGGATATCGACCGCGACGTCCCACACCCGGCCGGACACGACGCGTACCAGCTTGCCCTGGGGATTGGGGTTCTGGAAATGCAGGCCGCGCAACACCCCCTTGGCCGATCGGCTATGGTTGTCCTGAACGAATTTCCAATCCAGCCCGACGGCCGCAAAGCTGTCGGCATTCCAGCTTTCCATGAAGAAGCCGCGATCGTCGCCAAAGACGCTGGGTTCGATGATGAGAGGGCCGGAGATGGCGGTTTCGATGACCTTCATTGCATTGCGCCCTTACCCTGCAACAGTCCCATGAGATAATTGCCATAGCCGCTTTTGCGCAGCGGAGAGGCGACCTGTTCCAGCATCGCATCGTCGATAAAACCTTGGCGCCACGCAATTTCTTCCGGGCAGCAAATTTTGAGGCCTTGCCGCTCTTCCGTCACGCGAACATAGAGCGCGGCGTCCAGCAGGGAGCCATGCGTCCCAGTGTCGAGCCAGGCATAGCCGCGACCCATGATCTCGACCGAAAGTGAGCCTTCCTCAAGATAGAGGCGGTTGAGATCGGTGATTTCCAGTTCGCCCCGCGGCGAGGGTTTGAGCGAGCTGGCAAAATCGACGGCGCGTCCATCGTAGAAATAGAGGCCGGTGACGGCATAATTCGACTTGGGATGTGCGGGCTTTTCCTCAATGCTGTCGGCACGACCATCCTTGTCGAAGGATACCACGCCGTAAGCCGTCGGATCGTTGACATAATAGCCGAACACGGTGGCGCCATGATCGCGCAGGCTGGCGCGCTCAAGCAGGTCGCTCAGTCCGTGACCGTAGAAAATATTGTCGCCCAGAACCAGGGTCGACGGAGAATCTCCGATGAAATCGGCGCCGATCTGATAGGCTTGCGCCAGTCCGCCGGGGTCCGGCTGAATCGCATAGGACAGGGAAATACCGAATTGGGCGCCATCGCCCAGCAGCGCCTGGAAGGCGGGGGCATCATGTGGCGTGGTGATAATCAATATTTCTCTTATGCCTGAAAGCATAAGGATCGACAGCGGATAGTATATCATCGGCTTGTCATAGACCGGCATAAGCTGCTTTGAGACGCCTTTTGTCAGCGGATAAAGGCGAGTGCCGGATCCGCCGGCCAATATTATTCCCTTGCGCACTATGCCTCCCAATATCATGACGGGCAGATGTCTAGTGGTTGGGGCAGGTGAAGGCAAGCGCCGTACCAGTCGATTGCATCGGCTTGTTGATGAATCGACCAAATGGGCAATGGAAGAACGACATTGTAGGGCATGGAGCTTGTCGTCATTGCATTGTCCCGCTCGCTATCTGTGTTCACCTACTTTGAGAATGTCTCGGTTCGATTACACTTCATGCTTCTTGATGAAATCGTCATAGGATGCCTTGAAGCGGCTGCCCTCGACGAGTTTGTTGCGGTTCCGAATCCAACGAATGTTGCGTCGTTTCACGGATGCCGGATTGCCGGCGATCATCGTCATTTCTTCGCTGAAGCGATGCGTGACGACCGAACGTGCCGCGACGATCGTGTCTCGGGGCAATGTAGCGCGCTTGGTTATATAGGCGCCTTCACCGATCCAGCAATGGTCACCGATTTCGACATGCCCACTCGTGTCAAGATAATCACCAGTAATGTCGTCGAAAATTAGGTGGGGCGATTCTCCAGTTCTAAGAACGATCGAATTGGAGAACATGCATTCGTTGCCAATTTTTAACGTATTTCCGCTATTGTACACATAAAACCGGCAATCTGCTTCGGTCGAGCAGTCCTCACCGATCTCGACGGTGACATTGTTGGCAGGGTTGTGATTGCCGACGGTTATAGTTAGGCGCTTGGCAACAAATTTACGGCCAATGATAACGCGATTGTTCGAGCCAGAAATATTAAGTGACAAATCCAGTTTCAGGCTCTCTCCAATTTTTACAATATTATTGTTTCCTTTTATTTCACCATTTACTTTTGATGATCCAAGTATTTCAATTTTATTGTTCTTGCCGCTGTCTTGCATGCGTGCCCTGCCATTTTATTTTGAATGCGGCCAGAATAGCACCCCTCCCTTCGAGCGGCAAGTTTTCATGCTTTTCAAGCCGTTGATAGGTGATACTGGCTCATTTCCACGGCGATCTATGATGATATCTCTGCGGACGTCGGGCGAGGGGCGGGCGATATTCGTGCGGTCCTCGCTGCTTGACATTTCATGATCCTGCCTATCAAACTTTGCTTTAGTTTATAGGCACGAAATATTGCGGCTGAGAGCGCAAATGATGCTGGTTGAGAAAGCCGATCATAAGAGGTAAAAATGGTACTGAAAGTAGGCGTCTTCGGCACTTGTCGTGTGCATGAGCCCATTAGGGCGATGCATCGTGAAGGACGGATCGTCCATATGCTGGACCCTACTTTCGGCTTCATGCATACGCCGCAGGAGATGGTTCAGGCGCTTTCGATCCTGCGGCGTGAGCGCGTGCCCCCCGCTGAGATTGGCGACCTGGTCAGCATTCAGGATACGTCAACGCTGGCGGGTGCCGATGACCTGTTCGCCGCACATTACGGCGAAGCGGATGTCATTGGCGTGGAAATCTCGTCTTTGCGCTATGCCGTATATGACGGCTGGGTGCTGCAGGTGAATCGCGTCCGTGATCGGCTGCTCGCGGCCGGATTGGAGATGGGGGTGCCATATAGTGCCATCGTAGGCGGCACGGCTCTACCCGAGGAAGGTGAGTTGTTGCTGGCGGAGAGTGATCCATTATTGCTGGATGTCATGAAAAGCCGCCAGTTTTACAGCATGTCGCGTGATGACCTTAAGGATTCGGTTGAAAAGCTGATTGTCGCTATTGGCAAGCCGGTATTGCTGATCGGCCATTTCGTCGACACCGGGCCGTTCAAGGGCGTCAATCCCAGCCGTCAACTCATCGCGGAGGTGCTGCAGGAGATTGCCGATGAGCAGGAGACGGTCGGCTTCCTTGATCCGACCGGCCATATATCTGCCTTCGGCTTCGAGCGGGCCTTGGCCGATGATTCCCACTACACATCCAAATATTTCGTGCGAGCGGGCGACAAGATCGTGCGCGCGTCGCGCGAGGTTTATTTGACAAATCAGCCCCAATGACGGGCTGTGGGGGAGGGGCGTTATGTCTCTCCTCTCCGGACTTGATCGCCTCAGGTCGCATTGGCCCAAGGCCGGAATTAAAGGATAGAGCCTGATTCACATCTCGGCGGGAGCGTCAGGCGCTACCGCCGAGATGTGCGGCTTTTTAGCATTCGGGCTTTTCGAGAACCCTCGACAGTGCGTGATAGTAGAAGTCCCGTGCGCTCTGCAGCGGGCCAAATGCGTCCTCAACATAGGCCTGGGCCTTGCGGACATAGGCTGTGCGCCATGCCGGATCAGCCAGGAGTTTCATGGCCCGGTCCAGTTCCTCGCTGTTGGACACGAATAATTCGGGATAGCCGATCTCCTGCAGCAGATCCGCACTCGAGCGTGAACCGGTTGCAATGACCGGCACGCCATTGGCAATCGCAGTCAGGAAACGATTGTTGCTTTTCTGTGCCTGACCCGGATCGTGCGAAACAAGCGCGAGGCCATGCTGCCGGATTTTCGCAATGAAGCCGTCATATGTCCATTGCTTGACCTCAAAGGATTTCGGGGCCTTGATATTGGCGGGAACCGAAATCACCGAAACCTTGTGTTTCCAGCGCGATTCAAGCTCCTTGAGCGCCCAGAGGCCTGAGTCGAAATTGCCATGGCCCGGATTGCCGAACCACACCACGCTGTCGGTGGGCGTGACGATCGACGGCTGATACTGGCTTTGATAATCGATCATGTCGGCGACGGTGACGATAGGCGTTTCGCATCCCGTTTCGGCCACCATGCTGGCAAGTTGCTTGGTCGGGGTCACGATCAGGTCGGCAAGGGATGCCAGATCCTTGAACCGGGCCGAGGCGTGAACGCCATATACCTCCTCATGGCGGGAGAAATAGGGGTCACAAAGATCGTAGATGACTTTTGCGCCATTGATGACATGCCGCTGGATGCGGGTGAGCGTCGGACCGTCGCACAACTGGCTGACGACGATCACATCGGCCCGTTCCTGCAGCCCGACATCGGCGCGAATATGGCCGCCGAAATAGCGATTGAGGGCGTCGGCCATGAACAGGCAGCGGATACGTCCGGTTGCGAAATTTTCGGCTGCCGGCTGCGCGGGAATGAACGATACCCGCAGTCGGTCGCGCCCGTTGAGCGCGGCGGTGAAGATATTGCGATATTCCTGGGAGATTTTGTTGATGTCATGGGCGCGTTCCGCAAATGCGCGTCCGTTGCGCGACAGTTTGCGCCGCAGTCCGGCATCATCACGCAACTTGGCGAGTTGTTCCTTGATGGCGCCGACATTCCGGCGGGCGAACAGAACGTTCTCGCCATGGGTCAGGCGCTCGGCATGAAAGCCTGCCTGAAGCGTGGTGATCACCGGAACCCCTGACGCCAGGGCTTCCATGATCACGTTGGAAGAGCCTTCCTTGCCCTCCGCCACGGGGTGGACGAGGCAGGAGATCTTGCCGTAGAATTTCTCGTGCATCTCCTCATGGGATATCTGGCTCTTCTCGCCCTTGCGCAGGGTTTTGAGCTTGACACCCAGTGCTTCGCACGCCCCCTTGATGAAGTCGAAGCCCTTGAGGCGCCTCTCTTCCGCCGTGTGGACATTGCCGGCGAAGCCGACGATGAATTCCGGCAAATCCGCCTTGTAATTGAGCGGCCAGTGATCGAGGTCGATGCCGTTGGGCACCAGATAGGTGCGGGCGCCGGACATCTCGCCGATAGCGGCAAGTTCAGCGTTCAGCGCAATGATGGCATCGAAACTACGCAAAAATGCTGCGCGCTCGACCACCTTGCCGCCAAACAGGCGATTGAGGGGGCGGGGGCCGCCGAGGCGAACAAGGTTGACCCGCCCGCGCTGGTCGCTGCCCTGATGGATCAGGGGGTCGAAGAACAGGGCCACGTCATTATCGGGATTGGCCTTGTTTATCTTGTGCGAATCATAGCGCATCTTGTTGATGAAGCGCCGGGCATTGTTGGAGTAGGCCCAGCCGCGCTCTGCTTCGCCACCCATGATCCAGCCCACCTTCATTGCCCCCGGCTTCTTGCGATAGGCATGCTTGTGATGGGTCATGAAGGTGCTCTTGCGGAATTGCGGGCCTTCCGTGATTTCGGTGGGCGCAATGCCGGAGACGACGAGCGATGGCATCAGGTAGAATTGGTCGCGGTGCGGGCCTGAAATAAACCGGTTCCACCACATTGCATTGACCTGACGCATGGCAGGTGTGTTGCGGCGGATGATGAAGGCATTTTCAAACAGGCCATAGGCTTCGGGAAAGCCTTCGGCTTGCAGGCTGTCGATCAATTCGGTTCCGGCCTGCTTGTCGATGATCTCCTTCTCCATGCAATGGCGAATTTCGTCATAGACGCAAGCGCGCGCATAGTGGCGATACAGGGCGATGTCGCTGTTCTTGAGGTAATTGGTCGCCAGCGCCACCGAATCCGCGCATTCCCAGACTAGGCTGGAATCGAGGTAGATCGACATTTCGTGCGGCGGCAGATAGCTATGCGCCAGGATCTTGGGCAAGCGCGAGGTGCGGCGCAGGTCGCCGAAGCTTTCATCCACCTGCTTGATCTGCCAGCGATCCGACTTGAGGTCGGTCCGATCGGTGAACAGGATATATTCGACCCCTTCCTGGGGTGGGGCGACAGGTTCCTTGGCCTCTTCATAATCGCCAAAGAGGCAGGAGTAGATAATGAGCGGGATTACGTCCCCGGGTTTCCGGACGACGGGTACCGGGGTGTGCCGGAACTGGTGCTGGTGGAAGGTGACCCAGGGGCTGGTACGGAAGTTGGTGCTGTTTCCGATCACCGCATGCGGGATATTCCGCTTCCACAGCAGGTACATGAGATAGAATTGGTCGCGTTCGGCGCCCGCCTCGAACGCCTGCTTCCAATCCACATTCAAGGCGCGGATTTCGGGCGTGTTACGCCGAACCAGGAAAGCATTTTCGAGCAGGCCATATTGTGCCGGGAAGCCATCAGCTTCGAACTGCGCACGAATGGGAGCGACCTTGGTCGCATCGGCCTTGCCCAGCCGGATGCACTCCTCCATTTCCGCATAGATGCACTGGCGTTCGAAATGCGCGTAGGCAGCGATATCCTTGCCCTGCAGGCATTCATCAACCAGCATGGCAATGTCGGTAGCATGAAGGGTCAAGGTGCTGTCGACATAGAGGCTGATGTCATGATCGGGCAGATATTCATGCGCCAGCAGCTTGGGCAAACGGGATGCATGGCGTCGTGCGAGGTTGGGCAGATCCAGGTGGATGATGTCCCAATTGTCAGACTTCAGTTTGAGATTGTCGGTGAAAAGCAGGTAGCGAACCCGCGGATCCTTGGCCTCGGGTTCTTTGAGCGCTTCATAATCTCCCGTCAGTACGGAATAGACGATGATGCGTTCCGCCACGGTGCCTTGGGCGCTTGCGATGGGAGCGGCAGGATCGACGAATCTGGACCAACCACCCAGTTGCTCGAACAGGGCGGCACGCGCGTCCGGCACCAGCAAGGTGCCTATGGCGGGAAGCGCGCGCGCCAGTCGCAGCGGAGCGGTGTCGGCCGACGAGGATTCGTCGGTCAGCAGAATGGTGCCGTTTTCGGCTTCAAGGGGGGCGCTGGCGACGCTGTGATCGTCAAAGATGTCGCGCAGGACGATGCTTGCCCTGCCTTCATCGGCACCCACCAGCCATTGGCGGAGAGGTGCGTCCTGGGCCAGTGGCGCAATCAGATCGGCAAGGGTGACAGGCAATGGCTGGTCATTGCTGTCGAGAATCAGGCGACTGTCCCAAATTGCGCTGTAGAGCAGGGCAATGGTGAGGGTCGTCAGATTCGCGTCGCACAGATGCAGGACATCGCATGGATGGTCCAGTACCAGGTCGAGCAGGCGACGCGGCAATGTTTCCGGGGCACCAAGAGCGAAGAGATGCAGGGGAATGTCCATTCCCGCCATTGCCGTCTCGATCGGGGTCGCTGAATCGGTGCCGACGAGGCCGATGACGCTGGTCGAGGCGGCAGCGGTATGAAGCGCCGCCAGCGTTTCGACCCGCGGGGCCAGGGCGACATTACCCAGGCAAATGACCGCACTGGCGGGAGCATCCCGCCGCATGATCCGGTAACGCCGGCGCGCAAGCGACAGGTTGAAGGTCGCTTCACTGGCGATGTCGGGCAAATCAACGAGCAAACGGACATAGGCTCTGATTGCGCCGAGCAGATCGCCGGCGCGCTGAGCCTCGTTTGCGGCTTCAAAGCCAACCTCAGGAATAGAGGCGAGGCGTTCCATGCCGTTCTCCAAATAAATTCTGGCGCATATTTTCGATCAGATCGAGCATATAAGCTCTTCTGGCTTTAACGGATGCGCCATCCCCAGTTTTGAATATGTGAGCATTCCACTCTTGGATTTTACCAACAATGGCCGATGCTCGCGCCACAATATCATCATGGCGTTTCGGGTCCATTGGGATTTTCTCTACGTGGAACTCGCAATAAAGCTTGTCTATAAGGTTTAGTGTTCCATCGGATAGCATTTTTTCAAGGATGTCATATTCGGCACCCTCAATGTCCATTTTCAAATGAATTTCGTCATATTTAGACGAAACCGTTCGAATATATTCGGAAAGATCAATGCATGGCGCATTGATGACGGGGCATTCCGCATTTTCCAGTTTCTTGGTCGCGTCGATCCGTTTCCCTTCGATCAGCGAACTCCCGTCCGCATCGATCGGATCGATCGTGAAATTTATCTCGCCATTGTAGGTGTAGGCCGCTTCAGGCCGCAATTGCGTTGGGACGCCGGCATAATATTTATGGAGCGCCGGATTGGGCTCGAACGTCACGCAGTCAAAATCCGGATGACGAAGCAGGAACATGACGGCGGAACAGCCATCATGGCCACCGCAATCGACAAACAATTTCCTGGCCGGGACGTCACGGCACAAAATGCGGTTCGCTTTCTTCTCGGCCGCACTGCGCTCGGCCTCGAAACGCATCCCAACGACGGTCGATACGTCTCCGCCCGCAGGATGCAGGGTCACGGCCTCGACAATATTACTGACCGCCGCGTCGCGGACGTCGAGAAACATCCAGGCTTGCGCCAGCGCTGCATGGGTGCCGCTGGCGAGCGCCTCTATCAACCGTGCAGGGGACTGAGCGGCTGCCAGAGCCTTGCGGGCAAGTCGGATCGCTTCATCATTCTGTCCAGTTTGGAACAGGCCTTGAACCTTGTATAATAATAATTCTTCAGGGGCGTTGCCGACTTCATCGAGGGCGAGTTCCAGGTCAGCGAGGCCAGCCCAGTTGCCGATTTGCCAATAGAGACGGGCCGTCGCGCACCGTTGTTCGATCGACTGTTTCATGGCTGTGCAGGAACAGTGGATTTGGGCAGCCGCTTGCTCCCGATCCGCTGCTTGTCCGGCGCGACGATGTCAGGCCGGGTCTGAAGGCCGATCAGATCCTTCATCAGTGCCAATTGGGCTTCGGCGCGCAACAGGCTGTCCCGGACATTCTGTTCCTTTTCGATCGCCATGCTCCATTCGGAGCGCAGTTGCGCAAGCTCGTCTCGCAGTCCGCCAGCCTCTTTTTTGAGATCCTCGACCCGCAAGGATCGGCCACGGCTTTCGGCCTTCACACTGTCGAGCTGCTTGCCGAGTTCGTCGATCTTCTCGCGATCGGCATTGCGGGCCTTGGCCTGGTCGTCATAGCGGGCTTGCAACTGGGACAATTGCTCATGCCGCTCGGTCAGGCCGGATTCCGTTGCACTCTGCCGATCGAGAAGTTCATCTTTTTCCTGCCGGAGCGCCTCGATTTGGCCGGCCTGGTCAAGATTGTCCTGCCGTGTATTGCCAAGTAGCAGCTCCAACTCCTCGATTTGAAGCTGTAGCAATATGCATTGCTGATCCCGCTCTGCCAGGCTGGCTTCGGCGGCGATTTGCTGGTCCTGAAGGGCCGCATTGTCCCGCTTGAGTTCTTCGACCCGTTCGGCTCTCTGGCGGCTCTCCGCCTTCACGCTGTCGAGATGGACGTTGCGTTCCTCGATCTTCAGCCGATCTGCATCGCGGGCCTTGGTCAGATCCTCGACTTTCGCTTTCAGAGCGCGCAATTGCTGGTCGCGGTCGGCCAGATGGGCCTTGGCTGTCACTTGCATTTCGGCAATCTCGCGCTTGAGATCTTCGACCCGTTCGGCCCGGCTACGGCTTTCGGCCTTCGCCTGGTCCAACTGACTGGCAAGAGTGTCGATCTTTTTGCCGTCCGCTTTCTGTGCTGCAGAAGCGGTCTCGATTTCGGCCTGCGCTGCTCGCTGCTTTTCCAGCAGCGAATCATTCTCCTTTTTCAGGTCTTCAACGCGCTGCGAGCGATCGCGGCTTTCCGACTTCGCGGCATTGAGCTGTTTGCCGAGGTCGTCAATGCAGGAGGCGCGATCTGCGCTCTCTGCCTGGATCACTTCAAGCTGTTGCATCAATTCGCGGCTATACAGGCGATCCGCCTCATGGGTCTTGGCCTGATCGATCGCCTGACTCTGGAGTAGCGCGATTTGCTTGTCGCGCGCAGCGAGATCAACGCTCATGCTGGTCTGCTTTTCAGACAGGGCCGCAACGGTCTTTTTCAGATCCTCTACCCGTTCGGAGCGCCCCCGGCTTTCTCCTCGCGTCGTTTCCAGTTGCTTGGTCAACTCGGCGATCCGTTGCTGAGCAGCGCCTAGCGCCTTGGCCTGCTCGGCTGCCTGATCCCGCAAGGATGCGATCTGTTGCTCGCGCTCGGTGCGTTGAGCTTCGATTGCGCTCTGATTGTCCGTCAGCGCTGCGATCTCTTTCTTGAGATCTTCGATGCGCTTGGAACGGCCTCGGCTTTCGGTCTTGGCTGTTTCAAGCTGTCCGGCAAGCTCCCGGTTCTGCTGGCGCTCGGCATCCTGCGCCTCGGCCAGCTTGGCCGCCTGCTCTTGCAACGAAGCGATTTGCTGATCGCGCTCGATGAGTTGAGTGTCGATCGTGGTCTGATTGTCCGCCAGCGCAGCGATCTCTTTCTTGAGATCTTCGACGCGCTTCGAGCGGCCTTGGCTTTCGGCCTTGGCTGTTTCAAGCTGTTTGGTAAGGTCGCGGACCTGCTGGCGCTCGGCATCCTGCGTTTTGGCCTGCTCGGCCGCCTGATCCTGCAGCGATGCGATCTGCTGGTCGCGCTCGATGAGTTGCGCTTCGATTGTGGCCTGCTTGCCCGTCAGCGCCGCGATTTCCTTGTTGAGATCTTCGATGCGTTGTTCCCGCTCGATGAGCTGGGTTTTGATGGCACCGTGCCTGTCAGCCTGCGCTGCAATCTCTTTCTTCAACTCTTCGACGCGTTGAGAGCGGCTGCGGCTTTCGGTCTTGCTGCTCTCCAACTGCTTGTTCAAGTCCGCCAGACGTTTGCGGTCGCTCTCCTGGGCCTCATCCCGTTTGGCCACTTGCTGGCGTAAATCGAGCAACTGCAGGGCGACCTGATCCAGCATGAAAACCAGCCAGGGGAAATCCGGATCGCCCTCGTCCTGACAGGACAGCTGATATCCGGCCGCTTCGAGCAGGGTTTGTGCCTCGGATAGGGGGAGAGTGTCCTGATAGGCCGCATCGCGCCCGGCATGCAGAAAAATATAGGCAAAATGACTTGAATGATCAGAGGCCAATAAATCGCGCACGATGTCCAGTTCGGCACCATTGGCTTCGATGATCAAAATGTTGCTGGCATCGACCTGCGCATTTTCCAGGGGCAGGCTTTCTGCCAGGATGGTGGCCAGCGGTAGCGCATCGACATCTTGCTGTTTGGTTTGACGCAGGCCGGGAAGCAATCGCATCAATGTCTCGGAAGGGGCCTGAATACTGGCCAGCGCAGGGAAATTAAACTGGCGCAGGACAACCTCACCGGCAAAGTCTGCGACCGCCACGGGCAATATGCTGATCCGGTCGTCGCCGGCCGACAATTTCCTCAATCTAGAAAGGTGCAGCGGATTTGGTTCCACCAACAGAATATGTTGTGCCGAAGCAACCGCTGGAATGCGTAGAATTTCACCGCTGCCAGCGCCGATGTCGACAATTGTGCCGATCGGACTGCGGCTTGCAGCCCATGTGATTGCCTCAGGGAACGACTTGTTCATGATCATACCTAGCGTAGCGCTGTGCCCGGCTTCGAGAGCGGAGGAGGCCTCTATGGGCGCGCCTGTGGTGGTCAAATTTGCGTGATCTGGACGTGCCACATCAACAGGATGAAGTTGCTGGTCTTCCTGGTCGACTTCTTCGGCTCTCATCGTCTGTCCCGATACATGACAACCCTCTGTTTCATAACAGGTGAGAAGGTCGACTCAACCATTCTGGTCAGGCCCTATTCCATTATGCCGCTATTGAATAGTCAACATAATGGAATGTTGCGAATTCGACATATCATCGCGGCAGGCTTGTTTTCCTGCCCGGTCGGCTCAGGGCGTAATATTATAATAATCCCGATACCAGGCAACGAATTGGTTCACGCCGTCGCGCACGTCCGTCTGCGGGGCGTAGCCGGTCAAATTCTGCAACAATGTGGCATCGGCCCAAGTGGCGGGGACATCGCCAGGCTGGATGTCCATGTAGTTGCGTACCGCCTTTTTTCCGATAGCGGCCTCGATGGCATCAATGAAATCTTCCAGTCGGACCTTCTGTGAATTGCCGATGTTGACGACACGGAAGGGCGCTACCGGCGAGAGGCTGTCGCCCTCGACTGCGGTACCTGCATCACCCGGAATGGCATCGATCAGTAACCTGATGCCTCGGACCAGGTCACTGACATAAGTGAAGTCCCGCCACATGTCGCCATGATTGTAAACATCGATCGGCTCGCCAGCCAGGATGCCACGAGTGAATTTGAACAGCGCCATGTCGGGGCGGCCCCAAGGTCCATAGACCGTGAAGAAGCGGAACATGGTGATTGGCACGCCGTGAATATGCGACCAGGAATGACCCATCGCTTCATTGGCTTTCTTCGTCGCGGCGTAGAAAGACATCTGCGTGTCAACCTTGTGCGCTTCGGCATAAGGCATCTGCGTATTGGCGCCATAGACCGAGCTGGTCGAGGCCATGAGCAGATGCTGGACCGCATTGCGCCGGGCCGCTTCCATCACGTTGAACGTGCCCACAATATTGGCCGATACATAAGCCCGGGGCTGTTCGATCGAATAGCGCACGCCTGCCTGAGCGGCGAGGTGAACAATGATGTCTGGCTTGAAGGCGTCGACGGCCTGATCCAGACTATCCCCGTCTTCCAACAGGGCCTCCGTGGCCGAGAAATTCGGATATTGGCGCAGCAATGCGTGGCGACGGCGTTTCAGCTCGACATCATAATAGTCGGTCAGGCCGTCATAGCCAGCGACCTCAATGCCTTCCTGAAGCAATAATTCGGCCAAGTGATAACCGATAAAGCCAGCCGTTCCAGTCACGAAAATGCGCGTCAATGTCAAACACCCCCCAAATCTGAACAATCTAGCTGGTGGGGCAAGCCCCTAACGGGCGTAATGCTCCCGGCCATCATATCCGTGGCGACCCGTATTGCTGCTGGCCGAAGGCCGCTTCCCTAATAGGCGGGACCGGGATGGCCTTGTCAAGCTGGGCTTCCCCCCGATCTTCATGGCAAATGACCCATAATCGAAGGATTTACATATTTTGATTGCTTTCCTATGGTTGTTTCTACGGGTCGCGCCTTAGCCTCCTTTGAAAGGTGAAATAGCCTTCAGGGGGACGAGATCGAGAATACAGCCGCGCGCTTCTGATGACGCAGTGTCGGTGAAAGGGGCGGGGATAGGACGGTGATAGTCTTTGTCCCTCCAGCAGGCGCGGAGATGACCCATTCTTGGTTAATTGTGTGAAAGCGTTCGGAGATTCGTTTAGGATTGAAGCCTGGTGCCATGGCGGCAGTCATATTGCTTGAAGCCGATTTTTTTGCAAAAGGGCGGAGGGTGGATTGCGTCAGATTGTGACGATTTGGGCCACAGGAATGAAATTTTTCTGTCGATTTAGTTCGGGTCATTTCTTTATGGGAATAGAGTGAACGGGCTATGACATCGAATTCAGGGCAGTCTGGTGAGCAAATGGGGGCCGATGCGGCGCCCCGCAGAGCGGAGACAACGGTGCAGATATCCAACCAGAGTATTCCGGATGTGCCGGCAGAAAAGGTTGCCATATATATTGATGCGGGCGGCGTTGCGCATGCTGAGCGTCTGCGGGGGTTGGCGGAGGTGGCATTGGCCGTCTCGCACTTCGCACCCCAGTTTCTGGAGGCGCCTGATCAGGTGGATCAGGAGACGGCCATTCTCATTCTGCAATCCGCGCCTGCAGAAGCGCTCGCATTGGCGATCGAAGCCGGTGTGCCGGCCCAACAAGCGTTGGATGAGTGGCGTGAGCGAACCGAGAAGCTGCTGATCTTCTTTCGGAAAAATCGTCGGCGCGCCGTGATTGTCGAGGATGTCGCCTTCGCGGGCGATGCGTCCAAGGCATTGCGCCAGATGGGTTTGCCGCTCGAACAGGAGATGCCGGTCATTCCGATCGAATATCTCGTGACGGACAATGCCCTGGCACGGATACTTGGCGCGGAATTGCTGCGACGGGATGAGGTCGCGACAGCGATTGCTGGTGAATTGGAAGCGAGCGCAGCGTTGATGGACCTGGATCGCTCTGCCGCCGATATCGAGGCCGCTTTTGCGCGCCATGATGAAGCCGTGCGCGAATGTGTGCGACTGACCGGTTTGCAGGCGGCGACTGACAAGAAGATTGCCGAACTTGAAGCAGGCCTTGCGGAAGGACAGCATGAACAAACTGCTGTCCTGCAGCAATTGTTCGATGGCCAAGCCAAGTGGCACGAGGAGCGACAGGCGCGCGACAAAGCGCAGGGCGAACGGGAAAAGTTGAACCGCAGCCTGAAGGACATGCAGTCCATGGCCTCCCGGCTGAAGGCGGACCTGGTCAAACGAGCGCAACTGGAAGAGCAACTGACCGAGGATAAGCGGCTTCTTGAGGCGCGCATTCATCAGTTGGGGCAAGGCGTCGAGAGTGCAGACGCGCAGTTGAAGGCGGAGCGCAGCGCGCGGGCCGAGGCCGAGCGTGAGCGGCAGGGGCTGGCGGCTCGCGTCGAGGAACTGGCTGAGCGTGCGCGTCAATTGGAGGCGAGCGAGGCCGAGCGCCGGGCTCTGCAAAAGGTGCGCAAGACGCTGGAAGCCGAACTCAAGACCCGTTTCAAGGAGTTGGGCACGATTACCGCCCAATTGGTGGAGAACGGCCGTACATTGCAGGGGCATGCGGAAGAGCTTGAGGCTATGCGCGCCGAATTGACTGCCTCGCAAGATAAGGTGGCATTGTTCAGAGCTAAGCTGGACGCGTTGAATGAGGAGCAGCGGCTGCATGCCCAGGCTCATGCGGTCAGGGAGGCTGCGCTGACTGCCTCGCAAGAGGAGGTCGCAGATCTTAGGGCGCGGTTGCAGCAAGCAGAGGCGGACCGGCAAGGACATGCGGATATGCTTGCGACCATTCGCGCGGAATATGCGTCGTCACAAGATAGCATCGCCGGACAGTTGCAGGCAGCGGATGAAGAACGGCGGACGCTGACAGAGCGATTGGAGCGACAGCAGCAAAATCTCGAAACGCAGATTGTGCTGTGGGAGCAGAGCGAAGTTGAGCGCAGCGAATTGCAGGAAACGCTCGGCCTTCGCTTTGAAGAACTGGGCGTCATGGCGACGAGATTGATCGCGCAAGATGATGTTCTGGAAGAACGCGTGGCTGAACTGGCGGCCATGCGTCAGGATTTTGCGGGTCAGCAGGAAGAAATGGTCAGCCTTCGTCAGCAATTGGCGGATCGCGAAATGCAATTGAACATGATCCAGGCCTCGCCTTCCTATCGCGCCATGGCGCCGATCCGTTGGTTGAAAGATGCTCTGGGCGTAAAAAAATAGGGAGAAGGGTGTGCTGCCGGGCAAGGGCGTGTTCTGGCAACATAAAAAAACAAATAAGATAAGTGACTGCTTTCATTGCAGTTGATACGGAGGCTGCCTTCGCGGAGGGATGGTTGGAGCGAGTAGGAAGGAAACAGGGATGGCAGATCTGGAGCAGCTCACCAAAGAAATTTCAGAATCGGGGCTGTTCGATGAGGCTTGGTATGTCGGGGCATATCCTGACACAGCTATCGTCGGCCTTCCGCCGCTGGAGCATTTTGTCCGCTTTGGCCTGATGCTTAAGCGAGATCCGGGGCCTGGTTTCGATACACGCTATTATATCGACACGAATGCCGATGTTGCAGGATCAGATATGGAACCTTTTCTCCATTATATTCGTTTCGGCAGGGACGAAGGCCGTAGCCCGGTCGCCTGACGGGCTATTTTGCTCAGGCAACCGGCCAGATGAAGGATCGAAAAGTTGGACGACTGGGAACAGATCGCCACGGAAATCGCCAAATCTGGTTTGTTTGACGAAGCGTGGTATACGCGCACTTATCAGGACGTTGCCGAGGTCGGATTGCCGCCGCTGGAGCATTTCGTCCGGTTCGGCATGTTGTTGCGCCGGGACCCCGGTCCCGGCTTCGACACGCATCTCTATCTTGAGACCAATGGCGATGTCGCCGAGGCAGGGATTGATGCGTTAATTCATTATATTCGCTTCGGAAAGGCCGAAGGGCGGGCTGCTGTTCGTGGGCGGTTTGCCCATTTGGGCGCGCCGCTCTCTGCCGATGGCCAAATGCCGCAAGGGCGGCGGCGGCATGAGGGGCAATGCCGCATTGAGGCGGATCGGCCGACTATCCTTATATGTGCCCATAGTGTCAGCGCTGAACTGTTCGGAGGGGAGCGCAGCCTGCTTGACGTTCTGACAGCGGTCGCATTGCTTCCGGTCAATGTGATCGTCACCTTGCCCGCTGCCGATAATCACGATTATTTTCTACGTATCCAGTCACTTTGCGCGGCCATATACACGTTCAACTATCCCCAATGGATGGAAAATAGAGACGTCTATGCTTGGTCGGCACTGGATTTTGCCGATATTATCAGTCGCGAAGCCGTAGATATAGTATATGCCAATACCATTGTGTTGTTTGAACCCATGGTGGCTGCCAGGAAAATGGGGCGTACGGCAGTCATCCATGTTCGGGAACTGATATCGCTCGATGACGGCCTGCAGCAGCAACTGCGGCAGACCGCGGATTATATCGTGGATAGCATCTTCGAGCGGAGCGATTGGCTCATCGGTAATTCGCGTGCGACATGCGAATTGTTCAGTCGCGACGATCGGACGATTTATGTCCCCAATGCGGTGACAATCGAAGATTTCGAGATGCGGAACGCTTTCGGCGCCGAAATACGGTTCGGCATCGTCAGTTCCAATCTTCCCAAGAAGGGCATCGCCGATTTTGTCGAGGTGGCGAGCCGGGCTGCGGATCGGACGCCCCGCGCCAGATTTGTCATCGTCGGCCCGAAAACCGCTCAGATCGAGCAGTGGATGGATGAGGTCCGTCGAGGAGAGCGTCCCGACAATCTTGTTTTTGCCGGCTATCAAGCCGACGCCCGTACGGCGATCGCGGAGATCAACGTCCTCCTCAATCTGTCGACCTTTGCCGAGTCCTTTGGTCGGACGGTCGCGGAGGCCATGGCGGCCGGCCGGCCGGTCATCGCGTATCGCTGGGGCGCGTTGCCGGAGTTGGTGCAGCATGGAAAGACCGGCTATCTTGTGCCTTTCCGTGACATCGATGGGGTCGTCGATGCGATCGTCGAACTGTGTGAGAACGGGCATCGGATTGGCACGATGGGTGAAGAGGGGCGGGCATTCATAACGGAGAATTTCTCTCAAGAGCGGCTGAATGAACGCATGGCGGAGGCCTATGAGCGGATTACCGAACGATCCATGCGAGAACGGGGCAATTTTGAGGGCTCTCGGCCGCTCATTGCCAAGGCAATCGGTGTCGCACCGCCCGTCAGCGTGATCATACCGATATTCAATGCGCCGGACGAGGTGCGTGCCTGCATTGCATCGGTGCTCAAGCATACCGAACTGGCAGAGACGGAAATCATTCTCATCGATGATGCGAGCAGCGATGACGAAATTGCGCAGATATTCGAAGATCTGGAAGACAGGGCGGGCATAAGATTGGTGCGGTCGCCGCAGAATCTTGGTTATACGCGTACCGTCAATCTGGGCATTGAATTGGCCGCCGGCCGGGATGTCATATTGCTGAACAGCGATACGATAGTGACGCCACGTTGGCTCGAAGGACTACGTGCTACCGCTTATAGTCGGGCGATGATCGCGACCGCGACAGCGATGAGTGACAATGCAGGCGCCTTTTCCTTTCCACTCCCCGGTCAGCGTTGCGAAAAGCCAGCGCATTTGAGTCATGAAGAATATGCGCTGCTGATGGTGCAGGGGACATTCGAATGCCCACCGCCTGTGGTGCCGACCGGATCGGGTTTCTGTCTGTTCATTCGTCGGGCGGCGATCGATGCTTGCGGATCTTTCGATGTCGAAGGCTTTCCGCGCGGTTATGGGGAAGAAAATGATTTTTGCATGCGCAGCGAAGCTGCGGGCTGGACCCATTTAATTTCGCCCTGGGCCTTCGTTTTCCATGTTCGCACCGCAAGCTTCAAGGCAGAGAAGGACCAGCTTGTCACTGCCGCGATCGAGACGCTGAATGTCCGCTATCCTGGGTATGACAATCTGGTGCGGGAGGCATTTTCCGGGCCGTCGATTACCTATTTGCGAGAGGCGAGCGCAGCGATTTGTGCCAGATTGGGCGGCAATGGCCAAAGCTTGATCGCCTCGATCTGACCGGCATGCCGGCATGGTCCGTATAGGCATGATGTATCCGATCAAGCTTCAGGTCGTCGGCAACTTCCGCTGACTGCGAGGCTCGCTAAGCTCCGAGGCCAGGCCAGCCTCCTGGAGCAGTCGCACCGATATGGTCGGGGCGAAGCTGCTCCAGGCAAGCGGAGAGCGTCAGCCGGCCTTTGCCAGACGGGCTATCCAGGAACGGCGCGGCTTGCGCAGCAAGTCGCGTCCGATCACCGATACGCCAGTTCGGTTCTCCAGAAACTCCTCCGAATTCAGGATCGAGTGCAGGATTTCGACCTTGGTCGTGCCGTTGTTGAGCAGGGCGATGTGATGTTCCAGGCCGGCTGGATCGACGCGACGGCCGAGCAACTGCTCATAGAAGGCACGGACAAAGAATTCCTGATCAAGCGCAAGCAGGTGATCGACATGCACTTCCGTCGGCGCGACGAAGTTGTTGGCCATCGGATTGGGCTGAGTATCCTGCTGGCTGATCAGGGCGAAGCGACGCAGGACGTCGCCGTCCTTGGTCCGCTTGATGATCCGCCGATAGAGATCGGGTTGCTCAATCAGGCTGGTGCAGAAGTCGAACAGGCCCTTCGACCACTGATCCCAGTCGATGCTGTCCTTTTCTACCACACTGGATGTTTCGGCGCTGATGGCCTTTTTGATCAGCGCAGGAATTTCCTTGTTGTCGCGGAACAGGAACACGCCCTTGATGTCGCTATAGGTCGCCAGAATTTCCCGCGTCGGGGGGATGTCGCGGGCGACGATCGGCTTGCCCAAGGCGAGCGCGTTGAGCAGCGAAAGGCCAAAGCCCTCATAGTAGGAAGGCAGGACGACAACGCTGGCGCGCGCAAAGATGTCGTTCATCTCGTCTTCGGGAATGACCCCGGATTGCAGGATGCGGGCGTTGCGGGCAGTCGTGGTGCTGCCACCCAGGGTGACGACTGACAGGTTCGGCATTTCCTTGGCGATAACGGCGCCAACGGGTTCCGATGCCTTGTGCGGGAAATGGTTTCCCATCACCAGCACATGCTCTCGTCCCTTTTCGACATCGCCGAAACGAGGTTTGTAGGCGGAGACCTGCGTGGGCAGCAATTTGGTGTAGACCGGCGTATTGAATTCGCGCTCGAACCGATTGCGGAAGGTCAGTTCAGAAAATTCGCTGTTGAAGAACAGGCCATTGGCATGTTCGGCAATATAGGCCCACAATGCTTGAAGATCGTTACTGGCGCGCAGGTGGCTGCAATCCAGCGCGATCACATCCAGCATGCCGTAGATATTAATCGGCGCCAGATGTTCCATCACATTGACGATATGCAGATCGAAAGGCTGACCAGGGAAGATCGAGATCGCGTAATTCGCCTCATAATCCTTGCGGACCCGAATGCGCTTGAGCTCGTCGATCCCGTGGAATTTGGCAACCGACGGTTCGCAGATGGCATAGATTTCGAAATTGTCGGGCGCCATCTTGTCGCACCAGCGCACGAAATGCATCATATGCTCGCTCGTGCCATTGTGGTGCTTGCCGAATGTCAGCAGGTTCAGGGCAATTTTCAGCTTGCCCTCGATGGTCGGAACCAACTGCCGGATCTTCAGTTCGGTGCGATAATCGGCGGAGGCTTCGAAATCCCATACCAGCGGCAGGAATTCGGGATGCCGAGCATTCATTTTCTGCAGATTGCCCTGCTGCTGCCCCTTGAGGTCCATGTCATGCAGCATGAACGACGCTGAGCCGGCATGATAAGCAAAGGCGTGGTTGGCCATGACCGCGCGGTAGCCGACCTTGCCGGCACGCATCACCATGTCATTTTCTTCCTCGTAACCGAGGCCGAATTCCTCGTCGAGAGTGCCGAAATTCAACACCACATCCGGAGCGATCAGCATATAGAAGCCGACGGCTGTAGGCGACCAGGTGTAGCGGTCCAGATGATGATGAACAGACTCCCAGGCCTTGTAGCAAACTTCCGGTGTCGTCGCGATGCCGGACATATTGTGGGGGGCCTGGGGGAAGGTTGAGATGGACGCGTTGTTCGACCGCGGACAGACAAAGCCGATCTGAGGATCGGTTTCCAGCACGGCCATCATTTCGGCCAGCGTATTGGCGTAGGTGATGGTGTCGCTGTTGACCAGGATCGCGGCGGCCTGCCGCTGCTTGGAAAGCGTCAGCCCCTTGTTGACGCTCTTGACGAAGCCCAAGTTTTTCGGGTTGCGGACAAGTTCATGGATGATCCCCTTGGCCCTCGCCTGAGCGAGATAGCTATTGACGGCGGTATCATCCGGGGAATCGTTGATGACGATGATGCGGGGGTCATAGGCCGCGACTTCATCGATATGCTGGACGAGCGACGTGATGCACGCTTCGACGAGGTCGACATTTCGATATACCGGGATGATCAGGTCCAGCTTCATGCGAAATCCTTGCATTTAATTCTGAGTCTTCAAGATGAGGTCGTTTACTGCGCGCGCTTCACTGCCCGAGCTTTGCGCGCTCGATCAGCGGGCGCCACCAGTCCTCATTCTGCAGATACCAGTGCAGGGTTTCGGCAAAGCCCTGTGGGAAGTCGCGCGCTGGCGCATAACCCAGTTCACCACGGATCTTGGTTTCGTCGATCGCGTAGCGACGGTCATGCCCCTTGCGATCCTCGACATAGGTCATCAGTTCTTCACTCGAACGACCCTGAGCCGCTGGTGCGTCCGGGAAACGGTCGGCCAGCGTCGGGTCTTTGGCGAAAGCGGCATCGACCCCGCGGCATATTTCGCGGATCACCTCGATATTGGGCAATTCCTGACCGCCCCCGACATTGTAGGTTTCCCCCACACGCCCGTCGCGCAAGATGCGTTCGATGCCGACACAATGGTCATCGACATGCAGCCAGTCGCGGACGTTCATGCCATCGCCATAGATGGGCAGCTTGCGCCCGGACAGGGCATTGAGGGTGAACAGCGGGATCAGCTTCTCTGGAAACTGGTACGGTCCGTAATTGTTGGAACAATTACTGGTCGTCGTCTCCAGGCCATAGGTGTGCTGATAGGCGCGAACGAGATGATCCGAACCGGCCTTGGACGCGGAATAGGGCGAGTTGGGGGCATAGGGCGTCGTTTCGCTGAATGCCGGGTCTTCGGGTTCCAGCGTGCCATAGACTTCATCAGTCGACACATGGTGGAAACGGTGGGGCTTGCCCGATCCCTTGTCCAGCCACGCGGCCTTGGCGGCTTTTAGCAGGCTGTGCGTGCCGACAACGTTGGTGGTGACGAACGCGTCGGGACCGGTGATGGAGCGATCGACATGACTTTCGGCAGCGAAATGGACGATCGTGTCAACGTCATGCGCGTCGATCAACCGGGAGACAAGGGCGGTATCGCAGATATCGCCCTGCACCAGTTCGACCCCATCAAGACCGGCAATGTTGGCCGGGTTGCCGGCATAGGTCAGCGCATCAAGAACGATGATGCCATCGTCCGGCGAGACTTTTTTCCAATGATGCACGAAATTCGAGCCAATAAACCCAGCACCACCCGTAACGATCAGGTTCGCCATTCCCCCAATGCTCCTCAAAATCACACCCAGATGGGCTCGCAATCGTCCTCAGCCACAACATGGCCTCGTCTGCAATCCCCTCCCTATCGCTTAGTATCAATTCGGTGCGTCTTTATGACGTCACCCTATCCTCATGCCGATCTTCTCGGCGATAACGAAACGGAGTTCGTCGCGCTCGCGACAATTGCCCAGATCGCTACAAAATGACGGAAATTGAAATCGCCCTTGGAATGATCGCCCCGACAACCTGTTGACGCAACTTTGTCGCTAGAACCGACGGGCTGTCACTCTCTCCTTCCTGTATCCTTCCTGGACGGAAGATTGAACAATTTTCAGCCACAAGACCGCTATATGCGAACGCCAATGTGGTCGCATGCTCCTGGCTTGATTGCAAATTCATTTCCATGTTCATGGCAGAGCCAGGGCGATGAAGCCGACGCCCAAGGGACGAAAATCTTCCCCCACGCCCAATGAGGCCGGCGAGTGTGGGGCACTATGTTCAAAGGCTAGGATCACGTCGCCCTTGTCGATCGAGGAGGGCGGTAATTTCAGGGTCAGCTTCTGCGCCTTTGCCCCGAGATGGAAATGGCCCAGAAAATATCCGTTGGCCGTGATGGCGATGCGCGGCCGTTCATGTCCGGGGGCGACAAAGGCGCGTAATGTCAGGTGGACGGCGACATAGCCGTGGCTATGGTTCGGGATATGGAAGCGCAGGCTGTGGTTTTCGTCACGACCCCAGACCCCCCAGCCTTCGACAGGCCACCAGCCGGTCGCGAGGAAATCATCTATGGGCCGTTCATAGCCGATGCCGGCGCCCTGACCGCGTTCCAGGAGGGGGTAGCCGGTTTCCGACCACTGGTTGGTCGCGGCGGGACTGGGATGGGTATGAGGTGGCGTGGCTCGTACACTGGCCAGCGCGGCTTCCAATTCCTGGACACGGGCTTCCAGCCAGGTAATCCTTGCATCTTTCCTACCGGTCGCCGGAGCGTCGTCGCCGTCGAGATTGTTGATATCCATTCAGAGCAAGAACCTTGGTTGTAAGGACAATGTTAGAGGCAGATTGTGGCGCGTGGGTAGGCGTTGATGATTATATCCCATCCTCTTCCATCGTCACGATTTCGGCAGAGAGATAGATTGCCTCCGCCAGTTCATGTGTAACCATCATGATGGGGATGGCGCTGTGGCGACGGATATTATCCAATATGTCGAGAATATCTGCCTTCCGCTGCTGGTCGAGGGAGGACAGGGGTTCGTCCAGAAGCAGGAAATCGGGATTGGCCAGCAACGCGCGGCCGATCGCGACCCGTTGCGCCTCTCCCCCTGAAAGGCGCGCGGGCCAGCGATCCAGCAGATGGGCAATACCGAGGGCCGATACGATCTCCGCCAATGTGACCGAGCCTTCCGGCCGATAGCCGTAAAGCAGGTTGGCGCGTACCCGCATATGCGGAAAGAGCCGGCGGTCCTGAAAGACGTAGCCGACACGACGTTGCGCGACCGGCAGGTCGATGCCGGCCTCGCTGTCGAACAGAGTCCGGCCGGCAATCTGGATTGCGCCGCTGTCGGGCCGCGCCACGCCGGCAATCATGTCGAGAATGCTGGACTTGCCGATTCCGGAGCGGCCGACCAGGGCAATCAACGGATTGCTGCTGCGATGGGTCAGGCCGATGGTTCTGGCGCCAATGGTGCGGCGAATGTCGATATCAAAGGACATGCTGCCGCCCTCCTTGCGCGATGCGCCGGGCCAGAAGTTCCGAAAGCATAAGCGCGACTAGCGAGAGCATCACGGATATCAGGGCCAACCTGCCGACCATCATTTCGGCACCTGGCACTTGGAGCGCCGAATATATGGCGATCGGCAGCGTGCGGGTTTCTCCCGGTATGTCCGACACGAACGTGATCGTGGCGCCGAATTCGCCAATCGACCGGGCAAAGCCCAGTACCAGGCCGGCCAGCACGCCGGGGAGCGACAGGGGCAGGGAGATGCTGAAAAATATGCGGCTTCGACTGGCCCCTAATGATTGCGCCGCCGTTTCCAAGCGGCGATCAATCGCCTCGATCGATAGGCGCATGGCCCGTACCATCAGAGGCATCGCCATGATCGCAGCCGCCAGCGCGGCGCCGGTCCAGCGAAACAGCAGGGTAATGCCGAACCAGCTTTCCAGATAATATCCGATCGGCCCTTGCGACCCAAACAGGATCAGCAAAAGCCATCCTGTTACGACAGGCGGAATGACCAGCGGCAGATGGACCAGGGCGTCGAGCAGCAGCTTTCCAGGGAAGCGCGCGCGGGCGAGCAGCCATGCCAATGCGAAAGCGACTGGCAGCATCGCTCCCATCGCCGCCAGACTGATCTTCATGGAGAGCAGGATGACGCTCCATTCTCCAGCACTCACCGCAGTCAGCATGGCAGTGCCGCTTGAAGGCGCCGATGGCCGATATTGTTGACGTCATGGCTCTGCAATATCGGCGCGCCATTCGTTCTTTTCCGCACACTATGCGTGAAAGGATTGTCGTTTCGTCTTGCAGGCGATAGCAGCACGGCGACCTTTTACAGCTAATCCAGCCTTCCGCCATTTTCTTTTTCAGGGGTTTGAATGAAAGATCTTGTTGCATTCGATCTTGATGGAACGCTTGCAGAGAGCAAGCAGCCGCTAGGAGAGGCGATGGGCGAGGCCCTGACCCGGCTGCTCAAGGTGGCCCACGTCGCCGTGATTTCTGGCGGCGACTGGCCGCAGTTCGACAAGCAGGTGGCGAGCCGCCTGCCGGCCGACGCGGACCTGTCGCGGCTGTGGCTGATGCCCACGACCGGTACCAAGCTTTACACCTATCAGCAGGGCGCCTGGACCCCGGTCTATGCCGAACTGTTTGACGAGGCGCAGAAGGCGGCGATCCTGACCGCGTTCGACGCGGCGCTGGAAGCGACCGGCTTCGTGCCCGAGCAGACCTGGGGCGAGCGGATCGAGGATCGCGGCAGCCAGATCACCTTCTCCGCGCTTGGCCAGCAGGCGCCGATCCACGCCAAGGAAGGCTGGGATCCCGACTTCGCCAAGCGCAAGATCATCCAGGCCGACCTGCGCCAGCGCCTGCCGGGCCTGTCGATCAACATGGGCGGTGCGACGTCGATCGACATCACGCGCGAAGGCGTGGACAAGGCCTACGGCCTCAAGAAACTGCGCGACGCGAGCGGCATCGCGCTCGACGCGATGATGTTCATCGGCGACGCCATTTTTCCGGGCGGCAACGACTATCCCGCCAAGGAACTGGGGCTCGACACGGTGCGCGTGCGCGATCCGCAGGAAACGCTCTCGGTGATCGACGCGATCGTCGCCTGCCAGAAATAGACAGCGATATGGACAGGGATCAGGGTGCGCTGAAGCCGTAACGGCCAAGGATCGCCCGGCCCTGCGCCGATAGCAGGAAGCGGCGGAAGCCTTCCGCGTCGCGGTGGCGACTGGCGGTCAGCCGCGCTACCGGATAGCGGATCGGCGGATGGCTGCCGGTCGGGAAGGTCCCGACCGTCTGCACCGATTTCGAGGCGCGGGCGTCAGTTGCGTAGACGATGCCGAACGGGGTGGCGCCGCGCTCGACCAGGGCGAGGGCGGCGCGCACGCTGTCGCCGCGCGCGACCTTGTCCGCGACCGAGGGCCAGACATTGAGCGCGGTGAGCGCCGCCTTGCCATATTTGCCCGCCGGCACGGCGTCGGGATCGGCCATGGCGAGGCGGCCGCCGTTCAGCGCTGCGGCCAGCGGCATGTTGCGGCCGATGCGCAGCCGCACTGGCTTGCCGGCCGGGGCGACCAGCACCAGCCGGTTGCCGGCCATGTCGGCGCGGCTGCCGCGCGCGACGAAGCCGGCCTTCTGGATGTCGTCCATCCAATCCTCGTCGGCGGAGGCGAACAGGTCGGCGGGGGCACCGGCCTTGATCTGCCGGGCCAGCGCCGAGGAGGCGGCGAAGGACAGGACCGGGCGGGCATGGCCCTGCCGCGCCCAGGCATCTGCGGCGGCATTCATCGATTCCTGCAGGCTGGCGGCGGCAAGGACCAGTGGTCCGCGCTTGTCCTGAGCAGCGGCCCAGGATGGTGACAGCAAAAGGGACAGGAGCGCGAGCGCGCGCAGCAGAAGCGGAATCGGATGAAGGAAGCGCATGGGTGCCTTGTGCGCCCGGCGCAGCGGCCATGCAATTGTCGGCACATGCTTTTGTCGCCGCGCCCGATACGCTAAGCAGGCGTCGGTGATGCCGATCCTTCTTCCCTTCGTCCGTTCCGGCCGGACCCGCGCAGCCCTTTGACATGGCAGTGATACGCACGCTTTGCGGCCGGTGCGGCGTCGGCTGTGGCCTGCGCGCCATCACCGGCGAGGATCGCGACCTGATGGTCGAAGGCGACCGGATGCATCCGGCCAATGCCGGGCGGCTGTGCGGGCGCGGGCTGGAAATCGCGGAAGAGGCCGGGCTGGAAGGGCGATTGCTCCAGCCGATGATCGACGGTCGGCCGCAACGCTGGGAGAAGGCGATCGCACAGGTCGCCCGGCGCTTGTCGGCGGTGATCGCCCAGCATGGCCCGGACAGCGTGGCGCTGCATGTCGGCGGCGGCCTGCTGACCGAGGATTATTATGTCGCCAACAAGCTGATGAAGGGCTTCATCGGTTCGGCCCATGTCGATGCGGGCTGGGCGGCGAATGACGGCGCGGCGCTGGCGCAGCGCGCGGCCTATGGCGAGGATGTGATGCCCGCCGCCTATGAGGATATCGAGCGGGCCGAACTGATCCTGATGATCGGCGCGGACCTAGCGCAGGACCATCCGGTGCTGAACGCGCGGATCGCGGCGGCGCGGGCCGAGCAGGGCGTCGAACTGCTGTTGCTGGCGGCGCCGGGCGAGGGGGCGAGCATCGAGGCCGACCTGCGCATCGACGTGCCGCGCGAGGGCATGGCGTCCTGGATCGCCGGGCTGCTGCGCCATTGCCATGATGTCGGCGCGACCGATGGCGACTATCTGGCGCGCAGTGTCAGCGTGCCGGCGGATTTCTGGGCGCAACTGCGGACCCGCCATGATTTGTGGTCGGTGGCGCGGGGGTGCGGCCTGTCGCCGGTGGAGTTGCGTGCGCTCTATGACCGGATCGCGGCCGTGCCGCGGATCGTGACGCTGTTTGGCGGCGCGGATGAAGCGCTGGCGCGGGCGGTGATCGATTTCCATTTGGCGACGGGGCGGATCGGCAGGCCGGGGGCGGCGCCCTTTGCCATGACGGCCGCGGCCAATGGCATGGGCGGGCGCGAGGTCGGCTGCAATGCGAGCGGCCTCGCGGCGCATCGCGGCTTCACGGCAGAGGCGATGGCCGAAATAGCCCGCTTCTGGTCGGCCGAGGCGATGGCGACCGGGCCGGGGCTGGACGGCGCGGACTTGGCCGGCGCGGTGCGGGACCGGCGCATCCGCGCGCTGTGGAGCATAAGCGGCGACGGCATTGATCCGGCCTGGCTCCGCGCAGCGCTGGACGCGGTGCCGCTGGCGATCCGCTCCACCCCCTGGGCCGATCCCGAGCGGGACGGGCGCGGCATCCTGCTACCATCGGCAAGCTGGGTCGAGAAGGACGGCACGCTGACCGGGGCGGACCGGCTGATCAGCCGCCAGCGCCGGCTGTTCCCGCTACCCGGCGAAGCGAAGCCCGACTGGTGGATCGTCACCCAGGTCGCACGCGCCATGGGCTGGCAGGCGGCCTTTCATTATGAATGGGCGGCGGAAATCTATCGCGAGCATGTGCGGCTGACCGCCTATGGCAATGAGGGCGCACGGCTGCTCAACCTGCGCCGCCATGCGCCGATTTCCAACCCCGCCTATGAGGAACTGACCCCCTGGCGCTGGGGCGAGCTGCCGTTCGACGAGGGGCGGTTCCCGACGCCGGACGGCAAGGCCCGCCTGCCGCCGCTCTAAACCACGGCCATCTGGTAGAGAAAATCGACGAAGCCGGCGGTGGCGCCGTCATAGCCCATCACCTTGGGATTGCTGCTGTCGATCAGCAGATATTCGTCCGGCGCATGGGCGCCCGATCCATGGCCCAGGCCAAACTGGCCGGCGGGCAGGGATACCGGGGCGGAAGTGAAGACATAGCCGGGCCACGACCCGGCGAGGCGGGGATAGACGCTGGTCTTAACCCCGGCGCGTTCATAGGTGGCGCGTTCCGCCTTGATGAGCGGGCTGTCCTCCGCCGTCTCGGTCGGGTCATAGCCGCCCGAGACATTGACCGCGATGTCGCCATAGCCGCGCTTTTCGAGATGCGCCTTCAGCTTGGCGACGCAATCCTCCATCGTCTGGTTCGGCACCAGCCGCAGGTCGAGCTTGGCGACGGCGCGGCCAGGCAGAATGGTCTTGCCGCCCGGACCGGTATAGCCCGACACCAGCCCCTCGATATTCACGGTCGGCATCGCCGCCAGCCGCTCCAGCGTCTCTTGCCAGCCGGTCTCGCCGACCCATTGCTTGACGCCGAGCTGCTTCAACTCGTCGGCGGAGGAACGCTTGGCCGCGCTCTCGGCGATCAGGGCCTTTTCACGGGGCGTAAGCGGCCGCACCTTGTCGAACCAGCCGTCGATCGCCGGCGTGTTGCCATCAGGCGTGACGAGCGTGCCCAGCGCCTCGACCAGGCGCCAGGCGGGGCTGTCGACGATCGCCTTGTAGCTGGAATGGATGTCCTTGGCCGGACCCCGGCCCCAGGCCTCGCCCGAGGCGACCAGTTCCAGTTCGACCACGCCCTTGGCGCCCAGGTTGATCGAAACGCCGCCATCGACCGGGCTTTGCCAGGAGGCGGGGATGATGACGCCGCTGCACGGCTTGAGCGCGGCCAGCACATCGGGGCGGCGGACGATCTGAGCGAAATGGGGCGATCCGATCTCCTCCTCGCCCTCCGCCACCAGCACCAGATTGACCGGCGGCTTGATGCCGGCGGTGCGGAAGGCGTGGAGGGCGGCCAGCATCGCGCTTTCCGGCCCCTTCTGGTTGGTGGCGCCGCGACCGACCATCACCTTGCCGAGCCCCGGCTTGTCGACGATCCGCCCTTCGAGCGGAGGCGAACTCCATTCGGCCGGGTCATATTGCTTGACGTCATACATGAAATAGAGGCCGAGTGTGCGTTTGGCGCCATTGTCCATGGTGGCGAAGACGCCGGGCGCGCCGTCGGTCGGCACCCGCTCCACCTTCTGGAAGCCGGCGTCCTTGGCCAGCATCATCATATGGGCGCAGCCCTTTTCCATGTCGCGATCCTCGGCCGCGATCGAGGGCAGGGCGATCCAGTCGCGCAGCCGCGCGACGGCGGCGTCATGATTGGCGGCGATCGCCTGATCGAGCTTCGCCCGGTCGCCGCCGGCGGCAGCCAGCCCCGCGCCCGGCGCCAGCAGCGCCGCCCCCATCGCCGCGCCCTTCAGCATGGTCCGTCGATCCGCCTGGTCCATCATGATTGTCTCCCCTGTGAAGCGGCCATGGTTGCGGATCGGCGGCGGGAAGGAAAGGGGGCTGATGCGTCAGTGCGACGCGACAGGTCGAAGTTCACAGTGTCGTGCGGCATGCGCCGGGGCATTTTGGGGCGGATTCCCGTGGGGCTGGTCGGGATGAGGCGCCTGCGACGCGACAATGAAGCGACAGCGAATTGACAGCGAAGCGACAGTGTCGTGGCGGCGAGAGCGGCGCTGGTATCCATGGAAAAGCATGGAACAGAAAAGGCGCGGGTGGGAAAGGGGCCTGCGGTGAAGCGGATGGGTGGGCTAGGTTTCGTGGACAAAGGTTGACAGCAGGATCGGGCGTTGATTCAAGGCTGCCTTTTGGAGGTGGCGTTGGGCGAGCGTATTGGGCTGACGGAGGACGAGTGGGGGATCATCGGCACATTACTGCCATCTGAGCGTGGTCGTGGCTGTCGTCCAGCACAGGACAACCGGCTGTATTTCGAAGGCATGATGTGGATCGCCCGCACAGGTTCGCAATGGCGCCACTTGCCGGATGAATATGGCAAGTGGAACAGCGTTTTCCGCCGCTACCGGCGCTGGGTTACGACCGGGGTGTTCGAGGCGATGCTCGAGACACTGGGCGAAATGGTGGCTCGTGATGCCACTGCGGACATGATCGACAGCACCGTGGTCCGAGCACATCATTGTGCCGTCGGCATAAAAAAGGGACTCAGGAAACCGAGGCGCTTGGCCGATCGCGAGGCGGATTCAGCACAAAGCTCCACGCCCGCTGCGATGCCAAAGGCCGACCGCTCGGCTTTGTCCTGACGCCGGGCCAGAGCCACGATATCCAAGGCTTTGGCCCGCTGTTCCGTTTGATTGCTCATAAGATCGAGGCATTGTTGGCGGACAAGGGCTACGATGCAGATGCCATCCGCGAGGAATTGGCCAATGCTGACGTTGAGGCTGTCATTCCCGCCAAAAGCAATCGGCGCGATCCAATCCCACACGATCGCGAAAAATACCGTTGGCGCAATCTTGTCGAACGCCTCTTCAACAAACTCAAGAACTGGCGGCGTATCGCAACTCGATACGACAAAACCAAAGAGTCCTACCTCGGCTTCGTCAATCTCGTCTCAGCCCTGCAATGGATACCCTTTGTCCACGAAACCTAGGGAGGCGACCGATTGCCGTTATTGCTTCGCTACGCTTGCAATGGCGATGTGGGGCTTTGACGGCTTGCGACCATAGTTCGACTTTTGTCGCGGCTATGAGCATCCCCAAGAGGGGAAGGCCATTCAAGGCCGCAAGCAAATCGCTCAGAATTTAACGCATCAAATATTGGATGAGCCGGAACATTAGCAATGGAAATGGAGTAAGTATAAGTGTCGACGCAATCAAACAAAATGCTATAGAAATGAGGTCTGAATTGGCCGGTGGGCCTGTAAAGATATTTGTAAATCCACCGGAAAAGCTAATGCCGAGCAAAAATAATACAACGGAAATTAAGGTCCATATCAACAGCAGAGGCATGGATATTTTGTTCACAAGTATTTCCTTGTTTCCGTGATCCGGTCCGCTTCGTGATGGGGCTAGACCAAAAGCAGACCGTCGCCTACCCACCCAACTCCGCCGTACCGGTGGAGAATGATCAGGTTCGCTCCAGGTTGCTGCATCCCGCAGTCGGATGTTTTCCTTCTTCGCGACTTTGATCAAGTGGTCGGAGCGCGTGGCAGGAAGCGGGGCATGCGGGTGTGGAACAGGGCGATCAGGTTTGCATCCATGAATTCGTAATCGTCCGGTATGTCGAGGCAGACGATCCTTGTGCCGCCCAGCGCGGCGCGGAAGCGTTGCTGGATCTTGCTGCGGTGGGTCCTTTCCATCACGAAGATGGTGTCGGCCCAGCGCAGCATCTCATCGTCCAGCGGCGTTCCTGCATCATGGTTGGTGCCCGCAGACAGGGTTTCGATGCCCGGATGGTCAGCAAAAATGTGTTCGGCGGTCGGGCTGCGCAGCTTGTTCTGGCTACAGACGAAGAGATAATGCCGGCCCCGTTCCCTCACTTGCCATAGCCGGTCATGGAGAAGGGGCGGGCCTTCACGCCGATCGCCCATGTCTTGTTGGGTGTCGCCTGCATGGTGAAGCGCAGTTCGCCGCCGGCGCGGATTTCCGCGTCGGTGATGTAGCCGCGATCGAGCGCCTTGCCGTTCAGCGTCACCCGGCCGACATAGGGATTGGCGTCGGACAGGCCGTCGGCAATCACGGTGAAGCGCTGGCCGCTGGGCAAGGTCATGTCCGCGCGCTCCACGAAGGGGCGGCCGATCACATATTCGTTGCTGCCGGGCGCGACGGGATAGAAGCCCAAGGCGGTGAAGACGAGCCAGGCGGACATCTGGCCCAGATCGTCATTGCCGGCCAGGCCCTCGGGCGTGGGCTTATACTGGCTGTCGACGATCTGCTTCAGGCGCTCCTGGGTCCGCCAGGGCTGGCCCGCATAGCTGTAGAGATAGGCGACATGGTGGCTGGGTTCGTTGCCATGGATATATTGGCCGATCAGGCCGGAAATATCCTCGGCATGGCTATAGTCGATCTTGCTATTGTCATAATCGAACATGGCGTCGAGCTTGGCGACGGTCTTCGCGTCACCGCCCAGCAGGCGGAACAGGCCACCCTGATCATGCGGCATGAACCAGCTATATTGCCAGGCATTGCCCTCCGTATAGTCGCTGCCATAGTTGATCGCGGTCGGATCGAAGGGGGTGCGGAAAGATCCGTCGGCCTTGCGTGCGCGCAGGAAGCCGGTCTTGGGATCGAAGCTGTTGCGCCAGTATTGGGCGCGCTTCTCGAAGCGCTCTGCCGTGGCGGTGTCGCTCAACTGGTGGGCGAGGCGGGCGATGGTCCAGTCGTCATAGGCATATTCGACCGTCTTGGACGCCGCTTCCGGCTCGCGGTCGATGGGGACATAGCCAAGCTTCATATAGTCGCCAAGGCCGCCATAGGGGGCATAGTCGGCGCTGGCGACCATCGCCTTGAGCGCGGCGGCGCAGTCGATGCCCCTGATCCCTTTCAGGCAGGCGTCGGCGATGACCGGGACGGCGTGATAGCCGATCATCGTCCAGGTTTCCTTGCCGCCAAACTGCCAGACGGGGAGGATGCCGAACGGGCTGGTCTTTTGCCCCGCGACCAGCGAGTTCACGAAATCGGCATTTTTCGCTTCGGGCTGGATCAGCGTCAGCAGCGGATGTTCGGCGCGGAACGTATCCCACAGCGAGAAGGTGGAATGCATGGTGAAGCCGGTGCCGGCATGGACCTGATCGTCCGGCCCGCGCCAGCGGCCATCGGCATCGCCCCAGACGCTGGGCGCCATCAGGCTGTGATAGAGGGCGGTGTAGACATTGGTGCGCATCGGCTTCGGCGCGTCGATCTGCACCGCGCCCAGCGCATCGTTCCAGGCGGTGCGGGTTTTCGCGCGGATCGCGTCGAAATCGCCCGGTTCGCTGGCGAGGTTGGCGATGGCGCCATCCTCGTCCACGCCCGACAGCGCGACCTTTGCCTCCAGCGGTTTCGCCAGCGTGCCGAAGTCGAACAGGGCCACCAGCGCGCGGCCGGAGAGGGAATCCAGCGTCTCGGGGCCGCGACCTGGCCCTTTGAAGCCCTTGTAGATTATATCCTTTTCGGTGCTGACAAGCTGGTGGCCGGTCAGCGGCGCGGAAAAGCGGATGGCGAAGAAGATGCGCCGCGGCGTGGCCCAGCCGCGCACCTCGCGTGATCCGGTAATCGTGCCGTCGGGGCGGATGCGGATCGAGGACCAGAGGATCTTGTCGGGATAATCATAGATGATCGAGCGCAGGTCGAGCACCAGATGCGCCGCCTTGCCGGTGGGGAAGGCGTAGCGGTGGACGCCGACACGGGTGCCGGCGGTCATTTCCGCACGTACGCCCGGATCGGTCAGGGTGACGGCATAATAGCCGGCCGAGGCGACCTCATCGGCCTTGTGCGAGCGGAAGCCGGGGGTCTTGTCGTCGCCGGCCTCCAGCGGGACGGTGTCGCCGCTGACCGGCATCACCAGAAAATCGCCCAGGTCGCTATGGCCCGCGCCCGAGAAATGGGTGTGGGAGAAGCCGAGGATCACCGGGTCTTCGTGGCGATAGCCGGCGGCCCAGTTATAGGTCTGGCGCGCCGGGCCGACATGGGTGTCGGGCGAGAGCTGGACCATGCCGAAGGGGGCTACGGCGCCGGGGAAGGTGTGGCCTTCGCCCGATGTGCCGATGAAGGGATCGACCGCATCGACCGGCGCGGAAGGCGTTTCGCTGGTCTGGGCGGAAAGGGCGGTGCCGCCGAGCAGGGCGGCCAGCAGGACAGGGCGAGCGATGCGGGTCAGGATCATGGGGCTGGGTTAAATCATGGCCGGGCGGCCGGGCCAAGCCGATAGCGGCAATTTTCTGTCCCCAAGAAAGGCTGGGCTGGCGTCGGCGGGTTTGGCTGGCTAGCTATTGGGGGTAATGAAAAGAGCGTTGATCGTCCGACATGTGCCGCGCGAGGGTGCGGCAGGTTATCTCCAGCCGATCGAGGCGGCCGGCTATCAGATCGAGCGGATCGATGTGGCCAGCCCCGATTTCGCCGATATCGACCTGACCGAGCCGGACCTGCTGATCATGATGGGCGGGCCGATGGGCGTCTATGAGCAGGATGTGCATCCCTGGATACCGGTGCAGATCGGCAAGCTTTCCGCGCGGCTGGCGGCGGACCGGCCGACGCTGGGCGTGTGCCTGGGCAGCCAGATGATCGCGGCGGCGCTGGGTGCGCGGGTCTATCCGGGTGGGCATATGGAACTGGGCTTTGCCCCGGTCAGCGTCAACGCAGCGGGGGCAGGGTCGCCGCTGCGCCATATCGACGGGGTGCCGGTGCTGCACTGGCATAGCGACACGTTCGACCTGCCCGACCAGGTCGAACTGCTGGGGTCGACCGATCGCTATGCGCATCAGGCTTTCCGCCGCGGGGCCAACCTGCTGGCGTTGCAATTCCACGCCGAAATGGGCGAGGATCCGCGCTTCGAGGATTGGCTGACGCATTTCTGGGCCGATCTGGACGTGGCGGGCCAGTGCGGCATCGCGCTGCGTAAGGATCATGACGATCATGGGCCGGGCGCGGTGGCGGCGGGTCGGACGATGATCGGCGAATGGCTGGCGGGGATCAGGGCTTAAGATACTGATCTTCGCTCGCTGCGAGCGTGTGGGCTATCTGGCTAGGCGGTGTTGACAAAAGCTTTCAGCCATAGTCGCGCGGCAGCGAGGTTGATGAAGCTCTCGAACGACAGGACGGTCTTGTCGTAGCGGGTGGCGATGCGGCGCTGCTGCTTGAGTTTGGCGAACATGCGCTCGACACGATTGCGATCCTTGTAGCGCCGGTAGTCGGGATGGGCCGGCACCTTGCGGTTGGAGCGCGGCGGGATGACGGGCAGGATGCCTCGCATGAGCAGGTTCTCCCGGAACCTGTCGCCATCATAGCCTTTGTCGGCGAGCAGCGCCCTGGGCTTGGGCAGCGGCAGGTTCATCAGATCGTCGGCCGCCGTATAGTCCGATGCCTCGCCGCCGGTAAGGATGAAGCCGACAGGGAGGCCCTGATTGTCACAGCGGGCGTGGATCTTGCTCGTAAAGCCGCCGCGTGATCGACCAAAAGCCTGCGCACAAGCCCCCCTTTTCCGCCCGCTGCCGAGACGTGGCCGCGAACCGTGGTGCTGTCGATCATGTGCTGCCAGTCGTCGGTGAGGCCCAGATCGACCAACGTTTGCAGCATGGCGTCCCAGACGCCTTGCTCCGCCCAGCGCCGGAACCGGACATAGACCGAGTTCCACTTGCCATAGCGCTCGTGCATGTCGCGCCACGGGCAACCGACCCGCAGCACATGCAGCATGCCATTGAGAAAGCGCCGGTTATCGCCGGCCGGTCGGGCATGCCTCCCACGCTCGGACGGGAGTAGCGGCCCGATCAACTCCCACTCCGCGTCCGACAAATCCCCTCGATCCATGACCGCTCCCCAAAGAGCAGCCTTGAATCAGAACACGCACCGATTGGGAATCCCTTTTGTCAACGCCGCCTAGGCGGTGTGGACAATTTGGACAGTCTGCGAGCGACCATTTCTTGCCCTTGGTGAGTTCAATCGCGCATCTTGAAACCGGACATTGCGGCAAGAACCCTTTTACCGTTAGATGGAACCGCCAGCGTGACGGAATTGGTAGACGTATCGCTACAGCGATCCTCGCCGTTAGGTGAAGGTGCGGGTTCGATCCCCTGCCGCTGGCATCAATCGACCAATGTCGGTCATCTAACCTGCCTTTCGTCGCACTCCGAAGCGGACGGTTTTCACTTCTCCGAAACAGCCGCGTTACCGATAAATCCGAAGTCCAAGCGTTCAAGGGCGGAGGCGTAGCCGACTATCGCTAACAGGTTAGAATAGCGTTCCATAAAATCCGCCGGGTTATTATCGTTGTGAGGCGGATCGAAGACAATGACGTCACCAGAAACTCGCAACGCGGTGCCGGGCTTTAAGCCCCCATGTGTTTCGAGGGCCTTCGCGTATTCGCGCAAATTTTGGAATTTCCGACGTTCTGGAAAAGCTTCCAATAGGCCCTTTTCTTCGAGAGATGCCTTGAAGCCATCTAAAGCCTGCGAACGAGCTAGTTCGGAAGCATATTCATTGTAAGCAACATGCATATTTCGATCTTCAAATGTTACGATCTCGTATCCAGAAGCATCTTTGATGCATTTGAAACGATCCACAGTTGCACCAGCATTTGGTCGAATTACAATTTCTATGCTTTGAAGATGAACCTCATATTTTACCGATAAGCCCTTCGCATTAAGGCCGCACTCAATCAATCGCTGCTCAATGACCTGTTCTTCTGAAGGAGGCAATGCTGGTGGCATATCAATCATACTGCGACGTTCTCCGATGCACATATGACCGATAGCTTCTAACCCACCGAAAAACACACGATTTCGGACAGGTGAATAGGCAATTCAGCGGGTATTATGACGTCGCCAGCATTGCTCAGTGTTGTGGAACCAAGAGTCACTGGCGGATTGAGGATGTGTCCGACAACCTCGTTTAAGGGCTTTCCGGCATGGCAAAATGACCTTTATCGGCCTATGCTTTCCCGTAAGCCGCCAGTCAGCTTCCCACCCAATTTCGCCGTCCCAGCGGAGGGCGGAGGCATATTCTCGACAGCTTCAGCCTCGCGCCATGCCGGTGAGGTGATCGAGCAGCGCGTTGCCATTGGCGGTCCAGGTGAAGCGCAGGGCGGCGGCGCGGACGGCTTCGCGTTCGGGCGGGTCGGCCAATATGTCGGCGATCGCTTCGGCCAGGGCTTCGGGTTCGCGATCGACGATCCTGCCGGCTTCGGGGCGGTCGAGCAGTTCGCGGGCGCCGCCGACATCGGTGATGACGATCGGCGTGCCGCAGGCGAGCGATTCCACCCAGGCATTGGCCAGCCCTTCGGATTCCGACGGCAGCGCCATCACGTCGGCGGCGGCATAGAGGCGCGGCAAACGGTCGTGCGGCACCGAGCCGAGGAAGCCGATGCGCCGTTCGACGCCCAGTTCCTGCGCGAGATTTTCGAGCATCCGGCGATATTGGCCCTGACCCGCGAGCAGCAGGGTGGTGCCGGGCAGCAGCGGCAGGGCGCGGACCAGAATATCCTGCCCCTTGCGCGGGATGAGTGCGCCGACGCAGAGGATCAGCGGCCCTTCGAAACCGAGCGCGGCCTTGGCCTGATCGCGGTCGGCGATTTCGAAGCGGTCGAGATCGACGCCGGTATAATGGACCCGGATCTTGTCGGCATCGATGCCCATCCGGCCCATGGAACGGCGCATCGCGGCCGAGACGGCGAGCAGGCCGGCGGCGCCGTCGGCGGCGCGCTTCACCATCTTCTTGGTGCCGCGCTGCGTACCCCAATGATGAATGTCGGCGCCGCGCGCCTTGACCGAATAGGGGATGCCGAGCGCCTTCGACAGGCGCTGGGCCACCGGACCATCGGGGAAGAAGAAGCTGGCGTCGATGACGTCGAACGGGGTCTGGGCGTGCAGCCGCCTGACCAGTGGCAGGATCGCGCGGGTCATGGTGAGGACATTGGTGCGGCCACCGAATTTCGGGATGATCGGGAAGGTCGGCCGATAGACGGTGAGATCCTTCCACCTTTCCTTGGGTGGCAGGGCGCGCAGCGGGGCATAGCGGCCGGCGCGCGACAGCGGCCAGGGCGGCATGCCGATCGGGGCGACAACGGTGACGCTGACGTCGGGGCGGCTCGCCAGTTCGCGCGCCTGTCGCTCGACGAAAACGCCAAAATTGGGCCGGCTCATGTCCGGGAAGAGCGTGGAAAGCGTGAGGACGTTGAGTGTCATGGGCCTTCCCTACTGCAGGTCGGTTAAGCGAGGCTTAGGCGTGGCGGGGGCGCTTGGCTATAGCCGTCGGACGAGTTGCACCGCCACTGCGCCCCAGGGTGGGTCGGTCAGCACCTGTTGCCGGGCGCCATGGCCGAGCGGCAATATCTGGAGCCGGTCGCCCTCGCGGCCGATGAGGCGGCCGAACAGGAAGCGGCCGGCGGGGCGGGGGAAGAGGACGTCGCGGTTCAAGGCGCTGGCGAAATCGGCCGGGGCGATACGACGGCACCAGATGGCGTCGCCGCTGCGATAGTCGCCGATGCTGGCATTGACCTGGATGCCGATCATGCCGTCGGCGGGCACGGGCGGCGGGAAGGACAGGGCGCGGACGGGCGCGCGCGCGCCCTCCGGCCCGAGCAGGGCGGCGACGGGCACTTCGCTCTGGCCGGGCAGGGCGACCAGTTCCGCGCTGGTGACGCCGAGCGCATCGGCGATGCGGTTCAGCCATTTGACCGAGACGGTGCGGGTGCCGGTTTCGAGCCGGCCGATGGTCTGGGCGGTGGTGGGCGGCACGCAGAGCAGGCCCACCTGTTCCAGCGTCAGGCCCTTGGCCTTGCGGACCTCGCGGATGCGGGTGATCATGGCTGTCCTCGGGTTGATAACCTATTTGGTTTTCTCTTTCCTACAGATTATCCGCCGTGGCAAGCCCCTGGCCTTTCCCACCCTGTCAGGAGATGCCGCCATGGCCGCCCAGTTTGTCGAACAGATGATCGAAGACCCTGCCGGTAAGATGCAGTCGGTGAAGCTGCATCTGGGGGAATCGCCGCTCGCCTGGCTGCATGCGCGCGGCCATGTGAGCGACCGGCAGCTTGCGGCGGGGGAGCGGCTGCGGCGCGACTGGGAGCAGGCGGGACTGGGCGCGCGGGTGACGATGCGCTGGGACGGGGCACCGGCGGAGCGGCGACGGGGCGGCGCAGCGGCGAGGCCCGATCCGAGCGCTGCGCAACTTTCGGCCCGCGAGCGGTTCGACGGCGCGGTGCGGGCGGCGGGGCCGGGACTGGCGGACATATTGTGGCGGGTGGTGTGCGCGGGCGAAGGGCTGGGACCGGCGGAGCGGGCGCTGGGCTGGCCCAGTCGCGCGGGCAAGCTGGTGCTGGGACTGGCGCTCGACCGGGTGGCGGACTGGTATCGGGTAGGGTGAGGGGGGGCTAAATGAACCGTTCGGGCTGAGCGAAGTCGAAGCCTTCGGCCGAGCGGCGCGAGGCGATGACTTCGCCTTCGCTCAGTCATGCCCTTCGACTTCGCTCAGGGCGAACGGAATAAATATGCAGCGGCCCGTAGCGCCTAGGCCATGAACCCCGCTGCGCTCGCTACCCATCCCAACCCCTCCCTGGAAGGGAGGGGCGAGGTATGTTTGCATTCAGGCGATGAACCCTGCGCCGAGGAGCAGGAGCAGCTTCACGTCCATGGCAAAGCCCTGTTCGCGCCAGGTGGCGATCTGGTCCGGCAGGGCGGCGAGGGGGACGCGGTGGACGCGGATATCCTCGCTGTCGACGCCGCCGCCTTCACCGGTCTTTACCAGATCATGGGCGCGGAACAGGGTGAAGCTTTCCGAGACCATGCCGGGCGAGCTGAAAAATTCGCCGAGCGATTCGAGGCGACCGGGGAGATAGCCGGTCTCCTCCTCCAATTCGCGGCTGGCGGCGAGGCTGGCGTCCTCGCCGGCGTCATGATCGCCGACCAGGCCGGCGGGCAGTTCGATGCAGCGCTTGCCGAGCGGCACGCGATATTGATCGACCAGCAGGACATGGCGGCCGTCCGCATCCTCGTCGATCGCCAGGATGACGGCGGCGCGGATGCCGCGGGCGCGGCCGACATATTCCCATTTGCCGCGCTTTTTGGCAGTGATGAAGCGCCCGGTCCACATGACTTCCTCGGGCGCGTTCCAGTCATTGTCGCTCATAATTCGATCAGTCTGTCCGGCAGTTCGTTGATGTCGTCGGCGGCGCGGGGGAAATGCGGCGCCAGGATCGCGCCGACCCGGCCGATGGCGAGGGCAAGGCCTTCGCCCGGCCGATCGTCGCGCACCGCATCGATCAGCAGCGCCATCGCCTCGCCCCAGGCTTCGGGGGTGACGCGATCATTGATCGCCTTGTCGGCGACGATTTCGGCGCGATGCTCGTCGAGCGAGAGATAGATGAGGACGCCGGTGCGGCCGGCGGTGCGGGCCTCGGCAGCGGCGCGGAACAGCAATATGGCGCGGCGGCGGACCCGGCGGGCCTTGGTCGCGCGCGGGGTGAGCGCCATGCGCAGCGGCATGATCGCCAGCAGATAGCGCACCACCAGAAAGTCGAGGATCAGGTCGCCGAGCAATAGGGTCAGCATCTTCCAGTCGGCGACCTGATGGTCCCAATCGCCCAGCAGCCGGCCGGCCAGGTCGCGCAGATAGTCCGGGAAGAAGGCGAAGAAGGCGAGGACGACGAACACGGTGCCGATCGCCCAGTGCAGGCCGACATCATGATAGGCGTCGGCCCGGCGGGCGACGATCGGCACGATCTCGCCCGATGTCTTCTGTTCGGCCTCCATCACGGCGGCCGAGACAAGGTCATGATCGCGTTCGCTGAACTGTACCGGCTTCACCAGCTGCCTCCCGCACCGCCGCCGCCGAAGCTGCCGCCACCGCCGGAAAAGCCGCCGCCATCGCCGCCGCCCCAGCCACCGCCGCCACTGCCCCAACCGGAACCGCCGCCGCTGCCCCATCCGCTGTCGGACGGGCCCCAGATGATGACCGGGCCGGCACCGCCGCGATAGCGGCGACCGCGGCCGCCGCGGCTGGCGAACATCGAGATGCCGACGATGACGATCACGATGACCCAGAAGACCAGCATGACGGCGCCGCCGCCGCTGTCACCCTTGCGCTGCTCCGCCTCGGCTGCGGCGGCGCGCGCCTTCGCCTCCTCGGGCGGCAGGGTCAGCAGGGTGGCGAGTTCGTTGACGCCCGCATCGATGCCACCGGGAAAGTCGCCCGCCTTGAAGCGCGGGATGATGGCGGTGCGATAGATGCGCGAGGCGAGCGCGTCGGTGACGATACCCTCGACACCATAGCCGGTGGCGATCCACACCTTGCGCTCGTTCGGGGCGACCAGCAGGATCGTGCCGTCGTCCTTTTCCTTGCTGCCGATACCCCAGCTGCGGCCGAGCTGATAGGCATAGTCGCCAATCTCATAGCCCTGGAGGTCGGGCACGGTGGCGACCACCACCTGCCGGCCGCTCTGCTTGTCGAGCGCGGCCAGCTTGGCGGTCAGCGCCTGTTCCTGCTGCGGCGAGAGCAGGTTGGCGGCATCGACCACCTGACCGGTCAGCTTGGGAAAGGTCTGTGCCTGCGCCGCCGGTATGAAGACCAGCAGCGCAAGGACCAGCAGCAGGCGCCTGAGCATCGTTATCGGCTCAGTTGCCGAAGTCGACCTTGGGCGCTTCTTCCGCGCCGGGCGTGACTGCCTGGAACGGAGCCATCGGCTTTGCGCCATGGATCAGCTTGGCGCCGATCGCGTCGGGGAAGGTGCGGATGCGGGTATTATAGGCCTGCACCGCTTCATTATAGTCGCGGATCGAGACGGCGATGCGGTTTTCCGTGCCTTCCAGCTGCGACTGGAGCTGGAGGAAATTCTCGTTGGTCTTGAGGTCGGGATAGGCCTCGACCGAGGCGAGCAGGCGGCCAAGGCCCTGGCTCAGCTGTGCCTGGGCGGCCTGATATTGCGCGACCTTGGCCGGATCGGACAGGTCGGCAGCGTTGATCTGGATCGAGGTCGCCTTGGCGCGGGCTTCGGTCACGGCGGTCAGCGTCGCCTGTTCCTGCTTGCCGGCGGCCTTGACCGTGGCGACGAGATTGCCGGTGAGGTTGGCGCGGCGCTGATATTGCGCCTGGACGTCAGCCCATTTGGCCTTGGCATTTTCCTCGGCAGTGGGGACGCTGTTGATGCCGCAGGCGGACAGCGCAAGTGCGCCCATGACCGGCAGCAAAAGGCGGGAGAGGCGACGCGGGAAAAGCATGGAACATCCTCGGCTCTGTTTCGCTGACGGAAATAGGGCGTTGTCGGATGCCGTGCAACGGGCCATGCAGAGTTTATCGAAGGCGAGACAAGAGGTTCATCATGGGGCTGATTTCGGAATTCAAGACGTTCATCAATCGCGGCAATGTCATGGACCTGGCGGTTGGTGTCATCATCGGTGGCGCGTTCGCCACCATCACCAAGTCGCTGACCGATGACCTGATCATGCCGGTGGTCGGCTATCTTTTCGGTGGCGCTGACTTTTCGGGCTACTTCCTACGCCTGGGCGACTTGCCCGAGGGGTTCAAGGGTAATCCCAACAGCTATGCCGACCTGAAGGCGGCCGGTGTCGCCATGTTCGGCTGGGGTCAGTTCCTCACCGTGCTGGTCAATTTCATCATCCTGGCCTTCATCATCTTCCTGCTGGTGAAGCTGGTGAACAAGGTTCTGGCCAAGCCCGAGGAAGCGCCGGCGCCGGCCGTCACGCCCGAGGATATCGTGCTGCTGCGCGAGATTCGCGACTCGCTGAAAAAATAAGCGATTGCGACGAACCGAGGCCCTGATGGGAACCATTGGGCGCGCGGCCGGTTGATCGGCGTCAGGGTTCGGGATGGCATGGATCGTCCCGAACCTCGTGTCGAACATGTCTGCCCTGAGGGGGCGCAACAGGAGAAAACGCTGTGAAAAGCTTCGTCGCAATCCTTGGCCTTGCCAGCATGGTCTCGCTCGCCGCGTGCGATTCCAAGCAGGAAAACAAGGTCGAGAATGCCTACGAGAATCAGGCGGACGCTCTCGACAACCAGGCCGCGAACATGGAAGCGATGGCCGACAACCTGTCGGGCAACGCCGAAAACGCAGCCGAAAATGCGGCCGACGCGCTGGAGAACAAGGCCGACGCCACCCGCGAGGCGGGCGAGGCTGCCGCCGACGCGGTGGAGAAGAAGCAGCACTGATCCGCTGCGGCATCGATATCGTGCCAAAGGGGGCGTCGCGCTTGCGGCGCCCTTTTTCTTTGCCGGCTCTCGCCTTTAACGGCCCCTTAACCACGGCCGGCCATGGTGCCCTCGCGCGCATCCAAAGGTCGTGGGAATGGACGAGTTACTTCAGGAATTCATATCCGAAACGCAGGAAACGCTGGAGGCCCTGGCGGGCGAAGTCGTCGCCTGGGAGGCCAATCCGGGCGATAGCCAGCGGCTGGACGCCATTTTCCGCTTCTTCCACACGGTCAAGGGGAGCTGCGGCTTCCTCAATCTGCCGCGCTTCGAGAAATTGAGCCATGCGGCCGAGGATGTGCTGTCGGAGATTCGCGCCGGCCATCGCAAGCCCGATCCCGCGACCGTCAGCGCGGTGCTGGCGATCATGGACCGGATCGGCGAACTGGCCGAGGCGGTGGCCCGCGGCGCGGCGCTGCCCAACGAGAATGACGAATATCTGATCGGCGCGCTGACGCAGGTGGAGGCGCCGGCCGCGCCAGCCGAGGAAGCGGAGCCCGAAGAACCGGCGGCCCCGGTCGCCGCCGTGCGCCAGGGCCAGGCGCTGCGCACCATCCGCCTGCCGCTGTCGCTGATCGACCAGCTGATGAACGGCGTGTCGGACATGGTGCTGGCGCGCAACGAATTGTCGCGCAAGCTGCGCGACCGGTCGGCCGACCCCGAACTGGACAGCGCGTTCGAGCGGCTGTCCACCTGTGTCGCCGACATGCGCGACGTGATTTCCAAGACCCGCATGCAGCGGGTCGAGCGCCTGTTCGCGGCGATGCCGCGCATGGTGCGCGACCTGAGCCGCGATCTGGACAAGCGGATCGAGCTGAGCCTGGAAGGCGGCGATGTCGAGATGGACCGCGAAATGGTGGAGATGGTCGTCGACCCGCTCACCCATATCGTGCGCAACAGCATCGACCATGGCATCGAGACGCCCGAGCGGCGGCGCGCGGCGGGCAAGCCGGAGGCCGGCCGGTTGCGGCTGGAGGCGCGCCAGTCGGGCAACCAGATCGTGATCGAGATCAGCGATGACGGCGCCGGCATCAACAGCGCGCGGCTGGTGGAAAAGGCGATTGCCGCCGGGCGGCTGACGCCCGACGCGGCGGCGCGGATGACCGAGCAGGACAAGCTGGACCTGATCTTCCAGCCGGGGCTGACGACGGCGGCCAAGGTGACGGCGGTGTCCGGCCGTGGCGTCGGCATGGACGTGGTGCGTGCCAATATCGAACGGATCGGCGGCGTCATCGCGCTGGACAATCATCCGGGGCAGGGGCTGCGCATCACGCTGCGCGTGCCGCTGACGCTGACCATCATTCCGGGCCTGATCGTGCGCGCCGGCGGCCTGCATTTCGCGATCCCGCGCGCGGCGGTGGTCGAGATACTGCACGACAATAACGAGATGATGCAGATTGCCGATGTCGGCGGCGCCAAGATCGCGACGATCCGGTCGCTCCGCCATTCGATGATCGACCTGGAAGATGTGCTGGGCATGGCCAAGCCGCAGCAGGTCGGTCCGCGCGCCGTGATGGTGGTGCGATCGGCGACCGGCGTGCCCTTTGCCATGGGCGTGTCCGCGGTCGAGAATCATGAGGAACTGGTGATCCGTCCCGCATCGCCGCTGGTGATGGCGAGCGGCGTCTATGCCGGCATGACCCTGCCCGACAATGGCAAGCCGATGCTGCTGCTGGATGCGGCGGGCCTGGCCAATGCGGCGCGCCTGCCGAACTTGATCGACGATCGCGCCCATGCCGCGCAGGCTGATGCCGCCGCGCAGGAGGCTGGCGTCGAAATGGTGGCGGCCCTGCGTTTCGAGGAATTGTCGGGCGAACGGCGCCTGCTGCGCCTGTCGCTGATCGAGCGGGTCGAGGATATCGACGCCAGCCTGTTCGGCCGGTCCGGCGGCCAGGCCTTCGTCCGGCTGGACGAGCGGCTGGTGCCGGTGGTGAACGGCTGTCACGCCTTTGCCGAGGACAAGGTTTGTGCGCTGCGCTTGCGCGATGGCAGCCTGGAAGCCTGCTACCCGGTCGCGACGGTGCTGGACATCGTCCAGATGCCGCTGGTGCCCGACATGGTGGCGATGCACGGCGTATTGAGCGGTGTTGCGGTGGTCGATGGCGAGCATCTGGAGGTCATCAACCCCTTCGCCCTTTTTGCCGCATTGCCGCAGGAGCCGATCGCTCCGCAGAGCCGGGGCCGTTGCCTGCTGGCCGATGCGGAGGATGGCTGGACCCGCGAGATATTGGCGCCGCTGCTGCGCCAGGCCGGGCATGAAGTGGTGCTGGGACTGCCGGGCGATGCCGTCGATGCGCAGGATATCGTGCTCTATTCGGCCGGCGATGTCGGCCAGGTGGCCGAGATCATGGGATGCCGTGTGGTGCATCTGCGCGCCACGCCGCGGGCCACCGGGCCAATGGATGCCAGCATCTACCGCTATGACCAGGACGCGCTGATGGCGGCGCTGTCCGGCACGCGCGGATAAGGGGAAGAGCGATGGAGCAACTCTATCTGTTGGCGACGCTGGCCGGCGCCCGCATCGCGGTCGATGCCAGTGAGGTCGAGGCGGTGGTCAAGCTGACCGAAATATCGCCGGTGCCCGGCATGGGCGTGCATGTCGCGGGTCTTTCCGCACTGCGGAGCCGGGTGCTGACGATCATCGATGTCGCCGCGCTGATTCATGGGCGCGCGACGCCGGCCGACCAGCGCGATCTGGCGATCATCGCCAATATCAGCGGCCATAGCTATGGCCTGATGGTCGATGGCGTGTCGGATATCTGCCGTGTGCCCGAGGGCGAACTGCCGCTGCGCGGACAGCTGGATTCGGCCTGGATGCCCTTTGCGCGCGGCGTGGTGGAGCATGAGGGCGTGCCCCATCTGCTGGTGTCGCTGGCCGGCTTCATCGAGGCCGGTGCCCAGGCACAGGCGGCCTGATCGCTTGGCCGCGTCGTTTACCATTTCCTCGCCTTTCGCGTTTACGCCTCTCCTCCCGGCACGTAAAAATCAAAGGGACGCTTCATGAAGAACTGCCTGGTCGTCGATGATTCCAAGGTCATCCGCAAAGTGGCACGCCACATATTGGAATCGCTGGACCTGGCCGTGACCGAAGCGGTGGACGGGCAGGATGCCCTGACCCAGTGCGAGGCCAGCCTGCCCGACGTGGTGCTGCTCGACTGGAACATGCCGGTGATGAGCGGGATGGAATTTCTGCAGGCGCTGTCGGCCACCAAGATGGAGGCCCGGCCCAAGATCATCTTTTGCACCACGGAAAATGGCATCGGCCATATCAAGGCGGCGGTCGAGGCCGGGGCCGACGAATATGTGATGAAGCCGTTCGACCGCGAGACGCTGGAGAGCAAGCTGGCGATCGTCGGGGTCATCTAGGCCCGGTTCCTCCCTTCGAGGATATCGCCGTCTTTCCCAGCCTCTTCGTTCTGAAAGCCCGTCAATGACCGCCTTCGTGCCGACCATGGTCAGCCTCGACAGCCACACCGCTCCTGCGGTGCGCACGCTGGTGGTTGACGATTCGGTGGTGGTGCGCACGGTGATCGAGCGCATCCTGAACGCCGATCCCGGCTTCACCGTCGTCCACAAGACCAACAGCGCGGAAAATGCGCTGCGCTATCTGGCCGAACATAGCGTCGACCTGGTGCTGCTCGACATCGAACTGCCGGGGCAGAGCGGCCTGGCCGCGCTGCCCGCGATCCTGCGATCGAACCCGCAGGGCAAGGTGGCGATCCTGTCGGGCCGCTGCGAGGAGGGCAGTGCGGCGGCGATCGAGGCACTGGCGCTGGGCGCGAGCGATATTCTCTCCAAGCCGGGCAGCGGCAGCTTTGGCGAGCAATTTCCCCAGGCATTGATCGATCGGCTCGGCCGGCTGTTCGGCGGCGAAGCGCCGACGGCACCGGCGCAGCGGTCGTCCATGGTTCCGCCCGCTCATGCGCCCAGCGCAGCGGTCGAGCCCCTGGCCTGCCTGGGCATCGGGGCGTCGACCGGGGGCATCCATGCGCTCAGCCAGTTGTTCAGCGGCCTGACCGCGCCGCTGGGCGTGCCGATCCTGCTGACCCAGCATCTGCCGGTCAGTTTCACCGTCTATTTCGCGCAGCAACTGGCGCGCATGACCAGCCTGCGGGTCAAGGTGGCGGAGGCCGGCGATCAGCTGGCGCCCGACACCGTCTATGTCGCGCCGGGCGACGCCAATCTGCTGTTGCGGCGCGGGCTGCATGGCCGGGTGAGCGTGGTGCTGGACCCGGAACGGACGCCGTCGGGCAATCTGCCGGGTGTCGATCCGATGTTCGCCGCCATGGCCGATGTCTATGGCGCGGGTGCGGCGGGGATCGTGCTGACCGGCATGGGCCGCGACGGCACGGCCGGGGCGCGGGATATCGTGGCGGCGGGCGGCTGGATCGTCGCCCAGGACGAACCAAGCAGCGTGGTATGGGGGATGCCGGGATCGGTTGCGGGGGCGGGGCTGACCTGTGCCCTGATGGAACCCCATGCGATCATGGATTTTGTCGCACGACGCGGAAAGATGAACGACTGATGGCCTTGCCTCCTGCCAGGATGGGATCGGGCGCTGCCCGGATTTTGACGGGTCTGCTGGAAGCACGGACTGGTCAGGTTCTGTCCGAGGGGCGGGCCTGGCGCATGGAGACGGCGCTCAAGCCGGTGCTGCGCGACCATGGGTTTCAGGATATCGACGAACTGGCCGGCAAGCTGCTGCGCAGTCGCAATCCGCGCCTGGACGAGGATGTGGTGAACGCGCTGTTGAACAATGAAAGCAGCTTCTTTCGCGATTTGCAGATATTCGACCTCATCCACCGGCAGATATTGCCGCGTATCCAGGAGGAGCGGGGCGACCGGGTGCTGCGGATCTGGAGCGCGGGCTGTTCGACCGGGCAGGAAGCCTATTCGCTGGCGATCCGCTTCAGTAATGAGGCGGCGCGCTGGGCTGGCTGGCGGATCGAGATATTGGCGACCGATATTTCCAGCGCCGCGATCGACCAGGCGCGCAGCGGCGTCTTTTCGCAGATGGACGTGCAGCGCGGCCTGCCGATCGGCGACCTGATCAAATGGTTCGAGCCGGCGGGCGATGACTGGCGCGCGAACCCGGAGCTGCGACGGATGATCGATTTCCGGCAGGATAATCTGTTCGCCGCGCGGGTGCCGACCGGCGCCTATGATCTGCTACTGTGCCGCAATGTGCTGCTCTATTTCTCGCCCGAACGGCGCCAGAGCGTGTTCGACCTGCTGGCCCGGCACAGCCATGACCGGTCGGTGCTGCTGCTGGGTGCGGGCGAGACGGTGATCGGCCAGAGCGAGGAATTCGTGCCGCATACCGAATTTCGCGGCAGCTATGCGCGGCGGAGCCAGCCGGCCGATGCCGGCAATTCGGCCCGGCGCGCGGGCTAATCGTCCGCCGATCATTTACCACGCTTGATTGCCGCGCCGGTCTCGGCCATGATTCCGCCTGTGGCTGCATGACGCGGCGCGACGCAGGGCGGAACAGGGCGTGAGACTGGACTTTTCGTGGTGACAGGCCCTTTGCGATGACCGACATCCCCATGATCGAGACGCCGTCGCCCAATTATGACGAGCGCAGCCTGCCGATCACCATGCTGGTGCTCCATTATACCGGCATGCCGGACGCGGCGAGCGCCATCAACTGGCTGGCCAATGCCGAATCCAAGGTGTCGGCCCATTATGTCGTGACCGAGGATGGCCAGATCATTCGCATGGTGGCCGAGGACAAGCGCGCCTGGCATGCCGGCCGGTCGCACTGGCGCGGCATCGATGATGTGAACAGTGCCAGCATCGGCATCGAGATCGTCAATCCCGGCCATGAATGGGGCTATCGGCCTTTTCCCGAGGCGCAGATGGGATCGCTGATCCCGCTGGTCCACGACATCGTCCAGCGCCACCGGATCACGCGCGGCAATATCGTCGGGCACAGCGACATTGCGCCCGCGCGCAAGCAGGATCCGGGCGAGCTTTTCCCCTGGGCGCAACTGGCGCGGCTGCGGCTGGCGCTGCCACGACCGACCAAGAATCTGATGGACCCGCACTGGACCGACAGCGGCTTCATGCTGGCCCTAGAACGTTTCGGCTATGACATTGCCGAGCCGGAGCCGGCGGTCGTCGCCTTCCAGCGGCGCTTCCGCCCGGAACTGATCGACGGCGTCATCGATGGCGAATGCCGGGCGATTTTGCTCGCCCTGTTGCTGCCCAAGCCGACAGGGGATGACTGACCCGATTTTTGCACCTATAGGCGCCTGTGCCAGAGGGCCGGGCGGCCGCGGCGTGGCGGGTAACTTCCACGGCGAGGAAAGTCCGGGCTCCACGAAATGACGGTGCCGGCTAACGGCCGGCTGGAGTGATCCAAGGGACAGTGCAACAGAAAGCAGGTCACTAAGGCTTCGGCCCAGTGAAATTGAAAGGGTGCGGTAAGAGCGCACCGCGTCTGCGGCAACGCAAGACGGCACGGTAAACCCCACCGGGAGCAAGACCGAATAGGGGCGGCGCGCAGCTTGACTGCTAGGTCTGTTTCGACTGAGACCGCCCGGGTTGGTTGCTTGAGGGACGGAGCAATCCGTCCCCTAGAGGAATGGTCGCCTATCCCCCTTGGGGGTGGACAGAACCCGGCTTACAGGCCCTCTGGCATTTCCCCTGTTGCGAGGTTATCGCAATAACCGGTCCGCGGTCTTGGGGGGATTCGGTTTGCGTAACAGATATTTGGCCTTGCTGATGGCGATGGCCGCCATGCCCGCTATCGGGCATGCGATGCAGCAGGCGGCGCCGGCAGCGCCTGCCCCCGCGCCCGCAACGCCCGCGCCCGCAACCGGCACGATCCAGCAATTGTTCGAGCAATCGACACAAGCCACCGAGGCGGCGGACTATCCCCGCGCGCTCGAAATCCTCACCGCGCTCGAAGGCCGGGTGGTGCGCAACCCGCGCAGCCTGGCGATCGTGCGCGTGCGCAAGGCGATGGTGCTGGCGGAACTGTCGCGCTGGGCCGAGGCGCGCGACCTGCTGAACCAGGCGGCGCCAGCCCTGCCCAGGGATGATGCCAGCCTGTCGACCGACCGCTATCGTGCCGCCTACACGCTGGGCCGCGTGTCGATGGGCGACCTCGACTATGTCGGCGCGCTGGCCCATTTCAGCGCGGCGCTGGCCGAAGCGGAGGGGCCGGCGGCGCGCATCCAGGCGCTGTTGGGACAGGCGCAGGCCGGTACGTTCGTCGATCCGGCCGAAGCGCTGAAGGCCGCCGAAGCGGCCAATGCCATTGCCGCCGCAGACCCCAAGATGTTCGACAAGGCGTCGCTGGCGCATATCGACCTGATCCGGGGGCGGGCGCTGCTCAATCTGGGCCAGTTCGATCCTGCGGAAAAACTGTTCGCGCGGGCGGTGAAGCAGCAGGGCGGGCTGACCACCAGGGTCGATTTCGATGATCTGGTGACCCGGTCGGATGCGTCGATCGCCGCCATGCTGGCCGGCCATCGCGACACGGCGCGCAATTATCTGGTCTATACCGGTGCCGGGCGCATGCCGCAGCAGGACTTCACCCAGGGCGCGGACATGGCGCTGCCGCGCTGTGGCGAGGATGGCGTCCAGCCCGAGGATTATGCCGTGGTGGAATTTGGCATCAGCGACAGCGGCGCCGTTTCCTATGCGCGGCCGGTCTATGGATCGCGCCCCGGCCCGTCGGCGCTGGCGTTTGCGCGGGCGGTGCGGGACTGGTCGTGGCGGCCCGATGACGTAAAGAATATCCCGGCGCTGTTCCGGTTCGTGACGCGGCTGGAACTGCGTTGTTCGACGGCGGAAGGCGGCCCGTCGATGCTGGCGGGGCCGACCAAGGCGCTGGGCGACTGGCTGGAGGCCAGGCGCGTCCCCGGCCCGGTGCTGGACAATGTGCCGATGACCCGGCAGCGCGCCCTGCTGTTGCAGCAGGCGCAGCTGATCCGCAGCCAGAAGGGGGATGCGGCGGTGGAACTGATGCCGGTGCTGATCCCGCTGCTGGCAGGATCAATGGCCGCGCGCGAGGATGTCGAGACCTATGGCCCGCTGCTGCGCCGGGTGGTGCGGACGGCGGATGCTCCGCCGCTGGCGCAATTGCTGGTCGACCGCCTGGTCCATGATGCCGCCGAGCATGTGGATATCCGTATCCGGGCCGATTCCCCCTATGCGTTGCGCGCCGCCGACTATCAGGCCGATGCGGATGCACGAGCGACCTTCGCGCTCCTGGCCTATGATGATCTGAGGCCCCGAGAAAAGGCCGGGTCGCAGGCGCTGCTCAACGCGGTGATCGATGATGGCGCCTTGCCGGCCAATGATCCGCTGCGGGTAGCGGCGCTGGTGCGGCGGGCGAGCCTGCAGGCGACCGGCGGTAATCTGGAAGCGGCACGGGCCGACTATGCCGCGACCGGATTGTCGGCGCAGCAATGTTCGATCGTCGATGCCAAGCCCAGCCTGCGCAGCGCGCCGGTATCCTCCGCCGATTATCCCACCGACATGGTGTCCGTCGGTGTCGAGGGATGGACGCGGGTCCAGTTCGACATTGCGGCGGACGGCACGACCCGCAACCAGCGGGCGGTCATCACCTATCCGCCGATGATCTTTGGCACCAACGGCACGAAGATCGTGACGCGGGCGAAATATGAGCAAAGCTATCGTCCCGATGGCGGCCTTGGCTGCGGCGGCAACATGCAGGGCGTGACTTTCCGTCGCTAATCCCGGCGCGGGGCTGGCTTTCCGGGCGCGGCTTCCCTAATTTGGTCCGATGGCAAGACAGAGCCGATCCAATGACTGGGGTTTTCCCCGCTGGCGTGCCTATGGCGCGACGCGGGAAGCGCAGCGCGTGCGCATCTGCGACCGTTTCGGCTGTGACCAGCCGGGTAACTGCCCCGCGCCCAAATCGCCCAACAGCCCGGACCGCTGGTATTTCTGCAGCGAGCATGCGGCCGAATATAACCGCAACTGGGACTATTTTCAGGGGCTGGACGAGGAAGAGCGGGCCGAGCGCGAGCGCACCGAACGGCGCGATGCCGGCGGCTATCAGTCGAGCGCCCATCATGGCTGGGGCGGTCCCGGCGACGGCAGCCGGTCGCGCGACGAGATGCACGCGCTGCAGGCGCTGGGGCTGGAGGATGACGCCGATTTCGAGGCGGTGCGCAAGAGCTGGCGCAGCCTGGCCAAGGAATATCATCCCGACGTGAAGCCGGGCGATGCCGAGGCGGCGGTGCAGTTCCAGACGATCCAGGCCGCCTATGAGGTGCTGCGCGCGGCCGAGGAACGGCGCACCTGGAAGCCGCGGGGCGCCAGCGATTGAAGGATCATGTCCGGTCCAACTGGCATAATGCCGTGCTGGTCTGCCGCAAATGCTCGAAGAAGCTGGACGGCGGCTTTGGCAAGGATGGCGAGGAGCGGCTCGCCAAGGCGCTGCGGCGGCATCTGTCGCTGAAGAAGGGGCGCAAGGCGGCGGCGGGCATCATCGAGGTGAATTGCCTGGGCGTCTGTCCCAGGGGCGCGATCACTGTGGTCAATGGCGCCGCCAGCCGCGACTGGCTGCTGGTGCGGCCGGGGGCGGATCTGGACGCACTGGCGGTGGCGCTGGACCTGCCGGTGCAGGCGGAACCACAGAATCCGGGCTGAGTTACGCAAAATGCGTAAATTCGCGAGCGTTTGTTAAACCTATCCTTACCAACATTTCTAGGGGGATGCCATGCGGATATGGCTTCCTTCCTCGCGCGGTGCGGTGCTGCTGGCCCAACTCGCGATCATCCTTCTCGGTCTCGCCCTGCTTTACGGCAATCCGCCGGCGCAGGGGCGCATCCTGCTGATCCCGATCACGGCCGGTGCGCGCGCGCATCTGGTGCCCGATGCGGTGGCGCATGGCGCCCGGCTGGTGGCGAGCGGACGCCTGCCCGGATCGATGGTGGTGGAGGGGCAGCGCGACGCGCTGCTACCCTTGTTGCGGGGCGGCATATTGCCGCTGCGCGCCTTTGCCGCGGCCTGTGGCGAACCGGTAGGAGGACTGGCCTGATGGCGTTCAACAGTCTCGACAGCCTGCGCCTGCATGGCCTGCGCATCCTGTTGCTGTGCAGCCTGATCTGGACCGTGCTGATCGGCATCGGCGGCATGATGATCGGCAATGAGCGGGCAGCGCCCGCCATGCTGCTGTCGGCGCTGGCCAATATCCTGCCGACCTGGATGGTGATGCGGCGTCGCAACGATCTGGAAGTGCGGCTGGTAATGGGGACGCTGGCGGCGGTGCAGCCGGCAATCACCCTGTTCCTGCTGAGCGGCCATGTCTGGCAGATGGACGCGCACATGTATTTCTTCGTGGCGCTCGCCTCGCTGGCGGTGCTCTACGACTGGCGGCCGATCCTGCTGGCGTCGGTGCTGATCGCGCTGCATCATCTGGTGCTGACCTATATCGCGCCCAATTGGGTGTTTTCGGGGCAGGCGGAGCTTGGCCGGGTCATCGTCCATGGCTTTGCGGTGGTGCTGCAGGGCACGATCCTGGGCTATCTCAGCATCAAATTGCATGCGCTGCTGCTGGCGCAGGACGCGCATGTGGCGGATACCGCCCGGCTGGCGCGGGAAGCGCAGGCGGGGCGCAATGCGGCGGAATCGGCGATGGATGCCCAGCGCCAGTCCGACGCGCGCGAGGCGCATCTGCGGATCGAACGAGACGCCGAAAAGACACGGATGGGGCAGGAGCGGCGCAGCGAGACGCTGGCGCTGGTCGGCGCCTTCCGCCAGTCGGTGGCGGGCGTGGTGAGCGCGGTCAGTGCGGCGACGGGCGAACTCAAGGAATCGGCCGGTTTGCTGCATGATCTGGCGCGCCGCGCGAGCGTGGGCACGGACGAGACGATGGCGGCTGCGGGGCAATCCTCGGCCAGCGCGGCGGTGCTGGCGCGGCGGATCGAGCAATTGTCCGAATCGATCAGCGCGATTGCGGCGGCGGCCAGCCAGCAGGCGAGCCTGGGCGGCGAGGCGCAGCGCGTGTCGGTGGCGGGTCATGAGGCGATGCAGGCGATGGAAGGGCGCACCGCGTCGATCACCAGCTTCGCCGATTCGATCACCGAGATTGCTGCCCGCACCAATTTGCTGGCGCTTAATGCCACGATCGAGGCGGCGCGGGCCGGCGAGGTCGGGCGCGGCTTTGCGGTGGTGGCCGGCGAGGTGAAGCAGCTGGCCAACCAGACGGCGAGTGCGACCGGCGAAATCCAGTCGCTGGCCTCGTCCGCGCGGCAGGGCGCCGGGGTGGCGCAGGAAGCCCTGTCCGAGGTCGCCGGGAGCGTCGAGGAACTGGCGCAGGCGGCGCAGGCGATCCAGCGTGCGGTGGCCGACCAGCGCGATGCGACTGCAGCGATCGGCCAGTCGGCGCGCGATACCGCCCGCGACGCCGATCATATGGCGCAGCGCATGGCGACCGTGGCCGATGTCGCGCGCAATACCGAAAATCTGTCCGATCGCGTGTCGAGCGCGGCGGCTGGCCTGTCGCGCACCGCGCAGGAGTTGCAGCGCGCGACCGACCTGTTCGTGGCGCAGCTGGAAGCGGCCTGATCGCCGGTCAGCCGGCGCGCGCTATCTGGCCGGTTGCCTGGTCATCGAGGGAGCGTGCCAGCGGATAGAGGATGCGCTCCTCCCGATCGATCCGCCGGCCGAGGGCATCCAATATCCGGTCGCTGTCGGCGCAGAAGCCGCGCCAGTCGCGGGTGATCCGCTCGTCCGTCCAGGCGGCCATGTAGCGGGCGAAGCTCTCGGCCAGCGCGCCGATTTCGGCCTGGATGCGCGCGGCGGTGGCGCGGATGCGATCGTCGCCCTGGCGCTGGAGCGCGGGGTAGAGGATGCGGTCTTCCAGCGCGAGATGGGCCATCAGCTTGCGCGCCAGTTGCCAGCGCAGCGCGCTCACCGCCCGAGGCTGGTCGGGATCAGCGATCGCCTGGCGCAGTTGCGCGGCGATCAGGGCGATCTCCTCATGCTGCGTGCCCAATTCGTCCATGTTCATCGCGATCATCCTCCCTGCGCCGTGCGATCATGCGTCGGCCGGCGTTAAGAGGGGATTGGAGCGCAGGGCGGGCAAAGCGCGCAAAGCCTGTAAAAAAAAGACCGCCCGGCGCCTGCGCACCGGACGGTCTTTCTGTCATCGATCCTGTGGATCAGGCCCCGATTGGAGCCTCCCGCGATCAGGCCGGCTGGTCGGCGCGGCTGGCGCCCTGGCCGTCGAGATTGAGGGCCGCGAAGTCCCAGTTGATCGCTTCCTTCAGCAGCTTTTCGGCATAGGCCGGGCGCAGGTTGCGATAGTCGATGTAGTAAGCATGTTCCCACACATCGAGGATCAGCAGCGGGGCGTGGCCTTCATGCGCGACCGGGGTGTCGGCGTCATGATAGCTGGTCACTTCCAGCTTGCCGTCCTTCAGGATCAGCGCGGCCCAGCCGCTGGCGAAGTGGCCGACGGCCTCTGCCTTGAGCTTCTCGATCAGCGCGTCGACCGAACCGAAGGCTTCCTCGATCTTGGCGAGCAGTTCGCCGGTCGGGGCGGTCTTCACCGGCGACAGCGAGTTCCAGTAGAAGGTGTGGTTCCAGATCTGGCCGACCTGGTTGAACAGGCCGCCCTTGGACGACTTGATCAGCTCGACCAGCGACTTGCCCTGCAGGCTTGCGTCGGCGGCGACCAGTTCATTGGCCTTCACGACATAGGCATTGTGATGCTTGCCGTGGTGGAAGTCGAAGGTTTCGACCGACAGGATGTCGCCAAAGGCGTCCTTGGCATAGGGAAGATCGGGCAGAACAAAGGCCATGGCGGAACTCCTCGGGTTCGTTATGGGGCGGCTCGCAGTGATGGTTGCGATGCCGGTTTATCATATGGTCCATGCGGGGCGTGGACGCCTCCGTCGCTTCCCATATGCGCACCCAACGCCCAAGAAAACCAATATGTGCCTATTGCGAAACGATCGCAGAAACAGGCGGTTGGCGGGGCTTTGGACGGGATGGGTCAGCATGGCGGCGGGCGGTGTTTCTTGACAGGCGGGGCCGTGCCGAACATGATCGCCACCATGCCGTTCAAGGTCATCTTTGCACGCTTCCGCCATCATGGGGGACAGCTTCTCGCGGGCCATCCGCCCCGGACCTGACAGGCACGCTGCCGGCAGGTCCGGGGCACCCTTCTTGACGCTTTGCGCCCGAGGATCGGGCGCGCACCCCTATCAGGAAGTTTTCCCATGACCCTGCAACAGAAGTGGGCGGCCGTGCCGCCGATCCATATTGTCGAATCCGAAGCCGACATGATTTCAGATCTCGCCTGGGCGGCGCGCGACCGCTTCCCCGACGTCAGCCAGCTGTTGCTGGAGGAGGTCGGCCGGGCGCAATTGTGCAGCCGGGCGGCGCTGCCGGCCGATGTCGCGGCAATGGGATCGACCATCCTCTATCGCGATGGCGCGCGCGGGACGCCGCGCCGGGTGGAGCTGGTCTATCCCAGCCATGCCGATGTGGCGCTGGGCCGGATATCGATCCTGACGCCGGTCGGAGCCGCCTTGATCGGGATGCGGGCGGGCAACGCGATATTGTGGCCGGACCGCGACGGCCATCTGCGCGACATCATGGTAGACGAGGTGGTTCAGGCGCAGGCCTGAACCACCCGGATCAGCGCCGTGTCAGCCCTGCGGCGGGGTGGTTTCACCCACCTCGTCGCTGTCGAGGCCGTCGTCCAGGGTCAGGCCGTGGCGCAGCAGCATCGGGATGTTGGCGCCGGCGAAGACGACCGACACGATGGTGACGCCCCAGACCTTGACCGCGAGCCAGGTGTCGAAGCTCATCGACCGGCGCATGAGTTCGTTGGCGACCGCCATGGCGACGAAGAACAAGGCCCAGTTACGCGACAGCTTGCGCCAGCCTTCCTCGGTCAGGCCGTCATAGGCGGCCTGGAGCAGATATTTGAGCAGCGGCTTGCCGCGCAGCAGCCCGGCGAACAGCATCAGCGCGAAGAAGGCGTAGATGATGGTCGGCTTCAACTGGATGAAGCGCTGGTCGTGGAAATAGATGGTGAGGCCGCCGAAGAACAGGATCAGCAGCGCCGAGAGCCACAGCATCGGTGAGACCCGGCCGAGTTTCACCTTGGAGATGATGACGGCGATGACGATCGCGGCCATGAAGGCGGCGGTGCCAAAGCTCATGGCGGTGATCGGATTGCCCGCACCCCAGAACCAGCCCGCGCCCTTGTAGCTCAGGAAAAAGACCAGCAGCGGCCCGAAATCGAGCGCGAGGCTGAGGCTGCCGCCATGGGCGGGCTTCTTGGCGTCAGCGGGCATAGGCCGTCCCCGCGATCGCGCGTGCCATGTCGCCGGCATCGAAGGGGCGCAGATCCTCGATCTTTTCGCCCACGCCGATGGCGTGGATCGGCAGGCGATATTTCTCCGCTGCCGCAACCAGCACGCCGCCGCGCGCGGTGCCGTCGAGCTTGGTCATGACCAGGCCTGTGACCTGTGCGGTTTCCTTGAAGACTTCGATCTGGTTCAACGCATTCTGTCCCGTGGTGGCATCGAGGACCAGGACAACGTCGTGCGGGGCGGCCGGGTTCAATCGGCCGAGCACGCGGCGCACCTTGGCCAGCTCGTCCATCAGTTCGGTCTTGTTCTGCAGGCGGCCGGCGGTGTCGACGATCAGCACGTCGATGCCGGTGGCCGTCGCCTGCTTGACCGCGTCGAACACGATGCCCGCCGCGTCGCCGCCTTCCTTGCCGGCGACGATGGGCACGCCCAGCCGATCGGCCCAGACCTTCAATTGGCCGATCGCGGCCGCGCGGAAGGTGTCGCCCGCCGCCAGCATCACGCCATAATCCTGTTCCAGGAAATTATTGGCGAGCTTGGCGATGGTGGTGGTCTTGCCCGATCCGTTGACGCCGATCACCAGGATCACCTGGGGACGCGGAAAAGCCTCGATCTCGAGCGGGCGGGCGACCGGGGCCAGCACCTTCTCGATCTCCTCCGCGATGATCTCGCGCAGATATTCCTCGGTCAGTTCCTTGTTGTAGCGCCCTTCGGCCAGGCGATCGCGGACCCGGCCGGCCATGGCCGGGCCGAGATCGGAAATGATCAGGGCTTCCTCGATCTCGTCGAGGGTCTGGTCGTCGAGCGCGGCCTTGGTGAAAAGGCCGGTCAGATTCTCGCCGAGCTTGTCGGATGTGCGCTTGAGGCCGCCGAAGAGGCGGTCGCGCCAGCTGGTGCCGGTGTCAGTCATTATTGCGCCTCTTGCGCGATCAGCGCGCCATTCTCAAGGCCGCTGATGCGGGCCGCGACGATCGTGGAGGGGGGCTGGGGCGTGGTGAAGCGCACCGGCGCGAAATTTTCCGCATGGCCCGACAGGCCGTTGCGTTCGACCAGCACCGATTGGCGGGTGCCGACCAGGCGGGCGAGCCAGGCGTCGCGCTGGGCCGCGCAGGCATCGCGCAGCAAAGCGGCGCGCGCCTTGATGGTGGCGCGATCCAGCTGGGGCATGCGCGCGGCGGGCGTTCCCGTGCGCGGCGAATAGGGGAAGATATGGCCATGGACGATGTCGCAATCGGCGACCAGCGCCAGGCTGTTGGCGAACATGGCGTCATCCTCGGTCGGGAAGCCGGCGATGATGTCGGCGCCGATGCTGATGTCGGGGCGGACGGCCTTCACCCGCTCGACGATGCGCACGGCATCGGCGCGGGCATGGCGGCGCTTCATGCGCTTCAAGATCATGTCGTCACCGGCCTGTAGCGAGAGATGCAGATGCGGCATCATGCGCGGCTCATGGGCGATGAGGTCGAACAGCCGCTCGTCAATCTCGACACTGTCGATCGAGGAAAGGCGCAGCCGGGGCAGGTCCGGGACATGACGCAGCAGTCGTTCGACCAATTGGCCGAGCGAGGGGCTGCCCGGCAGGTCGGGGCCATAACTGGTGACGTCGACACCGGTCAGCACGATCTCGCTGTAACCCGCATCGACCAGTTGCTTCGCCTTGTCGATTACCGCGCCGGCGGGGACGGAGCGGCTGTTCCCCCTGCCATAGGGGATGATGCAGAAGGTGCAGCGATGGTCGCAGCCATTCTGCACCTCCAGGAAGGCGCGGGCATGTTCGGCAAAGGCGCTGGCCATGTGCGGCGCGGTGTCGCGCACGGCCATGATGTCGGAAACGTTGACCTTTGCTTCTTCTTCCGTCACCCCAGCGACGGCTGGGGTCTTTTGCGACAGGGCGCTCCATCCGGCCTGAGATCCCAGCCTTCGCTGGGATGACGGGGTATAGGATGCCGCCTCCAGCTTCTCCCGATTGCCGATCACGCCGTCCACTTCCGCCATGGCGGCGAAGGTCTGGGGTTCGGTCTGGGCGGCGCAGCCGGTGACGAGGATGCGGGCGTCGGGGCGGTCTCGCCTGGCGCGGCGGATCGCCTGCCGGGTCTGGCGCACGGCCTCGGCCGTCACGGCGCAGCTGTTGACGACGATCAGATCGTCCTGCGCGCCGGCCATCTCCCGGATCGCTTCGCTTTCCGCGATGTTGAGCCGGCAGCCCAGGGTGATGATGTCGGGACCGGGCATCGATATCTTGCCCCCCGTCATTGCGAGCGTAGCGAAGCAATCCACGTCAGCGCGGTGGATTGCTTCGCTACGCTCGCAATGACGATGAGAATGGGGGCCATGTCAGAAGCGGTCCCAGTCCGCCTCGCCGTCGAACACATGGGTGGCGGGGCCGGTCATGCGGATCGTGCCGCCCGGCGCCCAGTCGATCTCCAGGTCGCCGCCCGGCAGGCTGACCGTCACCGGGCCGGCCATCAGCTTGCGGCGGATCGCGGCGACGGCGGTGGCGCAGGCACCGGTACCGCAGGCACGGGTGAGGCCGGCGCCGCGTTCCCAGACGATCAGGCGCAGATGCTGCGGGCCGACGACCTGCGCGAAATTGACGTTCACGCGGGCGGGGAAGAGCGGATCATGCTCGATCAGCGGGCCGAGGCGCTCGAAATCGACCGCGTCCAGATCCTCGACGAAGAAGATCACGTGCGGGTTGCCGACATTGACGGCGGCCGGCGCGGGCAGGTCTTCCCAACTGGCCGACATCGTCAGCGTGTCCATCGGATAGGCGAGCGGGATCGCGTCCCAGTCGAAACGGGGCGCGCCCATGTCGACGCTGGCGCCGCCCGCCACGCCCTTGGCGTCGAGCAGCCCGGCCCTGGTGCGGATCAGCACGTCCTTGCCGACGAACAGCGGCACGCAGCGGGTGGCATTGCCGCAGGCTTCCACCTCCGAACCGTCGGAATTGAAGATCAGCATAGACACGTCGGCCTGGTCGCCGGGGTCGGCATCGCCGATGACGATCAACTGGTCGCAGCCGATGCCGGCATGGCGATCGGCAATGGCGCGGGCGCGCGCCTGCGTCATCGCGACTGGCGCCTGGCGCGCGTCGATCACGACGAAATCATTGCCCAGACCATGCATCTTGGAAAAGCGGCTCATCATGGCGCCGCATTTAGTGTGGCGGGGCGGAAAAGGCGAGTCTTGGCTGTGGGTGCGTACGGCTATTGGGCAGGAACTCGGAAAGCGACGAGCATGGCGCGGACGAAGGGGATAGGGCGGCCGTCATTATCTTTGCCGCCTTCCAGTGTAAGAGCGCGGGCCTGGGCGCAAGCGACGTTGACAAATTTGGCGTCCTTCTTGTCGGGCTTGATGCCCTGACAATGGGTGACATGCCCGTCAGTATCGATCTTAACGACGAGGCCGACGCTTTTTTCGCGCGCACCCTTGGGAAGCTTTTGGACCTGTATTTCCATGTCGACGGGCATCGTGATGCTTTGTGTCGTGGGCGGCCAGCGCTGGCTGGGCAGAAACCATTCCATACGGGTCTGCCACTCACTATAGACGGGGGCGCCCGTTTCGTCGGTCGCTGGTCGGAATTTCGCGCGCGCTGTGACGAGGGAGCAGGTCTTGTCGTTTAGCTCCGATGACAGTTGCGACTGGACGATATCGCAACGCACGACCCGACCTTCCGGCGAAACAAGGATGACGAACCAGAGTATGCCTTCCTCGCCCCGCTTTCGGGCATCAGCCGGATAGTCACGAGCCGTCAGCCAACTGCGCCCGGTGTCGACCGGAGTCGAGTTGGCGAGAGCAGCCGCGAACATCAATCCAAGCATGTTTATTATCCCCCCGCGGCTCCTGCTTCAGGGGCGGTGCGGTAGGGCGAAATGATGACAAAACAATGTCTGGATCAGGCGCCCCCGCCGATGATCGCTGCATAGGCGGTCTGATCGACATTGGCGCCGGAGATGACAAGGGCGGTGGCGCCTTCGGTGGGTGGGGCAAGGCCGGCGAGCATGGCGGCGAGGGCCACTGCGCCGCCTGGTTCGACCACCAGCTTGAGCGTGGTGAAGGCGAAGCGCATCGCGTCGCGCACCTGATCGTCGCTGACGACCAGGCCACCGGCGAGCAGGGCGTGGTTGATCGGGAAGGTCAGCGTGCCGGGGCTGGGCGCCAGCAGCGCATCGCAGATGCTGCGTGCGTCGGGCGAGACGCTTTCCCGCACGCCGCTGGCGAGCGAGCGAGCCGTGTCGTCGAAGCCGGCGGGTTCGACGGCATAGACGCTGATGTCGGGGCGGGCGGCCTTGACCGCCGTGGCCGTGCCCGCGACCAGCCCGCCCCCACCGCAGCAGACGAGAATCTGTGCGAGGTCGGCGCCGGCGGCCTGGGCCTGCTCCAATATTTCGAGGCCGATCGTGCCTTGGCCGGCGATGATGAAGGGATCGTCGAAGGAGGGGACGAGGGTGGCGCCGCGTTCGGTGGCAAGGGCGGTGGCGATTGCCTCGCGGCTCTGGGTGAAGCGGTCATAGGGGACGACCTCAGCCCCCATCGCACGCGTGTTGGCGGTCTTGATCGCCGGGGCATCGGCCGGCATCACGATCGTTGCCGGTATGCCGAGCAGGCGTGCGGCAAAGGCGACGCCCTGGGCATGATTGCCCGAGGACCAGGCGACGACGCCCGCCGCCCGTTCCGCATCGTTCAGCCGGGCGAGGCGGTTATAGGCGCCGCGGAACTTGAACGATCCGCTATGCTGGGCGCCCTCGAACTTCACCAGCACCCGCCGGCCGCAATGATCGTTGAGTGCGGCATTCTCGATCAGCGGGGTGCGGACCGCCGCCGGCGCGATCAGCCGCGCGGCATCGGCGACGTCGGCGGCAGTGATGGCAAGCGAATCGGTCATGTGGCGTCTCCCGGCAAGAGGCCCCTGCATAGCCGCCCGCCGGCGCCGCGCAACGATCCGCCGGGGCGATCCTGGCCCGCTTGGCAGGGCTTGTGCTTTGGCTTATGGGGGCCGCGCGCCGGGGCGGTCAAAAGCCCCGGACGCGCATGATCGCGCCGGTGCCCGCAAGGGCTGAAAACGGGAATGCGGTGCGGGGGGGGCGCAGCCCTTCCAAATCCGCGGCTGTCCCTGCAACTGTAAGCGGTGAGCGCGATGCGCAGGGTTCCCAGGCTCTTCAAAAGGGGAGGGCCGGAACCGGCCACTGGACGGACGAGTCCGGGAAGGCTGGCGCATCGCTGCCCTGACCCGCGAGCCAGGAGACCTGCCGGCGTCTGGTCGCTCTTGCCCTGGCCCAGGGGATGGCCATGGCGCGGTGTTTCCGTCGAGCGACGCCCATGGCGGCCGGGGCCGCATCGGTGCGTGGGGCGGGGCGCTGGCGTCTTCCCGATCCCCATGCAGCGACCGCTTGTGCGGACGCCCCGGTTCCAAATCGACGGACGCCGGGGGACGATAAAATGAAGATGTTGGGGATTTCGCTGATCGCATTGCTGGCCGCTACGCCGGCACTGGCCCAGGATGACGATATCGTCGTCACCGCTTCGGGCATCGCACAGCCGCGCGACGAGGTCGGCCAGGCGATCACGGTGATCGATGCCGACACGATCAGGACGCGCCAGGCGGTCGATGTCGTCGACCTGCTCGCCACCACGCCGGGCGTCCGCTTCAGCCGCAACGGCTCCACCGGCGGCGTGACCGGCGTGTCGCTGCGCGGCGCGGAGACGACCCAGACGCTGGTGCTGATCGACGGGGTCAAGGTCAACGACCCGAGCGGCATCGGCGACGGCTATGATTTCGGTCATTTGCTGACCGGCAATATCCGCCGGATCGAAGTGCTGCGTGGCTCCAACTCGGTGGTCTATGGCAGCCAGGCGATCGGCGGCGTGGTCAATGTGATGACCGGCGCGCCGAGCGAGGGTTTCGAGGTCAATGCCTCGGCCGACTATGGCTATAGCGACACGCTCAACGCCAAGGCCGATGTGTCGGGCACGCGTGGCGCGGTGTCGGGCGGCGTCGGCGTCGCCTATTTCAACACCGACGGCATTTCCTCGGTCGGCCGGTCCTTCGGCGGCGTGGAGAAGGACGGCTATGAGAATATCGCCACCAACGCCAAGCTGAAGATCGCCTTTTCCGACACTCTGAGCCTCGACCTGCGCGGTTATTATATCCATGCCGATCTCGACTATGACAGCTTCTTCGGCGCGCCGGCCGACAGCAGCGACGTCAGCAAGCTGGACCAATATGTCGGCTATGCCGGGATCAACCTGGCGCTGCTCGACGGCAAGCTGACCAACCGCGCCGCCGTCACCTGGCTGCGCAACGATCGCGACTATTATTTCGTGCGCGGCACCGACCCGGACTATGGCTATTCGGGCACCAATCTGCGCTTCGAATATGAAGGCGTCTATGCCCCGGTGGATCAGGCCAAGCTGATCTTCGGCTATGAGCATGAGCGGCCGGACTATGAGTATTTCGGCTTTGGCGACATAGCGAGCGCGAAGGCGAACATCGACAGCGTCTATGCACTGGCGGTGGTGAAGCCGCTCACCGGCCTCGCCGTCACCGGGGGCTTGCGCCATGACGATCATAGCCAGTTCGGCGGCGCGACCACCTTTGGCGCTAACGCCAATTACACGCCGAACGCCGGCGCGACCAATATCCGCCTCTCCTATGGCGAGGGGTTCAAGGCGCCGTCCCTTTATCAGCTCTACGACACTTATAGCGGCAACAGCGCGCTGCGGCCGGAGCGCTCGAAAAGCTATGATATCGGCTTCGACCAGAGCCTGGACGGGGACAAGGCGGTGCTGTCGCTGACCGCCTTCCGGCGCGATACCCGCAACCAGATCAACTATGACTATGCGACCTACACCTATGGCAATCTGGACCGGACCCGCGCCAAGGGCGTGGAAGCGACGCTGACGCTGAAGCCGGTCGAGGCGCTGACGGTGGCGGCCTCCTACAGCTATGTCGATGCGCGCGACCGGTCGGGCGGAGCCACCGACGGCAATCGCCTGCCGCGCCGCGCCGCCAATGCGGTCAGCCTGTCGGCCGACTATCTCTGGGCCTTCGGCCTGTCGACCGGCGCGACCCTGACCATGGTCGGCGACAGCTATGACGACACGGCCAACACCCGCCGGCTCGACGGCTATGCGCTGGCTGGTCTGCGCGCGTCCTTCCCGGTGGGCGCGCATCTGGAAGTCTATGGCCGGATCGACAATCTGTTCGATGCGGATTACGCCACCGCCTATGGCTATGGCACCTATGGCCGGTCGGCCTATGGCGGCGTGCGTGTCCGCTTCTAAGGGGCGGCGGCATGCTCTGTTGCTGCCGGGGCTGATCGCCCTGCTGCTGGTCGCGGCCATCGCGTCGGTCGCGCTGGGATCGGTGACGATCGCGCCGGCCCGCATCCTGGCGGTGCTGGCGGGCGGTGGCGACATGGTAGCGCGCGCGATCGTCATCGACCTGCGCCTGCCGCGCATGGCGATCGGACTGCTGGTCGGCGCCATGCTGGGCCTGTCGGGCGCGGCATTGCAGGGCTATCTGCGCAATCCGCTGGCCGAACCCGCCGTGCTGGGCGTATCCAATGCGGCGGCGCTGGGCGCGGTGATCGCGCTCTATTTCGGCCTGTCCGAACTCCATCCGATGGCATTGCCGCTGCTGGCGATCGTGACGGCGCTGGCGGCAATCGGTGCGCTGTTCCTGCTTGCCGGGCCGTCGGAAAGCCCGTTGACGCTGATCCTGGCCGGCATCGCCGTCGCGACGCTGGCGGGGGCGGGGATCAGCCTGGCGCTCAACCTGTCGCCCAATCCCTTTGCCGCGATGGAGATCATGAGCTGGCTTATGGGGAGCCTGGAAAATCGCAGCATCGACCATCTGCTGCTGGCGCTGCCCTGCATCGCGGTCGGCGCGGCGCTGCTGCTTTATGACGGACGTGCGCTCGACGCGCTGACCCTGGGCGAGGATGGCGCGCGGGCGCTGGGCGTCGACCTGTCGCGGGCGCGGCTGCGGCTGATGGCGGGGGTGGCGATCGGCGTCGGCGGCGCGGTGGCGGTGACCGGATCGATCGGCTTCGTCGGCCTGATCGTGCCGCATCTGGTGCGGCCGCTGACCGATCGGTCGCCGTCCGCGCTGCTGTTGCCCTCGATGCTGGGCGGCGCGGTGCTGCTGACCCTGGCCGATATCGGCGTGCGTATCATCCCGACCAGCAGCGAATTGAAACTGGGCGTGCTGACCGCGATCCTGGGCGTGCCCGTCTTCCTCATTCACCTGATGCGGGAGCGGCGGCTATGGTGACCCTGTCGACCGAGCAACTGGACGTCCGGCTGGGCCGCCATCTGGCGGTGCGCGGCGTCGACCTGACCATGGCGCCCGGCCAGTTGATCGGCGTGATCGGCCCCAATGGCGCGGGCAAGTCGACCCTGGTGCGGGCGCTGCTGGGGCTGGTGAAGCCGGCCGCCGGCCGCGCGCTGCTGGACGGGGCGCCGGTCGAACGGCTGTCGCGCCCGGCGGTGGCGCGGTCCATCGCCTATCTGCCGCAGGGCCAGACCTTGCACTGGCCCCTGGCAGTCGAGCGGCTGGTGGCGCTGGGGCGGTTGCCGCATCTGGGGCCGCTGTCGCGCCTGACCGCCGACGATGAGGCGGCGATCGAGGATGCCATGGTCCGCGCCGATGTCACCGGCTTCAAGGGGCGGATCGCGACCGAACTGTCGGGCGGCGAGCGGGCGCGGGTGCTGCTGGCGCGGGCGCTGGCGGTGGGCGCCCCGGCACTGATCGCCGACGAGCCGCTCGCCGCGCTCGACCCCGGCCACCAGATCGACGTGATGGCCTTGCTCCGGGCGCAGGCGCAGGGCGGGGCGCTGGTCGTCACCGTGCTGCACGACCTCGCTATGGCGGCGCGCTATTGCGACCGGCTGCTGCTGATGGATGGCGGTGCGCTGGTGGCGGACGGGGCGCCGATGGCGGTGCTGACGCCGGAGCGGCTGGCATCCGTCTATGGCGTTGCGGCGCGGATCGACGTCAGCGATGGCCTGCCACTGATCGTGCCCACGGCGCGGGTCTGATCCGTAACGAAAAAGGGGGCCTTCCGGCCCCCTTTGCTTAGTTGCCGAAGCCGCGCGGGGCGGGATCGACCACGCTGATCGTGCCGGCGCCAACCTCGCTCACTTCCAGCGCGCGTTCGGCGATGCCGTTGCGGTTGAAGCGGAAGGCGCCGTCGATGCCGGCAAAGCCGCCCGGATCGCGCAGGCGGGCGGTGGGGAAGGGCGAACCCGGCTTCCAGTCCTGGGCGATCCGCACCGTCAGCAGCACTGCGTCATAGCCCATCGAGGACAAACGGAAGGGCGCGCTGCCGTAACGGGTGCGATATTTGGTCGCGAGCTGGCGATAAAGGCCGTCCGACACGCTGGCATACCAGGCGCCGCGCAGCACGGGGCTGGCGGCCAGCGATTCTTCGGTATTCCAGATTTCGGTGCCGAGCAGGCGGGCATTGGCGCCGCCATTCTTGCGCACGATCGGTGCGACCTGCAGCGCGACCCGGCCGCTGTCGGCGATCAGCAGCGCGTCATAGCTGGACGAGGCCTGCAGCTTCTTGACCGCAGCGGTGATCGAGGCGGGGGTGCGATCGAAGGTCTGCATCGACACGACCGTGCCGCCGGCCTGTTCGACCGCGCGCAGCAGCGCATTGCCGGCGCGCTCGCCATAGGTGCCGCGCGGCACCAGCGCGCCGAAATTGGACAGGCCCTTTTCGCGGGCGAAGCCGATCACCCGCTCGATCGACTGGTTGGGGGTATAGCCCATCAGGAAGATGTTGCTGCCCGCGACGCTGGTGTCGTTGGAGAAGCTGATGACCGGGACATTGGCCTTGGCCGCGATCGGCCCGACGATGCGGGCGTCATCGGCCAGCAGCGGACCCAGGATCAGGCGATTGCCGTCGGCCAGCGCCCGGTTGGCGGCGGCTGCCGCGCCCGTGGCAGTGTCATAGGTGGTGATGCGGACCTTGTCGGTCTTGATGTCCATCAGCGCCAGGGTGGTGGCGTTGGCGATCGACTGGCCGACCCCGGCATTGGGGCCGCTGGTCGGCACCAGTAGCGCGACGCGGTGGCGCGCAGTGTCGGTCGGCAGGCCCTGGGTCACTTCCGGGCCGGTCGGCTTGGCGGGGCCGGTGGGTTGGGCGGGGCCGGGGCCCTTGGGCACGATCGACTGACAGGCGGCCAGCATGATGGTGCTGGCAACGAACAGCAATCGCGCGCTGCGCTTCATCGCCGCGAACATGTTCGCTTGCCGGGGGGCATCCGTCTCTGTCATCTGGGATCCTTATGGAAACTATATTGGCATCCGGGCTTGAGCCCGGGCTTTACATCGTGGCGGGGCCGATCGGCAACCTTGGAGACCTTACGCCGCGCGCGGCGGAAGTCCTGCGGTTGGCTGACGTGGTCGCCGTGGAAGATACACGGGTCAGCGCAAGGCTGCTGCGCCATGCGGGATCGGATCGGCCGATGATTCCCTATCATGACCATAGCGCGGAAAATGTGCGGCAGCGGCTGATCGAGCGGATGGCGAGCGAATCGGTGGCGCTGCTGTCGGATGCGGGGACGCCGCTGATTTCCGATCCGGGCTACAAGCTGGTGCGCGACGCGCGGGCGGCCGGGCGCAAGATCACGACCCTGCCGGGGCCGAGCGCGGCGATCGCGGCGCTGACGCTCTCAGGCCTGCCGACCGATCGGTTCCTGTTCATGGGCTTCCTGCCGAACAAGGCGAAGGCGCGCGGCGACGTGCTGGCCGAAGTGGTGGCGTTGCGTGCGACCCTGGTCTTCTACGAAAGCGGGCCGCGCCTGTCGGACAGTCTGGCGGCGATGGCGGCGGCACTGGGCGATCGCGAGGCGGCGGTCAGCCGCGAGATCAGCAAGACGTTCGAGGAGACGGCGACCGGCACGCTGAGCGAACTGTCCGCCCGCTATGCCGATGCCCCGCCCAAGGGCGAGATCGTCGTCATCGTCGGCCCGCCCGGCGAGGCGCCGCCGGCCAGCGCCGAGGATGCCGATGCGGCGCTGCTGGAGGCGCTGACACGGTTGCCGGTGTCGAAGGCGGCGGGCGAGGTCGCCAAGAAACTGGGGCTCGACCGGCGGACGCTCTATGATCGGGCGAACGAGCTGAAAGGGGAACGCGAGGCGTGAACCGCCAGCAGGCGGAGAAGCGCGGCCGGCAGGCCGAACGCATCGCCGCCTGGTGGCTGCGCCTCAAGGGGTGGCAGATTGTCGGCCAGCGCCTGCGCACGCCCGCGGGCGAGGTCGACCTGGTCGCGCGCAAGGGCGCGATGCTGGCCTTTGTCGAGGTGAAGAGCCGCGCCACCGACGCCGAACTGGACATCGCGATCGACCAGCGCCGGCTGGCGCGGGTGGCGGCGAGCGCCGAAATATTATGGCATCAACTGGCAAGGCCCGGAGACGACATGCGAATTGACGTCATCCTCCTTGCGCCGGGCCGCCCGCCACGCCATCTGGCCAATGTCTGGCATGGGGGGTGAAGGCTCTCCATTCCGTTCGGGCTGAGCGAAGTCGAAGCCCACGCCTGAGCGCCAGCGAAGGCAAGTCACCTCGCTAACGCTCGGCGGAGCCCTTCGACTTCGCTCAGGGCGAACGGTAAAAGGAATGAAGATGACCGAACTCAACCCCCTGACCGTCGCCATGCAGATGGACCCGATGGAGGGGATCAGGATCGCCGGCGATTCGAGCTTCCACATCATGCTGGCGGCGCAGGCGCGGGGGCATAAGCTCTATCATTATCAGGCGCCCGACCTCACCTATCGCGACGGCCGGGTGCTGGCCAAGGCGCGGCCGGTGAAGGTGCAGAAGGTCGAGGGCGATCATTATGCGCTGGGCGAGCCGGAGATGCTGGATCTGGGCCGCGACGTCGATGTCGTGTGGATGCGGCAAGACCCGCCCTTTGACCTGAGCTACATCACCGCCACCCATTTGCTGGAGCGGGTGCAGGAAGAGACTTTGGTGGTGAACGACCCCGCCAGCGTCCGCAATGCGCCGGAAAAGCTGTTCGTGCTCGATTATGCCCGCTTCATGCCGCCGACGATGATCACCCGCGACCTGGCCGAGGTGAAGAGCTTCCTGGCCGAGCATGGCGAGATCGTGGTGAAGCCGCTCTATGGCAATGGCGGCGTCGCGGTATTCCATGTCGGCAGCAATGGCGCGAACCTGTCGTCGCTGGTGGAACTGTTCAAGGCTTCGTGGGTCGAACCCTTCATGGTTCAGGCCTTCATCCCCGGCGTCGCGCAGGGCGACAAGCGCATCGTGCTGGTCGATGGCGAGGTCGCGGGCGCGGTCAACCGCATTCCGGGCGCGGGCGAGATCCGGTCCAACCTGGCGGTCGGCGGATCGGCGGCCAAGACCGTGCTGACTGATCGGGAGCGCGAAATCTGCGAGGCGATGGGGCCGGAATTGAAGCGCCGCGGCCTGTTGTTCGTCGGCATCGACGTGATCGGCGGCGAATGGCTGACCGAGATCAACGTGACGTCGCCGACCGGCATCGTGTCGATCGACGCGTTCGACGGCACCGACACCGGCGGCATGATCTGGGACGCGATCGACGCGCGCCTGGCGGCACGGGCCGCGGCGTAAGGCTTCAGCAGCTTGGGCTTGATTCAACGAAACTCGTTCGGGCTGAGCTTGTCGAAGCCCTCTGCTGAGCGGAGCGGAGTGCCTCCCTTCGGTCGGCCGAGCCCTTCGACAAGCTCAGGGCGAACGGAGGGTGGACGTTCGGGCGTCTACGGATTTCGGTCATGACCGACTGGGTGCTGCGGCTGATCGATGCGGGAGGCTATTGGGGGATCTTCTTGCTGATGATCCTCGAAAATGTCTTTCCGCCGATCCCGTCCGAACTGATCATGGGGATTGGCGGCATCCGCGTCGGCCAGGGGCGGATGGCGATGGAATGGCTGCTGCTGGCGGGCACGCTGGGCACCACCATCGGCAATTATTTCTGGTATCTGGTCGGCCATATATTGGGCTTCGGTCGGCTCAAACCGCTGGTCGACCGCTTCGGCCGCTGGGCGACGCTGGAATGGCGCGATGTCGAGGCGCTGGACCGATTGTTCGGCAAATATGGCCAGATCGTCGTTTTCGTCTTCCGCTTCATGCCGGCCTTTCGCACGATGATCTCGCTGCCCGCTGGCCTGTTCCGCATGGGCCATGTGCGCTTCCAAGCCCGCACGGATGTAAAAAGAAGGGCGCTCCATTTCCTCAATACGCACGGGCGATTTTTGCTGTTCACGACCGCCGGGTCTTTTATCTGGAACGTGGTGTTAGCGTATGGCGGCTATTTCCTCGGACGGAGGTTCAGCGGCGAAATCGACAAATGGTTAGGTCCGATCACTACCGCCTGCGTGGTCGCTGCCGTGGTGTTCTATTTGTATCGGCTGGCCACATGGAAGCCACGCGCTGAACGCTAACCCCTGAGCCTTCGGACCAGACGTGTCCACTGCGCTTCGTCATTCATCCAGTCGGGGCGATCCGGTCTGCGAGGCGTGGGAGCAAATCGGTTAGGATGGCCCCGACAGCGCGAGCAGCGCAAATGCGCTCCGACTGTTTCCATTGCGGTGTTCCAGCAATGTGCGAGGAAATACCGGTTGAGCTTTTCCGCATCGACAACTCCTGAATGTCCGCAGTTACAGATGATGAAGAGATTTGCGCCGCGCCGGGTGTAGTCGCCTAGATTTCGCAGCGTCGGGTTAGCGCCCACTTAGAGCGTGAAGGTCATCTGACGAGCATCAGGGATCGGCTGTTGCTTGTCCCAAGCCGCTAATATGCTCTGCGCCAGTTCCAACGCTGCATTCTCTCGCAGGCGCTCATTCGGCGCTGTCAGTGCTACTCTCGCCCAACCGGGCGCGTGAAGAAGGCTCTGCGCGAGCCACAAGGAATCGGGCTGGTTCATGAGAACGATCATAGGAACATAACGGGAACATAGGCAAGAGGCTTGCGACCAACAGAAAACCCGGCAGTCTTTCGACCACCGGGTTTTGCAACTTAACTGATGCCCTTTCGCGAGGTCGTCTATTTATCGCCTAATGCTTACCGCCTGCGAAGCCGACGAGGCTGCAATGGACGCGATAGCCATAGCCTGTGATGCTGAGCCTGCTGCATTGGCCGCTGCGCTGCTGTATGCGATCAGGGATTGTTGCGAGCGGCCCTTTTCGATTTCCTCGTGGGCGACCATCTTGGCCTGAACGAGTGGCATCTTCTCATGAATATGCTTTTTCAGGGTCAATTCCAGAACGTCGCGATGCTTGATCGCTGCAACATGGCGTTTCCTCAGATCGCGAAACTGCTCTTGCAAAGCCTCTTCCTCGTCCTGAATGGCAATCAGTTCCTCAGCCGTAGCGCGCATTTTCTCAAATAGTTTGTCGATAGCATTGTCTGCCATTCTTATGTTCTCCTTTGTTCAGTTATTTCGGCTTGTGGGCTGCAATAGCTAGATCAATGTCAGCCAGAGCCTTTTCAATAGCGCGAGCAATCGGACAGTGAATGTCGTTGCTCAACAGCGCCTTAATGTCATCACGCATTTTTTCTTGCACTTCTTCCGGTGCAATCGGTGTGCTTTCTACCTTTGTCATCTTCTCCCCCTTAGAACATGAAGAGGCCAGTTTCATCGGCCTTCAATTTCGGTTGTTCTGCTGCGCCTTCTTGCATCAGCCTCGCATTGGTCCAGACGCCTTTGTTTTCTTCCAAGTAGGTATCTGGATCGAGAAACGTCCTGTCCGCATCATGCAGAACGACCTTCGGCATACTGCATACCTGCAAGAAGGGAGCGAACAAGAATGTAGCGGAAAAGTCACCTTTGCTATGTTGGCCTACTCCAAGCTGCTCACTTAGTAGCGATGCAATTCGAGTGTATTCCTTCGGGCAGGTGATTGGCTTAGCGAGTGGAGTTAGGACGACTAGGCGTTCCTGTGGTCGCTTGCTGTTAATCTCATCCTGCGAATGGATGACGTAATGAATGTGTGGGAAAGTCTCTTGCGCTTCTGCAATCTCGCTTGCGAGGCTGTATGGGACTTCCAAAGGGACCGCTGTGATTTCCAGAATGTCCGACTTAGTGTGATTGCGAGCATAGCTCGCAAATGACCAGTAGAATTCATCCTTCTCATCGCGGCAGTGCTGCAAAAGATCGCGTAGAGCGTCTTCCATCTTCTCGTCTGCTGCTAGGCCATAAACCGAGGCAGTGTAGCTGAGTTTCTTCAATGCTTTCTTAGTTCGCATTTTGAAGAGTGTTAATTTCAGTATGGGATCAATCATCGCTTCTCTCTCCGATGTGTTATCTTCCACACCTATTTAGTGAGAAGTGACCAAAACGCGCTCATAAGCGAGTTCTGATAAGTACGGGATGACCCAATCATCCCGTAATGGCCTTGGCCTAATTCGTCAGTTTGAGGGCTGCAAACTCTCAGCATATCTCTGCCCCGCAAAGGTGCCGACAATCGGCTGGGGGTTCACCACTTGGAACGGCAAGAAAGTCCAGCTTGGTCAAAAGATCACGCAGGCAGAAGCAGACGCGGTTCTGCTCAAGGAATATGACGCCTATGAGGAGAAAGTCCGTGCGCTCGTAAAGGTGCCGGTCACGGCAAACCAGCTTGGCGCGCTAGTCTGTTTCGCATTCAATGTCGGTGTTGGCGCTTTGGGATCATCGACGCTGTTGAAAATGCTCAATTCGGGCAATTATGCCGGTGCTGCTGGTCAGTTTGCCCGATGGAACAAAGCCGGTGGCAAAGTCCTCAACGGCCTGACGAAGCGCCGTGCGGCTGAAGCCTCACTTTTCGTGAAGCCATAATGTCCGGTTATCGTAATGGATATGAAGCGCGCTGCGCTGCTCAAATCGGGCCTGAATATGCCTATGAGCCGGTCAAGCTCACCTATGTTCTGGAATGCTCATATTTGCCCGATTTTGTCGATGTAGCGAACAAGCGCATCATCGAAGCGAAGGGACTTTTCGATGCTGCTGATCGCCGTAAAATCCTGGCGGTCAAAGCGCAGAACCCGGACTATTCGATTGAGATATGGTTTCAGAAGCCGAGCATGAAGATCAGCAAGGGCAGCAAGACGAGCTATTCGGATTGGTGCGAGAAGCACGGCATCGCATGGAAGCAGGGTCCAACAGGTAAATAGTCGGAACGAACGGATGCTCAAGTAGGGCTGCTCAAGTCTTGTAGTTCATACGAAGAAACCCCCGGAGTTTATGGCTCCGGGGGTTTTGCTCTTTTAGGATTATGCAGCTTTGATCGTCTTGCCCAGCTTGTAATACAGGCTGTCCTTGTCATCGTTAGCCGACTCCACGAACATGATTTCCAGATTACCGCCGACAACACGACCCCACAACGAAACGACGCTGCCATCTTCATAGCCCAGAGGGCTGTCGAAGGTAACAACCGGATCAGCATTGCGACCGCGCTCACGCACGGTTTCGATCCGCTTTTCCTGAGCATCAGTCTTGTTATCAAAGCGATCGTTGGCCTCGATACCGTCCAGCATATTGCCGTGGGTAGCGTGCTTAAAATCGCGAATGAAGTCCTGAACAGAACCCGTAAGAGTTCCGGCGCGCATCGCGTTCACCAGAAAGCGAACATGATTTGCGTGCTTCTCAACGCTGCGGTCAGTGAACGACCACACCGAACCCACCTGAACCGAAAAGACGGCCTTGATGAACTTCGGATAAGGGTTCGCACCAGCTTTCGTCATGTCGGGTGCAACAATGCCTCGCTCAGCGAGAAAGGCATTATATCCGGCACTCGGATTGCTGATGTTGAGAGCCTGAGCAAGCGTCACCAGTGCAGCGACCTTGTTGTAGGTTTGATCCCGCGACTTGGCCTGCAAGGTGGCGATTTGCTCGTTCAGTTTCTCAATATCACCGTCGATGCCCTCAATTGCTGCCTTGATCGGGACATTGAAGTCCTTTTCAAAAGTGGCAACCAGAGCGCGAACTGCAACAACATCCATTTCATTCGACATAACAATGACCTTTCTGTGTGATTTGGTGAGGCTTCGAGAGTTTCTCAGCTTCCACCGTTGAGTTGATGAATTGAGTTGAATGCTTCGCGGCTCTTCCAGATTTTAAGTCTGGCTTCCTACTCGGCCCCATTCACCCCGACAGGACTAGTGTCGATCTACAGACTTGCGTCTGCTTCACGCCTGTTCGACGGCTCCACTACAGAAGGCACTTCTGCCCTATAGACTTGCGTCTTGAGTGTTGCTGCTAATCCATCGCTGGACTGCAACTGGAAACAACGGATCGTCACACATCAGGTAATATGTCGATTTCAAAGAGCCATCAGGGTTGCCCCTGACGATCCCGGCGTAGCGATTGCTTCGTAAAAATCTCGTTAAAATCGCGGGTTAGATATTCACCGCGCAGCGCGAAAAGCGCGTCCCACGAGAAGTGAGGTCAGGTCGAACAGGGAAGCAACATAACTCACCTGACCTAACGACCAACCCATCCCGATCCCTTCCTAAGTTCCTTCTCTTTCTCTCTATTATAGCACTGCGACATTTGGGTTTCTAGCATACTGCGACATGAAAAACCGCAGTTTTCTGCGGTTTCCTAGCATACTGCGACATCATTCCTAGCATACTGCGACATTGCTCTAGCGCACTGCGACATTTTTAACGGTTTGCAATTAGAGCAGTCGCAGCGTGCTAGGAAATATGATTGGAAGCATCACACGAATAATGACAGTTCCTTATCGGCCCTGTTAGAACAGTATTAGATAAATAGAAATGAAGGAAGCAGACCGTCAAAACTGCCACCTTCGGCAGTGGTCTGCTTCGCTTTGCTCATAAAGAAGTCTTTGTCCACTGTGTGTCTTGACGGTCCACACAGTGGACTTTTTTATGAGGTTATCAAAAATGGCCAAGAGCTATTACACCCAAGAAGAAATCAAAGCGCAGCAGCGCCTTAACACGGTCGCCACCTCGATTGAGGTTCCAAAGGCTTTCAAAGATCGCTTTCCTGATCTGACCGCTCAGAACGCGAACAAGTATTTCCGCAAATATCTCGATGTTGTAACAGCTTCCCTTTGGAAGAGCCTTCCTTATCTCACGGATGGTGCATTCACTCACATTTCGACGTCGGGCATGTATGATGCTTGCGGACACTTCCAACACAAGAACGAACGCATTTCAGTCTGGAATGCCTTCCGTGAAGTGTATCAGCTATTCTTCGTCATCACCAAGGGCAGCAACTTAACGATTGCAGATAACCCATTCGAGAAAAACTCAAAAGTCCAGATTGTCAACGAGAGGCTTATTAACATGCTCTTGAACGAACGCGCTCCAAAGAATGTATTCATTGAACTATATGACGATGATGACGCATCTGATCCAAAGTATGAACGCCTCGAAATCGACATGGAAAATCTCAAGAACTACATCGAGAACACCGAGTTTGAGATTAGCCGCACAACCGGCGAGCAAACTGCGCTACAGGCTAAATTGAAGCAGTCTCTTTATCAGGCGCAATTGATCTACAAAGTCGGTGAACACACAGAAGCGGTTCACAATTATGCGTTCCTACCTATGGAGCCAAGCCCAAGCCCATTCGGTCGCATCTATTACAAGGGCTTGAATATCCAGAATGTGACCAAGCAGGTTCGCAGCGCGGTCATTGGCGAGCATTACCAGTATGATATGAATGCAGCAGTCTATGCGGTAAAGCTGGCCCTGCTCAACAGCATCTATGGCGGTGAAAACAATCTGGTTGGTTCGCGCGTTGGCACTTACACCCGTGAGTATCTGACGGACAAGCAAGCGATCCGTAAGCGCCTAGCGGAGCATTGTTTCGACGGCTTCGGCGTGACCCGCGATCATGCGATTGATCGCATCAAGCAAGCCCTGACCGCTATCGGCTTTGGCGCAAAGACGAACGCAGGCATCTGGTTTGACGGCACGACGCAGAAGGGCACTGCGCTGACCGACATTCTGAAAAGCCCGGTCGTGCGCGAGAAGTTCTTGAATGACCCATGGGTTGAAGGCTTTCTGAGCGAGCAGTCCAGCATTGAAGCTGAAATCCTCGACCTAGTGAAAGCCGGGTCCGACTTTGAATCTGTCGCACAAGTAGTGAGAGAGCAGAACGGCTCCAACGGCAAAGTGAGCAATGTCCTGCTACTGGCGTACACATATCAGCAGAATGAGACGTACCTGATGGACGTTGCAATCGAGATTTTGGCAGCAAACAATATCCGAGTGAAAGCCCGTATCCACGACGCATTCATTACCGCCGCAAAGGTGCCTGCGAGGGTCATGGACGAGATCATTATGGAATGGTCCAGACTAAGCAGTCACATCACGTTGGATTGCGAACATATAGGTGCTTGGCGTCCGGTTGCAGTCAAGAAAGCAATAATCGAGCATGATCTTGGCGTTGAAGCCCATAAGGCGCATATTGCAGCAGAAGAGCGCAGAGCGCGCCTGAGCCTACGACACGGTTGAGATATGTCTGAACCGCAAGCATTGACTGTATCGAAGTAAAAGAAGGCAATGACAGAGGCATTAATGGTATGAGCGAAGACTACTCCCCAGCAATTCACTACCTATCTGACCTTATGGCGAGCAGGGATCACGCTCGAAAGCAGTGGAAGAAAGACGCTGGTGATTTGATTGGCGCACATGAGTTAGCGTTCAGCGCGTTGGTGAAGATGATACAGCGCCACAGTGCGAAACGGATTGATAAGCCGGAGCAGCATGTCGAAGGGCAGATTTGTTTGATTGCTCAGTTTCTAATCGGCATCGAAGTATGCGAGACCGCCATATCGGAGGGTATGTATTCTCAGGCGGCAGCGCTTTTGAAGCAGGAACTAGAAACCATCGCAGGGATTGACGAATACAATAACGGCACCCGGAAAGAAGGTGTAACTCCCAGAATATCAAAGACAGGGCCGACCGCTGGTTTCGGCCCTGTCTACGGAAGGCTGAATGAGATATGTCATGTGTCCCGCCATGAGATAGCCAAGAACCTAGTGACAGGGCAGGTTGGCGAAACTGTAGGCGCGAACATCATGCCAATATACAATAAGGATTTGGCACTGTTTCTATATGCCCAGCACGTTCACTATATCACTTTGGTAGCGCGACAAGCTGATGTGCTATTTGAGAGCGTTTACGGGGCAGGGATAAGCGACGAAGAAAAGACATGGGTTGGCACGGCGATCAGCATCATGTTAAAGTCTGGTCTAATGGATGCCTCGCCGACTGCGCCGGAAGAAGCTGCCGAGTATATACGCGCAACTAAGAACGGTGAATTGCCTGCGGTTTAGTGGATATGAGAAAGCCCCGCTGGTTTGGTTAGCGGGGCTTTTCTATGGTGACGGCTACGCCAGATATAATCGACAAACACAACCCACGCTTAGTAGGCTTCATACGGTTCAATAATGTCATCATCTTAGTCTTCTTCATAATCATTCTCCCTTTCCGTTAAAAATGCTGTGTAGACATTTTTCAATTATGTGGTGGAGAATGCTATGACCTACGACTTCAATAATCCAAACACTCCATGCGCCAGCCGGTCCCCCGCAGAGGAGCCTTGAAACTGATGGCGCGTATATAGTGCGTGGGTCCGTCAGTTTCAATATCTTTACAGATCGAGTGGATCGACACGTCGCTTCCTGATCTTCGACCTAATCCATTCCGCGAGGCGGATGAGTGTCCAGCCGATTGATAGCACGGCAGCGATCTGGGGCAGGAGTTGGGCTAGAGTTCCAGCGGCAAGCAGCCCAGACAGAATGTCTCCGATGTTTCGAGCATCTTCCAGATGATGGATCATCAGAGCACCTGACTGACTACGGTCGCAACCGCTGTTACGACGTTAGTCCATGTGCTGGCGTCTTCTTGAGACACAACGCCCATGATGGCGAAGAGGGATACAACGGCAGCAGCGACTACCTTGTTCTTGGCGACAACGGTAGCTACCCTGTCGATAACGGAAGTGAGTTTGATCTTCATAGTCTGGCGACCTCCAAATGGTATTTCGTATTTAGAGGAATGGTCGGCAGATACTGATGGTAGTGCCGGGAGAATGAACCCCCGGCAACTTAGTTAGGCTGCGTCCCAGACTGCAATGATGTTTGCTAGTCGCTGACGCTCTTGCTCAAGCTGGATTTTGCTACCATTGAGTATGCTCACATGCTGAGAAACTACCTGAGCAGTCACATAGTCGAGTGCCGTATCGGTAGCCGCATTAGCGTCTTCCATCATCTCATCGACAGCGGCCATCCTTAGTTCGATGGCTTCAAGGCTGGCTTCAACCTGCTGGCGCTGTGTTAGGTTTGGATTTGCATATTGGTTCATAGGTATTCCTCTCTTTCTTATAATTATCGGATTAGATGAACGTCCATTTCAGCCGCAGGTTGTTGATCGAGAAGTTCAAGTAGTTGCCGCTGATTTGTCGGGAGTAGTAGTCGCCCTGATTGACCATTCCGGTGTCAGTGTTGCCCTTGAATGGGACAACTTCGATAGTCACGTCACCGGTGAACGTGTCCGGGTCAGGGCCGTCGAAGTTCGTTGTGAGTGCGGCGGTGAAGGATCGCGAAGCGTAGGTGCTCTGCGCTGTGCCGGTCCACGAAGCACTTGCCAGAAGAACCCCATTCTTCTTGATGTAGATGGTCAAGCCTCCGTCTTGGAGATAGTCGATGTAATATGGCTTGCCGCTCTGCGTGGTGGTCGATCGCCCTGTTTGATAGGTGAATGCGAGATTGCCTTCTAGCAGGTAGCTGCCGTAGCCGGTGGTCTGGCCAAGTGTTCCAGAATACATTGTAGCGCCAGGATTGCCTGCCGCTGTCACAGGGCCAAGACGCTTCACGAAGCGCTGTAGAGCCAGCGCCTCCGGGTTGATCGTGCCACCGATCATCGCGTTGCCGGAAATGCGAATGTCGCCCTGAATATCGACACCACCACCGCCGTTGCTATCAGCGAAGACGGTCAATTGTGCTCGGCCACCCGACACGGCATTGACCTGCCAATATGCAGCGGTCTTACCGTTCAGATTGTTGATTGCGGTCTGTTGGACGTTCACCGACGAATTGAGTGTCGAGACGCTATTGTTCAGGCTCGCAATGGACGAGTTGGCTGTAGCGATTGCTGTCTGCGCGCTATTGATGGATGCCTGCTGAGTGGTCGCTACTGCGCTGCCGTTGCCAGCAGAGTAGCTGCAAGGCGTCGGTGCATTTGCGAATGTCTCGCGCACTTGCGGGCGCATGAACCATGCCCAGCTATCAGACTGGTTGCTGAGCGTTCCGAATTTGCGGAGATACAAACGCGCCTTCACAGCATCGGAAGGGGCTTGCCCCTTGAAGCCGACCTGCGTCCAGTTGCCCATGCTCGTGCCACCGCTCAGCGGAGTTAGGGCGCCAGACGATGGAGTTGAGACCGCACCGCCAGATGCGTTCTGGAACTGGAGATAGACTTGCACCTGACAGCGATGCGCTGCGACTTGGACCGAAACATCGTACCATTTGCTTGGCTGGATCGTGATGTCCTGCATCCAGTCGGAACTTCCCGAACTGCTGCTATTCTGCTGATAAACGCTTATCGCGTTCACATATTGCGGATGCCAGTCGTTGCCGCCGCCGTTGATGGGAAACACGATATTCGATTGACTGTTGATGCCGGTCCACCAGCCGGAAGTATCGACCGCAAATTCCGTGTTGGTCAGGAGATTACCACCGCCAGTCGAGTACTGGGCAGTCAGATTTGCTTGCGTGGTTGCCGTCGATGCTGCGCTTGATGCCGTCGCCGCCGAACCAGATGCCGCGCTTGCACTCGATGATGCTTCATTGGCTTTGGTTGATGCGGTGTTCGCGGAGTTGCTTGCCGATGTTGCGGACGATCCAGCATTAGACGAACTGGTCGCGGCGCTCGACGCGCTGCCAGCAGCCGCGCTTGCGCTATTCGAGGCATTATTTGCCTGTGTCGCTGCCGTGTTGGCCGAACCGCTAGCCGACGAGGCTGAATTGCCTGCATTGGTGGCGCTGGTCTGGGCATTGGACGCACTGGTCGCCGCTGCGCTCGCTGATCCGGCTGCGCTGTTGCTTTCGGTAACGTCTTCAATGCGAAGTCCGACGACGCGCGCATCGTGCACGGACCCGGCTTGACCGGCGTCGTTCTGGGACTGGACGAAGGGCTTGAAGCGAAGGATGTTTGCCGGAATGCCGAGATTAAACTCGAAATAGCTCCAGGTCGTCACACCGGCATTAGCCGCACGGCTATATGGGAACGAATATGATCCATTGGCCAATTGTCCCTGAATGCCGACATTAACCGGATATGCAGACGACGAGCCACAGCGCGCATAACCCGAGATACGAAAAACGCGATCATTGGTTTGGGGTAGCGGAATAAACTCTGCGCCTTCGGTTGCATCACGCGCCTGACTACGCAGTTCCTTGGTCGTGCCCAGCGCGCCGTTAGAATAGCTGGTGACAGATACCGAGCCATTCCACATGCCGGTGCTACCGTCTTCGAATGTCGGCTTCGCGATGAAATTGCCGGTCGCGTAACTGCCCGCATAAAGAGCCTGAGCCGCTGAGGTCGATGCGCTGTTGCCTGCATTCGATGCCGACGTGCTAGCCGCCGATGCGCTGTTGCTGGCGCTGGTTGCACTGCCAGATGCGGCATTTGCGGAGTTGCTGGCGTTTGTTGCCTGTGTCGATGCAGTGTTGGCGCTGCCAGCGGCATTGTTGGCCGAGGTCGATGCATTGCTCGCACTGGTCGATGCCTGACCCGCTGATGTCGCCGCATTGGTTGCACTGGTCTGGGCCGATGAAGCGGACGAACCAGCAGCCGATTGACTTGCGGATGCCTGAGAAGCGCTATTGGCCGCTGCGCTGGCTGATCCGGCTGCGCCTGTGCTTTCGGTGATATCCTCAATGCGGATGAACGAATAATCGACCGTAACCGTGGAAGACGCGGCCAAGAGGCGCAGCAAGCAACGGATGCTGGACGCGCCGGCTGCAATCATTGCGTTGGTCGTGGATGCCGGAACCGTGCCGGTCAGTTCAACCCATTGGTTCAGAGCCGTGAAGGTGTAAGTCGACTGGACTGTGCCATTGCCCATCGTGCTGCCGGTCGTATTCACGCCAATGCGGAAAAGCTGAAGCTGGGCAAAAACGGAGCCGGTCTGCTGACGGACTTTTGCAGTGATACGATAAACGCGATCCGCTTGGAGCGGCATCATTCCGATATTGCCAACGTCGGTCTGAGCAGTCGCCGTGACGCGCATGGATCGACCGACATCGCTGTTGTTGACGAAAGCAAAGGTCGAATTCGCGGTGATCGGGTTTAGTGCAGCCGGTAGACCGCCAAAGCCCTGTTGCCAGAATTTGCCGTCCTGCTGGAAATCAGATGGCATCTGAGAAGCTGCGCTGAGCTTTGCGGAGACATCGGACGAGTTTGCGGCGGTCGCGCTGTTGGTGGCATCGGTTGAGGACGACGAGGCACTAGACGCGCTGTTCGCTGCCGATGTTGCACTATTGGATGCTTCATTGGCCTTGGTGGAAGCCGTATTCGCTGACTGGGTCGCGCTATTCGCGCTATTGCCCGCATTGGTCGCGGACGTACCTGCCGACGATGCGCTGGTTGCGGCGGCGGAAGCAGACGAGGCAGCGGCCAATTGGCTCGTAACATCCTCGATTTTCAGAAATGCGAGCTGGATCGTGTGCGTTTCTCCCGGTTCGAGGCGCAGCAGTGGGCGCAAGTAAGCGCCGCTACCCGCGATCACTGCGTCACCGGTTACGTCGATTGTTACGTTATACCACTGGTTTTGGACCGAAAGCGTCTGCAAAGTGGATGGCTGACCAATCTGACCATATGAACTGGACAGGTATATGCCGTAGAGGCGCACGCCCGGCGCAGTGGCCGATGTTGCGCGCACCGACATGGTTAGGCGATAGGTTCGACCGGCGATCACGCTGACAGCACCCAGAGGCGCGATGTATCGATATGTGGTTGTACCGCCCATTTGAGCGACGCGACCGACATTGGCGACATCGACAAACGAAACCGCATTGGACAAAGCTGCCTGAGAGCCGGGCACACCAGTGAAGGTGTGCGACCAGAACAAGCCATCTTGCATGAAGTCGGATGGCAACAGCGATGCAGCGGTTACCTTAGCACCATCAAAGCTGGACGATGCAGACACAGCCGCTGCCGCCGCCGAAGATGCCGAATTGCCCGCGTTTGTCGCGCTGGTCTGGGCATTGCTGGCGCTGCCCGACGCAGCAGACGCCGAGTTGCCCGCATTGGTCGCGCTATTGGCGGCATTGGTCGCACTGGTCGAGGCCGCATTCTTTGATGCGTTGGCGTTGCTCTCACTAGTTGCGGCATTGCTGGCGCTAGTCGATGCCTCGCCGGCCTTTGTGGTCGCGGTATTTGCGGAATTCGACGCCGACGTGGCCGATGTTCCAGCATTGGTCGCGTTGGTCGATGCAGTGGAAGCCGAAGTTGCTGCCGCCGATGCGCTGGCCGCTGCGCCATTTGCCGAAGCCAGAGCCGCTTCGCGTTCGGTAACGTCTGTAATGCGGATTTCACCAACACGGAAAACCAGCGATCCCGAAGTCTCTGATGAGTTCAGACGCAAGCCAGCACGGAATAGTACGACATCGGCCGGGATGGTGGTCACACCGGAGATGGTATCAAGGGAGAACTTGCCAGTTAGGACATTGACAGAACCGGTGGTCGAGTAGTTCCCAATGGTGCTTGATCTATAATTGGATGCTGCTGTTCCGAAGCCGGATAGCATCGTTCCCAAAGCGATGTTGAAGCTAACCGAGCCGTCACTCTGCGTGATCTTGAACGAAACCGAGACTTCATAGATGCGACCGGGCTTTGGTGCGATCACGCCTTTAGTCAGGATATTATTGCCTGCACCGGCCCAGTTGTTGAATTCCAACGACGGACCCATGTCGGCGTCGATCACCGCAGTTCCTGGAATGTCGGCCAAGCTGGTTGGATTGCCGGTTCGCTGGTTGGTCCAGTGCTTCGCGCCTTCATCAAAGGTCGATGGCAAAATGGGCGATGAGACATAGAGCGCGCCGAGCGTGCTGTTATAGGTCGAGTTCGCGGATACCGCCGATGCAGCAGCAGAAGTCGCCGCGTTACCTGCTTCCGTGGCTTTTGTGCCTGCGGTCGATGCCGAGCCGCTTGCAGCCGTTGCGCTATTTCCCGCATTTGTGGCGCTGGTCGCGGCATTGGTGGCGGAAGTTGCAGCCGCATTCTTCGACCCTAGCGCATTGCTCTCGCTGGTTGCGGCGTTCGTCGCACTGGTCGATGCTTCACCGGCCTTAGTGGTTGCAGTGTTAGCCTGTGTGGTCGCGGTCGATGCGGATTGACTTGCTTCCGTCGCTTTTGAGCTAGCCGTGGACGCCGAAGTCGCTGCGGCAGTGGCCGAGTTGCCCGCGTTCGTTGCGGATGTCGCAGCGGCTGTCTGAGACGTTTTGGCCGCATTTTCCGACCCCTTAGCATTTGTCTCACTGGTCGCGGCGTTGGTTGCGGAAGTGGATGCTTTACCGGCCTGTGTCGCGGCAGTGGTCGCGCTGGTCTGGGCAGCAGATGCGGAAGTGCCCGCATCGGTAGCGCTGGTCGCTGCGGCGCTGGCAGAAGTGGAAGCTGCATTTGCGGACGCGGCGGATGCTTCGCGCTCGGTCACATCGAGCAGGCGAATTTCGCCAATCACGAGCGTCAGCCCTGTTTCTGACGAGTTCAGACGAAGGCCGGGGCGGATATATTTTGTATTGGATGGAAGCGAGGCAATGCCAGCGCCGCCGCCGATCGCGAACTTGGCAGTGAAGGTCTGGACGACATTGTTGGCTGTGACGCTGGACGATCCGCCCGAAGCGAATGCCGCTGACGATCCATCTGTACCGACGTAGTTTTCGGCCATGGTCGCAAGGATCGGATTGAAGCTGACCGAACCATCGGAAGCCGTGACCTTGAAGCGAACCGTCACTTCATAGATGCGGCCCGCCGAGACAGCGACCGCGCCTTTGCTCAGGATATTCGTTCCGGCAGAGGTCCAATCGGAGAACTGTAGCGCCTGACCGAGATCCGCGTCTGTGACCTGAGTGCCAGCGGTCGTCGCTAGGGTTGCAGGTGCGCCATTGCGAACACGGGTCCAGTGCTTTGTGCCTTCCTCGAACGAGAATGGCAGCAATGGTTGATTATAGACCGTGTTGAGCAGGTCATTATACGTGGACGTGGCAGATACGTTGCTGGCCTGTGCAGCGGTCGCGCTATTTCCTGCCTCAGTGGCCTTGGTGCTGGCGGTCGATGCTGAACCAGATGCAGCAGTTGCGCTATTGCTGGCATTGGTCGCGTAGGTCTGGGCATTATTGCGGGCAGTTTCAGCCGCACCCTGAGCCGCAACGGCAGCATTTTTTGCCGTGGTCGAATTGCTGAATGCGGTTTCCGCGTCGGTCTTCGCTGTCTGTGCGGCTGCTTTGGCCGTTTCAGCAGCGGTTTTTGCAGTCTCGGCGGCGGTCTTCGCCGTGCCCGCGTTAGTCGCTGCGGTCTGGGCTTGTGACCTGGCTGTCTCTGCTGCGGTCTTTGCCGCAATGGCATCCGCTTCTGCGGCTTCTGCGTCGGCCTTTGCCTGAGCAGCATTGTTGCTCGCGGTCTGAGAAGTGGTCGCTGCTGCCTTTGCCGCATCCTCTGAGATTTTAGCGGCATTGGCCGAAGCTGCGGCGGTCGCCGTGCTACCATAGGTATCGATTAGCTCAGCAATGTCGGCGTTCGCCTCGTTGACCTTCTCCTGAATGCTCTTGGATTTGATGACCGTGCCGTCATCATCCTTGACTGCATCGAGCGCGGTGTCGGCAACGCCCTTGGCGTCATTGGCCAGCGATTGCGCGTTGTCGGCAGTCGTCTGGGCGGCAACGGCAGCTAACGCTGCGTTCTCGGCCTGCTGTGCCAGCTCGTTGACGATAGGCGAGGCTTCGCTATCGGAATGGACGCCCCAGCAGCGCTGAAAACCGTAGCTGACCTTCTTGATCGGCGGCTTTGTGGGGTCTTCCTTCCAGTCGAGCAGGATGGGGAATGTCGAACGATCGCTGTTAAGCGTGATCGCAGATTTAGTGGACGCGTAGAACTTGCCGCACTGCCAAACGCCGCTCTTGTCAGCGAACACGAAGCAACCGGCCTGCCTGAACAGGGATTGCAGCGCCTCAAGCGCCTCGACCTGGCCTGTGACGTAGAGGTTGGTTTGGACCGACGAGACAGCAGCAAAGCTGCCGATCTTGTTCGCCGGAACGCCAGCAGCGGTAAGGATCGCGTTCGCAATGTCAGCGAGCGATGTGCCACCGGGCATAGTGACATCGGCGGTGATCTTGGGTGTAGGAGTGCCGCCGAAACGGAACATGCCTTCTGCCAAGCAAGTGGCATATTCACCCGACACAAGCGGCAGCGCGATCAGCGCGGCATAGGAAGCCGCGTTGCCCTTGAATTGGTCGGCTTCCAGCGGAAGGCCATATTCATAGGGCTGGATCGAGGCGACCGCGCCATAGCCATGAACCTGATAGACGAGATTAACAGGATCGAGTTCGACCGGCTCCACTGATAGCGGAGTGCCAAAGCAGCGGGGTTTCAGATTGCCCTTGAAGCCCAACGGGCCTTCTGCGCCACCAATGCCAGTATAGGAGTTGCTGAGCAGCTTGGACGTTACATCGGCTTCTGGACCGAGCAGGCGAACAGTAACTTGGTTGCCGTCGCGCTCTAGGTTGGTGGTGCGGCCTTCACCGAAAAGAGTGTAGCTGGCGAAGTCAGTGCCATTCTCGCCATACCATGCGCGATAGAAGGCGTTGTTCCAGACATAGCTAGACCAGACATGATTAGTGAAGTCGTTGGAACAGAAGAAGCTAAGTTCGCCGCGCTCGATCTTGATGTCATCAAGCAAGCCGTCCGCTGAAAGCGTTGCTCCGGTATCTGGCATCGAAGTGATACAAGGGAGCCACGATTGGCCATTAGCCGTAGTGGCGTTCTTGTCCGCGCTGATGTTAGTCAGACGTAGAGTTGTGGGGGTGGTGCCGTTAAGCGGGGTGACTTCAAAGAGGAAATTGTATGTCTTCGCCATGCTCGTATTTATTGAGCATGGCTAAGCCTTAGATTTCTCGGACGTAGAGTTCCAGCTTGAAGTAGTCGGACGACACTGGGCTACCTTTAGCCATGCTGGTGATGCGGCCAAACAGGTTCTCGGATTGCAAGTATGCGCTGTCGCGATCAGGTAGGAACAAGACAGCCTTCTTCATGCCAACATCGCGCAGAAGGGGATACCAGTTGGTCCAATAGTTGGCTTCCTTGACATAACCGATTGTCACTTTCCAAGATGGTTTGACATCGAAGGGGTCAATGGCTTCGAAGCCGCGATATTGAGTGGACTGGCTCGTATCTTCGAAGGAGTGTTCCGCATTCAGGTCAATGCCATCTTCTTCAAGTCGCTTGCCGATCACGACGCGGGCAGCTTCGACATATCCCGCTGGGTTGCCTGTGCTGGTGATGTCGATGCGGATAAACGTCTCAGTGCGCGCACCACTTAAAGTGAGAAGCGTCAAGCTGCCTGCGCTGTTGCTGCTTCCACTAAATGCGGAGAGGTTGCCGCTGTCATAGGTAGGGCTTGCCGTGGTGTTGCTGGCCGAATTTGCTGCACGAATGCGAACCGTATCGGTGGCGCGCAGATTGTTTTTGACGAGCGCAATCGTGTCCCACGAACCCGCGCCAAGCTGTACGGTGATCTGCACGGAAGTCAGGTTTGACGAGCGCCACACCATCGAGGGATGATCGAGATTGAGATTGGACGCGGGCGCATTGCTGGCCGAATTGGACGAGCTAACCGCGAAATTGCGAGGGGCGCACATGATGGTAGGCATTATCCGTGCAACCTCGCTTCCGTTGTGCCGCTATTCAGGGAAGCGGTGAAGCTCAGGACACGGAACGGACGGCCATCGGTTACGTAGTCAGCGATGTTAGGAATGTAGCGCGGAACCTCTGCAATGAAGTCATCCAGCGTAATGATGCCGTCGATCTTGACGTTGAAGATACGAGCGGACTTGTTCTGATCGCGGATGAGGGTGGCAAGCTGACTTGCGGTCGTAGGATCGACATTTGCCTGAATTTGCTCTTCACGCGCATTCTTGTCGGTGACAGAAGTGTCCTCTTTGATGTCCCATCGGTATTCCTTCTTGATGAAGGATGCTCTGTTTGCGTCTATTGCCATGTGCTTATTTACGCGCCTCCCTTAGTTGTATTGCAGCTTGCCGTTGACTGCGCTGTAGCTGGACTTGCCGCCAATGTAAGTCACGACACCGCCAACGCCGTTTGCTTTCAACTCCTGTAGGATTTGAGCGAGGTAGTCGGTCTGTAGTGTCTGGTTTGCGGTGATAGCGTTTGTTTGGCTATTCAGTGCTGCTGACATATCGGTGCCATTGTTCACGCCGTTGAAGGCGTTCTCTACATTGGTCAGGAAACCGCCCGTTGTGGACTTCAACTCAGCGATGAGTGACTGATACTCTTTGGAGTTCATGCCGTAGATGGACTGGCCGTTTCCAAGCAGCTTATCAACGAGAGCAGAATATGCGGTTTGATCGACTTGCTTGCCCGCGAGCGCATCGGATTGATAGCTCTTGAACTTGTCCATATCCTCAGTGAACATCGCCATGGCTGACTTGCCGCTGGCTTCGCCGTTCAGCTTGTCCAGAATGTCGCGCAGGCCGCTAGTCTGTTCCTTGATGATGTCTTGTAGCTTCATGGTGCGAAGCTGCTCTAGCTGGGCATATTCCTCACTAGTTGCGCCTGCCTCATTGAATATCTTGGTGAGGTTCTTGAACTCCAAGCCAAGCGCGTCAATTGCAGCTCCGACAGGATCGAGGCGGCTCTTCAAGTCCTTGAACACATTTTCGAACGTGACAGCCTTCTGTAGCTGGGCCTCAATATCGCTGCCTGCTTTCAACAGCGCATTGGTGGAAGCCCTGACGCCCATAATTGCGCCATCGCTGATCGCATCTGAAATGGCTGCGCGAAGGGCTGCTTCTGCGCCATCCTTGCCGAAGTCCTGAACATCGCCGCCTTTTAGCTTTCCGGTCTTGCCCGAACCGCTGACACGCCATTTGCCCTTATACTGACCCAGCGACACGTTGTAGCCGCCGACATCAGCGCCAAGCTGCGATGCGATATTGTCGAGTGTGGACATGATTGTCGTGCCAGCGGCGGACGCGTTATCCTCATATGCCTGCTTATTGCCGCGTGTGGTCATCTGACCGTTCACGATGCTGGCAGTTCCCCACTTGGCCTTTTTCAGCAGACCGCCGAGTGCGCCGCCGATCAGCGATCCGGCCAGCGAACCAAGAGGGCCACCCAGAGCGCCACCAAGCGCACCGCCGAGCGATGAACCTGTGCCGTTAAGGCCGAGCATGGAGCCGACTGCGCCGCCAAGCTGCGCGCCACCGGCTGCATTGCCGAGGATATTGCCCAGACCCGACATGAAGTCGCCGTCCTTGCCGAACATGCTACCGAACGACTTTTTGAAGTCGCCGAAGCTATCGGTCATGCTGGACAGCGGCTTGGCGAATGTGTCCTTCTTGAACAGCTTGTCACCGAACGAACCGACGCCCTTCGAGAACGTGTCGCCAAGGCCGTTCAAGCTGCCGTCCAGCTTGCGGCCAAATACGTCCATCAGGCCACCGATTGCGCCCAGACCACCGAAGTTCTTGCCCGATGCGGCGAGCGCAATGCCCTGAATGGCCGCGCCTAGCTTGTTGATCGCAGAGCCGAACTTACCGGAGAAATGATCGCCTAGCGCTTCGATGCGCTGTCCGAACTCGTCGCGGAACTGGTTGGCCGTCTCAAGCGCAGCGCGAGCCAGACCGCTGTTGATCTCCTTATAGACCGCTTCACTGATGGTGCCATTTGCGCGGGCCACTTCTAGCGCGGCACGATCCATAGCGTTCTGCTTGTCGGCCTGGCCCTTACGATATGTGGCGCTGTATTGCTCCGCCAGATCGGTGGCACGGTCCAACTGCTGGTTCAGCAGCTTATTGGCATCGACGCGGGCAAGATCGGCGCGCAGAGCCTTCTCCGCAGCCTGATATGCAGCGCTTTGCAGGTCCACGCCCTGAGCCTGCGCCTTGTTGCGGAACTCCAGAACTCCGCGCTCTTGCTCAAGTTGATCCTTCGTCAGACCAGCAACGCGCTTCTTTGTCAGTTCCTCCGAGATCCCGGCTTCGTTTACCGCGTCGATATGTGCCTGAGCAGCATCGGCTAGGAACTTGTTGGTGCGGACTAGCTGGGTTGCAGTGAGCAGACGCTTCATCTCAGCGTCGTTCAAATCACGGCCAAGGATTTTCTGTAGCTCTAGCTGCTTCTTATAGTCCTCAGCCTTGGTGCCGAGCAGTTCAACGGTTGCAGCCTCATTCTTGAGAGTGTCCCAGAACTCCTTTTCCGCCTTAGCGCGCTTCTCAGCTTCGCTTGCGCCATTGTCCTTCTTTTTGTCGCCACCGGGCTTATCTTTTCCCATTGCAGCGAAGTCGATGTTACCTTTGTTAGTGCGACCAGCAGCTTCATCAATCCACTTGCGATTGCCTTTCTGGTCCTGCTGCACTCGGCCTGCGCCGGTCATCACGGCCCCGGCCACTTTTTGTGTGCGGTTGAATGACAGGTCGATTTTGCTGAACTTGGAGAAGTCACCCGTTAGAGCAGCGGCCAACGCTGCGCCGGTCTGCATGAACGCGGCCTTCAATTCGGCCAGTGCGACCTTGAAGATATTGGGAAGCTGACCAGCAACGAACTGCGCGGCACGGAGAATACCAACGAGGCTTTCGCCCATGCTCTGGCCGGTCGATTTGGTCGCGGGCATGAGCCAATCGAAGGCCATGCCGAACGCGCTACGGATGCCACCAGCGACCATGCCGATGATGTCACCAGCAAAGCCCATGACGCTGCCGATGACCTTACCGGACATCGCAACCCATTCACCGACGAACTTAAAGCCAACTGCTACCGCATCGAGCGCGCCCTTAAAGTCAGAAGCGCCTTGCTCGCCGCCGACCCACATCGAGAGCAAGCCACCCCCAATATCAACGACGAACGACAATAGGCCGCCGACAACATCCATGATGCCTGACAGCAATGGCGTGATCGCATCGAGGCCAGCAGACACGGCACCAACGACCTTGCCGACTGTCTTATTCAGAACGCCATCACCCATGGCCGCGAGCGTGTTGAAAATCTGATCTTCGAGCTGAGAGAACGCGCCTTGTGCGGTCGCCATCTGACGGGCCATTGCGCCGCCGAACTGCGTATTACCGATGCCGACGATGTATTTCTGAATTTCGGTCGCGTTCTTACCGACTGTCGTGGTCACGCCTTGGAAGGTGAACTTGACCTTATCGCCTTCCTGCTTGGCCTTGATACCGAACTCCTTGAGGCGTTCGAACTCGCCGGTAGTCGCGTCAGCAACGGCTTCCACGATCTGCGTCATGTCCTTGCCCATCGCGGATGCGGTGTTGCCGAAGCTGGTCATGATTGCGGTCGAGGTTTCCAGACCTAGAGCGCGCATTTTGATGAAGCCGGTTACGGACTGCTCAGTTGAGAAGGGGGTATTGTTGCCGAAGGCGACCAGTTCACGATAAGCAGCGTCAGCGGCTTCCGTGCTTTTCGTCATGGTCAGCAAGTTGGCTTTCCATGTCTCCACCTGAGCAGCGGCTTTGATTGCGGCGACGGCGAGAGCGCCCACGCTGAGGGCGACCGCGCCAACAATGGCAGCGACCGGACCCATGGACAGCAGTTTGGAAACGAGATTACCGACAACCGGGATCGCGGCAGCAGAACGACCATTAATGTCTTCAACGATCTTGCCGACTGCGCCACCGGCTTTCACATTGTCGTTCATTGCGCGTGTCAGGCGATCAATGGACTTGGTATGATTGTCGTTGGCCGCACCAGCGACCTTTGATGAATTGCCGACCGATCCGATGGCTTGATTGACGCGACGAGCGCCAGCTTCTGCACCAGCAGCTTCGATGTTAATTCTAATGACTGCTTGTGCGTCTGCCACGGGTTCTCCTTGTTATAAGAGGTTCCCGTTATTTAGTTGGCGCTATCGCTTGGACTTCATTGCCTTCTCAGCTTGCTCACGCGCTTTTGCGAGAACATGATTGTCCATTTGTCGGATGATGTAGTGGAAGTCGGAACGCGCTTTCCCGCGCAGGTTCCATTCATTGGACATCGCGCTAATAGCGGAATGAGGGATCGGTAAAAGCGCGCCCTGAGTTGCGGGGCGATCCGTTGATAGTTCGTGGAATGCCCACCAGAGCCAAGGCCAGTCAACAGTAGGCTGGTCAGCAAGGACTTTGATAGCAATTTCGTTTCCGGCATTGGCCCCTTTTTGGAGCAGCGCGAGGTCATCGCGCATACTCCAAGTTAGAGCCTCTATTAGTTTCCCGCTACTTCGTCCTTGTCAGGAGTAGGGTAGTTACGAACGTCAACTGCGAAAGCCAGCAGTTCAGGGAACACGACCTTGCGAACAGCGGAAACGGAAAAATACTGCTTGGCAGTTTCCTTTGTGTACGGCACTTCCACGCCGCCCTTCTTGACGCCCTTCCAATCAATCAGAATAGCCTCAAGGAACACTTCAAGCGCGAGGTCATCATTCGTGACCTGCTTCAAACGAACAGCCTTCTCGTTCCTGATCCTGACCTTCTCCTGAGCCTTCTTGATAGCCGGGTTGTCAGTATCAAACATCACTAGCTTAAACTCGCCCCACTGCTGGTCATGTTCGTCCAAAACAGGCGGGGTCCAAACGCCTTCAAGTGCAACGTCTGCGTCGTAACGAGTTGGAATATCGAAGCCGAAGTTCTCTTCGACGGTAGTTTCATTCTTAGCCATGTCTTCTCCCTTATGGTTTTATAGGCATGATATTTATGCAGACATGGGAACGGCCCTGAGCCGAAGCCCAGAGCCGCCGAGAGCTACTGGAGGAAGAGAGAAGAAGTAGCTCTCTGAGGTTTATAGCTTTGTGATGACTAGATCAGTGCCAGCAGTTGCGTCGTAACCCGCCGTGAAGGTGATGGTCACGAAAGCCGAACCGTCGCTGATGCTATCAACGGGAATGTCGCCGTATGCAGCAGGGGCTTGGATGCGATAGCCGCCGCCAGTGGTGCCGATGTCGAAGCTGACAGCCTGTGCCAAGCCTGTGATTGCGGTGTCGATTGCAAGGCTTTCACGATAAGCCCTCACCGTAATAGTGGTAGTGCGGGTGCCATTGACGCCGAACGCAAGGCCAGTGTTCGAACCCAGCACAGGACGGCGAGTGCGATCCAAATTGGTTTCGAAGGTCAGTTCTGCAATCGAGAGGGTCTGGCCACCGACGGTGATGCTCTGAACTTCCGATGCAACGAACTCAGTAGTGCCGGTGATTGCAGTTACAGACAGCGCGTTATCGGTTGCGCCATTGGTCACGCTTGCACCCATCAGGTTCCAAGTGCTGGTCACTTCATCATTGCCGGTGGTCGAGATCGAGAAGCCGTTGACCATAAGGCCCGCGTAGGTCTTATACATATCGCTTGCCAGCTTATGGATGACCGAGAAGCTGCTATCGGTGGTGCCTGCCTTGAGGACGTTGGTCGCGAATGTGCCAGACAAAGCGCTCTGGAGCAGAATGTCCATGAAGGCGTGACGCTGGAAACGAATGTCCAGTGAGCCTTCTGGATTGACCATGCCACGACGCGAACCGTTGCTTGCGCGGTTAGGGCGCTTAGTAGGGCTGGCAATAGTGGTAGCAGAAGCGGTCAGCAGAGCGGCGTCCGCTCCAAGTGGAAGTTCATATCGGGTAGCAGTTGCGGTTGGCGTAGTGCCAAACACAGTCTCAGCGATGATGCTGGACGTAATATCAGATGAGCTAACGAGTGCCATGCGGTCTCCTTGTTGTTAAACTAGGGAGCCGCAAAAACAGGCTCCTGCCTGTATTTATTGCTTGGTCAGGAGCGATGGCTTTCGTATGTGAACAGAGCCACAACCATGTGGGACTTTTTGTCGTTGCCCTTGCGCTGATCGGTTCCAAGAACACGCAGGCATGTATCTTCGCTTCGATACTTGCGGAAGTGATTATGGAAGCTATCGACTAGATCAACAGCAGGACCAGTTCCCATTCCCTTCGGAACGAACACCTGCAAATAAGCAGTGCCAACGCTCTTGAACATGTGAGGGCCAGCATTGACCTTCTGCACACTTGCGCCGGGTTCAATGGTCCAGCGGACATACGGCTGCGTTGCGTCGATTTCTTCGTCTGGCTGGTTCTCGACTAGCTTCTGGTTATCGGGCAGCACAACGGTTTCGCCTTCATCATCCTTGTAACTAAGTTCGCAAGTCCAGAAGCGGGCATTCAAATCATCTACGTCCAAATAAATCATCGGTTCTCCTTAAAGTCGGGTGGCGGCTAGAACCGCGTTATCGATCCAGCCCTTGGGCGCTTGTCCTGAATGGCCATCAACAAGAGCAGGGCCATAGGGAGTGGTGTTCTCGACCTTGCCGTTTTGAAAAGGCTGTGTGGGTGTTTCGACAGTCCACGCACCACGGAATGCGCCCGTATCGACTGGTGAGCCAGCAACGACGTTGGCATGCACATCAATTGTGACCTTGGCCGCGACATCAACGACTTTCTGTTCCACTAGCTTCTTAATTTCGGGTGTCTTCGCGAGTAAGTCGGAAAGGTCGATTTTAAGCATTCTCCACCTCTGCAAAATGAATGATTGGTAGGTTGGTCGGCTGAACAGTTGTGACCTTGCCGATGATCCAAGTGCGGTCGCCCATAGTCAGCTTGTCATTGACTTCTGGCTTATGCAGCATTGTCGCAATTGTGCGGATCACATCGCGGCCTGTGTTCTCGTCCAAGACTTCCATGTCATCGACAACAGCGAGCGTGGAAACAGGATCGACCACAACAGCGGTGCGTCTATTAGTCTTCTTGTCGAACGTGACAGTCTCACGCGATAGGGTTGCAGGAGCGCCAAACTCGGTCAGGCACTCAACCGCTAGATCGGCCATTTCCTCATAGAAGGACATTATCGTGTCAGCTTTCCAAAGCTGACACATGGAGCGGCGATTGCAGGCTGTTTCAGCGGTTCGATCAGCTTCGTTACGCCGGGGAATGGATCAATCGAAGATGGCTCGAAATACTCGACTTCCTTCTTCATGCCCCTCATTTCCTTCTTTTCACTTTTCACGCTTGGCTTAGCCGTGCCGGTGTCTGGTGATTGGAAGAGGCGCAACGCAAGAAGCGCAACCGACATAAGGTAACGTGGCTGAGTTTCAGCGCCCTCAACTAGCGGAGCATAATTGGCCTCTACAAAGTCGAGCGCTCGCACGATTAGCGCGCTGCGCTGGGCGTCATCCGCGATAGCAGCCCATTCGGAGTGCTGTCGCTCTGCATGGAAGGTATCGACCTGTTCTAGTGTAACTGCCATTGGGCCTCCGTTTCTTTCCACTATTTATGAGGCGCTCAACAGAAGACCGGCTCCGTTTCCAGAGCCGGTCCATTAGTCTGTGCTCTCGATTAGAAAGGCTTAGCGTGCTTGATGAAGCGGAAGCCGAACTGAGCAGCAGGAACAGCGAGGTTCCAAGTCGAAGCCTGTGCCAGAGTATCAAGGTCTGGAGCGGTTTCGCCTGCGTAGTTGGTTCCCTGAACGTGACAAACGAAGCCCTGACGCGAGTGCAGCAGGTTAGCGCCGCCGCCGTTGCCCTTGTTGGCTAGACGTTCATTTTCCAGTTCGTTTGCGCGAGTGCCGAACGCAATGCCGCCGGTGCGGCATAGGACCGTCATCTGTTCACCAAACGAGGTGTCCTTGATTAGCTTGTAGCCCTTGTAGACTGCAAACTGCGATCCGGTCTGCGCTGGCGTCAGGAACGACGAGCTTTCTTCGGACTGCCACTTAGCATACATGTTAGGGTGGACGATTTTAGTGTCGAACATGTCTGCATAGTCTTCTGCGGTAGCAGCAGCCTTGTAGACGTTGGCCATCGAGAATGCAGTGTTGTTCGCACCAGCGAGCAGCTTGAGATATTCGTCCTTCTTCGCGACCTGTTCTGGGGTCGGCGTACCAGTGGTGCCTGCGGCAATCACTGCTTCGATGTGAGCAAGAACGCCCTTGAGCGAAGCAACAGCAGTCTTCTGGAAGCGAGTGTTCCAATACTGCGCGATGCCTGCTGCAATGCCACCTTCAATCGAATAAGCGGTGATCATGCGGGCAAGGTCAGCATAGCCCCAAGCGAAGTTATGTTCATGACGAATAACGCTGAACTCGTCAGCGGTCAGCTTACCGCTCTTACCGTCCTGATCGATGTTATCGGTGCTGACGTTTACTTCGGATGCATCGAGAGGCTTGATGAAAGCCAAGCCCTGCTTGCGCGAGCCAGTTGCAGGTAGAACCGCGTCTACTTCTGGGCCGCCGACTGCAAGGCCGCTGTTGATTAGTGGATTCTTTGCTGGGAGCAGAAGGTCAACCCTAGAGGCCATAGCCTTTTCGCTAGGCACCAAATCTGCAATTGTAGTTCCGACAATAGCCATATTATTATGTTCTCCAACTATGGGACTAACACGGCCCACATTGGAGGCCGGGGAAGCGGACTTGCTTCCCCGTTATTTATTCCGATGGCTTCTCGACTGTTTTTAGACGCGCATGTTGTCTGGCAGACCTAGTTGCGCGACAAGAGCGTTATATTCTGCTGGCTTGTCGCGGGCCATAATGTCCGCTTCGTTTGCGCGTTTCCCAAGGAAGTCTGCTTTGGTCCAAGTTGCGCTTACAGTTGGGCTGGTATTGCCAGATGCACTTGCGCCGCTATTTGTGGAACCACGCCTGTAGTTGGAGCCAACTTCGCCGCCAAGATACTCGCTGATATACTCACCGATGGCTTTGCCTTCGATGTTACCTTGACCATTCTCATACTTGGCCTTGGCTTTGAACATATATGTCAGGGGTTCTAGGTTGTGTTCAAACACGTTGCCTTCTGCGAGTGCGCGAGTGATTTCATTATCAACGCGGATCGTTTCAAGGTCGGCTGAGAGGGCATCGCGCTCGGAGGTCAGCTTGTCGATTTGCTTCTGGAAACTGTCGGTCAGACGCTTCTCAATTGCTGCAACATCGCCATTAGCGCGTTCTGCTGCGGCTGCGGCTGCTTCACGTTCTGTCTCTGCTTGTGCGGCTGCGGCTTTATAGTCCTTGTTCTCTTTCTTGAGAACTTCGCTGAACTCTTCCAGCTTCCTGACGCTTTCCTTTAGTGCGTCAACGGTGGAGAGTGCGTCGGCTAGTTTAGGGTCTAGCTTCTCGTTGTTATCGGTCATTATATTTTCCTTCCCGACCTAGCTGGTCGCTTAGTTAGGTGACTAGCTGTCACCGCAACTATTTATTGAAGGATGGTCGGATATTTGGCTTTGAGTTGGTCCAGTGTCAGGACCGTGCCGTCAGACTTAACTAGCTGGTCTAGTTTCAGCTTTCCTGCTCGGAACAGTTCTGCGCGAGAAGGACCAAGAATGTCGTCCTGAACTGATGCACTTTTAGTGGACAGCCATTGTTCATAGCGGGGCGCGCCTGCGACTTGGCCGTCCATACTGGCGCGATCCCCCTTTGACAGTTCATCACGATCAACGCCTAATTCGCGGAAGCTCTTCGTCACTGCAACGCTGATGGAACGGCAACGGATATGACGCGGCGGTATTGGACCTTCGCCAATAGGGAACGTCTTTCCATCGAGGCTCCCACAACCGATTGTGGTGCGGCTATCGAGCGTAGCAAGGAACTGCCATGCCTTTACGACATGGCTATTTGCCTTCCATGTTTCCTGAGCCGTTACATTGCTGACATGATTTACAGAGGTGCGGACAATCGACTGCGCGGATCGACGGCTAACGTCTAGGATGCCATCGCTATATTGCGCGGCCTTTGTGCCACGGATGCGACGGACAATCTGATCGGTCGTCTCGCCCTGTGTCATACCAACACGGATTGCCTGCGTGACGCGATCAATGCGCCCTTGCTCCATGCCGTCAGTCCAGCTTTTGAGCAGCCGACCCTCAAACGGGACTTCCTCGACAATGGCTTTCAAACGCGCAGGAGCAGGCAGCTTCGTGCCAACGTCCACTAATAGTGCGCCGTCGATCGCTGCCTTCTGGAAACCAGCTTCTGCTGTTGCGAATTCGTGCAGCTCGTCGGCCAGGCTGTCATGCAACTGGTCGTAAATGGCCCGGTTCAGGGCGCGCAATTCCTCCATGAGCGCAAGCAGGCGCTTTGTGGACTTTGGCCCAAGATCATAGCCGCGCTGCTCTATCGTGCCGATGCGCTGCGCGATCTTCTCGATTAGATCGGCATCCGCGCTGTTGAGCAGCCTCACAATGCGGTCAGACAAGCCAGCGCCATAACGGCTAATCGCTATGGCGTGCTGGATCGCACGGTCTTGCAGATCGGAATTGACCGTCATTACAGGACCGGCGGCCTATCGATGGCTTCCTGAGCGATCCTTTCGGCTTCAAGCGCTGGGCTAAAGCCATGCGGCATGAGTTCGCCTTCTTCCAAAGCCTCATGGAATGTCTGCAACGATAGGTGGCGCTTTTCGACAAGCGCAGACAGCGCCGTAATACGCGGAGCGTCCATCGGGACCGGCAGGAAATCCACGTTCAGTTCAAATGTCAGGTCGGGATTGGCCGGGTCTGCAATGGCCGCAAAGCGCTTCCAGATTTTCTCCTGCTGTTTGCTCACTTTTAGTGTGAAGTCGGCCAACATGGCGTTTTCAGCGGCACGACGAATAAGCTGGGTTTCAGCAGCTTCCGGTGCTGGCTTCTCAGGCGCAAGAATGGAGTGACCGATAGCCGACAAGGCGTCCTTCAAATCGCGCAGCTTGCCGACTGTTAGTTCCTGTCCCTTCGCGTCATACGTATTCCATTCGACCTCTGTGTCCTGCGATTTGAAAGCCCAGACAGCGCCGGGTGCAACGGGGAACTCGATTTTATCGGTTGGCTGGCCAGTGAATGGATCGATGAGTTTCTTCGTCTGAGGGTCAACTTCTGGATTGAACCCCGTAATGGTGATCTGCGGGCCGCTGGTAAGATGGATTGCGGCAGACAAGCAGCCTTCCATCACATAATGCTGTAGGTTCAAGTCCACGCAATGCTGTAACAGCGCTGGCGTAGGAACAACGCTATCATCGGTGTTGATGATCGAGAACGGGATTTCCGTTAGAGCCTGACCGTTGAATGTCGGGACAATACGGCTTTTCTCTACAAAGTCGTTGCCTTCGGTCTTCTCATGCAAGATGACTTCATAGAAGCCGCTCTCATTGATACGAAGCTGTCGGACTTGCTTGCCATCATTTTCCAGTAGTCGGACATGAACAATACCGATGGTCGATGGGTTGATGATACCGCGTGTGACTTCTAAGATGTTTTCGCCTGCATAGAGCGCTTCATAGGGACGATAGCCAAGCTGCAATTCCTGAGCAGCACTCATCGTGTCAGGGAACTCACTTCTTGCGGGATGATCCGTCAGACTGCCAGTGAAGTTGGTAATCATTGTCTCGCGAGTGATCCACTGAGCAACGTCGATCATTGATCGGTTGTCCTGAGTAACTAGACCGGCGAGAAGTTCGACGCGCTTACTTGCGATGTTGCGCTTTGGTGGCTTGCGGAAGATAAGTCCGCTCCAACCCTGAGCGATCTTGAACGCTGCTGGAAAGAACCCGGTTCGCTGCTTGTGGTCCTCATACTCTGCTGGGCTGTCATCAAGGCGCGCTTTGGGCAGATAGGTCAGTCCACAAGCCTTTACAGCTTCTTCGCCTGCAACAAAGTCGCGGTTGCGCTTCCAGCGGTCGTGCCAAGCAGCAATCTCTTTCGTGGCTTCATTGATCTTATACACAAGTCTCCTTTGGCGCACTGGCACATGGGATGATAAAACGGGCAGGTGTTTAGCCTGCCCATTTACTTATCGTCGGCGGTTGCCAGCGTTGATGATAATGGCACCCGGTCTAGGCCCATTGCCATTTAGGTCTGCTAGTTCGGTGATCGCGTAAACGAGAGCGTCAACACGGTCAGGCGATCCCTTGAAGGCGGCTGCACCAAACATGCCCATTTGCTCTTCTAGATCAGTCAATGGCCTGCGCGGATGATGGACTTTGCCCTGAGCATATAAGTGCGCGACTGGTTCTGCGCGGAGTTCCTTGCCCCTAAATGCACGAACGAGTTTGACGGGCAACGCACCATATGCAGAACGGAGGTTGCTCTGAACAAGATCGCCGCCTTGGTTAGCTTCTGCGATAACAAGGTCAGCCTGATACTGCTCATATAGCTCTGCTACACGGTCAGCCCAACCAGCGGGAGGCAGCTTATCGGAGCCGTCATGTAGGACATAAATGTCGCCGCGTGAGCAGCGCCCAGCAACGGATATGCCGGTAAGGTCACTTTTCTTGTGGTTCGTCACGGCAGGGTCAACAGCAATGACGATGCGTTGCAGATGGCTGATGTCGATGTCGCGGCGATGCTTGTCGATGTCGTCCTGACGGAACAGCGCATTCTCGTTTACGTCCGACCATTCACCAGCGACGAAACGACGCTTCTCGCGAACCGACAAGTTGTTCAACATATCCAGATAGTCTGGGTCGATGTTATCTGAGTTGCCTTCTGGGTCTAGCTTTGCCTCGGCCCACTGCCATGCCTTCTGTAGTTCGGTGTTGTCCTTTGGGTTGATCTTTTGAATGAAGGCTTTGTATTCCCAATCGGTCTTGAGCGCAGGGTTGCAGTCGAAGAACATCTTGGGCTTGAGGTAGATAGGCTGGCCTAGTTCGTCGTTCCTGATCTGGGGCAACTTCTGGTTAAGTCGCGTCATGAGAAAGCTCACATGGTCATAATCGACCTCAGTGCATTCGTTGATCCATACAGTCGCGAACTCGTTACCAAGGATTTTATCGCGTCGGCCATCATCTAGGCCAAGAAAGAGAAAGATAGCGCCACCGATATATGGGTTCTTCGGATCAGGACCATTCGGTAGCGTGATGGTCGCTTCACTGTCGCTGATTAGGCAAGTGGACAAGATACCGGGGAAGGTATCTTCCATGACTTGTCGGAATGTCAGGTCAAATAGCGTCTGGCGGCAACTCGAAGCAGTCTTACGGAATATGCCGTGACGACTACCGGGCGTGCTGATGGCCCGCATGAGTAGAATGTATGAGAGTAGATAGGATTTACCACTACGCGAACCACCTCGATAGAGGATGTAGCGGTTGGACGGATTACTCGCCAGCAGTGCAGCTTGCTTCTGAGACGAAGTAAGTCTGATCTGGCTTGCTGTTTTAATTGTAGCCATTCGATATTTAGCGGAAGGCTATCTATTTAGAAACCCATCTTATGAGATCGAAACATACGCGCTCACATTAAGGCGTGCAGCCTGTTTGATTGCATTGCTTGATAATTTCTTCTATTACAGTCCAGCAGACGCCCACACGCTGGGTATAATCCCCACCCGCTCTCCATGTCGCCGCATCGCACCAGTTTCTTCTTTCCTGCCCTTGCGGAAGCAAGATACGAGACAGGGCGGACCGGGATTTGGCGATATTACCTTCGAGTTCTGCACGCGATGGACCTTCAAGGCGCGCTGGGGGTGAAACGACTGCTAGTTGAGGCGCAGTGAAGTCTTTGCACTTTGTTATGCCGTCAAGACATTTTCTTATGTCGCTTACCACTCGTAATACGATCGGTTCGGCAGTTTCAACATACTCGGTCAATGCGCCCTTGTCTATTTGTGGAAACTGATCCGGGTTACGGATTGCATAGTCGGCATTCGCCATCGCGGTTCGATGTTTTACCACAAAGCGATCCGCGTTAATGATGTACTCCTCCTGATCGATGTTGGTGAAGTCCGATCGCCTCACGTTTTCAGGAGTATCTATTGTGGTATACTCCTCGATTGTGACATCAAAAGGCTGTAGATCGCGCTTGCTCATGCCTTGGAGCGCGTCGGGGAACTTAGTTACCGCGTCAGTTAGCTCTGGGATTGTTTTCGGGATTATCGCCCCGTCTCCGGCCTGACGCAGTACCTTTATACTAACATCGCGATTTTGTGTCGCCGCTTCAAGCCGACTTTTCACGTTCGCACTTCCACCAAAAGAGCCAGCAGCGGCGCTCACCGCTGCGGCAATCGATGATATTTCGGAATCCTTCTTTGTCTTGATCTCGACTAAAGCGGTATATCGGCCGCCATACGACATTCCAGATATGAACGTGTCTCCACACTTTTCTCGGAACTTGTCGGTCAATCCTCTTTCAAGCAGCAATCTCGGGTTGTCCAATAATACCGGAGCAGTTCGATCCGGTTGCGTTATGCTTTCCTTTTGTGTTTCGATGTCGCCGCTGATGTAGAAATAGACAGAATAACTGTTAACTGACGTCTCTTTGTCGTAGGAAGCATTCCCTTTTACCGCTCCATACTTCGCCGAGACGGATACTCCCAGCTTGCTAAAAAGGGATTGCTCGTTCTCGACGCTTCTCAGTTCAAACCTGAGATTTTCACCTGCTACATTGATGGGGCCTTGCCGATCGAATGACACGCAGCGACCCTTGGCACCATTGAGAAATCGGTCGTAGCCTTTGCCCAACGACATGTCCGATCCGGTCCAAGGAGTATATTGCGTCCACCCAACCGTCGGAATGCAAAGTGCAATCATTGATAAACACAAACCGCCCTTGAGTCCCATTTGCTCCTCCCGTTACTGCAGGCAGCATGACGAATTGTTGTGGAAGGTCAAATGAAATAAAAGGGGACATTAAGAGATTTCTGATGGAAGAAGATCGCATATCGATTAGGTGTACTCGCCCATACGATGAGGCCGGGTTTGGGTCAATTTGCGTTCAGCATTTGAGAAAACACGCGATCTCTCATCTTCCTGCCACTTCATTAGCTGCGTCGCTCTCTCGCGTCGAATCGTGCAAAGTAGGGCAAACTCCACTCCTCGCCGTGTTCCCCACCAGCAGTGTCTAGTTTGGACTGCATCGCGAGACGATAAGGGAGAGAAGCGTCGCGCGCAGCGCGGTTGTGGGATTTTCGGCTCTTAGGCGACATGCGGACATACTCGCGCACCTGCTTGTTCACCTCGTCCCAAAACGGGTGATCGTTGAACTCTTCATAATGAAGGTATTTTCCCTTCACGGTGACCCAAGGCCTGCCCGCCTCTTCAAACGCGACAATGCGGCGATGGCTGACAGTATCCTCTGCTAGATCATCGACCTCCTCAATGCCTTTGCGCGGTAGTTGATCGGCCTTCCGACCTTCCCACAGCCATATCGCCATGCCTATTACAAAGACGCCTACAGCGGGGGCAGAGCCGTAGCGGTCATTTGTCCACCAGATCGCACCAAGGAAAGCGGCAACCCAGAAGACCTTGTTGATCTCCTGACTGACGATGTTGCGGATGCGCTGATCCATCGCGACATAGTCGGCGCGGCGCTCCTTTTCTTTCTCGAAAGCTATTCTAGCACGCTCATTGCTCTCGCGATCCCACTTCCGTTCATCGTTCGCCCGTTCTTCATCTGATCGGGGCCCACCGAACAGACCTTCAAGTGTGCCCTCGTCGCGGTCGTCAGCCATTCCTTACCCCCTGTTTCGAGCGTTCTACCGCAGCCCGAGAGTTTTTGGAACGGTGGCTGAAAATCTGACGAAAGGCGGAGGGTTCTGAAATAGGTCAGAGTTTTGAGCGTGCCTACCCGCACCTCAAAGCACCATAGGGGTAATACTACATGCCCCTTTGTTGTCGGCTTAGATATTCGTATGCCTTCTGACGTAGCAGTTCCCTTGTCAAAGGATGGCTCATGTTGTCCTTCTGTGTTCCCTGCTTCAAATGATATGGGTTGCAGCAAGCCTTGTTGTGGGCGTTCGGACACTCCTGGCAGACAACTAAAGTGGGATCAAAACTGTCGTGGAACAGACAAGCTGAAAGGCGATGGACATACCAGCTTTTACGAGCGATCTTGATCTTTCCATAACCGCTAGTGAAGAGTGCGCCGTTCCAAATCCAACAATCATTGTCGTCGATTGTGCAGTTCTTCACGAACTTGTCGCAAAGTAGATCGACCTTGTTGGCCGGGATGAAGTCATGTGAGTGGTGATAAGTAAGCATGTAGCTGACAGGCCCTTTCCTGTTAGAACCCTTGGGACTTGCCGGTCCGCGAAGGGCTTTTTTGTTGTCAGCTATTTATTGGTCCACACTTCGGCCCTACTTTTTGAAACATAGAAAATAGTCCGTAGCACCCACACCCGGCTCTAGGGGGCGAGGGTAGTATTACTACCCCTTCCAAATTCCTTCTATCACTGATCCCCGTAGAGCGTCACTCGCACACCATGACGACCAGTTAGCTGTCACGCTACCCCTGAGCAAAGCAGGGGCTTACAGGGCATCTACGGGGATCAGTCTTTTGTCGCGCTAGTTGCTGCGCGGCTGTAACATCTTGTGCAACGGACATTGCAACAGGGTTACGGTATGAAGTTCATCGCCTACTATCGGGTTTCAACGCGCAAACAGGGCAGCAGCGGACTAGGCTTGGATGCCCAACGCGCAGCCGTGCAGTCGATGTTGGATGGTCCACTACTTGCGGAGTTCACGGAGGTAGAGAGTGGAAGGGATAATGAGAGGCCGCAACTCAAAGCCGCTATGGATTATGCCAGCCTGACTGGTGCAACGCTGCTGGTCGCAAAGCTGGATCGGCTTTCCCGTAACGCGGCTTTCCTTAATCAACTCATCGATAGTCAGGTGCCTATCAGGTTTGCTGACATGCCGTTCGCTGATAGGTTTATGATCGGCATAATGGCTCAGGTTGCACAATGGGAAGCCGAGCAGATCAGCAAGCGCACAAAGGATGCACTGGCCGTCGCTAAAGCAAGGGGTAAGGCATTGGGCGGGGATCGGGGCAACATCAGTGCCGTATCAGCCCTTGGCCGTGCCGCTAGCGCCCGTAAGCGCAGCGCTGCTTCCGCTGTCCGTGCTGCATTGGTCATGCCCCATATAGACGCTGCTAGGGCAGAGGGTTGTGTGTCGCTGCGCTCGATAGCTGCATATCTAAATGCCCGTCACATAACGACCGCACAGGGCGGCCAATGGCATCCGGCCAGCGTAAAGCGGGTTATCGGTTAGTAGCCTTCGCCGTCGATAGCATCGTTGGGCAGCATGAAGACCTTGTGGTCCACAACATCGACCTGGACCTTTTCACCGAAGCGCTTGCGGTTCGCATATCGCTTGCGCTGCGCTAGAACGCCGACCAGCATATCATCATAACGATAGTCGCCGGTTGCATAACCGGGGATCTTACGGGCAATCAGTTCAGCAACGTCGTCCAGTGCGTAGGTGCCTTCTTCTCTAGCTTCGTTAAAACGGTTTGCTAGTTCTGGATCAGCGCGCTTCCAGCCCATTACAGTCTGATAACCCGGCATCATGGGATCGTTGCAGATCATAAGCAGCGCTTCACCGCATTCTAGGCGGTTGCAAATCTCATCCACTATTTGCGGAGTGCGCTTTGTGGGCTGTCCGGGCCTGTTCTTTGTAGCCTCTGCTGTTAAGCTGGTCACTACGGGAACAAGCTCACCCATAAGAGTTTGCGTGTGCTTCTTTTCCGACTGTATCTGCTGATTATTTTTCGCCATGTTCGTATTTATGGCAGTGGCGTGCTGGGCTTATCTTTAGCTTTTACCGTTATTGCCCTGATCGTCCCACTAGACCAGACATCGCGTTTACATGCTGCCTTAACAGCCTCTTTTGGTGTAAAGCCTAAATCCATTGCCGTTACTGCGTATTGCCTACCTGAACCGGTTGCATATGGCACAGGCATTGTCATGGTTCTAAGCATGTGGTCGAATACAAGAACTGTCTTGCTTCCATCTATCACCACTGCTGAGAAGTCCTCGCTAAGTGTGGGTAGTTCTTCTAAACTCATGCCGTTGTCAGCCCACCACTTAAATTGATAGTCACTTGCTAGACAGCCCGCGAAGCCGAACGCTCTTCCATCCTTTAATCTGAATACTTTTGTTGCATTCGTGTCCTCGATTGTATCGCCGCAAGTTATCTGCCCATCTGCCGCGATAGTCCTTCCATCCGTTGCTAATGTCGTCATGGGAGTTTTCTCCTTCTCATTATCTGCCTAGTCGCTTTGCCAGTGCGCGCATTTTCTCTGCGATTGCCGATGTGGTGTTTTGCGTTTCGACCCTGACTTCCGTTCGGATGACATTGCAGGATTTGCAGCTTGTCACGAGGTTATCCGGCAGATTGTTTGTGCGGTTCCAGTCGACATGATCGACTTCAACTTGCTTCCATGTCAGCTTGCTTTTGCACCAGTGACACTCTTGTTCGCCTTCGCCATATTTCTCGTATGCGATAATCCGATGCTCGGTGATTAGCCCGGCGGTTTCAACTCTGAAGTGCAACACCGGGTTGAAAGTTCATGATTTCCCTCGCAAAGACCTCTGCTGGGGTTTCAAAGTCGAGGCATTTGCGCGGGCGGTTGTTTAATTGTCGGGCAATTGCGTTGAGGTAGCCTTGGGAGATCGGCGCCAAATCCAGGCCCTTGGGAAGATACTCGCGGATCAAGCCGTTGGTATTCTCGTTGGTCGGCCGCTGCCAGGGGCTGTGCGGGTCGGCGAAATAGACGTCGATCTTGACCCGCTTGGCGAGAATCTCGTGGCGGGCCATCTCCCTGCCCTGATCGTAAGTCAGCGACTTTTTCATGGCGAGCGGGACATGGCGGAACTTGCGCGTGAAGCCTTCCAGCGTGGCCTCGGCCGAGCCGTCACGCAGCTTGACCAGCATCAGGTAGCGGCTCTTGCGCTCGACCAGGGTGCCCACCGAACTGCGGTTGCCCGGCCCCTTGATGTGATCGCCTTCCCAGTGCCCGGCCACGAGGCGGGCCGCCACCTCAATCGGGCGCTGGTGAATGGAGGTCATGTTCGGCAGCGTGCCGCGCCGGTCCTGGCCCCGTGCGCGAGGCATGCGTGCCTTGTGGGAGAAACGCAGCTGGGCGATGAGTTCGTTGCGCAGCTCGCCCCGTGGCACGGCGTAGATGGCGCAGTAGATCGTTTCGTGCGAGACGTGCAGAGCAGGATCATCAGGGTTCATCCGGCGCAGTCTGCCCGCAACCTGCTCCGGCGACCAGCCCTCGGCCATCAGCGCGCGAACCCGGTTGAGCAGCACAGAACCGCTCTTCAACTTGATCGTTCCGCGCCGCCTGCGCGCCAGCGTCGCGCGCTCGGCACGGGCGGCATCGTAGCTCTTGCCCACCGTGTTCCGCGCCACTTCGCGCGACACTGCGGAGGTCGGCCGATTGAGTCTTCGGGCAATTGCCCGAAGACTCAATCCCTCATTGCTGCACCGATGCATCTGATTACGTTCGTCCATCGACAACTGGCTGTAGTGAGTTCCCATGCATACACCCTACCAAATCGGGGTGTTGCACTTCAGTCTAGAGCGCGCCCCCTGTAATGCTCGATAGGGGATGCTCAGGTGCATAGCCCATTTTGTAGCCGTGTTTATCGACCGAATATGTCGTTGGGATCAGCTTAGGAGCGCGTTTGCCTTCTGCTACTGCTGCTCTTCGCCTCGCTACTGTCTCGCGGTTATAGCAAGTCCAGCACATGCCACGCGGGGCTTTCGCGAGATTATTGCATGTGTCGTTCTTGCAGGGTTTTGTCCGGTCTGCCTTGTTCCTCATCGCATAGTTAGCGGGATGGAAACCGGGCATTAAGGGGTTGGTCTGTAAAGGAGATTCACTTTTAGTGAGCGGGGACAAATGACCGACAAAGCCGATAAGATCATGGATGATCTAGTCCTGCGAACAGCAGAGATAATGGATAAGCAGTCGGACGCGGCGACAACAATGCTCGTCGGGGAAAATCCACATCAGGACGACGCATGGTGTTGGGTTCTGATGGTTGAGGCGCACAAAGCCGGGATCGATCCCATTTATGCCAAAACGGCATATCTCAAGGGCGACATTGAAGAGATTCAAACTGACGACCGCATAACGCGGCTGACTGGCGCGATCATTTACGCGAGCCAATGGGCAATCAAACGAGGCATCGAATTGTGACTACTACATTCCAGATTGACCAGACGCAGACGCTTGACATGCCTGCGTTCATGCACTTCTTCGATAGCGTGAAGGGCCGCACAGATATTTGGCTTCACACGGAAGATACAAAGCCGCGTCGGATTATGCTTCTCAACGATGGAGAGTTTGAGTTTCCTGACAAACTCAAAATGGACGTTGGCAACAGGGCGGGTCTGGTGGAATGGACAACATATCTCGATGATGCCTTTGTCCACTATATCGGGACGCCGCATTCGCTTTACGTGATATTCGACCTTGATAGCGATGCTGTTGCGTTCGGCCAGCTTATGGCTGCTACCTCAACATCGGTTGTGACGTTCTTTGATCTGCCGTCGCTGAACATGCCTGCTGGTGATCCGATGGCGCTGCATAACTGGCTAGAGCAGAATACCAAGGGCCGGGTCATGGTCTGGGTTACTGCTGGATCGTTCTGGTTTACCGAAATTGACGAGACGACTTTGGAGGAAGTTGAGCATTTCGACAGATGGCACCTGAACGGCGATACATCGCTTGTAGGTGTCTATGACATTATGGACGTTGGTGCATTTCCAAACGAGCGCAATGCAGGCATCGACAAGCAGCTAAACTCAATTGCCCATCACGATCCCGATGACTTCTTGCGGGTCATGTTCAGGGAGCCGAGTGAGGCTATGATGTTCAGACTGTCATGGAGTGATGCTGAGCGCAGCGAACAGCCGGAGAGTAAATTCGCCTAATAAGCGTCAGATTGTCTTAGGGGTCCGTTGACTGCTAGGCTAGGAGATTTGTTCTCAGTGACGCTCTACGGGCATCACAGACATGAATAACCCGTTGTTCCGGGGGTATGGAACAACGGGTTATTCGGACAGCTAAAAGCGACCGCTATCCAACAGCATTGCTACCGCGCTGCATACGACTGCTTTACTGCCATCGACTGCTAGATGCGACTTAAAAACGATACTGTTGCAAAATAGTCAGGACACATAATTCTGTTCGTTTGGCTGTAGTGGTTCATGATTATCCCACTTCATTCCTGCGTAGATTTCGTCAGCAGTTTTAAGTTGCGGATCAACTCGTTCAACAGTGTATTTTTCAGCAATTAGGGCTGTGTGACGGCGGATCGAACTACCGTCAATTGGTGTCAGTTCACATAGGGATTTCGTGTTGCCAATGAATGCCCAGAATTTGCCTTCGGGATCATCTATGATCCGTCCTGTGTCGATCTCATCAGACAGCTTAGCCATCAGGATTTGCTTTTTGGTCACTCGCATGAAGTGATAGCCCTTCAATTGCGAATTATTTTTGAAGACAGGGATTTGGCTCGACTGCGTGTGGTTGTCTTCTGACACACCGTTTCCTGTGATCGTCTTTGCAGCTTTCTTCCAACCACCTTTGATTTTCAGCATCCAAAGATAGCCATAATCCTTAGCTTCGTCGGCACATGCTGCTTCAAATTCCCTCGCAGCTTTATGCCATTCCTCTATCTCGACCACATACTGGTCCCAGACTGGTTTAATCCGAGCGTAATTCGCAACTGCTTGGTTGTAGGCTTGAATTCGCTCTTGCTTCTTTTTCTCCATAAAATCAGCATACGGATCAGGACCATCATCGACTACCACCGTGGACGTCCAAACTGCTCCATCACTTTCGGTCTTAGTTACTTTCGCGTCGCTCACTTTTCGTCCTCGTCGTTGTAGGTCATTATATCTGGATCGCTGAGAATTGGGTCCGTGGCTTCATCACCGATGAGTTCTGCTGCCCAGCCAATCGGATCATCTTTGGGACCGATTGCCCATATGAAGCGCCTGTTCATATCGCCGGACTCGCCTGCATCCGGGGTCCAATAAAGACTGTCCCGGCGTTCGTCGGTCATGTCGGCCAGGTCTAACAAGACATCGTTGAAATTATCGTCAGCGACGTTCTGCGCGATCCAATGACCGATAGGTTTGCTGCCAGCGGGTAACGGCTTTTTAGAGATATAGGGTGGAGGCGCTATGCCGCGCTGTCTGGTGATTTTCGCTGCCCAAAGGTCATATGATAGCCGCTGCACATCATCGTCGCTCATGCCTAGATGGATGAGGACTGACCGCATCTTTTGCGTCAGGCTCATGTCCGGTGATTGTCGGGTGTTGTGGTGGCATTGGAAACAGGAATAGCCTGCGCTGCCATCTGGATTGAGCCGAAACGCACCGCGCTGTTGGGTATCGCGTCGATGGCCGTTGTGATGGCACATTGGGCAATCGAATTTGTATCGCGTGCTGCCCTGATATGGACTGGATCGGGTGCCAGCGGGCAGAACGCTTCTGATGGCTTCGTGTAACGTCATAGGCTCTCACTAAAAGTGGAGCCGTTATCAGCGCGTTAAACAGTGGAACCGCGTCGTCAATTTGCATACTGTACATCATCGGAGGTGGACATGGGGGATACCTGCTTGATTACGTCTGCATGGAATGGGGCGATTTCTTTCGGCCATTGGATTGGCACGATCCCTGATGGCGATAAGTTGGGGGCCATAGTCAACGGATTGTCGATAATTGCCGCAATTCTGGTTGCCGGATGGATTTCACCCAAGCTGCAAGATCGTGCAAGCAAACAAGATCGAAAAGAGCGGACACTTCGTATTCTTCTGAATACGTGGCAGACCCCTGCCAATCCTGAATATCAGAGCGCTCTCGCCATGACAGCGCTGGATTTTCACGATGTGAAGCCGGTAATGAAGGCGCGAGCCGACTATCTTGCACAAGTAAATGGTCCACCGCCAGAGGAAGATGTTGATGCTGCCACAGCTCATTTCCAGAAGGCTCAAAGCCTACAGATTGCGATCATGTGCGCGATGGCTGACGATTTGGATTATGACATTTCTCCGGAATCCCTGCGAAGTGGCGCCTATGTATCGAAAGGCTTTGTTGACCGGGAAGTTATGGTCTTAAAGGCAATGGAGGCGTGGCCCCAAATTGCGGGAAGCCTCCGAGAGTCGAATATGATCGTACTGGGCATTCATCCATTGCAGCAACCACAACAGGGCGACGACAAGGACAACTCTGTCAAGGATTAGTGCATGCGGCGAATGGCTTTGAGCGTGATCCTCATCTTGTCGCGTGATGCCCGTGCTTCTTCGCCGATCATGCGTCACCACCCAGCTTCCATTCGAGGAAGTCGGTAACATATTGAGTTACCTCATCGAGTTGGCTCCCTGACTGGATTAAGCTGAGCGCATGGTCCGCGCCTTCTTCTATCGCAAGCCAGTGTGCGACCTTCGCGGCCTTATTCCGACGGGAGCAGTGGGTTGGAAGAGACAGCTTGCCAGCGGGCAGCTGCGTTAGCCTTTGCGCGCTGCCATTCGCATTTAGTGTAATGGCTCATGCTTCGTCCCCCTTGCGGCCTACCGACTTTGCAGCACGATATTGAGCAAGTTCAGCAAGCATCTGTGCCTGTCTGACGCTCTGCACGGTTGTCGTTGAACGGTAGTCGGCACCATCGGTAAGATGACGGTCAAGCGCTACGCGGATAATTTCGATATGCTCTTCTGCTTTCTTGAGGCGGCTAGTTGCGCCGCAAAGCGTAAGAAACGTGAACAGGGATAATGCGGTTAGGAAATAGATCATAATGTGTTCTCCTCTCCGCATACTTATCCAGAGGGAAGAACTAGCCCTGATAACGTGCCTCCTGAAATCTCCTGAACGTCAAGTTCATTGATTGGTAGGAATGAATATCAGGTGACTGCATACGATGTTGGCAGGGCAATGCAGCACTGCAAGATCGGAGTAAACGAGATGGCTTTCAATCCCACTGCGCTCAAGAGCGTTTCCGCTGTTGCTGACCTGACCACCACCGGCAAGCGCACTGCGCGGGACGTTGTATTGGAAGCGATCAAAACGCAGATCGCGCTGTTCAACGAACCCAAGAAGGAAGGTCGGCGCTGGTTCAGAAGCGGTGCAAACGACACTGCTTTCAGCATCCGATACGCTAACACGGCGCTCAAATTGAAGGGCGAAGAAACCCAACTGGCCGTCGAAACCAAGCTGTTTCCCGAAGCGCTGGCCTACTTTGCTGATGAAATCGGCAAGGGCAAGTTCGACCAGCAACTTGAAGCGCTGGAAAAAGCTCGCGCTGTTCGCACGGAAAAGATGCGCGCCACTCGGAAGTCGAAGCCGAAAGCGGAAACGCCTGCAACCTAACTGCTAATCAACTTCTAACTTCCAACGGTCCTGCTGCAAAGTGGGACCGTTCTGTTGACTTCCGCTCTGCAATGTCCTCTTACTTGGTCGTCAGTCGCACTAGGAGGACAAGATGCCCATAAACGATTTTCTCTCGCTCACCGATGATGGTCTGCGCGCCAAGTATGAAGCTAAGCCCGTCGATAAGGCCGCTATCCGTAAGCCGCTTGTGAAGGCGCTCAAGACGGCTATCGAGCAGTTTAACACTGGCCGCACCAAAGCCCCGAACCGCATGTGGACTGCTAACGGCGATACTGTGAAGTTCACGCCCAAGCTGCGTGGTGAGCCTCTGGCCATTTCTGGCAAGACCGAGCATTTCATTCCTAGTGAGCGATTTGTTGAAGCCGTCAATCTGCTGATCGCGAACGTCGAAGCTGGCGAACTGGACGATCTGCTTGGCAGCGAAGCCTCCACTAAAAGTGCGTCCAAGCGGTTTCCTGCTGCTCGCGCTACCAGCAGCGATCCCTTGACCAATATCCGTCGTGCGTTCGGTATCCGCATGGGCAAGCAGAAGCAGACGGCTGCTCAAGCTGCCGCTGCGTTGAAGGCCGATGGCAAGTATGATGCTGCTGACATTGACAAGGTGCTGGCCGAAAAGAAGTGATATAAGAAAACCCCGGCGCTACCGTGTGCCGGGGTTCTCCGTTGATCAAATAGCAGCAGGCCAATGTCTATCCCTGCTGCACTTATTTATGCTCAGGCCATTATGCGGCCCTTGTGACGGGCTTCTGAGGCATACTCGGAAAGCGTCTTTGTGGGCTTGAAATAGATGTCCTGCTCCATCGTCAGGCCACCGGGCAACTGGACGCTGAAAATCTCGTCCATGCTGATATAGCCAAGCTCTGGTTCACCAAAGCCTAAATCTGAAAGCCCGAAGGCCAATCCCTCATTGTCACATTCTGATATGAGGAATGTCGCTGCTCCGACCGGGTTGAATATCTTCACTACCGGCTGATAGTCTCGCTCGCCGGTTGTCGCCTTGAGCGGCAATTGCTCTTCCCAATTTATGATTAGCTGTTGCAGGTCCGTTGGGCGGATATGCTTTGTCCATTCCATAGTAGGCACGTTCCTTTTGGTTGATGTGCCTAAGGAAACAATGCGTCTTATCGGGCAAAGAGCAACACTTGATTGCTTCGGAGTAGAAAAATAGGAGAAGTAGACAGAAAAGTGGATGACTTCTGGTTCGGCGTGGAGCTAACTGTTTTGGCACAACGAGACATCGGAGTGCTAACATGCTTACACAGATCGACCTAAACGCACTTGCTAACTATGTTGATACCACTTTCGACTACCATCCCGATTTCGAAGATGATGCCTTCGCGTTCGATTTCTCTGGCGTGCGTATCTACTGCGAACGAAAGCGCGCATGTTTTGATCTGCATGTTGGTGCAGAAGTGCTGCAATTACCGCGTCACTGATCCCCTGAGACGACCATACAAAACAAAGATGCCCCGGCGGCTACGCTGGGGCATTCTTGTATCTAGTGAGTGGGATAGGGGCTTATAGGGCTTGCCCACCTATACGCTGGCCGGAGCGGTCAAATTCCCAAACACCAACGTCCATCGACATAACGACGAATTTGCCGGTGCGGTCGATGGTCATGTGGTCGAGGATGCGCTTGAGGGATGCGTTTGTCCTGAGACGCGCAGCACGACGAATATCCTCGTCCTCGCTTTCGAGCAGTTCGGTCAGGACGCGCAATTCTGCAAGGTCATCGAACGTGGATGGCGCTGCGGTTTCGATAGCGAGTTCCTTTTGCAGAGCTGCACATTCGGCTTGAAGCGTTTCGATTTCGGTTTCCAAAGCTGCAACCCTTGCGGCCATAGCTTTGCTAGGTGCTTCCGCCATGCTGTCGATGATGTTGGCAATTTGCCGGTGCTTGAGGTCGATGTTGTGGAGCGCGGCGTCGAGTTTGGACCGGACTGCATCGGCTTTCGGATTTGATGTGTCAGGCTGTTCCTCGACAGTGGCCCAAAGCAATTGCTGCAATGTGGCCGTCTCGATCACACGATATGGAGTGTGGGCTTTGTTATCGCACCCGAACCCTCGTCGGGCAGCGTCACAGATCAGGTAGGAGTGACCTTTGCTTTGATAGACCTTCTTTTCGCCTGATGCAGTGGTGTAGCGCGAGACACCTCCATCCCTGATGTAGCCCATTGGACCTTCGCAATGCTCGCAACGGGCTATCCCTGCAAACAGGTTGTGGCCCTGATATTTTGACGAACCTCCTGTTTTGGACTTCGTAGCGCGCATGGCTTCGGCCCGGTTGAACAGGTCGAGACTGATGATCTGAGGATAATAGAGGACCGGTATGTTTTTGCCGTTTTGGGTGGCATATTCGCCCAGCACGGAGCGATTGGACAGCACATGATTGATCGCGCTTTTACTCCAACCCTTTGAAGTGGCTTTCCCTGAAAAAGCTGGCTCACCTCGTTCATTGAGGCGCTTCATGATGGTGTGCAGACCTACACCCTCAACATATGAATTGAATATCTCGCGCACGACAGCGACTCGATGCTTGTCCTCGATTATGTCCTTTTCGGGTGTAACGGTCAGCCAGGCAGGCACATTCTGAGTGATGGCTTTTTTCGACCCTGCTGCAATGCCCTTATATTTTTTGTCCCAACTAGCTTTTGCGCGCTTGGACTTCTTCTCGCTTTCATCGTGGGCGACTGACGCTTTGATGATGAGGCCGAATATCTCAAGCATGTCGCTGGCATCGGCGCGATAAAGCTGGTCGTCGTGATAGGTCGCAACGTCAACGCCATTTTCGTTCAGCGCCCAGATGAGTTGCGCGGCTGCTTTCGGACCCTGACGGCTTAATCGGTCGATGTTCTCAACGACAAGAATACACCCGTTTTTGAAATGACCGGCGCGGGCTTTGGCCTCAAATTCAAATAGGGCTGCACCTTCATCCCGGTTGCTACCGTGGAATGCAGAGCGACCTTCATCGGTCATCTGTTCTGCAAACTGCCAACCCTTGCTCTCAATGTAGGACCGGGCAGTGGAAAGCTGACGCTCTAGCGAATACCCTTTGGCTTGTTCGGCGGATGAGAAGCGGGCATATATGTAAGCAGGCTTTGTGCTGCTGCGGATCGAGGGCAAATCGGTCATGGGCGCGTCCTAGCTGCAATGCGTTAGGATTTCCTTTTACAACCGTTTAGGGCTGCTTCCTGATCTGGACCGCCGGCGGCGCGCTGGTGTGGAATGTCATCCTGGCCTATGCGGGCTTTTCTCTGGGGCGTAATTTCCGCGACATCGACAAATATGTGGGGCCGGTGGCGACCGCCTGCGTGGTCGGCGCGGTGCTGCTCTATCTCTGGCGATTGCTGACCTGGCGGCCCAAAGGATAAGCCTGGTTAGAAGGGCAATTTGATGCCCACCATCACCCGTTGCGAGGTGGTGCCGTTCGCCATGGTCTGGCTTTCGACATGGACATTGCCCTTCACCTTGCCGAACAGGGTGGTTTCGGCGCGGCCGAGCGGGGGCTCTTCGCTGGTGGCGACGACCTCGCGCTCGACCCGCTCGTCGCGGCGGCGGCCGGTGACGACGATGGCGTTGGGACTGGGCGCGGGCTGCACATTCTGAAGGTCGAAATCGGGCGGGATATCGGTGCCGCCAACGCTTTGCAGGGCCATCAACAGACGCAGCATCCTGGGGTTCCTCCGGTCGCAACGGGGATCTGCCAGGAAGGCTGACGCAGGATTACGGCGAATCCATGGCCGTTTCAGGCGCGGGGATGGGCGGCGCGATAGACGTCCAGCAGATGGGCGGCATCGACCTGTGTATAGACCTGGGTCGAGGTCAGGCTGGCATGGCCGAGCAGTTCCTGGAGGGAGCGCAGGTCCGCGCCGCGACCGAGCAGATGGGTCGCGAAACTGTGGCGCAGCGCATGGGGCGTGGTCCGGTCCGACAGGCCGAGACGACCGCGCGCGCCCTGCACCGACCGGCGGATGAGCGCGGCCGAAAGCGGGCCGCCGCGCGCCCCCCGGAACAGCGGCTGGTCGCGCGCCGGCGACCAGGGGCATTGGTCGGCATAGGCCTCGATCGCGGCACGGACCTGCGGCAGCAGCGGCACCAGTCGCGTCTTGCCGCGCTTGCCGGTGACGCGCAGCGTGTCGCCCAGCGGCAATATGTCGCCCATCAGCCCCATCGCCTCGCCAATGCGCAGGCCCGCGCCATAGAGCAGCAGCAGCACCGCCCAGTCGCGCGCGCCGATCCAGTCCTCGCGCGCGCCCTCGGCAATGTCGCCGGCCAGCGCCAGCGCCTCGTCAGGGGAGATGGGGCGGGGCAGGCCGCGCTTGACCCGTGGCCCCTTGAGCTGGGGGACGCGGGCTTCCGCGCCGCCGACAAATTTCAGGAAGCCGCGCACTGCCGACAATTCGCGCGCGGCGGAGATATTGCCGATGCCATCGACCCGGCGGCTGGCAAGATAGGCGCGCAGGTCCGCCTGCTCCAGCCGGGCGAGGCTGGCGGCGGTCACGGCCTGTCCCTGATGCTCGGCGAGAAAGGCGACCAGCCGCTCGGCCGTGGCGACATAGGCCCGCACCGTATGGGTCGAGCGCCGCCGGTCGAGGCTGAGATGCTGGCGCCAGCGTTCGGGGAGGGAGGCGGGAAGGCTGTCGGTCATCAAAACAGCACATCCATCGGTTTGAGCTGCGCCGGCAGAGTCTCGAACCGTTCCAGCCAGCGACCGCCTCGCATGATGATGCACATCCGATTCATGGGCATCGTATATTTGACGCGGACATGCGCCTGAAAACCCAACGACGGATCGTGGGTGAAGCCTTTCACCGTCGCGAAGCGGACACCCGAACGGCATTCGAAGATGGTGGCTCTGCTGCTGTTCAGATGTCGGCTCATGATGGGCGCATAGAGTGGCGAGACCCAGAGCCTTAGCTGATAATCCAGGTGAGCGGTTGGCGATCCTGCCGGGGCGGGGCGACTATAACTTGCATCGACGGGCACCGTGTAGGTGTCGCAGCCGCTCAGACTGATGAGGCCGATTGTCGCCATGGCGGTGAGAGGTCGGCCTAAGGGCGCTGTTGGAAATGCCGCGCTTAACTTCGCATATTTCCCGCACATTTTGATAGTATGAAACAAGAGTTGGAAATCTTGTTGCGTGGAGCGGGGGATGCGGGGAGGGGCTGCGTTGCGCATGGCGGAAGCCTAGCAGAGGGGGGCGATGTAGGACAGTTATCGCGGTTAATCGGCCCGGCGGATCTCCAAAAGCTGGTCGATCCAGACATCCTTTTCGCCATCACCCAGATAGCGGGATTTGTGCGGGGCAAGGCCGCGTCGCCCGATGAAGCGAATGCGGAACGCCCCTTCTGGTGGTTCCTGCGACTTGTCGCCCATGATCCTCCGGGCAGGTTGATCGAGCATCGCGCAGCTCTTGTCGGCGCAGGCGATCGATGCCCATTCGCTAAGACTGTCGCCCTCGCAGCTGTCGCTGCATTCGAGGAACCGGCTATTTTCGAAATTGGTGAACCAGATGCCCGAGAGCGTGGTCTTTTCGCCATAGGCGATGCCATCGATCGTCTCCCCCTGCGCGCAGGAGGTGGCGGCAAGGAGGATTAGGGCCAGAGCCAGCGGCGCTTTCTTCATCGGGACAGGCTGGACGATATCGGTGCGGAGGGGAAGGGGGATGTTGATCTTGCCAAAGCCCCTCCACCACCGCTTTCGCTGGCATGACGTATATTCTGGAATGGCGGCGCGCCCTTGAAATCCGCCGGGAAATGGGCACATGGGGGCCATGGCTACCCCGTTCGATCCGGCCGATTTGCCGACCGGCATCCTGATGACGCTGTCGCCGCTGGTGGCGCGCGTGCTGGCGCCCAATCCGTCGCCCTTCACCTATACCGGCACCCAGACCTATCTGGTCGGGGGCGCGGATGTCGCGGTGATCGATCCGGGGCCGGACGAGGCCGCGCATCTCGACGCGCTGATCGCGGCGATCGGCGGTCGCCCGGTGGTGGCGATCCTCTGCACCCATACCCATCGCGACCATAGCCCGGCGGCGCGGCCGCTGAGTGTGCTGACCGGCGCGCCGATCATCGGCTGTGCGCCGTTGACGCTGAGCGACGACGGGCCACGCGCGGACGCGGCCTTCGACGCGGACTATCGGCCCGACCGGGTGCTGGGCGATGGCGATGTGGTGGCCGGCACCGGCTGGACGCTGGCGGCGGTGGCGACGCCGGGCCATACGTCGAACCATCTCTGCTTTGCGTTGGCGCAGGACAAGGCGCTGTTCACCGGCGACCATGTGATGGGCTGGTCGACCAGCGTCATTTCCCCGCCCGATGGCGACATGACCGCCTATATGCGATCGATGCAGTTGCTGCTGGAGCGGGACGATATCGTCTATTATCCGGCCCATGGCGAGCCGGTGGAAAATCCGCAGCGGCTGGTGCGCGGCATGATGGGCCATCGCAAGCAGCGCGAGGGGCAGATCATGCGCTTCCTGGAGCGCAATGGCGACAGCGCCATCCCCGACATGGTGGCGGAGATGTACAAGGGCGTGGACCCGCGCCTTTACGGGGCGGCCGGGCGATCGGTGCTGGCGCACCTCATCGACCTCAATGGCCGGGGCATGGCCGCGCCGCTGGAGGATGGGCGATGGCAGATGCGCTGAAGCGCTATGCCGGGGCGGTCGCGGTCGCGCTGCTGATCCTGATCGTCGGCGGGGCGATGCTGGTCGGCTGGCAACGCTATAATCGCGACTATGTGGTGAGCGTCGAGGAGGACGGGACGGCGGTGACCAAGGTCATTGCCGAAAAGATCGCCGGCACCAGCAGCCTGAAGGTTTCGGAACTCAGCGGTACGATCCAGAGCAGCGCGCGCGATGTGCGCGGCTTTGGCTGGCTGAAGTCCGACCAGGTGGTGAAGATGCCCTTTTCGGTCGATTATTTCGTCAATGTCGGCGCGATCGGCGCGGATGACCTGGAATGGGATGCGGAGCGCCGCACCCTGATCGTCAATGCGCCCGATGTCACCGTCGGCAAGCCCAATGTGGACGAAAGCCAGCGCACCCTGGTGCGCACCAGCGGCCTGTTCGTGACGCGCGAGGCGGGCGAGGAACTGAGCCGGCGCACGTCTGCTTACGCGCAGGCGCGGGCCGCCAAATCGGCCGGGTCGCCCGAGCGGATGGCGCAGGCGCGCGAATATGGCCGGGCCGCGCTGGTGAAACTGATGGGCGCGCCGCTGGCGGCGGCCGGGCAGGGCGATGCGCGGGTGATCGTCACTTTCCCGGCGGAACGGCCCAATCGCGATCGCTGGGACGTGACCACGCCGATCAACGAGGTACTGGCAAACAAGCGCCCACAGCGCTAGGGCGCGTGCCAAGACCCCGCAAAGGGACCGAGGAGTCACAGGGTATGAACGCTTTCACCGATATTCCGCAGGGGACGGACCTGCGCGCGGAGATCGACCGCCTGCGCAAGGAGCGCAACGCCGTCATCCTGGGCCATTATTATCAGTCGCCCGAGATTCAGGATCTGTCCGATTTCGTCGGTGACAGCCTGGAACTGTCGCGCAAGGCGGCCGAGACCGACGCCGATGTCATCGCTTTCTGCGGCGTGCGATTCATGGCCGAGACGGCGAAGATCCTGTCGCCGCAGAAGATCGTCGTGCTGCCCGACATGGACGCCGGCTGCAGCCTGGAAGACAGCTGCCCGCCCGCCCAATTCAAGGCGTTCCGCGAGGCACATCCCGATCATATTGCGCTGAGCTACATCAACTGTTCGGCCGAGGTGAAGGCGCTGTCCGACATCATTGTCACCAGCTCTTCGGCCGAGAAGATCCTGGCGCAGATCCCCAAGGATCAGAAGATCATCTTCGGCCCCGACAAGCATCTGGGCGGCTATTTGAAGCGCAAGCTGGGTCGCGACATGCTGCTGTGGCCGGGCGTGTGCATCGTGCATGAGGCGTTCAGCGAGACCGAATTGCTGAAGCTCAAGGCCCAGCATCCGCAGGCGCCGGTCGCCGCGCACCCGGAATGCCCGCCCTATATCGTCGACCATGCCGATTATGTCGGGTCGACCAGCGGCATCCTGGACTTTGCCAAGACGATGCCGGGCGACACGCTGATCGTCGCCACCGAACCGCATATCATCCATCAGATGCAAAAAAGCGTGCCGGACAAGAATTTCATCGGCGCGCCGGGCGCGGACGGCAACTGCAACTGCAATATCTGCCCCTATATGGCGCTCAACACGATGGAGAAGCTCTATCTGTCGCTGCGCGACCTGAGCCCGCGCATCGAGATGGACGAGACGCTGCGCGTCGCCGCCAAGAAGAGCCTGGACCGGATGCTGGAAATGGCCAGCGGCACGGTCGGCCAGGGCGATCTGGGCGCACGCTGATATGCCATTGCTACCCGTCATTGCGAGCGTAGCGAAGCAATCCATTGCAGACCCGTGGATTGCTTCGCTACGCTCGCAATGACGAACTGTGGGTAGCGAACGGATCGCTTGAGGGGGGAGAAAAGGCACATGGTCAACCTCCCCGACAGCGACTTCGGCCTTTTCTATTATATTCTCGAATGGGCGATCCGCATCGGCGCGCTGATCGCCGTGCCCTTTCGCCGGACGCCGGCGGCGACGCGGGCCTGGTTGCTGCTGATTTTCTTCCTGCCGGTGCCGGGGCTGATCCTGTTCTGGATCATCGGCAGCCCGCGTTTCCCCGAATGGCGGCGCGCCTGGTTCGGCGAGCTTGATCCCTGGTTCGGCGGCATTGCCGCGCGGCTGCTGCCCCATGCGCCATCACCCGACCCTGATCGCGCGCCGATCGTCGACTTGGCCGCCAAGCTCGGCAAGATGCCGGCGACCGGCGGCAACCGGGTCGATCTGATCTTCGACTATATCGTCGCGATCGACCGGCTGGTGGCGGACATCAACGCCGCGCGGCACAGCGTGCGCATCCTCGTCTATATCTTCGCCGACGATGCGGTGGGGCGGCGGGTGGCCGACGCGCTGGGCGCGGCGGTGCAGCGCGGCGTCACCGTGCAGGTGATGTATGACCCCGTCGGATCGCGGCCCTGGCGCAAGGGGATGGAGGCGATGCTGAGCGCTGCGGGCGTCGAGCTGTGCGCCGCCCTGCCGTTCCGCTGGATTCGCGGGCGGACCCGGCGCGACATGCGCAACCATCGCAAGCTGTTCGTGATCGACGGGGTGATCGGCCATGTCGGATCGCAGAATATCGTCGCGCGCGACTTCAAGCCCGGCATCGTCAACCAGGAACTGGTGGCGCGGGTGACCGGGCCGGTGGTGGCGGAGCTGGAGGCGCTGGTGCGCGCCGACTGGTATATGGAGACGCACCAGTTGCCCGATGGGCCGGTGATCATTCCCGATCCGGTCGGCGACGCAGTGACGCAATTGCTGCCGAGCGGGTCCAACTATCCGCTGGAAGGGTTCAAGACGCTGCTGGTGTGGCAACTGCATCAGGCACGCAGCCATGTGATGCTGGTGACGCCCTATTTCATTCCCGACGATGACCTGGTCGATGCGATGCGCACGGCGGTGGTGCGCGGGGTGAAGGTCGACCTGATCGTGTCCAAGCCAGTGGACCAGTGGCTGGTCCATGCGGCGCAGGCCTCCTATTATGCCGAGCTGATGGCGGCGGGCATCGGCATCCATGCCCATCGGCCCGAATTCGTCCATGCCAAGGCGGTCAGCATCGACGGCCGGGTGGCGGTGGTCGGCTCCTCCAATGTCGACATGCGCAGTTTCGAGCTGAACGAGGAGGCGAGCCTGCTCATCTATGACGCGGAAACGGTGGCTGCGGTGGAACTGGTGCAGCGCCGTTTCATGGCGCGGGCGGAGACGCTGGACCGCGAAACATGGCGGGCGCGGCCGCTCTATCGCAAGGTTGCGGAAAATGTCGCGCGGATGGTCGGCTCGCTGTTGTAACGGCCCCGCATCATCGCCTATCGCATCGGGCCATGAGACATAAGCTGACGCTCCGTTCCGCCCTGATGGCGATCGCCATCGCTTCCGCTCCCGCCCTGATCGCCGCCGCGCCCGCCACGGGCGATGATCCCTATCTCTGGCTGGAGGATATCGAGGGCGCCAAGGCGATCGCGCAGGTCGAGCAGTGGAATGGCGAGACGGAAAAGCTGCTGCGGGCCAGCCCGCGGTTCGAGGCGGACCGGGCGCGGGCGCGCGCGATCCTGGACGATGAAAGCCAGATTGCGGTGCCCGACAAGGTGATGGGCGACCGGGTCACCAATTTGTGGCGCGACGCGAAGAATCCGCGCGGCCTGTGGCGGTCGAGCGACCTGGCCTCCTATCTGGCGGGCAAGCCCAACTGGACGACGATCATCGACGTCGATGCGCTGGGCAAGGCCGAGGGCAAGAGCTGGGTCTGGCATGGCGCCGACTGCCTGGCGCCCGATTACAGCCGCTGCCTGATCTCGCTGAGCGCGGGCGGCACCGATGCCGATGTGGTGCGCGAATATGACCTCGCCACCGGCAAGTTCGTCGAGGGTGGCTTCATCCTGCCCGAAGCCAAGAGCGACGTCGCCTGGGCCGACAAGGATACGCTGCTGGTTGGCACCGACTATGGCGCGGGATCGCTGACGGCGTCGGGCTATCCGCGCATCGTCAAGCGCTGGAAGCGGGGCACGCCATTGTCGGCCGCGACCTTGGTCAAGGAAGGCGTCGACAGCGACATTTCGGTGCGGCCGCGCGTCGAGCAGGATGGAGCCAAGCGCTGGGTCTTCATCGACCGGGCGCTGACCTTCTACACCAACGATCTCTATATCGAGGGCGCGAACGGCCAGCTGATCCGCACGCCGGTGCCCGACACGGCCGATTTCCGTGGCCTGATCGGCGGCCAGATGATCGTGCTGCTGAACAAGCCGCTGGGCGACATTCCGACCGGATCGCTGGTGTCCTGGCCGATCGCCGATGTTGCGGCGGGCAAGGCGGGGGCGCCGCAGGTCGTGCTGAAGCCGACCGCGACCACCGTGGTCGAGGAAGTGCGCACCACCGACCATATCCTGTGGGTGAAGCAGCTCGACAATGTATCGGGCGCGCTGCTGGCGATGACCCGCGACGCCGCCACAGGTCGCTGGACCAGCCGTTCGGTGCCGCTGGCCGACAAGGCGACGGTCCATCTGGTCGGCACCGACGACAAGGGCGACCGGGTCTTCGCTTCGGTCGAGGGGATGCTGACGCCGCCCAGCCTGATGGTGGCGGGGACGCAGGGGGCGGCGCGCACGATCCAGCAACTGCCCGCGCGCTTCGACGCCAGCCAGTTCGTCGTGGAGCAGCGCTTCGCCACGTCAAAGGACGGGACCAGGGTGCCCTATTTCCTGGCGCGCAAGAAGGGTGTGACGGGGCCGGTGCCGGCCTTCATCCATGCCTATGGCGGGTTCCGCGCGGCGCAGACGCCGACCTACCTCACCACCGAACCTTATCGCGCCGGGCCGCTCGGCCTGTTCTGGGTCGAGGATGGCAATGCCTATGTCCTCGCCAATATCCGGGGCGGCGGCGAATATGGCCCGGCCTGGCATCAGGATGCGCTGCGCGAGAAGCGCCAGAATGCGTTCGACGATCTGGCGGCGGTGGCCGAGGATCTGGTCAAGACCGGCGTGTCGACCAAGGGCGATATCGGCATTTCCGGCCGCTCCAATGGCGGCGTGCTGGTCGGCGCGGCGATGACGCAGCGGCCCGACCTCTATGGCGCGGTGATCGCGGGATCGCCGCTGGAGGATATGAAGCGCTATTCGCATCTGTCGGCTGGCGCCTCGTGGGTGGCGGAATATGGCGATCCCGATGTGCCGTCCGACTGGGCGTTCATGTCCAGATGGTCGCCCTATCAGAATGTGAAGACCGGGGTGCAGTATCCGCCCGCCTTCTTCTACCTGTCGACCAAGGATGACCGGGTCCATCCGGGCCATGCGCGCAAGATGGCGGCGAAGCTGAAGGCGACCGGCAGCACGGTCTATTATCATGAATATCGCGAGGGCGGCCATTCGGTCGGCGCAGACCATGCCGAGGATGCGGTGCGCGCGGCGCTGCTGCACGCTTTCCTGACTCGCGAACTGGTGGAGAAGAAGAAGTGAGCGCGGCTTTCACGCTGGACGGGTTCGACCTTGACGCCTTTGTCGCTTCGACGCTGGCGGAGGATCTGGGGCCGGACGGTCGCGACGTCACCAGCGAGGCGGTGATCCCGGCCGACGCGATCTTCGACGGGGTGATGGACAGCCGCGACGCGGTGACGCTGGCCGGCCTGCCGATCGCCGTCGCCTTCTTCCGGGCGCTGGACCCCGATGTGGAGATCGAGCTGCTGCATCAGGATGGCGACCGGTTGGCGGCGGGGACCGACATCATGCGCATCCGGGGCAAGGCGCGCGCGCTGCTGACGGCGGAGCGGTCGGCGCTCAACACGGTGCAGCATCTGACCGGCATCGCCACCATGACGCGCGCCTATGTCGACGCGATCCTGGGCACGGGCGCGACCTTGCTGGACACGCGCAAGACGATCCCCGGCCTGCGCCGGCTGGAGAAATATGCCACCCGCATGGGCGGCGCGACCAATCATCGCATGGGCCTGTGGGATGCGGCGATGATCAAGGACAATCATGTCGCGGTCGCCGGGTCGGTCGAGGAAGCGGCGCGCCGTGCGGTCGCCGCCGGCATCGCCCAGATCATCGTCGAGGTCGACCGGGTCGACCAGATCGAGCCGGCGCTGGCTGCCGGTGCCACCCATTTGCTGCTCGACAATATGGATGCAGCCACGCTGCGCGGTGCCGTCACCCTGGTCGGCGGCCGGGTGCCGACCGAAGCATCGGGCGGCGTCACGCTGGAGACGATCCGCGCCAGGGCGGACACAGGCGTCACCTATATCAGCGTCGGCCGCCTCACCCAATCTGCCCCTGCCGCCGACATCGGACTGGATTTTTCCCATGCGTAACCTGATTTTCGCTCTCGCCCCCATTCTGACCCTTGCCGCCCTGCCGAGCACCGCGCTCGCCCAGGCGGCCTATTGCAGCCCGCCCAGCCAGCCGGCCCGGCCCGAACCGGAACTGCCCAGCGACAAGGAACCCAAGCGCGTCCTGCCGATCGGCAGCTATACGCTGGCGATCAGCTGGTCGCCGCAATATTGCGCGACCGCCAAGGGGACGGGCAACAGTGTCCAATGTGGTGGCCGCAATGGGAAGTTCGGTTTCACCCTGCACGGCCTGTGGCCCGACGGCTATGGCAAGGAATGGCCGCAATATTGCCGCGCGACCGACCTGGTCCCGCGCGCGGTGATCCGCCAGAATATGTGCGCCACCCCCTCGGCTCAGCTGATCCAGCATGAATGGGCCAAGCATGGCACCTGCATGGCGACCAAGCCGGAGCTGTATTTCAACCTGTCGCGCGCCTTCTATGAATCGCTGCGCTATCCCGACATGGCGGCGCTGTCGCGGCGTCCGAACCTGACCGCCGGCCAGTTTGCCCAGGCCTTTGCCAAGGCGAACAAGGGCATGACGGCGGATATGATGCGCGTCACCACGACGCGCGACAACAAGCTGAGCGAAGTGTGGCTGTGCATGGACCGGACGCTGGAATTCACCCGCTGCCCCGGCCATCAGGGCGGCGTGCCCGACAGTGCCTATGTCAAGGTCACGCCCGGCCCGATCATCCTCAACCCGCGTCGCCCGGTGCCGCCGCCGGCCAATCCGACCAAGCGACCGGGGTTGATGCTGGATCTCGACCCCAACGCCCGGCCGCCGGTCGAGGGCAACTGACAGATATCAGCCGTCGATCGTCACCGTCGAGGGATGGTGGCGATCGAGATGCTTGCGGATGATGCGCAGATTCTTCGTGTTCGACTTGTAGAGAAAATCGAAGATATCGCCGGCAAAGGGGATGGCGCCGACCAGCGTGTCGACGCCGACATTGGCAGCCATACGGGTGAGCTGCCATTTGGAGAGGCCGAGATTGCGGGCTTCCCACACGATCCATGCGCCCATGGCGGCGGTCGCGATGTCGCCGACGACGGGCACCAGGCCGACCAGGCTGTCGAGGCCGACCCGGCGCTTGGTGCCGGGGATGACGAACAGCCCCTCCAGCACGGCCTCCATCATCTCGATCCGGCGACGGATCGAGGCGGGGTCGCGGCCGAAGCCGGGCATGTCACGAACAAGTTCATCGAACTGCTTGGCCGAAACGGGCATTCCATCACTCTCCAAAGCCCCGAGCAGCCGGATAACGTCCGGCGCGGCGAAAAGGGCGCAGACCCTTAGTTGGTGCTGCGGAAGAGATGGTTCAATGGGTGGCGGCCACGCGGCGAGGGCAGGAAGCCGCTGAGCCGTTTCGACACCAGCGACCAGCGGATCGGCGCGCCGAGCGGGATATAGCCATTATGGGCCTGAATCAGGCCCACCGCCTGGGCGACGCGGGCGGCGCGTTCCTCCGCCGTGCTGGCGAGGCTGGCGGCCTGCAGCGCGGATTCGCCTTCCGGACTGCAGTGAATCTTGCGGGCACAGCCGATGCGGCCGAGATACCAGAGCGCGCTGTCATAGGCGGCGACCTCGTCGATCAGCGACAGGTCCGCCTTGTCGACCAGGTCGACCCGCTCTGCGGCCAGGCCGATGGCGCCCAGATCGCGCGCCAACAGGCCGAACAACAGGGTCGAGCCGGGGCCGGCGGGCAGGGCGATGCGCAGCGGCGGCGGATCGCCATGGGTATTGCGCCAGCGGTCGATGATGGCGCGGCCCTGTGCGCGGCGATCATCCATCGCCTGCCCGACCCAGGCGGGCGTGGGCGGCGCCACCGGCAGGTCGAGCTGGCCGGGCAGCAACTGCTCGCTGATCGCCCAGCCGCCCAGCGGAAACATCTGGAGCAACTGGTTGCGATCGACCGCCATGTTGATCGCGGCGCGCACGCCATCATCGTCGAGGAGATCGCCTTTGCCAGTGACGGCAAGGCCCAGCAGCCCCTGCACCGGGTCCATCCGCACCGCGTCGCGATCGATCCCGGCGGGCACCAGCAGGGGCAGGTCGGCATAACGGCCGCCCAGCACCAGCGCCGACTGTTTCTCGCGGAAGCGGATGATGGCGAGGGATGCACGCTCGGCGCGCAGCACGCGGGTCTGCCAGGCGGGGACGCCGGCTTCTTCCTCATCGCTGTCGGCATCGTCGCCGCTGAGGCGATCGACGGGGGCGAGCATCGCCGCGCCGCTGCGCCAGACGCTGCGATAGGGGCCGGTGCCGCCGTCGCGCGACAGCACCGCCATTTGCGGCTGGGCCAGCATCTGCAGCACATAGGGGCGGGCGGCGGCCATGCGAATCTCGATCACCTCGCCGGTCATCGGCACGACCGCCTGCACCGCGTCGAGCGGCCCGTCGGGGTCGAGCTGGCGCAGCATCTCGATCCGCGCCATCAGCATCCGGGCGACATCGGGCGCGGTGACGCGGGAACCGTTGGCCCAGAAGGCGCGGCGCAGGCGGAAGATATAGCTGCGCCCGTCATCCTCCACCACCCAGCGCTGGGCGAGGGCAGGCAAGATGTCGCCGCCGGCATCGAAGGCGACCAGCCCCTGGGCGGTGGCCTCCAGGATCAGCTTCGCCGCCGGATTGGGCAGGTTCTGCAAGGGCTTGGCAAGTTCGGTGCGGCTGCCGATGACGCTAACCACCACCGGGCCGCTGCCTTCGTCGGAGCAGCTGCCGAGCGCGAGGCCGAGGCTGGCCCCGGCGATCAGGGTGGCGTGGCGCGACAGGCGACGCAGGCGGGGCGGGACGGCAAACATGCAGCAACGGGCTTAAAGCGTTTTCCAATCAGGTGGAATCACCTGATGACTCGGAAAACGCGGGAAATCAAAAATATGGAGCAGCCGATCCGGCACAGCCGGAGCAAAATCTGCTCCAGCCCGATGGGGCGCCGCCGCCAACCGCGATCGGCGCTTTTGCCGATGTCACAAAACCGACATCTGAAAGACGCTGCGATGTAACATAATATTCATACTGGCGTCCCCGAAACAGGGGAATGGACAGGAATGACGCTCCGATTGCGACTGGCCGCCGGCACCGCGCTGGCGACGCTGATGATCTCCGCGCCGGCACAGGCGCAGGATAACGCGGCCTTGCAGCGCCAGATCGACGAACTCAAGGCGCAGGTGCAGGCGCTGACCGGCGCACTGGCCGCCAACAAGAGCGCGCCGCCGGTGGCGGCCGCGCCCGCGCCCGCGGTGGAAGCCGCTGCTGCGCCTGCTGCGCCTGCTGCGCCTGCTGCGCCTGCTGCGCCTGCTGCGCCTGTCACGCTCGCCACTGCACCGGCTGCGCCGGCGGCCGTCCCGGTGTCGGCGACCCCGTCCAAGTCCAAGGCCTGGTATGAGAAGCTGTCGCTGCGCGGCTATACCCAGATGCGCTACAATGGCTTCCTGTCGGGCGATGATACGGCGCCGGCGGGCCAATCCCGTTTGCGTTCTCCCCATGACAGTTCGATCTCGGATCGCGGCGGCTTTTCGCTGCGCCGGGCGCGGCTGGTGCTGCAGGGCGATGTGTCCGATCGGGTGTCGCTCTATCTCCAGTCCGATTTCGCGTCGGCGGTGAACAACCAGGCGGGCACCGAACGGCGCGAGGGCTTCGTCCAGCTGCGCGATGCCTATGCCGATGTCTTCCTCGACAAGGACAAGAATTGGCGTGTGCGCTTCGGTCAGTCGAAGGTGCCGTTCGGCTGGGAAAATATGCAGTCCTCGTCCAACCGGCTGACGCTGGACCGCAGCGACGCGATCAACAGCGCGGTGCCAAGCGAGCGCGATCTGGGCATTGTCGGCTATTATACGCCGACATCGGTGCAGCAGATATGGGACCGGCTGGGGCATGACGGGCAGAAGCTGTTCGGCAATTATGGCGCGTTCGGCCTGGGCGTCTTCAACGGGCAGGGCACCAACCGGACCGAACAGAATCGCGGGCTGATGAAGGTGGCGTTCGCGACCTGGCCGTTCGAGCTGGACGGGCTGGGCGGCGCCTTTGAAGGCCAGGTGCTGGAAATCGGCGGATCGGCGATGATGAACGATGTGCAGCCCGAACTGCGCAGCGGCGGCGTCAGCACGATCGCCTATGACGATGATCGCGTCGGCCTGCACGCCATTCTCTATCCCCAGCCGTTCGGCATCCAGGCCGAATGGAATTGGGGCAAGGGGCCGGAATATGACCTGGACAGCCAGTCGATCGAGACCAAGAATCTGAGCGGCGGTTATGTCCAGATGATGTATCGCCTGCCGACCGAGACGATCGGCGCGCTGATGCCCTACGCCCGCTGGCAGCATTATCGCGGCGGGTGGAAGGCCGGCACCAATGCGCCGCGGCTGGAAACCGACGAATTCGAACTGGGTGTGGAATGGCAGCCGTGGAAGGCGCTGGAATTCACCTTCGCCTATAGCCGGATGAAGCGCGCCGAAGCCGACGAACGGCGCACCGGCCGGGCGGAAGGCAATCTGATCCGCACCCAGGTGCAGTGGAACTACTGACCGGCCAATCTACCCTTTGGGCGTGACCGGCGGTAGCGGATCCTTCTGTGCCGCCGCCTTGCCGTCGGGGTTGAACAACATGATCCGGTCCTCGCTCGCGTCATAGCGCGGCCAGGCGGCAAGGCCGGTGCCGTTCGGGTCGCCGCTGCGCGCGAAATTGACGATATAGGCGCTGATGGTGCGGCCCATATCCTTGTCGCGTGGCGTGGTCGCGGCGCCATATTTGATCGCCTGGGTGTCGAAGAAATAGGGGATGTCGGTGGCATGGCCGGCGCCGGGCTTGCCCACCGAAGTGGCGACATAATCGAAGCGATAGGCATAGACCGGCAGCTTCGCCGCCGCGAGCGAGGCGGCGACGGTGCGGGCGCCGCCGACCATGAAGCCGGTCGGGCCGCCAATGTCCGCGCCGGTCGCGCCGACCATTACCGGCACATGGGCGAAATTGCCGGCCGCATAGGCTGCGGCGGGATTGACCGCGATCCTGCCGTCGGGGAAGGGCGGGCTGTAGGGGCCGAGCTGGCCCTTGAACATGCCTTCCAGGTTGAGGCCGTCGATCACCTGGTCGGCGGGCAGAGCGCGCAGCGCCTTGAGTGCGGCGGCGTCGCTGCCCTTGATTTCCTTGGTCGCGGCAAAGGCCTCGCCGATCGTCGCGGCACTGCCGTCCTTTGGCCCCATCATCTGGCCGTCGCCGCCCGACATGATGACCGCGCGCTGGAACAGGCCCTGCGACAAAGGCGAGGTCAGCAGCGCGTGGACCGACATGCCGCCCGCGCTTTCGCCGATGATGGTGATGTTGGCGGGATCGCCGCCGAAGCGGGCGATGTTGCGCTTCACCCATTGCAGCGCCGCGACCTGGTCCATCAGGCCGTAATTGCCGGTGAGGCCCTTGTCCTCGTTCGCGGCGGCAAGGGCGGGGTGGGCGAAGGTGCCGAAGCGGCCAAGCCGATAGTTGAAGCTGACCACCATCAGCCCCTGCTTCGCCAGCGCGGCGCCCGAATAGGTTGGCGGGGAGGAGCCGCCATTCACGAAGCCGCCGCCATAGATCCAGAACAGGACCGGCAGCCTGGCGCTCGCCCCGGCGGGCTTCCAGACATTGGCGTAGAGGCAGTCCTCGGCCGGCGGGGTGCCGAGCGGGGCGGCGTCGCTGGGGAAGGGAAGCTGCATGCAGTCGTTGCGATAGGCGGTGGTTTCGCGCACACCCTGCCAGCGGGCCACGGGCTGGGGCATGCGCCAGCGCAGGTCGCCGACCGGCGGCGCGGCGAAGGGAATGCCCTTCCAGCTTTCCACCCCGGCGTCGAGCGCGCCATGGACGATTCCCGCCTCGGTCTGGACCATCTGCGGCTGGGGCGTGGGGGAACGGGCGGCGAGGGGCATCGTGCCAAGGGCGCTGGTGCCGAGCAATAGGGCGCCCAGCCCGATGATAGTGGTCCGCTGCATCGCCTGCATCCTCCATTCCGTTCTTTCGGCGGGAATAGAGGCAAATATGGCGCGGAAATCAATCCGCTTGATCGGGCAAAGAAAAAGGGGCGGCGCCCGAAGGCACCACCCCCTATTTCTCTGGCCGGAGCCAGGAAGCCGGGCCTTGCCGAAGCAAGGCCGCAACAGCTTACTTCAGCTCGACGGTCGCGCCGGCTTCTTCCAGCTGCTTCTTCAGCTTTTCGGCTTCGTCCTTGCTGGCGCCTTCCTTGACAGCCTTCGGGGCGCCTTCGACCAGAGCCTTGGCTTCGGTCAGGCCCAGGCCGGTGATGGCGCGGACTTCCTTGATGACGTTGATCTTCTTGCCACCGTCGCCGGTCAGGATCACGTCGAATTCGGTCTGCTCTTCAGCAGCCGGAGCGGCGCCGCCAGCAGCCGGAGCGGCCACAGCGACAGCAGCGGCGGCCGAAACGCCCCACTTTTCTTCCAGAGCCTTCGACAGCTCAGCGGCTTCGAGGACGGTGAGGGCCGAGAGCTGATCGACCAGAGCGTTGATGTCTGCCATTTTTCAATTCCTTCTAAGGGGCGATCGCCCCGAACAAATGAGGTTCAAAAGTTAATGAGGATGAGGGGCGGCTCAGGCCGCTTCCTTCTCCGCATAGGCGTTGAAGACGCGCGCAAGCTGCGCAGCCGGTGCCTGGGTGACGGTTGCGAGCTTGGTAGCCGGGGCGACCAGAAGGCCGACCAGCTTCGCACGCAGTTCATCCAGCGACGGCATCGATGCCAGGGCCTTGACGCCCTCCGCATCGAGCAGCACTTCGCCCATCGCGCCGCCAACGATCTCAAGCTTGTCGTTGGTCTTCGCGAAATCGACTGCAACCTTGGCGGCTGCAACCGGATCGACCGAGGAGGCGAGGCCAACCGGGCCGGCCAGCAGGTCGCTGATGCCGGTATAGTCGGTGCCTTCGAGGGCGATCTTGACGAGGCGGTTCTTCGTAACCTTGTAGGACGCACCGGCGTCGCGCATCTTCTGGCGCAGGACGGTCGACTGGGCGACGGTCATGCCGAGGTTGCGGGTCACGACGACCACGCCAACTTCTGCCAGCTCTGCGTTCAGCGCGGAAACGACCTCAGCTTTCTGATTACGATCCATGCCATTACTCCACTTCATGTTCGCGTCGCTTGCGCCACGCGAACGGCTAAAACCCATGGCAAGCCATGGGGCAGTTAAGTCCGAAGGGGAGAGGTCGACTGGCCCATATCCTCGAGAAGGAAGACAGGCAGACCCGAATCGGGCGCATGGCCCGTCCGGTAAAGAACTTTTCCCCGTCTAGGCTGGAGATTAAGAAGGGCAAATTCCCTTCACCAACTGTCTCGGACGGAAGACCAATGGCATGAGCCACGGGTCTGCTGGGGCTCCCTTACAGATTTTGGGCATGGAACGCAACGGATAAACGCTGGCAGGACGGCCGGTGCGGCCGACGATGGCTTGATAAGTGTCGGCGTGTCACATATATGTTGTCGCCATGGAAGTGCTGCAAACGCCGGTCTTTGCAGAATGGTTTGCCGCGCTTCGCGATCGCCGGGCGCGGTCGAAGATTGCCGGGCGGATTGCGCGCTTCGAACTGGGACTGCTGGGTGATGTGAAGTCGGTGGGCGATGGCGTGCTGGAGGCGCGTGTCGATTTCGGTCCGGGTTATCGCCTCTATTGCGTGCGGCGCGGGGATCGGCTGATCGTCCTGCTGGTCGGTGGCGACAAGTCGAGCCAGCCGCGGGACATCGCCAGGGCAAAGGATATGGCGGCCCGGATCGATTGAGCTATCCCTCATCGACCCGGCCAAGGAGGCTGGTATGACGATCGAATTGACCCGTTTTGATGCCGCTGAGGCACTGACGCAAGCGGAGGATCAGGCGGAACTGCTCGCCGATGCGTTCGCCACCGGTGACGTGCATGTCATTACCCAGGCCATCGGGATCGTGGCGCGGGCGCATGGCATGACCGAGCTGGCGAAGGCAACGGGCATGAAGCGCCAGCAACTTTATCGGATGCTCGGCCCCGACGGGAATCCGACGCTGGGCAGCATGTTGAAGCTGCTGCCGGCGCTGGGCCTGCGGATGCGGATCGAGGCGGCTGCCTGATCGATGGCCTGCTTCGGCAGTGGCGATAGGTGCCACCGCCGAAGCGAGGATGGTCCTAGACCCGGTCCGCCTGCACCACCGTGTCGAGGGCGCGCAGCGCCGAGACGATGCGGCTCAGATGCTGGGCGTCGGCCACTTCCAGGTCGATGATGTCGGTGTGGAAGGGGCCTTCGCGATTGACCAGTTGCAGGTTGAGGATGTTCGCCTTGGTCGCGCCGAACACATTGGCGACCGCGGCGAGCGCGCCGGGCTGGTTCTTGACGATGACCTGCAGCCGGGCGGTGCCACCCTTGGACTTGCTGTCCCAGCTGAGGTCGACCCAGTCGTCGTCCTGGCCCGCCTCCAGCGTGCGGCAGTCGATGGTGTGGACCTCGATCGGCTCGCCGGTGCGGCGGATGCCGACGATGCGGTCGCCCGGCACCGGGTGGCAGCATTCGCTCAGCTTGTAGGCGATGCCCGGCGTCAGGCCGCGGATCGAGACCGGGGCATGCTGGCGTGGATGGGCGTCCTCCAGTTCCTGGCCGCTGGTGGAGCCGGGGATCAGCGCCTCCATCACCTCGGAATCGAGCAGGCGATGGGTGGCGATCGCCACCATCAGCGAGGCACGATCCTCCAGCTTCAATCGCTTGAGCGCGGCATTGAGCGCCTTGTCGCCCAGCTCGCTCGCTAGCTCGGGCGAGAAGCGGCCGATGATTTCCTCATAGAGTTTTTCGCCCAGTGCCACTTCCTCGCCGCGCTGCTTCTGGCGGATGAAGCGGCGGATGGCGGCCCGCGCCTTGCCGGTTATGGCGAAGCTGAGCCAGCCGGGCTGGGGTTCCTGGCCGGCCGATTTGAGGATTTCGACCTGGTCGCCATTTTCCAGGGATGTGCGCAGCGGCACCACCCGGCCATTCACCTTTGCCCCGACGGTCTGGTTGCCGAGCGAGGTGTGGACGGCATAGGCGAAGTCGACCGGGGTCGAACCCTTGGGCAGCTGGTGCAGCTCGCCCTTGGGCGAGAAGGCGAAGATGCGATCCTGATACATCGCCATGCGGGTATGTTCGAGCAGCTCGTCCGCATCCTGGCTCTGTTCCAGGATTTCGACCAGGTCGCGCAGCCAGGCGGCATTCTGGTCAGTGGCGTCGCCCTTCTGCTTGTAGGCCCAGTGCGCGGCGAGGCCGAGTTCGGCGTCATTATGCATGTCGCGGCTGCGCAACTGCACCTCGATACGGGCATTTTCCTGATGGATGACCGTGGTGTGGAGCGAGCGATAGCCGTTGCGCTTGGGGGTGGAGATATAGTCCTTGAACCGGCCCGGCACCATCTTGAAGGTCTGGTGGATGACGCCCAGCGCGCGATAGCAATCCTCGGTCGTTTCCGTGATGACCCGGAAGGCCATGACGTCGGTCAGCTGTTCGAAGCTGATGTGCCGTTCCTGCATCTTCTTCCAGATGGAATAGGGATGCTTTTCGCGGCCCGACACGGTGACGGACAGATTATGGCCGCCCAGCAGCAATTGCAGTTCCGCGCCGATCCGGTCGACCTTGTCATGTCCGCCTTCCTTCAGCTGCTCCAGCCGCTTGGTGATGCTGTCATAGGCTTCGGGTTCCAGCACGCGGAAGGCGAGCAGCTGCATCTCGCGCATGAAGTCATACATGCCGATCCGCTCCGCCAGCGGGGCATAGATGTCCATCGTCTCCTTGGCGATGCGGCGGCGCTTCTGCTCATTCTTGATGAAGTGCAGCGTGCGCATATTGTGGAGGCGGTCGGCGAGCTTCACCAGCAGCACGCGGATATCGTCCGACATGGCGAGCAGGAACTTGCGCAGATTCTCGGCCGCCCGCTCATTTTCGGACATGGCCTCGATCTTGGACAGCTTGGTCACGCCGTCGACCATGCGGGCGACATCCTTGCCGAACGCCTCCTCGATCTCGTCATAGGTGACCAGCGTATCCTCGATCGTGTCGTGCAGCAGCGCGGTCACGATCGTCTGGTCGTCCAGATAGAAATCGGTCAGGATACCCGCGACCTCGATCGGATGGCTGAAATAGGGGTCGCCGCTGGCGCGCTTCTGGCTGCCATGCTTCTGGACGGAGAAGACATAAGCGCGGTTGATCATCGCTTCATCCGCATCCGGATCGTAGCGCTTTACCCGTTCGACAAGTTCATATTGACGTAGCATCGTTTCCCGATTGTGTGGGAAGCGCCTTGCAGCGCAACAAAAAAATCCCGATCTGTGTGATTTGGGTTGCCCTTGTGCAACTTTTGCAACGGTTGCCGCTTTGCGCTATTAGATCGACATCATGAAACATAATCTTGCCCAGGACCTGGAACAATGCGCTCTTCCCGCCGCGCTGGAGGCGATGGGTGAGCGCTGGTCCTTCCTGATCCTGCGCGGTGCCCTGTCGGGCATTCGCCATTTCGAGGAGTTCCAGTCGACGCTGGGCATTGCCCGCAACATCCTGGCCAACCGCCTCGCGCGGCTCGTCGAAAATGGCATCATGCTGCGCCAGCCGATGCAATGCGACCGGCGCAAGGTCGAATATCGGCTGACCGAAAAGGGGCAGGAACTGGCCCCCGCGATGATCGCGCTGCGCCAGTGGGGCGAAAAATGGGGCAGCGCGCCGCCCTTTTGCCAGGTGCTGGCGGACAAGCGCGATGGCCTGCCGATCCGCGCGATCGCGATCCAGGCGCATGACGGCCGCACGCTCGACCTCAGCGATCTGGTCTGGCTGTGCCGCGACGAAGTGACCCCGATGGCGCAAGAGCCGGCTGCGGCGGCCTGATACCGGACGACGGGGCGGCTTCACCATGGCGCTGAAATCGCCTAGGCTATCGGCAATGTCAGTCCATCCCCTGCAGCCCAAACCCTTTTTCGCGGACAAGAATCGCGCTTTCTGGAACCTCCAGTCGCTTGGCTGGGCCGGGGCCTTCCTGCTGCGCGGATCGTCGACCATCGCCAATGGTCAGCCGCTTTCCAGCCTGATCCCGGTGCTGATCTCCACCGTCACCGGCTATTCGGCGACCTTGCTGATCGCGGTCGCCTTCCGCTTCCTGCAGAAACAACGGCCGATCCTGACCTGGGGCGCGTCGATCGTCACCGTGGTCGCCGCCGCCGCGATGGTCGCCTTCATCGATGCCTGGGTCTTTTCGACCCAGAACAAGGGCAGCGAAACCGCCGGGTTGCAGCTGTTCCTGGGCGCTTTCTACCTGTCGATGACGCTGCTGGGCGCCTGGTCGGCGCTCTATTATGCGATCAATTTCTACCTGACGGTGGAGGAACAGGCCGACCAGCTGCTGCATCTGGAGAATCAGGCGTCGAGCGCGCAGCTCGCCATGCTGCGCTATCAGCTCAATCCGCATTTCCTGTTCAACACGCTCAATTCCATCTCGACGCTGGTGCTGCTCAAGGAAACGACGCGCGCCAATGCGATGCTGTCGCGGCTGTCCTCCTTCCTGCGCTATACGCTGATCAACGAGCCGACTGCGCAGGTGACGATCGAGCAGGAGATCGAGACGCTGAAACTCTATCTGGAGATCGAGAAGATGCGCTTCGAGGACCGGTTGCGGCCGTCCTTCGACGTCCATCCCTCGGTCGCCCATGCGCGTCTGCCGTCGCTGCTGCTGCAGCCGCTGGTGGAAAATGCGATCAAATATGCGGTCACGCCCAAGGAGGAAGGGGCGGAAATCTCGGTCTCGGCGCAACCCGCCGGTGAAAATGTCCGGATCGTCGTGTCGGACAGCGGGCCGGGATTGAACGATGGCGCAATGAAGCCACACATTCTGGTCAGCGAGGGGACGGGCGTCGGCCTGCCGAACATCCGGGACCGGTTAATTCAGGCCTTCGGGGAACGACAGAGCTTCGAAACGCGTTCCACGCCAAGCGGTTTTTCGGTCATCATCGAAATTCCGCTTAACATGGATGAAACATCGAAAGTGGCCGCATGACCATCAGAACAATCCTCGTCGACGACGAAAGCCTGGCTATCCAAGGCCTTAAGCTCCGTCTGCAAGCGCATGAGGATGTCGAAATCATCGAGACCTGCACCAATGGCCGCGAAGCCATCCGTGCCATCAAGACGCATAAACCCGACCTTGTGTTCCTCGATATCCAGATGCCCGGTTTCGACGGCTTCTCCGTCGTCCAGGGGATGATGGAGGTCGAACCGCCTTTGTTCATCTTCGTTACCGCCTATAGCGACCACGCGATCCGCGCGTTCGAGGCGCAGGCGGTCGATTATCTGATGAAGCCGGTGGATGAAGGCCGCCTGGCCGATGCGCTCGACCGGGTGCGGCTGCGGCTGTCCGACAAGAAGCAGGTGCAGGAAGCGGAAAAGCTGCGCGAGGTGCTGGCCGAGGTCGCGCCCCAGGCGATGAGCGATTTCTCCGCCGCCGGGGATGAGGATGCGCCGGCATCCAACCGTTTCGAAAAGCTCATCAATATCAAGGATCGCGGACAGATTTTCCGCGTCGACGTGGATTCGATCGAGCGGATCGACGCGGCCGGCGACTATATGTGCATCTATACCGCCGACAATTCGCTGATCCTGCGCGAGACGATGAAGGATCTGGAAAAGCGGCTCGACCCGCGCAATTTCCAGCGTGTCCATCGCTCGACCATCGTTAACCTGAGCCAGGTGCGCCAGGTGAAACCCCATACCAACGGCGAATGCTTCCTGGTGCTGGAATCCGGCGCACAGGTAAAGGTCAGCCGTTCCTACCGCGACGTCGTCGCGCGTTTCGTCCACTGACGAAACGGCGCCGGCCGCCCGTGCAGGGGCGGCCGGCCGTTTGGTGCAGGATGGCTTGAGCCGATCCCGCGCCCTTTTCCTCAGTCCATCGTCCGCACCGGACGGACGATCAATTCGTTCACATCGACATCGTCGGGCTGCTCCACCGCATAGGCGATGGCGCGGGCGATCGCGTCGGGCGTCAGGGCGATGGCGCGGAAATCCTCCATCGCGGCGGCGGCGCCCGCTTCGGTGATGGTGTGGGCCAGTTCGGATTCGACCACGCCGGGCGACACGATGGTCACGCGGATATCGTCATGCTCCATCCGCAGCCCGTCGGAAACGGCGCGCACCGCATATTTCGTCGCCGAATAGACGCCACAGGTCGGCCAGACGCGATAGCCGCCGATCGACGAGATGTTGACGAAATGGCCGCTGCCCTGGGCCTTGAAGCGGGGCAGGGCGGCGGCGATGCCGTGCAGCACGCCGCGGATGTTGACGTCGATCATCCGGTCCCATTCCTCGACCTTCAAACTGTCGAAGCGCGACAGAGGCATCAGCCCGGCATTGCTGACCAGCACGTCGATGCGGCCAAATTCGGCTTCGGTTGCGGCAATGAAGGCCTCGACATCGGCGCGGTCGGTGACGTCGAGCGCATGGAAGGCGACCTTGCCGCCAGCAGCATTGAGTTCGTCGGCGAGCGCCGCCAGCCGGTCGGTGCGGCGCGCGCCCAGCATCAGCCTGGCGCCGCGCGCCGCCAACAGCCGCGCCGTGCCCTCGCCAATGCCGCTGCTGGCGCCGGTGATCGCGATGACCTTGTTCTCGATAGCCATGATTGAAGCTCCATCCTTGGGGTGGATCGACATCCGATCCGATGGAGCAGGAATGCGCCCGATGGACCCCGGAGCGGTAGAATGGTCCTGCGCCATGATTGCACGATTTTCCGAATGGTTGATCTTGCGTGGCCATTGATGGGCTTATGGGCTATCTGGATTGCCTGAAATTCCTGGAAGGTGGTGCGCATGAGCCATGAGCATCTGGGCGAACAGATCGCCCGCCATATGGACACGGACGGCATATGCGACACGCTGATCCCGCGGCTGACGCTGGTGCGCTGGTCGCAGCCGGGCGAGCCGGTGCATATGCTCCAGCGCCCGGCACTGTGCATCATCGCGCAGGGCGCCAAGCAGGTGATGATGGGCGACGCGGTCATAGCCTATGGCCCGGCCAGCTATCTGGTCGCCTCGCTCGACCTGCCGATCACCGGCACGGTGACGCAGGCGGATGGGGACAGACCCTATCTCTGCTTCTGCCTCTATCTCGACCCGGCGATGCTGTCCGACATCGCGCTGACCCTGTCGCCCGCTGCGGCGGTGGAGGAGGGGCGGGCGCTCTCGCTCCATCCGATCACGCCCGAACTGCTGGACGCGGCGAGCCGGCTCACCGGCCTGCTCGGCCAGCCGGACAGCGCCGCGCTGCTGGCGCCATTGGTCGAGCGGGAATTGCTGCTGCGGCTGATGATGGGGCCGAGTGGCGGACTGCTGCGGGCGATCGCCAGTGGAGACAGCCGCACCGGCCAGATTGCGCGCGCGATCCGCTGGCTCAAGGCCCATTATCGCGAACCGTTCAGCGGCCCGGTGCTGGCCGATCTTGCCGGCATGAGCCTGTCGAGCTTCCACGATCATTTTCGCCGCGCGACGGCGATGACGCCGCTGCAATATCAGAAGCAGCTGCGGCTCCAGCAGGCGCGGCAGATGATGCTGGCGGAGCGGATCGACGCGGCCGAGGCCGGCTATCAGGTCGGCTATGACAGCCCGTCCCAGTTCAGCCGCGAATATCGCCGCCTGTTCGGCGCGCCACCCCAGCGCGACGTCGGCCGCTTGCGCACCATGCCGAACCGGGCGCTGGCGATCTGAGGAATCGGGGGTATTTCCCTTAGCGGAACACCCATTGCCGGTTGAGGCCGAACACCACCGCCGGGGTGACGAAGATCATCGCCGGGATCGGCGACCATTCGGGCCAGCGCATATGGGTGACGCACAGATAGACCCACAGGGCGTTGAGCGCATAGCTGACCAGCGAGACCGCGACGAAGCGGAAACCGCGCGCGGCATGGCCCGACTGGCTGCCATGGCCGCGGAAGGTGAAGGCATTGTGCAGCACATAGCCGATGACCACGGCGCAGAGATAGCCGATGCCGTTGGCGACCTGGGGATGGAGGCCGACCGGCGCCGCCAGGGTCCAGTAGATCGCCGCCTGGCAGGCGGTGATGAACAGGCCGGTCACGCCATAGCGCAATATCTGCCAGAACAGGTCCCGGTGGGCGGGCGACAATTGGTCGATGATTTTCATGGAGCCCCGTTGCGCTTTGATGCGGAGCGTCTAATCCACCGGCCATGAACTTGCAAAGCTGGCCTGCTTTTCGCGCCCGCGCGTCCCATTGGTTCGCGATCCTCACCGCCTATGCCGATCGCCACTGGAAGTGGCTGACCTTCCTGATCTGGATCGCGATCCTGGTCGGCATGCTGGTCGATCGCTGGCCCGCTATCCACTGGCTGACGCTGAGCGACACGGACGACAATATCCGCTTCGTCCAGGTCAAGGACTGGCTGGCCGGGCAGGGCTGGTATGATCTGCGCCAATATCGGCTCGATCCGCCGGGCGGCGCCAATATCCATTGGTCGCGGCTGGTCGACATCCCGCTCGCCGGGCTGATGCTGTTCTTCCGCGCCTTTGTCGAACAGGATCTGGCCGACCGGCTGGCCTGCGCGATCGCGCCGCTGCTGCCGCTGTTCCTGCTGATGCTGAGCCTGGGGGCGATCGCGCGGCGGCTGGCGGGGGACGCGGTCGGCGCGCGCTGGGCCTGGCTGTTCGCGGTGCTGGCGCCGCTCGCCGCGCAGATGGGCCTGGGCATGTTCGCGCCGATGCGGATCGACCATCATGGCTGGCAACTGGCGCTGGCGCTGACGATGATGGCGGGCCTTATTGACCGCAACTGGCTGCGCGGCGGCGTGGTGGCCGGCGTGTCGAGCGCCCTGTCGGTGGCGATCGGCATGGAGATGATCGTCTATCTCGCTGCCGGCGGCGCGCTGGTGGCGCTGCGCTGGGTGTTCCGCGATGGCGCCGGGCGGCGGATGCTGCCCTATGGCCTCAGCCTCGCGGGGGCGACCTCGCTCTGCTACGTCCTCTTCGCCAGCTACGATAATCGCCACATGGTGTGCGACGCCATATCGCCGATCTGGGTCGCGGTGTTCGGCGCGGCCGGTGCGGGCATGGTGCTGCTCAGCCGCCTGCCGCTGCGGCTCTGGTGGCAGCGGCTGATCGCCGGCATGATCGTCGGCGGCGCGGTGGGGCTGTTCTTCCTGCTCAACTGGCCGCAATGCCTGACCCCCTATCAGATCTCGCCCGAACTGCAGCAGCTCTGGCTCGCCAATATCCGCGAGGCAAAGCCCATCACCGCGCAGGCGCAGAGCCTGGTCGTGCCGCTGATGGCGCTGCCGGCGGTGGGTCTCATTGGCCTGTTCTGGGCGCTATGGGAACTGCGGCGCGACAGCGACCGGCTCTGGGCCTTCGCGACGATCGGCCTGATGATGCTCTTCTCGACCGCGTTGCTCTTCTGGCAGCTGCGCGCCGGGCCGGCGGCACAGTTGCTGGCGATCCCGCCCGCTGCCTGGGCCGGATGGCGGCTGGTAACGGCGATCTTCACCGGATCGCGCCGGGTGCGCATCCTGGCGGGCATCGGCGCGCTGCTGGTCGGCGCCATCGCCTTTGCCTATCCGCTCTATCCGCAGGTGATTACGCTGTGGCAGCAGGCGACCGGCACCAAGCCCAAGCCGTGGCGCCCGTCCGCCATTGCCCGCACCGACGCGATCAAGAAGGCCAATGGCCGCTGTCGCACGCTGCCGGCGCTGGAGGTGCTGGACCAGCTGCCGCCGGCGACCATCTTCACCATGGTCGATCTGGGGCCGCGCATCATCGCCACGACGCATCATAGCGCGGTGGCCGGACCCTATCATCGCAATGGCGCGACGATCCTCGACATGCATCATGCCTATGACGGGCCGGCCGACGCCTTCCGCCCGATCGCGGCGAAGCATCATGCGACCTATTTGCTGGTCTGTCCGAATTTCCCCGAAGGGACCATTTATCAGTCGCGCAGCCCGCGCGGTTTCTATGCGGACCTGATGCGTGGCACGATTCCGGCCTGGTTGCAGCCGGTAAAGCTCAGGACGGCGATGACGCTGCCTTACACGCTGTACAGAATCGATTATTCAGCGCCGGGCGGCAAAAAAGTCGCGCAACAGCGCTGATCCCTCCGCCTCGGCCAGCCCGCCATAGATTTCGGGGCGGTGCAGGCATTGCGGCTGGGCAAAGAGGCGCGGTCCCTGTTCGACCGCGCCGCCCTTGGGATCGGACACCGCATAATAGAGCCGGGCGACGCGCGCGTGGGAAATCGCACCCGCACACATCGGGCAGGGCTCCAGAGTCACCCACAGGTCGCAGCCGGTCAGGCGGAAGTCGCCGATCCGGATGGCGGCCGCGCGAATCGCGACCATTTCGGCATGGGCGGTGGGATCATTGTCGCGGCGGTTGCGATTCTCGCCCTCGCCGATGATGACGCCATCGCGCGTGACCACGGCGCCGATCGGCACCTCGTCCGCCGCTTCGGCTTGCCGCGCCAGCGCAAAGGCGCGGCGCATGGGTTCGGGCAAGGGAAAGGGCGAGGTCATGACCCCGCCTTAGTCGGAGAGGGAGAGCTGCACCAGCCTTCAGCGGAAGGCACGGGACTCGGCTGAAGGCTGGTGCCGTTCATGCGCCGGGAGGCGCATCAAGAAGCCGCGAATCGACTCAGGGCTTCTTCACGTCGACGGTCGGAACCTCGACCGTTTCGTTGCGGCTGCCCACTTCGACCTTGGCGACGCTCGCCTCATATTTGGGCAGGGCGCCCTGTTTTACCTGCACTTCGGGCAGGCGACCCTCCTGAGTCTTCTGCAAGTCGATGAATCCGGTTGCTATCCCGGCGCCGATGACGATAAGCGCGATCAGCAGCAATCCGCCGATGAAACGCATGGCACTCTCCTCTGTTGAACGGGGGGATGAACGCGGGGCCCGGTGAAATGGTTGCGATAGTGCCACGAACCGAGCGGAAGGTTGACGGCGAGCGGGAATCCCGCTATCGGCGCCGCTTTCCGAACGAACCCGAATTTCAAAGGTTGATTGACTATGTCGCGCATTTGCGAGCTGACCGGTAAGGGTCGCCAGGTGGGTCACAATGTTTCCCACGCCAACAACAAGACCAAGCGCGTGTTCCTGCCGAACCTGCAGAACGTGTCGCTGATCTCCGAAACGCTGGAAACCACCGTCAAGCTGCGCGTGTCGACCCATGGTCTGCGCTCGGTCGAGCATAATGGCGGCCTCGACAACTGGCTGGTCAAGACCAGCGACGACAAGCTGTCGCTGAAGGCCCGTCGCCTGAAGCGCGACATCGTCAAGAAGCAGGCTGCCGCAGCCGCCTGATTCGCTTCGATTCGTTTCGGCATAAGAAGCGGCCTGGCAACAGGCCGCTTTTTTGCGTTTTTTTGATATTCCCTGCGTTGCAGGGAATGCGCCGCACCAGCCCGCGTTTCGGCCCTGATCAATCCAATCGGAATTTCAGCAGCAAGGTGCGCTGGAAGAATTCGTGATTGTCGTCGGATGCGACCCACAGGATCGTCCGGCCCTGTTCCCGGCTGAGCGCCAGTCCTTCGAAATTGTCGGCCAGCAGCGGCGGCGCCAGTCGCGCCAGCGTCCGGGCGCGCAGTTCCGTGTTCGGTGCGGGATGCTCAGGCAGCTCGATCATCGCGATCGTCGCGGTGAACAGTTCCTGCAGGGTCAGGCGCCGGTTCAGCACCAGCAGGTGGCGATCGTCCAGCGCGACCATGTCGGTCGGGCGGTAGCCCTGCGGCGCGACATAATGGAGATGGATCGGATCGGCCGTGTCATGCTCGGCCGGGTCGCCCGGCCAGAGCAATGTGTCATGATGGCCGTCGGCGGTCATGCCCATCTCGCCGATCGCGATGAAGCGGCCGTCGGGCAGGCGGGTGAAGGATTCGATCGATCCGGTCTTGGGCCAGGCGACGATTTCCGGCCAGGTCCGGCACGCCTCCACCCGCGCGAAGCCCGGCGAATAGCGGCAGATCGCCTGGAGCAGCTCGAACCCCACCCAATAGCGGTCGCTCGCCGGGTCATGGGTCATGGATTCCGAATCCCAGGACCACCAGGGCCGATCCTTGTCCTGCGCCCTTACCGGCAGCGGCGCGATGAAGGGGCGGCGGCTGGCGCGGCCGGGGCCGACATGGAAGCCCATCAGCACGCCGGCATCGCTCAGCGCCAATATCTGGCCCGGCCCGTCGACCAGCAGCGAGGATATGCTGCCAAAGCCCGGATTGTCGCTGCCAAGCTGCCAGCCGCCCAGATAGGTGAGCGTGCCGACCCGGCGGCGATCGGGATCGCTGCTGTCGAGCGGCACGGCCCGCGCCGTCACCAGCAAGGTGCCCGGCCGCACGGCGGCGGGCTTGGTGGACGGCGGGGCAGGCAGCAGCAGGATCGCAAGAGCGAGAACGATCAGGATTCGACGCATCGCGCTCCGCCATAGGGGAAATGTCGGCGGGACGCAGCAGGGGAGTGGCGAAGCGTTGCCAGCTGAACGGTGGCTGTCACCGCCATTCAGGCTCCACTCAACGCGAATCAGTCATAAGGGCATCAATCCTGGTGATCGGCCCGTCCGGTTCACTGCGGAAATGGCAATCTGAGGAGCAACGCCATGAAGATGAAGTATCTGATCAATCTGGGTGCTGCGCTCGCCATGGGCGCTGCCTCCCTCGCCGTCACCGCGACGCCCGCCATGGCGCGCGATGGCTGGGGCCGCGGCTATGAGCGCGGCGACTATTACCGGGGTGATCGCGGCTATCGCGGTGACCGTGGCTATCGCGGCTATCGGGGCGATTATTATCGCGGCGACCGTGGCTATCGCGGCGGCTATCGCGGCAATTATTACCGCAATGATTATCGCGGCGGCTATCGCTGCCGGGACAATGGCACGGGCGGCACCATCATCGGTGCGATCGCCGGCGGCCTGCTCGGTAACGAGGTGGGTCGGGGCAGCGGCCGCTATGGCCGGGGCGACGGCACCACGGGCGCCATCATCGGCGCGGGCGTCGGTGCGCTGGCCGGCCGCGCGATCGACCGCAACTGCTAAGCGTCACCCCATCTGGTGACTTTGAAGGGCCGTCCCCGTGAAGGGGGCGGCCTTTTGCTATCGGGCGGCGTTGCCCCCGGCCTGTCGCCGGTCGGCGCGGGCGGCCGCGACGGCGGCGGGGTTGAGCCCGGCCTCCTGCGGTGATGCGGCACCGGCGCGCGCATCGAGCTGCGCTGCGGCGGCATTGAGCGCGCTGGCTTCGGCCGCGCTGACGCCACCGACGCCATCATCCTGGCCGGAATTGCAGGCGCCCAGCGCCAGCAGGAGCAGCAGGGCAGGTCGCTTGGTCACTCGCCGATCCTTTCGCGCATAAGAAAAGGGCCGCTCCCGTTTCCGGTGCGGCCCTTTTCCAAAAACTCTTCCCGAAAGGGAAATTACATCGCGTTGGCGACGTTGTTGGTCGCGTTCGAAGCGGCGTTCGCAGCGTTGTCGGCAGCGTTCATCGCGGCGTTCATGGCGTTGTCGGCAGCGTTCGAAGCGTTCTCAGCAGCGTTGGCGGCGTTGTTGGCAGCGTTTTCGGCGGTGTGGCCACCGCAAGCAGCCAGACCCAGCGAAGCGGCGAGAACGAGCGAAAGAGCAATCGACTTGGACATGGGCAAACCCCTCTCAGAGAAAAAAAAGATGCAGACCACTCTCGGAGAAAAGCTCACCCCCCATTGCGCCTGCGCGCTGATTCGTAATGCTTTGGGCGGAGCAAGGCAATCCCATTCCTGAGCGGGAGGGCCTGATAAGGCGCGGTTTTTGTCGGAAGTGCCCGCAATGGACGGCCATTGACGCATATAAAGATTTCTTTATATGATTGCTGCATGAGTGGCGCCCTCGACATTTTCCGGTCTCTTGGAGACCCGACGCGGCTGCGCATCGTCCACCTGTTGCGGGCGATGGAACTGGCCGTGGGCGAAGTGGCGCAGGTGGTCGACCAGAGCCAGCCGCGGGTGTCGCGCCATATCCGCATTCTCGTGGAATCCGGTTTGGTCGAGCGGCGCAAGGAAGGCAATTGGGTCTTCCTGCGGCTGGGGCAGGCGGCGTCGCTTCAGCCCTTCATCACTTTGTTCGACCAGTTGCAGCCGTCGGCTGCCGAAGCCGCCTGGCAGAGCGCGGATCTCGCGCGCCTTGCTGCCGTCCGGGCCGAGCGCGCCCGTGCAGCCGAAGCCTATTTCGCCGAACATGCCGAGGAATGGGACGCGATCCGTTCGCTCCATGTCGCCGAAGCCGATGTGGAAGCGGCGATGCGCGCGATGCTGGACGGGCAGGCTATCGGCCATCTGCTCGACATCGGCACCGGCACCGGGCGGATGATCGAATTGTTCGGCCCTTCCGCCGATCAGGTGACGGCGCTTGATCGCAGCCCCGATATGTTGCGGCTCGCCCGCGCCAAGCTGCCCGAGGATGCGGGCGATAAATATGCGCTGCTGCTCGGCGATTTCGCCGCGCTGCCGATCGATCCCGCCAGCGTCGACACGGTGCTGCTGCATCAGGTGCTGCATTATGCCCAGGCGCCCGAACAGGTGATCGCACAGGCGGCGCAGGTGCTGAGGCCCGGCGGCCGGGTGCTGATCGTCGATTTCGCCGCCCATGAACGCGAGGAGCTGCGCACCCGCGACCAGCATGCGCGCCTGGGCTTTTCCGACATGCAGATCGAAGGCTGGTTCGCGCAGGCGGGCCTGGAACTGGAGCGGGTGGACATGCTGCCCGGCCAGGAACTGACGGTACAATTGTGGCTCGGGCGCCAGCGCGGCGCCGACATCCTGCCCATCGAAGAACGGATTTCCGCATGACCCAGACTGACCGCGCCCGCCATGATGCCGAAGGGCCGCTCTATGCGGATCTGGCCGGCGACCTCAATGTGAGCTTCGAATTCTTCCCGCCCAAGACGGAGAAGATGGAGGAGCAGCTCTGGTCGGCGATCGAGACGCTGACGCCGCTGGCGCCCAAATTCGTGTCGGTGACCTATGGCGCGGGCGGCTCCACCCGCGAGCGCACCCATAATACGGTCGCGCGCATCGCGAAGGAAACGCCGCTGGCCGCCGCCGCGCACCTGACCTGCGTCGCCGCCAGCAAGGCCGAGATCGACGAGGTCGCCGACGCCTATTGGGAAGCGGGCGTGCGCCATATCGTCGCGCTGCGCGGCGATCCGCCGGAGGCCGGCACCGCCTTCCAGCCGCACCCCGATGGGTACAAGGGCGCGGCCGAACTGGTCGAGGGGCTGCGCAAGCGCCATGATTTCGAGATTTCGGTCGCCGCCTATCCCGAAACCCATCCCGATGCGCTGAGCGCGCAGAGCGACATCGACAATTTGAAGCGCAAGATCGACGCCGGCGCGACCCGTGCGATCACCCAATTCTTCTTCGAGGCGGACACCTTCTTCCGCTTCCGCGACACGGTCGCCGCCGCCGGCATCGATGCGGATGTCATTCCCGGCATCATGCCGGTCAGCAATTTCGCCGCGGTCCAGCGCATGTCGGCGATGTGCAACACCGATGTCCCCGCCTGGATGGGCCGCCTGTTCGACGGGCTGGACCAGCATCCCGCCGCGCGCCAGCTCGTGTCCGCCACGCTGGCGGCCGAACTGTGCCGCAACCTCTATATGGGCGGCGTGCGCGACTTTCATTTCTATACGCTCAACCGGGCGGAACTAAGCTATGCGATCTGTCACCTGCTGGGCCTGCGCCCGCAGGTTGCGGCTGAACTGGAGAAGACGGCATGAACGCCGAAGCACGTTTGCGCGCCCTGGCGGCGGAAAAGATCCTGATCTTCGACGGTGGCTATGGCACGTCGATCCAGAAGCACGGCCTGACCGAAGCCGATTATCGCGGTGACCTGGATCTCGCCAAGGACCAGAAGGGCAATAACGACCTGCTCTGCCTGACCCGGCCGGACATCGTCGAGGGCATTCATACCGCCTATCTCGACAATGGCGCCGACATGATCGAGACCAACACCTTCTCCTCGACCAAGATCGCGATGGCCGATTATGGCTGCGAGCATCTGGTGTGGGACATCAATGTCGCCGCCGCCAAGATCGCGCGGGCTGCCTGCGAAAAGGCGACGGCCAAGGACGGCAAGCCCCGCTTCGTCTGCGGCTCGATCGGCCCGACCAACAAGACGCTCAGCATCTCGCCCGACGTCAACGACCCCGCCTATCGCGAAGTCGATTATGACACGCTCAAGGCCGATTATCGCGAACAGTGCGACGCGCTGATCGCCGGCGGCGTCGACTTCCTGCTGATCGAAACCTGCTTCGATACGCTCAACGCCAAGGCCGCCGGCATGGCCGCGCGCGAGGCCGAGGAAGCGGCGGGTCGTTCGGTGCCGGTGATGCTCAGCTTCACCATCACCGACATGTCGGGCCGCAACCTGTCGGGCCACACGATCAATGCCTTCTGGTATTCGCTGCGCCACCTGAAGCCGCTGACCATCGGCGTGAACTGCGCCTTCGGCGCGGACCTGCTGCGGCCCTATCTGGCCGAACTGTCGAAAAATGCCGACACGCTGATCCTGGCCTATCCCAATGCCGGCCTGCCCAATGAACTGGGCCAATATGACGAGCTGCCGGAAACCACCGCGAAGCTGATCCGCCAGTGGGTGGACGAAGGGCTGGTCAACATGGTCGGGGGCTGCTGCGGCACGACGCCCGCCCATATCGGCGCAGTGGCGAAGGCGCTGGCCGGCCACAAGCCGCGCCAGGTGCCCGAACTGACGGTCGTGACCCGCCTTGCCGGCCTCGAACCGATGCACATCGCGGCCTAGTTTCATCCTCCCCTGGAAGGGGAGGTGGCTGGCGAAGCCAGACGGAGGGGTGTCACCCCCTCGATAGCGTGATACCCCTCCACCATGCCTGCGGCATGGTTCCCCTCCCCCAAAGGGGGAGGATTTTTGGAAGAAACCGATGACCCAGCAATCCACCGCCACCTTCGTCAACATCGGCGAGCGCACCAACGTCACCGGCTCCGCCAAGTTCAAGAAGCTGATCATGGCCGGCGACTATGCCGCGGCGATCGACATCGCCCGCGAGCAGGTCGAAAATGGCGCGCAGATCGTCGACGTGAACATGGACGAAGGCCTGCTCGACGCGGTCGAGGCGATGACCACCTTCCTCAAGCTCATGACGTCGGAGCCGGACATCAGCCGCGTGCCGGTGATGATCGACAGCTCCAAATGGGAAGTCATCGAGGCGGGGCTGAAGTGCGTCTCCGGCAAGCCGGTGGTCAACTCGATCAGCATGAAGGAAGGTGAGGAGGCCTTCCTGCATCACGCCCGCCTCTGCATGGCCTATGGCGCGGCCGTGGTGGTCATGGCCTTCGACGAGACCGGCCAGGCCGACACCCAGGCCCGCAAGGTCGAGATTTGCGAGCGCGCCTACAAGCTGCTGATGACGATCGGCTTCCCGCCCGAAGACATCATCTTCGATCCCAATATCTTCGCTGTCGCCACCGGGATCGAGGAGCATAACAACTACGGCGTCGACTTCATCGAAGCCTGTCGCGAGATCAAGCAGCGCTGCCCGCACGTTCATATCTCGGGCGGCCTGTCCAACTTCTCCTTCTCCTTCCGTGGCAACGAGCCGGTGCGCCGGGCGATGCACTCGGTCTTCCTCTATCATGCCATTCCCGCCGGCCTCGACATGGCGATCGTCAATGCCGGGCAGCTCGACGTCTATGACGCGATCGACCCGGCGCTGCGCCAGGCGTGCGAGGACGTCCTCCTCAACAGCGATCCCGAAGCCGGCGACCGCCTCGTCGCGCTCGCGGAATCCTTCAAGGGCAAGGATGCCGCATCGGAAAAGGCCGCGCAGGAATGGCGCGGCTGGCCGGTCGCCAAGCGCCTCGAACATGCGCTGGTCAAGGGCATCGACATGTATGTCGTGGAAGACACCGAGGAATGCCGCCTCGCCGCCGAAAAGCCGATCCAGGTGATCGAAGGCCCGCTGATGGACGGCATGAACGTGGTCGGCGACCTGTTCGGCGCCGGCAAGATGTTCCTGCCCCAGGTGGTGAAGTCCGCCCGCGTCATGAAGAAGGCGGTGGCCCATCTGCTGCCTTATATCGAGGCAGCCAAGGAACCCGGCGCCAAGGGCAAGGGCAAGATCATCATGGCGACGGTCAAGGGCGACGTCCATGATATCGGCAAGAATATCGTCGGCGTCGTGCTCCAGTGCAACGGCTTCGAGGTGATCGACATGGGCGTGATGGTGCCCTGGCAGGACATCATCAAGGCCGCGAACGAGAATGACGCCGACATGATCGGCCTGTCCGGCCTCATCACCCCCTCGCTCGACGAGATGGTGACGGTGGCGGCGGAAATGCAGCGCGCCAACATGACCATGCCGCTGCTGATCGGCGGCGCGACCACCTCGCGCGTCCACACCGCGTTGCGCATCGACCCGGCCTTCACCGGCCCGGTCGTCCATGTGCTCGACGCCAGCCGCGCGGTCGGCGTCGCCACCGCCCTGGTGTCGGAAACGCAGAAGGCCGATTTCGTCCAGAAGACCAAGGATGATTATGAGCATGTCCGCGTCGCCCGCGCGAACAAGGGACAGAGCCAGCTCCTGTCGCTCGACGACGCCCGCGCCAACGCCTTCGAGATGGACGAGAGCCTGAAGGCACCCCGTCCCAGGCTGCCCGGCACCCACCGCTTCCCCGACTGGGACTTGAAGGATCTGGTCAACTATATCGACTGGACCCCCTTCTTCCGCGCCTGGGAGCTGGCCGGCAATTATCCCGCCATCCTGGAGGACGAGATTGTCGGCGAAAGCGCCCGCAGCCTGTTCGCCGACGCGCAGAAGATGCTCCAGAAGATCATCGACGAGAAATGGCTGACCGCGCGCGGCGTCGCGGGCCTGTGGCCCTGCCGTCGTCAGGGCGACGACATCATTGTCCATGTCGAGGACGAGAAACATTATACCCTGCCGATGCTGCGCCAGCAGATCGCCAAGCGCGAAGGCCGGGCGAACATGTGCCTTGCCGACTTCATCAGCCATGATGGCGACTGGATGGGCGGCTTTGCCGTGTCGATCCACGGCATCGAGCCGCATCTGGCCCGCTTCAAGAATGCGATCGACGATTATTCGGATATCCTGCTCAAGGCGCTGGCCGACCGTCTGGCCGAAGCCTTTGCCGAGCGGCTGCACCATTATGTCCGCACCGCGCTCTGGGGCTATGCCGAGGGCGAGCAGCTGACCAACGAGGCGCTGATCAAGGAAGAATATCGCGGCATCCGCCCGGCACCCGGCTATCCGGCCTGCCCGGAACATAGTCTGAAGCCGATCCTGTTCGAAATGCTGGACGCCCATCATGCGACCGGCGCGACGCTCACCGAAAGCTTCGCCATGCTGCCGACGGCGGCGGTCAGCGGCTTCTATTTCGGCCACCAGCAGGCGGAATATTTCGGCGTCGCCCGCGTCGGCCGCGACCAGCTCGAAGATTATGCCGCCCGCCGCGGCATCGACCTGGAAACCGCCGAACGCTATCTGCGCCCGAACCTGGACTGATCCATCGCGTTTTTGCCCCTGCCATCAACGGCAGGGGCAAACCCCGCCCGTGTCCGCAGGCCATGACGATGCCGGGCGTTGACGGCTGACGACCATCTCCCGTCATTGCGAGCGTAGCGAAGCAATCCATGTGCGCCGGTGGATTGCTTCGCTACGCTCGCAATGACGATGTTGGATTTTGACGGTTAATGACCAGATGCGGCCATCGTCACCCCGGCCTTGAGCCGGGGTCCCGCTTCTTTATCTGTAGCATCGAAAAGCGGGATGCCGGGTCAAGCCCGGCATGACGGATGAGGGTAGGGCGGCTTCCGACCAAGACAGGACAATCGTGGATCGGGTGCATTTTCCGATCAGCGGACAATGCGACATGCGCTGGGGTCAGTCGTTCGCGTATAGACGATCGAAGGTCCAATCGCAGCGACTTCGAATCGGCCGCCATATTCTTCTGGGTGCCTGACCCGATTGCGGTTCTTGTTGCCTACGGGCAACAGCGACCAGAAATATCCGACACCCACTTGCTCACCGAAAATATAACTTCCGTCCGGCTGGATAGAGAGCGCCAGAGCAGGTCTTACGTTCAGTTGATAACTTGTTTTGGAAGGCTCCACGACATAGCTGAATTTGCGACGGGCGGGTTCGATGATGTAAACCGCATCGTCCCGAATAAGGAGTGCTGGTGCATTAGATGCAACATAGCAGCCATGAACCAAGCTGCGAGCCATTGGCTCAGGACGTCCGATGGTCGCCATCAATAGAAATGGGACAACCATAGCGCCGACGATTATGCTCCAACCAGCGACTTTGGCTTTGAAAGACATGCCAGAAAAGAAGTCATCCATAGCTGATCGGCTAAGCCAAACGTTAAGCTATCGCAATGACGGAAAGTCAGCATTTCAGCGATCATAGTTGGATCGTTTTCGCCAAGCATGTCTGCTAATGAACGCCCGATCCCCAATAGCTGTAAGTCCCCTACCCACCCCATCCCGGCAGCCTCCGCGATGAAGGCCCTGTCCTACAGGCATGCGTCCGGTGTAAAGTTCCGGCTGGCTCTTTCTATCGTCAACCTATTCTATTGTCGTCATTTTTTGGCTTTCGGCGAAAATCTCCCATGGCGCATATGCGCAAACTTCCGATTGTTTCCCTCTAACATATTGAAAAAACTAATGTTGTTCCGCTCGACTCGGCGTCGAACTGGCGGTTTCGGCAGGGCAATCCGGTAACTTGAGGCGGTGATCCGCGATTTTCGCTGATAAGCTGAGCTTGTCAGGCCAATGGATCGTTCCGCCTGTCGGGCCGTTCCCCGCTGCGCTAAGGGGACGCGCACAACGCACAGGGAGATTGATCGATGGCCTATACGCTCATCACCGCCAACCGGAATTATTCGAGCTGGTCGCTGCGGCCCTGGCTGTTGATGAAGGGGCTGGGGATTGATTTTGCCGATCGGATCGAGCCCTTTGCCGCGCCGGTCAATTACAGCGCCTTTCGCAGCTTTTCGCCGACGGGGCAGGTGCCGGCGCTGATCGATGGCGACCGCACGGTCTGGGATTCGCTCGGCATCCTTCTCTATCTGGCCGACCGGCATGCGGGCGTCTGGCCTGCCGATGCCGATGCGCGCGCCTTTGCCCAGTGCGCGGTGGCGGAAATGCACAGCGGCTTTTCCGCGCTGCGGTCGACCTGCACGATGAATGTCGGGGTGCGGGTGGAGCTGAACCTGATCGAGCCGGCGCTCAACAAGGATATCGCCCGGCTGCGCGAACTCTGGGAGCAGGGGCTGGCGCGCTTTGGCGGCCCCTATCTGGCGGGTGCGCAATTCAGCGCACTCGACGCCTTCTATGCGCCGGTCGCCTTCCGGGTGCGCAGCTATGGCCTGGATGTCGGGCCGATCGCGCGCGGCTGGGTCGAAACCATGCTGGCCCATCCCGCGATGCGCGAATGGGAACAGGCGGCGCTGGCCGAGACCTGGCGCGAGGAGGGCCATGAGGCGGAACTGGCGGCAGTCGGCCGCGTGGTCGAGGATTATCGCGCGGCGTAACATTATTGCTTCAGCCTTGCGAAAAACGCATATTTTCCATCGCAAGCTCCGTTTCTCCCCCTTTCCCCTCGCGCCTTACGGGTCTAGGGGGAGGGGACCATGGTTAAGCCACGCACCCTCTATGAGAAGATCTGGGACGCGCATGTCGTTGAACGGCGTCCCGATGGAACCTGCCTGATCTATATCGATCGTCACCTCGTGCATGAAGTGACGAGCCCGCAGGCGTTCGAAGGCCTACGCCTGGCTGGACGCAAGGTGCGCCGGCCCGACCTGACCCTTGCGGTCCCCGACCATAATTTGCCGACCACGCCGCGCCGCGACGCCGAGGGGCATCGCATCCCGATCGCCGACCCGGAAAGCGCGCAGCAGCTTGCCGCGCTGGAACGCAATGCGCCCGAATTCGGCGTGCGCCTGATCGGTGACGCGGACCCGGAACAGGGCATCGTCCATGTCGTCGGCCCGGAACAGGGCTTCACCCTGCCGGGCACCACTCTGGTCTGCGGCGACAGCCATACCAGCTCGCACGGCGCGCTGGGCGCGCTGGCCTTCGGCATCGGCACGTCCGAGGTCGAGCATGTGCTGGCGACCCAGACGCTGCTGCTGAAACAGTCCAAGACCATGCAGGTCGTGGTTGAGGGCGAACTGGGCTATGGCGTCACCCCCAAGGATGTGGCGCTGGCGATCTGCGGCACGATCGGCACTGCCGGCGGCACCGGATACGTCATGGAATATCGCGGGTCGGTGTTCCGCGACATGTCGATCGAGGGCCGCCTGACCGTCGCCAACATGTCGATCGAGGCGGGCGCCCGATCCGGCCTGTTCGCGCCGGACGAAAAGACCTTCGCCTATATCGAGGGCCGTCCGATGGCGCCCAAGGGTGCCGACTGGGATGCGGCCGTCGCCTGGTGGAAGACGCTGCACACGGATGAAGGCGCGGTGTTCGACAAGACGGTCGTGATCGACGCGGCCGACATCGTCCCCAACGTCACCTGGGGCACCAGCCCCGAGGATGTCGTGCCGGTGACCGGCGTGGTGCCGGATCCCGAAAGCTTCGCCGATGCGTCGAAGCGCGCCGCCGCGCAGAAGTCGCTCGACTATATGGGCCTGTCCGCCGGGCAGAAGATGGAAGATGTTGCGATCGAGCATGTCTTCATCGGCAGCTGCACCAACAGCCGGATCGAGGATCTGCGCGCCGCCGCCGGCTTGCTGAAAGGGCGGCATATCGCCGTCGGCATCAAGCATGCGATGGTCGTGCCGGGATCGGGCCTGGTCAAGCGCATGGCCGAGGCCGAGGGGCTGGACCGCATCTTCCTCGACGCCGGTTTCGAATGGCGCGAGCCGGGCTGTTCGGCATGCCTGGGCATGAACCCGGACAAGGTGCCGGCCGGCGAACGCTGCGCATCGACCAGCAACCGCAATTTCATGGGCCGCCAGGGTCCGGGATCGCGCACGCATCTGGTCTCGCCGGAAATGGCGGCGGCGGCCGCGCTGACCGGGCGGTTGACCGATGTGCGCGCATTGATGGGTGAAAAAGAGGGGATGGTCGCATGAAGAAGGTATTCTGGGTGCTGGCGCTGGGCGCGCTGGCCAGTGCGGCGATGGCCGCGACGCTGGGCCGCGCTGAGGACGGTCCTGCGGTGGAGGCGAAGCGGGCGCACTGATGGACAAGCTGACTACCGTTGACGGCCGGGCCTATCCGTTCGGGATGAAGAATGTCGACACCGACATCGTCATCCCGGCGCACTGGCTCAAGACGATTTCGCGCGCCGGCCTTGGCAAGGGCGCGTTCGAGGTGCTGCGCAAGGAGCCGGGCAATGTCTTTGACGATCCCGAATATGCCGGCAGCCCGATCCTGATCGCGGGCGACAATTTCGGCTGCGGCTCCAGCCGTGAACATGCCGCCTGGGCGCTGGGCGATCTGGGCATCAAGGTGGTGATCGCGCCGAGCTTCTCCGACATCTTTTCGGGCAATGCATTCAAGAACGGCATATTGACCGTGGTGCTGCCGCAGGAGGCGATCGACCGGCTGATGGAGGTCGCCAAGACCGATCCGATCCATGTCGATCTGGAGCAGCAGAGCGTCACCACCCAATATCAGGATCGCTTCAGCTTCGAGATCGATCCGTTCCGCAAGCATTGCCTGCTGGGCGGCCTGGACGAGATCGGCCTGACCCTGGACGAGGCGGATGTGATCGACTCGTTCGAGGCGAAGGATGCGGCATTGCGCCCCTGGCTGGTGCCGGCCGTTGCCTAAAGGCGCGGTTCCGCCTATCTCTGAGCGCGACAGACGCATTTCAACAGGGCTTCACGCATGACCACTTTCGACGACCGCGAGCGCGCATTTGAAAATATGTTCGCGCACGACCAGGAGATGCAGTTCCGCATCCAGGCGCGCCGCAACCGCCTGCTGGGCGAGTGGGCGGCCGCGAAGATGGGCCTGACGCCTGAGGAAACCGACGCCTATGCCAAGGCTGTCGTGCAGGCCGATTTCGAGGAAGCGGGCGACGAGGACGTCATCCGCAAGCTGCTGGGCGACATGACCCAGGCGGGCCTTGAGGTGGATGAGGCCGGCGTGCGCACCGCGCTCGACGAGCAGGCGGTGATCGCCCGCCGCATGTTCATCGAAGCGCAGTAAGGCAGGTATCGCCATGCCGATGGCAGCAGACGATATTGCCGAGATGATCAAGACCGCGATCCCGGATGCGCAGGTCGAGATTACCGACTTGGCCGGCGACGGCGATCATTATGCGGCGAAGGTCGTGTCCGAAAGCTTTCGGGGCATGACCCGCGTGGCGCAGCAGCGCGCCGTCTATGCGGCGCTGGGCGGACGCATGGGCGGGGTGCTCCATGCCTTGCAACTGACCACCGCCGTTCCCAACTAACCGCCATAGCGACATTTGCGTCCCGCCGCGCGGCGACGCCAGACAAAGAATTGGACCCAGTGAAATGACCGACGCCGTGCAGCAGCGGATCGCCGACATCGTCAACGGCAATGACGTGGTGCTCTTCATGAAGGGCACGCCGCTCTTCCCCCAGTGCGGCTTTTCCAGCCGCGCGATCGCGATCCTGGAGCATCTGGGCGTGAATTACGAGACGGTCGACGTGCTGCAGGACCAGGCGGTCCGCCAGGGCATCAAGGCCTTCTCCGACTGGCCGACCATTCCCCAGCTCTATGTGAAGGGCGAATTTGTCGGCGGCAGCGACATCATGATGGAAATGTATGAGGCTGGCGAACTGCAGCAGTTGATGACCGACAACGGCGTCGCTGCGGCGAACTGATCCCCGTTTCAGGATGAGAGAGTAAGGGGCGGTCCGCTGGTCGGGCCGCCCTTTTTCTTTTGGGGCTCAGGCGCTGCGGGCGATGGCGGTGAGGGCGGCGACCAGCGCATCCAGCTCGGCGATCGACGTATAGAGCTGGGGCGTGACGCGCACGCCCTGCACCGTGCCGCGATCGATCGCGACGGTGTAGATGCCATATCTGTCCATCAACATCGCCGCGAGCTGTGCCGGGGCGATGCCCTCCACACCGACATTGGCGATGGCGCAGGTCCGCGCCGGGTCAGCGGGCGTGTTGAGCCGGATATTGGGCAGGACACTCACCTTGCTGGTCCAATAGCTTTGCAGATGGCGCAGCCGGGCGAGCTTGCGCGATGCGCCGATCGTTTCGTGGAAGGCGATGGCGGTCGCGAGCGTCAGGTCGCTGTGGATCGGGTGGGTGCCGCGATGGTTGAGCTTGCGGATATCGTCGTCCGCCATGCTGGCATCGCCGAACATCGGCCATAACGCCGGTATGCGATCGCGCCGCACCCAGAGCAGGCCAAGGCCGAGCGGCGCCGACAGCCATTTGTGCAGCGACGCGCCATAATAGTCGCAGCCCAGATCCGGAATGGCGAAGTCGAGATGAGCAAAGCTGTGGGCGCCGTCGACCATCACCGGCACGCCGCGTTCCTGCGCCATCGCACAGATCGCCTTGACCGGCAGCACCTGGCCGGTGCCGCCGACAATGTGGGATACCATCAGCAGGCGGGTGCGATCGGTCAGGGCGGCGCTATAGACGTCGATGATCTCGGCATCGTTTTTCGGGTGGAGCGGCACCTCGACGATGCGGTTGACCATGCCATGGCGCCGCGCCTGCAAGGCGAACATGTCGATCATCGACCCATAATCCTGGGTCGCCATCACCGCCTCGTCGCCCGGTTTCCAGTCGATGCCGTTGATGATGGTGTCGAGCGATTCCGTGGTGTTGCGGGTGACGACCAGTTCCTCGACCGGGCAGCCGGCCAGCCGCGCGACCTGACCACGGACCTTCAGCACATCGGCCTCGAGCTTCGTGCGCATATAATGTGACGCCTCGCCATTGATCGCCCGGACATTCGCGAAATGGGCGTCGAGGATGGTATCGGGCTGGAAGCAGTAGAAGCCATTCTCCAGATTGATGAAGCGATTGTCGGTCCGGTAATGGGCGCGGAGCGCGGCCCAGAAGGGCTCGTTTCGTGCCAGATCGGCTGGTGGTTGAGCGAGGGCTTGCGCCATGCTGCCTTTGCTCAGCATCAGGCTCATGGCGGCCGTGGCACTTATTTTGAGCATGTCCCGCTTGTTCATCGCGCCGTCCCCTTCGTCATGCATAACGAATGAAGCGGAGCGATCCGCGCGGCAAGAAGGAGGAGGAGGGCCACCGGGTGGGGGATGCCGGCGGAGACCGTGCCGGCATCCCCCGGGTAGTTGAACGGTGGGAATGCACGGGGAGAAGCAGGCGTCGTGCCAATTGTGTTGATTGGCGAAAATAAGGGCGTGATGAAGGTTAATGACGCATGGCCCATCAATCCCATTGTAAGCCTGATCGACATTTTTTGGAATTGCAGCGAACATCGTCGCTCGCGCACTGCAATATAGGGTTCGGGCTAAATATACTGAAAATATGGATGATTATCGATGGTACAGTGATATCATAATGTGATGGCTAAATAAATTTACCAAATATGTAATATGAGCATCGTTTTTTATGGAGTTGTGTCATATTATTTGTTCAGGCATTGTTGGATGCTGAAGATCATGGCGAAGCTTGGGGTGAGTCATGGTTGGAAAATGAGGCTTTAGCACGGTTGGGGTTCTGTGCGAGTGTCAATGATAACAGGCTCAATGAGGAACGAAAATCTTTGGTGTAAGCCGAAGCTTTTAGGGCTGGTCATTGCGTTCAACAGTGCATCGATCATTCCAGCCTGGTGCCAGGATCGATTGGTCGTTCCCCCCAATCCCAATCCCTTCTCAGCGCCGGCGACGAATGATCCGGTACTCGCCTTGATCGACCAAACCAGCAGCGGCGCCTTTTTCCGTTCGGAAGTGGCGGCTGCGGTCCGGAACAATGCATTGATCGAGGAAGGGCGCGCTGGTGAGCATGAGGCCGAGGCTGCCCGTGTTCAGGCCCGATCGGCCCTGTTCCCGTCCGTGGACCTCAGTGTTGACGCCAACCGGTCGCTCGCACGCAATTTTTCTGATGATCCCGACAATGTGATCGAAAGGGCGCGTCCCAGAGGGCGTACAGATGCCATCGCATCCGTGCGCCAACGGTTGCTCGATTTTGGAACGGCATCCAATCGGATCGGGGCGGGAACGGCGAGGGTGGAAGCGGCCCGTTCGACCACGCAGGGCTATGGGCAGGATGTTGCCATTCGAACAATTACGGCCTGGTATTCGATCCTCGCCCAGCGATGGATGGAGCAGGCGGCAATCGAATATATTGCGCGGCAGCAGCGGTTCCGAACGGCGCTGGAACGGCGCATCGCGCGCGGCTATTCGGCGCGGGGCGACCTGCCTCGCCTCGACAGTTCGATTGCTTCGGTGGAAATGCGTCTTGCGGGCTTTCGTCGTGACCGGGGCAGCGCCGAGGCACAGTATCGATCGCTGACGGGCCATGATGTACCGGCGGAAATTGCGCGTGGGCCGTTGCCATATATCGATATTCGCGATGAAAGCGATGCGCTGGAGGCGCTGGTTCTGCGCTCGCCGGCCGTTCTGCGTGCCGATGCCGAAGCGCGTGCCGCGCGACAGGACGCCCGTGCAGCCCGTGCGGAACGGTTGCCGACCATCGCAGCGGGGCTGGAAGCAAGCCGATACGGCTTGTTCGAAAATCCGGATGATTACGACATTCGTGGGCGTATCATCGTCCGGGCCCAACTGGGGGCCGGGATCAATGCACGGGCGGACCAGGCCACGGCGCGGGCGGACGCCGCAGAGGCCTATGCTGCCCGTGTACGCCAGGAAGCCTTGCGCGACGCCCAAATGGCGCTGGCGGACCTTAAGGGGGTGGAGGCGCAGCTTGTCGCGGCGCAGGCGAGTTATCGAGCCAATCGCGACGCCAGGGATGTCGTTGCAACCCGGTTCGAGGCGCTGGATGGGACGCTCTACGACCTGATATATTCCGAGGACAGCTATTTTCTGGCTCTCACCAGCCTTGTCGAGACCCTGGCGGAACGGGATTTGTCCCGCTTTGCATTGCTGGCGAAAAATGGCCAGTTGCTCGCCGAACTGGGAATAAGCATCGCTCCAGCCGATCGGATGGTGACCCCGTGACCGACCAGCCCCTGCTTGCCGTTGCCAAGGCCCGTTTCGCCCCCTGGCTGATCGAACCGATGCTGCGCAATCGCCGAACCTATATCAAGGTGGCGATCGCGGCAGCGATGATCAATCTGTTCGCATTGGTCTCGTCGCTCTTCACCATGACGGTTTATGACCGGGTGGTCCCCAATGATGCGTCCTCGTCTCTGGTGGGGTTGAGTATCGGCCTGATCATCGTCGTGATATTTGATTTTATACTGCGCCTGCTGCGCGTTTATTTTGTCGATATTGCCGGCGCGAACATCGACTATGAGGTCGGCGATACCCTGTTTGCCAAGATCGTGGCGTTGCGGCTCGATAAGCGTCGCGGGTCGACCGGGACGTTGACCGGTCTGATGCGGGAATTGGAAACGCTGCGCGATTTTTTCGCATCGGCCACTCTCACGGCGTTCATAGATGTACCGTTCATTCTCGTGACGCTGGCCGTGATTGCCATGTTGGGCGGGGTTCTGGTGCTGTTGCCGCTTGCGATGATTCCGATCGTGGTTCTGGCCGGAATCTTCACCAATCCGGCGTTGGACCGGCTGTCAGCCCAAAGCCTGGGCGATGGTCTTGTCAAACAATCGGTGTTGGTTGAAGCGATCGGCAATCTGGAGACAGTCAAGGCCACCAGTGCCGGGCCAATGCTCAATGCGCGCTGGCGCATGGCGCTCAATCGTCATTCCCACAGTTCCCTCAGCCAGCGACTGCTCTCGTCGGTGGCGATCACCATTGCCAGCAGTGCGAACACCATTGCCTATTGTGGTACGATCATCGTCGGTGTCGGATTGTTACGCAGCCACAGCATCACGACGGGCGCATTGCTGGCCTGTTCCGTCCTGTGCGGTCGCGCCATCGCGCCGCTGGCGCAGATTGCCACCTTGCTCTCGCGCCTGTCGAGCACACGTGTCGCCTATCGCCAGATCAATGCGTTGATGGAAACGCCGAGCGAAGGGCCGGAAGGCGATGCGCTGCGACCGTCGGTGCAGGGACGGATCGAATTGCGCAATGTCGGCTTTCGTTATCCCGGAACGCCGGACAAGGCGCTCGACCAACTCAACCTGATGATCGCGCCGGGGGAACGGGTCGGCTTTCTTGGTCGAGTGGGGTCCGGCAAGTCGACGCTCGCCCGCATGGTGCTTGGCCTGTATGAACCGCAGGATGGCGTGGTGATGGTCGACGGGATCGACATACGCCAATTTGATCCCATCCATTTACGCCGGCATATTGGCGCGGCCCTGCAGGACAATGCGCTTCTGGCCGGCTCGGTCCGCGAAAATATCTGTCTTGAGCGCGATCATGTCGATCCGGATGAAATGGTTCGTGTCGCCGAAATCAGTGGCACCCATCGTTTCATGGGGCAGATCACCAATGGCTATGATCTGAAACTGACGGATCGTGGTGACGGTTTGTCAGGCGGACAACGCCAGTCGATTTCGATCGCGCGCGCTCTGGCTGGACGACCGCCAATTCTGATTTTCGACGAGCCCAGCAGCGCGATGGATGCCCAGACCGAATTGGATCTGATTGGCCGGTTGCAGGAGGAAATTCATGGCCGGACCTTCCTGCTCATCACTCATCGCACGCCGTTGCTGCGACTTGTGGATCGGATCATCGTGCTGGAACAGGGGCGGGTCGTGGCGGATGGTCCGCGCGATGCGGTATTGCAGCGGCTGGCGCAGGGCAAGGCGGCATGAAGATGGAGCGCAAAATGGACCCGGTCGCGCCGATTCAGGCGGCGGTTCCGGCCAATATCTTCCTCTGGACGATCGGGGCCTTCCTGCTGATCTTCCTGCTTTGGGCGGGGCTGACGGAAATCGACCGCACCATCCGTGCCGCCGGCAGGGTCATTCCCAGTTCCCAGTTGCAGGTTATTTCGAACCTTGAGGGCGGGATCGTCGAGGCGATCCTCGTGCGGACCGGACAGCAGGTGAAGCAGGGAGCCGAACTGATCCGGCTCAATCCCATCCAGCCCGGTTCCGATCTGGCCGTCAATCGTACCAGCAGCGATGTCCTGTCGCTCAAGACTGCTCGGCTGGAAGCGGAAATGGCAGGACGAGAGCCGGATTTCCCAGCCGCCCGCGATCCTGTCATGGCGAGCCAGATCGCCGTGGAACAGGGGCTGCATCGGTCCCGCATCGCTGAGTTCAGCAGCTTGATGATGGTCAATTCGGCGCGGATCGACCAGGCAAGGCGGGCCGTGCTGGAGGCGGAGGCTGCACAGATGGCCCGCAACTCGGCCCGCGATACCGCCCGCGCAGAGTTGCAACTTGTCCGGCCGCTGGTGCTGGAGGGCATTGAACCGCGCCGATCGTTATTGCAGGCGGAAAATGGATATAATGTCGCAGCCGCCGATGCGGCTGCGGCGGCGGCTGCTCTTGCGCGATCGCAGGCGGCGGTGGCCGAGGCGCAGGCCAGCGCCGCGCAGGACAAGCGCGATTGGTTCGCCCGGACCGCCGGCGAACTGACGGCGGCGCGTGGCGAAGCGGCAGCGCGGCAGGCGGCATTGCCGGCCTATGAATATAAGCTGGAACGCACGATTGTGCGGGCGCCGATGGATGGGCGGATCAATCGTGTCTTCGCGACGACGATCGGTGGCAGCGTCAGGCCCGGCGATCCCCTGCTGGAGATGGTTCCAGGACATGACAATCTGCTGATCGAAATATTGGTCGATGCAAAGGATATTGCATCGGTCCGGCTGGACCAGCGCGCTAAGATCGACATTACGGCCTATGACAGTGCGATTTACGGGTCGATGGATGGTCGGGTGATCGCCATTTCTCCCGATGCCGTCGTCAATGAGCGCACGGGGGAAAGCCACTATTTGGTCCGGGTCCGCACGACGGCCAATGCGATCATGGATCGGAATGGCCGTCGATTGCTGATTGGCCCAGGCATGGGGGCCGAGGTCAAGCTTCTGGGCGATAAGCGCACTGTGCTGGCATATATTCTGACGCCGTTGACGCGGCTGCGCGAGACCGCCTTCCGCGAATGAGCGAATGGATCATCGATCGCGCTGATCCGTTGGATTGCGTGGGTTGTCATCCTCCCGGTTCGGCCTGAGCGGGAGGTCTCAGGGCATCCTATGCGACGGATGCAGTAGACAAAAAGGGGGCGCCCGTTTCATCGGGCGCCCCCTTTTTTTATCGGCTGGTTCGTGTGTCAGATCACGACGAATTCGCTCGCGACCAGCGGTAGTCCGGTGGTGAGCGTTGCGAACTGGATCGCAGCGCCAGCACCATTGCCGTCGGCATCGAAAAACAATGCGCCAGTGCTGCTGTTGTAGATGATCCGGTCGTCCGCATCGTGCGCCGCCGTCCCGACATAGAAGGCGTTGGCGGCCAAGGCCCCCAGAGCTAGGCCGGTGAAGACGGAATCATCCAGCCGGATGGTGTCGTTGGATATCGAATAATCCGTAATCGAATCCACATTTCCACCGCCTAGTGCAGAGTTGAAGACAAAGATATCCGATCCCGACCCGCCCGATAACGTGTCGGCACCAAGGCCACCATTGAGGACATCATTGCCGCCGCCCCCCTGAATGACATTGGCGCCGCTATTGCCGGTGAGGCTATTGTTGTGGCTGTTGCCGCTTGCATTGATCGCTGCGGAGCCCGTCAGGATCAAGGTTTCGACATAGGTGCTCGAAACGCTGTAGCTGACCGAACTGTAGACGGTGTCGCTACCGCCTGTTGAGGTTTCAGTGATGACATCGCCGACATTGTCGACATAATAAATGTCGTTGCCATCGCCGCCGGCCATGGTGTCGCTGCCGGCTTTGCCATTGATGACGTTGGCGCCGCTATTGCCCGTCAGTGTGTCATTATAGGCCGAGCCGATCAGGTTTTCGATATTGGCCAATGTGTCGGTTCCTGCGCCACCGGTCGCCTGGGCGCCGGGCACGGCCAGGCTGACGGTGACGGCGCTGGTTGCGGTATTATAGGCGGCGGTGTCGATGCCGTCATTCCCGTCCAGACTGTCATCGCCGTTGCCGCCATCCAGCGTGTCGTCCCCGCCGAAGCCGTTCAGCACGTCATTGCCATCCAGCCCCATCAGGGTGTTGGCGGCATCGTTGCCGTTGAGCGTTTGCGCCTTGCTGTTGCCGGTTGCTGATATGGCGGCAACGCCCGTCAGGGTCAGGGTCTCGATCGTCCGGTTCGTCAACGAATAGGAAACCGAAGAAAAAACCCGATCGTCAGTGCCGCCGGTAGAGGAGTTTTCGACGACGAGATCGCCGACATTGTCGACATAATAAGTGTCATTCCCGTCCCCGCCCGTCATGGTATCCGCCCCGACTCTGCCGTCCAGGACGTTGTTTCCGGCATCACCCGTCAGCGTGTCATTATAGGCAGAGCCGCTAAGATTTTCGATTCCCGTGAGTGTATCGGTGCCCGCGCCACCGGTCGCTTGCGCGGCGGTGATGGCCAGACTGACGGTGACTGCTGAGGTCGCGCCGCCATAGACAGCCGTATCGATGCCGGTGCCGCCATCGAGCAGATCGTTACCGGCGCCACCATCCAGCATGTCATCGCCGCCCAGGCCAAACAATATGTCATTGCCAGCCAGGCCCGCGAGCCGGTTGATCTCGCCAGATCCCGTGATCTCGTCAGCGGCGCTGCTGCCGACCACATTTTCGATACTCGACAGGCTGATCGGCCCTGAACTGCCGGGCGTATAGGTAAATGTGCCATCGGTCAGGTTGATGGTCGATGTTGCCAGTCCGGTAACTGCGGAGATGTCGAACGTGTCTGAGCCGGCCCCGCCAAGGAAGACTTCGCCATAGCTGCCGGTCCAGCCATTGGCGAGCAGGAAGGTGTCGTTGCCGCCCTCTCCATAGATAAGGTCTGTACCATCGCCGCCATCAAACACGTCGTTACCGTCACCGCCGATCAGCACATCGTTGCCACTGCCGCCGTTGATGACGTCGTTGCCGGCATCGCCATAAATGGTGTCGTTGCCGCTGCCGCCGTTGATGGTGTCGCTTCCGCCTCCGCCATAGATGGTGTCGTTGCCACCATTGCCGTTCAAGACGTTGACGCTGCTGTTACCGGTGATGACGTCATCCAACTGCGTACCGTCGACATTTTCCACGCCCGTAATGGTCCAGGGGCCACCATAGAGCGGATTATACTGCCAACTGCCCGTGTCGAGATTGACGGCAGCGCCATAGGCGGTGGTGATCTGGCTGAGATCGAGCCGATCCGTGCCCGACCCGCCATCGGTATCGTCGCCAAATTCGGTGCTGCTCCCGAACTGGCGGATGATGAAGACATCATTGCCAGCTTCGCCATAGACGGTGTCGGTGTACCAACTGCCATAGATGATGTCGTTGCCAGCCCCGGCGAAGATCAGGTCGGCGCCATCACCACCATCAATGATATCATTGCCGTCGCCGCCGAAGAGGGTGTCGTCGCCACTGCCGCCATCAATGATATCATTGCCGGCCCCCCCATCGATACTGTCGTTGCCGCCATTGCCATTCAGAACATTGACGCCGCTGTTGCCCGTGATGATGTCGCCCAGTTGCGTGCCGTCGACATTTTCCACGCCCGTGATGGTCCAGGGGCCACCATAGAGCGGATTATACTGCCAAGTGCCGGTACCGAGGTTGACGATAGCGCTATAGTCGGTTGCGATCTGGCTGAGGTCGAGCCGATCCGTGCCGGAGCCGCCATCGGTATAATCGCCAAATTCGGTGCCGGCCAGCGATTGGCGGATGACGAATATATCATCACCTGCTTCGCCATAGACGGTGTCGTCCATCCAGCCGCCGTAGATGATGTCGTTGCCGGCCCCGCCATAGATCAAGTCGGCGCCAGAGGCGCCGTCAATGATGTCGTTGCCATCGCCGCCGAGGAGCGTGTCGTCGCCATCGCCGCCGTCCAGCACATCATCGCCCTTGCCGCCGGACAGATAATCGCTGCCGGAGCCACCCGTCAGTGCATTGGCCAGATCGTTGCCGGTGATCGTGTCATTGCCAGATCCACCGATGGCATTTTCGATCATCGAGGCCGTGTTGCCGTTGAACAGCAGGGCATTGAAGATGTTGCCGCGCGCATATTGGCTGGAGCCAAGATAGGCGAGCTGGGCATTGCTGAAAACCGAATAGCCACCGGGATTGAGGTCCAGTGTCAGGTTGGTGCTGTAGTTCGACAGGTCATAGGTGTCGATACCACCGCCATCCCATATGGTGGCGAAGATACGATTGTCGCCCGGATCGATGGCCAGGCCGCCGTTGATATAGGTTTCGCCTGTCGTCGGACTCCAAGTATAGACCGTGTCACCCGATTGAACCGAGTAATCCGCGCCATACATCGTTTGTAGCGCAGCGATGTCGAGCATCATGTAGGTCTGTGGCGCACCCCATTGTTCATAAGTATAGCCCGAGAGCGGGGCGCCGACATAGCTGCGATAGGTCATGACCGAAAATTCGATCGAGTCCCAGGCATAGGGTAGTGCCACATTGGCCGGCCCGCCGGTTTCCTGTCCATGCTTCAGACCGAGCGAATGGCCCAGTTCATGCAGCATGGTGTGCCACGCATAATTGCCCGCGACCGGATTTTTCAGCGTATATATGCTGCTGTCATAATAATTGCCGAAGAAGGTGTCGCCACCATAGATGTTGCTGTTGGGATAATAGGCATAGGCGGTGCTGGGATCGCTTGAATTGGCGGCACGGATGGTCGCGTTGGCGGCGCCGGCGCCCGCATAGTCGATCGTCAGATTTGTGAATCCCTCGATCGAAAAGCCCCAGGCGGCAGCCAACTGCGTATAGGTGGCATTGTTCAACGCCGTGTGCATGGCCAGCGTCTGTTGCGCCGTGAACTGGGAAAAGCCTTCATTCTGGGCGCTGATGCCGTCGCCATCGCCGTCGGAACTGTAGCCGGCTTGATAGTCTGCGGCGGAGTCCACGTCGCTATAGGTGATGCCTGCGGCCCATTTCACGCCGCTCAATATGCCATCGATCTTGGCATCGCCGGTTGCGGCTTGGCTGGCCGTGGTTGATGCGCTGCCATTTTCCTGAGGCTTGTCGAGATCGCCCGCGCTGCCCGTTGTCGTGGCCGGCGGCGTCATCACATCCTGGGGATAGAGCAGCGTGACTTCGCTGCGAATTTGCGCCTCGCGCGAAACTGCCCAGGTTACCGTGCCTGCGTTGGCCGCCTGTTGCTCATCCGCGATGGGTACAGAATAATCGGGGGTCAGCTTCGCTTTTGCCGGGCCCGTTCCAGTAACTTTGAACATACATCCTCCCAAGGGTTAGAGGCTGACACGTTCGCTGTGTCGGTCGGCGACCGTTTATTTTGGCCAAGTAATGTCACTATTTATAATGGATTCCAAGAGAAGTGTTTTCCATTAAAAACATGAACTTAGTTGATTCCGGGTGGCATGGTCATGAAAAGGTTCGAATTTTTAATTGAGGTTATTTTCAATCATGTCTTATTCTTATTTTAGGTTAATGAAAAATAACATTTTTTCTTAATAATGTAACATATTGGAAACGATCATTCGGGTGTTCGATTTGTGCGTTCTGTCGTGCGTCTGCGAGCTTCCTGTGCAAGCGGATGGTCAGGATGGCGCTCGATGAAAAGCAGATAGGCGTCCCGCGTACCCCTTTTTTCTATCGTCCTGAATTCCGATCGGATGGCTTCGTCCGCATCACCGGGAGGGGCCATGATCCCGCCGGTGCCCGGTGGCGCTTTCGTTCCCGAAGGCAGCGGGGGCACCAGGGTGCCTTGCGGCGTTTCGTCCTTCGCGGCGGATGGCGCGGAACCAAGGCAAGCGATCAAAGGTGCCGCGAGCAGGCTAGCGCGGTAAATGGGGGGCATCGGCATCTCCCTGATGGGCGCGATGGCCAAGGGCGCGATCCAGGGCCAGTCGGAGAAGCGGGCTGTAATCGGAGCAGTGTTCCGTGCGACGATGCCCGTACCGGCGCTTATTCTACCATGCCTCGACCAGACCGACAACGGCTGGCCGGTAGATAGGATCATGGAGATTGGCAGTGTTCCTTGCCCCGTGGCATCGCCAACCGGGAAATGAGGCGGGATAGTCCGAGATCATCCGGGATTGTGTGGGACGGAGGAACAGGGAGAAGAAGTGCCGCTCCCCCGTTCACCTCAGCTAGCGAGGCGACGCGGTGACCTAATCCGCGCCCAGTTGAGAGGGGTGAGGCCGCGTTTGCGGTCGCTGTCCCAGCTCATCATTGGCCATGCTTGCGCATGATTGCTCTGCCAATGATGACACGGGGAGAAGAAGAAAGACCCGTGCCCAATTCGATCTTCAAATGCCTCTCAAAACCTCTTAAGAGACCTGTGAGCCGCGCGCCGTTTTGGACGTCCTGCCTAGGCTTTGGCACAAGGCAGCGCGGACATCCCGCACCTGCGAATGAGCATGACCTATCTGACCGCTGGCGAATTTGCCGCTCTGGTAGCGATTACTCCTAGGCATGCACAGCGGGTGCCCGACGGATTTGCCGCGCGGAAATCATGGCAGGGGTCACCGCCGCTGTCCGCAATCTCAGTGCAATCCAGTGTTTTCGACATTTTCGATTGCCGACATGTGGACCATAGAGATTGGCAATGACACGCGGCTGAAGTGGCGCTTTTCCGCCATTTCTTTGAGGATAAATAAAGCTTTGCGGCCATGTTGCCGCTGCCAATCTCAAAAATCCGCCCCACCGGCGCGCCATGCAAGGCTATTGACTACATTCGTAATCGGTGCGACTACATATGTAGTTGGAGAGTCGGAACAAGGTCGGGATCAGGCAGTGAGCGAGAAGATCAGCGAAGCGGAACTGGTGGTGATGGAAGCGCTGTGGGAACAGGCGCCGGCCACCGCCAATGACGTCGCCGATCGCGTCACCGCCGAACGCGACTGGAGCCTGCAGACGGTCAAGACATTGCTGTCGCGGCTGATGGCCAAGGAGGTGATCGCCGCCGACCAGGATGGCCGCCGTTTCCTCTATCGCCCGCTGGTGGCGCGCGAGGATTATGTGGCGAGCGAGTCCGGCCGGCTGGTCAATCGCCTGTTCGGTGGACGCATCTCTCCCTTGGTCGCCCAGCTGGCGAGCCAGGACCAGTTGAGCGCGGATGATATCGCGGAGCTTGAGGAAATCCTGAAGGGGTTGAAATCATGAGCGTCTGGATGGCCGAAACGCTGATCGCCACGACCCTGCTGATGGCGATGGTGATGATGTTGCGACGCCCGGTGGCGCGCTGGCTGGGGGCAGGGGCGGCCTATTGGCTGTGGCTGCTGCCGCTGGCCCGCATGCTGTTGCCGACGCTTCCGCGCGAGGTTGCCGCGCCTTCGCCGCTGCATAATGTCGTGGATCAGGCGGGCTTGCCGGCGCTGCTGGAGATTGCGCCATCGCCCGCGACACAGGCCGCAGAGACGAGCATCCCCTGGCTGGAAATGGCGATCGGCCTGTGGGCGCTGGGCGTCGTGCTGTTCCTGGTCGTGCAGGCGATCGGCTATGCCCGGTTTCGCCGCGACATATTGGCCGGATCGACGCCGCTGGGTGAGGAAGGGCGCATCCGCCTGATCACCAGCCCACAGGCATCGGGGCCGCTCGCCTTCGGTATTTTTCGGCCCTATATTGTCCTGCCGGCCGATTTCGGACTGCGCTATGACGCGCAGGAGCAGGATATGGCGATCGCCCATGAACGCGCCCATCATGAGCGCGGCGATCTGGCCGCCAATATGGTCGCGCTGCTGCTGCTGGCACTGCACTGGTGCAATCCGGTCGCCTGGATCGCCTACCGCGCCTATCGCGCCGATCAGGAAACCGCTTGCGACGCGCGCGTCCTCTCGCTCTACGGCCAGGATCAGGCCCATGCCTATGGCCGCGCCATATTGAAGGCCGCCGGTGGTCGCCAATTTGCCGGCGCCTGCCATCTCACCCGCATCACCACGCTCAAGGGGAGGCTGAAAATGCTTTCGAGCCATGAAACATCATTGAAGCGCATCAGTTGGGGCATGGCTGCCGTCGCCATGGTCGTCGCCACGGGCCTGGCCCTTACCGCGTCGGGCAGCCGCGCCGCGCAGCAGATGGCGGCGATCACCGACAAGGTCGATCAGGCCGATTTCGCCAAGCTGACCAACCTGGTGTCGCAGCCCGTATCGGCGCGCGAGGCCCTGCCGCAGGCCGCACCGGTTCCCGCCGCCGCGCCCATGCCGGCGGCAGCGCCCGCGCCGGTTGCCCATGCCGATCGCGTGCCGCCTGCAGCGCCCGTGCCACCGGTTCCGGCCGCCGACATCGTGCCCCCGGTTCCGCCGGTCCCGCCCGTGCCGCCGGTGACGGTGCGCAGCGAGCCGGGCCGGGTGATCGTCACCCATGCCAATGGCCGGGTCGAAACCCATCGCATCCCGACCGAGGCGGAGATTGCCCGCATGGTGCCGGTGGTCGACGTGCGCGAAGGCTGCGAGGGTGACAAGGTCACCAGCCGTCGCGAATTTGTCGATGCCAATGGCCGCCGCAACATCCGGGTGCGTATCTGTGAGCGGGCGATCGAGGCGCAGGCCCGCAAGGCGGAGCGGATCGCCATGCTGAACGCCCGCGATGCCGAGCGCATGTCCCGCAATGCCGAACGGGCGGGGCGCAATGCCGCGCGCGCCGGGCTCACCGCTGCCCGTGCCCAGATCGCCGCCAGCCGCATGCCGGAAAGCGACCGGGCAGAGGCACTGCGCGACATCGATCAGGAACTGGCCGACCTCGATCGCAACCCGGACTGAGGCTTTTAAACCGCGACCACTTCGGGCAGGATGGCGTCGAGCAGCAACATGCCCGCCGGGCTGACCTGAAGCCGGTTGCCGGTTCGCCAGACCAGCCCCAGATCATTCATCCGGTCGACCGCCCGATCATCCACCAGCGCGTCGATCGGCAGGCCCGACAGGCCGGCGATCCGGGCCAGATCGACCCCTTCGCCCAGACGCAATCCCATCAGCAGCGCCTCGCGCGCCTTGTCCTCGGCCTGCAGCGGCACTTCCTGTTGCAGGCCGTTGCCGTTGCGATCGACCGCGCCCATCCAGTTTTCCGGCTTCTTGTGGCGCAATGTCGCCATGCCGCCGCGGCGGCCATGGGCGCCCGGACCAATGCCGAGATAGTCGCCATAGCGCCAGTAGATGAGGTTATGGCGGCTTTCCTGGCCCGGCCGGGCATGGTTGCTGATTTCGTAGGAAGGGATACCGGCCTGCGCGGTCATCGCCTGGGTCAGCTCATAAAGGGTGGCGCCATGATCTGGGTCGACCGGTTTCAGCTTGCCCTGTGCGGCGAGCGTGGCGAAGCGCGTGCCCGGCTCGATCGTTAACTGATAGAGCGACAAATGGCCGGTGCCGAAGGAGAGGGCGCGCGCCAGCTCCGCTTCCCAGTCCGATTCGCTCTGGCCGGGGCGCGCGTAGATAAGATCAAAGCTGACCCGGTCAAAAATGCGACGAGCCGTGTCGAGTGCGCCCAGCCCCTCATCCACGTCATGGGCACGTCCCAGGAAGGCCAGTGCCTCATTGTCGAGTGCCTGCAGGCCGAGCGACACGCGGTTGATCCCGGCGGCCGCCAGATCGCCGAAACGCGCGGCTTCCACCGAGTTCGGGTTGGCCTCAAGCGTGATCTCTATATCGTTGGAAAAGCCCCAATGTCTTTCCGCCGCCTCGATCAGGGAAGCGGCGATGCGGGGCGGCATCAGCGACGGCGTGCCACCGCCAAAGAAGATCGAACGGAGCGGTCGCCGGCCGGTTTTTTCCGCCTCATGGGCAAGGTCGGCGAGCAATGCAGCCTGCCATGCATCGGTGTCGATCCGGTCGCGCACATGACTGTTAAAATCGCAGTAAGGACACTTCGAAACACAAAATGGCCAATGAACATATAGGCCAAGAGCCTCGGTGAAAGCCGGTGGGGCGAGAAGGACTTCGGGTGACATGAGTGGACATATCTTTAGACGCGTTCAGCGCGGCCCGCTAGCGGCTGCACTGATGCTTTTCGGCGGGATGATCGCAGGGGCGGTCGCACCGGCATCGGCTTCGGTCAATCGCGACGTGTGGAATTATTATAATATCCAGCCGGCGCCGCGGTCCGACGCGATGCTGCGCCAGGTGGTGATGGACGTGCATAATCGCGAGCGCCAGTCGCTGGGCGTGCCCGCGCTGGCCTGGGACGACGGTCTGGCTGCTGACGCCGCCGGTTATGCGCGCCAGATGGTGCATACCAACCAGTTCCGCCATTCGCATGGCGGCGAGCGCGACGAGGAAATCGGCGAAAATCTGTGGATGGGGACGCACCGGGCCTATGGCTATACCGCCATGCTCGACGCCTTCATGGACGAACGCCGTGCCTTCGTGTTCAAGGCCCGCTTCCCCGATGTCAGCACGACCGGCAATTGGGAAGATGTCGGCCACTATACCCAGATGATCTGGCGCGGCACCCGTCGGGTCGGCTGCGCGCTGGGCGAGGGTGCCCAATATGATTATCTGGTCTGCCGCTATTATCCGGCTGGCAATGTCTATGGCATGAGCCCGTTCGACCGCGACTTTGGCGGCTGGCAGGGCTGAGGTTTTCCCAAGCGGATCATTTTTCCTCTCTGTCGATTATGCCTTGAAGCGCAGTCGGCAAAAGGGGGGAGGAAAAATGCAGCTGGATTCAAGAACAAGGCCATGGGCCTGCATAGGCACAGCGATCACGCTGCTTGCCCTTTCTGCGTGTGGTTCACCATCTCCGACGCCCGACAATCAGGGCGCTGCGCCCGCCGCGCCGGAAAACTCCTCCAGCAACGCTGCCCAGCCGGAAAAGGCGCCGCTCCCCCAGCACAGCGAGGCCGACCTGTCGCCCCTGTCCTGTACCGCCGAGATCGGCGCTGCTGCGGCCGCGCGTCGCGTGAAGCTGTGCATCAGTGTGTCGCCAGCCACCCATCCGCCCTGCAATGCCGCCAATAGCTGTGCGATGATCGAGGATGAGATCGCGCGCAGTTGCGCCCTGTTTGACGGCCAGGGCGAGCCGATGGCGGGATGCACGCCCGAGCCCAAGAGTCTGGCGGCTGCGGCGGCCGTGGTGCAGCGTTATTATGCGGCGATCAACGCGCGCGATTATGGCACCGCCTGGAGCCAGTGGGGCGAGAATGGGCCGGCAGGGCAGACGATGGAAAAATTCCAGGCCGGCTTTGCCGCCACCCGTGCGACCCATGTGACGATCGGCCGGATGACGCCGGGCGATGCGGGCGCCGGCTCCGTTTACCAGCCGGTGCCGGTGACGATCGACGCGGAACTGGCGGATGGCACCCGCCAGCATTTTGTGGGCACCTATGTCGTGCGGCGCGTCAATGATGTCGATGGGGCGTCAGCCGCGCAGCGGCGCTGGCATATCGATTCGGCGAAGCTGCGACCCGTTTCGTCGGAGTGAGGCGGGCGGCGTGCTGCCTGTGCCCGACCATTCATCCCCGCTTCATATGATCCGATGCCTAGCCGCAGCATCGTGCTCCGAACCGGTCCGGCCGGGGGAGAGGCGCGGATTATCGGGTCGAAAGAATAAAGACGATGCGCGGGTGGAAATGGGGGCTGGCCGTTGCGACGGCTGCCATGATGCTGGGGATTTTCGGTGGCAAGGGGCAGGCGGCGCCGGCGCGGCGCGCGCCCAGCCCGGCCGAACAATATGGCATGGAAGAGGCCGATCGCGACGATGGGCTGCTGCAGGACGTGGTCCTGGGCATGCATAATGACGAGCGCAGCCGCTGGGGCCTGGTTCCGCTTACCTGGGACCGGACGCTGGCGGCGGATGCTGCGCGCTATGCGCGGCAGATGGCGCGGACCAATATTTTTGCCCACAGTCCGCGCGCGACCCGTGCAGTGCCGAGCGGCGAAAATCTGTGGATGGGAAGCCGGGGCCTCTATGATTATGAGGTGATGGTCGGGGCCTTCCTCAATGAACGGCGCTATTTCCGCCGGGCCGGCAAGATGCCCAATTTCAGCACCACCGGTCGCTGGCAGGATGTCGCCCATTATACCCAGATTATCTGGCGCGGCACCCGGTCGGTTGGCTGCGCGCTGGCCGAGGGGCGCAGCTTCGATTATCTCGTCTGCCGCTATTATCCCGCCGGCAACATGTTCGGCATGGGGCCGCTGGATGCAGCGCCGGTGCTGGCGAGCGGCGAGGAATAGGGGCGGCCGGGACCGCCCCCCCCCCCCAATCCGATCAGATCACCGCCTTCACCAACTGGGCGAAGGCGTCGGCGCGGTGGCTCATTGCGTGCTTGGCGTCCGGGTCCATCTCGCCGAAGCTGATGTCGTGGCCCAAGGGCTGGAACATCGCGTCATAGCCAAAGCCATTTGCCCCGCGCGGTGGCCAGACCAGCAGGCCGTCGACCCGGCCCTCGAACGCCTCGACATGGCCGTCGGGCCAGGCGAGGGCCAGGGCGCAGATGAAATGGGCGCCATGGCCGGCGTCCGGCCCCTTGGCCTGGACCCCGTCCCACACCTTCTGCATCGCCATGCCGAAGTCCTTGTCCGGCCCGGCCCAGCGGGCGGAAAAGAGACCCGGATCGCCGTTCAGCGCCTCGACGCACAGGCCGCTGTCGTCGGCCAGCGCAGGCAGGCCGCTGAGGTCGGCGGCCTGCATCGCCTTCAGCTCGGCGTTCGCGATGAAGGTGGTGCCGGTCTCCTCCGGCTCGGGCAGGTCGAGCGACGCGGCGGAGATCGGCTCGATCCCATAGGGGCCGAGCAGGGCGGCGATTTCCCGCACCTTGCCGGCATTGTGGCTGGCGATCACCAGCTTGCCGGGCTTCAGCTTGCGGATCGCCTGTTCCTGTCCATAGTCGTCGCTCATCTGGCTCTACCCTGCATTATTTCCGTCATCCCAGCGAAGGCTGGGATCTCACTTCTTTCTGACGTTAGAGCCGAAAGAAAAGGGAGATGCCAGCTTTCGCTGGCATGACGGCATTTTGTGTTTTGGCTTACCGACCCGTCGCCACATCCTGCGCGGCGAAGATCTTGGCGCAGCCGATGCGGGCGAGGCGGAGCAGGCGGAGCAGCTCTTCCTCGTCATAGGCGGCGCCTTCCGCCGTGGCCTGCACTTCGGCGAACTTGCCGTCGCCGGTCAGGATCAGGTTGGCGTCGGTCTCGGCATTGCTGTCCTCGGCATAGTCGAGGTCGAGCACCGGCGTGCCTTCATAGATGCCGCAGCTGATCGCCGCGACCTTCTGGATGATGGGGTCTTCGCTGAGCGCGCCCGAGGCGAGCAGCTTGTCGACGGCGATGCGCAGCGCAACCCAACTGCCCGAGATCGCGGCGGTGCGGGTGCCGCCATCGGCCTGGATCACGTCGCAGTCGATCACGATCTGGCGTTCGCCAAGCTTCTTCAAATCGACGACGGTGCGCAGCGAGCGGCCGATCAGGCGCTGGATTTCCTGCGTGCGACCCGACTGCTTGCCCTTGGCCGCTTCGCGGCTGCCGCGGGTGTGGGTGGCGCGGGGCAGCATGCCATATTCGGCCGTGACCCAGCCCGAACCCTTGCCGCGCAGGAAGGGAGGCACCTTTTCCTCGATCGAGGCGGTGCAGAGGACACGGGTGTCACCGAAGCTGACGAGGCACGAACCCTCGGCATGGATGGTGAAGCCGGGTTCCATGGTGATGTCGCGCATCTGGTCGGGCGCGCGGCCGGAAGGACGCATAATATTCTACTCCGAAGCGGTCAGGTGGCGGGGGATAGCGCCGGGATGCGCGTCATGCCAGTGCCATCCGCCAAAAGTTGCGATAAGAGGGGCGCCATGAAGAGAGCGATGATGATGGGGCCGGTTGCGATGTTGGCGCTGGCGGGATGCGTGACCGACCGGGAGAAGGTGGAGCTGGAGCCGCCGACGGCCGCCGGCGACACGATCCGCTTTACCGCCGGTCGCTGCTTCGGCGCCTGCCCCGCCTATACGCTCACGGTGACGCCCGATGGCTCGGGACTGCTGGAGCCCGAGCGCTTCACCTCCGTCCCCGGTCCGACCCGCTTCACCGTCAGCGCCGCGCAATATCGCCAGCTGCGCGCCGGCCTCGCCCCGTGGAAGCCGGCGACCGGCACGGCAAAGCGCATCGCCCAGGGCGAGAATTGCACCCGCTTCGCCACCGACATGCCCGGCTACACGATCGAATGGACGCGCGGCGGCGGGAAGAACGGGACGAAGCCGACCCGGCTCGATTTCCAGTCGGGCTGCATGGACAGCCGCTATGCGAAACTCCGCACGACGATCGGCGGGATACCCAAGATGCTGGGCATCGAACCGATGCTGAAGCCCAAGCCGGCAAGCTGAACCGTCGCCCCGCGACGCGACAGCCCGAAGTTCACAGTGTCGCAGGGCTAAATTGCGTCGATTCCGGCGAATGGCGCCTGCCACGCGCCGGCGCAGCGACAGGCACGTCACACGCGGGTCACGCCGACGCGACGGTCGCGCGCCTGTTACGCGACAATGAAGCGACAGCGAGGCGACAGGTTAGGGCGTGGGGCAGAGGTGTTAAGCGGGGCGTGGGAGCGGCCTGTTCCATCGCGCAGGGTAGATCAGAAGAGCGGCGAGTAGGAAAGGGAAGTCGGGAGTGCGCCCATGTCGGCCATTGATTGCCTATTGCGCGATGCCCAGAAGCAGAACTGAACTCCCATCAAGGATCGAGTGTCAACGCCATCGCATGACTGAAGCCCAAGTTTTTGAACGCATATTGTGAGGCGGGCGCATCGGTCGGTGTAACTCCGTATCGCGAAAACGTTTCATGTGCCGCTGGCGAAGCCGCCATGAGTGATAACCGGCGTATCCCCTTCTGCTTTGCAACCGACTTCAACCCGTCGAGCAACATTGGGAACACATGCAACCCTCTATGTGAACGCGGCGCAATTTTGCTCTGGTCCATGAGGGGTTTGGTCAGGTCAAGCAGGGTGACGTCAGAAATATGGATATCACCGGGATAACATTGTACCAAATCAATCTGCGCGAATGGGAAGCGCGCCTCCTCACCGAAAAAATTCTGAGTGCTGTACTCATTGAAATATTTGACACAGTAGACTTCTTTGAAAGGCTCCTCGCCAATTCGATCTTTAGTCAGACCATAGGCTTTACGTAGTTTATGCGGATGATATTTCCGCATTTCTTCACCATCCTTGACTAGGCCTCGGCCAATGGCTTCGTCCCAAACAAACAGGTTCGTGGTCGAAGCGCTCGCAGAGTCTCTTACGTAGTAGGCGGCGGTGTTGCGTGCCACAATCACCTCCTCCACGGTAGAGAAAAGCGTCTTGAAATGTTCCAGCGGTATCGCGTCGGACAAGTGCGTCACGTGTATGTAGTCCCTTGCTGAGATGTCACGACGGCAATCGTCATTGAATAGGCACTATACATTATTTCGTCGTGTCGGAAACATGCGATTACTCACATCCGTTTCCAGTATAACGGTTTTTGTAGAACGACGATCGGGCCTGTCGCCTTTTCTCGGATGATGCTTTATGGGAGGGTTTCAGCAATGCTTCGATCAAAGGATCGGTTTTGGAGCGGTGAATGGCAGAAATACAAGTAGGGAATTTCCGGCTCCATAGCCATGATACACTCATCATCCCTGAAGATCAGCCCGTTGTTATCAAGGAAGGTGAATGGACGATAAACATCCATTCAGCCGATGAGGGACAAGATAGCTCGTGGGCGATGAACACCTATGAGCATACGGTGACGGTCAACCTTTCAACGCCGAGTCCGCTTCGCGAGGCCATCGTCCATGCCGGACAGAAAGACGACCTTTTGACAAGTTGGCGTATTTTAGTGGTGCATTGCCAGATCGATACTAGGCGGTGTTGACAAAAGCTTTCAGCCATAGTCGCGCGGCAGCGAGGTTGATGAAGCTCTCGAACGACAGGACGGTCTTGTCGTAGCGGGTGGCGATGCGGCGCTGCTGCTTGAGTTTGGCGAACATGCGCTCGACACGATTGCGATCCTTGTAGCGCCGGTAGTCGGGATGGGCCGGCACCTTGCGGTTGGAGCGCGGCGGGATGACGGGCAGGATGCCTCGCATGAGCAGGTTCTCCCGGAACCTGTCGCCATCATAGCCTTTGTCGGCGAGCAGCGCCCTGGGCTTGGGCAGCGGCAGGTTCATCAGATCGTCGGCCGCCGTATAGTCCGATGCCTCGCCGCCGGTAAGGATGAAGCCGACAGGGAGGCCCTGATTGTCACAGCGGGCGTGGATCTTGCTCGTAAAGCCGCCGCGTGATCGACCAAAAGCCTGCGCACAAGCCCCCCTTTTCCGCCCGCTGCCGAGACGTGGCCGCGAACCGTGGTGCTGTCGATCATGTGCTGCCAGTCGTCGGTGAGGCCCAGATCGACCAACGTTTGCAGCATGGCGTCCCAGACGCCTTGCTCCGCCCAGCGCCGGAACCGGACATAGACCGAGTTCCACTTGCCATAGCGCTCGTGCATGTCGCGCCACGGGCAACCGACCCGCAGCACATGCAGCATGCCATTGAGAAAGCGCCGGTTATCGCCGGCCGGTCGGGCATGCCTCCCACGCTCGGACGGGAGTAGCGGCCCGATCAACTCCCACTCCGCGTCCGACAAATCCCCTCGATCCATGACCGCTCCCCAAAGAGCAGCCTTGAATCAGAACACGCACCGATTGGGAATCCCTTTTGTCAACGCCGCCTAACCTTCGACGTGTTACATACAGTTTGGCGAAGGCGCTCGATTAACCATTGTTTCAGCCACGTCCAATGGCAGCTATATCATCAGATTAGTTAGAAACCCGTCCTTCCGCTATCGGCCATTTTGCGCGCATCACCACCTCGGCTTCGCGTTGCAGCGCCCCGCTGCTTTTCCTGCTTGAATCAAGAAAAGCAGGATGCCGGGTCAGGCCCGGCATGACGGATAGGGAATTGGCCAATCTCCCCCGTTGAGCCAGCGCTTAAAGCCGCCTACATCATCGCCATGGCCGCCACTGCCTCCATCGCCGAACTGAATGACCGCGCGCGCGACGTGTTTCGCATGGTGGTGGACTCCTATCTGGGCACCGGATTGCCGGTGGGGTCGCGCACGATCAGCAAGATGGGGCTGAGCCTCTCGGCCGCCTCGATCCGCAATGTGATGCAGGATCTGGAGGAGCTGGGCCTGCTCGCCGCGCCGCATACCTCGGCCGGGCGAATGCCGACCGAGACCGGGCTGCGGCTGTTCGTCGACGGGATGATGCAGGCGGCCGAGCCGTCCGCCGAAGAGCGCCGCGCGATCGAGGCCGGACTGGCCGAGGGCGGGCCGATCGAGGAGGCGCTGTCGGCGGCAACGGCGACGCTTTCGGGCCTGTCCGCCTGCGCCGGTATCGTCATGGTGCCAAGGCGCGAGCCGGTGCTGCGCCAGTTCGGCTTCGTGCCGCTGAATGACCGGCAGGCGCTGGCCGTGCTGGTCGGGCAGGATGGATCGATCGAGAATCGCGTGCTCGACCTGCCGCGCGGGGTGACGCCCTCGATGCTGAACGAGGCGGCCAATTTCATGTCGGCGCGCTTTGGCGGGCTGACGCTGCGCCAGGCCGGTGACCTGCTGGCGCGCGAGATGGAGCAGGAGCGCTCCACGCTGGAGGGCGCGGCGCGCGAACTGGTGACGCGCGGCATCGCGATCTGGAGCCATGATGCCGATGACAGGCCCGTGCTGATCGTGCGGGGGCAGGCGCATCTGATCGACGATGGCACCGCCGCCGACCTCGACCGGGTGCGGCAATTGCTGGAGCAGCTGGAGGGCAAGCAGGAGATTTCGCGCTTGCTGGAGAGCGCGCTGGCCGGCAGCGCGACCAAAATCTTCATCGGTTCGGAAAACAAGCTCTTTTCCCTTTCGGGTTCATCGGTCATAGCCGCCCCCTATCGCGGCGGGGACGGCCGGGTCGTCGGCGTGGTCGGCGTGATCGGCCCCACGCGCTTGAACTATGCCCGAGTGATCCCCATGGTGGATTTCACCGCACAGACGCTGTCGAGATTGATGAGATGAGCGAAGACAAGCAGACTATCGAAAATACCGAAACCCTGGACCAGCTGCCCGAGCAGGAGACCCCCGTGGACGCCCCTGAAAACGCCAATGCCGAGCGTATCGCAGCGCTGGAAGCCGAGCTGGAAACGGCCAAGCAGGACATTCTCTACGCCCATGCCGATACGCAGAATGTGCGGCGCCGGCTGGAGAAGGAACTGGCCGACGCGCGCGCCTATGCCGCGACCAGCTTCGCCCGCGACATGCTGTCGGTGGCCGACAATCTGGGTCGGGCACTGGCCGCCATCCCCGCCGATCTGCGCGAGGACGACAAGTTCAAGGGGCTGGTGACTGGCCTGGAAGCCACCGGCCGCGAGCTGGAGGCGGTGTTCGGCCGCAACGGCATCACCAAGATCGAATCGGTCGGCCAGCCGCTCGACCCGAACAAGCATCAGGCGGTGATGGAACTGCCGTCGGCGGACGCCGAGCCGGGCACCGTGCTGGTGGAAATGCAGGCCGGCTACAGCATCAAGGACCGCTTGCTGCGCCCCGCCATGGTCAGCGTGGCGAAGAAGCCGGACTGACAAATATCCGCCCCGTTCGGGCTGGATCGGTCAGGGTCCCCCGTGGGGCCGCAAACGCACCGAATCCTTGCCCGAACGGAGGCCCCTTTTGCTGCACGACCTCAACCTTACCACCGACCGTCCGACCTTTGTCACCCATCTCGAATGTTCGCTGACCGGTGAGCGTTATGAGGCGGATCGGCTGCATGGGCTGTCGGCGGCGGGCAAGCCGCTGCTGGTGCGCTATGATCTGGACGGCGTGCGGGCCACGCTGACCAAGGAAGCACTGGCCGCGCGGCCGATGGACCTGTGGCGCTGGCGCGAATTGCTGCCGGTGCGGCAGACCAGCAACATCGTGAGCCTGGGCGAGAATGCGACGCCGCTCATTCCGCTGCCGCGCACGGCGAAGCGGCTGGGCGGGGCGCAGTTGCTCGCCAAGGATGAAGGGCGGTTGCCGACGGCCTCGTTCAAGGCGCGGGGCCTGGTCATGGCGGTCTCCATGGCCAAGGAACTGGGCGTGACCCAGGTGGCGATGCCGACCAACGGCAATGCCGGCGCGGCGCTGGCCGCCTATGCCGCCGTTGCCGGTATGGAATCGGTGATCTTCTGCCCGGCCGATACGCCCGAAGTGAATGTGCGCGAGATCGCGGCGCAGGGCGCGCGGGTCTATCGCGTCAACGGCTATATCGACGATTGCGGCGCGATCGTCGGCCAGGGCGTCAAGGAACGCGGCTGGTTCGATTTCTCGACGCTCAAGGAGCCCTATCGGATCGAGGGCAAGAAGACGATGGGGCTGGAACTGGCCGAGCAGCTTGGCTGGGAACTGCCCGACGCGATCTTCTACCCCACCGGCGGCGGCACCGGCCTGATCGGCATGTGGAAGGCGTTCGACGAGCTGGAGAAGATCGGCTTCATCGGCTCCAAGCGGCCTAAGATGTTCGCGGTACAGGCCGAAGGCTGCGCGCCGATGGTCCGCGCGTTCGAGCAGGGCGTGGAATTTGCCGAGCGCTGGGAGGATGCCCAGACCATCGCCATGGGCATTCGCGTGCCCAAGGCCGTGGGCGACTTCCTGATCCTGCGCGCGGTGCGGGAAAGCGGCGGCGCGGCGCTGGCGGTGTCGGACACGGCGATCGCGGCGGCGGTGCGCGACGTGGCGCGCGACGACGGGCTGCTGCTCTGCCCCGAGGGTGGGGCGACGCTGGCGGCCTACAGCCGAGCGCTGGACGAAGGGCTGATCGGGCGGGATGAGCGCGCGGTGCTGTTCAACTGCGCCAGCGGCCTCAAATATCCGCTGGAAGACCAGAGCCGCACGCTCGACCGGCACGCGCCGATCGATTTCGCGTCGCTCTGAAGAATGGGGAGGGCGGGTCTGCACCCGCCCGTTCACCCTTAGAAGCGATAATCCCAGCCCAGGGTGAAGAGACGCCCGCGACCGGCGAAGAAGGCCAGATTGTCGTTGGGCAGGCGCGTGTCGCTATTATAGTCGATATAGAATTTATCGAACAGATTCTGGACGCTGAGATAGACGCCGCCCAGTGATGCGGTGTCATAGCGCAGATAGGCGTCGGTGACCGCATAGCCGCCGAAATTGTTGCGCCGGTCCGGGTTCGCCTTGCCATGGAAATTGCGCGACAGATAATATTGGGTCTGCAGCCGCGCCGAGATGGCGCCATGGCGATAGTCGGCGGCGACGTTCAGGCGATCGGGCGAGATGTTGGTGCCGTCCAGATCGGTATCGACGATGCCGTCGGGATTGGCGCTGTCGCTGTCATAGCGGCCCTTGAGATGGGCATAGCCGGTGGAGAGCTTGAGCCCCGGCAGCGGCGTCTGCACGCCGAGGTTGATTTCCAGCCCTTCGATCTCGACCCGCTGGCGCTGCACGGTGAAGATGCCGTCGCCCTGCGCGATCAATATCTGGCCCTTGTCGCTGGACGACCAGAAATAGGTGGCGCTGGCGTCGATCGGGCCGCGCTTCACCTCCAGCCCGATCTCGCGGTTGTTGGAGACGATCGGGCTGATGTCGAGATAATCGTCGAGGTCGATGCCCGCGACGCCGATCGACCGGGTGACGCGGCCGACATCGGGCATGGTGAAGCCCTCGGCATAGCTGGCATAGGCACGAATGCCCTCAAGCGGTTCGAAGATCAGGCCGCCGTTCAGCAGCGCGTCGGAGAATTTGGGCTTGCCGCCATCGACGTCGACGCCGCCATAATTGGGCGCGGTGGTGGAGGCGAGGGTGTGGAAATCGTCGATCTTCACCTGCACATTTTCCCAGCGCACCCCGCCGGCGACGCGGACCAGCCCGTCGGCGATCTTGAGATTGGCCTGGGCGAAGGGGGCGATGGAACGGAAGTCGCTGGGCGGCACCCAGGTGCGGCCGGTGACCATCAGTCGCTGTTCCGTCTTGTCGAACAGGACGTCGAGGCCAACCGTGGTGGTCAGCGCCTCGAAGCCGGGCAGGGCGCGTTCATAGCTGATCTTGCCGCCGATCTTGCGCGACCGGTTTTGCGACTGGTCGAACAATGTGCCGACCGGCGCGATGGCGGGATCCTGGAAGGTCGCGATTGCGGCGAACTCGCCGCCGAAAATGTCGCGGCTGCGGTTGAAGAAAAGCTGGGTGACGAGGTTGCCGCCGGCGACATCGCTGTCGGTGTAGGAGAGGGACGCGCTTTCGGTGCGGTTCGATCCCGGCGTGCCGGGGGCGTCGCCCTTGACCGCGGTGGTGGGGAGGCCGCTGGCGCGGCTGCCGGCGAGCGGGACATAATCGCCATCGCCCTTCAGCTCATAGCGATTGAGGATCAGGTCGAGCCGGCCGGTATCGCCCACGGCATAGCCCAGCCGCGCGAAGATATCGGTGGCCTGCGACGCCTGGGTCTCGCCCTGGGTCATGTTGATGCCGATGCGGCGGTTGCGCGCGTCGTAGAAGGCGCCCCGCTTCTCATAGGAGGCGCCGACGGTGGCGTCGAAAGCGCCGGCCTTATACTGGACGAGTCCCGCCGCCTTGCCGCCGAAGCCATCACCGTCGAAATCGTCGCTCGCCGACCCCTGCAGCAGCACCCGGCCGCTGATGCCTTCTTCCTTGGGCGCGCCGACCGTCACCTGGTTGACGATGCCGCCGGTGCCGCCAATGCCCTGCAGCGCGTTGGAGCCATAGATGAGTTCCACCCGGTCGATGAAGAAGCCGTCGATGGTGAAGCCGTCGCGGCTGCCGTCGCGCAGCGGGGTCGATTGGGGGATGCCGTTGATGGCGTAGAGCGGCGAGCGGCCGCGCAGCGTTTCCCCAGCACCCGACAGCTTGCCGCGCGTGGGGGAGAAGCTGGGGGTGAGGGTGGAGATGGCATCGGTGACCGAGCCGGAAATCGCGACTTGCTGGTCCAGCATCTGCTTGTCGATCAGGTCGATCGTTAGCGGCAACGCATTGGGCGGCAGGATCGAGCGGGCGGCGGTGACGACGATCGATTCGGCGCCCTTGGTGTCAGCGTCGGCTTCGGCCTCGGCCTGCTGCGCCATGGCTGGCGATGCGAGGGCGATGGTCAGCGCCGCCAGCGCGATTGCAGAGTGACGAATTTCGATATGACGCATCATCGCGATCCCCTGATCTATGTTGGGCAGGGCTGCTAACGACAATCGATCGCAAGAACAATCACATTCTGCATAATGCTTATGCGATGAGGCGATAAGTCCGATTTTCGGGCGTTTCGGGTGGGTGTCTCTATCATAAGATGCATAAAGATATATCTCATTCATTGACGTCGATGATTTGTAAGATATATCACAATGCATCATGAAGCATTTTGAAAGAGAGAATATGCATTTTTCCCATTCTGATCGCGGCGCTGGACGCCGGGGTTGCCGGCCGGGCCGGCACATGGATGACGCCATGGCCGATCGCGGTTTCGACCCGCGCGGCTTGGGCCAGCGTGGCGGACGCGGCCATGGCCGCTTCTTCGGACCGGGCGGCTTTGGTCCCGAGGGCTTCGGGCGCGGTTTCGGCGGTGGCCGGGCAGGTGGCCGGGGCGGTCCGTTCGGTGAAGACGGCTTTGGTGACGGTCCTTTCGGCGGTGGCCGGGGCGGGCGTGGCGGCGGGCGTCGGCGGCTGTTCGGCAATGATGCGCTCAAGCTCATCTTGCTCAAGCTGATCGCCGATGCGCCGCGCCACGGCTATGACCTGATCCGCGAGATCGAGAGCCTGTCGGGGGCGGTCTATGCGCCCAGTCCGGGCGTCGTCTATCCGACCCTGACGCTGCTGGCCGACATGGACCTGATCGCCGAGCAGCCCGGCGAAGGCAGCCGCAAGCTGTTCGCCATTACCGAGGCGGGCACCGCCCATCTGGCCGAGCATGAGGCCGGCGTTGCCGAGGTGATGGAGAAGCTGGCGCATCTGGCCCGCAAGGCCGAACGTAATGATGCTGCGCCGGTGCGCCGCGCGCTGCAGAATATGCGGGTGGCGATCCAGCATCGGCTTGAAAAGGAAGGCGCCGATTCCCAAACCATGTTCGACGTCGCGGCCCTGATCGACGAGGCCGCCAGCAAGATCGAAAGGCTCTGACCCCATGACGCTGACCGCCACCGTGCCGACCACCCATGGCAGCCGTTACCTGCAGCAGCTCTGCAAGCATTGGAGCCACAAGTTCGAGACCAGCTTCGACGCGGACAAGGGCGAGATCGCCTTTCCGATGGGGCCGATCCACCTGAGTGCCGATACCGAGTTGCTGACCGTGGTGCTGGAACCCAATGCGGACGCGGATGTCGAGACGTTCAAAAAGGTCGTCGCCGACCATCTCGACCGCTTCGCCTTCCGCGAGGCACCCTTGCCCTTCCACTGGGCCTGACACGCGAAAGGAGCCGGGTCTGCACGGCCCGGGCCCTTCCCTGGTAAGCTCGATGAGGACCGGCAATTCCGGTCCTTCTTTGTATCAGCTGTCGGTCTTGGCGCGCATGGCGGCCATGCGGGCGTTGGTCGCCTGCACGTCGGCGGCGGTGACGATGCCGTCCTTGTCGGCGTCCTGCTCGGCAAAGGCACGCGCACCCGATGCGTCATATTCGGCCTGGGCCATCTTGCCGTCCTTGTCCTTGTCGAGGACGTTGAAGCGGACATGGGCCTGGCGGATCTGGCGCTGGCGCTCCTCGGTCTTCTTGTCTTCGGTCAGGCTCGATTCCGCGAGCTGCTTTTCGAGCCGGGCGGCATATTCGCCGACATATTCCTCCTCCGACACCCAGCCATCGCCATTGACATCGGTCGCCTTGAAGCGGGTGACGCGCACCGCGTCGAACTCGGCGCGGGTGACCTGGCCGTCATGGTCGCTGTCATAGTCGTGGACGAAGGCGCCGCCTTCATGCGGGGCGGCGAAGGCGGGCGTGCCGGCGGTGGCAACGACGGCGGCGATCAGGATGGAACGGGTGTTCATGGCGTGTCTCCGGGATATCAGGCGGCGTCGAAGGCCAGCGTGTAGGTGTAGCTGCGATAGGGTGTTTCTGACCCGGTGGGTGCGGCGCCGCGATGGCGGACCAGGATCAGATAGGTGCCGGCATCGTCGGGCTTCAGGCTGAAGCGGCCCTGCGCGTCGCTCTTGGTCTCGGTCGCGACCTTGCGGCCGTCATGCACGCCGGCGCTGCGGAACAGGGTGACCTGCGTGGCGGGCAGGGGCTTGCCGTCGAACAGCAGCACGAAGCTGGCATCGCTGCCCGACACGATGGCGTTGGGATGGGTGACCGGCTGGATTTCGAGGCCCATGCCGACCGGCTTGAGCGCGGCCTGCGTCGTCTGGCCGCGGGTGACATAGGCGTCTGCCAGCGTCATGCTCTGCACTTCGACCTCCTGCGCGCCGGGCTTGGGATCGCCGCCCTCGCCGCGCATCACCCAGACATCGCCGACGCGGAACATCTTGCCCTTGCGTCCGGCGCGCTGGCCGGTGGTGATGCGATAGGTGCCGTCCGCCTTCAGATCGGCCTCGAACACTGACAGGTCACGCAGATAGGTGACCGGGCCGGTGGTCGCCTGGCTGCCATCCGGCGCGACCAGGTGGAAGGGCGCGTCGCGCATCGCGACTTCGGGGACGAAGGCGTCCTCGGCAAAGGCCGAGGTGACGGTGACATGGTCAGCCTTTGCGGCATCGAACAGGGTCGGCAGCACATAGGGCATATGCGCCTGGGCGGCAGTGGCGCCGGCCAATAACAGCACAGGCAAGGCGGCGGCGAACAGGGCGTTCACCGGGCGGCGATGGTTGGACAATGGGGTTCCCCCTTGGTTTCGTTACGCCTCTTTATAGTGTATAGTGAGAATCACTTGCAATAGCATTTAATCGGAGTAGAGAGCGGCCCGACCCGGCGCCTGATGCGCCGCAACAATGATATGGGGGCATTTTTCATGACCAAGTCCAAGACCCTGCTACTGCTGGGCACCGCGCTGATCGCGCTGCCACTGCCGGTGATGGCGCAGGAGCAGAGTGACGACATTGCGTTGGCGAGCGATTCGCAGTTCGCACTCGACCGGATGATCATCTCCGCTGGCGTCGAGAAGGTCGCGCTGGACACGCCGCAGGCGGTGACCGCGCTGGATCAGGAGGATATCGACCAGTTGCAGGCGACGACGATCGGCGACCTGCTGGAAGGCATGCCGGGCGTCAATGTGCAGGGCGGCGTCGGCCAGCTCGGCCAGGGCTTCAACATTCGCGGCATGGGCACGGTGATCGGCGACAGCGACAACCGCATCCTGATGACGGTCGATGGCGTCACCAAATTCTACGAACAATATCGCATGGGTGCCTTTTTCAGCGAGCCCGAACTCTACAAGCGGGTCGAGGTGCTGCGCGGCCCGGCATCCTCCACCCTCTATGGCGCGGGCGCGCTGGCGGGCGTGATCAACTTCACCACCAAGGATGCGTCGGACTTCCTGCGCGACGGCGACAAGCTGGCCGTGCGGTTGAAGGGCGCGACCGAAACCAATGCGCAGGGCCATACCCTGTCGGGCATCGTCGCGACCGAGCCGGTCGACGGCGTCGAGCTGCTGGGCAGCTATAATTATCGCCGCACCGACGATTACAAGAGCGGCAATGGCGACACCGTTGCTGCCTCCGCCACCGAATCCGACAGCTGGCTGGTCAAGGGCCGGGTCGCGATCGGCGGCAACAAGAAGCATGCGATCTGGGCGTCCTACCAGGACTGGATCAGCGACGCGCCGCAGGTCTATGACCAGATTTCGGCCGCCACCGGCAGCTCGCTGATGCGCCGCCGGGTCCACGACAAGACCGCCGTGCTGGGCTATGTGAACGACTTTGACGGCAGCAAATTCTTCAATGTCGAGGCGCAGGTCGCCTATTCGCTGTCCAAGGTCCACCAGACTGAGACGACCTTCCTGGGCGCGAACCTGGAATATTCCGATTTCTCCTATGAAAGCTGGCAGGCCAAGGTCCAGAATACCAGCGAGTTCGCCATGGGCGGCGACTGGACGACCTTCCTGATCTTGGGCGGCCAGTGGAGCACGCAGGAACGGCGCAACCCGCGCGTCAATTTCGACGGTACGGTGACGCCCGGCGCGGGCACCCATCCCGAAGGCGACATGGACCGTTACGGTCTGTTCGGTCAGTTGGAGATTGTCTGGTCCGACACGCTGACCATCATGCCGGGCGTGCGCGTCGACTGGACCCGCCTGACGCCGGGTGACACGGTGGTCGGCGGCACCGTCCTCACCGACAAGGTGAAGGATAGCGGCGTGTCGCCCAAGCTTGCCGCGCTCTACAATATTACGCCCTGGTTCGGCCTGTTCGGGTCGGTCGCGCGCACCGTGCGCATGCCCAATATCGACGAAATCTTCACCCGCAGCGCGACCCGGCCGAACAATCCGGATCTGAAGCCCGAGAAATCGGACAATTATGAAGCCGGCTTCACTTTGTCCTTCGACGATATGCTGGGCAAGAATGACCGCTTCCGCGCGAAGACCACCCTGTTCCAGAACGACGTCAAGGATCTGATCGTCAACGTCTCGGCAGCGGCGGGCACGCCCTATTTCCAGAATATCAACCGGTCGCGCTTCAAGGGCATCGAGCTGGAAGCCGAATATGGCATTGGCGGCTTCTATGCGCGCGGCAATGCCAGCTTCATCGATGGCAAGAACCGGTTGACCGGCGATTATCTCAACACCATCCCGGCGAACGACTATCGCCTGACGCTGGGCTATAATGATGTGGCGAGCGGCCTGTCGGGCGGCTGGACCGGCGAATTTGCCGAGCGCCAGGACAAGGTGACGCCGGGCAGCTTCGCCTCGGCCGGGTCGGGCCTGGCGACGCCGGGCTACAGCGTCCACAACCTGTTCTTCGCCTTCAAGCCGCAGGGTGGCCTGGCCAAGGGCTTTGAATTCCGCATCGCCATGGATAATATCTTCGACAAGCAATATCGCCGCCATCTGTCGTCGCTCGCCGCCGAGGGACAGAGCTTCCGCTTCACCGTGGCGAATAGCTTCTGACGCCATGACGGGCGTGCGGCGTCCCTTTCGCGTCACGGGGCCGGCGGCGGCCTCGCTTGGGATAAACGCGCTGCTGATCGCGGCGCTGCTGAACCTGGGCATGGGCCGCGCGCCGAAGCGCGAGGAGGGGGCTGCACTGACCGTCATGTCGCTGGCGGCGCTGAAGGGCGTGGAGCAGGGGGTGGAGCAGGCCGAGGCGGCGGAGGCGACGGCGCAGCCCGAAGCCCCGGTGCCGACGCAGGCGCCGCCCCCCACGCCGGTCAGCCCGCCGCAGCCGGTGCCGCCGCCGATGGTGGCGATCCCTTCCGCATTGTCGCTGCCCGTCGCGGTGGCGCCGGCTGCTCCGTCAACGCCAGTGGCCGCGGCGGCGCCGTCATCACAGCCCGCGGCCAGGGCGGCGCCGGTCATGGCCGCCAGCGCCGGCGCGCCGCCGGCCCGGCGCGGGATCTCCGACGGCCTGGACGCCAACGCCCCGGCCGGCAACAGCCGCGCCTATGCCGCGCGGGTCCGCTCCTGGCTCTATGCCCACAAGATTTATCCCCGCCGCGCCAAGATGCGGCATGAGGAAGGGGTGGTGAAGGTCCGCTTCGTGATCGACCGCGCCGGCATGCTGATCGAAGGGCGTGTGATCAGCAGTTCCGGCCGCGCCTCGCTCGACGAAGAAGCCGCCGCCATGCTGCACCGCGCCTCGCCCTATCCCAAGGCCCCGTCTGACATATCCGGCGACCGCATCGAATTCACCGCGCCGGTGGAGTTCGTGCTGCCGGTGTAGCTGGGGATGGTCTGGGGACGGCCATTTGTCGACATTCCCAACCTGAAATGGATCGCCTACAATATGTCTTAGTGGAGGGGCTATGGCACTTGCGATCGAGCAATGGATTAGACGAAAATCGATCGCCGCCGTCGATGCCGGGCTAGGCGGGTGGGCGGATGCTTCGGAAATATCGGTCCTCGGTAAGCCAATTTACCAAATGCACGACGGCCCCGTAAGGCTTGTGCTATCGGAGCTAGGCTTTGCGTACGATGGTGCCCCAGCCGCCTTTGAATGCAGATATGATCAGGTGAAAGTCCTCCACCTTGTTCCGCTTCGAGAACTGCTGCCCAAAAATCATGATCTTCTACCGAGAAATGATCAAAGTAGATTGTTGATAATGGGGATCACTCGACAGAGCAGCCTGCAACGCCTTGAGATGCAATTCTCACTCAGAGCGTATAGTCAGATTGCCTCGGTGCTTCCGCACATTATTGATGAATTGCCGTAAAGGCGTCGGGCGGTTCAAAGTTTTAACGGATGCCTTCACCCGGCTTGCCCCCTGCTGGCGGGGCAAGCCGGGTGGGTAGGGCGGTTCAACCCTTGGCCTTGGTGGCCGCGATATAGGCCTGGACCTGTTCGCCCAGCACGTCGAGCGGCAGGGCGCCGTTGGCCAGCACCACTTCATGGAAGTCGCGAATGTCGAACTTCGCGCCCAGCGCCTGTTCGGCTTCCTTGCGCAGCTGGGCGATGCGGATCTGGCCGATCATGTAGCTGGTCGCCTGGCCCGGATTGTTGATGTAGCGATCGACTTCCTTGACGATGTCGCGTTCCGACAGGGGCGCATTGTCGCGGAAATACTGGATCGCCTGTTCGCGCGTCCAGCGCTTGGCGTGCAGGCCGGTGTCGGTGACCAGGCGGATCGCGCGCCACATCTGGAGCGAGAGCATGCCGAATTCCGAATAGGGATCCTGATAGGCGCCCATTTCCTTGGCCAGGCGCTCGCTATAGAGGCCCCAGCCTTCGGTATAGGCGCCATAATAGCCGAAGCGGCGGAATTTGGGCAGGTCGGGCAGTTCCTGCGCGCGGGCGATCTGGAAATGATGGCCCGGCGCGCCTTCATGATGGGCGATCGCCGCGACCTGCGGCTTCTGCACCTGATTCATGTCGGCGAGATTGACGTAGAAGATGCCGGGGCGCGATCCGTCGGGCGCGGGCTGGTTGTAGAAGGCGACCGAGGCGGTTTCCTGCCGCCAGGCCTCGACCGCGCGCACCTCCAGCTTCGCCTTGGGCAGGACGCGGAAGAAGCGCGGCGCGGCGTCCATGGTCTGGGCGATGGCGGCGCGGGCGTCCGCCAGATAGGCTTCGCGGCCGGCAGCGTCATTGGGATATTTGAACTTGGGATCGGTGCGCAGCGCCTGGAAGAAATCGGTCAGCGATCCGGCAAAGCCGATCCGCGCCTTCACCGCCTCCATCTCCGCCCGGATCGCCTTGACCTGATCGAGGCCGATCTGGTGGATCTGGTCGGCGTTGAGGCTGGTGGTGGTGTAGAAGGCAAGGCGGGCGTTATAATAGGCCTCGCCGCCCGGCAGGCTCCAGGCACCGTCATTGCCCTTGGCCTTGGGCTCGATCGCATCGAGCGCGGCGAAAAGGGTCTGGAAGCCCTTGGCGAAGGGGCCGGTGAGCGCGGCCTGTGCGTTCGCGATCAGCTTGGCCTTCTCCGCATCCGATGCCTTGAGCGCGCCGACCTTCTTCTTGAAATCGGCGAACAGGGTCGAGTCCGGCCCCTGATCGAAGGGCGCGCCGCTGATCACCTTCTTCGCGTCGGCACGGGCAGGGGCGAACACCATCTTGGGCGGGACGATACCCTGTGCCGCCTGGTCGCGCATCTTGGTCGCGACCTCGTTCATCACCCGTTCGCTATCACGCAGGCGGGCGATATAGGCCTGGGCATCCGCTACGCTGTCGACGCGATGCTCGTTGATCAGGAAGACCGGGATGTTGCCCGCGGGGCTGCCATTGGTGGACACGGGGAAGGCATATTTGGCGAAGGGCGCCTGCTGCTTCGACGTCGCCACCTGCGCTTCGAACAGGCGATAGCTGAGGCGCGCCGAGGGGCCGAGCCGTTCGGGCGAGAAGCGGCGATGCAGCTGCGCAAGCTGTTGTTCCTGCAGCGCCAGGCTGCGGGCGTCGGCCCGTTCGCTATAATCGTCGAGCTTGCCATAGTCGGTCTTGAGGCCAAGGCTGGTCATAGATTCCGGGCTGAGCGCTAGTTGCTGGTCGAACGCCTGATCGAGGAAGGCGAGCAGCGCCTTGTCTTCCTGCGCGGTCGCCGATGCGGGCGCAGCGGTAGGCGCCTGGGCCAGGATCGGTGCGGGGGCGCCGAGGGCAAGGAGCAGCGCGAGCGAGATACGGACGGTCATGGCAATTCCTGTCGCGAATGGGGATGCGGAGGAGAGACAGGCGCGCGGGCGCCAAGTCAAGCCGGGCCTTGCGAAAGCGATCGCTTTTCCGGGACTTGGACGACCGTCCCTGAAGCCTCTGGACAGGCCGTGCCTTTCTGCCATCTATTTTGCGTGCGACAATCAAAGGTTGAGCGGGGGTAGGGCGATGACGATCAGTCTCAAGGTCAATGGACAGACGCGCACGGTGGAGGCCGATCCGGCCAAGCCTTTGCTGTGGGCGTTGCGCGAGGATCTGGACATGGTCGGCACCAAGTTCGGCTGTGGCGCGGGGCTGTGCGGCGCCTGCACCGTGCATATCGACGGCAGCCCGGCGCGCGCCTGCCAGACGCCGATCGGCGAGGCGCAGGGCATGGCGATCACCACGATCGAGGCGGTGGCGCAGAGCGATGCGGGCAAGCGGATATCCGATGCCTGGGTCAAGCTGGACGTGCCGCAATGCGGCTACTGCCAGGCGGGGCAGATCATGAGCGCGACCGCGCTGCTGGCGACCACGCCTGACCCCAGTGACGAGGACATCGATGCGGCGATGATGGGCAATCTCTGCCGCTGCTCCACCTATGTCCGCATCCGCGCCGCGATCAAGGATGCGGCCAGGGCGGGAGCGAAGGCATGAACGCGCCGATCCTGTCGCGCCGCTGCTTCCTCAGCGCCTCGCTGGTTGCGGGCGGTGGTTTGCTGTTCGACCTCAACATCCCGCTGGCCGGCGCGGCCGAGGGCGCGCCGCAGATATTGACCGCCTTCGTGCGCATCCTGCCCGACAATCGTGTCATCATCGGCGCGAAAAATGCCGAGATCGGGCAGGGCGCCAAGACGATGCTGCCGATGTTGATCGCCGAGGAACTGGACGTCGACTGGGCGCAGGTGACGATCGAGCAGACCCATGCCGACCAGAAGATATTCGGCGGACAGACGGCCGGGGGCAGTCGCACGACGCCGCGCGAATGGCTGCCGACGCGCAAGGCCGGTGCCGCCGCGCGCGCGATGCTGGTCGCAGCGGCGGCGCAGATATGGGGCGTGGCGCCCGCGACATTGAAGACCGGCAGCGGCAAGGTGAGCGATCCCGCATCGGGCAGGAGCATGACTTACGCGGCGCTCGCCGCTGCCGCCGCGCAGCAGCCGGCGCCCGATCCGGCGACATTGACGCTGAAAGACCCCAGGGATTTCCGCATCATCGGCCAGTCGATCGGCGGGGTGGATACGCCCGCGATCGTCGCCGGCAAGCCCTTGTTCGGGATCGATTTCAAGCTGCCCGGCATGCTCTATGCCGTGCTGGAAACCTGCCCGGCCTTTGGCGGCACGTTCAAGACGGCCAATCTGGACGCGGTCAAGGCGCTGCCGGGCGTGGCCCATGTGCTCACGATCAAGGGCGACGGCACGCCAGAATCGCTGTTCGACGGCGTCGCCATCCTGTCGACCAGTTGGTGGAGCGCCAACCAGGCGCGCGAAACGCTGAAGGTCGAATGGGACATGAGCGCGGTCAGCGGCTTTTCGACGGAGGGCTACGCCGCGCAGGCGGCCGAACGGCTGAAGAGGAAAGCGGATGGCGACATCGTCCGTGCCGGTGACGTGGAGGCCGCCTTTGCCGGGGCGGCGAAGACGGTCAGCGCGCAATATGATTATCCGTTCCTGGCGCATGGCACGCTGGAGCCGCAAAACTGCACCGCCCTGTTCAAGGATGGCGCGATCGAAATCTGGGCGCCGACGCAGAATCCAGAAAGCGGGCGCGGGCTGGTGGCCAAGGCGCTGAACCTGCCGCCGGAGAAAATCCGCATCAACTTCACCCGCATCGGTGGCGGCTTCGGCCGGCGGCTGATGAACGACTATATGGTGCAGGCGGCGGCGATCGCGGCGCAAGTGCCGGGCGTACCGGTGAAGCTGCTGTTCAACCGCCAGCAGGATATCCAGCGCGATTTCTATCGCCCGGCCGGCTGGCACGGCTTCCGGGCAGCGCTGGACAAGGGCGGCAAGCTGACCGCCTTCCACGATCATTTCGTGACCTTCGGCAAGGACGGCAAGCCGGTGCGCTCGGCAGAGATGCCGGCGAGCGAAATCCCCGCCGGCCTGATCGACACGGTGCTGCTCGAACAGAGTTTCCTTGCCACCAACATGCCGACCGGCTGGCTGCGCGCGCCCGGCTCCAACGCGCTGGCCTTCGTCACCCAGGCCTTCCTGGACGAAGTGGCGCAGGCGGCGGGCAAGGATCTGCCGACGCTGATGCTTGAACTGCTGGGCGAACCGCGCGAATTGCCGCGCGGTCCCAATGCGCCGCCCTTCATCACCGGCCGCGCCAGGGGCGTGATCGAGAAGGTGGTGGCGATGAGCGGCTGGGCCGATCGCGGGAAATTGCCCAAGGGGCGGGGCAAGGGCTTTGCCTTTTACTACAGCCATATGGGCTATTTCGCCGAGGTGCTGGAGGTGGCGCTGGTCGATGGCATGCCGAAGGTCGCGACCGTGTGGGTCGCGGGCGATGTCGGCAGCCAGATCATCAACCCGATGAACGCGCTGCACCAGGCGCAGGGATCGGTGATCGAAGGGCTGGGCCAGGCGCTGGCCGGGCAGAAAATCACCCAGGTGGCGGGGGCTGTCGAGCAGGCCAATTTCGACACCCATCCGCTGCAGCGCATCCCCGATACGCCGCACATCATCGTCGAGTTCGTGAAGACCGATTATCCGCCGACCGGCATGGGCGAGCCGGCGTTGCCGCCGGTGATCCCGGCGCTGGTCAACGCGCTGCACGCCGCGACCGGCAAGCGCATCCGCACTCTGCCGATCGTACCGGAAATGTTCGCCTGAACCTTGTTTTTCGACCCCCTCTTTACTTGGCCTGAAAAATCTTGATGATCGTCAAGAATTTGATGGCGGATCGACATGGCGTCATCCGTCATGCCGGTCAGAGGGGCAAAAAAGCCCCCGCCTGAGATTGGGCCGCGTCCAGGGCAAAAGACCGGACGCCAAAGGGGGACATCAGGGTGAAGCAGCTTCCGGTGAAGTTCGGTCTGTTGGCGTTGCTCTCTGCGTCGGTCGTGCTGGCCCAAGGGGGGAGCGGGGCCGATGGCGGTCCCGACGGCGCGACGATGAAGGAGACGGAGGAGGGCATCCCCGTCACCGATCCGCTGGTCCAGGAAAAATGCGGCAGCTGTCACGCGCCCGATGCCAAGGGCAACCTGTCCCGCATCAGCTGGGTGCGTACCACGCCGGAGGGCTGGGCGCAGGCGATCAAGCGGATGGTGCGCTTGAACGGTCTGGGGATCACCCCCGAGGAATCGCGCGCGGTCATCAAGTCGCTGTCCGCCTCGCACGGGCTGGCGCCGGAGGAGGCGCGGCCGGTCATGTATCTGCCCGAAAAGCGGATCGTCGATGAAGTGCTGCCCAATGAGACTATGCGCGGCGCCTGCGCCAGCTGCCATGCCTTTGCCCAGCCCCTGTCCTGGCGCCGGTCGAAGCTGGAATGGAAGACGCTGCAGGATCTGCATGTCGCGCTTTATTCGCAGGCCGACGCCCAATATCGCCGCCCGGCCGAGGATAGCGAGCAGCCCGCCGGCCGCGACCCCAAGGACAAGATGACGCGCGGCGAATATGCGCTGACCTACCTGCCCAAGGTGGCGGGGCTGCATACGCCCGAATGGGCCGCCTGGAGTTCACGCCTGCGCGCGCCGCGGCTGGCGGGCGACTGGCTGGTGGTGGCGTCGGTGCCGGGGCAGGGCCGCTTCGTCGGCACGATGACGGTGGCGCCGGGCGCGGCGGCGGACGAGTTCAAGACCAGCGCGTCGCTCACCTCGCTCACCAACGGCGCGACCATCAGTCGCAGCGGCACCGGCCTCGTCTATTCCGGCTATAGCTGGCGCGGCTCGTCGAAGGGCGGCGCGGTGCCGGGGAAGCCCGATGATCTGGGCAGTCCGGCGCGTGAGACGATGTGGTTCGCGCCCGACCAGCAGCGCGCCGAAGGGCGCTGGTTCTGGGGCGAATATCAGGAATTCGGCTATGATGTGAAACTGGTCCGCGCGACTGCTGCGCCCGCGATCCTGGCGGTGACGCCGGGCGCGGTGAAGGCCGGGGCGAAGAGCGTCGATGTCACCATCTGGGGCCATAATCTGCCCGCGTCGCTGACGGTGGCGGACGTCGATCTGGGCGCGGGCGTCACCGTCGCCAGGGTCGTGTCGGCGACGCCGGGCAAGGCGGTGCTGAGCGTCGATGTCGCGGCCAGCGCGCCCGCCGGTCAGCGCGATGTCGGCATTGGCGGCGCGGTGCTGGAAAAGGCATTCCCGGTCTATCGCAAGGTCGATTATCTCAAGGTCACGCCGGAAACGAGCCTGGCCCGGCTGGGCGGCACCAAGTTCGCCAAGGGATATCAGCAGTATGAGGCGATCGGTTATGACAATGGTCTGGATGGCAAGCCGAACACTGTCGACGATGTCGCGATCGGCCCGGTCGACGCGACCTGGTCGATGCAGGAATTCATGTCGGTCTATTATGATGACGACATGAAATATGTGGGCGCGCTGAGCCCCACCGCCTTCTTCACGCCGGGGCTGGAAGGCCCCAATCCCGAACGCCGGTTCAGCCGCAACAATTATGGCGAGGTCTGGGTCGTCGCCACGGCGAAGGGCGAGAGGGACAAGTTCGGCAAGCCCCTGAGCGCGCGGTCCTATCTGGTCGTGACCGTGCCCATGTATCAGCGCTTCGACCAGCCGGAGGTGTCGCGATGACCGTCATGCAGGCCCCCGCCTATCGTCGCGCCGAATATCATGGCTTTGCCGCCGGCGGCAGCGATTTCGTCTATCTGGTGAGTGCCGGCGCGATCTTCGAGATCGATGCGCAGGTGCAGGCCGTGCTGGACCGGCTCGATGGACAGGAACTGAGCCATGCCGCCCTGGTCCGCGAACTGGCGGGCGAGGAGGGCGACCTGGCCGAAGCCGAGTCGCTGGTGCGGGAATTGCGCGCGGCGCAGCTCATCCATCTGGGCGCGGCGCCGGTATCCGTGCCCGAAGCGCCGCCGGCCGATTTCCCGTTGCAGGCGCTGGTGCTCAACATCACCAACCAGTGCAACCTTGCCTGCACCTATTGCTATGAATTTGGCGCGGACAAGATCGCCACGCCGGCCGGCAAGCCCAAATATATGACGCTGGAAACGGCCAGGGCGTCGGTCGACCTGCTGATCGCCGAGGCGGCCCATCGCCCGTCGGTGCATATCACCTTCTTCGGTGGTGAAACCTTGATGAATTTCAAGCTTTTGCGCGATGTGGTGGAGTATGCCAATGGCGCGACGGCGGCGGCAGGCAAGGGGATCACCTATAGCCTCACCACCAATGCCACGCTGCTGACCCCGGAGATCGTCACCTTCCTGTCGGACAATCGGGTCGGCGTCACCGTGTCGATGGACGGGCCGCCGGAGTTGCAGGACAAGCATCGCGTCTACAAGAATGGCAAGGGCAGCTATGCGGTGATCGAGCCGCGGCTGCGCACGCTGATCGCCCATCACCGCACCCGCGCCGTCACCGCGCGCGTCACCCTGACCGAGGGCGTGACCGATGTCGTGCGCATCTTCCGGCATCTGAAGGATGATCTGGGTTTCCACGAAGTCGGTTTCGCGCCAGTGACGACGGGGGAAACGCGGGCCTATTCGATCGATGTCGATGGCATGGACAGCGTGCTGGCGCAGTTCAACCTGCTGGCACAGGAATGGCTGGAATATGCGCTGCGTGGGCAGGTTCATGGTTTCACCAATGTCAGCGAGACGATCAGCGAGCTGATTTCGGGCGTCAACAAATCGCATCCCTGCGGCGCGGGCATGGGGCTGATGGGGGTCAGCCCGTCGGGCGACCTGTCGCCCTGTCATCGCTTCACCGACGCCGACACCCATGTGATGGGCCATGTGTCGAGCGGCATCGACCGGGTCAAGCAGGGCGATTTCCTGAGCCGCGGCCATGTCGGCGCCAAATATGATTGCCAGAGCTGCTGGGCGCGGCCGCTCTGCGCCGGCGGCTGCCACCATGAGGCGTTCGTCCGCTATGGCGACACCGGCCACGCCAATCTCCATTATTGCGACTGGATCCGGCAATGGACCGATACCTGCCTGCATATTTATGGCGAGCTGGCGGTGAAGAACCCCGGCTTCCTCGAGCATTTCGCTGAACGAAAGGGGCTGTCATGAAGCATCTTCGTGCCATCAACAAAAAGGCGCGGCGGATCGACGACGCCGTGACGCAGATGGAGGCGGCGATCGAGGCCGCTGCTGCGTCGGGCGCTACGCCGTCCGATATGGAGGAGGATGTCGTCGCCCTGCAACAGGCGCCGCGTCCGCATGTGCCGATGGGCTGCACCCTGTCCTTCTCGCCCGGCTGGGAAGTGGATGCGGGCGGCGGCACCGCGGGCCTGTGCCAGCCGGTCGAGCGCGACATCTATGACTGCTACGTCACCTGCTTCTGGCCGGTGCAGGTGCCCGATCATGTGAATTATTCGCCCGACTGGGCCAGCAACTGCGCCACCGCGACCAAGGACTGGCGCAATCTCGACCTGGTATTCCCATGAGGCGCGCGATGCAGAAAATCCGCTTTGTCCTGGCGGCGGGCCTCGCCGCGCTGGCGACCATCCCCACCCACGCGGCGACCCTGTTCATGGGCGCCTATCCCGACGTCCTGCTGGTCTTTGACGAGGGCAAGGGCGCGGTGACGCAGAAGATCAAGCTGGATACCGGCCTGCCGACCGCCATGAGCCTGTCGGACGATGGCAAGCGCATCTATGTGTCGACCATCACCACCAGCGGGATCGAGGTGATCGACGCCGCGAGCCGGCAGGTGGTGAGCAAGTTCAGCCTGAATGACGGCCCCAACCGAGTGCGCTTCTATGGCGGCGTGGCGGACCCTGCGGGCCGCTATTTCTACACGATCATCACCAGGATCGACAAGGAAATGGACCGCTACAAGGTCAGCAAGCCGCTCTATGGCGTCATTGACCTGAAGCTCGGCAAACTGGTGCGCACCGCCGAGATCGAGAAGGAGGATGAAAAGGCGATCGGCGGCTTTCGCGTCGCTTTCAAGGTCTCGAGCGACGGCAAATATCTCTACGCCTTTGGCGAGAAGGTGATCGTCATCGACACCGCGACGCTGAAGGCCACCGACCGCATCGACCTGGCCCGGCCCGAAGGCACGGGGCTGGAGAATGTCGGCTTTGGCGGATCGCTCGAAACGCTGCGGACGCCCGGCCAATATGTCTCGCTGTTCAACGCGGCCGACCCCTATATCCACAGCAAGATGTTCGGCCTCGCCCGGTTCGACCTCAACAGCCGCCAGTTCGACTTCACCCCGATCGGCCCGGCGCCGGCCGCCATGGCGGGCCTGGAAATCACGCCCGATGGCAAGCAGGCCTATACGGTGGTGACCAACGGCACGCTGGGGTCGAAGCGGTGCGAGTTCTGGCACATGGACCTTTCCACCAACGCGGTGGTCGACAAGGCGGAATTCCCCTGCCGCTCGCGCTTCCGCTTCGGCATGTCGATGGATGGGGCGAAGCTCTATATCTACGGCGCCAGCTTCGACATCGAAGTCTATGACGCCAAGACGCTGAAACTCGAAGCCACCTGGGATCTGGGCAATGACGCGACCGGAGCCGGCATGGTGGCGGTGCCGTGACCCGTGCCGGCTGTCCCGACACTCCGATGGCCGTGGCCATCCGGGGCAGCGGGATGGCCGCCAATGCCTGCGCGCATCTGCTGAAAGGGGCGGGGCTCCGCGTCGGACAGGAGCTCGTCCATCGCCCACCGGTGCCCAGCCTGTTGCTGAGCGAGGCGGCGCTGGCACTGATGCGCGACCTGTTCGCCCGGCCGGACCTGTTCGCCGACGCGCCACGCGTGCGTCGCCGGCTGGTGGCCTGGGGCGGGGCGCCGGTGATGGTGCCGCATGAGGCGGTGCTGGCGTCGGAAACAATGGTGCAGGCGGCGCTGGCCGTGCCCGATGGGGCGCCAATGGCCGCGCCCCATTTCACCATCCATGCCGCGCCGCCGCTGCCGATGGGCGAGCTGCATGTTTTTGGCGAGCGCCATGCCGTCGCCGCCCGTGCGCGGCTGCGCGACCCTGCCTGCCGCGAGGAAGGGCGGGTCGAGGCGGTCGAGAGCGGCTGGCTGTTCCTGGTGCCGGCGAACGGGGGCGAGGGCTGGCTGCTGGGCGTCGGTGGCGAAATCGACGCGCTGCTGGCACAGAGTCGGCTGATCGCGCCGGTTGTCGATCCGATCGGGGGATCGTCGCGCCTCTTTCTCGCCGCGCCGCGGCTGCATCTGCCGCTGGTGGGCGACGACTGGCTGGCCTGCGGCACGTCGGCTATCGGCTTCGATCCGATCTGCGGCGACGGCACCGCCCAGTCGGTGCGCGAGGCGATATTGGCGAGCGCGGTGCTGACCGGCATCGCGCAAGGCGGCGATCGGGCCGCGCTGCTCGGCCATTACCAGGCGATGCTGATCGCGGCGATGCGCCGGCACCTGCTGCTCTGCGCCCAATTTTATGCCGATGGCGGCCGGGGCGACTGGTGGCGCACCCAGCATGAGGCGCTGATGCAGGGGCATCGCTGGTGTACCGGGCTGCTGGCTAAGCTGCCCGAGCCGCAATATGCGCTGCATGGCCTGCGGCTGGTGCCACGGCGGGTGGCGGCATGAGCGCGCCTGTTGCCGGCTGGGGGAGCTATCGCCGGCTGCTCCCCTATATCCGCCCCTATCGGCGCGGGCTGTTGCTGGTGCTGGCGATCAGCATCCTGTCGACCGCGCTGGGACTGGCGCAGCCCTATCTGTCCAAGCTGATGATCGACCAGGCGCTGCTGCGGCGGGACATGAGCGCGCTGTGGCGGGTTGCCGGGATCATGATTACGGTCACGATACTCGGCTTTGGCGTCAATATCCTCGCAAGCTATCGCTATGTCCGGCTGTCGGCGGCGATGCTCTATGACATGCGCGCCGCGCTGTTGCGCCATCTCCAGACGCTCTCGCCGCGCTTCTATGCCAGCTTCCGGCTGGGCGATCTCGTTTCGCGGATGAACAGCGATGTAAGCGACGTGCAGCGGATCGCGTCCGACAGCTTGCTCTCGGTGGTCAGCAACCTGCTCTTCTTCATCGGCTGCGTCGCGATGATGCTCTGGCTTGACTGGCGGCTGTTCCTGGTCGGTGTGCTGCTGGTGCCCGCCAGCCTTGCCGCCTTTACCTATTATCAGCGCCGGCTGACCGCGCTGACCCGCGACATGCGCGAGCGGGGCGCGGATCTGGGCAGCCTGCTGGTCGATACGGTGATGGGCATGCGGGTCGTCACCGCGTTGCGGGCGGGCGAGCATGAGGTTGGGCGCTTCAAGGCGAAGAATGACGCCTTTGTCAGCGCGATGCTGCGGATGCAGCTCGCCTCCTACATGACCGGGGCGTTGCCGGGCACGCTGATGACCGGGGCGACCTCCGCCGTCATCCTCTATGGTGGCTGGCGGATCATCGAGGGCGACATGAGCATCGGCACGCTCGTCGCCTTCATGACCTATCATATGCGGCTGCTGTCGCCGATCCAGACGCTGATGGGGCTGACGTCGGGGCTGGCATCGGCGCGGGTGTCGCTGGGCCGCATCTTCGAACTGTTCGGCACCCGGCCCGATGTCGAGGAGCGCGCCGATGCCGTGCCGATCGGCCGGGTGCGCGGCGACATCCGCTTCGAACAGGTGGCGATGCGCTATGATCGCGATCCGGTGCTGCGCGACATGGACCTGGCCATCCCCGCCGGCAGCATCTGCGCGATCCTGGGGCCGAGCGGCGTCGGCAAGTCGACCATGGCCGACCTGATGGTGCGCCATGCCGATCCGACCGACGGGCGCATCCTGCTCGACGGCCATGATCTGCGCGATCTGCGGCTCGACGATCTGCGGCGCGAGGTGATGCTGGTCGACCAGTCGCCCTGGCTGTTCAACGACAGTATCGCCGCCAATATCGGCTTTGCCCTGCCGGATGTGCGGACCGCGGATATCGAGGCCGCCGCCCATGCCGCCGGGCTGGATGCGTTCCTGGCGCGCCTGCCCGAGGGGCTGGACACCCGCACGGGCGAGCGAGGGCTGGCGCTGTCGGCGGGCGAGCGGCAGCGTATCGTCATCGCCCGCGCGCTGCTGCGCCGGCCATCGGTGTTGATCCTGGACGAGCCGACATCTGCGCTGGATGGCGAGACCGAGGCGCTGGTGGCGCAGCGCCTGCGCGGTGCGCTGCCCGATGCGACCATCATCCTCATCACCCATAAGCCGGCGCTGGCGCGGATCGCCGACCGGATCGTGACGGTCACCGACGGGCAGGCGCATATGGTGCAGCAGTCCGAGCTGGTTCATGCCTGATCCGTTGCGCATCGCCGTGATCGACAGCGGCGTCCATCCCGATCATCCCCATATCGATGCCACCCGGCTATTGCCCGGCTTTGCCATCGCCAGGGATGGGGGTGACAGCGAAGCTGACACAGGCGACCTGCTTGGCCATGGCACCGCCGTGACCGCCGCGATCCAGGATCAGGCGCCCGATGCGCTCTGCCTGCCGATCCGGGTGTTTCATGATGCGCTCAGCACCACGGCGCGGGCGCTGGTCACGGCGATCGACCGCGCGGTGGCGGCACGGGTGGACCTCATCAACCTCAGCCTCGGCACGATCAATCCGGCCCATGGCGAGGCGTTCGCGGCAGCGGCGGATCGTGCGCTGGCGGCCGGCATCCTGATCGTGGCGGCACGCGATAATGACGGCACGCCCTGCTATCCCGGCAGTCTGGATATGGTGCTGGGCGTCAGCCTCGACTGGGATTGTCCGCGCGACGATTTTCGGCTGCGGGCGGGGCTGGCCTTTGCCTCCGGTCATCCCCGGCCGATCCCCGGCGTGCCCCAGCGCCGCAACCTCCATGGTGTCAGTTTCGCTGTCGCCAACATGACCGGCCTGATCGCGCGGCAGGGGCGGGCGGGGCTGGCTCTCTGGATGCCGGCCGGCGCCCGCGCACAGGTAGGTTGATCAGGCGCCCGGTTCGCTGAGCGCAATATCCATGTCGGCAAAGGCCAGGCGCAGCAGTTCGGCCATGGCGTTGCGCGCGGCCGCCGTGTCGCGTGAGGCGATGGCGCGATGCACCGCCTGATGATCGGGCAGGGGATCGCGCGGCAACAGCTTCTTGCGATGCTTGAAGGTGGTGGTCCAGCTGACCGCGGCGCCGACCGAGCTGGCCAGTGCCTCCAGCGCGTCATTATGGGTCGCGGCCAGGATGGCATTGTGGAAACGCTGGTCGGCGGCGCGTCCCTCCGGCGTGGACAGGCCATAGCGTTCCATCTCGGCGAGCGCCGCGTCCATGATCGCCAGTTGATCGTCGGTGCGGCGGCGCGCGGCAAATTCGGCCGCCGCCGGCTCGATCACGCCGCGCAGCTCGAACAGGTCGCGGATGAAGGCGCGGTCGGGTTCGCCGGCGAACATCCAGGCGAGCATTTCGGGATCAAGCACGTTCCAGCGCGCGCGCGGCAGGACGCGGGTGCCGGCCTTGGGGCGGCTTTCCAGCATGCCCTTGGCGATCAGGATGCGGATCGCCTCGCGATAGGCGGTGCGCGATACGCCGAGGCGTTCCGACGCCTCGATCTCGCCCTCGAACAGGTCGCCGGGCTTGTGCCTGCCGGTCAGGATGGCGGTGCCCATGTCGCGGGCGATCGCCTGATGAATGCGGAGCGAGCCTTCGTCCGACGCGAACTTGCGTTCCGGTCCGTCCTTGCGCTCGCTCCCCATTCTACCTCCGTTGAATTTAGTCCTCAAAATCAGCCGTAGGGCAATGCCGGCCACAAAGGAAGGCATCGGCCACCAGGCGCAGCGGCGCGGTGTCGGCGTCGATCGCCTTGTCCGCCACCAGCCCGACGAAGCGCCGATACATGGTCGGATATTCCTCGTCCGGCGCCTTCAACTGGACTTCGCCGTCCAGGGTCAGCGTGTTGCCGCCTTCGGACAGGAGCAGCTTGCCCTTGCTGGTTTCGACCACAATGTCCCAGGTCTGGGGACCGGTCTGGCGCCAGTCGAACACGGTGTCGATCTTTGCGCCCGAAGCGGTCGCCATTGCCAGCGTCGCGCCGATCGGCGCCTGCTTGTTGGACGGCACTTCCAGTTCGGCCGACAGCAGGGTGATCGGCTCGGCAACGATTTCGGTCAGGATCGACAGGGCGTTGATGCCCGGATCGAACACGCCGAAACCGCCCGCTTCCCAGATCCAGGGCTGGCCCGGATGCCAGTGACGGACATCTTCGCGCCACTGGATCGAGATGCGCTCGACCGTGCGCGACGCCATCCAGTCCTTGGCCTGGGCGACGGCGGCAGCATAGCGGCTGTGCCAGCTGGCATAGAGGGTGACGCCATTGGCCTTGGCCAGCGCGATCAGCGCGTCGACTTCCGACACGGTCGCGCCGGGCGGCTTTTCCAGGAAGACATGCTTGCCGGCCAGGATCGCCTGACGGGCCGCCTGATAGCGGACCTGCGGCGGCTGGCACAGGATGACGGCGTCCATGTCGGGCTCGCCCGCCAGCATCGCGCCGAGATCGGGATAATTGTTCACCCCTTCACCCTGCGCGTTGCGGCTGGCGACGGCGACCAGGTCGATGCCTTCGATCTTGGCGATCGCGGGCAGATGCTGGTCGCGGGCAATCTTGCCCAGGCCTACGAGGCCGGCCTTGATGCTCATAGCGCCTTTACCTTGGTCTTGCCCTCGTCCGCTGCGCGCGTGAGTCCATTGCGGACCGGCAGGGTGAAGGGCTTGGCCTCGACTTCGAACACATCGCCTTCCTGGGTAGCGAAGCCATCGGAGAAGGAGAGGGTGGCGGTGCCGAAGAAATGGACATGAATGTCGCCGGGGCGGCGGAACAGACCATATTTGAAATGATGATGTTCCAGGTTCGCGATCGTGTGCGACATGTTGGTCTCACCCGACAGGAACGGCTTTTCCCACACCGTCTCGCCATTGCGGACGATGCGGCTGGTGCCGCGCAGATCCTGCGGCAGGTCGCCCAGCAGCAGTTCCGGGCCGAGCGATGCCTGGCGCAGCTTGGAGTGGGCGAGCCACAGATAATTGCCGCGTTCGGTGATGTGATCGGAAAATTCATTGCCGATCGCAAAGCCCAGACGCACCGGCGTGCCGTCGGCGTCGATCAGGTAGATGCCGGCGACTTCGGGTTCCTCGCCACCATCCTCGGCAAAGGCCGGCATGGTGAAGTCCTGGCCCGGATCGACCAGGATCTGGCCGTCGCCCTTGTAGAACCATTCGGGCTGCGCGCCGATGCCGTCATCGGCGGGCTTGCCGCCCTCGACGCCCATCAGGAACATGCGCATGCTATCGGTCAGGTCGCCCGAGGCGGCGGCCTTGTGCATCTTGTCGCGGCCTTCGGCCGAGCCGAGATGGGTCAGCCCGGTGCCGGCGACCAGCAGATGCGCGGCATCCTCATGGTCGATCGGCGACAGCAGGGTGACGGTGGACAGGTCCACCGCGTCGCCCAGCTTGCCTGCCGCAAAGGCAGCCAGGCCCTGGCCCGCCGCGATCGCGTCCAGCGCCAGCTGGCGGGTGGAGCTTGCGCCCGTCACCCGCTTCGCCGCGCCGGTCTGGTCGAGGGCAGCGACGCCGCGCGCGCCACCCTCGTTGAACTGAACCAGCGAAATGACGGTCACTGCGCCAGCTCCAGCTTGCCTTCCATGCGGCGGTTGAGCTTCCAGGGGTTGGCCGCCTGCAGCGCCGGCGGCAGCACGGCGTCGACGACGTCCTGATAGCAGACCGGACGCAGGAAGCGCATCATCGCCAGCGTGCCGACCGAGGTGGTGCGGCCGTCCGAGGTCGACGGGAAGGGACCGCCATGGACCATGGCATGGGTCACTTCGACGCCGGTCGGCCAGCCATTGGCGAGCACGCGGCCGACCTTGCGCGACAGCGTCGGCAGCAGCTTGGCGGCATTGTCGGTGTCGCTTTCGTCCATCTGCAGCGTGGCGGTCAGCTGACCTTCCATCTGGGCGATGGTGGCGATCACTTCCTCGATCGTGGCGCACTTCACCAGGATCGACGAGGAACCGAACACTTCATGCGACAGCGCCGGGTTGGCGCGGAACTGCTCGCCGCTGGTGGCGAACAGGGCCGACTGGGCCAGGTTCACGCCTTCGGCCTCAGCGCCGCGCGCCACGGTGGTGACGCCTTCCGCACCGGCCAGCGCCTCGACGCCCTTCTCATAGGCGGCGTGGATGCCCGGCGTCAGCATGACATGGGGCTGGTTGGCCGACAGGGCCGTCGCCGCCGAGGCGACGAAGCGGTCGAGATCGGGGCTGTCGAGCGCGATCACCATGCCGGGGTTGGTGCAGAACTGGCCAGCGAACAGGCTGAGCGAACCGACGAAGGCGGTGCCCAGCGCTTCGGCGCGGGCCGCGAGCGCGCCCGGCAGCAGCACGACCGGGTTGATCGACGACATTTCCGAATAGACCGGGATCGGCTCTGCGCGGTTGGCGGCGATCTTCATCAGCGCAATGCCGCCGCCGCGCGAACCGGTGAAGCCGACCGCCTTGATGCGGGGATCGGCGACCAGCGCGCCGCCCAGGTCGTTGGTGGTGCCGGGCAGGTAGGAGAAGACGCCTTCATGCAGGCCGCTGGCCTTGACCGCGGCGGCAATGGCGCGGGCGACCAGTTCGCCGGTGCCGGGGTGGGCCGGGTGTCCCTTCACGACGACCGGGCAGCCGGCGGCGAAGGCCGATGCGGTGTCACCGCCCGCGACCGAGAAGGCGAGCGGGAAGTTGGACGCGCCGAACACGGCGACCGGGCCGACGGCATGGTTGACGCGGCGCAGGTCGCTGCGGGGCAGCGGGGTGCGTTCCGGCAGCGCCTTGTCGATGGTGACGTCGAGCCAGTCGCCCTGGCGGACATAGGAAGCGAACAGGCGCAGCTGGCCGACGGTGCGGCCACGCTCGCCCTCCAGGCGGCCACGCGGCAGGCCGGTTTCGCTCATGGCGGTGGTGATCAGCAGATCGCCGATTTCCATGATCTGGTCGGCCACGGCTTCCAGGAAGGAAGCGCGGGTTTCGGGAGACAGGGTCGAGAAGCCCTCGAACGCGCTGTCGGCCAGCGCGCAGGCATCGGCGACATCGGCGGTCGAGGCGTTGTGGAAGGCGACGTCGCCCTTGGCGCCGGTCGACGGATCGACCGCGAAGAAGGGCTCACCACCGGTGCGCTCGGCAGCACCGACCAGAATGGCTCCGTTGAACATGGATATCTCCCGAAATGTCGTGGAAAGGGGGTAATATTTGCCGGAACGGCGCGTCTGTCAGATGGGGACGAGGGGACGCAATTTCGAGCATCGCTGCAGGGAAATTACGTCCTGTTGCCTCCTTTGAATGACGCGCCGTTGACGGCTCTGATGATTAATGGTTGTCGCGCGGCAGGCCCTTGGTCTGGGCGATGCGCTGATATTTCTCCGCGCCTTCCAGGATTGCGCCGGTGTTCATCTGGCCGACGACAGACCGCTGGATTTCCTGCCAGGGGGTCTGCGAGGCGGGATATTTGTAACCACCTTCGGCGATCAGCTTGGCGCGGCGGGCTTCCAGTTCCTCGTCGGAAATCAGCACGTTCACCACGCCCTTCTTCAGGTCCATGCGGACGCGGTCGCCGGTTTCCAGCAGCGCGAGGCCCCCCATCGCCGCCGCTTCGGGCGAGGCGTTGAGGATCGACGGGCTGCCCGAGGTGCCCGACTGACGGCCATCGCCGATGCAGGGCAGGGCCGACACGCCTTCGGTGATCAGATAGGCAGGCGGACGCATGTTCACGACCTCGGCCGCGCCCGGATAGCCGATCGGGCCGGCGCCACGCATGAACAGCAGCGTGTCGGCGGTGATGCCGACCGACGGATCGTCGATGCGGTGGTGATAATCTTCCGGACCATCGAACACGACCGCCGGGCCTTCAAAGGCTTCGGGATCGTCGGGGTTCGACAGATAGCGCATGCGGAATTCTTCGCTGATGACGCTGGTCTTCATGACCGCTTCGTCGAACAGGTTGCCGGTCAGCACCAGGAAGCCGGCTTCCTGCTTGAGCGGCTGGCCGAACGGACGGATGACCTTTTCATCCTCGATCTCCACGCCCTTGCAATTCTCGCCCATGGTCTTGCCATTGACGGTCATTGCGCCTTCCTTGATCAGGCCCTGGTCGATCAGCTGGCTGATGACGGCGGGCAGGCCGCCGGCGCGGTAATAATCCTCGCCCAGATATTCGCCGGCCGGCTGCATGTTGACCAGCAGCGGCACCTTGTGACCGACGGTTTCCCAATCCTTGAGCGGCAGGTCGACGCCCATGTGGCGGGCGATGGCGGCCAGGTGGATCGGCGCGTTGGTCGAACCGCCGATTGCCGAGTTGGCGACGATGGCGTTGTGGAAGGCGTCGAGCGTCATGATGTCGGAGGGCTTGAGATCTTCATGCACCATTTCGACGATGCGCTTGCCGGTGCGATAGGCGGCTTCCTGACGGTCGCGATAGGGGGCGGGGATCGCCGCGCTGCCCGGCAGCATCATGCCCAGCGCTTCGGCGAGCGCATTCATGGTGCTGGCGGTGCCCATAGTGTTGCAGAAGCCGGTCGACGGCGCCGACGACGCCACCAGCTTGATGAAGCCTTCATCGTCGATCTTGCCGGCGGCCAGCAGCTGGCGGCCATGCCAGACGATCGTACCCGAACCGGTACGCTCGCCCTTGTGCCAGCCGTTGAGCATCGGGCCGACCGACAAAGCGATCGCCGGGATGTTGACGGTGGCGGCGGCCATCAGCAGCGCCGGGGTGGTTTTGTCACAGCCGCTGGTCAGGATCACGCCGTCGAGCGGATAGCCGTACATGGCTTCGACCAGGCCCAGATAGGCGAGGTTGCGGTCAAGGCCGGCGGTCGGGCGCTTGCCGGTTTCCTGGATCGGATGGACCGGAAATTCGAGGGCGATGCCGCCCATTTCGCGAATGCCTTCGCGCATGCGCTCGGCGAGCACGAGGTGATGGCGGTTGCAGGGCGACAGGTCGCTGCCGGTCTGGGCGATGCCGATGATCGGCTTGCCGCTGCGCAGTTCCTCAAGGCTGAGGCCGAAGTTCAGGTAGCGCTCCAGATAGAGCGAGGTCATGTCGATATTGTCTGGGTTGTCGAACCAGGCGCGGCTACGCAGCTTGGGAGTAGGCTTGGACGAATCGCTCATGTGGGCATCCTGACACTTTGAAAAGGCTTGGCACGTTGACGCGCTTGTCTCTCCGATATACTCAGACAAATAACTTTTCAAGGATGCAAAGAGAAGGAAAGTGCGGTTGAACGCGAAAAATCGGACGGGTCATCGATGAGCGAATATGCAGTGATCGGTGACTGGGGCACCAGCAATCTGCGACTGTTCCGGGTGGAAGCGGGGCGGATCGTGGCGCGCCGCGACGGGCCGGGCATCGGCGTGGTCGGCCGCGAGGCGGAAGCCGCCTTTGCCGAGACGATCGCTCCCTGGCTGGAGGATGGCCTGCCGACATCGATCCGCCTGTGCGGCATGGTCGGCGCGCGCGACGGCTGGGTCGAGGCGCCCTATGCCGATTGTCCCGCCGATGCCGATAGCTGGGCAGAGGTTGCCGTGCGCTTCGATTGGCGCGGCGCGCCGCTGGCGATCATGGCGGGCCTGGCCTGCACCGACGCCGACGGCATTGCCGATGTGATGCGCGGCGAGGAGGCGCAGATTTTCGGCGCGATGGCGCTCGATCCCCGGCTCGCCACCGGCCGCCATCTGATCGTGCTGCCCGGCACCCACAGCAAATGGACGCTGGTGGAGGATGGCCGGGTGATCCGCTTCCGCACCGTGCCGACCGGCGAACTGTTCGCGCTGCTGCGCGATCGCTCGACGCTCAGTCCCAATATCGCTGCCGCTGACGCCGATCCGGCGGAAGAAGCGGCCGGTTTTGCCGAGGGGCTGGCGCGGGCCGGCGCGGGCCGGCTGCTTGCCTCGCTGTTCGCGGCGCGGGCGATGCGGCTGCGTGCCGGGCGCTCGGCCGACTGGGCGCTGGGCTATCTGTCGGGCCTCGTCATCGGCTGCGAGATAGCCGAGGCGCGCGCCGCGCTGGCCGGCGACACCGGCGTCGTCTTGATTGGTGACGCGCGGCTTTCGGATCGCTATGCCCGTGCCCTCGATGCGCAGGGCATCGCTTCGCAATCGCTGGACGGCGACGCCTGTGCGCGGGCTGGCCTTGGCTTTCTGGAGAACTGACCCATGATCCTCGACGACCTGCTGGCCGACGGCGCGCCGCCGATCGCCGCCATTCTGCGTGGCGTGAAGCCCGAAGAGGCGCTCGATATCGCCGCCGCCCTGGTGGAAGCCGGTATCCGCGTGATCGAGGTGCCGTTCAATTCGCCCGATCCCCTGGTCAGTATCGCCGCAATGCAGAATGCGTTTGGCGACCGCGCGCTGATCGGTGGCGGCACGGTGCTGACGATCCAGGCGGTTGAAGCGCTGGCAGGTGCGGCCGGCCGCATCATGGTGACGCCCAACACGGTGCCCGACGTGATCGCACGCGGCGCCGAACTCGGTCTTGAACTGCTGCCCGGCTTCATGACGCCGAGCGAGGCGTTCCGCGCGGTGGAAGCCGGCGCACGCCGGGTGAAGCTGTTCCCCGCCGCCCAACTTGGCCCGGCCTATGTCAAGGCGGTCAAGGATGTGCTGCCCAAGCATGTCGGCGTCTGGGCCGTGGGCGGCACCGGCGCGGACACGATCGGTGACTGGCTCGCCGGTGGCTGCGAGGGGATCGGCGTGGGCGGCGCGCTCTATCGTCCGGGCGACGATGCGCTCACCGTGCGCGAACGCGCGGTCGATCTGGTCGCCGCCTGGCAGCGCGCGAAGGGCTGAGCGCTTCCTACTGGACCGGGCTTTCCACCCGGTCCAGCATGTCGCGGATCTTCTCGCCCAGCGCCCTGTAGGTGAAGGGCTTGGTCAGCAGTTCGACCCCCGGATCGAGCCGGCCATGATGGATGATCGCGTTGCGGGCATAGCCGGTGGTGAACAGCACGCGCAGGCCCGGCTGCTTCGCCTTGGCGGCGCGGGCAATGTCGGCCCCGGTCATGCCACCGGGCAGCACCACGTCGGTGAACAGCAGGTCGATCGGCTCGGCCGCGGCATCCAGCGCCGCGAGGGCGGTCGGGCCATCGCCCGCTTCGATCACGCGATAGCCCAGGTCGCGCAGCACTTCGACCGAATAGGCGCGGACATTCTCGTCATCCTCGCACACCAGGATGACCTCCTGCCCGGCCTGCGGACAGGGCGGGGGCGGGGCCTGCACGATCTCCTCGGCAGGAACGGGCAGCAGGCCATGATAGCGCGGCAGGTAGATTTTCACCGTCGTGCCATGGCCGGCCTCCGAATAGACCCGGACATGGCCGCCCGACTGCTTGACGAAGCCATAGACCATCGACAGGCCAAGGCCGGTGCCGCGTCCCACCTCCTTGGTGGTGAAGAAGGGTTCGATCGCGTGGGACAGCGTGTCGGCATCCATGCCCATGCCGGTGTCCGACACGCAGATCAGCACATATTGGCCGGGCGTGATTTCCTGCTCCGTCGCGGCATAATGGCTGTCGAGATGGGTGTTGGCGACCTCGATCGTCAGCTTGCCGCCCTGCGGCATCGCGTCGCGCGCATTGACCGCGAGGTTGAGCAGCGCATTTTCCATCTGGTTGACGTCGATCTCGACCGGCCAGACCCGCGGGCTCTGCACCGTTTCCACCTCGATCATCTCGCCCAGCGTCCGATGAAGCAGGTCCGACATGCCGGCGATCAGCCTGTTGGGGTCGACCCGGTCGGGGGCCAGGGGCTGGCGACGGGAAAAGGCGAGCAGCCGCTGGGTCAGTATCGCCGCCCGTTCGGCCCCGGCCATGGCATTGTCAGCCGCGCGGCGCAGGCGCGGCTGGTCGTCGGGCAGAGCGCGTTGCAGCAGGTCCAGATTGCCGGTGACGATCTGCAGCAGATTGTTGAAGTCATGCGCGACGCCGCCGGTGAGTTGGCCCAGCGTCTCCATCTTCTGCGCCTGGCGCAGCGCGGCTTCGGTTTCAGCCAGGGTCTGGGCATCGGTGCGATGCCGGGTCACGTCGCGGGCGACGCAATAGATGAGGTCACCCTCGGGCACGGCCGTCCAGCTAAAGATGCGATAATCGCCCCGCTTGGTGCGGAACCGGTTTTCGAACCGCATGGTCGGATGGCCGTCGGCCAGATCCTGCACCTCGCCGCGCGTCCGCTTCACATCGTCGGGATGCTCCATCCATTCCGATGTGCGGCCGATCAGTTCCTCCTGCGACCAGCCCAATATTTCGGTCCAGGCAGGGCTGGCGGACAGCCAGATGCCATTGCTGTCGGCGATCAGGAAGGGGTCGCGCGCCAGCGCCCAGAGGCGGTTGCGGTCGGCCCGCGCCTCGCGCTCGGCCAGCACGCGGACGGTGGTTTCGCTGACGATGCACAGCACGCCGCCGATCGACCCATCCAGTTCGAACACCGGCGAATAGGAAATGTCGAAAAAGACCTCCTCGCCCCGGCCGCCGTCGCGCTCGATATAGAAGGGGCGGTCCTTGGCATGGAAGGTTTCGCCCGTGTCCCGGACCGATTGCAGCAGCGGGCCAAGATCATCCCACAGCTCGGCCCAGCCTTCGCGGGCCGGGCGGCCAAGCACGCGGGGATGCTTGTCGCCGATCGTGGGGGCATAGGCTTCATTATAGAGGGCGCAATAATCCGGCCCCCAGAACAGCACGATCTCCGCGCGCGACGACAGCATCAGCCGCACTGTCGAGACGAGCGATGGCGACCAGTCCGACGCCGGCCCCAGCGGCGAGGACGCGTCGATCGTCGCGGTCAGGGCGCCCATCGGCCCCTGTTCGGCGATCATGTCGGCAATGTCCCTCTGCTGGCTCATCATAACCCTGTCGTTGCAATGCGTTGGTGGGAGACGCCCGTGGACGCATTTGTATCCCGTCGCGATGGCGTCCCCATGACCATTTGTCCATGTCCGCCCCTCTTGCGGAGCTTTCGCCATGGGCGCATGGACCGGGCATGACACGTTCTTCCCCGACCGCGTTCAGCGCGGCTCCGCGTCCCGTTGCCATTGCCCGCTGGCTGCTCATCGTGGCGGCGCTGGTCTTCTGCATGGTGGTGGTCGGCGGCATCACGCGCCTCACCGAATCCGGCCTGTCCATCACCCAGTGGAAGCCGATCACCGGCGCGATCCCGCCCTTGACCCACGACCAGTGGATGGAGGCGTTCCGCGATTATCAGCAGATCCCCGAATATAAGGAGATCAACAAGGGCATGAGCCTGGCCGCCTTCCAGTTCATCTTCTTCTGGGAATGGTTGCACCGGCTGCTCGGTCGCCTGATCGGCGTCGCATTTGCCCTGCCGTTGATCTGGTTCGCGGCGCGGCGGGCGATCCCGGCCGGCTATGGCTGGCGCCTGGTTGCGCTGCTGGCGCTGGGCGGGCTTCAGGGCGCGATCGGCTGGTGGATGGTGAAGTCGGGCCTGTCGGTGCGCACCGATGTCAGCCATTATCGGCTGGCGGTGCATCTGCTGACCGCGCTCTTCATCATCGGCGGGTTGATCTGGACCGCGCTCGACCTGCTGGCGCTGGTGCGCAACCCCTATGCCCGGCCCGCCGCGTTGCAGCCCTTTGCATTGGCGACCCTGCTGGTGCTGCTGGTCCAGCTCATGTTCGGCGCGTTCACGGCGGGCCTCGATGCCGGCTATGTCTCCAGCACCTGGCCGCTGATGAACGACCATCTGGTACCCGAAGGCATCCAATGGCTCGGCTCGCTCTGGGCGACCGTCTCCAGCGATCCCTATCTGGTCCATTTCATCCACCGCTGGTGGGCTTGGGTTGCGGCGGCGATGCTGATCCTGCTGGCGCGCAAGGCCAAGGCGGCGGGCCATCGCGGCGCGTCGATCGCGATCAATGCGGCGGTCGGCACACAGGTGCTGCTGGGCATCGCCACCGTCATCAGCGGCATCGCCCTGCCGCTGGCCGTGCTGCACCAGGCGGTCGGCGCGCTGGTGGTGGCCTCGGCTGCCTGGGGCGCCCATGCCGTGGGATCGCACCGGGCATGAGCGGGGAGCGAGTGGCGCTGGTCTACAGCCTGTTCGGATCGGCCGAGCAGGCGCGTGCCGTCGCCCGCACGCTGGTCGAAGAGAGGCTGGTCGCCTGCGCCAATATCCTTGGTCCCTGCACCTCCATCTATGAATGGCAGGGCAAGGTGGAGGAAGGCGCCGAAGTCCCGGTGCTATTCAAGGCCAACGCCGACCGGCGCGACGCGCTGATGGCGCGGATCGCGCAGTTGCACGATTATGATGTGCCGGCGATCCTGGCGCTGCCGGTCGATGCCGCCCATCCGCCTTTTGCCGCCTGGGTCGCGGAGCAACTGGCATGAAGCGGGTGATTGCCTTCCTGTCGCTGGCGCTCGCCTCACCGGCGCTGGCCGCCCCGGTCGCGATCGGCTTCGCGCCGCCGACCGGGCAGGATCTACTTTATCGCATCGACCAGCATCGCCCGGTCGACGGGCGCGACAGCCTGTTCCGGGCCGACCGGATATTGCGTTTCGAAAAGGCAGGGGATGGTTATATTCTGCATGTCACGCTGCGCAGTCTGGACAGCGATGCGCCCGGTGCGGGGGGCGATGCCTATCGTGCCGCCCTGTCGCCGCTGATCGGGGTGGAGCATCGCTTCCGCCTCGATACCCATGGCAAGATTGTCGGCCTCGACAATGTCGATGATGTTCGGGCGACGATGGAAAAGGCGCTCAATGCCATGGTCGCCAAGGCGCCGGAGGGCAGTGCGGGGCAGCGCACGGCGAAGAATGTCCTGGCCCTGCTGGATGGTCTCACGCCCGAGGGACGGCTGGCCCTGCTGTCGGGTGAGGTGCAGCCGTTGCTGCTGTTCGTTGACAGCGAAGTTGACGATGTAAAGCCGCGTGGCGTGCGCACCTTGGCGGGCCCGCCACTGGGCCGCGCCGTCGCGGTGGAGGGCGAGTCTGTCGTTGCCGCACATGACGGCAACCGCCTGACCTTGCAGGAGGATCTGCAGGGGGAGGGCGCCCATGTCGCGATGCATTATATGGTGTCGGCGCAGACGGGGCTGGTCGATGCGCAGGAACGCACGCTGACGCTGGGCGCCCAGATGCTGACCGAAAAGCGGAGCCTGACCGTCGCCGGCAAGTGAGTGGTATTATTTTACCCGTCGTGAAAGCCGCCGAATCTCTTGACTTGTCGGCCCCCAAACGTCATTAGCGCCCATCTTCCAGCGACCCTCGGGTGGCTGGTTCACTGTTCATTCTTGGAGAATTGGCACCATGAAGGCGCTGATGAAGACCACCAAGCCGGCAACCCCGGCGACGGTCGAAAAGAAGTGGATCCTGATCGACGCCGAAGGGCTGGTCGTGGGTCGTCTCGCTTCGACTGTAGCGAATATCCTGCGCGGCAAGCACAAGCCGAGCTTCACCCCCCATGTCGATTGCGGTGACAATGTCATCATCATCAACGCGGGCAAGGTCAAGTTCACCGGCCGCAAGCTGACCGACAAGGTTTACTACAAGCACACCGGTTATGCCGGCGGCATCAAGGAAACCACCCCCCAGAAGATCCTGGAAGGTCGTTTCCCCGAGCGCGTCCTGGAAAAGGCCGTCGAGCGTATGATCCCCCGTGGTCCGCTGGGCCGCCAGCAGATGCGCAACCTGCGCATCTTCGCCGGCACCGAGCATCCGCATGAAGCCCAGAACCCCGAAGTGCTCGACTTCGCGTCGCGCAACCGCAAGAACAAGGTGGGTGCATAATGTCCGATAACCGTCAGTCCCTGTCCGACCTCGCGTCGCTGGCCACTGCCGCTCCTGCCGCTGCCCCGGCTGCCGTCGAAGGCGAAGCGCCCGTCGCTGCCGCGCCGGTCCAGCCCTCGGCTCCGCTGCGCGCCCAGGAAATCGACGGCCTCGGCCGCGCCTATGCCACCGGCCGCCGCAAGGACGCCGTGGCCCGCGTGTGGGTGAAGCCCGGCACCGGCAAGATCACGGTCAACGGCCGTGACCAGGAAGTCTATTTCGCTCGCCCGACCCTGCGTCTGGTCATCAACCAGCCCTTCGGCGTCACCGACCGTGAAGGTCAGTATGACGTGATCGCCACCGTCAAGGGCGGCGGTCTGTCGGGCCAGGCCGGTGCGGTCAAGCACGGCATTGCCCAGGCTCTGTCGAAGTATGAGCCGGCGCTGCGCAGCGCGGTCAAGGCCGAAGGCTTCCTGACCCGCGACAGCCGCGTCGTCGAGCGTAAGAAGTACGGCAAGGCCAAGGCCCGCCGCAGCTTCCAGTTCTCGAAGCGCTAATCCGCTTCGCGACTGCCGCGAATTTCGAGAAGGGGCCGGTTTTCCGGCCCCTTTTTCTTTGCGCGTGATGCTTCCCCTTGAGCGCTTCGTCGCGATGCCATAGCCTTCGGTCAAACGGGGCTTAGTGCAAAAGGATGTTCGGGGGGAAATGAGACATTTCGGGTGGTTGGCGGCTTCGGCGGCCATGACGGTTGTGGCGCCTGCCTTTGCCGGAGAGGTGCCGCTGTATCAGCCGGCGCCCGGCTGGATCGACAAGGCGGCGATGCCCAAGCTCGCGGCCGATGGCGATCCGCCCTCGATGATGATCCTCGACAGCCAGCAGCGGGTCGAGAAGGGCCAGCTGTAAAACTATGCCGACATCGCCACCCGCGCCGGTTCGGCCGAGGCGCTGACCCAATTGTCGTCGCTGACGCTGCCCTGGGCGCCGGACAAGGGCGACCTCATCATCCATGAACTGTCGATCCTGCGCGGCGATCAGGTGATCGATGCGCTGGCCAGCGGCAAGAAATTCACCGTGCTGCGCCGTGAGCAGGGGCTGGAAGCGCTGCAGATCAGCGGTATCCTGACCGCGACCATGGCGGTCGAGGGGGTGCAGGTGGGCGATGTGGTGCGGCTGCGCTATTCGACCACCAGCAAGGATGATGCGCTGGGCGGTCATGTCCAGAATGTCTCGGCTCTGCCGGCCGCGCCGTTGCGGCTGGGCTATGGCCGGGTCCGCCTGTTGTGGGATGACGCGGATGCGCCGCGCTGGAAGCTGCTGGCGAGCGGCGTCGATGCCAAGCCGGTCAAGAAGGGTGGCCTCACCGAGCTGAGCTTCGCCGTGCCGCTGGCCAAGCAGCCGGAAATGCCGGCCGACGCGCCGACCCGTTACACCCATCCGCCGCTGTTCGAACTGTCGACCTTCGCCAGTTGGGCCGATGTGTCGAAGACGATGGCGCCGCTCTATGCGACCGACGGACTGATCGCCGATGGATCGCCGCTGGCGGGCGAACTGGCCAAGCTCAAGGCGCTGCCGGGATCGCCCAAGGAAAAGGCGGCGGCGGCGCTGCAACTGGTGCAGGACCATGTCCGCTATCTGATGGTCGGCATGAACGGCGGCAATTATGTCCCGCAGAAGCCGGCCGAGACCTGGACGCTGCGCTATGGCGACTGCAAGGCGAAGACCTTGCTGCTGCTGTCGCTGCTGCGCGGGCTGGGGATCGAGGCGGAGCCGGTGCTGGCCAGTTCGACCCTGGGCGATTCCGTGCCGGAACGGCTGCCCACGGCCGCAGCCTTCGACCATGTGCTGGTGCGTGCGGTGATCGATGGCCAGTCCTACTGGCTCGACGGCACCGGCCTGGGATCGCGGCTGGAGGATATCGGCGATACGCCGCGCTTCGGATCGGTGCTGCCGGTGCGCGCCGCCGGCGCTGAGCTGATGCCGATCCAGACCCATGCCAATGCCCGGCCGACGATCGACGTCAGTGTCGAGGCGGACGAGAGTGGGCATGAGAAGCTGCCGACCGTGTTCGATGCCAAGGCGGTGCTGCGCGGGCAGATCGCCACCATGATCAGCACGGGCCTTGGTCAGATGGATGCCAAGCGGCGCGACGAGATGGTGCAGGGCTTCTTCAGCGAGCAGGTCGGCACAGCCCAATATAGCCAGGTCGGCGTCACCACCGATGCGGCCTCGGCCACCGTCACCTTCACCGCCCATGGCGTCACCAGTTCGCCCTGGAAGCTGAGCGACCGGCGCTATCGCCGCGACGCCGGCAAGCTGATCGACGAGATCAGCTTCGCGCCGGACCGGGCACGCCCCGCCTGGCTGGCGATCCCGGTGGCGACGAGCGCACCGATCGGCATCCGCTATCATCTGCGCCTGCGCCTGCCCCAGGGCGGCAAGGGCTATGCGATCGAGGGCGAGCAGGGCCTCAGCAAGACGGTGGCCGGCTATGACCTGCGCCGGACCGTGCAGCTGAAGGACGGGGTGCTGGACGTCGAGGAGCGGACCGACGCCACCGGCGTCGAGATCGCGGCCGATCGCCTGCCCGACGAGCGCGATGCGCTGGCCACGGTGCAGGCCATGTCGCCGCATGTGATCGGCCCGGCCAAACCGACCTATTTGTGGGATTACAGCCCGGCGACCATCGCCGCCTGGCCGCAGTCCAGGGCGGTCGAGGCGACCTTTGCCAAGGCGATCGCCGCCGATGCGGAGGACGCGACCGGCTATTCCAGTCGCAGCAATTTCCGCTGGGGCATCGGCGATTACAAGAATGCGCTGGTCGATCTGGACAAGGCGATCGGGATCAAGCCCGACGTCGACCTCTATCTGCAGCGTGCCTATCGCCGGTTCCAGACCGGCGACGTGACCGGCGCGCTGGCCGATGGCCGGATGGCGCGCCAGCTCGACCCGGCATCGGGCGCGGCGGTCGGCACGGTCGCGACCTATCTGGCGGAAAGCGGCAAGCTGGATGATGCACTGGGCATGGTCGACGCAAAGATCGCGATCGGTGGCGAGGCGCGCGACAGCTATCGCAGCTTCAAGGCGACGCTGCTCGGCACCTATGGCGATCCGGCTAAGGCGATCGAGATCATCGATGCGCAACTGGCGGAAAAGCCGGGCATGACCGGTCTGTTCAACGAGCGTTGCTGGGTCAAGGGATCGCGCAATGTCGAGCTGGACAGCGCGATGCAGGATTGCACCAAGGCGGTGGAGCTGAGTTCGGGTAGCATGGCCGCGCTCGACAGTCGGGCGATGCTGTGGTTCCGCATGGGCCGGTTCGATGATGCGCTGCGCGACCTGGATGTCGTCGTCGCGCAGGAGCCGGGCAAGGAGCCGAGCCGATACATGCGCGGCATCGTGCTGCATCGGCTGGGTCGGGCGAGCGAGGGGGACGCGGAAATCGCGGTCGCCCGCCGCATCGATCCGCGCATCGACGCCGTCTATGCCCGCTACGGGATCAAGCCCTGATTTTGTCATGACGCCCGCGTTTCGATGGAAACCTTTCCCCCTGTCCGATGGTTGACAGGGGGAAAGCCACTTCCAAGGAGAAACCATATGGGTGAAATGACCGACAAGGTGAAGGCTGCGGGCAACAAGGCCGCCGGTGCCACGAAGGAAGCGATCGGCAAGGCCACGGATAATGAACGCCTGGAAGCCGAAGGCAAGATTCAGAAGGCTAAGGGTACGGCCCAGGATGTGGCCGGCTCGGTGAAGGGTGCGCTCGGCGACAAGATCTGACGCCCCGACCATCTGCACGAACGAAGAGGCTCCGCCGGCAGGCGGGGCCTTTTTCGTTTCTGTCCTATCTGGTTAAGGTCATGCTATAAGAACGGGGCCGCTTTCCGATAGGATCGCGGCCCCGCAAGATTATGTCAGAATGTGCGGGAAATGTGCGAAGTTAAGCCTGATCGGCGAGATAGGCCTTCACGTCGCGGCGCAGTTCGCCGGCGCACAGATAGAGGGCGATGACATTGGGAATCGCCATCAGGAAGAAGCTGCTATCGACGATGCCGACCACCCGGCCAAGGTCGATCGCGGCGGCCGGAGGCAGGGCGACGACATAGAGGATCTTGTAGACCCATTGGGCGCGGGGGCCATTGCCGAACAGATAGCCCCAGGCCTGAAGGCCGTAGAAGCCCCAGGCCACCAGCGTCGAATAGGCGAAGAGGAAGACGACGACGGCGAGCAGCCAGGGGAACCAGGGCGACACCTTGGCAAAGGCTGCCGAGGTGATGGCGATGCCCTCCAGCCCATTGTTCCAGGTGCCGGCGACGACCAGCGCCAGCCCGCCCAGCGCGCAGACGATCATCGTGCCGAGCAGCGGCTCCAGCAGCGCGACAAGGCCTTCGGACACCGGATGGCGTGCCCGCGCCAGGCTGTGTGCCATGACGGCGGACCCGACACCCGCCTCGCTGGCGAAGACCGCGCGACGCATGCCCGCGACAAAGGCGCCGATCGCCCCGCCGGTGGCCGCATCGCTGGAAAAGGCGCCGTGCCAGATCAGCGCGAGCGCGCCGGGAATAGCGTCGGCATGGAGGATCAGGATCGCCGCGACACCGCCCAGATAGACGGTGACCTTGAGCGGGGTCAGGCGCTTCGACACCTCGCCCAGCCAGGCCGCGCCGCCCATCGTCACCAGCGCGACGGCCGCCGCGATGAACACGCCATAGGCCCAGCCATTGGTCATGCCGGTGACCACCTTCACCTGGGCGAAGCTCTGGTTCACCTGCACCATCGGGATCGCGCCGAACAGGGCAAAGAAGGCATAGGCGCCGCCGAGCACCAGGCCGATCTTCGGCCAGCCGCGCGCTGCGCCGACGGCTTTGAGCACATACATCGGCCCGCCATGGACATGGCCGCGTTCGTCGAAGACGCGATATTTGAGGCCCAGCGTGACCTCCGCCATCTTCACCGTCATCGCGAACCAGCCGATGATGAACATCCACAAGATCGCGCCCGGCCCGCCCATGGTCAGCGCCACCGCGACGCCGGCAATATTGCCCAGGCCAATGGTCCCGGACAGGGCCGTCGAGAGCGCGCCCCACTGGCTGACATCGCCCTTCGCCTCGCCCTCATGCGGCTGGCTGCGCAGGATGCGGATCGCCCGGCCGACCTGGGTGACATTGGGGAACCCCAGCCAGATGGTGAAGAACAGCATGGGGAGCGCGAGATAGAGCACGATCAGCTCGATCTGCGCGCCGAACAGGGGAACCTTGAAGAAGACCGCGCTGGACAGCGCATCGACGGCGGCATTGAAATTTTCCATGCGGCGGCGATGCCGGGACAGCGGTGGAAAGTCGATCAAAGATTGCTATGGGGGAGGTGAGTTTTACCCATAGCCGCCCCGGGGCAGGATCGCATGAGCAGACAATATTTCGGCACTGACGGTATTCGTGGTCGCACCAACCAGTGGCCGATGACGCCGCAACTGGCGATGAAGGTCGGCATGGCGGCCGGCACCCATTTCCAGCGCGGCAGCCATCGCCACCGGGTGGTGATCGGCAAGGATACCCGCCTGTCGGGCTATATGGTCGAAAATGCGCTGGTCGCGGGCTTCACCGCGGTCGGCATGGACGTGGTCCAGTTCGGGCCGATCCCGACGCCGGCCGTCGCCATGCTCGCCCATTCGATGCGCGCCGACCTGGGCGTGATGATCTCGGCCAGCCACAATCCCTATTATGACAATGGCATCAAGCTGTTCGGCCCGGATGGCTACAAGCTGTCGGACGAGGATGAGCTGAAGATCGAGGCGCTGCTGAACCAGGATGTGCCGCTGGCTGCGTCCAAGGATATCGGCCGCGCCCGCCGCGTCGAGGACGCGCGTGGCCGCTATATCCATGCGGTCAAGTCGAGCTTCCCCGCCGACCTGCGCCTCGACGGCCTCAAGATCGTGGTCGATTGCGCCAACGGCGCCGCCTATCAGGTTGCGCCGTCGGCCTTCTGGGAATTGGGCGCCGAAGTGGTCGCCGTGGGCGTCACGCCCAACGGCACCAATATCAATGACGGCTGCGGATCGACCTCGCCCTTGCTGTGCCAGGAAACCGTCGTCTCCTCCGGCGCCGACATCGGCATTGCGCTGGACGGCGACGCGGACCGGCTGATCGTGGTCGATGAAAAAGGGCAGATTGTCGACGGCGACCAGATCATGGCGCTGATCGCATCCAATTTCGCGCGCGCCGGCACGCTGCGCGGCGGCGGGCTGGTGGCGACGATCATGTCGAACCTGGGCCTCGAACGTTTCCTGACCGGGCAGGGCATCGGCCTGGAGCGCACCAAGGTCGGCGATCGCTATGTGCTGGAGCGGATGCGCGAGGGCGGCTTCAATGTCGGCGGCGAACAGTCCGGTCATATGATCCTGTCGGACTATGCGACGACCGGCGACGGCACGGTGGCGGCGCTGCAGGTGCTGGCCGCCTTGGTCCGGTCGGGCAAGCCGGCGAGCGAGACGCTGCACCAGTTCGATCCGGTGCCGCAATTGCTGAAGAATGTCCGCTTCGCCGGTGGCAAGCCGCTGCAGGATGAAGCGGTGCAGCGCGTGATCGCCCAGGCCGAGGCGGAACTGAACGGATCGGGCCGGCTGGTCATCCGCCCGTCCGGCACCGAACCGGTGATCCGTGTCATGGCGGAAGGCGACCGCGAGGATCAGGTCAAGGACGTGGTCGAGCGCATCTGCGCCGCGGTCGAGAAGGCGGCGGCCTGATGCTTGCCGCTATTATTCCGTTCGCCCTGAGCGAAGTCGAAGGGCAGTGCCGACCGCAGGGAGGTGTCTTCGCCTCCGCTCAGACAAGGGCTTCGACTTCGCTCAGCCCGAACGGAGTTATGAACCATGCTTGAAATGCGCCCCGATTGCGAACGCTGCGGCACTGACCTGCCGGCCGATGAGCCCGGCGCGTTCATCTGCTCGTTCGAATGCACCTGGTGCGCGCCCTGCGCCGAGGCGCTGGACGATCGCTGCCCCAATTGCGGCGGCGAACTGATGGACCGGCCGACCCGGATGGGCAAGGCGCTGGCGAACAACCCCGCCTCCACGGAGCGCAAGTTCAAGGGATGACGCCGGCCCGTATCCTAATCATTGCCGGGTCGGACAGTGGCGGCGGCGCCGGTATCCAGGCGGATATCAAGACGGTCACGCTGCTGGGCGGCCATGCCATGACCGCGATCACCGCGATCACCGCGCAGAACACGCTGGGCGTGCAGGGCGTCCACCCGGTGCCGACCGAGATGGTGCTGGCGCAGATAGACAGCGTGATCAGCGACATCGGCGTCGACGCGGTCAAGATCGGCATGATCGGTTCGGCGCAGACGGCGGCAGCGGTGGCCGAGCGGCTGGCGCTGCTCGACAATGTGGCGATCGTCTTCGATCCCGTCATGGTCGCGACCAGCGGATCGCTGTTGGCCGACGAGGCTACGATCGCGGCGTTCGAGCGGCTGATGGCCATCGCCACGCTGGTGACGCCCAATATCCCCGAACTGGCGGCGCTGGGCGGCGAGGAAATCGCGATCCGTTTTGCCACCCATGTGCTGGCCAAGGGCGGCCATGGCGAGGGGCCGATGCTGACCGACCGGCTGATCGGGCCGCGGGGTGTGCGCAAAGCATGGAGCAATGCGCGGATCGACACGCGACACAGCCATGGCACCGGCTGCACCCTGGCGAGCGCGATCGCGACCGGCCTGGGGCAGGGGCTGGACCTGATCGAAGCGGTCGAGCGTGGCCGCAAATATGTGCGCGAGGCACTGGCGCTGGCGCCGGGGCTGGGCGCAGGCCATGGCCCGATGGGCAATCCCTTCGGCTTCCACGCCTATGCCTGATTTCGCGCATGAACTGATCCATCATCCCGGCCTGGTCGCCGGAGTGGACGAGGCCGGGCGTGGGCCGCTGGCGGGGCCGGTGGTCGCGGCGGCCGTGATCCTGCGACAGGAGGATTGCCCCGAGGGCCTCAATGATTCCAAGAAGCTGACCGCCAAGCGCCGCGCCGCGCTGGAGGGGGAGATCAAGGCCCGCGCGCTGTGCTGGGGACTGGGCATCGCCAGTGTCGCGGAGATCGACGAACTCAACATATTATGGGCGACGATGCTGGCCATGACCCGCGCGGTCGAGGCGCTGGGGCAGGAGTGCGCCCATGTGTTGGTGGATGGCAATCGCTGTCCCAACTGGCGCTGGCCCTCGACCGCGGTGGTGGAGGGCGACGCCAAATGCCTGTCGATCGCCGCCGCATCGATCCTGGCCAAGGAAGAGCGCGACCGGATCATGATCGCCGCCGCCGCCGAGCATCCGCATTATGGCTGGGAGAGCAACAAGGGCTATGGCAGTGCCAAGCATATGGCGGCGCTGCGTGAGCATGGCCCGACGCCGCTGCACCGGCGCAGTTTTTCGCCGGTGGCGCAACTGCTGCTGATCTGACGATGCTGTCCCGTCGCGGGGCGGGATGGGCATGATTTGAGGGCTGGCGCGGGTGTGGCGCATGCTTAAGAAGGGATTCATGTCCTTAGCCCGTTCCGGCCTTTCCAGCCTGTTCCTGCTTGTCGGCGCGCTGTCGCTGCCGGTGCAGGCGGCTGCGCCGGTCAAGCGCGCGCGGCCGGCGGCCAAGGCTGGTGCGCTGGCGCCGGGTGGCTATCGCTGGCTGGAAGAAGGGCCGCTCGACGGGCCGATCCATCTGGTCATCAGCATCGATCGGCAGATGGCCCATGTCTATAGCGGCGACCGGCTGGTCGGCATGGCGAGCGTGTCGACCGGCATGGCCGGGCACAGCACGCCGACCGGCGACTATCCGATCCTGCAGAAGAATCAGTGGCACCGGTCCAATCTCTACAGCAATGCGCCCATGCCCTTCATGCAGCGGCTGACCTGGGACGGCATTGCGCTGCATGCTGGGCATAATCCGGGCTATCCGGCCAGCCATGGCTGCATCCGCCTGCCCTATGCCTTTGCCCAGAAGCTGTTCGGCATGACCAGCCTGGGTGGGCTGGTAACGGTGACCAGGGATCGGCTGCATCCCTCGCTGACGATCGAGCAGATGGCGGCGGCGGACGCCGTGGCCAAGGTCGCTGCGCCGGCGCCGGCAAAGCCGGTGCTGGATATCGACCCGATCATCTTCGTGCCGCGCGTATCGCGCCGCTGACCGATCAGCGCTGGGCCAGTGCCGAGCGCCGCATCGAATAGCCGAAATAGAGCAGGGCGGCCGCACCAACCCAGACCGCGAACAGCGCATAGGTGTCGGCCGGCAGGCCGAAGATCAGATAGGCGCAGAAGAGCGTGCTGGCGATCGGCAGGATCGGATAGAAGGGCACCTTGTAGCCGCGTGGCAGGTCCGGCCGGGTGCGGCGCAGGATGATGACGCCGATCGACACGGTGCCAAAGGCGATCAGCGTGCCCATGCTGGTAAGGTTGACCAGCACGTCCAATGGCACGAAGGCGGCGAGCAGGGCGACGCCGATCGCGACGATCCATGTATTCTGGCGCGGCACATGGCGCACCGGATCGACCCGGCAGAAGAAGGCGGGCAGCAGCCCGTCGCGGCCCATGGCATAGAGGATGCGGGTCTGGCCGTAGATCACCACCAAAGTGACGCTGAAGATCGAGGCGATGGCGCCCAGTGACAGGATCACCGCCGGCCAGCCCGCGCCGGTGAGGTTGTGGAGGATGACGGCCAGGCCCGCTTCCTGCCCGGCAAATTCGGTCCAGGGCTGGGCGCCGATCGCCGCGACCGCGACCAATATATAGGCGGCGGTGACGATCAGCAGCGACAGGATGATGGCAAGCGGCAGGTCGCGACGCGGATTGCGCACTTCCTCGCCCGCGGTCGAGACCGCGTCGATGCCGATATAGGAAAAGAAGATGGAGGAGGCCGCAGCGCCGATGCCGACCATGCCCTTGGGCGCGAAGGGGTGGAAATTGGTCGGCTGGAAATGGGCGAGCGCGACCACCACGAACAGCGCCAGCACGGCGAGCTTGGCGACCACCAATATGGCGTTGGCGGTGGTCGATTCCCGCGTGCCGCGCAGCAGCAGGATGAGGCACAGGCCCACCAGCAGCACGGCGGGCAGGTTGACGATGCCGCCTGCACCCGGCGGCCGGGCGATGATGTCGGGCAGGCGCCAGCCGGTGCTGATCGAGAGAAGTTCGTTGAGATACTGCCCCCATCCCACGGCGATGGCGGAGGCGGAGACGCCATATTCCAGCAGCAGGCAGCTGCCGATCAGGAAGGCGGCGAGTTCGCCCATGGTCGCATAGGCATAGGAATAGGAGGAGCCCGACGCCGGCACGGCCGAGGCCATTTCGGCATAGCAGAGCGCGGTCAGCGCGGCGGTGATGCCGGCGATGACGAAGGACAGGGTTACCGCCGGCCCCGCTTCGGGCACGGCGGTGGTCAGGGCGACGAAGATGCCGGTGCCGATGGTCGCGCCGACGCCCAGCATGGTCAGCTGGAACAGACCGATATTGCGGGCGAGGGGCTTCGCGTCGGGATCGTCGCCGATGAAGTCGAGCACCGGCTTGCAGCGCAGCAGCGCGATCAGGAGCGGATGGCGGGGCGATCGGTTCGTCATGCTCCGCCGCTGTCATGCCGGGCGCGGGAAGGCAAATGAATATCGTGTGAGAATGGCGCGGCGGGACCGGTGAGGGCGCGCGATTGTCGGCGGGCCGCCGCTCGGCTAGGCATATAGTTGTTGGCCGCCGACCTGTTCGGCTTGGGATGGATGATCGAGCCTTGATGGATCAGAAGCGATTGCCTGGTGCGCGGAAATGGGCGCGGTCCATGCTGATGGTGGCGGCGGCGATGCTGTTGCCGACGATGGCATCGGCGGCGGATGTGCCGAGCGGTGGCACCATATCGGTGTCCATGCGGGAGGATGCGAGCGGGCAGGCGGGCGCGGCGGACGCCTTTGTCGATGCGGCCACCCTGGCCCTGTCGGACAAGGGCTTCACCTTGCTGGACGATGGCCATGCCGCGCTGGTCATGGAACTGGTCATTCGCGCGTCCGAGGTCGGGACGGGGACCGGCAAGGTCGAGAAGAGCAATTCCGACCTGATGCCCGGCGGCGTGTCCGGCGCGGTGGGATCGAGCCTCTCGCTGGCGGTGCCGTCCGGCAAGACGCGCCATGTCGCGCTCGAACGCACCGAGCTGGAGATGCGCCTGCACCGGCGCGGCGACGCGGCCGTGATCTGGAGCGGCAGCGCGGTGACGGTGCGCCCGGCCGACAAGCGGGATAGCGCCGCCACGGCGCTGTGCAACGCGCTGCTGCGTGCCTATCCCGAGCAGCCCGAAACGGTGATCGGCGTTCCCTGACAGGAAAAAGGCCGGTCCGTCAGGGGAACGGACCGGCCTTCGCTGGCCTGAAAACCAGAAGGGGGGGACTGGTTCAGGCGGGCATTTTTCAGGCTGCTTCGGCCGCTTCCTCGGCAGTGGGCAGACGGATCAGATAGTCGAAGGCCGACAGGGCTGCGGTTGACCCCGCACCCATGGCGATGACGATCTGCTTGTAGGGCACCGTGGTGCAGTCGCCGGCGGCGAAGATGCCGGGCTGGCTGGTTTCGCCGCGCGCGTCGATCTCGATCTCGCCACGGGGCGAGAGGGCGATCGTGTCCTTGAGCCATTCGGTGTTCGGCACGAGGCCGATCTGGACGAAAATGCCTTCCAGCTCGACATCATGCTCGGTGCCGCTGTTGCGGTCCTTGTAGCTGAGGCCGGTCACCCGCTCGCCATTGCCGTTCACCTTGGTGGTCAGCGCCGAGGTGATGATCTTGACGTTGGGCAGGCTGGCGAGCTTGCGCTGCAGCACCGCGTCGGCGCGCAGCTGGCTGTCAAACTCGATCAGGGTGACATGGGCGACGATGCCGGCCAGGTCGATCGCGGCTTCGACGCCGCTATTGCCGCCGCCGATCACAGCCACGCGCTTGCCCTTGAACAGCGGACCATCGCAGTGCGGGCAATAAGCCACGCCCTTGTTGCGATATTCGTCCTCTCCCGGCACGCCCATCTGGCGCCAGCGGGCACCGGTCGACAGGATGATGGTGCGGCCCTTCAGCGACGCGCCATTTTCCAGCACGATCTCATGATAGCCGCCTTCGGTCTTGGCCGGGATCAGCTTCGCCGCCTTCTGCAGGTTCATGATCTCGACGTCATAATCCTTGACGTGCGCCTCCAGCGCCGAGGCGAGCTTGGGCCCCTCGGTACGGCTGACCGAGATGAAATTCTCGATATCCATGGTGTCGAGCACCTGGCCGCCGAAGCGTTCGGCCGCGACACCGGTGCGGATGCCCTTGCGCGCCGAATAGATCGCGGCTGCCGCGCCAGCGGGACCACCGCCGACCACCAGCACCTCGAACGGATCCTGCTTGCGGATCTTCTCGGCCGCCTTCGCCTCGGCACCGCTGTCGATCTTGGCGACGATCTGCTCCAGCTCCATCCGGCCCTGGCCGAAGGGTTCGCCGTTGAGGAAGATGGTCGGCACGGCCATGACCTTGCGGGCGTCGACCTCATCCTTGAACAGGCCGCCGTCGATCGCGACATGGCTGATCCGCGGGTTGAGCACGCTCATCAGGTTCAGCGCCTGCACCACGTCGGGGCAGTTCTGGCACGACAGCGAGAAATAGGTCTCGAAGGCATAGTCGCCGTCCAGATCCTTGACCTGCTGGATCAGATCCTGCGCAGCCTTGGACGGGTGACCGCCGACCTGCAGCAGGGCGAGCACCAGCGACGTGAATTCATGGCCCATCGGCAGACCGGCGAAGGTCACACCGATATCGGTGCCGACGCGGCGGATCATGAAGCTGGGCTTGCGCTTGTCATTGCCGGTGGCGAGGCTGACCTTGTCCGAAAGCTCGGCGATTTCCGCCAGCAATTCGTTCATTTCGCGCGACTTGGCACTTTCATCCAGCGAAGCCACCAGCTCGATCGGCTGGGTGATGTTCGCCAGATAGGCTTTCAACTGCCCTTTGAGATTTGTGTCCAACATGTCTGTCTGGCTCCGTGGAAAAGATGGCGGGCCGTCCCGATCGGGAGGACGTGACGGCCCGTCCGGGGAATTGGTGCGACCCAAAAGCCCCGTTGAAATAGAGATAAGTCTGTAGAAATTTTTTTGAAGGTCCGCCGGGCTCCCTCATCGGAGGCGAGCCCGGCGGCCTGTCAGCACCTAAAGATGCTTAGATCTTGCCGACGAGGTCGAGCGAGGGGGCGAGGGTTTCCGCGCCTTCTTCCCACTTGGCGGGGCAGACTTCGCCCGGATGGCTGGTCCAATACTGCAGCGCCTTGATCTTGCGCAGCAGTTCGGCCGCGTTGCGACCCACGCCCTCGGGGGTGATTTCAACCAGCTGGATCACGCCTTCCGGATCGAGCACGAAGGTGCCGCGGTCGGCCAGGCCGACGCCTTCGCGCAGCACGCCGAACTGGTTCGAGATGTCGTGGTTCTGGTCACCCAGCATGTAATAGTTGATCTTGCCGATGGCCGGCGAGGTGTCGTGCCAGGCCTTGTGGCAAAAATGGGTGTCGGTCGACACCGAATAGACTTCCACGCCCATGCCCTGCAGGGTGGGGTAGATGTCGGCCAGGTCTTCCAGCTCGGTCGGGCAGACGAAGGTGAAGTCGGCCGGGTAGAAGAAGAAGACGGCCCACTTGCCCTTGACGTCGGCATCGGTGACGTCGACGAACTTGCCTTCCTTGAAAGCGGTTGCCTTGAAAGGCTGCAGGGGGGTGTTGATGAGAGCCATGGGCTATCCAGTTCCTTGATTAGGGTTGCTGTTGCGAAGCCTGTTTAGGGAAGCGGATGATTCGGGGGAAATTGGTTTTCTCGGACATGTTGATAGATAAAAGCGATCACACGCTATCCGATTAATCGAACGGGTCATTGATCCCGCAGGGCATGCACCATGGCCCGTTCGACCAGTTGCTGTGCCTCCGCCGCGCTGAAACTGGTGGGGTCGAGGCAATATTCCAGCCACAGCCCGTCGACCAGCGCGGTGAGGCCGATGGCCTTGAGCCGTACCTGCGCAGGGGAGAAGGCCGGCGCGGCGGCGGTGACCAGCCCCTCCAGCTGCGCGCGCGAGGCCGCATAGATGTCGGCATGAGCGGCCGCGACATCGGCGTTGGACTTGATCAGGCTCCAGAAGGCGATCCAGGTGGCGAGCAGATCGGCGTCGAGCACGGGCGCGCGGAAATTGGCCTGGAGAAAGGCACGCAGCCGGTCCAGCGGATCGTCGCCCGCGCCCGCGATCGCTGCATCCATAGCCTGGGATACGCGCTGTCCGACATCGCGGTAGGTGGCGAGGATCAGCGCGTCGACGCCCTCGAAATAATGGGTCAGTAGGCCGGACGATACGCCCGCGGCGGCGCAGATGGCACGGACGGACGTGCCCGCCACGCCCTTTTCCGCCAGACATTTTGCCGTTGCGTCGATCAGTGCCTGCCGCCGGACATCGGCGGACTCCCGTACGAATTTCGCTCTCACTTGCCCCCCCGGCATGGGACGACCCGGCGCCCCGAACATGCTATTCTGTTGTCGCTCACTGTGCGGAAATGACGGGCGCTGGCAAGCGCCGTTCGACCCGATTGGGGATCGATCCGGCCGGTTCGCCCGTTTGCCCCGCATAGTGTCGTCATGACAGCAAGGAGACCATGGATGATCCGACAGCCCGCCACCACGTCTGCCCTTCGCCTGATCCTGCCCGGTCTGGGCGCGGTATTGCTGCTGGGTGGCTGCGCCAAGGGCGTGGACAATGAAGCGGTGGCGAACAATGCGAGCGTGCCGGCCCATGCCGAAGCGATCGACGATACAGACTCTGTCGCGGCCCCCGACAATGCGGGCGCGGCGCTGCCAACCGACGAGTGGGTCGGGCGCTGGACCGGGCCGGAAGGGCTGTTCCTCGACATCCAGCTCGCCCCCAACGGCAAGCCGGGCCATTATGCGCTGACCAACAAGGATAATCTCGACCGGGAAGCGACCTATAGCGGGCTGGCCGATGGCGCGACGATCCGCTTCGCGCGCGATGGCCGCGACCTTGCCATCCGACCGGGCACGGGGGCGGAGACGGGCTTCAAATATCTCGCCGACAAGCAGGATTGCCTGATCGTGAAGCCGGGCGAGGAAGGCTATTGCCGATAAGCCGGGATCGGCAAAGGTCATGCCGACGCGACAGCGCCGAAGTTCACAGTGTCGTGCGGCATTTGGGGCCGTCTGCACCGGATACGCGCCTGCCACGCGCCCATGACGCGACGGTCGCACGACAGTTGGGCAGGACAGCGTTGCACCGACGCGCCTGTCGGGTCATGCCGACGCGACAGGGAGGCGACACATGGGTCCCGCCTGTTGTGGGCTGCGGTCGGGGCGAGGGAAGGGCGCGGTGCTGGTGCATCGCCCATGGTAGATCAGAGATTGGGCGAGTAGGACAGGACTTCACTGCGCTTGGCTGACGATGTCGGGTTTGACGGCTGACGACCATTTGCGGACATTCCAAATTGATGGCAGCGTAGCTCGATGGTCGTCTTTTGGCTTTTGCTGCTCTTTGTGCTTCCTGCGCTGATCGTCTGGTCGCCAGTCTTCGCGCTTGCCTACTGGCGAACCCCCGAGGGAAGTATGCGGCGTTATGCTTGGGCGTGGGCGTGGCTACTCCCCGCCATAGCTACGATCGCTGTTCTTGGATGGACAGGCTTCATCGGAGACGTGTTTGGGTCCGTGTAATCTTCAGCGGCCATTCCGCTACCTACCCAACTTCGTCATTCACGCCTCCGCAGGGGTGACTGTGCCAGAGACGTTCAGTTTCTGCTCCGTCTCTGGTCTTTGCTCGCAGTGCGCGGCAGCGGGATCAGGCGCTGGTCGCTGCCTGGTCAAGCTGGCGGGCGAGGGTGACGAATTCTTCGACGCTGACGGTTTCGGCGCGGCGTTGCGGGTCAATGCCGATCGCCTCCAGTGCGTCGAGCGCGCCGGGGACAGACTTGAGACTCTGGCGCAGCATCTTGCGGCGCTGGCCGAAGGCGGCTGCGGTCAGGCGTTCGAGGATCTTGAGCTGCACGCCTTCGGGCGCCGGCTTGGGGGTGATGTGGACCACGGCCGACATCACCTTGGGCGGCGGGGTGAAGGCGCTGCGATGCACCTTCATGGCGATGCGCGCGTCGCTGCGCCACTGGGCGAGCACGGCGAGGCGGCCATAATGGTCGGTGCCCGGCTTCGCGACGATGCGTTCGGCCACTTCCATCTGGAACATGAGCGTCAGGCTGGACCACCAGGGCAGCGGCGCCCATAGCGCCGACAGCCAGCCGACCAGCAGGGCGGTGCCGACATTATAGGGCAGGTTGGCGATGATATGGGCGCCATCGCCGGCCTCGGCACGGGCATCCACCTCCATCGCGTCGCCGGAAATGACGCGCAACTGACCGGGGAAGGCCAGTTCCAGTTCGGCGAGTGCAGGCAGGCAGCGACGATCACGCTCGACCGCGACCAGCTTGCCGCCGGCGCGCAGGATCGCACGGGTCAGGCCACCGGGGCCGGGGCCGACCTCGAACGCGGGCTGATCCTGGATGCTGCCGGGAATGGCGGCGATCCGGTCGAGCAACTGTTCGTCGAGCAGGAAATTCTGGCCGAGCGCCTTGCTGGCCTGAAGACCATGGGCGGCGATCACGTCGCGCAGCGGCGGCAGAGTGGGGCGGGCGTCAGCCGGCATAGGCAATCCGTGCGCGGGCGGCTTCGGCCGCCATTTTGAGGGCGGCGATCATCGCGCCGGGATTGGCGCTGTCGGTGCCGGCAATGCCGAAGGCGGTGCCATGATCGGGCGAGGTGCGCACGATCGGCAGGCCCAGGGTGATGTTGACGCCATCGTCGAAGTTCAGCGTCTTGATCGGGATCAGCGCCTGGTCATGATACATGCAGAGCGCCGCGTCATAGGCTTCGCGGGCGCGGGCATGGAACATGCCATCGGCCGCCAGCGGGCCGACAATGTCGATCCCTTCGGCGCGCAGCGCCTCGATCGCCGGGCGGATCACTTCGATTTCCTCGCGGCCGAGTGCGCCATTCTCCCCGGCATGCGGGTTGAGGCCGGCCACGGCGAGACGGGGGCGGGCGATGCCGAAATTGCGCTGCAATCCCTTCACCGTGGTGAGGGCGCGGGCGCGGATCAGGTCGATGGTCAGCGCCGAGGGCACATCGGCCAGCGCGATATGGATGGTGATCGGCACCACCTTGAGCGACGGGCCGGCGAGCATCATGACCGCGTTCTGGGCCGAGACGCCACAGCGTTCGGCGACGAATTCGGTCTGGCCCGGATGGGTGAAACCGACGCCGTACAACTGTTCCTTGCCGACCGGCGCGGTAACGATGCCGGCGGCCGATCCGGTGCGGGCCAGACCGACCGCGACTTCCAGTGCCTGGAAAGCGGTGCGGGCGCCGTCGATGCTGGGCGTGCCGGGCACGATCTCGCCCGCTTCGGCCACCTGCATGCAGGGCAGGGCGCGCTCGAACACCTGCGCGGCTTCCTCGGGCGATCCGACGATCTCGATCGGGCCGAGCCACACCGCGCGCAACGATGCGGCATCGCCGACGGCGAAGAATGCGGGCAGGCCACGCGCTTCGCGCATGACCCACGCCTTGGCGACGATTTCCGGTCCGATGCCCGCCGGGTCGCCGAGCGAGACGGCGAAGGGCGGCAGGCTGCCCGGATCAGTTATATTCGATAACGGCATCGCGGCGAAGATCGCGCAGATAGATGCGGGCGCGCTTGTTGACGCGTTCCTCTTCCAGCTGGGCCTGGATCTGTTCGGGATTGGGGGCGTTGGCCGATGCGGGTTCGTCGCGGCCGCAGACGACCAGGACGCGGACGCCATCGTTGATCGAACCGAAGGGCGGGGTGGATTCGCCGACCTGCAGATTGACGAGAATGTCCTGCAGCTGCGGCGGGAGGTCGCGCAGCTTCACATTGTCATTGTCGACCACATCGGCGCCGATGCGGGCACCGATCTCGTTCGCCTGGCCGCAGCCCTTGATCTCCTTGACCGCGGCGGCGAAGGTCGCGGCTTTCTGGCTGGCGGCTTCCTTGCTGGTGCCGGCCGGGAAGAGGACCGACAGCTGCTTGAGGCTGAGCAGCGAATCGCGCGGATCGGCGGTCAGCACCTTGCGCTTGTCCATCACATAGATGATCGACATGCCGCCCACCGTCTCGATCGGGCCGGCGAGCTGGCCGACCTGCAATTCGGTGGCGGCCTGCGCCAGTTCGGTCGGCAGCTGGCTGGGGCGGACCCAGCCGAGATCGCCGCCGACGACGGCGGTCGAGGCTTCGGAGAACTGGCGGGCATAGGCGGCGAAGCTGCCGCCCTGCTTGATCTGTTCGATGATGTTGCGCGCGTTGGCCGTGATCTGGTCGCGGTTTTCCGGCGTCGAGGACAGATAGATTTCGCTGATCCGCACTTCGTCGCTGCCCTTGGCGGCGTTGAGGCGATCGACCACCGACTTCACTTCGTCTTCGGAGACGTTGACGAAGGGCTGGATGTTGCGGCGGAGCAGGCGGCTCCAGGCCAGTTCGCCCTCGATCTGGCGCTTGATGCTGTTGGCCGAACTGCCCTGTTCGCGCAGATACTGGTTGAACTGGTCGGGCGACTTGCGGAAATTGGCCGCGACGCGCTCATAGCTCTGGTTCACTTCGGCCGGATCGATCTTGATGTCGTTGGCCGCCGCTTCCTGAATCTGCAGCGTTTCGTCGATCAGGTTGCGCAAAACCTGGACGCGCAGCCGTTCCTTTTCCTCGGCCGACACCTTGCCGCCATTGGCGGTGATGATGAGAGCCAGGCGCTGATCGACATCGGTGCCGGTGATGATGCGGCCGTTCACGATCGCCGTCGCCTTGCGGACATTGGGATCATTCTTGCCGAAGATGGTGACGTCCTTGGGCAGGTTCAGGCCCTGATCGGCGTCATCGTCGACGGCCTGGGCCGACACGGTCTGCGCCGCCATGCCCAGAAGGGCGGTGGACAGAAGCAGGGTGCGCAGGCCCGAGCGAACGGATTTGGGCGAGAAAACGACAGAAAGCATCGTCGGCAAAAATCTCCAATACGGTCGGGAGCCAATGCCCCGTTCCGCCTTAACCGGTCCTGAGCGGACGGCGGGAAGGCAGTTCCTTATATGCCAATATTGCGAAAAGCCAGCCGCAGCTGGAAGCTGTTGCCGGCGCGCGCGTCACCGTTGGTCTGATAGTCGCGCCGCCATGTAAAGCCCAGCGTCAAACAATCATCCTCATAGGCAACGCCCAGACGCTGGCGCACCGGCTCATAGCCATCGGCCGTGGTGCCCGGATCTTCCTGCGCGCCGGTAAGATCGATGACGGTCGAACCGAACACCGACCAGAAGCGGGCGAACTGGATGCGACCGCCAAGGCGCAGTTCCTCGCGGTCCTGCAGATCCTCCAGCGTGATATTGGCGTTGCGGTTGAGGCGCAGATAGCTGATCTGGGCATAGGTCTTCTTGCTGCCCACGGTCGCGTCGACCTCGTTCCGGCGGACCGCCAGATTGTCCTTGTCGACCCGGAAACGCTGGGTGAAGCTGACGAAATCCTTGTAGCGGACGGTCCAGCGGCCGACGATGTCGGACATGCGGTCGGACAGGCCGGTGCCGTCGGGCAGGATGCTGGCGCGGTTGTCGAGCCGGTAGCTCTGGCCGACATTGGCGTCGAGCGTGAAGTCGGGCAGTGCCAGATTATATTCCAGGCCATAGGTGATGCGGCTCGAATCCTCGAACCGGTCATAGCCCGCGAAGCGGTTGAGCGCGAAAAGGTTGCTGTCCTCCAGATCGACCGACCGGGCATCCTCATTGGGCACCGACAGGTTGGCGAGGTGCGGCGAGGCGACGATCTGGACGCGCGGGGCGATGCGCTGCACGCCGCCGAAGGCCTCGCCCATGAAGGGCCAGCGCATGTCGACCGCGGCGGCGGCGATGCCGCGCGCCTTCCAGCCCGGATCGCCGGCATAGCTGATCGTGTCGGTCAGCAGATTGTTGCTGCTGTGATAGACGTCGCCGCGCAGATAGGTGGTGAAATTCACCTCCTGGCCAAGGCCGGTCAGCTTGCGTAGATTCCATTCGAACGCGGCAAAGGCGCGCTGGGTGTCCTGACCGTCGGTCCGGGTGATCGCCAGCGTATTGGCCTGGAACTGCATCTGACCGCCGAGCAGCGGATCCTTCATCCGCAGCCGATAGTCCATGACCGGCAGCGCGATCGGCATCTGGCCCTGGGGGTCATCGACGCGCAGCGTCTGCACCGCCCAGCCGGCGAGCGAGAAATAGCTGTTCTCGCCGATCCGCTGGACGCCCAGGGTCGAACGCAGCCGGTCGTCGCGGCTGATGTCGTAGCGGCGCAGGAAGGTGCGGTCAGTGGCGACCCGGATCGACCCGTTGACGCTCCATTCGGGCGACAGCTGCATGCCGCCGCTGGCGTCGATCGCGCCGCGAATATCCTTTTGCGAATCGGTCGGCGTGATGCCGCTCGACCGGCTGCCATAGGTGGCATAGCCGGTGATCTGATAGGCGCCGCGATCGTAGAGATGACGGAAATTGCCTTCGATCATCGGCAGCGAATCGCTGTAGACGTGCGGCGTGACGGTCAGGTCGCGATTGGGTGCGAGCTTGAGATAATAGGGGACCGCAACCTCGAAGCCATTGACCCGGTCATAACGGATATTGGGGACCAGAAGGCCGCTGCCACCATCGTCGCCGACCGGATGCGACAGGCCCGGCACCGGGATCAGCGGCAGGCCGAACAGCTCGACATTGGCGCGGGTGTAGGAGACGCGCTGCTTGGTCGGGTCATAGACGACCTTGACTGCGTTGATCTGCCAGGTCGGTTCCTTGGGACAGCCGTCGCTGCCCTCCACCGGACAGCCGGTATAGGCGGCGTGGTGCAGCGTATAGACGCCATTGACCCGCTCGCCTTTGGTCGCGGCCATGCGGCCGCCCTTCTGGAGGACCAGCAATATATTGTCGACCGCGCCATCCTTCAGCGTATCGGTGACATCGAAGCGATCACCATAGGCGACATTGCCGTCCGGATCGATCACCGAGACGGCGCCCTGCGCCTCCACCTTGCCGGTGTTGAGGTCCCACACGATCTTGTCGGCGCGCAGCCGGTTGCCGTCGCGCAGCAACTGGACATTGCCGGTGGCGGTCACGACCTGACTGTTGGTGTCATATTCCAGCGTATCGGCGGCGAAGCCGATTTCCTGGTCATTGTCGGGCACCGGCGCGTCGGGCGCGCTGATCGGCGTCTGGGGCTCGTTCAGCTTGGGCTCGGGCGCCTGTTGCGCATGGGCCAGCGGCGCCGCGAGCAGGCAGGACGAGGCAGCGCCGGCAAGCAGCGCCTGTTTGAACGACAGGGGAAACACGGAAATCTGCAAGCGTAGGGGCCTCTTTGTGGGCACTTCTGGTCCCTGCCTATCGCACTGCTTGGCTCGCGCCGCAATCGCTGCTCGCATTCGGGACGGCGGAAATCCGCCGAATGGCTTTGCAGAGCGGCAAAGCCGCACTATCTGGCTGAAACAAGAACGACACGGCATTCCAGAGAAAAGGCCCCCAGATGGACATCCAATTCAGCCCCACGCGCCCCCAGGTCGACACGTTGGTCCTTGCCGTGGCGAAGGGGACTGTCGACAGCCTGCCGCTCGCCGCATCGGCCACGCTGGTCGCCGGCGCCGCCGCCGCGCGCTTCGCCGGTGAGGCGGGCGGCAGCGTCGAGAGCTTCGTCGAGGAAGGCGGCGCGGTGCTGCGCGTCCTGCTGCTGGGCATCGGCAATGGCAGCGCGGCCGACCTGGAGCGGGCTGGCGGCGCGCTGACCGCCAAGCTGTCAACCAGCGGCGCGACCCACGCAGCGGTCGAATTCCCGGCCGGCGTCAGTGGCGAGGATGCCGCCCGGCTGGGCCTGGGCGCGCTGCTGCGCAGCTGGCGGATCGACACCTATCGCACGCGTCAGCCCGAAAAAGCCAAGCCGACGCTGGCGACCGTGACGATCGTCGCGACCGGCGCCGAGACCGAATGGGCCAAGCTGTCGGCGGTCGCCGCCGGTGTCGCCTTCACCCGCGAACTGGTGTCGGAACCGGCCAACATCCTCTATCCCGAAAGCTTCGTCGCGCGCTGCCAGCATCTGGCTGACCTCGGCGTCAAGATCACCGTGCTGGACCGTGCGGCGATGACGGACCTCGGCATGGGCGCGCTGCTGGGCGTGGCGCAGGGGTCTGCGCGTGAGGCGCGGCTGCTGGCGATGGAATGGGACGGCACCGATGGCGCCGCCGATAAGCCCGTGGTGTTCGTCGGCAAGGGCGTGACCTTCGACACCGGCGGCATTTCGCTCAAGCCTGGGCCGGGCATGGAAGACATGAAGTGGGACATGGGCGGCGCCGGCGCCGTCGCTGGTGCCATGAAGGCGCTGGCCGGTCGCAAGGCCAAGGCCCGTGTCGTCGGCATCTGTGGCCTGGTCGAGAATATGCCCGACGCCAATGCCCAGCGCCCCGGCGACATCGTGACGTCGATGTCGGGCCAGACGATCGAGGTGCTGAACACCGACGCGGAAGGCCGGCTGGTGCTGTGCGACGCGGTGACCTGGGCGCAGAAGACCTATGAACCCGAAGTGGTGATCGACCTCGCCACCCTGACCGGCGCGATGATGATCGCGCTCGGCAGCGAGCATGGCGGCCTGTTCGCCAACGACGATGCGCTGGCCGACGATCTGCTGGCGGCGGGCAAGACCAGCGGCGAGAAGCTGTGGCGCTTCCCGCTGTCGGAGGCCTATGACAAGCTGATCGACAGCCCGATCGCCGACATGAAGAATATCGGCCCGCGCTTCGCTGGCTCGATCACCGCTGCCCAGTTCATCAAGCGCTTCGTCAATGACGGCGTGAAGTGGGCGCATCTCGACATTGCCGGCATGGTCTGGTCGGACAAGCCCGGCGCCACCGCCGACAAGGGCGCGACCGGCTATGGCGTGCGCCTGATCGACCAGCTGGTGGCCGACAAGTTCGAGCGCTGAAGCCGGTGCAGGTCGACTTCTACCAGCTGAGCCGGGATCCCGTGGAAGGGGTGCTGCCTGCGATCGCGGCGCGCATCCTGGACATGGGCGCGCGGCTGCTGGTGGTGGCCGACGAGCCGGAACGGCTGGCCCGCATATCGGCGGGGCTATGGGCGGGGCCACCCGAAAGCTTCCTGGCCAACGGCCTGGCAGGCGACGGGGTGGACGCCGCCCAGCCGGTGCTGCTGGCGCAGAGCTGCGATGCGGCCAATGGCGCCAGGCATATCGCGCTGGCGGATGGGGTGTGGCGCGAGGAGGCGCTGGGCTTCGATCGCGCCTTCTATTTCTTCGACGCGGACACGATCGACGGGGCGCGGGCCAGTTGGCGCGCGCTTAGCAAGCGCGAGGGCGTGACCCCGCGCTTCTGGCGGCAGGAAGGCCGCAAATGGGTGCAGGGGCCCTGAACGCCGGGAAATAGGGGCTGATACGAAGGCCCCTTGCCCCCCTCTTGCGAAGTCATTCGCCCCGGTCTAAAGGGCGCGCAACTTTATTCCAACAATCCGGAGTTATGAGGGCCATGGCCGTCACGCGCACTTTTTCGATCATCAAGCCCGACGCAACCCGTCGCAACCTGACCGGCGCCGTCACCAAGATGCTGGAAGAAGCCGGCCTGCGCGTCGTCGCTTCCAAGCGCATCCGCATGAGCCGCGAACAGGCTGAAGGCTTCTATGCCGTTCACAAGGAACGCCCCTTCTTTGCTGACCTGGTCGCCTTCATGATCTCGGGCCCGGTCGTCGTCCAGGTTCTGGAAGGCGAAAACGCCGTGACCCGCAACCGCGACATCATGGGCGCCACCAATCCGGCCAATGCCGACGCCGGCACCATCCGCAAGGAACTGGCCGAATCGATCGAAGCCAATTCGGTCCATGGTTCGGACAGCGAAGAAAATGCCGCGATCGAGATCGCCTATTTCTTCAAGCCCGAAGAAATCGTCGGCTAAACCCGACACCCGTCCCCGGACGAGCAAAAGGCCCGGCGCTCCCCCAAGGAGCGGCCGGGTTTTTTGTTGCTGGGGATGATCGGTGGTAGGCGACTGTCCGTAATCCTCCCCAAGCAAGCTTGGGGAGGAACTGAGACGTCAGCTTGCGGCCTGTCCGAACTTGGCCGTGCAGCCCTAGCCTTTTGTCTGGCGGGCCCAGCGGGCGTCGATCTTTGCCTGGGCGTCGGCGCCCTGGGCGTGGCTGACCAGGGACAGGCCGCGCAGGGTCAGCTTGTGGCCGGACAGCCATTTGCCGGCGATGCCATAGCCGATGTCGTAGACGGTGGAATCGCTGTGCGTGTCGCCATTGACGACGAACTGGGTGACGATGGTCACCGGCAGTTTCTCGTCGCCGATGCTGTCGTCGGGCAGCTTGGCGGCGTTGCGCGCCTTTTTCAGGGCATCCTCGAACCAGCCGGCCTCGATCCGCGGTTCGCCGGTGGTGTCGACCGGGGCGATGCCGAGCGCCCTGGGGAAATGGATGGTCTGGCTCTGCACCAGCTGATCGGGATCGGCGGGCTTGAGCGTCAGCCGGCTGTCGCCATCGGCTGCGGCGTTCAGCACCAGCCGGGCGGCGCGGGCGGAGGCCTTGCTGCTTTCGGCGGCCTTGCTGGCGCGCTCGTCCTTCTTGTCGGCCCAGTTGAGATAGAGGGTGAGGGCGGAGATCAGCACGGCGGCCACCGCCAGCAACTCACCAAGCGTGATCCAGCGTCGGCGGATACGGGCGGCTTCCTCCTTGCGGGTCTCCTGCTTGGCCTCGGGGCTGTCGCTCATCGGATCAGGCCGTCTGTGGCGGGACTTCGAACTTGTCGATCACCCATTCCTCGGCCTGCGCCTCGCCGATCCATTCCTGCATCCAGGGATGGGCGATGATCGCGCGCATATAGGCTTCGGCAAAGCGGGCGACCGGCAGCTGATAGGTGATGAAGCGGGTAACGACCGGCGCGAACATCAGGTCGACGGCGCCGAACTCGCCGAAAAGTAAATCGCCCTCGCCACCATAACGGGCGCGGGCCTGGGCCCAGAGCTGCATGATCCGGCTGATGTCGTGGGCGACGGCTTCCGACGGCGGGACCGGATCATAGATCTGGCGGATGTTCATGCTGTGCTCGCGGCGGAGCGCGGCGAAGCTGCTGTGCATTTCGGCTGCCATCGAGCGAGCCATGGCGCGAGCGCCTGGATCGGTCGGCCAGAACTGGTCGCCCCCGGCCTTTTCATTGAGATATTCGACGATGGCCAGGCTGTCCCACACGACGATGTCGTCGCCATCCCACAGGATCGGCACCTTGCCGGAGGAGGGGGCGAACTCATCGCCCTCGCGACGCTTTTCCCATTCCTCGTCATAGAGGGGGACCACCACTTCCTCGAACGGAAGGCCGGACAGCTTGCATGCCAGCCAGCCGCGCAGTGACCAGCTCGAATAGGCCTTGTTGCCAATGAACAGCTTCATCATGGCCATGTCTTAGCCGGGCGGGCTTCGATAAGTCGAGAGCCGATAGAGAGGGCTTTCCACTTCGCGTCGAAACGCCTAAGGGGCGGCCATCCCCGGGGGGCCGCTCATGCGCGGCTGAGAGGTGGTCAGCAGACCACGACCCGCTGAACCTGATCCGGCTGATACCGGCGTAGGGAGGGCAAGGCGGCAGGTCCGTCGTCCCTCCTGTGGAGTGGACGTGAGATGAAGACTGCCCGATTGCCCCATGTTGGAAGCGCCTGCCTGACGCTGGCCCTGTTGATGATCGCATCGCCCGCGATGGCGGAGGATGAGCTGGACCAGTCGACCAATATCCAGGTCGTCGGCCATCCCGACCCCGAAGGCCTGTTGCCCGACCAGAGCGCGCCCAAGGCGGTCAGCGCGATCTCCACCGACTTCATCATCAAGCAGGCGCCGACGCTCAATGCGTTCCAGCTGGTCAACCTGCTGCCCGGCGCCAATGTCTCGTCCAGCGACCCCTATGGCCTGTCGGCATCGTCCAGCCTGACGCTGCGCGGCCTGGGCCAGGACCAGATCGGCGTGCTGATGGAAGGCGCGCCGCAGAACGACATCGGCTATTATTATGCCTATCCCTCGCAATTCGCCGATGCGGAGAATGTGCGGCAGGTGATGCTGGCGCAGGGCGCGGCAGACATTGACTCGCCGGTGGTGGCGGCGGCCGGTGGCCTGTTGTCGCTGACGCTGGATGATCCCAGGGCCGAGGCGGGCGGCCTCGTCAACCTGTCGGTCGGTTCCTATGACGAACGGCGCGTCTTTGCGCGGATCGACACGGGACGGATCGGGTCGACCGGGCTGAAGGCTTTCATTTCCTATTCCAACAACCGTGCCGACAACTGGCGCGGGGCGGGACATGACCAGCGCCAGCATATCGATGCCAAGCTGCTGAACGAATGGGGCGAGGGCAACCGGGCGAGCATCGCCTTTTCCTTCAACGACGCCAAGACATCGACCTATCCCAGCCCCAGCAAGACGGACTGGGAAGCCTCTGGCCGGGGCTATAATTTCGACGAGGCCTATAGCGAGGGGAATACCAACTACTGGCGCCTCTATCGCGCGCCGTTCCGCAATTTCTATGTCGCGGCGCCCGTCCACCTGAAGCTGAGTGACACGCTGAGCTTCGACAGCAGCGCCTATCTGCAGATGGGGCATGGCAATTCGCCCTATGGCACGCAGCTCGCCACCACCGGCAATTATCTGGGCACCGAGGAACTGACCCAGCCGATCGACCTGCCCGGTGCGGTCGATGGCGTCGCCACGGTGCTGGGCAACTGGACCGGCAAGCAGTTCCGCGTCGGCGACGTCAGCAAGCTGACTCTGCAGGCCGGCGCGCATCGGATCGTGGCTGGCCTGTGGTTCGACTATGGCACAGACCGGGTGACGCAATCCTATACGTCGATCGATGCCGATGGCCGGCCGGTGGACCCGTGGGGCTATCAGGACAAGGCGATCCGCACCGCCGACGGGCGGCTGCTGGCTTATGAAAATCAGCGCACGGAGACGGTCACCAAGGGCTTCTTCCTGTCCGACAGCATTGCGGTGACGCCCAAGCTGGGCATCGACATCGGTTTCAAGGGCGTCAACCTGCTGCGCAACGGCCGCAATTATCTGCCCGGCCCGCAATCGACGGTGCGGATCGACAGCTTTGCCGCGCTGCCGCGGGCGGCGATCCATTATCAGCTGGACGACCGGCAGCAGCTGTTCGCCAACATCACCACCAATTTCCGCACGCCCAACGAGTTTGCGCTCTACAACAGCTATTATGGCGGCGAACTGGTGAGCCAGGGCACCGACGGCCTGAAGAATGAATATTCGATCTCGCAGGAGCTGGGCTATCGCTATATCGGCCCCAGCCTGTCCTTCTCGCTGACCGGTTTCCATTATCATTTCCGCAACCGCCAGGTGGCGACGGTGATCGACAGCGGCGGCGCGCTGGTCAATTCGACCATCAACGCCGGCAGCCAGAGCAGCTATGGCCTGGATGGCGAGATCGACTATCGCCCGGCCAAGGGGATGAGCATCTATGCTTCGGCCGAATATCTGCACACGCGCCTGAACGACGATCTGGCGATCAACGGCGATTATCTGCCGACCAGGGGCAAGCGGGCGGTATCGGCCCCCAGCTTCCAGTTCGCGCTGGGCAGCACCTATGATGATGGCCGGCTGTTCGGCAGCAGCGCGCTCAAATATGTCGGCCGCCAATATGCGACCTTCATGAATGACGAGAGCATCAAGGGCTATGCCACGCTGGACCTGTCGGTGGGCGTCCATCTGGCCGGGCTGATCGATGCGCAGGTGATGGATCTGCGCATCAACGCGATCAACGTCACCAATCCGCGTGTCCTGTCGGGCGTCTATTCGATCAGCACCAACGCGCAGGATACGGTCGGGCGCAACGGCACGCTGATCGCCGGTTCGGCGCCGACCTATTATGTCGGCAGCGGGCGCGCCGTGGTGGCGACGCTGTCGCGCGCCTTCTGACGATGAGCGCCGCCACTCCGCATCTGGTCCATGGCATGGGGCTGGCGCTGGAGGCGCCGGCCTGGCCGGCGATCACTGTGGACGAGGCAGCGGCGGTGCTGGCCCATTTTCCCGACGCTGGCCGGCTGGCGGCGCTGGCCTGGCATTCGCCGCGCCCCTTTTCGGCGGCAGCGCTGGTCGAGACGGATCGCGGCCCGCTGTTCCTGAAGCGGCATCACCAGCGCTTGCGCACGCCGGCGGCGCTGGCCGAGGAGCATGGCTATATGGCGCATCTGCGCGGTGCCGGGCTGGCGGTGCCCGATGTGCTGTGCGCCACCGATGGCGCCGGCGCGATTGCGCTGGGCGAATGGAGCTATGAGCTGCATCGCCAGGCACCGGGCCTCGATCTCTATCGCGATCGCCAGTCCTGGACGCCCTTCCTGTCGCCCGATCACGCCTTTGCGGCTGGTGTCGCGCTGGCGCAACTGCATCGGGCGGCAGCCGGTTTCGATGCGCCGGCACGCGGAGCGCATCCGCTGGTGTCGAGCTTCACGATCTTGCCCGCCGTTGATCCGCTGGCCGCAGCGGACGCCTATGTCGCGGCACGGCCCGCGGTGGCGGCCTTCCTGGCGGACATGCCCTGGCGGTCGGAACTGGGGCGGCTGTTCGCGGCACTGGGGCAGGGGCTGGCGCCGCGGCTGGCGGAGCTGCCTGCGCTCTGGACCCATAATGACTGGCACCCTTCCAACCTGCTGTGGTCGGCGCAAGGCGTGGTGAGCAGCATCTTCGATTTCGGCCTGTCGACCCGCAGCTGCGCCCTGCATGATCTGGCCACCGCGATCGAGCGGACGGCGATTCCCTGGCTGACGCTGGATCAGGGGCGGCTGGCCGAGCCGGCGGATGTGGAGGGCGCGCTGGCCTTGCTGGCGGGCTATTGCAGTGTGCTGGCGCTGGCGCCTGCCGAGATCGATACGCTGCTGCACCTGCTGCCGCTGGTCCATATCGAATTCGCCCTGACCGAGATCGACTATTTCTTCAGCATATTGGCCGATCGCGAAGGCGCGATGCTGGCCTGGCAGGCCTATCTGGTCGGCCATGCCGACTGGTTCCTGTCCGACGAGGGGCAGGGCTTTCTGGCGCGGCTCCATCAGGGAGTGGCCGGCTGATGTCTGTGCTGGAGATCATTGCCGTCATCATCAGCTTCCTTGGCATCTGGCTGACGGCGCGGCGGCATTTGCTGTGCTGGCCGATCAACCTGATGGCCTGCGCCCTGTATGCCAAGCTGTTCCTGGACGTGCGCCTCTATGCCGACATGGTGCTGCAGGGGCTGTTCGGCATCGCCATCGTATATGGCTGGGTCGGCTGGGCACGGGGCAAGCGCGACGAGGGCGAGGTAAGGGTGGTGCCGCTGCCGCCGATGCGGGCCGCCAAGGGGGTGGCGCTGGGGGCACTCTGTGCCGGCGCGATCGGCTGGTTCATCCATCATTACACCGATGCGGCGCTGCCCTGGATGGATTCGGCGCTGAGCAGTTTCAGCCTGGTCGCCCAATATTGGACGGCGCGGCGCCATGCGGCGAGCTGGCTGCTGTGGATCGCGGTCGACATTTTCTATGTCGGCATGTTCGCGTTCAAGGGATTGTGGCTGACGGCCGGCCTCTATGCCGCAATGATCGGACTGGCGCTGCTGGGCTATTGGCGCTGGCGACAGGCGATGCGACGCAGCGCAGCCTGAACAAGGCTGCTGCCTGGATTCGGCACGGATCGCATCTGTCTGGAAAATGGAGGCCCGAGCCGGAATCGAACCGGCGTGCAAGGATTTGCAGTCCTCTGCGTCACCACTCCGCCATCGGGCCTTCCGTGCGGTGGAGGCGGCAAATGTCCGCCTTTGATCGCAAAGTCAAGCGCAGGAAGGGGAACAATCCCAAGAATCTCGCTCTCCATCGTGGAAAGCCGCTTGGCGCGGGGGAAATGCTGATTTAGAGGTCCGGTAATCCCTTCACTGTATTGCATTGCCAATACAGTTGTGCCAAGCGAGGAACTATCGTGACCGAGCAGAACTTTTCTTCGATGCGGACCGCCATGGTCGAGAGCCAGCTGCGCACCAGCGCCGTGGACGATCAGCGCGTGATCGCCGTGATGGCCAAGGTGCCGCGCGAGGACTATGTCCCCGCCGAGCGTCGGGCCATGACCTATGTCGATCGCCCGATCCCGCTGGACGGCGACCGTGCGCTGAACCCGCCGCTGGTCACTGGCCGTCTGCTCAAGGAAGCCGATGTCCAGGCCGGCGAGAAGGTGCTGCTGATCGGCGCGGCGACCGGTTACAGCGCGGCGCTGCTCGCTGAGCTGGGTGCGCAGGTGACGGCGGTCGAGGTCGAGGGTGGCGCGGAGATCGCGGTGCCCGGGGTGACCGTGGTGCGTGGCCCGCTGGCCGCCGGCGCATCGGCCGGTGCGCCCTATGATGTTCTTTTCATTGACGGCGCGGTGGAGGAAGTTCCCGCTGCGCTCGTCCAGCAGCTAGTCGATGGGGGACGGGTGGTGACAGGCGTCGTCGAACGCGGTGTCGCTCGCCTGTGCAGCGGCCGCGCGGTGGCGGGCGTGCTGGGTCTCGCCAGCCTTACCGACATGGAAATGGTCGTGCTTCCCGGTTTCGCCGCGCCGGAGCAATTCGTTTTTTGAGACAGGATAGATGACAGCAAAGCGTATGACCCTTCGGCGCCAAGCCGCTACAGCCTTGCTGTTGCTATCCTCTTCCATGGCAGGGGTGGCGCATGCCGAAACCCTGCAGGGCGCGCTGGCCAAGGCCTATCGCACCAATCCGACCCTGACCGGCGCACGCGCCGGTCAGCGGGCGACGGACGAGAATGTCCCGATCCAGAAGGCGGCGGGGCGGCCCACGGCCAATTCGCAGCTCCAGTTCCAGGAACTGGTGGTGCGCCCGTCGAACAGCTTCCTGGCGCCGCATCGTTCGGCCAATGCCAGTGCCAGCATCGATGTGCCCATCTATTCCGGCGGCACCGTCCGCAACAGCGTGAAGGCAGCGGAAACGCGCGTCGAATCGGGCCAGGCCAATCTGCGCGGGACCGAGGCGAGCGTGTTCTCGCAGACGGTCGCCGCCTATATGGACGTGATCCGCGACAGCGCGCTGGTGTCGCTCAACGCGGCGAATGTGAAGGTGCTGGAGGTCAATCTCCAGGCGACCAACGACCGGTTCGAGGTCGGCGATGTCACCCGCACCGACGTAGCCCAGTCGGAATCGCGTCTGGAGCTGGCCCGGTCCGACCTGCAGCGCGCCGAATCCAACCTGATCACCAGCCGCGAAAATTATATCGCGATGGTCGGCGAGGCGCCGGTCGATCTGGAATCGCCGCCCGCTCTGCCGGGCCTGCCGGCCGATCCCGACAGTGCCGTGCGCGTCGCGCTGGCCGATAATCCCGATATCCTCGCCGCGCAGAAGTCGCGTGAGGCTGCGCGTTATGACGTGAAGGCGGCCAAGGGCGCCACGCTGCCGACCCTGAGCGGTTTCAGCCAGGGTAGCTATACCGACTATATGGACAAGGACATTGCGGCCAACAAGCAGGCGGCCGTTGGTGCGACCCTGACCATTCCCTTCTACCAGGGCGGTCGCCCGGCCGCCCAGGTGCGCCAGAGCCAGGCGCTCGAGTCGCAGTCGATCGAACGGCAGATCGAGGTCGAGCGCGGCGTGATCTCGCAGGCGCGCGCCGCCTATGCCGCGCTGCAGGCGTCGCTGCGCACGATCCAGTCGAGCCAGAAGGCGGTCGATGCCGCCGAACTGTCGCTGGAAGGCGTGCGCGCGGAAAATTCGGTCGGCAGCCGCACCATCCTCGACATCCTCAATGCCGAGCAGGAATCGCTCAACGCCAAGGTCGAACTGGTGACCGCGCGCCGCAATGCCTATGTCGCCGGCTTCACCCTGCTGGCCGCGATGGGCCATGCCGAGGCCGACGATCTTGGCCTGGAGAGCGGCACCCTCTATGACCCGATGGTCAATTATGACCGGGTCGAGGGCAAGTGGTTCGACTGGGACTATGACGGCAAGCCCCAGGCGGTTTCGACACGTACCGTTGACACGCCGGCTCAAAACGCCAAAGTCGATGCCGCGCAGCCTTAACCGCTTGTTAACCTGAACAGGTAATCTTGGCGGAATAGGTGCGGAATGAAATTTGGACGGGAATTATCCATGGGTGACATGACCAAGGAACCCTCGATGGAAGAGATACTCTCGTCCATCAAGCGGATCATCGCCGAAGAGGGCGAGGATGCCGTTCAGGCCGCGCCGCAGCGCCGCCAGAAGACCCCGATCGACCTGAGTGCCGCGTCCCATGCGGTGATGTCGGCCGAGGTCGAGGAAGTGCTGGAACTGACCGACGAGATTCCGGTGGAGGAAGTGATGCCCGCGCCCAAGTCGACCCGCGCCGTGAAGGCCGTGGCCCCGTCCGAATCGGACGGCGACTCGATCCTGTCGGTGGAAAGCGAAGTGGCCGCGCGTCATTCGCTCTCGGCCCTGTCCACCATGCTGGTCAGCCCGCGCGAGGGCGAGGACAATACGCTGGAGGCTCTGGTTCGCTCGATGCTGCGGCCGATGCTCAAGGAATGGCTCGACGCGCGCCTGCCCGCGCTGGTCGAGGACATGGTCGCCAAGGAAATCTCCCGCATCACCGGCCGCTGAGGCCGACAGGCCGGCGATCGCGCGCCGGCCTCTTGCCGGGGGCGTAAGGCACGCCTAGACCACGGATCATCTCATCGACGCGCCCGGCCGTGCATCGCATGCGCCGGCACGCCGTGTTTTCGATCCGAGGGTGATTTTTCCATGAAACATATCCTGCTTGCCGGCCTTGGCGCATTGGCCCTGTCGCCGATGCTGTCGTCTGCGCTGGTGGCGCCGGCGGCTGCCCGTCCCTTCACGCCCAATGACATGGTGTCGCTGGACCGGGTGTCGTCGCCGACCGTGTCGCCGGACGGCAAGTGGATGGCCTATCAGCTGCGCAGTACGGATCTCGCCAATAATCGCGGCCGCACCGACCTGTATCTGCTGGCGATCGACAAGGCGGGGCAGGTGCCCCGGCTGATCGCATCGGTGCCCGACAAGAATGAGGCGTCGCCGGTCTTTTCGGCCGACGGCGGCGCGCTTTATTATGTCTCCAACGCCAGCGGCGACGACCAGTTGTGGCGCGCGCCGATCGCGGGGGGTCAGCCGGTGCAGATCAGCAAGGCGCCCGGTGGCATTTCCGGTTTCTTGCTGAATCCCCAAGGTGACAAGGTGGCGCTATGGGCCGACCGGCCGGTCGGTGCGCGCACGATCGACGATGTGCAGGCGCCGACCCCGCCGAGCGCGGGCAGCGGCCGGGTCTATGACCAGCTGTTCGTGCGCCACTGGGATACGTGGAGCGATGGCCAGCGCTCGCAGATATTCGTCATGCCGGTCGCGGGCGGCAAGGCGGTGTCGGTGATGGGCGGCCTGGTCGGTGACAGCCCGTCCAAGCCCTTTGGCGGTGCCGAGGAACTGGCCTGGAGCGCGGATGGCAAGACGCTGTTCTTCACCCTGCGCGAGGCGGGGCGGATCGAGCCGCTGTCGACCAACCTCAACATCTTCAGCGTACCGGCCGACGGCAGCGCCAAGCCGGTCAACCTGACCGACGCCAATGATGCGACCGACACGATGCCGGTGGTGTCGCCCGACGGCAAATGGCTGGCCTATGCCGCGATGAAGCGGCCGGGCTATGAGGCCGATCGGTTGGTGCTGATGCTGCGCAACATCGCCACAGGCGAGACGCGCGCGCTGACCGAGGGCTGGGATCGTTCGATCGGGTCGATCGCCTGGGAAGCGCATGGCAAGGGGCTGCTGGTCACTGCCAATGACGTGCTCGACAATCCGGTGTTCCGGGTGGACGCCGCATCGGGCAAGGTGACGCGCCTCACCGAAAAGGGCCATGCCGGCAGCGTCGTGCCGCTGCCCGATGGCGGTTTCGTCTATGCGCTGGACAGCATCCAGTCGCCGGCCGATTTCTGGAAGATGCCGGCGAAAGGCAAGCCGGTGCGCCTGACGAATGTCAACGCGCAGAAGCTGGCCGGGGTGGACGACGTGTCGGTCCAGCGCTTCAGCTTCAAGGGCGCCAATGGCGACACCGTGTGGGGGCAGATCGTGAAGCCCATGGGCGCTAAGGGCAAGCTGCCGGTCGCCTTCCTGGTGCATGGCGGGCCGCAGGGCAGCTTCAATGACAGCTGGTCCTATCGCTGGAACCCCAAGGCGTTCGCGGCCCATGGCTATGCCGCGGTGATCGTCGATTTCCATGGCTCGACCGGCTATGGCCAGGCCTTCACCGATGCGATCAACCAGGACTGGGGCGGCAAGCCGCTGGAGGATCTGAAGCTGGGCCTGGCAGCGGCGGCGGCGAAGGACGCCAATGTCGATGCCAAGAATGGCTGTGCGCTCGGCGCCAGCTATGGCGGTTATATGATGAACTGGATCGAGGGGCAGTGGGCCGACGGCTTCAAGTGCATCGTCCAGCATGACGGCGTGTTCGACGCCCGCGCCATGGCCTATGAGACCGAGGAACTGTGGTTCGACGAATGGGAGCATGGCGGCCCCTATTATGAGAAGCCGGAGGAGTTCGAGAAATGGAACCCGGTCAATCATGTCGCCCAGTGGAAGACGCCGATGCTGGTCGTGACCGGCGAGAAGGATTTCCGCATTCCCTATACCCAGGGGCTGGCCGCCTTCACCGCCTTGCAGCGGCGGGAGATTCCGTCGCGCCTAGTCGTCTTCCCGGACGAGAATCACTGGGTGCTGAAGCCCAAGAACTCGCTGCAATGGTATGACGAGGCGCTGGGCTGGCTGGACCAGTGGACCGGCGCGGCCAAGGAGAAATGAGCCTTTGAGGGCCTGGCCCGGCCTGCTATATTGACCCCATGGCAAAGATGAAGGTCGATATCGTCGATGGTCCCATCGACCTCGGCAAGCCGGGCAAGCCCAGATACCGGACCGTCCACAAGGACGGCAAGACCGTCAAGCTGCGGGTGGTCGATGCCGACAGCCCGCAGTTCGAGGCCGAATTCCTCGCCTCCTTCCGCGCCAGCGTTCGCAAGGCGCGGGAAGAGAATAAGGCGATCAGGGACAAGATTTGATCGGCAAGGGCCATGCGCGGCCGCGCCTGTGGATCGTCGCAGGCCCCAATGGCTGTGGCAAAAGCTCGGCCTATGGTCGCAGCGACGTGGCCGAATTTGATGGTTCGGTCTGGATCATCAATCCCGATCTGCTGACCGCCCGGTTGCGGGAAAGCGAAGGATTGGTGCAGGATGCCGCCAATCTGGCGGCCGTGCAGAGGATCGAGGCCTGGCTGGATGCGTCGATCGACGTACATCAGACCATCGGCGTCGAGACTGTGCTGTCCAGTCCCAAATATCGGCGGTTGGTGGAGAAGGCACGGGCGCGCGGCTTCGAGATACGGCTGATCTATGTCTATCTGGATTCGGTGGAGCGCCAGCTGGAACGGATCGCCTATCGCGTGGCGAAGGGCGGGCATGATGTGCCGGCCGACAAGGTGGCGGCGCGGCGCATAAGATCCTTCGCGCAACTGCGCTGGTTCTTCGACCAGGCGGATCGGGCCTGGGTGTTCGACAACAGCCTGAGCGAACCGCAACTGGTCGCCCGAAAGGGGGATGGCAGCATCACGATCCGCGCTGGCCTGCCTTCGGAAGTCATGGATAGCCTGATCTGACGCGCGCCATGCCTTGCGTGTCGTGCGGCAGGCGTTAAAGCGCGATCATGACCGAACTGCCCAAAACCTTTGACCCCGCCGCCATCGAGACCCGCTGGTACCAGCATTGGGAGGCCAATGGCCTGTTCCGTCCGGACCGTCCGGGCGCGGAACCCTTCACCATCGTCAATCCGCCGCCGAACGTGACCGGCAGCCTGCATGTCGGCCATGCGCTCGACAATACGCTGCAGGACATCGTCGTGCGTTACGAGCGGCTGCGCGGCAAGGATGCGTTGTGGGTGGTCGGCACCGACCATGCCGGCATCGCGACCCAGATGGTGGTCGAGCGGCAGTTGAACGCGGCCGGGCAGAAGCGCACCGATTTCAGCCGCGACGATTTCGTCGCCAAGGTGTGGGACTGGAAGGCGGAAAGCGGCGGCGCGATCACCAGCCAGCTACGGCGCCTCGGCTGTTCGATGGACTGGGCCAATGAGCGCTTCACCATGGACGAGGGCTTTTCCAAGGCCGTCATCAAGGTGTTCGTGGAGCTGCACCAGCGCGGCCTGCTCTATCGCGACAAGCGTCTGGTCAATTGGGACCCGCATTTCCGCTCGGCCATTTCCGACCTGGAAGTCGAGACCAAGGAAACGCAAGGCGGCTTCTGGCGCTTCCGCTATCCGCTGGCGGACGGCGTGACCCTGGCCGATGGCAGCGACCATATCGTCGTCGCTACCACCCGGCCGGAAACCATGCTGGCCGACATGGCGATCGCCGTGCATCCCGACGATGCCCGCTATCAGGCGGTCATTGGCAAGGAGATTCTCCAGCCGATCACCGGCCGCCGCTTCAAGATCGTCGCCGACGAACATGCCGATCCGGAACTGGGTTCGGGCGCGGTCAAGATCACGCCGGGCCATGACTTCAACGATTTCGAGGTCGGCAAGCGCGCGGGCATGAAGGCCGCGGACATGCTCAACATGTTCGATGCCGACGCCAATGTCGTGCAGACCGCCGACGGCCTGATCCCCGATCGTTTCCTGGGGCTGCACCGCTTCAAGAAGGACGGCGTGGACGGCGCGCGCGAAATCGTCGTCGCCGAGATGAAGGCGCTGGGCCTGCTGGTTCCGCACGTCACCAAGAACAAGGAAGGCGAGGACGTCGCCGCCGATTTCGAGCCGCGCACGATCCAGACACCCTATGGCGACCGTTCGGGCGTGGTGATCGAGCCCTGGCTGACGGATCAATGGTATGTCGACGCCGGCAAGCTGGCGGTGGCGCCGATGCAGGCGGTGCGCGACGGCCGGATCGAGATCGTCCCCAAGAGTTGGGAAAAGACCTTCTTCAACTGGATGGAGAATATCCAGCCCTGGTGCGTGTCGCGCCAGCTCTGGTGGGGCCATCAGATCCCGGCCTGGTTTGATGATGAAGGCAATGCCTATGTCGCCGAGACCGAGGAAGAGGCGCAGCTGCAGGCCGGCAACAAGAAGCTGGTCCGCGACCCTGACGTTCTCGACACCTGGTTCTCGTCCGCCTTGTGGCCGTTCGGCACGCTGGGCTGGCCGGAACAGAGCGAGACGCTCAGCCGCCATTATCCCAATGACCTGCTGATCTCCGGCTTCGACATCCTGTTCTTCTGGGATGCGCGCATGGCGATGCAGGGCATGGAGTTCATGGGCGATGTGCCGTGGAAGAAGCTCTATCTCCATGGCCTGGTGCGCGCAGCCGACGGCCAGAAAATGTCCAAGTCCAAGGGCAATGTCGTCGATCCGCTGGGCCTGATCGAAAAGTTCGGCGCGGATGCGCTGCGCTTCTTCATGGCGGCGATGGAAAGTCAGGGCCGCGACGTGAAGATGGATGAGAAGCGGGTCGAGGGCTATCGCAACTTCGCGACCAAGCTGTGGAACGCGGCGCGCTTCCTGCAGGCCAATGGCGTCACGGCCTCGACCAGCCGCGAAGCGCCGCATGCCACGCTGCCGGTCAACCGCTGGATCATCGCCGAAACGGTGGCGACGGTGCAGGCGATCGACACCGCCATGGCCGAACTGCGCTTCGACGCGGGCGCCAACGCCATCTATCACTTCGTCTGGGACCAGTATTGCGACTGGTATATCGAACTGACCAAGGGTTCGATGGACGACGAGACGAAGGCCGTTGCCGGCTGGGCGTTCGACCAGATCCTGGTGATGCTGCACCCCTTCATGCCCTTCATCACCGAAGAATTGTGGCAGCTGACCGGGCAGCGCGCGCAGGAACTGATCGTCGCGGAATGGCCGGTCGCTCTCTATGAGGTCGACACCGATGCACAGGGCGAGATCGACTGGCTGATCCGGCTGGTGAGCGCGATCCGCACCGCGCGGACCGAACTCAACGTGCCGCCGGGCGCCAAGCTGCGCATGGTCGTGCGCGATGCGGCGGACGCAACCCGTGGCCGCCTGGATCGCCAGGGCGCGGCGCTGGCGCGTCTGGGCCGGATCGAGAGTCTGGCCTTTGGCGAGGATGTCGCCGGCGGCGCGGCGCAGATCGTCGTCGACGAGGCGACCTTCATCCTGCCGCTGGAAGGCGTGATCGACATTGCGGCGGAAAAGACCCGCCTCGAAAAGGCGCTGGCAGCGGCGGCTAAGGAGCGGGATTCGCTGGGCGGTCGCCTGTCCAACCCGGCCTTTGTCGAGAAGGCCAAGCCCGAGGCCGTTGCCAAGGCGCGCGAGGATCATGCCGAAAAGACCGCCGAGGCGGAAAGGCTGAAGGCGGCACTGGACCGGCTGGGCTGAGCCGCCTAGCCTGCGCCGCAATCGGGGATAAGGGGTAAGGGCGAATGGCAGCAGGGGCACAAGGGGCGCGGGACCTGACACAGGGGCCGATCGCCTCCACCTTGCTGACATTCGCCATCCCGACGCTGGCGTCCAATATCCTCCAGTCGCTGAACGGATCGATCAACGCGATCTGGGTCGGTCGCTTCCTGGGGCCACAGGCGCTCGCCGCGACGGCGAACGCCAATATCATCATGTTCCTGATGTTCTCCGTCGTGTTCGGCTTCGGCATGGCGTCGACAGTGATGATCGCGCAGGCGGTCGGCGCGCGCGACATGGATGCGGCGCGGCGGGCGTTTGGTTCGGCGGTCGGCTTCTGCTTCCTGCTGGCCATGGGCGTCGCGGTGGCGGGCTGGTTCGGTGGGCCGGCGCTGCTCCATCTGCTGGCGACCCCTCCCGAAGCATTTGATATGGCACTGACCTATTTGCGCGTCATCTTCGTCGCGATGCCGGCCTCGCTGCTGAGCGTGATGATGATGATGGGGCTGCGCGGCACCGGCGACGCGCGCACGCCGTTGATCTTCATGATCCTGTCGGTGGCGATCGACCTGGTGCTCAATCCGGTGCTGATCCTGGGGCTGGGTCCGATCCCGGCCATGGGCATTGGCGGTTCGGCGGCGGCAACGGCGGCGGCGGGGTTCGTCAGCCTGATCGCGCTGGTCATCTATACCTATGCCAAGGATCTGCCGTTGCGGCTTCGCGGCGCCGAGCTTGGCTATCTCAGGCCCGCGATGGACGAGATGCGGGTGCTGTCGACCAAGGGCCTGCCGATGGGCCTGCAGATGATCGTCATGTCGACGTCCGGCCTGGTGATGATCGGCCTGGTCAATCGCGAGGGGTTTCTGGTGACGGCGGCCTATGGCGCGGCGCAGCAGATCTGGACCTATCTGCAGATGCCGGCGATGGCGATGGGGGCGGCGGTCAGCGCCATGGCAGCGCAGAATATCGGCGCAGGACGCTGGGACCGGATCAGCCGGATCACCGGCTATGGCATATCCTATCTGCTGGCCATCACCGGCGCGATGGTTGTCGTCATCCTGATCTTCCATGAAGCGCTGCTGGCGCTGTTCCTGAGCCATAACCAGGCGGTGATCGATGCGGCCTGGAACATGCAGTTGCTGGCGAGCTGGAGCTTCATGCTGTTCGGCTGCACCATGATCCTGTTTGGGGTGATGCGCGCCAATGGCGTGGTGGTGGCGCCGCTGCTGATCCTGGTCTTCACCCTCTTCGCGGTGCGGCTGGGCTTCTATTATCTCGCCTATCCCCGGATCGGCGCGGATGCGCTGTGGCTGAGCTTCCCGGTGGGGTCGGCGGTGTCACTGACGCTCGCGGCTCTGGTCTATTGGCAGGGCGGCTGGCGCAAGGCCAAGCTGATGGTGCCGATGCATGAAGAGGAATGCCGCGAGGCGGTGCATAGCGAGACCGAGCCGGCCGGTCGGATCGCGCCGACCGGCTGAAGCCGGAGCGCCGCTCAACGGCCCTGGTTGCGCCAGCGGGTGATGGTGCGGGTAAGGATGTCGTCCTCGCCGCCGGCCTGGCGCCAGAGCTGGGTGAAGCTTGGATCGCCCGAGGCGGGGCGCCGCGTTTCTTCCAGATTGTCGAGCGCGACGCGGATCGGCACGGCGACGCCTTCGCCGCAGATGATCGCCTCCCGGTTGCGCAGGGCAGGAATCGAATCGAGGAAGCCACGCGCGCCTTCGGGCATGGCCGCCTTCACGAAGGCCTGGTCGCGGTCGTTGTTGAGGCGCATCGAGATGATGGTGCCGCACTGCGACAGCACGCCCTCGGCCAGGTCCGACGGACGCTGGGTGATGAGGCCCAGCGAGACGCCATATTTGCGGCCTTCCTTGGCGATCCGCTCCAGGATGCGGCGCACAGCCTGGCCGCCGCCGGCGGTGCTGGCGGGGATGTAGCGATGGGCTTCCTCGCAGACCAGGAGGATCGGCCGCTGCGGTTCGTCGCGCGCCCACAGCGCATAGTCGAACACCAGCCGCGATAGCACCGAGACGACCACCGAGGTGATGTCGGAGGGCATGGAGGACACGTCGATGATCGAGATCGGTTTGCCGCCTGAGGGCAGGCGGAAGATCTTGGCCAGGAAGGCCTGCATCGAATCCGCCACCAGCATGCCGGAGAACATGAAGGAATAACGCGGATCGCCCTTGATCTCGTCGACCTTGGACTTGAGGCGGATATAGGGAAGGGAACCAGTACCCTTTTCCAGCTTGCCCATCTCATTCTGCAGGATCGCGGTCAGATCGGACAGAAGATAGGGGACGGGCGAATCCACCGTCAGGCGGCCGATGCTCTCGGCCAGGCGGTTCTTCATTCGTGCGGCGAGCAGGCACTTGGCGAGAATGTCGCAATCCTGCGTCCGTTCGGCGCCCTCCGAGGTGACGAACACCTCGCAATGTTCCTCGAAATTCATCAGCCAATAGGGCAGGGCGAGGTTGTTCACGTCGAACACCGCGCCATTCTGCTGAAAGGCGGCACCATATTCGCCATGGGGATCGATCATGACGATATGCCCTTGCGGCGACAGGTCGCAGATACGGTGCAGGATCAGCGCCGCGCTGGTCGACTTGCCGGTGCCTGTCGAACCCAGGAGCGCGAAATGCTTGCCCAGCATTGAATCGACATAGAGGGCGGCGCGGGTGTCCATGGTCGGATAGACGGTGCCGATCTGCACATGGGGGCGATCGTCGGCGGCATATATCTGCTGCATGTCGTAACTCGACACCGGATAGATGTCGGTGCCGGGCGTAGGGTAACGGGTGACGCCGCGCCGGAAGCCGTAGATTCGGCCCGTCAGCTTCTCCTCGTCGCCTTCGCCCAGGAAATCGATGTCGGCAATGATCGCGCCGCCATTGCTGCGGTCGAGGACGAGTGAACGGATATTGGCGATCAGCCAGCGCTCGCCGACGCGCATCTTGACCTGGCTGCCAACCTGGCCGGCCATCGCGATGCAGGGATCAAGATCATGGGTGAAGGCGGAAAGGCATTGGGGATCGACCATTACCTTCGAACTGGAGCCGGCGATCTGGAATACCATGCCGAGCGGCTGGATCAGGCCGGGGGCTGGCGGCGATGAGGCAGGCGCCCTGTCGTGCGAAAATTGTTGTGCGCCCGGCATCTGGGTCATGTGCCTCTATTGTCCCCCCGTTGCCGGATGGCCCGGCAACCCAACAGCTTGGTATCCATGGGAGGTAAATATTGGATTACCCGACTGGGCATCGCATGATCCCGCTTGCGGCTCGCTCCAACGCGCAGGGCAGGGAACAGAGGGGAGTTTGAGGCATTGGAAGCCTGCCACAATCAGGATTTTCGCTTGCCCGATATCGTCTTGGCCAATGCGACGCGCCGTTCCGACGCGATCGCGATTGCGCGTGTGATCTGCATTCTGGGTGTCGTCTATGTCCATGCCTGGACCGGACGGAATGGCCAGGATCTGGAATTGCTGCGTGGCTCCCCGCAGGAAGGGCTGCGCTGGGTGCTGATGGAGATTTTCGGCCGCAGCGCGGTGCCGCTGCTGGGCCTGATCTCCGGCTGGCTGGTCGGCGGGTCGGCGCGCACGCGCAACTGGTTCGATCATGTTGGGCGCAAGGCGCGGACGATCCTGCTGCCGATGCTGTTGTGGAATGCGGTGGCGATCCTGCTGGTATCGGGCGCAGCCTGGCTGCTGGGCCTGTCGGCGCCGGTGCCGCAATCGGGCGGCTGGATCGCCGAGGAATTGTTCATCATCAACCGCAATCCGGACATCAATGTCCAGATGCCGTTCCTGCGTGACCTGTTCCTGTGCATGGTCGCCGCGCCATTATTGGTGCGGTTGCCCAACTGGATGCTGATGGCGGTCGCGCTGGTGGCGCTGTCATGCCAGATTGCCGGGCTTGGGCCGCCAGTGCTGATGCGTCCGTCGATCCTCTTCTTCTTCACCATCGGCATATTGGTGCGGCGCGAGGGCTGGGCGGACCGGGCGGCGGCGGTGCCAATGCTGGCGGCTTCCTTGCCCTTCGGCCTGCTGATGGGCGCGCAGCTCTATGTCTCGCTCAAGGGCGGGGCGGGGCTGGCGCCGCTGGCCCTGGCGTGCCTCGACATGGCCGTGCGCATGGCCGCATCGCTCTGTTTCTGGCGCTTGGCCTGGGCACTGGCGGAAAGCCCGGCGCGGGGCCTGCTGATGCGGGTCGAACCCTATGCCTTCTTCCTCTTCTGCGCCCATCTGATCCTGATCTGGCTGGGCGGGCCGCTACTGGGGCAATTGTTCGGTCCGCTCGGATCGCCGCTCTATCCGCTCTATCTGATCGCCCAGCCCTTCCTGGTGCTGGCGGTGGTGATCCTGATCGGCAACCTGATGCAGCGCCTGTCGCCGACCATGGCCGGGCTGATGAGTGGCGGCCGGCTGGCCGCCACCTGAGGCATCAGGCCAGTTCGCGGGCGCCGATCGCCTGTGCCGCTGCCATGGCGATCTCATAGCTGCGCTTGCGTGCCGCCGGATCGAAGATCTGGGCGGCGATGATCACCTCATCCACGCCGGTGCGATCGATGAAGGCGGCCAGGTCGCGCTCGACATCTGCCTGGGTGCCGATGCTGGAGGCGCTCAGGACATCGGACAGCATGGCGCGGGCCTGCATCGGCAGGCTGTCATAATAGCCTGTCAGCGGCGGTTGCAGCTTGCCGGGCTGGCCGGTGCGCAGCCGCACGAAGGCCTGCTGCATCGAACTGGCGACCAGTTCGGCCTCCGCCGCACTGTCGGCCGCGAAGACATTATAGCCGGCCATGGCATAGGGGCGGTCAAGCTGGGCCGAAGGGCGGAAGTCGCGGCGATAGATGGCCAGCGCCTCGTCCAGCGCGGCCGGAGCGAAATGGGAGGCAAAGGCATAGGGCAGGCCGAGCGCGGCCGCCAGTTGTGCGCCGTAGAGGCTGGAGCCGAGAATCCAGAGCGGGACATTGGCGCCTTCGCCTGGCGTGGCCTGAATGCCCAGTCGATCGTCGCCGGCGAAATAGGCCTGGAGTTCGACCACGTCGCGGGGGAACTGGTCGGCGGCGCCGCTGAGGCCGCGACGGATGGCCTGCGATACTTTCTGGTCCGAGCCGGGCGCGCGGCCCAGGCCCAGGTCGATGCGGCCGGGGAACAGCGCGTCGAGCGTGCCGAATTGTTCCGCGATCAGCAGGGGCGCGTGGTTGGGCAACATGATGCCGCCTGCGCCGATGCGGATGGATGAAGTCGCCTGGCCGATATGGGCGAGCACGACGGCGGTGGCGGCCGACGCGATGCCGGGCATGCCATGATGTTCGGCCACCCAGAGGCGGTGATAGCCCAATGCTTCGACATGGGCGGCCAGATTGGCAGCGTCGGCAAGGGCGGCGGACACGTCGCTGCCTTCGCGGACAGGAACGAGATCAAGGACAGAGAAGCGGGTCATGGCCGCCATATGGGGCCATGGTCAGTTTTATTTCAATACCGAATATCAGCCGGCGCGACCAAAGCCCTGTGGTTCGACGCGGCGGCCGAAGGTGGGGCGGCGCGCGACCAGCGGATTGGCGTCGCGATCGAGCAGGGCCATGGTCTCGGTAAAGCAGGGGCGCAGCGCGACCACGGTCTCGATCAGTTCGTCCGGGCTCTCGCGAAATTCGACGCAGCGGCGTGCGACCATTTCGATCTCCTCGGCCATGGCGCTGAGCCGATGGGCGCCGAACTGAGCCGATTCGCCCTTCAGCGTATGGGCCGGACGGACGAGGGACACGGCATCGCGATCGCGAAAGGCCTGCTCGATGCTGCCGATCGCCTTTTCGCCATCTTCGCGGAAATAGCCCAGAATGCGCATGAAAGCCGTACCCAGCTCCGTGCGGGTCCGGGCAAAATCGTTCCAGTCCACCAGTTCGGTAGCGTGTTCGGGCACCTGCGCACTCCTTTCCTGACGCTCGCGAGATTAGCCGGCGGGCGTAAACAGCCGGTTAAGCCGGCACCTTGCTGAGTGCGAAACGCTGCGGGGAAAGGGCGGAAAATTGCCATCCATGCTGCTGCGCCAGCGCTGCCAGTTCGCGTGGGGCGATAGCGTCGTCGGCATCGATCGTCACATGATCTGCGTCACGCATCGCTCGGGCGGCGCGCAGGACGGGCCAGGGACATTTCATGCCCCTGGCGTCGATATGGAGGGGGGCGGCCTCAGGGCCGCCCCCCTCATTTGGCATAGGGGTTCTTGGCGCTGCGCAGCGTCAGGCGCACCGGCACGGCGCCGAAGCCCAGTTCCTTGCGGATGCCGTTCACCAGATAGCGGCGATAGCTTTCGGGCAATTCGTCGAGCCGCGTGCCGAACAGCACGAACGTCGGCGGGCGCGTCTTGTTCTGGGTGATGTAGCGCAACTTGATCCGCTTGCCACCCGGTGCCGGGGGCGGGTTGGCCTCCAGCGCGGCTTCGAACCAGCGGTTGAGCACGCCGGTCGAAATGCGCTGCGACCAGGCGGTGCGGGTTTCGAACGCGACCTTGATCAGGTCATCGAGCCCCTTTCCGGTGGCGGCCGACACGGTCATGATCGGCACGCCGCGCACCTGTGCCAGGCCGTCGAACAGCGCCTGCTTGATGCCCTGATAAAGGGCCGAGCCATGTTCCACCGTATCCCATTTGTTGAGGGCGACGATGAGGGCGCGGCCTTCCTCCAGCACCTTGTCGGCGATGCGCAGATCCTGCGCCTCCAGCCCGCGGGTGGCGTCGAGCAGCAGCACCACGACTTCGGCGAAGTTCACGGCGTTCAGGCCATCGGACACGGCCAGCTTTTCCAGCTTGTCCTGCACCTTGGCGCGCTTGCGCATGCCGGCGGTGTCGATCAGGCGGACCGGGCGTTCCTCGCCCTCATAGCTGGTCCACATCCAGTCGACGGCAATGCTGTCGCGGGTGATGCCGGCTTCCGGGCCGGTCAGCAGGCGATTCTCGCCGAGCAGCCGGTTGATGAGGGTCGACTTGCCGGCATTGGGGCGGCCAACGATCGCGAGCTTGAGCGGCGCGCTCTCTTCGTCCTCGTAAAATTCCTTCTCATGCTCTTCGCCATCCTCGCGCTCGAGATAGGGGAGCAGCGCCTGGAACAGGTCGGCCAGACCCTGGCCATGTTCGGCGGAGAAGGGGATGGGTTCGCCCAGGCCCAGTATGAAGGCTTCCATGACGCCGGCTTCGGTCGCCTTGCCCTCGGCCTTGTTGGCGACCAGGATCACCGGGGCATCGCCCTCGCGCAGCCAGCGGGCGATTTCCTCGTCCAGCGGGGTGATGCCGGCGCGGGCATCGACCATGAACAGGGCGACGTCGCAATTCTCGACCGCCGCCTGGGTCTGCATGCGCATGCGGCCGGGCAGGCTGTGGGGATCCTCATCCTCATAGCCGGCGGTGTCGATGATGGTGAAGTCGAGGCCCAGAAGATGAGCCTCGCCCTCGCGCCGGTCGCGGGTGACGCCGGGCTGGTCATCGACCAGCGCCAGCTTCTTGCCGACCAGGCGGTTGAACAGGGTGGACTTGCCCACATTGGGCCGCCCGACAATGGCAACTGTGGGCAGCATGATGTGGGCCCGTTTCCTTTCTATCGCTGCCCTTAACGCAGCGCCGTCAGCTTGCCGTCATCGGCAAGGATGTAGAGCATGTTGTTGGCGACCACCGGCGAGAGCGACATGGACTTGTTCATGTCCACTGCCTGCTGGATGGTGCCGGTCGCCGGATCGACATAGTTGAGATCGCCATGGGTCGATACCAGAATCAGGCGGCCACCGGCAAGGACCGGGCCGGTCCAGCGGATCGCCTTGTCCTTCTTCTTTTCCTTCTGCCAGCGGCGCAGCTGGCTGATCCAGCGGATCTTGCCGGTCGCACGGGCGACGCAGAGCAGCTTGGCGTCGCTGGTGACGGCAAATACCCATTCACCCGCGATCCACGGAGTGGAGATGCCGGCGATGTTGATTTCCCACAGGCGCTGGCCGCTGGTGAGTTCATAGGAGGCCATGCGGCCGCCCTGGCCGATCGCGAAGACGCGGCCGCGGTCGATCACCGGATCGGCGTCGATGTCGGTCAGCGAGGCAACGGCGGTGGAGATGCTGGTGCGCGAGAGCGCATCGCCCCACAGGGTACGGCCATTTTCATAGCGATAGGCGTTGATTTCGCCAGAGCTGTAGCCTGCGATCACCGTGCCCTGCGCGGCGGCCGGAGCGGCCACGCCGAAAATGCCGGTCACCTGCAGTGTGCCGCTGTCGGTCCACTGGGTGGCGCCGTCGCTCTGGTTGAGGGCGAAGATCTGGTTGTCCTGGCCCATCACATAGACATGGCCATTTTCCAGCGTCGGGGCGCCGCGCAGCGGGCCGCCGGGATGGACCTTCCACCCGATCGAGCCGTCGGCGACGTTCATCGACACGACGTCGCCCACGCCGGTGCTGGCGAACAGCTTGTCGCCCAGGACGCTGACGCCGCCGCCGAACAGGGCGCGGCCATTGCCTTCGGCCGGAAGGCTGGTCTGCCACAGCTTCTGGCCGGTGTTGGCATCCATGGCGATGACATGGGCGCCGGCGTCGATCACGAACAGCTTGCCGCCGGACACGACGGGGGCGGAGGCCAGGCGCGCCTGGGGCGTGCTGCCTTCGATCGATGCAGTCCAGGCCTGCTGCGGCGCTGCGCCCAGCGCCAGATGGCCCATCGCCTTGGACGGATCGCCGCCCGGCTGCGACCATTGGTCATTGGCGTAGGATTCGGGCAGGGTGACGGGCACGTCGGCCAGGGTCGGATCGACTTCGATCCCCTGCTCGTTCGACAGGATAGAGGTGCGGTTGCCGACCACCGGGGTCTTGGGGCCGCCCTTCTTGCCGCCGACCACGCCGCAGCCCGCCAGCATCGCTACCAGGGCAACGGTGGTCAGGGTACGGCCCATCGAGCCGAATTTCGTGATGCTGTGCTTAGCCATGCGCTTGCTTATCCCTGTACCGGTTCGGCGGGCGTTTCGACCGCATCAATTCCCAATAGCCCCGCCATCTGTCGCGCACGTGAACGGATCGACTGGGGCACATTCTCGTCCTTGGCCATGGCCGCGAACATCGGGCCGGCCAGTTCGGGCTTGCGCATCTTCATATAGGCGATGGCAACCAGTTCACCGGCGCTGCCGAACCAGGGCGCGCCCTCGACGGCGAGGGGCTTGAGGCGATCGACCACCTGCTGCGGCTTGAGCGCATCGAATTCGATCGTGGTCTGACGGATCAGGGCCAGGTCGCGATAGGGCTGGTCGAGCGAGCTGTCTGCCGCCAAAGCCTTGTAGGCTTCGATCGCGGCCTTGTTGTCGCCCTTGCGCGCGGCGAGGCCGGCCTTCACCAGCAGGGCGGAGGCGCGATAGCCGGGCTGGCTGGCCTTGGCCAGGGCATCGACATCCTTGGCATCGGGCGTGCCACCACCGACCGCCGTCGCCAGCATCTTGTCCATCTGTTCGGACACGGCTTCCGACTGGGTCTTGCTGTAATGCTGCCAGTAGAGCCAGCCGCCAAAGGCGGCGAGGCCGACGATCAGCAGGACGGCCAGGGCGCGGCCATAACGCTGCCAGAAGGTCAGGAGCTGGTCCTGGCGGACGGCGTCATCGACCTCCCGCATGAAGGCTTCGCTGTTTTGCGGCGTCAGGGCCACGGGAATCTCCGAAAAATGGTCATTAGGGGCAGCCGGAAGGCGGGATCATTAGCGGCGTGGCAGAGACTCGCAAATCACTTTTTCGGCCGATAGACCTGATCATCGCCCGGAAAGCTGCGATTGCGCACCTCCGCGGCATAGCTTTCCGCCGCCTGGCTGATCGTTTCGGCAAGGTTGGCGTAGCGTTTCACGAAGCGCGCGGTGCGTTCGAACATGCCCAGCATGTCCTCCGCCACCAGCACCTGGCCATCGCACCGGGCCGATGCGCCGATGCCGATCACGGGTATGTCGACGCTGGTCGTAATGATGTCGGCCAGTTCCTCCATCACCCCTTCGACCACCATGCCGAAGGCGCCGGCGGCGGCCACGGCCTTGGCGTCGCCCAATATCTTGGCATGTTCCTCCTGGCTCTTGCCGCGCGCGCCATAGCCGCCCAGCGCATTCACCGCCTGCGGCGTCAGGCCGATATGGGCCATCACCGGGATGCCGCGCTGGGTGAGGAAGCGGATCGTTTCCGCCATCGCCTCGCCGCCTTCCAGCTTGACGCCGGCGCAGCCGGTTTCGGCCATGACGCGGCTGGCACTGGCAAAGGCCTGCTGGGGCGATGCCTCATAGGAGCCGAACGGCATGTCGACCAGGACGACGCTGTGATAGCTGCCGCGCACCACGGCGGCGCCATGGGCGATCATCATGTCGAGCGTGACCGGCAGGGTGGAGGGCAGGCCATAGATGACCTGCGCCAGCGAATCGCCGACCAGCAGCATGTCGCAATGCGGATCGAGCAGTTGCGCCTGACGCGCGGTATAGGCGGTCAGCATCACCAGCGGCTCGTCGGTCTTGCCCTCGAACTTGCGGCGCTGGATCTGGGGCACGGTCAGCCGCTTCATCGGCGCGGGCGTGGGATTGGCGCGGCTGGTCGCGGTGTCGAGCGTGAAGGTCGTGGACATGGGCGCGGTCTAGCCCAGCGCGGGGCGGCGTGCAAATGCCAGACCGGCCGGTGCGGCATGATGCGCGCGCCGGCCGGCCGTCCTGTCCGTGTCCGATCGGATCAGAAGGAGAATTTGATCGTGCCGCCCCAGGTCTGCGGATCGCCGACCTGGCCGGCGATCAGGCCGGTATTGCCCGGCGCGACCTGAAGATTTTCGATATAGTTGACGTCGAAGGCGTTGCGCACCCAGCCGAACACATCGAATCCTTCGCCGCGGAAGCCGGCGCGGACGTTGGTCAGGGCATAGCCCTTCACTTCGGTGTAGATGGATGGCGAGGCATTGCTGTTCCAGTGCGAACGATAATTGCCGTCGACGCCCAGATAGAGCTGCCCGTCCTTCGCCAGCAGCGTGACCGGGATGTTATATTCCGCGCCGTAGGAGAAAGCCCATTTCGACACGCCGGGCAGATCCTGACCGGAAATGTCGCACTGGCGCGGGCTGAGTGCGCCGGGAACGCCGGGCTGCGAATAATCCGGGGTGGCGCCCGACGGCTGGTAGGTGCCGCCGGACAATTCGGGCGGGCAGGGGGCGTCGACGAACTTCTTGTATTTGGCGTCGGTGAAGGCGCCATTGGCATAGGCGGTGAAGCGGTCGCTGGCGACGATCTTGAAATCTGCCTCGATCCCCTGCGAGCGGACCTTGCCGGCATTGGCGAGATAGCCGCGCACCGTGCCGAACTGGCCGCCATTCACGGTCGCCTGGAAATTCTTGATGTCGGTGCGGAAGGCGGTGAGGTTGAAGGTCGCCCGGCGATCCAGGAACTGGGTCTTGAGGCCGATCTCATAATGATTGACCGATTCCGGCTTCACCGTGCTGGCGTCGTAATTGACCGTGTTGTCGGCGTTGAGCGGCAGGCCATTCTGGTTGATGCCCAGCGTCTTGAAGCTCTTCGCATAGGTCGCATAGGCCAGCACGTCCGGCGCGATCTTGTAGTTGACGTTGAAGTCATAGGTGAAGTTCCAGGCGCTGTCGGACGGGGAACTGACCTGGGGCTGATAGACGCCGCACTGCTGGGTTGTGCCCTTGATGGTGCCGGGTTCCGCGACCGTCGTGCAGCTGATGGCCTGGCCCTGCGCATTGGTGACGACACGCTGGTAGAAACCGGACTTCTTGTCATAGTTCAGGCGCACGCCGGGCTGGATGGTCAGGGCGTCCGTGACCTTCCAGCTGAGCTGGCCGAACAGGGCGGCGCTGTCGGCCTTGAGCCATTGCGTGTTGCTGGCGGTCAGGCCGGCCAGAGTGGCCGGAATGTTGGCGGGGTTGTTCGGGTCGGTCGAGGGGGCAAGGCTCCACTGGGCGGCATCTTCGCCCTGCTGTTCGGTGCCCTGGGTGTCGATCCGCTGCTTGAAGCCGAACAGGCCGACGACGAAGTCGATGTCCTTGCTCTCGTAATTATAGCGGAATTCCTGGCTATACTGGTCCTGCTGCGACGGGTTCTGCGACTTGGAGACGATCGACAGGCCGGTGAAGTCGCGGTCATTTTCCGGCTTCCAGTCCCAGAAGCGCCAGGCGGTGACCGAGGTCAGCGTGCCGGGGCCGACATCCCATTTGATCTTGGCCGACACGCCGCCAATCTTGTTGCCGGCATTGAGGTTGGAATCGAGATCCGTCAGCCGGTCATAGGGGTTGCGGCTGGGCACGACATAGCCCTGCGCAGCGGCGAGCGCATCATATTGGCGATTGAGCGGACGCTGGGTCTTGCCGACGCGAACGAAGGTGGTGCCGCAGCATTCTGGATCCTGCTTGCTATAGTCGCCCGACAAGGTGAGGCTGAAATCCTCGGTCGGCTGGAACAGCAACTGGCCGCGAATGCCCAGATTGTCCTGCTCGTTGATCCAGCGCTGGCTGGTCACATTGTAGAGTGTGCCGCGGCGGCTGGTGGCGGCGACGGCGATGCGGGCGGCGATCGTGTCGGTCAGCGGGCCAGAGACGGCGGCCTTCGCCTGCTTGTAGTTCAAATTGCCGACCGTCAGTTCGGCGCGGCCCTCGAAGTCGAAGGTCGGCTGGTTGGTCGTGATGTTGATCGCGCCCGCCGTGGTGTTCTTGCCATAGAGCGTGCCCTGGGGGCCGCGCAGCACTTCCACCTGGTTGACGTCGAGAAAGTCGAAGGTCGCGGCGGCGACGCGGCTGTTATAGACATCGTCGACATAGATGCCGACGCCCTGTTCGAAGCCGTCGCTGGTAAGGCCGAAGGGCACGCCAAGGCCACGGATGTTGACCGAGGTGTTGCGCGGATTGGTGGTGTAGACCTGCAGCGTCGGCGCGAGCTGCTGCAGCTTCACGATGTTGAAATTGCCGGTCGCCTCGATGCTGTCGCCCTTGACCACGGAAATGGCCAGGGGCACTTCCTGCGCGGTCTCCTGGCGGCGGCGGGCGGTGACGACGATCACGTCGCCGCGCGGATTGGCTGCCTGCTCTTCGCCGTCAACGGCGGGTTGGGCGGCTTCAGCCGCAAAGGCGGCAGTCGTGACGAATGACGCGCTCGCCACGCTGGCGAGCAACAGAAAACGCGCAATCATGTTCTTCCCCTTGGTTCCGGAGGTCCGGTGAGTTTTGATCGCGGCGTTTCCGGTGGTCCGGTCAAAGCCGTGCTGGGGTCGTTTCTGGTGATGCGGCGTCCCCAGTGCCGCATCGGCATGCCATCCCCGACAGCCCTGATCTATGCGCTTGCCCTCCCTTGATCGGTCAGGCGGTCAGGCGCGTCTTTTCGGTGACGTCGATCTGCACGACGCGGGCGTCGTGGACGGTCAATGTGATGGAGCCGAAGCGCAGCCCTTCCAGCACGTCGCGCACCTTGTCGATGCTGGCGATGATGTCGGGGCGCTGGCCTTCGGCGCGGCTGTGGCGAAGTTCGATGGTTCTATGTTCGGTCATGTTCATCCCTCTGGCCGCGTTTTAACTCAACTGCATTAGTAGACAAAAAAGCAAATATAAGGGGCGCGCAAGATTCTCTTGTCGCGCCCCGGCGATGTCTGGGGCCGATATCAGCTGGTCATGCGCAGCCCGTCGGACGGGCGATCGAGCCGCGCCATCGGCATGGCCGGGCGCATCTGGCGCACGGCGGACGCCTGTTCCTGCGCATTGTCGATCAGCCGTTCCAGCAGCGCCTGGCCAAAGCCCCAGGCGCCCAGCCCCGAATCCGCGTTGATATGGCCGCTATGGCCGGCATCGACGAACTGGCTGCCCCAATTCTTGCCGATGCTGTGAGCGCGTTCGAAAAAGATATAGGGATCGTTGCGACTGGCGACGAGGATCGACGGGAAGGGCAGGGGCGTACGCGGCGTCGGGCCGAATCCGCCGATCGTCTCGGGCGTTTCCATCCGGTCGCAATCGGGCGGCGCGACCAGCAGCGCGCCGGTCACCGGCCAGCCATAGGCCTGGCTTTGCAGGGCGCCCCACCAGGCGACGGCGAGGCAGCCCAGGCTGTGCGCCGCCAGGATGACCGGGCCGTCCGCCTGGCGAATGGCAGCGTCGAGCCGCGTGACCCAGGCATTGCGATTGGGGCTGGCCCAGCTGCCCAGATCGACGCGCTGGCAATCGCCGCGTCCGCTGTCCCACAATGTCTGCCAATGATCCGGGCCGCTGTTGTTGAGGCCGGGGATGGTCAGCACGACCGGCTGGCGCGCGTCACCCGAATGTCCGAATCGCTCCATTATCCTTATCCTCGTCCTATATTCTGAGCCTCCCAAAATAATACTATTCATATGGTAGACAATGGGCGAGCGCCGAAATGTGTCAGAATCTGGGCAACCTGAATGGCAGATAAACGGGCGCGTCGACCCCATGGCCGCGCGCCCGCATCAAGCCCCTGAACGGGCAGGGAAAACTACCAGGGGTAGATCAGCCCATAATATTGGTAGACGTTGCGGCCATAGGCATCGTCGAAGGCCGGCCGGTCCTCGTCCAGATAGTGGGGCGCCTGTTCCAGCACCTCCTTGGCCAGTTCGATCACATAGCCGCCCTTGTCCATATCATAGGCCAGCATCGACCAGGGCAGGGGATAATGTTCATTGCCCATGCCCAGGAAGCCGCCGAAGGACAGCAGGGCATAGCGCACATGGCCGCTGCGCTTGTCGACCATGAAATGGGATATCTTGCCAAGCCTGTCGCCCTGGCGGTTGTAGACGGCGGTGCCCTCGACCCGGTCGGATGCGATCAGGTCATGGCGATGCGCGCTCATCATCTCGGCCATTGTCACTCTCCTGCAAAAACATTCTATTCTGATGCAACCATGGGGAACCGCTGGGGTTCCTCCGCTTCACAGCAAGGAGCATCGGCATGAAGATCAATCGCAGCGGTTCGGCGGCCTGGAGCGGCGGCCTGAAGGACGGCAAGGGCACGATCTCGACCCAGAGCGGCGCGCTCGACGCCTATCCCTATGGCTTCGCCACCCGGTTCGAGGGCATGCCGGGCAGCAATCCGGAAGAACTGATCGCGGCGGCTCATGCTTCCTGCTTCACCATGGCATTGTCGCTGATCCTGGGCGAAGCCGGGCTGACGGCGGAGAAGATGGAAACGAGCGCGGTCGTCACGCTGGAGCAGCGGGAGGGCGGCTTTGCCATCACTGCGAGCAAGCTGACGTTGAAGGCCAAGATTCCCGGCGCCGACGACGCGACTTTCCAGGAACTGGCCGCCAAGGCGAAGGCCGGATGCCCGGTATCGAAACTGCTGAAGGCCGATATCAGCCTGGACGCGGAACTGCTGGTCTAACCCGCGGCGATACGCCTGGCGTGGCGATGTTCACGCCAGGCGATATAGAGACCGCTGGCGATGATCAGCGCGGCGCCGACCCAGGTGGTCCACATCGGCCAGTCGCCCCAGATGGCCCAGCCCAGCAGGGTGGTCCACAGGATCGAGCTATAATCCATCGGCAGCACCACCGACACCGGTGCCCAGCGCAGCGCGGCGGTCAGGCAAAGCTGCGCGATGCCGCCGAACAGGCCGATCATCAGCAACAGGCCCCAGGTCTGCGCGTCATGCGCCTGACCATGAAAAAGCATGCCGATGCCGAGCGGCGGCACCGACAGGGCGGTGAACCAGAAGACGACGACTCCCGCGCTCTCGGTACGTCCAAGCTCGCGCAGCACCAGGCTGACGCTGGCCGTCACCAGCGCGGCGGTGATGGCGACGGCAACGCCCATGGGCGGAAAATGGCCGCCTTCGGGCCGGACCATGATGAGGACGCCCAGAAAGCCGATCAGTACCGCGGCCCAGCGATGGATGCCGGTCGGCTCGCGCAGGATCAGCGCCGACAGGATCGTGCCGAAGATCGGCATGGTGAAGCCGATCGTCGTCGCCTCGGCCGGCGGCAACAGGATGTAGGAGAGGAAATTGAGCGCCATGCCGGTGAGGCCGATGACCATGCGGGTCGCATGGACACTGATCCGACGGGTGCGGATGGCGCCGATGCCGCTGCTCATCGCCAGCCAGGCGAAGACCACGGGAAGGGCAAGCGCCTGACGGTAGAAGAGGGTTTCGACCAGATGGACGCCATGGGCGTCGGCGACCCGGCCGGTCACGAACATCACCGCCAGGCAGATGACCGCGACCAGGCGCAGGCCGATGGCGAAGAGCGGGCGATGCGGGCGGGACGGGGCGGCGGCGCTGGACACGCCGTTTCCTTAACCCGGTTACGCGATGGCGCAACCGGGCTGGATGCGGTTTCTTACTTGAGCGGCCAGTTACTTGGGTTTGCGGAATTTCAGCGTCATGCGGTCGCTTTCGCCGATCGCAAGATACTTCGCCCTGTCAACTTCGCCGTTACGCAGCGTAGGCGGCAGCGTCCAGACGCCCTTTTCCCAGTCGGCCGTGTCCTTGGGATTGGCGTTCACTTCCGATGCGCCGACATATTCGAAGCCCGCGCCTTCCGCGATACGGCGGATGGTCGAGACCTTGAGGTAGCCGCTGCTCTTTTCCAGCGCCGTGTCGCGATCTTCGGGCAGGCGATGGTCGACGATGCCCAGCGTGCCGCCGGGCTTGAGCATGGCGAAAAAGGCCTTGAAGGTCGCATCCTCGCTGCCGCCCATGACCATGTTGTGGACATTGCGGAAGGTCAGCACGGTGTCGACGCTGTTGGCCGGGATGCTGGCGACTTCCTCGGGATAGGCGACCAGCTTCACCTTGTCATAGGCCTGCGGTTTTTCGGCCAGGAACTTCTTGTAGCCGTCAAGATAGCGGCCGGTGGGCTGGAGCGCGTAGAAGCTGCCCTTGTCGCGCAGCAGCGGCGCCAGGATTTCCGTGTACCAGCCGCCGCTCGGCGCCCATTCCACCACCGTCTGGGTCGGCGTCACGCCAAAGAAGGCCAATGTTTCCTGCGGATGGCGATATTTGTCGCGGGCGACATTGGCCGGGGTGCGGCTGGACGCGCCGATGGCGGCTGCCACCGGATCGGCGCCATGGCCGGCATGCTGGGCGACAGCCGCGCCCAGCGGCAGGAGGGCAAGGGCAGCGGCAAGCGCGATCGATCGGCGGGGGAAAGCGGACATGGGCAACCTCTCAACGGATCTGGAGCGCAGGGTGTGCCGTGCCCGCGTCCCACTGGCAAGGAAATCCGGTGGTTAGGGACGGGCCGGTCAGGACCAGCTGCCCGCGATCGATTCCGCCGTGGCGTCGATCGCGGCCGGTTCATCCTCGCCAGTCAGGGCATAGGACATGTCGCCGCGCCGCCAATAGGCCACCGACTGGGCGCCCTCGCGCACCGAATCCGGCCGCTCGGGCGCGTCGGTGCGCTGGTGCATGGCATAGATGGACAGGTCGCGCCCTTCGGGCGTGCGCAGCGCGATCAGCAGCGCGGGGGTGCGTTCACCGGGGAAGAGCTGGACATCGGTCACGCGCCAGTCGGCGGGCAGGCCGGGAATGTCGATATGGGTGCTGGCCAATATCTCGCGCGGGTCGAAGCTGGGCGATTCGATCTGCCCCTGCATCCGGGCGCGGATCATGGCGACGCGGTGGGAGGTCGCGGCATCGACGACATAGGCGGGCGGCCCGTCGCGCACCATGAGCAGGGCAACGAAGCTTGCCGCCAGCAGGGCAAGGCCGCCGCCGGCGCTGATCGCAAAGCGACGATGGCGCGTGGCGGGCGGGTGGAGCGCGCTCGCCTGTGCCGCCATGGCTTCGGACAGGGGCGCGCGGTCCTGCGCCAACAGGCGCAGTCCGGTGCGGGCGCTGAGGTCGCCCATTACCTGCGCGGCGAGGTCGGGCCGGCGCGACAGGCGGGTTTCCACCGCAAAGCGTCGGCCGGGATCGAGCTGGCCGTCGACATAGGCCATCAGTTCGATCTCCGAAGGATCCTCACTCATCCTGTCCTCCCACGATGCGCAGCCGATCGCGCGGCTGCCTGTCCCTGTCCTGTCGCAATGTCGCCCGCGCACGGGCAAGGCGCGACATCACCGTGCCGACCGCTATGCCCAGAAGGTCGGCGCTTTCCTGATAGCTCAGCCCTTCGACCACGGTCAGGTGCATGACGGCGCGCTGATGGTCGGGCAGGTCGGCAAAGGCGCGGGCGACCTGCATCAGGTCGGCGCGCACCTCCTGGTCGGGATCGGCATGATCGACCTGGATCTGGGCAAAGGCCAGATTGCGGCGCGTTTCCGCCGCCTCGCGCCGCTTGGCCGAGATGAAGACATTGTGGACGATGGCCAGCAGCCAGCGGCGGCGGCTGCGATCGGGCTGGAACTGGTCGCGCCGTTCGATCGCGCGCATCACGGCGTCCTGCACCACATCGTCGGCGACGACATGGTCGCGCGACAGGGCGCGGGCATAGCGGCGCATGGCGCGCAGGTCCGCCTCCATTTCCATGTCCGTCGGCTTGCCCGTCATCCACATCATTCCATTGGGGCGCCCGCCAGTTCGCGATAGACGCGCGCCACCGAATCCAGGACATGGTCCCAGCGATAGTCGCCTGCCGTAGCCTCCGCCGCGTGGCCAAGCCGCCGCCTTAGGCCGGTGTCGCGGACGAGGGAAGCCAGGCCGCCGGCATAGGCGCCAACGTCGCCCGGCGGCACCAGCAGTCCGTTGACGCCATTATCGATCAGGGCGGATGCGCTGGGGACGTCGGCCGACAGGACGGCAAGACCGCTGGCCATTGCCTCCAGATTGACGTTGCCGAACGCCTCCGTGACGCTGGGATTGACCAAGATGTCGGCGCTGGCGACCAGCGCGCCGAGACGCGCCCCTTCGACATGGCCGGCGAAGCCGGCATTGGGCAGATGGCGGGCGAGGGCATCGCGCGCCGGGCCATCACCCAGGATCAGGGGGCGCAGCGACAGGCCGTTGGCGCGCGCCGCCATGATGGCGTCGGCGAAGATGTCGAGCCCCTTTTCCCGGACCAGCCGGCCGAAGAAGAGCGGCACGACATCGTCGGGCGCATAGCCAAGCTGGGCGCGCAGGCTTTCATCTCGCATCGCCGGATGAAAGACGGATCGATCGACGCCCCGGCTCCAGAGGGCAATGCGCTCGGCGCCATGGATGGCGGTGAGGTCCGCAGCGATCGGCGGGGTCGGGGCGAGGATACGGTCGCAATCGCCATAGAAGCGATCGAGATAGGCCTCGACCTTCGGGCGCAGGAAGGCGAGGCGATAATAAGCAAGATAGGTCTCGAACCGGGTGTGCAGGCTGGCGACGGTCGGTACGGCGTTGCGCCGCGCCCAGTTCAGCGCCTGCCGGCCGAGCAGGTCGGGCGCGGACAGATGCACGATGTCAGGCTGGAACGCCTCCAGATCGGCGCGGGCGGCACGGGTCAGGCCGATCGCGAGCCGATATTCCGGGCGACCGGGAATGCAGAGCGAGCGCACTGATCGGACATCGCCGGCCGAGGCGAAGGCCGGCGTCGGTGCGGTCGGCGAATAGATGCGCACCTCTGCCTTGTGCTCGTCCAGCATATGCCGGACCAGACGGTTGAGTGCCCGGTTCGCGCCATCGCGCACGCAATCATAATTGCCCGAAAACAGCGCGATCTTCAGCGGCCGGGATGATGCCGGCGCCGCGGCGACCGGCAGGGCGGCATGAATATGGGCGCGAAGGGAAGAGAGCGGGGAATGCAGCGTCATGCCCCGCATACGCTTGTCGGATCGCGCCTATTCCATCGATGGCCAATTAAAATTGACGAATGATGCGCAGGCCGGCGGTGGGACGGAAGACATCGCCGCGCGGCCGTTCCGCGCCAAGGCCCGCCTGCATGGCGAAATTGCCGCCCAGTTGCTGGTGCAATTGCGGCATCAGCAGCAGGCCGCCCTCGCTGCCGCCCTGATAATTGATCTCCAGCCCCAATACCTGGCCTTCGCGGCTGTCATAGAAGGCAGAGTGGTTGAGGATCACGCCGTTGCGGCCATGGCCGCCCGACAGCTTTACGTCGGCAAGCCCTGCCATCGTCACGCTGCTCCAGCGGCTGTTGTAGCGATGGGCCACCATATAGGCGAAACTGCTGCGATATTGTTTGGCGCGGCGGTTATAGATGCCGAGATATTGGACGCCATGACCGGTGCGTCCGCCGCCTGTGGTGCCGAAACTCGCCTGCAGGCCCAGCTTCAGTTCAGCAAGCCGGCCGTTGACGAAGGGCAGTTCGCCCTCGATCGCGAAGCCGTCGGCAAAGGCATATTCGATTTCCGGTGCCCAATGGACGGCGTCGTCATTGCCCGACAGCGGAACGGTCGCCAGCGTATTGACCTCCAGTTCGCCGCGCTTGGCGCCCAGCGGCCGCATCATGTCGAAGATCATCGGCTCGGGCACGTCGGGATAGGCGTCGGACGCCAGTGCGGCATCGCCCAGAAAGGCGCTCGCCATGGCGGCAAGACCATGGCGGGAAAGGGATCGAACGGACAAGAAAGGCTGCTCCCGCGATGAGGATGTGAGGATTCACATCCCGTCTACGCGGGAGCGGGCGCCCTTATTCCCTGAGGGTCAGAGACAGGCTTCCAGGAAAGGCTGATCGAAGCCGAACATGCGGGCCTTGTCGAGCGTATAGGGGCGCAGGCCCATCGAGCGATATTCGCCGATGATCTTACCGCTGTCATCCTCGTCATGATATTCGAACTTGAACAGTTCCTGGGTGACGATGACGTCGCCTTCCATGCCGATCACCTCGGTCACGTTGGTGACGCGGCGCGAACCGTCGCGCAGGCGCTTCACCTGGACGATCAGGTCGACCGAGTCGGCGATCTGCTTGGAAATGGCTTCCTTCGGGATCTTGATGTCGCCCATCAGGATCATGTTCTCCATACGGCCCAGGCATTCGCGCGGGCTGTTGCTGTGGAGCGTACACATGGAGCCGTCATGGCCGGTGTTCATCGCGGCGAGCAGGTCGAAACATTCCGCGCCACGAATTTCGCCCAGGATGATGCGATCAGGACGCATACGCAGGGCGTTCTTGACGAGGTCGCCGATGGTGATCGCGCCCTGGCCTTCCAGATTGGGCGGGCGGGTTTCGAGCGGCAGCCAGTGCGGCTGCTGCAGGCGCAGTTCGGCCGCGTCCTCGATGGTCAGCACGCGCTCGCCCGGATCGATCATCTTCGACAGCGCATTGAGCATCGTCGTCTTGCCCGAACCGGTGCCGCCCGAAATGACGATATTGAAACGGCACGCACCGGCGATCTTGAGCGCCGTCGCCATCTTCTGGCTCATGGCGCCCCATTGGGCGAGCATGTCGATGGTGATCGGCTTGGCCGAGAATTTACGGATCGAGATGGCCGTGCCCTTGAGGCTGAGCGGCGGCACGATCACGTTGACACGCGAACCGTCGGGCAGGCGGGCGTCGGCCAGCGGCGTGGTCTGGTCGACGCGGCGGCCGACCTTGTTCACGATGCGCTGGGCGATCTGGAACAGATGCTCTTCATCGCGGAACTTGATCGGCGCGATCTGGAGCTTGCCCTTCTTTTCGATATAGGTCTGTTCCGGGCCGTTGACCATGATATCGCTGACATCGGGGTCGGCCAGCAATTCCTCGAGCGGGCCAAGGCCCAGAAGCTCGTCGACCAGCACCTTTTCCAGCGCGAACTGCTCGCGCCGGTTGAGCGTCAGCTTCAGCTCGGCCAGCACTTCCATGATGATCGGCCGGAATTCCTCCGCCAGTTCATCCTTGGTGAGGGTCGCGGCCGCTTCGGGATCGACGCGTTCGAGCAGGCGGGGAAGCACCTGTTCCTTGATCTTGTGAACCGACGCCTCGAACCCCTGCGGGCCGGCATCGGCGATATGTTCGGCATTGGCGCGTTCCGACAGGCGCGACATGGCGTCCGCATTGCGCTGCATCTGACTGGTCGGTGCCGACAGCGGATCGAGCGGCGCGTCACCGGGCAAGGTGGCCAGATCGAGCGGGGGGAACTGGTCGCCACCACGCGGTGCGTCCTCACGGGCGCCGCCCGCGCTGTGCATCGGTCGGGCGACGCCGAAACCCGGCTTGATACCGGCAGGTCCATTTTTCCGTCCAAATGCGCTCATAACTCTCCGCCAGAATTTTGCGATCGGGCCAGCCACCCCAAAATGGGCCGATTCAACATGGCTGGAAAAGGTGAATAAGCCGGAAACTTTGACAAATGGCTAATGGGCCGGCGCCACAGAAGCAGCGCCAGCATCAGCGCGGCGGCTAGGCTGATGGCCGTGCCGAGATATTCCTGCCACAGGCGGACGCGTTCGATCCGGTAGGTGCCGGGTTGCGCATCGAAGCTGATGAGCGGGCCATGGGAAGGTACTGGCTGACCGTTGCGCGTCACCTGCCAGATCGGGAAGGCGGCATGCCCCATGGTCACGGGGCCGGGATGGGTGACGACAATCCGGTCGCCGCGCGGCAGAGCGCGCCAGGGGCGCAGGTCGGTTGAGCGGTCATAGCGATTGACGCGGGCAATGTCGAAACCGGACGGAAGATATTCGGGGGCATCGGGGACGGTCCGGTCGAGCCGGCCATAGTCGATCGGCAGACGCAGATTGGCGCGGGTGATGGCGCCGCTTACCAGATAGGGGAACAGCAGCAGCACGCCCGCACCCGCCAGCAGGACGGGGCGAGGGCGATAGGACGCTAGCGCGGTGACGGTCGCAAATTCGACGATGCCCAGCGTCCGCCAGGGGAATTGCGTCTTGTCCAGCAGGCCGATCTGCCAGAGGAACGGGATGAGGTTGATCGACGCCAGGGCGGTGACGATGGCGATCCCCGACCAGATTGACCGGGCGGGCCAGGCCAACAGCCCCAGCCCCAGCGCGATGCAGGGGAACAGTACAAAATCTTCGCGCCAGATCGACCAGTTGGCGGCGTGATATTTGCCGGTCCACAGCAAGGCAGTCGACATATGCGCCTGCAGCGTGGCGGCGGGCAACAGGTAGAAGGCGGCCAGAGCAAAGGCCAGGATGCCCGCGATCAGTCCGGGAACCAGCGTCGCGCGATCCTGCCATATCCGATGCAGCATGAGCGGCGCGATCAGGAACAGACCGGTGAGGGTGGCCACCGGCAGATGGGTGAGAATGAGCGCGCCATAGCTGAGTGCGAGCAGCGCGATGCCGCCGCGAGAGGGCAGGCGCGCAATCCCCAGGGCGATCAGCGGCAGCCAGATGAAGGCGGCAAATTCGGCGAGGGCGCCGCGCACATAAAAATCATGGAGATGATAGGGGGCCAGCATATAGAGGGCGGCGCCCAGCAGCGGATGTGTGCCGCGCGACGCGAGCCAGCGATACATCGCCATGCCCGATGCGACCAGCAGCAGGAGCGCGGCGACATTGATCGCCTGGAGAACCGAAAGGCCGATCGCCGCGAGGCCGCCGGACAGCCAATAGGCGAGCGGCGGATAGAAATAGAAGGTCGGGCTGCCCAGTCCTTCGAAGCTACGGGGAAGCCAGCGTTCATACACATGCCCTGCCGCCATTTGCTCGCCGAAATGACCGGTCCACATATAATTATAGAGATAGGAATGGCTGGCCCCTGGGCCGAACAGGAAGGAGGGCAGCATCAACAGAATGCCCAGCGTGGCCAATATGGCCATGGGGTGACGAAGAAGGCCGGAGGCGAAGCGCATGACCGCCCTGATGCCGCAATAGGGTAAACGAAGCGTAAGTCCTGTTTGGCGGTTACCCGTCATTAACCATTCTGGCCGATAGCGAGCATAAGTGTCTGGCAGGATATCCACGCGCCATGCGAACCGTGTCGATCGTCATTCCCGTTTTCAACGAGCAGGACAGCCTGTCGCTGTTTCTGGATGCGGCGCGTCCTGCGCTTGCCGATGCGTTGGCGCTGATCGGGCCGGGCGCGCAGGCTGAATATTTGTTCGTCGACGATGGCAGCACGGACCGCACAGCCGACGTACTGGCGATCCTGTCGCGCCTGAACAGCGATGTCCGCTGCATCACCCTGTCCCGCAATTTCGGCAAGGAAGCGGCCTTGGCCGCCGGGATCGACCATGCTCGGGGCGACGCCGTCATCCCGATCGACGTCGACCTGCAGGATCCGCCGGCGGTGATCGTGGAGATGGTGCGATATTGGCTGGCCGGCGCGCAGGTCGTCAATGCGCGGCGGGTCGATCGGTCGACCGACGGCTGGTTCAAGCGCTGGAGCGCGCGCAGCTTCTATCGCCTGCTCAATCGCCTGTCCGATTATCCCATCCCTGAAAATGTCGGCGATTTCCGACTTCTCGACCGACAGGCCGTCGATGTCGTCAAGCAGTTGGGCGAGCAGGCACGGTTCAACAAGGGGCTTTTCAGCTGGATCGGCTTTCGCGTCGCGACGGTCGACTATAGCCGCGCGCGCCGGGAAGCGGGCACCACCAAATGGCGGCTGGGCAAGCTCTGGTCGTTGGCGGTGGACGGCATTACCGCGTCGACCACCATGCCGCTGCGCATCTGGTCCTATATCGGTGGTGGCATCGCGTTGCTGGCCTTTGCCTATGCGGCCTTCCTGGTCGTGCATACGCTCGTCACCGGGGTCGATACGCCCGGCTATGCATCGATCATGGTGGCGGTGCTGGGGCTGGGCGGGCTCAATCTGATGAGTCTGGGAATCATCGGCGAATATCTGGGCCGTGTCGCACGCGAAGTGCGGCAGCGGCCGCTCTATGTGATTGCGGACGAGCAGGGCAGCGGCGTGCCCGCGCCGGTGTCGGTTGCGGCGCTATCTGGGGAGGATCAGGGGACATGGACCAATCAGCCTATGCGAGCATGAGCGCCCAGGAAGGCGAACATTGGTGGTTCGTGGCCCGGCGGGCCATATTGGAAACGCTGATCCGGTCGAGCATTGCGCCCCCGCAAGGTGCCCGAATATTGGAGGCGGGATGCGGCACTGGCGGCAATCTGGCGATGCTGGCGGCACACGGTACAGTGGACGCGCTGGAATATGATGCCGGCGCCCGAGCCCTGGCGCGCGCGCGCGGGATCGGCCGGGTCGAACCGGGCATGCTGCCCCATAAGATCGGCTTTGATGAAGACAGCTATGATCTGATCGCGGTGCTCGATGTGCTGGAACATGTCGAGCAGGATCGGGCATCGCTGGCCGCATTGCGGACGCGGCTCGCATCGGGTGGGCGGATATTGCTGACGGTGCCGGCCGTGCCCTGGCTCTGGTCGGATCATGATGTTCTGCATCATCACAAGCGCCGCTATACGCGGGCCAGCCTGGTCCGGGTGGCACGTGAAGCCGGTCTGACGGTCGAGGCCGTGGGCTATTTCAACAGCCTGTTGTTTCCGCTGGCGATGACCACGCGGATGGCGCAGCGGCTGTTGAAGCGCAAGAGCGAGAGTGATGTCCAGCCCTCGCCGCCGGTCAACGGATTGCTGCGGCGCATCTTTGCCTGGGAACGGCATCTGCTGGGGCGCATCCGCTTTCCGATCGGCCTGTCACTCTACGCGATCCTGTCGGTCTGAGGTCGGCGCATCCGGCTTGTCCGGATGGTGCCATGCCCCATCCCAGCATCGAGTGGGATCGACGCTGTGGATGCGCGCGGGATTGGCCGGACGAACCCAGGCCGGCATCGCGGGCAGGGGGGCCAGATAGGACCCTTTGGGGAAGCTGCCGAAGCTCTGGTCCCAGGCCCCGGAAAAGCTGCATCGGACCTGCGGCGCTGCCGGATAGGCCAATGCACGGCGAATTTCGGCAAGGCCGGTGATGCTGCCGATCAACAGCATGGCGATCAGCCAGCGACGGCCCATGCCGCCCTGCCCCAGTGCATCGACCAGCATGACGGCCAGGATCGCGAGCGCGCTGATCGAACCGCGCATCATGAAGTCGGTCGACCAGCCGATCTGGACGAAGGGAATGAGCAATAGCCAAGCTGTCGCGACCAGCAGCGTGTCCAGCCCAAAACGGTTAGATCGGCCCAGCCATGCCAGGGGCAGGGCGTAGACCAGCACCTCCAGCAGTTCAAACAGCCCCCATTGCAGCGGCGCCAGCGCCACGATCCTGGCACCGACATCGGCGGGCGCCGCGCTCATATATGCCAGGCCGGGCACCGCCAGCAGGGTGGCCAAGGCAGGATAGAGGAGGGTGGCGGGCGCCAATGCACATTGGCGCAATGTGCGAATTGCCGCCAGTGCGGCGAAGGGCATCGCCCCCATCAGTCCCAGCGGCGACCAGAGGGCGGTCAGCGGCAGCAGGCTGAGATAGGTGGCGAGGGGCAGGCGATCGCGTCGCCATAACAGATAGCCCAGCGCGCCGATCCAGCCGGACAGCGCATGATTGGGCACCCAGAAGGCAAGGGTGATGGTGGAACTATATTGGAGATAGGCCCAGTTTTCGAGATGGTCCGACAGGCCACCGCGAAAGAGCATCCGGCCCAGGGCGTCCAGGCCGCTAAATGCCAGGAAGATGAGGAGGGCGATCAGCCGGGCACGGCGGGTATCGAACAGTGTGGCGCCGAGGCTGAGCATGGCGGCGAGCATCAGACTGTTCTGGATCAGCAGGGCGAGGTCGCCGGCGCGGTCGCCCGCTGCCTTGGCTGCCAGCGCCGGGACCAGGAACATGCCGATGGGCGCGCGCAGCAATGCGGGCACCGGCTGATCGCCATAGACGAACGGCCAAGGATGCAGGCCCATATCGCGCAGCACCGCAAAGCGAACCTGCCAGTCGATATTAGCGTAGAAGAAGTGGCCTTCGCCCCCCAGCATCAGCAGGATCAATGCGACGGCCAGGCAGGCGATCAGAATCGCGACTGTTGGCCCTCGGTGATCGGGCATGGCGCGCACGGTCGCGACGCACAGTCCGACGATCAGCAGCATCCCGAGCGGATAGGCCCAGACGGGCATGATATCGAGAAACCGCCACAGCAGAAGCTGGTCCAGCCCAAGCCACAAAAGCAGCGCTGCGATGAGCCAGCCCGCGGGTAGTTGGTGTGCCAGCCAAGACGGCGATTCGCTCGCCGGCGGCGGAGTGAAGGCGGGTTCATCCTGGGAGGGTGCGGTAAAGGGGAGGGCGGTCATCGGCGCACGGCACTCACAAGAAAAAGGGGCGCAAAGCGCGCCCCTTGGTCCGTTTGTCTGGCATGAATGCGGTGGGCTGGAAAGAGAAGAGCTCTTCCAAGTTCCCGCACATCAGGGTGATTAGCCCGCCTTTTCGGCGAGAACCGTCAGGCCCTTTTCATTGACCTCGGCAAAGCCGCCCTCGACCGGGATGATTTCTGGTGCGGCGCCAGCCGATGCGAAGATCTGGATCGCGCCATCGCGCACGGTCGACATGAAGGGCGCATGGCCCTCCAGCACGCCAAAGTCGCCATCGGTGCCGGGAACGACGACCTGATAGACCTCTTCCGAGCGGACGAGCTTTTCAGGGGTCACGAGTTCGAAATGCAGTGCCATTCTAAAATCTCCCCCCTCCCTTCCAGGGAGGGGCCGGGGGTGGGTGCCATCGCGATGCGATGGCCTGCGCCCTAGCCGAGAGGCAGGAAGCGCGCTTGGCTCGCTACCCACTCCTCAATCCCCTCCCTTGGAAGGGAGGGGAGGGTTTGTTGCTTAGGCTGCTTCGGCAGCCAGCTTCTTCGCCTTTTCGATGGCTTCGTCGATGCCGCCGACCATGTAGAAGGCGTTTTCGGGCAGATGGTCATATTCACCATCGACCACGGCCTTGAACGACTTCACCGTGTCTTCGATCTGGACGAACTTGCCCGAGATGCCGGTGAAGACTTCGGCGACGTGGAACGGCTGCGACAGGAACTTCTGGATCTTGCGCGCGCGGGCGACGGTGATCTTGTCCTCTTCCGACAGCTCGTCCATGCCCAGGATCGCGATGATGTCCTGCAGCGACTTGTACTTCTGCAGGATCGACTGGACGGCACGGGCGGTGTCGTAATGTTCCTGGCCGACGACGCGGGGTTCCAGAACGCGGCTGGTCGAGTCCAGCGGATCGACCGCCGGATAGATGCCCAGTTCCGAAATGGCGCGGTTGAGAACGGTGGTGGCGTCAAGATGCGCGAACGAGGTCGCCGGCGCCGGGTCGGTAAGATCGTCCGCGGGGACGTAGACGGCCTGGACCGAGGTGATCGAGCCCTTGTTGGTCGAAGTGATGCGTTCCTGCAGCTGACCCATGTCGGTCGCCAGGGTCGGCTGATAGCCCACGGCCGAAGGAATACGGCCGAGCAGAGCCGACACTTCCGCGCCCGCCTGGGTGAAGCGGAAGATGTTGTCGACGAAGAACAGCACGTCCTGGTTCTCGACGTCGCGGAAATATTCGGCGATCGTCAGGCCCGACAGGGCGACGCGGGCACGGGCGCCCGGCGGTTCGTTCATCTGGCCATAAACCAGGGCCACCTTCGAACCTTCGCTGATCGCGTTGCCGTCGGCATCCTTGGCGATCACGTTGGCGTCGAGGAATTCATGGTACAGATCGTTACCTTCACGGGTGCGTTCGCCCACGCCCGCGAAGACCGAGGTGCCGCCATGGCCCTTGGCGATGTTGTTGATCAGTTCCTGGATGAGAACGGTCTTGCCCACGCCGGCGCCGCCGAACAGGCCGATCTTGCCGCCCTTGGCATAGGGGGCCAGAAGGTCAATGACCTTGATGCCGGTGACCAGGATCGACGCGTCGGTCGACTGGTCGACGAACTCGGGTGCCTTGGCATGGATCGGCGAACGCAGTTCGGTGGCGACCGGGCCGCGTTCGTCGATCGGCTCGCCGACGACGTTCAGGATGCGGCCGAGGGTGGCCGGGCCGACCGGAACCGAGATCTGCGCGCCGGTGTCGGTGACTTCCTGGCCGCGGGTCAGACCGTCGGTCGAGTCCATCGCGATGGTGCGGACGGTGTTCTCACCCAGATGCTGGGCGACTTCCAGCACCAGGCGCTGGCCGTTGTTGCTGGTTTCCAGCGCCGAAAGGATCGCCGGGAGCGCATCGGGGAAGGTCACGTCGACGACGGCGCCGATGACCTGCGAGATGCGGCCTACATTGTTGGTGGTTGCCATGACTATGTCCTTGCCTGCTTGTCCTTAGAGGGCTTCGGCGCCCGAGATGATTTCGACGAGTTCGGTGGTGATCGCGGCCTGGCGGCTGCGGTTATACTGGATCGTCAGCTTGTTGATGAGGTCGCCGGCATTGCGGGTCGCATTGTCCATCGCGGTCATCGACGCACCCTGTTCGGACGCGTTGTTTTCCAGCAGCGCCTTGAAGAGCTGCACCGTCACGTTGCGCGGCAGCAGGTCGTCGAGGATCGCTTCCTCGCTCGGCTCATATTCCACCGTCGCGGCGATCGCGTTGCGGTCGGCGTCGGCGGGGATCTTCACCGGGATGATCTGCTGTTCGGTCGGGATCTGCGCGAGCGCCGACTTGAAGCGCGAATAGAAAAGATGGGCGACGTCGAACTTGCCGTCGAGGAACATCTGGCTGAGTTCCTGCGCCACCGCCTGGGCCTGGGCAAAGCCCGGCTCCTTGGCACCGGTGGTGTCGTAATTGGCGACGATCTTACCGGGATAGGTGCGGTTGATGACCGGACGGCCCTTGCGGCCGATCAGGTAGAACAGCACCTTCTTGCCATCCAGCTCCAGCGCGCGGGCCTTGGCCAGCGCGGCCTTCACGATATTGGCGTTGAACGCGCCGGCAAGGCCGCGATCGCTATTGGCGACGACCAGCAGATGGACTTCGTTCTTGCCGGTGCCGGCGAGCAGCGGCGAAGCGCCTTCGCCCGAGCCGCCGGCGATCTTGGTCGCCAGGCTCGCGACGACCGCTTCCAGTCGCTCGCTATAGGGGCGGGCAGCTTCGGCAGCGGCCTGCGCCTTGCGCAGCTTGGCCGCGGCGACCATCTGCTTCGCCTTGGTGATCTTCTGGGTCGACTTCACCGACCCGATGCGCAGCTTCAGTTCCTTGAGGCTAGCCATAGTTCAAATATTCCGAGCAAGGGCCAGACGGCCCGCGAGACCAAAGAAACCGACGCCCATGGCGCCTTCGAACCAGCGCATCGCGCTGCTTTGACCGACCTTGCGGCCTGCCTTGGTGGCGAGCAGCGCGAGCAGGGCGCACCACAGGAAACCGAGCCCATAGACGATTGCGATCAGCAGCATGCCCTGCCACGGCGCATCCGGACCAGTGCCCACGAACTGCGGCAGCGCGGCGAGGAAGAAGATCGCAACCTTGGGGTTCAGCACCGTGCTGACCAGGCCCTGGGCGAAGGGCGATCCGCCGATCCGGACCTTGGGCGTTTCGCTTGCCGGCGCCGGCTTGATCGCACCGCGCAGCAGGCCAAAGCCCATCCAGGCCAGATAGAGGGCACCGGCGATCTTAACGCCCAAGAACAGCCCCGGCACCGCATTCAGCACGCTGAGGAAGCCGAAGCCGCACAACAGCATGTAGAACAGGCCGCCGAGCTGGATGCCGCCGATCGCCGCCATTCCCGCCTTGAAGCCGCGGCGCGCCGCGTGGCCGGCCACCAACATGGTGTCCGGCCCCGGCAGCAGCACCAGACCGATCGACATCACGGTCCAGGCAAGAAGGGAATGGGCGGTCAGCACAGCGTCTTAAGCGAAGGTCTTGCCGAACGAGTCCAGCGCAGCCTTCAGCTTGCCCTTGGCGTCGTCGCCCAGATCCTTGCTGTCGCGGATCGCGGTCAGCACTTCGGGGTGGTCGTGACGCAGATAGGCGAGCATCAGCTCTTCATAACGGGTCACGTCCTTGACCGGGATGCCGTCCAGATAGCCGTTGGTGCCGGCGAAGATCGACGCGGTCTGCTCTTCGAACGGCAGCGGCGAGAACTGGCCCTGCTTCAGCAGCTCGGTCAGGCGCGCGCCGCGGTTCAGCAGCTTCTGGGTCGAGGCGTCGAGGTCCGAGCCGAACTGGGCGAAGGCCGCCATTTCGCGATACTGGGCCAGTTCCAGCTTGATCGAGCCCGAAACCTTCTTCATCGCCTTGGTCTGCGCGGCCGAGCCGACGCGCGACACCGACAGGCCGACGTTGATGGCCGGACGGATGCCCTGGTAGAAGAGGTTGGTTTCGAGGAAGATCTGGCCGTCGGTGATCGAGATCACGTTGGTCGGAATATAGGCCGACACGTCGCCCGCCTGGGTCTCGATGATCGGCAGCGCGGTCAGCGAGCCATTGCCATTGGCGTCGTTCATCTTCGCAGCGCGTTCCAGCAGGCGGCTGTGGAGATAGAAGACGTCGCCCGGATAGGCTTCACGGCCCGGCGGGCGGCGCAGCAGCAGCGACATTTGGCGATAGGCGACGGCCTGCTTGGAAAGGTCGTCATACACGATCACGGCGTGCATGCCGTTGTCGCGGAAGAACTCGCCCATGGTGACGCCGGTATAGGGCGCCAGATACTGGAGCGGAGCGGGCTCCGAAGCGGTCGCGGCGACGACGATCGAATATTCCATCGCGCCATTTTCTTCGAGCTGCTTGACGATCTGCGCGACGGTCGAACGCTTCTGGCCGACGGCGACGTAGATGCAGTAGAGCTTCTTGCTCTCGTCGTCGCCCGCGTTGATGCCCTTCTGGTTGATGAAGGTATCGATCGCGACGGCGGTCTTGCCGGTCTGGCGGTCACCGATGATCAGCTCGCGCTGGCCACGGCCGACGGGGACGAGGGCGTCGATCGCCTTCAGGCCGGTCTGCACGGGTTCGTGCACCGACTTGCGGGGGATGATGCCCGGCGCCTTGACTTCGACGCGCTTGCGCTCGGTATATTCGATCGGGCCCTTGCCATCGATCGGGTTGCCGAGGCCGTCGACGACGCGGCCCAGCAGACCCTTGCCGACGGGAACGTCGACGATGGTGCCGGTGCGCTTGACGGTGTCGCCTTCCTTGATCTCGGCGTCCGAGCCGAAGATCACGATACCGACATTGTCGGCTTCGAGGTTGAGTGCCATGCCCTGAACGCCATTGGCGAACTCGACCATTTCGCCCGCCTGGACGTTGTCGAGGCCATGGACGCGGGCGATGCCGTCACCCACGGTCAGAACGGAACCGACTTCGCTGACCTGCGCTTCGGTGCCGAAATTGGCGATCTGGTCCTTGATGACCTTCGAAATTTCTGCGGCGTTGATATCCATGTTCAGCCTTTCATCGCCAGGGCGAGACTATTCAAACGGGTGCGGATGGAGGAATCGATCATCTGGCTGCCGATCTTGACGACCAGCCCACCCAGGATCGCGGGATCGACCTTGGCCTCGACGGCGACGTCGCGGCCGACGCGCGCCTTGAGGCCCTTGGCCAGCGCGGTCAGTTGAGTCTTGGTGAGCGGATGCGCGCTCGTCACTTCGGCGCGGGCCTCGCCCTTGTGATTCGACAGCAGCGTCTCATAGGCGCGGATGACCGCGGGAAGCTGCGAGAGGCGACGGTTCTGGGCGAGCACGCCCAGGAAATTCGTCGTCAGCGGATCGATCGACATGGCGGATGCAACCGCCGCGATCGTCTTACCCGCTGCGTCGCGGCTGAGAACGGGACTATTGATCAGGCCCTTGAAATCAGACGATTCTGCGATCGCCGCCTTGATTGCCGCGAGGCTCGCTGCGACGGTGTCGAGCGTCTTGCCGTCGCGGGCCAGATCGAACAGCGCCACCGCATAGCGGCCGCTGAGGCTGGCCTGAATACCGCCGGTAGTCTCCACGCGCTTACCGTCCTCCAACTTGATTTGCCGGTCATGCAAAAAGAGGGGGAGCAGTAATAACCGTCCCCTGTTGTCGGGCCGGTTAGCAGTGCCAATATGACTATGCAAGTCATGTGACACGATTCCATCGCATCGACGAAATCAAGCCAATTTGACTGAGTTTTTCGGGAAAACGGACAGGCTAGGGGGCGGGGTCTGCGGGGGCAAGCCGTCCTTTTTGGCAATGATAGACCAGCCGCTCGTTCGGCTGGGGCGGCAGCAGCGCGGCGAGGTCTGACTGGAGCGTCGCGATCCGGGTCAACATCGTGGAATCGCTGCTGCATCCCTTGATCGCGCCATCCTTCAGCAGGGCGCGGGCCTTGTCCATCGTGTCGCCGTCGGGCAGCCAGCGCTGCACCCGCAACAGGCCGGTGGCCGGGTCGAATTCGCTGCGGCTGACATAATTGCCCTCGTCGGGCACATGGGCGCGCTGCCAGGTCGTGCCGGTCGCCTGATATTGGGTGTCGCCGTTGACGCAGCCGCCCTCGGCCCAGTTCAGGCCGACATCATTGGGCTGCGACACGGTCAGTCGGCTGCGGTTGAGGTCGATCCGGCAGATATTGTCGCCGGCCCAGGCAAAGGCCTTGTTGCTGACCACGCTCTGGTCCTCGGGCAGCTTCACCCGCTCGTCGATGCTGGCAAAGCTGGGCTTGAAGACGAACAGGCCAAGCGCGCCCATCAGCAGGATGCCGCCACCGGCGATGAACCAGGTGGCACGCTTTTCGCGGCCCTGGCTGTAGAAGAGGCCGCCGGCACCCAGGCCCAACACGGCGAGGGCCAGCAGCACGGCGGCGCCCGCCATCGCATTTTCGCGGCCGGAAATGACGTCGCGCTCGGCGGTGTCGCGGGCCTGCTGCAGCGCCTGCTCGCGCTTGTCGGCGGCGGCGCGGTCATTCTGTTCGGTCAGCTGCGATTCGCGCTGGGTGATCGAGGCTTCGGCCGCGTCGGCTTCGGCCATGGTGCGGCAGGCGACGACGGTGTGGAGCGAGGACACGCCGGCCTGGCGCAGGAAGGAGGCGACTTCGCGCCAGGATACGGCAAAGCCGAATTCGGCATCATTGCCGTCCGAGATCGAGCCGAAGCTGTTGACGCCCAGCACCCGGCCGCAATCGTCGACCAGCGGGCCGCCGCTGTTGCCGGCGGCAAGTGGAGCGGTGTGCAGGATGGTGTCGAAGCTCTGGCTGGAGCGGCCGGACGAGATGCTGCCGCTGGTCTTCACCGTGCCGAGCGGTTCGACCAGCTGCTTGAGGCTGAGGCCCTGGGCGCGATCGACGGTGCCGGGATAGCCGATGGCGGTGACATGCTGGCCGTCATCGACCGCCCCGGCATAGAAGGTGGCGACCGGCAGGCTGCCTTCCTCCAGCTGGATCAGGGCCAGGTCGTTGCCCGGCGAATAGGCGATGATCCGCCCGCCATAGCTTTTCTTGCCCTCCGACGGGATCACGCCGATGACGAGATCCTTCTCCTCGCGCGCCAGTTCGACGACATGGGCGTTGGTCAGCACCTTGTCCGGGGCGATCGCGATGCCGCTGCCATGGCCCACGAAATAGGCGTCCGCGCCATTGGTCGCGACCAGGGCGACGCGCACCACGCTGCGCGCGGCGGCGGTGATATCCTGCTGTTCGGCCCGTGCGGGGCTGAGCAGGACGAGGGACGCGACAAGCGCGGCGATCGGGCGAAGGCGACGGAAAAGGGCGACCATAGGAGGCGCATACATATGCGAAGGCCCGCTTTAGGCAATCGGGAAAAAGCGGATGCGACGGGCCGTGTGCTTTTGACCGCAAGCGACGGGAAGCCTCGCCAAGCCGTTTCGATTACCCCATATTCATGAACCAGATGACACGCCCCGAACCTGTCCCGGCCGCCATGCCCGATGCCGCAGACTGCTGGACCGCCTTTCTGGCGCGCGATCGCCGGCAGGATGGCTGCTTCGTCGGGGCGGTGCTGACCACCGGCATCTATTGCAAGCCGAGCTGCCCGGCCCGGCACCCGAAGCGGGAGAATATGATCTTCCTGCCCGACGGGGCGGCGGCCCGTGCGGCGGGCTTCCGCGCCTGCCTGCGCTGCCGGCCGGATGAGGTGGGGCGCGACCAGCAGGCAGTGGAGGCGGCGATCCGCCTGATCCGCGCCGCCGAAATGCCGCCTCGACTGGAGGAGATGGCCGAGCATGTCGGCTATGCGCCGCATCATTTCCATCGCTTGTTCAAGCGGATCACCGGCCTGACCCCGGCCGCCTATGCCCGCGATCTGCGCACCGAGCGGCTGAAGGCGGCGCTGGCGACGCCCGGCAGCGTGACCGATGCGATCTATGAGGCCGGCTATAACGCGCCGAGCCGGGCCTATGCCGATGCGGAACGGCATCTGGGCATGACGCCCAGCGCCTGGCGCGAGGGCGGGCGCGGCGTCGATATCCGCCATGCCGTGATCGAGACGAGCCTGGGCGCGCTGCTGGTCGCGGCGACCGAGCGCGGCCTGTGCCGCATCGCCTTTGACGAAGGGGAGGCAGACCTGCGCCGCCGATACCCCAACGCGACTCTGTTGCCCTCGGACGCCGCGCTGGATCGCTGGGCGAGTGCCGTGGCTGCACTGGTGGACAATCCGGGGGCGGGCGCTGACCTGCCGACCGATGTCGGCGGAACGGCCTTCCAGCAAGCGGTCTGGGCCGCCTTGCGGGCGATCCCGGCTGGCGAGACCCGCAGCTATGGTGAGATCGCCGCTGCGATCGGCCGGCCGGGGGCGATGCGGGCGGCCGGGACGGCCTGTGGCGACAATGGCCTGGCAATATTGGTGCCGTGCCACCGTGTGTTGCGCAGCGATGGAAGCCTGGGCGGCTATGCCTATGGAGTCGATCGCAAGCGCAGTCTGCTGGACCGGGAACGACGCGTGAAGATGACAGCGAAGGCGACAGGTGAATGATCCTTTCTCGATCCGCTTGCGTCACAATATTCTCGTAATTTAACTTTTGATTAACTATAGGCTCGCGCCTTCTTCGATGGGGGCGGTTGGGCTTGCGTAGTCTGTTGTTCTGGCTGTTGCTGATGACGCCGACCATGACAGTGGCATTGCCGCTGGCACGGCCGGTGGCGATGCCGATCGGCCCCGGTCCGGACCGGATGGCCGCTGGCGTCGCGCGCATGGTCGGGTCGATCCTGGAATTTACCCGCTGGCCGACCGATCGGCCGGTCGTGCGCATGTGCATGGCAGGGGCTGTCGCTCATGGTGATCAACTGGGCGAAATCAGCCTGACGAACGGGGCACGGATCGCCACGGTGGCGCTGGCCGCCGACGAGGCCGCGCCGGCCGCGCGCTGTGATGCGCTTTACCTTGGAAGCCTGGATGCGCTGGTGCGCCAGCGGTTGATTGCCGCCGTGCGCGGCAATGCGGTGGTGACGATCGCGGAGAATGATCGCGACTGCGCGGGCGGGGCTATGTTCTGCCTGTTGTTCGCGCCGCAGACCCTGTCCTTCCAGCTCAACATCGATGCAGTGTCGCGGTCTGCGGTGCGGGTCGATCCGCGCGTGCTGCGCGTGGCGAAGGGGGGCTATTGACCATGGCCGAACCAAGCCCGACCGGGATACCGACCTTGCGCCAGTTGCTGGCGCGGGCGCATCTGCGCCTGATCCTGTTTGCCGTGCTGATGGCGGGTCTGACCCTGATGGTGACAGGCGTCACGGTCATTCGCGGCTATGCCGCCCGCAACCTGACCCTGATCGCGCAGACCGTCGCCTATACGGTCGAGCCGGCCCTGGTGTTCGATGATATCGACGCGGCGCGGCGGGGGATCGCCACGGTCGCTGCCTCCGAAAGCGTGCGATCGGTCGAACTCCATGATCGCGATGGACGGCTGATCGCGGCCTGGAACCGGCCCGATCGCGGAATGGCCGGGGGACTCTCGCGGACTGTGGATGCTCTGTTCTGGCCCAGCCCTGTGCGAGTGCCGGTCCATCATGGGCCGGTCGTCGTGGCCGAAGTGCAGGTATTCGGCGATGCCGGTGGCCTGGGGCGCTATATCCTGTCGGGAATTGCCACTGCGCTGGCCTGCCTGGGGTTGACGATCGTTGCGACCCAGTTGCTGGCCCGGCGCTTGCAGCGCGACGTGACGGGGCCACTGGCCCATATCGCACAAGTCGCCCATGCGGTCCGCACCGACCGCCAGTTCGATCGTCGCGTGCCCGTGGCCGGCATCCATGAAATCGATCAGTTCGCACGCGATTTCAACGCCCTGCTGGACGAGCTGGACGAGCTGGACGAATGGCACACCGGCATTTTGAACGAGAACCGTATCCTGGAGCGCCAGGCGACGCGCGATCCGCTGACCGGCCTTGGCAATCGTGCGATGTTCGAGCGGGAATTGGCGGCAACCATGGCGCGGGCCGATGAAGATGACACATCCTTCGCGGTCATCTATGTCGATGTGAACCGCTTCAAGCAGGTCAATGACAGCCATGGCCATGATGCCGGCGACGTCATGCTGATCGTCATCGCCGCGCGGTTGCGCATGGCCTTGCGATCGGGCGACATGGCCTTCCGTTTGGGCGGTGACGAGTTTGCGTTGATCCTGGCGGCAGGAGCAACCCAAGCCGAGGCCGATCAGATGTCGGCGCAGATCGGGGCTGGCATGACCCAGCCGATCATGCTGCCGAACGGCGCCAGCATCCGATCGTCGCTGAGCATCGGCAGCGCCCTCTATCCGCAGGACAGCGCCGATCCGCGCGCACTGCTGCGCCACGCTGACGCGGCCATGTATGCGGCCAAGGCGCGGAGCGGCGGCAGGAATTGATGATGAGGAACAATATGCGAAAGCTTCTTTCCCTCCTGGCGCTGACGCTGCTGGCGGCCTGTCAGACAGTGCAGCCGAGTGATGGTTTCACCGAAGCACAGAAGACGGTGTTGCGCGCCAATGGTTTCCAGCCGGTCGGCAGCAACTGGGAATTCGGCATGGCCGACCGGCTGCTGTTCGCTACCGACCAGAGCGTGCTGATCCCGGCGCAGCGCGACGTGATCAGCCGAATCGCGAGCGCGCTGGTCGCCGTCGAAGTGCGCGGCGCCAAGGTGGAGGGGCATACCGACAATACCGGCACGGCCGCCTATAATGAGCAATTGTCGCAGAAGCGGGCGCAGGCCGTTGCCGACGCGCTGGCGGCGGGGGGCATGGCGCCGGCGGCGCTGCATCCGGTGGGCATGGGCCTGCGGGTGCCGGTGGCAAGCAACGATAGCGAGGTCGGCCGTCAGGAAAACCGCCGCGTGGTGATCATCGTTGCGCCGCGTGACGCCATGCCGCTTTAACGACGGATTGGCTCGAAATCCTGCACCCGCGCCATGACGGCGGCGCGCTGGGCGTCGGTCATGCTGCGCCAGTGGACGATTTCGCCGAGGGTGCGGCCGCAGCCGGTGCAGCCTCTCCGTTCCGCATCGAGCGAACAGAGATTGCGGCAGGGGCTCTCGATCGGCGCGACCATTACATGAAGCTGTAGGGATCGACGTCCACCGCGACGCGGGTGGTCGATTTCCACACCAGATTGCCCAGCCATTCGCGGATCACCGACTGGATGTCGATCTGGCGCGTGGCATGGATCAGCAGCCGGTGGCGATGGCGGCCGCGCAGCACGGAAAGCGGCGCAGGGGCGGGGCCATAGACCCGCATGCCCTCCACTTGCGGCGCCGACTTGCCGATCAGCCGCGCGGTCTGGGCGGCTTCGTCGCTATCCTCGCTGGAGATGATGATCGCGGCGAAACGGCCGAAGGGCGGGGCATTGGCGCGGCGGCGATTTTCGGTCTCGATCAGATAGAAGCGCTCGCTGTCGCCGGCGATCAGCGCCTGGATCACTTCGGCATCGGGCATGCGGGTCTGGATGAAGACATGGCCCGGCTTTTCGCCGCGCCCGGCGCGGCCGGCGACCTGCATGATCTGCTGGAAGGTGCGTTCGGACGCGCGCAAATCACCGCCCTCCAGCCCAAGGTCCGCGTCGATCACGCCGACCAGGGTCAGGTTTGGGAAATGATAGCCCTTGGTGATGAGCTGGGTGCCGACGATGATGTCGATGTCGCCGGCCTCGACCGACTTCACGAAATCGGCGGCGCGGGCGGGCGAGTGCAGCGTGTCTGACGTGGCGATGGCGACCCGCGCCTGTGGCCACAGCGCCTTCACCTCGTCGGCGATGCGCTCGACGCCGGGGCCGCAGGCGACCAGGCTGTCCTCTTCCTTGCATTCGGGGCAGAAGCGCGGCGCCGGGATGACATGGCCGCAATGGTGGCAGGCCAGCCGCTTGGTCAGCCGATGTTCGACCATCCAGCTGGTGCAATTGGGGCATTGGAAGCGATAGCCGCAATGGCGGCAAAGCGTCAGCGGGGCATAGCCGCGTCGGTTGAGGAAGAGCAGGCTCTGCTCGCCCTTGGCCAGCACTTCCTCCATCGCCACCACCAGCGGCGGCGCGATCCAGCGGCCGCGCTCGGGCGGATCGGTCAGCAGGTTGATGCCCTCGATATCGGGCATCTGTGCGCCGCCGAAACGGGCCGGCAGCTTGATCTCGCGATAGCGGCCAAGGTCGACCTGGTGCCGTGTCTCGATCGCCGGCGTGGCGGAGGCCAGAACGACCGGGAAATGTTCGATAAGGCCCCGCATCACGGCGACGTCGCGTGCATGATAATGGACGCCTTCCTCCTGCTTGAAGCTCGCTTCATGCGCCTCGTCGACGACGATCAGGCCCAGATTGGGATAGGGCAAGAACAAAGCGGAGCGGGCACCGACGACGACGCGGGCCTCGCCCGCGGCGATCGCGCGCCAGGCGCGGCGTCGCTCGCTCTGGCGCAGGCCGCTATGCCAGTTGACCGGCACCGTGCCGAAGCGCTTCTCGAACCGCTCCAGAAAGGGTTCGGTCAGGGCTATTTCGGGCAGCAGCACCAAGGTCTGCTTGCCGGCGCGGATGGCTGCGGCGATCGCCTCGAAATAGACCTCGGTCTTGCCCGATCCGGTGACGCCGTCGAGCAGGAAGGGCGCGAAGGCGTGGGCGCGCACCGCGTCTGCCATGTCGGTGGCTGCGGCCATCTGCTGGTCGGACAGAGCCGGCGGGGCATGATCTGGATCGGGTTCGGGGAAAGGGGTGTCGACGCTGACCTCGACCGGTTCGAACGCGCCGGCCTTCACCAGACCGCGGATCACCGTGTCGCTGACCCCGCCGATCATCGCCAGTTCGCGCACCAGCCCCTGCCGGTCGCCGATCCGTTCCATCGCCTGGGTTCGCTGTTCGGTCATGCGATCGGGCAACTGGCCGGTGACACGATATTCGATGACGGTGCGCGTGCCCTCCAGCGCGGACATCGACGCCAGCGCCATGCGCAGTACGGCGGCGGGCGGGGCGAGATAATAGTCGGCAGTCCATTCGATCAGCCGGCGCAGCGTTTCGGGCAGCGGCGGCGCGTCCAGCACTTCCAGCAGGTTGCGCAATCGATTGTCGCCAACCGTTTCGACATCCGGGAAGGATTCTTCGTCCCACACCACGCCGACCAGCTGGCGCGGGCCCAGCGGGGCGATCACGATGCTGCCCGGCCTGGCCGTCATGCCATGGGGGATGCGATAGTCGAGCGGGCCGAGGGCGGCATTGAGCAGGAGGACACGAGCGCGGGCCATGGAGCGTCCTTAACCGCTCTTGCCGTTCTGGCAAATCGTCAGAGCCGCCAGGCGATCGCCAGCCAGGGGACATGGACGACCTCATTGGGTCGGTCGTCGGGGAAACTATGCTGGCGCATATAGCTGAGCTGGATGCCGAGTCGCGGCGTCAGCACATGACGCAGGCCGATCAGTTGCCGCGTGGTGACAAGTTCGCTGTCCTGGACCGCGCTTGGTTTGTGCAGTTCGAAGAAAAATTCGGCGGAGGTCAGGAGGAACCATTTGCGCTGCTTTTCCAGCGGGATGTCGAGCTGAATGCGTTCGCGCAGGCGCCAGGCTGGCTGCGCGGCGCTGTCTATGTAGCGCTGTTCCAGCCGGGTGCGGCTCTGCAGCACGCCCAGATCCACGATCAGCTGCTGGTGGAAGCGCATCTCCTTCTGCTTCCGGCTGGTGACGAAGGCAAAGCCGCCGCCCAGTTGCACGCCATCGGCGATCCGATGGTCCAGGGTGATCCGTTGCAGCAGCTGGTCGTCGGCCGGCCGCAGGCGATAGCTTAGGTCGATGCCAATCCGGTCATTATCGTCGATCTGCGCGACACCGCCGGTGCTGAGCCAGGGCTGTGCCTCCTGATCCGCAGCGCAGACAGGAAAGGGCAGGACGAGCATGGCGAGGGCAGTCAGGCAAATATATGCGCGCATCGCAAACATCATGGCCGCTCCCTTATCGCGGAAGAGGTAGAAGGCGGCGGGGGACAAGGCAATCGCCGTTCGCCCCGATGGCCAATCCATCGGCCAGCCGCTAAAGGGAGCCGATTCGCGAATCCTGCCCCGGAGCATCCCATGAAATTCTTCGTCGACACCGCCGATATTGCCGAAATCCGCGACCTGGCCGCCACCGGCCTGCTCGACGGCGTCACCACCAACCCGTCGCTGATCCACAAGTCGGGCCGCAAGTTCCTGGAAGTGATCGAGGAAATCTGCGGCGTCGTCGACGGCCCGGTATCGGCCGAAGTCGTCGCGCTCGACCATGAGACGATGATGAAGGAAGCCGCGGTCCTGCGGAAGATCGCCCCCAATGTCTGCATCAAGGTGCCGCTGACTATCGACGGCCTCAAGACCTGCAAGGCGCTGACCGACGATGGCGTGATGGTGAACGTCACCCTCTGCTTCTCCGCCAATCAGGCACTGCTCGCGGCCAAGGCCGGCGCCAGCTTCATCTCGCCCTTCGTCGGCCGTCATGACGATAATGGCTTCGACGGCATGCAGCTGATCGAAGACATCCGCCTGATCTACGACAATTACGCGTTCGACACCGAAATTCTGGTCGCCTCGGTCCGTCACCCGATCCACGTGCTCGACAGCGCCAAGATCGGCGCCGACGTGATGACCGCGCCGCCGGCCGTCATCAAGGCGCTGTTCAACCATGTGCTGACCGACAAGGGCATTGCCGGCTTCATGGCGGATTGGGCCAAGACCGGCCAGTCGATCCTCTAAGCGACATTGCCGGCGGGCGGGCGATCGGCCTGCCCGCCGGAACTCCTGCCGCCGCCCGGCCATTGTCTCCGCACAAGGAGGTGGCCATGTTCGTTGCGGTCTATTGGTGGCGCGTCCACCCCGGCAAGGAGGAGCAGTTCCGCGCAGCCTGGCGCCGCGGCACCGACCTCATCCGTGAAAAATATGGCAGCTATGGATCGCGCCTGCACCGCGATGCGGACGGGCGGTTCGTGGGCTATGCCGAATGGCCGGACGAGGCCACCTGGCGCGCCGCCTTCGACGCGAAGATGGTCTATGACGATCCGGAAGCCCGCGCTGCCTTTGTCGACGCGATCGCCGAAGTGCCGGCGGATGCCGATCCGATCTTCACCATGACGGTCACCGACGACCTGCTGGCGCGTGCGACGAGCTGAGCCGGGCGGGAACCTTTTGTTCAGCATATTCGGCTAGATAGCACGCTCCTTTCCCCGATGAACCTGTCCATGCCGATCGACGCCGTCACCATGCTGCTCATGACCCAGGCCATCGCCCTTGTTGCGGCGTTGGTGCTGGCTGCCGAATGGCGTCTGGCGAAGGTGCGCTCGCTCGCCTGGTGGAGCGCGGGATTCGCGACCATCGTGGTGGGCAGCGGCATGTCGGTGCTGCGCACGGTGGACAGCTTCCTTCTCTATGTCTGGCTGGCCAATGGCCTGCTGGTTGTGGCGCATCTGTTGTTCGCCAAGGGGGCGGCGGCCTTTGCCGGGCGACGCCTTCCCGGCATCTGGCTCGGCGTGCTGCTGGTCTGGGTGGCGCTGCTCTGCACCGACCCGGCAAGTGATCGCACCGCCCTGTTTGGCCTCGTCAATTCAGCGCTGGTCGCGATCCTGTCGCTCAAGGCCGCGTCCCTCCTGCTCTCGCTCCGCCGCACCAGCGAAGTGCGCGATGCGGTGCGGCTGGGGCACATCTTCCTTGGCCATGGGATATTCTACCTCGCCAAGTCGGGGCTGATCTTCATGCCGGGCCTGTTCGTCAGTCTGGTCGGCTTCAAGGGGCTGCTGATCAAGGCTTCGCTCTATGAGGGCATATTGGTCGAGGTGTCGCTGGCGCTGCTGATGCTGGCGGCCGTGCGGCACCGGCGCGAACGGCAGATCACCGCGCTGGCGGAGCGGGATTCGCTGACCGGCGCCTATAATCGCCGCGCGTTCGAGGCGAAGGCGGCCGCCGGCATGGCGCTGGCGCGGCGGGCCGGCCAGCCGGTGGCGCTGCTGCTGTGCGACGTCGATCATTTCAAGGCGGTCAATGACGGCTTTGGTCACGCGACGGGCGACCGGCTGCTGTTAGCGCTGGCCACAATATTGACGGATTGCGTGCCCGCCAATGCACTGGTGGCGCGGCTGGGCGGCGATGAATTTGCCGTTCTGCTCTTTGGTCTTCCGCCCGAAAATCTGCCGGCACTCGGCCGCCGCATCTGCCATCGTTTCGCGCAGAGTGGCGCGGGCGTGGCCGGGGCGAGTCTGCAGGTCTCGACCAGCATTGGTGCAGCAACCAGCATCAGGGCGACGGAGGCTTTGCCGCATATGTTCGATCGGGCAGACCGCGCGCTCTATGACGCCAAGCGCAAGGGGCGCGATCGCATGTCGGTTGAATCGGGCGTGGACCTGAGCGTCGCGACCCTGCCGCTGCGCCTCGCCAAAGTGGGACGCCGCGCCTGATTGGCGACCCTGAGTTATCTTTCTGTGTCGGTTGTCAGCAAGACTGCTCCTGACCCCCCAGAGTTTCCGGTGCTTTTGTCATCAGAGGATCACGGCTGATTTTCAACTTCTGCTCCTCTGGAAGGGGGGCATTGTCAACTTCTGCTCCGATCCTTGTTTTATGGGCGCGGCAAAGGGGTCTGCTGGCGGACAAGTGTCGCTGGCGGCCATGCCGACAAATCAGATTCACGAAGATCGCGGCGAGGTCCGGGGTAGATCGCGGACACGTTCGGCGCTCAGCGGCATCATATCAATGATGACGAATGACGGAGCGCTTCTGAGGTCCATGTAGGCATTGCCGATGAAGCGGCCTCACAAAGCCTCTGCCTGATGTGCTGTGTTATTCCGATGGTTCTGTAATGCCCATAAGACGGGGGTTGGCTATTTTGGCAAATTGCGCCTTGTGTCTGGGCTGGTATGTAAATTTATTCGAATGATACTTATCGGCGCCATGATGTATATTCGATCGCATCATAGTTTAGGTAAAGTTAATCCGTGATGATATGGTGTATCAGTGCGCTATCATGGCACAATGATCTGATGTAACATTCAGAAACAGTCCAATATGCCGCGATTTTACTTTTGCAGATGACATTCTGCGGAAAGCCTACTATGTAGCCTGTCATGCGCCGCTTGGGACGTTTCCTGCTCTGCCTGATTTCGTTGTCCATGCTGACGACGACGATGGTGCATGCTCAGGAAGTTCCTAACGCTCAGGCGCCCACGATCGAATGCTCCGGTTACGTGCATAGCGATGGCGATGCCGACCAGACGCAGGGTGATGCCGACAAGGGCATGCCGCACCATCATGGTGGTTGTCAGGGCGCTCCGGCGTTTGTGCCGGCTTCGGCCAGCGATGATGTGCTCCCCTCCGCGGTGAACGCTCCTGCGTTCATTCCTGCGCCGATCCCGTCCAAGCGCTGGGCCATCGGTCCCGACCTACGCCCACCCATAGCCTGACAGAGCCATAGTGGACCGTTGCGCCTGAATTCAGGCCGCCGGTCGTCCATGACTCGTGTTCAGGATTCCTATTCATGTTCCGATCCATTGCAGCCTTATTGGCTGCCGTGTCCTGCGTCGCTGTGGCGCAGGCACAGGAGATGCCCGCTGCGGTAGCGGGGGCATCACCCTATACGCTTGATCAGGCGGTTGCCGCCGCTGGTGGCAGCGCCCCGGCGGCTGAAGCCGCGCAGGCCAATGTCGAAGCGGCCCGCGCCGCACGTACCGTCGCTGGTCTTCGTCCCAATCCCACCGTGCAGACGCAGGTGGAGAATATCGCAGGAAGCGGACCGTATCGCGGCGTTGGTAGCGCCGAGTCGACGGTCAGCATGGCTGTTCCCATAGAACTGGGTGGCAAGCGGTCCGCACGCATCGCGGTCGCTAATGCCCAGACCGACAAGGCGCTGCTAGTCTCGGCGATCACGCAGGCAGACATCAGGCTGCAGGTCACGCAGCTGTATATCGAAGCGGCTGCTGCCGAACGGCGTGTCCAGACGGCGCGCGATCAGGCGCGCATAGCCGGCGACGCCGCGAACGCTGCGAGTGTACGGGTAAAGGCCGGGCGGGCCTCTCCAATCGAGGAGCAGCGCGCCAATGTCGCGAAGATCAACGCCGATGCCGAACTGGTTCGGACTATCCGCCTGGCTCAGGCCAGCCGCGCCAATCTCGAGCGTCGGATTGGGCAGCCGATGGGCGGACCGCTCGATACGGCATGGTTGGAGCGCTTGCCACATGGCTATGGTCCCGAAGTCCCACCGAGCGCGGCAGGTACTCTGGCCCTGGCGGCCGCAGATGCGGACCTTGCCGTAGCTGATGCCAATGTTCGACTCGCCAATTCTCAACGAGTCCCCAATCTCGAGGCAGGCCCTGGTTTACGCAGGCTGTCAGCCACCAATGATACGGCCCTGATCTTCACGGTCACGATGCCTATCCCGATCTTCAATTCGGGCAAGGCGGCTGTCGCGCAGGCTCGCGCGCAGCGCAATCAGGTGGAAGCCCAGAAGCGGATGACAGCGCTCGATGTCGAGCAGGCCATCACCGACGCGCAGACATCGGCATCGAATGCCGCAGTCACTGCACAGACGGCTACTGGTCCTGCCCTTGAGGCGGCCCAGGAAGCGGCCCGCATCGCGCGCATCGGCTATCGCGAAGGCAAGTTCGGCCAGCTCGACCTGCTCGATGCAGAACGCACGCTTGCTCAGACGCGCCTCGCCGCCATCGACGCACTTGCCTCTTATCAGAATGCCCGCGCGCAACTGGAGCGCCTGACAGCGCCCGCGCCGGAACAGGGGAACTGATCCATGACATCTAAGAAGATCATCTACGCCGCCTTGCCCCTGTCCCTGATGCTGGCGCTCGCAGCTTGCGGAAGCGGTGCCGAGGAGAACCCGACCAACGACGCGGCGCCCGCTGCTGAAGCAAAGGCAGGGGAGAAAGCCGAAGAGGGCAAGATCACGCTCTCGGCCGATCAGATCGCATCGGCTGGCATTCAGACGGCGCGCCCGATGATGGGCGGCTCGGGCACGATCGAACTCCCCGCTACCATCGACGGTGATCCGCAAGGCACGCAGGTCGTATCCGCTGCGATCGGCGGCAGGGTCGTATCGCTCACCCGCAACCTTGGACAGTCGATCGGTCGCGGCCAGACGCTGGCCGTGATCGAAAGCCGCGAGGCAGCTTCTCTCAACGCTGAGACCGAAGCGGCACGCGCCCGGCTATCTCTGGCAAACAGCAATCTCGCCCGCGAGCAGCGCCTGTTCTCTCAGCGGGTCTCGCCTGAGCAGGATCTCATCGCTGCCCGCACCGCAGCGACCGAGGCCAGCATCGCCCTTCGTCTGGCGCAGCAGCAGGTTTCCGCCGCGGGCACGGGTGGCGGCGGCCTCAATCGCATCGGGATCGTGGCGCCCATGTCCGGTCAGGTCATCGGCCGCAGCGTCGTGCTGGGGCAGACGGTCGCGGCGGACGCTGAACTGTTCCGGGTTGCCAACCTGTCCAGCGTGTCACTCTCTCTCAACTTGCAGCCGCAGGATGCGGGCCGGGTGCGTCCGGGCGCAACGGTGAACATCAAGGCAGCCGGTCGACAGGCGACCGCGAAGGTGACGTTCGTGTCGCCGGCGCTCGATACCAATACGCGACTCGTTCCCGTCATCGCGACCCTCGATAATCGGGATGGCCTCTGGCGCGTCGGGGAGCCGGTCACGGCATCGGTCGCGCTCACCGGCAGTGGCGGCGATGGGGCCATCCGTGTGCCGCTGACTGCCGTGCAGACGGAAGAGGGCAGGTCGGTCGTGTTCGTCCGGACCAAGGCCGGGTTCCAAGCGACCGCCGTCCAACTGGGCGACAGTGCTGGCGACAGCGTGATCATCAAGTCGGGCCTGAAGGGCACTGAGGAGATCGCCACCGTCAACAGCTTCACGCTCAAGGCCGAACTCGGCAAGAGCGAAGCCGCGGAGGACTGAGCCGATGATCGCCCCAATCGTAACATGGGCGGTTCACAAGCGCTGGCTCGTCCTGCTGCTGACCGCCATAGCCGCTGTGATCGGCGCCGCTGCTCTGTCTCGCCTGCCGATCGACGCGGTGCCGGACATCACTAATAACCAGGTGCAGATCAACGTCCGTGCGCCCGCGCTGTCGCCCGAGTTGGTCGAAAAGCAGGTCGCGTTCCCGATCGAGACCGCACTCGCGGGTATTCCGGGCCTCGAATATAGCCGTTCGCTCAGCCGCAACGGCTTTGCGCAGGTCACTGCCGTCTTCTCCGATCAGACGGATATCTTTTTCGCCCGCCAGCAGGTCGGCGAGCGTCTGACAGGCGTGTCCGAGAACTTGCCCGATGGCGTAACGCCCGAAATGGGCCCGATCGCCACCGGTCTGGGGGAGGTCTATATGTGGACCGTCCGTCTGGAGCATCGCAAGGACGACAAGCATCAACCGGGTGAACCCGGCATGCAGCCCGATGGCAGCTACATCACGCCGGAAGGCGAACGGCTGACCAACGATACCGACAAGGCGACCTACCTGCGTACCGCGCAGGACTGGATCGTTTCGCCGCTGCTGAAGAACACGCAGGGCTTGGCTGGCGTCGATTCGATCGGCGGCTATGCCAAGCAGTTTCTCGTCGTGCCCGACGTCCAGCGCCTGGCTTCGATGGGGATCACGCTGACCCAGCTCAGCACGGCCCTCGAACGTAATAACACCAGCGTCGGTGGCGGCTTCGTCAACCGCAATGGCGAAGGTCTGGCAGTCCGTGCAGACGCTCTTGTCCGCAACGCCGACGAACTTTCCAATATCGTGGTGGCCACCCGGGAAGGTGTACCCATCACTCTTGGGCAAGTCGCGTCCGTTCGTACCGGGCAGGCTATTCGCATGGGGTCGGCATCTGAAAACGGAACCGAGGTCGTCGTCGGCACCGCCATTATGCGGATTGGCGAGAATAGCCGTACCGTCGCGACGGCGGTCGCCAACCGGCTAGAGGAGATCAACGCCTCGCTGCCGCCGGACGTGATCGTGCAGCCGGTGCTGAACCGTACGGCGCTGGTGAATTCCACTATCAAGACGGTTGCCAAGAATCTGGGCGAAGGCGCTATCCTCGTCATCGTGGTGCTGTTCCTGCTGCTCGGCAACTTCCGAGCCGCGCTGATTGCCGCCGTCATCATCCCGGTGACCATGATGCTGACGGGCTTTGGCATGTTGCGTGCCGGCGTGTCAGCGAACCTCATGAGCCTTGGCGCGCTCGACTTTGGCCTCATCGTCGATGGCGCCGTCATCATCGTCGAAAATGCCCTGCGACGCATGGCGGAGCATCAGCATCATGAGGGTCGCCTGCTGACTGTGAAGGAGCGGCTGGACACGGTCGCTTCCGCTGCCCGCGAGATGATTAAGCCATCGGTCTATGGCCAGGCGATCATCATCCTCGTTTATGTGCCGCTGCTCACTCTGACCGGTGTCGAGGGCAAAACCTTCGTACCGATGGCGCTGACCGTCATCATCGCGCTGGTCTGTGCCTTCATCCTTTCCCTGACCTTCGTGCCTGCCGCGATTGCCCTGTGGCTGTCCAAGCGGATCGAGGAGAAGGAAGGGCGGATCATGGGCTGGCTCAAGGCCCGCTACGAACCCGGTCTCGACCGGGCGATGAAGCGGCCTGTCGTCACTGTCGGTGCGGGTGTCGGCGGCTTCGTTCTCGCGATCCTGGCCTTCATGTCGTTGGGACAGGTTTTCCTGCCGCAGCTCGATGAGGGCGACCTATTGATCCAAGCTCTACGTATTCCGGCGACGTCGGTGCAGCAGAGCCAGGCGATGCAGGTGCCGATCGAGCAGATGATGTCGAAGCAGCCGGAGGTGAAGTTCGTCTTCTCCAAGACGGGTACGGCCGAACTGGCATCCGACCCGATGCCGCCCAACGCCACGGACATGTTCGTCATCCTCAAGGATCGGAAGGAATGGCCGGACCCCAGCCTGAAGAAGGAGGAACTCATCTCTCGGATCGAGGGGCAGCTCGCCAAGTTTCCGGGCAACGCCTACGAGATCACCCAGCCGATCCAGATGCGCTTCAACGAGCTCATTGCTGGCGTGCGTGGTGATATCGCGGTCAAGGTCTTCGGAGACGACTTCAACTCGATGAACGCGACGGCGGAGAAGATCGCCAGCGTCCTGCGACGGACGCAGGGGGCGGCTGACGTCAAGGTCGAGCAGACCACGGGCCTTCCGATGCTCGACATCCGCGTCAATCGCGATGCCATGGCCCGCCTCGGCGTTACCGCTCAGGACGTGCAGGACATCGTGAACGCAACGCTGGGGGGCCAGCAGTCGGGCATGATCTTCGAAGGCGACCGCCGTTTCCCGGTGGTGATCCGTCTTTCCGAAGATCAGCGCGCCGATATATCGCTGCTGAGCCAGGTTCAGGTGCCGACGCCGGGTGGGCAGTTTGTGCCGCTGGCCAGCGTGGCGGATATCCGCGTCGTCGACGGTCCAAACCAGATCAGTCGTGAAAATGGCAAGCGTCGCGTTGTCGTCCAGGCAAACGTGCGTGGCCGTGACGTCGGCGGCGTGGTCGCAGATGCGCAGGCTGCCATTGGTAAGGAAGTGCGTCTTCCGCCTGGCAGCTATCTCGAATGGGGTGGCCAGTTCGAGAATCTGGCATCGGCCCAGGAACGGTTGCAACTGGTGATCCCGGCTTGCTTCGTTCTGATCCTGCTGCTCCTCTATGGCGCGTTAGGGTCGGTCCGTGATGCAGCCATCGTGTTCACTGGCGTTCCTCTCGCCTTGGTGGGCGGCGTGCTGGCCCTCTTCCTGCGGGGCATGGATTTCTCCATCTCCGCAGCGGTCGGTTTCATCGCGCTGTCCGGTATCGCGGTCCTGAACGGCCTCGTCATGGTGTCCTCCATTCAGGATCTCATGCGAACCGGCATGGACCGGGCCGAAGCCGCTCGGGTGGGCGCGCTTCAGCGTCTGAGGCCGGTGGTCATGACGGCGCTGGTTGCAAGCCTTGGCTTCGTGCCGATGGCCCTGGGCAGTGGCGCTGGCGCCGAAGTCCAGAAGCCGCTGGCGACGGTCGTAATCGGCGGCCTGATCTCTGCGACGCTCCTGACCCTGTTCGTCCTGCCGACGCTCTACGCGCGATACGGCCGCACCAGCATGGTCGAGGAGGACGATCCAGAGGTCGAGGTCTCCCCGGCTGCTCAACCGCAGCACTGATGTGACGGGAGGGCAGGAATTGCCCTCCCGCCTCTTCCTGATCGAAGGAAAGGATCAGACCGATGAGAGAGGAAACCATATTCAGTCCTCAGATCTCGCGTATGCGGGCATGGGGGCTGTTGGCCGACCTCAACCAATATGAGGCATGGCACCCGCACTATCGCTTTGGCCCATGCGTGATCGAGCTTGGGAACAAGATCGATATGACTTGGAGTGTGATGGGGAAACATGCATCGCTCGAAGCTAAGATTGTGGCCCATCAAAAGCCGGACAGCATCCGCTGGCGGACAAGGACATTCCCGCTGTTCAGTATCGAAGAGGGGTATGAGCTTTTCGAGAATGAAACAGGACTGCACGTGCGGCACAGTTTCGAATGCACAGGTTTTCTCGGGCTGTGGGCACGCCTGATAGTCCAGGGCCTTCGTCGCCAGATGAGGGAGCAAGACGCAAGTTTCATGGCCTTGGCGAAGCGCGCGGTCCGTGCGGTTCCTCCACCCAATCGTCACAAACGGCGAGCCGCGAATGTGACCAAGGGCAAGGAGAAGGGCGATGGATAGCGCAACGACTGGCGCCGATCAGGGAATGGAGCGCAAGACGCTCTGGATCGTGCTGATCCTGAATGTCCTCATATCTGCTGCCTTCTTTGTCGTGGGCTTCACTGGAGACTCCAGCGCGCTCATCGCCAATGGTGTCGACAATTTGTCGGATGCTCTCGTCTATGCTCTGAGCCTAGTAGCCCTGAGCCGAGGCGTCATGTGGAAGAGCCGGGCGGCAATGTTCTCCGGCTCTATGCTGTTGGTCTTCGCAGTCGGCATCCTCGTCGATGTCGGTCGTCGATATGTCTACGGCAGCGAGCCCATTGGCACAGCGATGATGGCGATGTCGGCCGTGGCAGCCGTCGTCAACTTCATCTGCCTGAGGCTGCTGCAACGGCTTGAGCAGCCAGACGTCAACATGCGCGCAGCTACAACCTTTAGCTTCAACGACTTCATTTCGAATGGCGGCATTTTGATCGCCGGCGTGCTGGTCTGGTGGCTCGGCACAAACTGGCCGGATCTTCTCGTCGGTGTCGCTACTGCGCTGATCGCCATCAAGGGCGGGATCGAGATCCTCAAGGACGCCCGTAGCGAAATTCGGGAGGCCAAGGGCCGCCCAGAAATCAAGGAGGCCTGACATGACGAACCGTACCCCTTCGAACGGACTGGCCTGTCCGGCGTGCAAGGTCGACCTGCTCATGAGCGAACGACAGGGCATCGAGATCGACTATTGCCCTCAGTGTCGTGGCGTTTGGCTCGACCGCGGTGAACTCGACAAGATCATCGAACGCAGCATCAGCGAAACTCAGCCGGTCGAACGGCGTGAAGGCACGCTGGGTGTGTCCGGCTCAAAGCATGGAAGCGATCGTAGTGACGGCCATGGATCTCGGGGCGGCCATCATGGTCGTCGCAAGGGCTTCCTGCGCGAACTGTTCGACTGATGACCAGTTTGGCCGCCGCACCTACCCCTGTGTGTGAGAACGGCCCGCGTCATGGGCGGCTTCCCTTGCCGCCCATGACGACAGTTTACCCTCGAGATCCGGGAAACAACATGCGCCTGAAACAGTATCGTTTGAGCCGTCTCTCCCTGACTGGAGGAGCCCTGATGCTCAGCCTGATGGGATGCCAGCAGAATAGCGGCGGCGATGAAAGTCGCCATGACCGCAATTCCATCCCTACGCTCGTCGGGGAGCATCTTTACGCATGCGAAGATGGAACGCAGCTGGATGGCGATTTCCTTGTCGATGGGTTGACCCTCGATCTGGCGATCCTGCCGGACCAGAAGCCGATCCGTCTCACCGCGCCCGACACGGGCCTGACCTATGTCGGCGATAAGCTCAATGTCAGCCTGACCGGCGTCGACACGTTGAAGCTGGTACGCGCCGATCAGAAGCCGCTGATCTGCAGGAGAACCCGGACGATCAGCAAGCAGGGACGCCTGCATCCACCTTGATGGCAACTGCTTTTACCGAAGATAGTGTGCCCCAACCAGGATAATGGTCATGATTGAAAAACTCCGCCTCGATGTCCCCCTGCTGCTCCCCGAAGTCACCGACACGGCTGATGGCTGCGTTTCGCGCCTGATATCCTTGATCGAAAGCCGTCCCGGTGTCTCTGAAGTGCATGTCACGAAGGAACCAGCCGGCACACTGCCGCAGCTGTGCATCCACTATGATCCGGACGCGATCTCTCTTCCGCGTATCCGGGAGCTGGCGAAGGCGGCGGGGACGCAGATCGCAGAGCGTATAGGCCATGTGGTGTGGGAGGTCGACGGCATTGGTCATCAGAGGCGTGCCAGGTCTATTGGCGAAACGCTTCGCGCGCTGCCAGGCGTGCTTGAAGCCGAGGCCATTCTTCCTGGGACGGTGCGGGTCGAGTTCGATCGCACGATCACTTCGGAGGATGGAATTCTTACGGCGCTTCGCGATGCAGGTGTGAGCCGCAAGGCTCTCACCGCTCCGGACAAGAAGCCGTCGGCACATGACCACGACAAAGATCACGATCACCCGGCTGGCGAGAAGCACGACCATGATCATGGGCACGGCGGATTGCTTGGACCCAACACCGAGCTGATCTTTGCTCTGGCCTGCGGCGGCGCACTGGGGGTGGGCTACCTCATCGAGACGTTCCTGACTGCACCCGCCTGGGTTCCGTTCGCTCTCTTCATAGCGGCTTATGTCTTCGGCGGCTTCTATACAGTGCGCGAGGCCATCGAAAATCTGCGCCAGAAGCGCTTCGAGATCGATACGCTGATGCTGGTGGCAGCAGCAGGCGCGGCCGCTCTTGGGGCTTGGGCCGAAGGCGCTTTGCTGCTATTCCTCTTCAGTCTGGGGCATGCGCTCGAGCACTACGCCATGGGGCGCGCCAAGCGTGCAATCGAAGCGCTGGCCGAACTGGCGCCGCGGACGGCTACCGTTCGGCGGATGGATGGTGGCTCCAGCGTCGTGCCGGTCGAGGAACTGGTCCTTGGCGACGTCGTCATCATCAAGCCGGACGAGCGCATCGCGGCCGATGGCTTCGTCATCAAGGGCAATTCTGCGGTTAATCAGGCGCCTGTCACCGGCGAGAGCATCCCGGTCGACAAGGAGCCGGTCGAAAGCGCGGACGCTGCCCGGGCCAATCCTGATCGCGTCGCTGCAGCGAGCCGGGTCTTCGCCGGCACAATCAACGGCAGCGGCCTCATCGAGATCGAGGTCACGCGCCTGTCGAGCGAGAGCACGCTGGCCAAGGTCGTGAAGATGGTCAGCGAGGCGGAGACGCAGAAGTCGCAGACGCAGCGGTTCACGGATCGCTTTGAGCGCTTCTTCGTGCCTGCGGTGCTTGTGCTGGCGTTCCTGTTGCTGTTCGCATGGGTCGTCGTCGACGAGCCTTTCCGCGACAGTTTCTATCGGGCGATGGCCGTCCTTGTGGCCGCCAGTCCCTGTGCGCTGGCCATCGCGACGCCGAGCGCCGTGCTGTCGGGTGTTGCCCGTGCGGCGCGTGGTGGCGTCCTGGTGAAGGGCGGTGCCCCGCTCGAATTGCTGGGTTCGCTCGACGCTATCGCGTTCGACAAGACCGGCACGCTGACGATGGGCGAGCCGCGCATCCAGCAGATCATCCCGGCGCCTGGCATTACCAAGGAAGAGCTGATGGCGTTGGCGGTGGCTGTAGAAAGCCTCAGCGACCATCCGCTGGCCCAGGCGATCGCGCGCGACGGACGCGACCATATTGGCGATCATCCAGTTCCGGAGGCTGAAAATCTGAAAAGCCTCACGGGTCGCGGCATCTCGGCTCTTGTCGGTGAAGACGAAGTTCTCATCGGCAAGGCCGAGATGTTCGGCAGCGACGGCATCGCCCCGCTGTCCGGAGAGATGGATGCCGCGATTAAGACGCTCCGGGAGGCAGGCCAGACCAGCATGGTCGTGCGCAGCGGTTCGCGGGACATGGGGGCCATCGGTCTTCTGGATACGCCGCGCGAAGCCGCCCGCGCGGCGCTGGAACGCCTGCGCGAGATCGGCATCAAGCGGATGATCATGATCTCGGGCGATCACCAGCGTGTGGCTGATGCCATAGGCAAGCAGGTCGGGATCGATGAAGCCTGGGGCGATCTCATGCCTGAAGACAAGGTCGAGGCCATCAAGAAGCTGCGGGCCGAGACCAAGGTCGCCATGGTCGGTGACGGCGTGAACGACGCGCCAGCTATGGCGACCGCGACCGTGGGTATCGCCATGGGCGCAGCCGGCTCAGATGTAGCTCTGGAAACCGCCGATGTGGCGCTCATGGCCGACAATCTGTCGCATCTGCCGTTCGCGGTGGGTCTCAGCCGCAGCACGCGCTGGGTCATTCGGCAGAACGTGTTCGTCAGTCTGGGTGTCGTCGCCTTCCTCGTGCCGGCGACCATCCTGGGTCTTGGCATCGGACCGGCTGTCGCCCTTCATGAAGGATCAACGCTGTTGGTGGTCATCAACGCGCTGCGGCTTCTGGCATATCGAGATCCGGTCCGTGCCTGAGCAGGACACGGGCCACCATCGAGACGCGATGTGAGGATCGGAAGATACGACGCCATCTTCGTCGGGACAGGCATATTGATATGCGTCGCTCTCGCTGTGGTGGGAGTGTGGGCGATGTCCGGCGTACTGCACGCACCGCCCAATGATCCTCTCGCCACGAAGCGTATGCACTTCACGATCCGGCCGGGCGAAACGCAGCGGGTAGCAGCCTATGTGGCGGGCGAGGGGACCGTACGGTTCGTAAGCGACAGTCGCGGCGCGAAGGTCCGCTATCGTCTTCGCCTGGAAGATGGGCACCAGGGCTCCATTCTTGCCGATACGATTGCTTCGGGCGCTCAGCGGGGGGAACTACGCCCCCAGCATGGCAGCTTGTACGAATGGTCTTGGAACAACCTATCGCCCGGGCCGGTGCATGTAGGCTTCTTTGCCGAGGGCAACTTCGACATCCTGAACCGAACTGGCGCTCGTCAGCCTAGATCCTTGGTGGCCCCCTGATTTTAAGAATTGGGCGCTAGATTTCTCACATCATATACAATGGAGAACCGCGATGATCGTCGGAGCGCGTCCTCGCCTGCAGCAGATAATACTCGAAATCTGGAAGCCGCTGACCATTCTGTTTGCCTGGGATGTGGCTGTCACCATCTTCCACCGATACATGCCGATCAAGGAGCCAGCGCTGCCGGTCGCCTTGTTCGGCACGGCTATCGCCCTGTTTCTCGGTTTCCGGACGAATGCTGCTTATGCCCGCTGGTGGGAAGCGCGCACCTTATGGGGTGCATTGATCAACGCATCGCGCAGCATGGCCCGGTTGTGCCGCAATGTGCTGCCAGCTGGCCCGGAAGCGGAAGCCATTGTGCTGCGGCAGATCTCCTTTGCCCATGCGATGCGGTGCCGCCTGCGGGGGCAGGATCCGACAGAGGATATTGAGCGGCTGGCAGGCAAGGAGGCGGCCGAAGTCGCTGCCGAGCGTACGAACCGCCCCAACGCGCTGCTCGAGGATATGTCCCGCATCGTGTCTGGAGCGCGGGCTGACGGGAAGATCGACACCATTCAGCAGTCGCTGTTCGAGCGGGTGATGATCGACATTGCCAATGCCCAAGGGGGCATGGAGCGCATCAAGAATACGCCGCTGCCAAATGGCTTCGAGTTCATGCCGAACTTCTTCACGCGGCTGTTCTGCGTGTTGCTGCCGATCTCGCTGGTCGAGACGCTGGATCTTTACACGCCAATCGGGTCGACCCTGATCGGGATGATCTTCCTGGCTGCGTTGCGGATCGGGCAGGATCTGACGGACCCGTTTGCCAACACCGTCCATGACGTGCCGCTATCGACGATGTGTCGGACGATCGAGATCGATCTTCTGGAGTCTTTGGGCCGGAAGGGGCCGGGGCCGCTTCCTCCTGTGGCGGGAACGCAGTGGTAGGGCAGGGGATCAAAGGCCGGACGTAGCCGTTACACCCTCCAACAGGCCGTAAAGGGGCGGAAATCAATCGTTACGATCGAGCTGGGCGCTGGCGACAGACGGTTCCTATCTGCCTTGCGCCCCCATTCATTTGAAGGAGTATGAAGTGGCAACAGCAAGCGTAATCAGCACGCAACCGACCCCGGACGAGGCCCTGCAGCGTCTGGTCGACGGCAATGAGGCATTCGTGGCCGATGCGCCGGTGCCGGCCGACTTGTCACGCGAGCGGCGACTGGCGCTCGCAGAAGGTCAGCAGCCGTTCGCGACGCTGGTGGGCTGTTCGGACTCTCGCGTTGGTCCAGAACAGCTGTTCGGTGCCGGCCTCGGCGAACTGTTCATTGTCCGGACTGCCGGTAACAACGTGGACACCGCCGGCATGGGCTCCATCGAATATTCGGTGGCCGTGCTGAAGGTGCCGCTCATCGTCGTGCTGGGGCATGAAAAGTGCGGTGCCGTTGCGGCTGCGGCCGACGTCGTGACGAAGGATACACGGTTCCCGGGCAGCATCGCTCGTATGATCGAGCCGATCGTACCGGCCGTTCTGGCTGCTCAGCGCAATGTCGGCGAAGACAAGCTGGTCGATACCGCTGTCGAGGAAAATGTCCGGCGCATGGTCGAACGCCTGCAGAAATTTTCGGAGCCGATGCTGATCGAACCGCAGGAGCGTGGCGAGTTGAAGGTCGTGGGTGCTGTGTACGAATTGTCGACCGGCCGGGTTCGCTGGCTCTGATGAATTCGTGATGCTGCCCTACATCTTCGCATCTCGAAGATGTAGGGCAGAGTCGGGCAAGCAAAGGTTCAGAGGAAGGCGGGCGTCTGATTAGCGCGAGGCGATAGCCCGATCGAAGCGAAGAGCCCTTCGAGCATCAAGCTACTCAGATGAGCGGCACATGCGAGGTGCAGCCAAGCGCAAGGATGCTGGGGCCAACACAACAAACTGCTGACCATTTCGGTGCTGGACAACGAGCAGGGTATGCACAAGAAAGTCTTGAGATGGAAAATCCGCATATGAAACTTTGTTTTGGGACGTATGAGCAGCACATTTCCTGACGTTGTCATATTTCTGCCTGGGATAGCCGGATCCACATTGGTCCGGGGAGGCAAAGTCCTTTGGAATTTAACGTCGGGTTTCATTCTAAAGACGCTGCGAGAGCATCAGCTTGAAGATCTAGGCGGTGTTGACAAAAGCTTTCAGCCATAGTCGCGCGGCAGCGAGGTTGATGAAGCTCTCGAACGACAGGACGGTCTTGTCGTAGCGGGTGGCGATGCGGCGCTGCTGCTTGAGTTTGGCGAACATGCGCTCGACACGATTGCGATCCTTGTAGCGCCGGTAGTCGGGATGGGCCGGCACCTTGCGGTTGGAGCGCGGCGGGATGACGGGCAGGATGCCTCGCATGAGCAGGTTCTCCCGGAACCTGTCGCCATCATAGCCTTTGTCGGCGAGCAGCGCCCTGGGCTTGGGCAGCGGCAGGTTCATCAGATCGTCGGCCGCCGTATAGTCCGATGCCTCGCCGCCGGTAAGGATGAAGCCGACAGGGAGGCCCTGATTGTCACAGCGGGCGTGGATCTTGCTCGTAAAGCCGCCGCGTGATCGACCAAAAGCCTGCGCACAAGCCCCCCTTTTCCGCCCGCTGCCGAGACGTGGCCGCGAACCGTGGTGCTGTCGATCATGTGCTGCCAGTCGTCGGTGAGGCCCAGATCGACCAACGTTTGCAGCATGGCGTCCCAGACGCCTTGCTCCGCCCAGCGCCGGAACCGGACATAGACCGAGTTCCACTTGCCATAGCGCTCGTGCATGTCGCGCCACGGGCAACCGACCCGCAGCACATGCAGCATGCCATTGAGAAAGCGCCGGTTATCGCCGGCCGGTCGGGCATGCCTCCCACGCTCGGACGGGAGTAGCGGCCCGATCAACTCCCACTCCGCGTCCGACAAATCCCCTCGATCCATGACCGCTCCCCAAAGAGCAGCCTTGAATCAGAACACGCACCGATTGGGAATCCCTTTTGTCAACGCCGCCTAATCATCTCAAGCGAATCACACGACATTGATCTTGGAGATGGGATTCGACCGGGAGAGGTGATTGGTGGCATTTCCATGATCCCAGGGTGTTGATTGCTACTGAGATGTGACCCGGGGTTTCCATTGAGAAATGACCCGGGTGGGTACGGGTTATGTGCTGCCGATGACCGGCAGGTTCAAGATGTTGGCTTCTCCTTTCTGGTTTTGGGCGCAGCGGTGCTGGCGCGGAAGCGGAAGCTATCGTTTCCGGTCTCCAGGATGTGGCAGTGGTGGGTAAGCCGATCGAGCAGCGCGGTTGTCATCTTGGCATCGCCGAACACGCCGGACCATTCGCTGAAGCTTAGGTTGGTGGTGATGACGACGCTGGTGCGCTCGTACAGCTTGCTGAGCAGATGGAAGAGCATGGCGCCGCCTGATGGGCTGAAGGGCAGGTAGCCCAGCTCATCGAGGATGAGCAGGTCGAGGCGTAGCAGGCGTTCTGCCAGTTGGCCGGACCGGTTCAAGGTCTTTTCCTGCTCAAGCGCGTTGACGAGATCGACCGTGGAGAAGAAGCGGGCCTTCTTGCGGTGATGTTCGACAGCCTGGACGCCCAGCGCCGTTGCGATATGGCTTTTGCCGGTTCCGGGCCCGCCGATCAGCACGACGTTGTCGGCGTTTTCCATGAAGTCGCCCTGGTGAAGCTGACGCACTAGCGCTTCATTGATCTCGCTGGCGGCAAAATCAAAACCAGCCAGATCCTTGTAGGCCGGGAAGCGGGCCGCCTTGATCTGATAGGCGATGGACCTGACCTCCCGCTCGGCCATTTCTGCTTTCAGGAGCCCAGCCAACATCGGCAAGGCAGCATCGAAGGCAGGCGCGCCCTGCTGGATCAGTTCGTCGGCGGCCTGAGCCATGCCGAACATCTTGAGGCTGCGCAGCATGACGATGACCGCAGCGCTGGCGGGGTCATGACGCATGGCGGATCTCCCTCAGCCTGTCATAGCGAACGACATTGGCCTCGGGCTCCTGCGTCAGACGCAGTGCCTGAGGCGCATCGATCGGCGCTGCTGGAGGCGCCTTGCCATCGATCAGTCGATGCAACACGTTGAGAACGTGGGTCTTGGTGGCGACACCAGCTTCCAGGGCTAACTCAACCGTCCTCAGGACAGCCTGCTCGTCGTGATGAAGAACCAGGGACAGGATCTCGACCATCTCTCGGTCGCCGCCTGGGCGCTTGAGCAGATGGCCCTGTAACTCCCGAAAGGCCTCGGGCATCTCGAGAAAGGGTGCACCATTGCGCAGGGCGCCGGGCTTGCGCTGGATCACCGCCAGATAATGCCGCCAGTCATAGATTGTGCGTCCCGGCTTGTTATGAGAACGATCGATAAGGCGGGCATGTTCGCACACGATCTGGCCTTCGGCCGCTATGACAAGACGATCCGGGTAAATCCTCAGGCTGACCGGACGGTTCGCGAACGAAGCAGGCACCGAATAGCGGTTGCGGTCGAAGGCGATAAGGCAGGTTGGCGATACGCGCTTGATCTGCTCGACAAAGCCATCGAAGGGCCGGCCCAGCGGCATCAGGCAGGACGCTTCCTGGGCATGGGGACTGTCAGGATTTCCGTGTGCGGCCGGGCATAATGGGCAACAAGGAGTCCCACTATGTCACGACGCAAAGAACCTGCCATACCGAATGAGCTTCTCGATCAGCTTTTGGCGGGCGGCGCTGCCAGTGCCGCCTTCGAGCAGGGCGGTCTGCTCGATTCGCTGAAGAAGGCGCTGACAGAGCGTGCCCTGAATGCGGAGATGGATCACCACCTCGCTGGCGAAGACGGCGCCGGCAACATGCGCAACGGCTACGGTCGGAAGACGGTAATGACCGACACCGGCAAGTTGGCGATCGACGTGCCGCGCGATCGCCAGTCGAGCTTCGACCCGCAGTTGATCGCCAAGTATCAACGCCGCTTTCCCGGCTTCGACGACAAGATCGTGTCGATGTACGCGCGCGGCATGAGCACCCGCGAGATCACCAGGCACCTGCACGATCTATACGGCATCGACGTCTCACCCGATTTGATTAGCACGGTGACCGACGCCGTGCTCGATGAGGTCGCCACTTGGCAGCAGCGGCCGCTCGATCCGGTTTACCCGCTGGTCTTCTTCGACGCGATCCGGGTCAAGATCCGCGACGAGGGCATGGTGCGCAACAAGGCGATCCACATTGCGCTGGGCGTCCGCGCCGACGGCGCAAAGGAGGTGCTCGGCTTGTGGCTCGAGCAGAATGAGGGTGCCAAGTTCTGGCTTCGGGTGATGAACGAGCTTCGCAACCGTGGCGTTGAAGACATCCTGCTGGCCGTCGTTGACGGCCTGAAGGGCTTTCCCGATGCGATCACCGCAGTGTTCCCCGATGCGATCGTCCAGACCTGCATCGTTCACCTGCTGCGCAACTCGATGGACTTCGTCTCCTGGAAGGACCGAAAGAACCTCGCCAGCGCGCTCAAGGAGATTTACCGTGCCACCGACGCAGATGCCGCCGAAAAGGCGCTGACAGCATTTGAGGCTGGCCCTTGGGGGCAGCGCTATCCCGCCATCGGCCAGAGCTGGCGGCGCGCCTGGGGCGAGGTGATCCCGTTTTTTGCGTTCCCCGACGAGGTCCGCCGGATCATCTACACTACGAACGCCATCGAAGCTTTGAACTCGAAGCTCAGGCGGGCTGTCAGGGCCAGGGGACACTTCCCCAGCGACGAGGCCGCCACCAAGCTGCTCTACCTGATCTTGAATCGGTCGGAGAAAGAGTGGAAGATGCCACCACGTGAGTGGACCATGGCGAAGGCGCAATTTGCCGTGATCTTCGGCGAACGTTTCATCAGAGCCATGGCGGCCTGATGATCAACCGCCCGGCCGCACACGGAAATCCTGACAGTCCCTGGGCATGCACATCGGCCACAGTGCCGGGCATGGCGCCATGCTGGATCTCGCTCCATTGGGCGATGCATTGAGCTTCCAGCCAAGCGTTCAGTTCAGCCAGACCAGGGAAACTGGGCATCGGTTGCCACAACCGGCGCCGGGCATCCTGGACATTCTTCTCGACCTGCCCCTTCTCCCAGCCAGAAGCCGGATTGCAGAAATCCGTCTCGAAAAGATAATGGCTGGCCATTGCAGCGAACCTGGCATTGACCTGCCGCGCCTTCCCCGTCCCGATCTTGTCGACAGCGGTCCTCATGTTGTCGAAGATGCCGCGCTGCGGCACACCACCCAGCACCCGGAATGCCTGCGTCAGCGCGTCGAACAGCATCTCATGGGTTTGAAGCAGATAGGCTCGCACGATGAAGGCGCGACTATGCGCGAGTTTGGTATGAGCGACCTGCAGTTTCGTCACTTTGCCGTCCAGCACGGCATAATCCTCGCTCCAGTCGAACTGGAAGGCCTCGCCAGGCTGGAAAGCCAAAGGAACGAACGTCCCGCGTCCGCTGGTCTGCTGTTCATACTGAAGCTCGGTCCGCCATCGGCGGGCAAAGGCGGCCACCCGGTTATAGGAGCCATCGTAACCCAGCTCCACCAGATCCACGTAGAGTTGCTTGGCGGTCCGCTTCTGCTTGCGGGATTTCTTGGATTCCACCCGCAGCCAAGCCGACAGCTTGTCCGCGAAGGGATCGAGTTTGCTGGGGCGCACCGGAACCCTGAAACTGGGCTCCACCGCATCGGAACGCAGGTATTTGCGAATGGTGTTGCGCGATAGGCCGGTCCGTCGCTTGATCTCCCGAATGGAAATCTCCTGCCGGAAATGCCATCGGCGGATCACACTGAGTAAGTCCATGTCGATCACTCCGAGACCCTCCGACTGACAGCCGGAGGGGAGGGAAACATGGGTCAATTCTCAGTGGAAACTTATAGCGCCCCCGGGTCACATCTCAGTGGCAATCAACAGCCGAGGACAGAGTAATCACGGGTTTCGAGTTTAAGGGTGCCGACATCAAGGAGCTGCCCTGGTCTGGACGTTATCGATATCGCACTGCCACGCTTTTTCTCCGGAATGCCATAAAGTGCTTGGCGCTCCATTGAACTGGCGAACATGGCGCGGAGCTGGTCGAGATCCCGTGCCAACCGTTGACCGTGCTCACGCCGGCGCTCGACAAACGTCGGGCGTGATTTACGTCCGACGTCGGGAGATGCGAACTCTGCAGATGCAACGCCCAGGTTGCGAAGACGAATATGATCGTAACGTGCCATTTGGCCCCCTTTCCGATGTGATTACTCACATTGGATCGAAGGTCAACGCGCTCAATGCTTCAAGTGCTTGAGTTCGAATGAAGTTGTGCTCGATCGCTTATCGACCTCGAGAGATTTGCCGTTTCGATGACACCGTCATTGTCGAGTACAGCATGGCGGGCTGCATCTTTCGCGGCAGCTGCAAGGTCCGCTTGGCTGAGGCCCAGCGCAACGGACGTTAACTCATGCCAGTTGATGTTGCCTAAGTCGAACTGCAGGAGATTAGAACATAGGACGCGTTCGATCTCATCGGACGTCGGATGCTGGTAGACTAGGCGGTGTTGACAAAAGCTTTCAGCCATAGTCGCGCGGCAGCGAGGTTGATGAAGCTCTCGAACGACAGGACGGTCTTGTCGTAGCGGGTGGCGATGCGGCGCTGCTGCTTGAGTTTGGCGAACATGCGCTCGACACGATTGCGATCCTTGTAGCGCCGGTAGTCGGGATGGGCCGGCACCTTGCGGTTGGAGCGCGGCGGGATGACGGGCAGGATGCCTCGCATGAGCAGGTTCTCCCGGAACCTGTCGCCATCATAGCCTTTGTCGGCGAGCAGCGCCCTGGGCTTGGGCAGCGGCAGGTTCATCAGATCGTCGGCCGCCGTATAGTCCGATGCCTCGCCGCCGGTAAGGATGAAGCCGACAGGGAGGCCCTGATTGTCACAGCGGGCGTGGATCTTGCTCGTAAAGCCGCCGCGTGATCGACCAAAAGCCTGCGCACAAGCCCCCCTTTTCCGCCCGCTGCCGAGACGTGGCCGCGAACCGTGGTGCTGTCGATCATGTGCTGCCAGTCGTCGGTGAGGCCCAGATCGACCAACGTTTGCAGCATGGCGTCCCAGACGCCTTGCTCCGCCCAGCGCCGGAACCGGACATAGACCGAGTTCCACTTGCCATAGCGCTCGTGCATGTCGCGCCACGGGCAACCGACCCGCAGCACATGCAGCATGCCATTGAGAAAGCGCCGGTTATCGCCGGCCGGTCGGGCATGCCTCCCACGCTCGGACGGGAGTAGCGGCCCGATCAACTCCCACTCCGCGTCCGACAAATCCCCTCGATCCATGACCGCTCCCCAAAGAGCAGCCTTGAATCAGAACACGCACCGATTGGGAATCCCTTTTGTCAACGCCGCCTAGGGCGGCATCAAAACGGCGGAATATTGCTGAATCGAGCAGGCCGGGATGGTTGGTCGCTGCAATCAGAATGCTTCCGGAGGAGTCCTCGTCGAGAAACTGCAGCAAGGAGTTCAGCATCCGCCGAGCTTCGCCGATGTCGTTGTCAGCGCCTCGGCTGGTCGCCAAAGCGTCGACCTCATCGAAAAGGTATACGCCCCGCACCGATTGGACGGCGTCGAAGATAAGGCGCAGCTTGGCTGCGGTTTCACCCATGTACTTGGTGATCACGCCGTCTAGCATAATGGTGAACAACGGAAGCCCGAGTTCGCCAGCCAGTACAGCAGCAGTCGTGGTCTTGCCCGTCCCCGGGGGGCCGGAAAGTAGGATTTTTCGGCGCGGAGTGAGGCCGTGCTCTGCCAAGGTCTCACGGGCGTTGTGTTCCCGAACGATACTGCGGATGCGTGCATCAAGCGACTCGGGCAAGATTAGATCCGAAAGGCGCGCCTCGGGATAGGCGGCCCGCATCAGTCCGGCGAGTTCACCGCGCGGTGCCGAAATGGGTGTGGGTCGGGTCGCTGGTCGACGCGTCTCGGTTTCGGCGCGCAAGTTCTTGATCAGACCGAGAAGTTCGCCGGCCATTCGTGTTCGGCCAGCTTTCTCAGCGTCAAGTGCGATGTGTTCCGCGATGGCCAAGAAACGAGAATCGTCCCCTGCGGCGTGACTGCGGATCATTCCGATGAGTTGCTTGCTGCTCGCCATCTTCAGACTCCTACCGCGCGGCCTCTAGGCGGTTCAATGCTCTACGGACAGTCATTTCTACTTCGCTTCGAATTCTATCCACCTCTGCCAGAATATGCAATGCTTTATGCAACGATTCGACAGGGTTCTCATAATTTCCATCGAGCTCCTTAGAGAGTTTTTCACTTAGGCCTTTTGAAAATTCTTTGAGCTTCATCGAGCGGGTCAAAGTGCTAACGCTAATATTCAAGCTTTTCGCCAGTTTTGTCGCCGAAATGCCCTGATTTTTGAGGTGTGCATCGACCTGGGCGGCAAGGTCGGCGTCTGATTTGCGGGCTGGGCGAGGCATGGTGCACTTATTGCAGTTTTGAATAAAAAAGCAACAGTTTATGCAACGAGCTGGTGCTGCATCGTCGTTGCTGTTTCAAGGCCAGCTGGTCATTAGGATCGGCAAGCCGTATGCGTTCGGCTACAGCGGCGCCCAGGTGGGCTGTTAAGGCCGTAAGGGCCGGCGCATTCTCAGTCGCAAGGGCGATCGCCTCTTCTCAGGTTAACTTAGAATGACGAGATCAATGTGTCCCGCGAACCGGGCTTTTCTCTGTGTTCGATGAGAAGGTAGCGAGATGCAGGCGGCTTTCGTGCGATAAATCTCATCGCTTGGATCACGCGTTCCAAAATTTATCCCACATTTTCGCGATTCAAGAAAATGTGGGATAAATCACTGCATTCCTGTCGGTTATGCCACCGTCGCGACTTCGACGGTAAGGTGCTGGAGCTCATGAACGGGCACTAGGCGCCGCCGGATTTCCGTCGCATCTACACCCGGATGGGCAGCGACGCCGACGATCGCTGAGTGGGCTTCGGGGCCGACCTTCCAGACGTGCAGATCCGTGATTCGGGCATCGCCTGTCGTTTCGACCAACTCGCGGACTTCATCGGCTACGTGGCGATCTGTGCGGTCCAGGAGAATGGCGGCCGTGTCGCGCATCAGCGACCATGACCAGCGCGCAATCACGATGGCGCCGACGATGCCCATGATTGGATCCATCCACACCCAGCCCAGATAGCGGCCGGCCAACAGAGCTGCGATTGCCAGCACCGATGTCAGGGCATCAGCGAGAACATGCATATAGGCGGAACGCAGGTTGTTGTCGCCACCATGGCTGTGGCCATGCGAATGCCCATGATCGTGGTGGTGGTGATGACCATGGTTGTGTCCATGACCACCAGATAGGAGGAAGGCCGACGCTATGTTCACGAGCAGTCCGAGGATTGCGATCCATGTGGCTTCCGCGAAGGCGACGTTGATAGGCTCAAACAGCCGCATGACGGACTCAACGCCGATAGCGAGGGCGATGATGCCCAGGACTAGAGCCGATGCGAAGCCGGCGAGATCCCCGACTTTCCCGGTGCCGAAGCTGAAGTCGCCGTTATGAGCATTGCGTTTCGCGTAGGCATAAGCCGCGGCTGCAACACCAAGCGCTCCGGCATGGGTGGCCATATGGAAGCCGTCAGCCAGTAGGGCCATCGATCCAGTAGTGTAACCAGCGACAATCTCTGCCACCATCATGAGGGCGGTGAGCACCACGACCCAGAGTGTCCGGCGGGCATTGTCGTCATGGCTGGCGGCTAGGAACATATGTTCGTGCGTGAGCTCACCTGCGTTGGCCAGCACGGAGGTTTTCGTGCTCACTTGCTGTACCTCCGGATAATCGTGACCAGATCCTCTGCGCCTTGCTGGCGTTCTTCGGGCGACAGACCGTCGCGCGCGACATGGGCCTCCAGATGTTCGACGATGATCTCATCGAGAAGCCCATTCACGGCGCCGCGAACGGCTGCGACCAGATGGAGGACTTCGGTGCAGTTCGCATTGCCGCCAAGCGCGCGCTCTACTGCGCCAACCTGGCCCGCGATGCGCTTGATTCGCCCGAGTAGCGCGTCTCGGTTTTCATTGATGTGAGCCATTTTCCCTCGGCAGCCTCGATGTCATGCAGCAAATTGCTGCTGGTAGGATGATGCTGTATAGGGTAGGGGGGTAGGGTATTCAAATAAATTCGATGGAATGATCTGTGCGCTCGCCTTGCATTGACCTTTGTGGTTTCGACGCCTCATCCGGCTGGTGCCGTGGTTGCGGCCGTTCTCGTGAGGAAGTGCGCCGTTGGCGTAATCTGCGCCCGGGCGAGGCGCGCAAGGTTGCTGCGGATTTACCGCAGCGCCTGTCCAAGCTGCGCGCAAAGGGCTTGACGAATGATCGCACCGACGACTGACCAGCCTTTCGGCTGATGTCGTCGGTGCGATGGGTGGCAAGCGGAGCTGTTAGCCCGGCGCGACCTTCAACTGATGATCGTCGCCGTACCGGATGCGGCAGGAGTAGCCGTGGCCGCACTCAGTGTGCATCTGCGACACAGCGGCTTTGGTAAGACGCTGTGTCTGGCCGCTATCTTCGATTTCGATCCGTTCGACCGATTGGAAATCGAATGGCGCAACGGGGACGTTTTCCCGACCCTGTTTGATGAGCACCCCATAGTGCGCCGTGCCTTTGAAATAGGTTACACGAATGTCATGGGAGCTTTCGTTCTTCCATCTGGGGTGGACAGGACCGCATGCGGACAAGCACAGGGCCAGGGCGGTCAGTAAGATCGTCGGTTTCATTGTCTCAATTTCTTGCGGGATAGCTGTTCCTAACAAATCCGTCCTAACCGGGCATGAATGCCTATCCTTCAGGGGTGACGCGATCCGGTCGCATCAGCGCCATGTTCACAACATCGATCCAGTTCCCGCCCATGAAGAGCGCGTTGCGTGAGATGCCCTCTTCGACAAAACCCAGCCGATGGTACAGCCGCCGTGCGGGCTCGTTATGCGCGAAGACGGTCAGCTCGAGCCTGCTCAGGTTGAGATCGCGCCAGCAATATTCAATGGCGATTGCCATTGCGTCTGCTGCCAAGCCCTTGCCGCGGTCTTCGACCTCACCGATGCGGATGCCGATCAGGGCCGATCGATGGATGGCGCGGATTTTATGGATCTGGATGAATCCCACAATATGTGGAGCGTCCTGCACGCGAATAGCGAAGAAGACGCGTGAGGCGTCCTGATCGGCATTTAGCCAGAATGCTTCCTGATGCTGCCAGTTAAGCGGTCGGTAGGGTTCATTCAGGCGAGCGTCGTCGGCATTGTCCATCCAGCGGAACAGGCGCTCGAGATCGACAGGGAAAATGGGGCCGAGGGCCACGGTGTTGCCAAAGAGCATATTGGGTCTTTCATGATGTGCAGATGGCCGCGCGGATGGCGACCGAAGAGGAAGCTCGATCAGACTGGCTGGGGGCTAAGGCGCCTGAGCCACCATGTTCGGATGGCCCGCTCCGCAGGTGCCTCGATGCTGTGGTGCAGGAGGGCTGCCAGACCAAGCATCGTTGCCGACGTGACGATGACCCCCGCGAAGGGGCCTATCTGTGCGCGGTCGATTGCCCGGAGCAGCACGAAGCCGGCGTGATGGTGGATGAGATACAGCGGGTAGCTGAGAGCGCCGAGATACAGCAGAATAGGATGAGTGATCGCGGACAGGCGGCCGTTGATGGCCAGCCAGAGCATCACCTGAATTCCGACCCCGGCGATCAGGAAGGCGGCGCCGCCATTGAAGCCCAGTATCGCCAGCGCCATCGCGAAATAGGGAAGTTGGTCGAGATAGCGCCGTTGTGCTGACCACGCTCTGTAGGTGAGCACACCAATGGCGAAGAACGGGCTGTATTGGTTCACCAGGAGCATCTGTACCCGATACGGCGCTATCTCGGAGACGGAGGCGATCGCGCCAACTGCCATCCAACCAGCAAGCAGGTACTCGATGCGCACCCGCCTGCGCGCCATCCATGCGAGGGCGGCGCAGATGTAGAAGGCAAGTTCGACAGTCAACGTCCAGTACACGCCATCGACCGACGGGACGAAGAAGAAGCCTTGCAACATGGTGAGGTTGATCAGGACCGTTTCGAATTCCGCCTGTAGACGTTCGGTCCCGCTCCATTGCACGACCAGCGTCGTGATCAGCACCGCCGCCCAATAGGCTGGGAAGAGCCGGGCAACACGCTTGATGGTGAAGTCGGCGATGCCCGCGGTGTTTTCCAGCGTCCGACTGATCACGAAACCGGAGATGCCGAAGAACAGGAAGACGCCATAGCCTCCGGCATCGAATCTCACGCCGATGTTGCGGTGCTCGGGAAAGAAGTCGGGATAGATCGAGGTGTAGTGGAACAGCATCACGCTGATCGCTGCGATCCCGCGCAGGACATCGAGTTCCTTCAGCCTGTTTCTGAACGGGCCGCTGACCGGTTGTTGTTCAAGCCGATCAGGACGCACATCGACCTTCTGTTCAACGAGGGTCATGGCGGCCCCCCTTGAAAATCTTCCCAACCATGTTGCGGATATCTTGATAGAATGGGCCGGTATCGTCCTTGTCGAAGACATAGTAGCGCATGTTCGGGCGCACGAAGTCCGCGAGGTAGGATCGTAGCTCCTGCAGGCGGCTATATTCAGCGACGCGCTCATCTACGCTCGATCTCCCGACGAGCAGGCGCATCAGCCTTTTCGTTTCAGGGATCATGTAGCGCGCCTGAATTATGTCCTGTCGGCCCATTGGCGCGTCGACGACCTGGCCCAGGACCGACCGGCGATAGGCTTCCCAGGCGAAGAGTGTGTCACAGTGGCGGGCGAGAGGGAGGCTGCCCCAATAACGGCCGTTTATTTCCATGAGCCAATAGCGCTTCCGCGCAGCATCATAGCGATACTCGACCATGGCCGGGCCCTCCCACTCCAATTCCTGAAGCAGGCGCTCCGACAATTTCATCTGGGCTTGATGCTGATAGAGTGGCTCGTTGTAGCAGAGCGTCGACACCCCGCCTTCCGGCGGCCATTCATGAAGGCGCACATGCTGAAAGCGCAGGGTCGCGCGATCACGCCTCATGTAGAGCATTTGGCCGAGCCCCATGCCATCGCAATAGGACTGAATCAGCGGCCAGCGGCCTATTGTTTGGAAGCGATCAAGCAAACGGTCGAGTTGGCCGGCATTGCTGATGAACTCTGCCTTCTCCCATTTGAGGCCAGCCTCTTCGAGAAGGGGGAGGATGTCATTTGGGTTGTCCCACTTGGCGATAGCGGGGAAGGTCTGCTCAGCGATCCGCGCGGCGAAATCTTCGCAGGCTCGAGGTTGCCATGTCTGCGGCACGTCGAACCCGAGCTTTCTGGCTGCGCTCAGTGTGTCGCTCTTGCTGAGCGCCCGCTGCAATTGCTCCAAGCGGGGCGTCAGAACCTCGCACTTGCCGATGTACTTCGGTCCTGACGCCAGTTGCAGCAAATCGGTTTCGGACACAGCGAATAGTGCCATCGCGCCCGTGCGACGTACGATGTCGGGCATCCAGGACATGATTGGCCCGGCCGGACGGATGATGGCTTGCGAGCAATGTCGTGAGGCTGCAGCCATTGAGGTTGCGGCCGTACCGACGCCGATGACCGGCACGTCCTTTTGGCCGAGTTCACGGATGATGCTGAGATTGATCGTGCTATCGAGCCCGAGCACGATAGCAGGTGGGTGCGGACGCAAAGGACGCCCGCCAGAATGCGGTGTTACCACAGAAGATGCCTTTCGAACGTGCCGAAGGCAGCGGCGGACGTAAAGCATCACAGCCGCTGCCAGACTGGCAGGTCAGACCAATCGGAAGGTCGGGCGCCCTGCGAAAAGGGCGCTGCGGCATCAGGCGGAGGGCGGCTCTAGCAGCGGAGGGGAGGGGACGATCGTCAGCTGTTGGTCATCAGACCGACGGAACTGACGCTTGAGAATACGGCGGCGCCGGTCGCCTACACCAGCTATCCTGACGTCGTCTGCTGATCCGTGCGTGTGATGGCCGGTGTGACGGTGAGAACCGTCAGGAAGTTCGTCCGTCTGCCCATCAACCAGATCCGCCGGCTCAGTGTGCGCCTTACCTAATGGATCGGTATGGGTATATTCGTAATGATGTCCCTGAAGCGGCGCGTGCGGCAGGGCGGCTCCAGCCGCTCCTTGAGCGAGGATCGCCAGAACTGTCAGCATTATGCAGCGGATCAGCTGTGTCATGTCGCCTTGGCTCACATGCTCAGTTCGGGTTGCGCTCGGAGGCCTATAACAGAAATGGCGTTACAGATATCGTGAGATTGCCCGGAATTCTTCAACGGCCTTGGAGACGCCGCAGCTGTCTTGGCTATGGCTGAGACAATGATCGATATGATCGTTGATCAGGGTCTTCTTGGCGTTGACGATCGCACTTTCGACCGCTTGCAACTGCTGGGCGATCTCGACGCAGGGACGTCCTTCTTCGATCATTGTTACGATGCTGCGCAGGTGGCCGCCAGCACGGTTCAATCGCTTTATGATCGCAGGGTGCGTCTCGTGCTGATGATCAGCCATGCAGAATCTACTCCAGGAATGAGGCTTGCAGTATCCTCCCCGGGGGGATACTGCAAGCGCCATTCATATCCCCCCGGGGAGGATGATTCGTCATGAGGTCATGCAATGCTTTCGGTGTTGAGCAATCGGACATACCGTCACCTGTTCCTGGCGCAGGTGGTGGCTTTGGTCGGAACCGGGCTGGCTACGGTCGCGCTGGGGCTGCTCGCCTATGACATTGCCGGCGGATCGGCAGGCGCAGTGCTGGGGACCGCGCTGGCCATCAAGATGATCGCCTATATTGGTGTGGCTCCCGTCTTAGGCGCCTTTGCCGACAGGCTGCCGCGTCGCGCCTTTCTCGTCACGATGGATGTGCTGCGCGCCGCCGTCGCGATCTGCCTGCCGTTCGTCAGCGAGATCTGGCAGATCTACGTCCTGATCTTCGTGCTTCAGTCTGCTTCGGCAGCGTTCACGCCCACTTTTCAGGCGACCATTCCCGATGTTCTGCCGGAAGAGCGCGACTATACCAAGGCGCTCGCCCTGTCGCGGCTGGCTTATGATATGGAAAGTCTGACGAGCCCGATGCTTGCGGCTGCCCTGCTGACTGTCATCAATTTCCACTGGTTGTTCTCCGGCACGGCGGTCGGCTTCGTCGGTTCGGCCATTCTGGTCCTGTCGACCACCTTGCCTCGAGCGCTCAACCGTAAGGAAGTGCGCACCGGCATTTATGCCAAGACCACCAGGGGCATGCGGATTTACCTTAAGACGCCACGGCTGCGCGGCCTTCTCGCTTTGACCTTTGCTTCGGCGGCGGCGAGTTCGATGGTGATCGTCAACACTGTTGTCATTGTCCGGGACCAGCTTGGTCTTGGCCAGCGGGACGTTGCCTTCACGCTAGCAGCCTTCGGTGGAGGCTCTATCCTCGCTGCGCTGGGGTTGCCCCGTATTCTCGACCGCATATCCGACCGCTCGATCATGATCACTGCCGCAGCAGTGCTGGCTTGGGGGCTTGCGATCATGGGTGCCCTCACGCACTGGTTCGGCAGTTCCCCCAACTATTGGTCCATACTGCTCGCGGGTTGGTTCGTCCTGGGTATGGCCTATTCGATGAGCGTCACCCCGTCCGGGCGGCTGTTGAAACGGTCGGCCAATGCGGAAGATCGGCCTGCACTCTTTGCGGCGCAGTTTGCCCTGAGCCACGGAAGCTGGTTGATCTGCTATCCGCTTGCTGGCCAGCTTGGCGCGAGAGAAAATCAGGTAATGACGTTCATTGCCATGTCGATCATCGCGCATTTTGGTGTGATCGCTGCTTATTTGCTATGGCCGAGCGCGGATCCTGACGAACTTCCGCATGATCACGTCGATCTTGATGCAGACCATCCCCACCTTCGGGATAAGCATGGCCAAAGCGCTGGCCACGCCTATGTGATCGACGATCTTCATCAGCATTGGCCAAGATCATGACTCGTTCTTTCGGTCGATCCGGCTTGCCGAGCGCATGTGACGAAGATAGCGTGCGCGCCATGCGAGCATTGCACTCATCCCGGCGTAACAGCACGGCGCTCATATGGCGTCGGCGCGTGTCGACGCTGTGCGGCCTGCTCGCTTTGTTGGGTGTGACCCTGCTGACCACTTGGCATGACACCCTACCTCAGGCGCATGCGGCCCAGCAGGTCGCGTCCAGCGTCGCCGATCACGATCATCACCATGACCGGCATGAGTCGAAGGACCGGCCTGACCTGGCAGACATGATGCACATTGCTGCACATGCCGCGCATCAGTCGACAGATCTCCCTTCGCAGCCCGTCATAGTTGCAGATGTTGCGCCGGTCGCTGGGCGTTGGGAGCTGTTCCACGCTGCCGCGTTGGGTTCCACGGGGCCCGCTTCTCTCTTGAGACCACCCGAGGCCTGATCCTTGGCGCGCATCTGCGCGCATCTTTTGATCAGACCTACGAGGGAATTACACAATGCAAGCCTTTCGAGGCCGGCTGCCGCGTATTGCGGTATCCGGCGCGGTCGTTGCGACCTGCCTTATGGCGGGTGGCACGGCTGCAAGCGCGCAAGTCGCGCCACCATTTGCCGAGCTTTTTCGGCAAACCAGCGAAGCGCCACGTCAATTGGAGCTCGAAGCCGAAGTAGATCGTGCCGAAGGATTGGCACGGCAGGCACGCGCCTATCCCAATCCGACCGTGAGTGTCATGACGGAGAATGTGGGCGGGCAACGCCCGTACAACCGCTTTGGCCGTGCGGAAAACACGCTCCAGGTAAATCAACCGCTTGAGCTGTTCGGAAAGCGCTCCGCTCGCATTGCGGCAGGCGAAGCGGGCGTGGTCGCTGCTCAGGCGCGTACGCGTGACGGCCGGCTGTCCTATGCATATGAACTGGCGCGTGCCTATGCTGGCGCTGAAGTCGCCGATCGCAGGATCGGGCTGGCTGAAGATGAACTGGAAGAAGCAGAAGCGGATCTTAAGGCCGCCCGCGCTCTGGTTGAAGCGGGCAAGGAAGCTCGGCTTCGTGGCCTTCAGGCTGAAACCGAAGTGAATTCGCTGAGGGCTGTCGTCGATACGGCCAAAGCAGAGCGGGTTGGCGCCTATTCCCGCCTGACTGCGCTCAGTGGTCAGTCGGTGTCTTATTCGACGCTTGCCGAACCCATGTTGGACCGGCTGGCACCGATGAAGGGGCAGGGGCCGATCGACCCGACGCAGACGGCTCCTTATCTGGCAGCGAAAGCTGACGCAGAAGCTGCCGCGCGGCGCGTAACATCCGCCAAGCGGCAGGCCATTCCTGACGTGACGGTGTCCGTCGGCGTTAGACGGCTTGAGGTCGACAACGCGAACGCCCTGCTGGCGGCAGTGAGCGTGCCATTCCCGCTCTTCGACAGGAACCGCGGCAACATAGATGCCGCGCAGGCTGAACTGCGCGGCGCGCAGGCACGGGAGGCGGCAACCCGGTTGGAGGCCGAGGCTGCAATCCAGGCTTCGCTTGCCCTCAACGAAGCGGCAGACGCCAGAGCAGCGGCTGCCGATAGAACGCTATCCACGGCTGAAGAAAGCTATCGGCTTGCACGTATCGCCTATGAAGCGGGGAAGTCCCCGCTGATCGAATTGCTAGCTGCCCGCCATGGCCTGGGAGCTGCTCGCGGCGTGGTGCTCGATGCCCGCGCTGCCCAGTTCGATGCCCGCGCCAGCCTTGCACGGCTTGAGGGCCGCACCATCACCGGAGAACCCGTCCAATGAAGTCCGACAACACACTCTATGCCGGCGCTGCGGTCGGCCTCATTCTGGCGGCACTGGCCGGCTTCGGCGTTGCACGCATGACAGCGCCCAGCGCACCGGTGGCTGAGGAAAGCGCTGCGGAAGCAGAGGCCCAGCCTGCCGATACCGTGGAAATCGCTGCGGACGGCATCAAGACCTCGGCAATCTCGGTTGAAGCTGTCTCCGGCTCCAGTCTCTCGGGGATCGTCATGGCGAGCGCCACGGTCGAAGCCACGCCTGATGCCGAGGCTGTTCTAACCGCGCGAGCGCCAGGCACGGTGACGCGCATCTTCAAGCGTATCGGTGATACGGTTCGGGCCGGTGAGGCGATCGCGCTGGTGGAAAGTCGTGATGCCTCGGCAATCGCGGCTGATCGGGGTACTGCGGCGGCGCGGGCGACACTCGCTGCGCGGCAATTGGCCCGCGAGAAGAGCCTGCTCGCGCAAGGTGTATCGGCGCGGGCGGACTATGAAACGGCCGAAGCCAATCTGGCGGTAGCTCGGGCCGAAGCGCGCCAGGCGGACGCGGCCGCGCGTGCAGCACGGGTTGCTGGCGATGGTCGGTCCGTATCTGTCGTGAGCTCGGTCTCTGGTCGGATCACATCGGCAACGGCAAGTCTGGGTTCGTTCGTCCAGGCGGAGACTGAATTGTTCCGGGTCGCCGATCCGCGCAGCATCCAGATCGAGGCCGCCGTGCCCGTGGCTGATGCTGGCCGGGTCAAGGCTGGCGATCGGGTGGAACTCACAACATCCGACGGCCAGAAGGTGGAAGGCCGCGTGCGCTCGGCGACGGGTGTTGTCGACACACAGACCCGGCAAGCCACGGTGGTCATCACCCCGAGCGGCGGTGGCAGCGTGATCGCTCCAGGACAGCTTGTGCAGGCACGTATCTTCGCCAGCGGTGGTCAGGGTGCCAGCGGTGTCACGGTGCCACAGGATGCGGTCCAGACAGTCGGCGAACGGACAGTGGTTTTTGTTCGCACGCCCAAGGGCTTCAAGGCACAGACCGTTCAGGTCGCCAGTCGCAGTGGCGGCATGGTTGCGATTGCGGCTGGCCTGAAGGCGGGGCAGCAGATCGCGACGACCAACGCCTTCCTCCTCAAGGCTGAGCTTGAGAAGGAGTCGGCAGAATGATTGCGCGCATCCTCAGTCTATCCGTCAGGATGAGATGGGCGGTGTTGTTCCTGACACTCGCCATTGTCGGATTTGGCGGCTGGCAGATCACCAAGCTGCCGATCGACGCCGTCCCGGACATCACCAACCGACAGGTGCAGGTCAACACCTTCAATCCCACGCTCGGCCCGGTCGACATGGAAAAGCAGGTGACTTATCCGGTCGAGACGGCCCTTGCCGGCATTCCAGGTCTCACCATGACCCGGTCGCTGACGCGTAACGGGTTCAGCCAGGTGACGGCGATTTTCACCGACAGCACAGATATCTTCTTCGCCCGCCAGCAGGTGACCGAACGCCTTGCGCAAGCCAAGGACAGCCTGCCTTCCGGGGTGCAGCCCAATCTGGCACCGCTCAGTACAGGGCTTGGCGAGATATTCTTCTATTCGGTGGCGTTCCGTCATCCAGATGGCAAGAACGTCAAGACTGTAAATGGCCAGCCCGGCTGGCAGTCGGACGGCAGCTACCTTACGCCTGAAGGCGAGCGACTGACCACCGAACTGGCGAAGGCGGCCTATCTGCGCACCGTGCAGGACTGGATCATCCGTCCGCAAATGCGCAATGTCAAAGGCGTGGCCGGCGTCGATTCCAACGGCGGCTTCGTGAAGCAGTATCTGGTGCAGCCCAATCTCAACGCGCTGGCCACTTATGGCCTGTCGGTGACGGAACTGGCTGATGCTCTGCAGCGGGCGAACCTGTCGGCAGGGTCCAATTACATCAAGCGGGCCGGGGAGAGTTTCCTGGTTCGCGCCGATGCGCGCCTGAAGTCGATTGAGGAAATCGAGGAGGCGGTCGTTGCGACCCGCGCTGGCGTGCCGGTGCGCGTGCGTGATGTCGGTGAAGTGGTCATCGGTGGCGCGGTCCGCACCGGCTCCGGCAGCCGCATGGGATCCGAAGCTGTGATCTCGACCGTCCTGATGCTGGTGGGCGACAATAGCCGCATCGTGGCGATGAGCGCGGCAGAGAAGCTCACGCAGATCAACAAGGGGTTGCCGCCAGACGTCTTTGCAGAACCCGTCTATAACCGCTCAAAGCTGGTGAATGCGACCATTTCCACGGTCGAGAAGAACCTGACCGAAGGCGCGCTGCTCGTCATCGTGGTGCTTTTCCTGTTGCTGGGCAACATCCGCGCGGCGCTGATCACGGCGGCGGTCATTCCGGTGACCATGTTGATGACGGCCAGCGGCATGAACGCCATCGGGGAATCCGGCAACCTCATGAGCCTTGGCGCGCTCGACTTCGGTCTGATCGTCGACGGCGCCGTGATCATCGTGGAAAATGCGCTGCGACGGCTTGCCGAACGGCAGGAACATGAAGGGCGTCTGCTGACCCTGCCGGAGCGGCTGGGCGAGACGACGGAGGCTGCGGTCGAGATGGTTCGACCGACCGTCTACGGGCAACTCATCATCTTCCTCGTGTTTGTGCCGTTACTGACCTTCCAGGGTGTCGAGGGCAAGACCTTCTCGCCGATGGCGGTCACGCTCATGATTGCTCTGGCATCGGCCTTCATCCTCTCGATTACATTTATTCCTGCGATGATCGCCATCGTGATCAAGGGGAAGGTGAGCGAGACGGAAGTGAAGCCGATCCGTTGGTTCAAGGAAAAGTACGAGCCGCTCCTGAAGAAAGCCGTGGCGCGTCCCTTGCCATTCATTGCGGCCGGCGGTGGCATGTTCTTGGCAGCCGTCCTGTGCTTCGGCCTGCTGGGCGAGGAGTTCATGCCCCAGCTTGACGAGAAGGACATCACGGTCACCAATTTCCGCGTGCCGTCGGCCTCGATCGACCAGTCGACCGAGATGCAACTGCGGATCGAGAATACCCTCAAGACCTTGCCGGAAGTGGCGCTCGTCTTCTCGAAGAACGGCAACGCGGATCTGGGTACCGACCCGATGCCGCCAAACGCCTCGGACACCTATGTCATCCCCAAGCCCGAAAGTGAGTGGCCGTCGGATGTGAAGAGCAAGGACGATATCCTCAAGCGCATCGAAGCGAGGATGAAGCCCCTGATTGGCAACCGGACGGAAATCCAGCAGCCGATCCAGATGCGCTTCAACGAGCTTATCGCGGGCGTTCGGGCTGACGTGGCCATCAAGCTCTATGGCGATGACCTCGATCAGATGAGCCAGCAGGCGCAGCGCATTGCTGCGGTGGTTCGGAAGATCCCCGGTGCCGGCGATGTCAGTGCCGAGCAGACGTCCGGCGCGCCGACGTTTGACGTGAAGATCGACCGACTGGCGGTCGCGCGTTACGGCCTTTCGGTTGAAGAGGTTGCGAATACCGTTGCGGCTGCTCTTGGGGGCCGGGAAGCCGGGCTGCTGTTCGAAGGTGACCGTCGCTTCTCGGTTGTGGTCCGTCTGCCTGATGCGCAGCGCGACGATCTGGAAACGCTGGGGGCCATCCCTGTGATGTTGCCTACTCCTGAAGGTCAGGTGGCAAGGTCTATCCCGCTCCGTGAGGTGGCACGGTTCAGCTTCACATCGGGGTTGAACCAGATCAGCCGCGAGAATGGCAAGCGTATGGTGATCGTGCAGATCAACGTGCGTGGCCGGGATCTGGGTAGCTTCGTTACAGAGGCGCAGCAGAAGGTGAACAAACTCCAGCTTCCTGCTGGCATGTACATTGATTGGGGCGGCACGTTCGAAAGCCTTCAGTCGGCTCGCCTTCGCCTGCTGATCGTGGTGCCGATCTGCTTCGCCGCGATCTTCGCACTTCTCTACATGGCATTGGGCGGCGCTATCCCAGCAGCGATCGTGTTTAGTGCGGTGCCCATGGCTCTAGCGGGCGGTGTTTTCGCCCTGCTTTTGCGCGGGATTCCGTTCTCCATCACGGCTGCGGTGGGCTTCATTGCTCTCTCCGGTGTCGCGGTTCTGAATGGCCTCGTCATGATGAGTGCCATCCGTAAATATCGAGAGGATGGGGCGGAAGAGGATCAGGCCATCATCGGCGGCGCGATGGAGCGCGTGCGGCCGGTGCTGATGACTGCGCTCGTGGCAAGTCTCGGCTTCGTGCCTATGGCCCTCGCTACGGGGACAGGGGCTGAAGTGCAGCGACCGCTTGCCACGGTGGTCATCGGTGGTCTTATCACCTCGACGGCGCTGACGTTGCTCGTGTTGCCGGCGATCACGGCATTCATGGGGCGCCTCAAGAAGAAACAGGCGCAAGAGTCGTCGGGTAATTCCGAACCGGCAACTGCGTAATCGAAAGGCAGGCGGCGGCAGAGCTGCCGCCTGCTTCATCTATGATTTGCTCAACGCCAAACCCTCGAGGATTGGAAAGTGCCATGTTCCTTGACGAACGTTCTCGATTTTCTGTCCGGTCAGGCCAGCTGGCTATCGTGATGATGGCGGCGCTGGCGGCCGGGTCATGTTCATCTGGCGATGGCAATGGCCAACTCAGTCCCGACGACCAGGCGCTGCTCAGTGATCGCGAAGCGCATCATGAATTTCAGTGCAATGATGGCTCCCTTCTCCACGCGGCGTACCGCGATGAGGGGCTGGTGATGATCCTGAGTGGACCCGCGCAACCGCAGCCGATCCGCCTGACTGCTCCGGCTCAGGGGCTGACCTATGTCGGGGAAGGCATCACTGCCACGATCACGAATCGCGTCCTGCGCATCAGCGAAATAAACCAGCCGGAGCGCACCTGCACCTCGGGCAAGCCCTTGGGCCTTAGCCCTGTAGAACCAGCCGACGACTTGGTTCGTGACGAGAACACGTCATCTGACGCTCGTAATTTTGTTGAGAATCATTCGCGATAATCTATCGTGTGTGCGGTTTGGCGTCCGTTTAACGGCGGTTTGGATGAATGAGAGAAGGAAGGAGTGACGAATGCGAACTTATCCATTCCTCTCTGTCCTGCTCGTGATCGCTATGATGATCTCGCACGGCTCGTTGCTGACCGTGTCACAGCATTTTCACCGGAGTGACCGACCGTCCGTTGAGGCTACTACAGAGCATCAACATTTTTCAGAAAGCCACGAGGAGCCTGGGAGCGCTACAGGAGGCGGTCATGTTCATCTAGTTGGCGATCGCGTGCCAGATGACCATGGGCTGAAACCTGTACCAACTGGAAAGGCTATCCATAGCGGCGCGCATCGCCAGCCTTTTATGGCGCCGTTCACCATGGCTCCGCTACTCGAGCCGCCATCGATATCCTGAAGCATGGCAGTGCGAGGCGTTGGTCTCGCACTTGGTGCTGATCTGCCGGCGTCGAGGCGCTGGCGACCATACGGATATCTATATGAAACTCAGACTGGCTCGACCGTGGGCATGTTATGCTGCGGTCTTTACAGCCTTGGCGTTTTTCGTCGTCGATGTGGCCTTGGCCCATGGCGTTGCGGAAGGCGACAAAGGCTATATCGAAGAAACGACCGGCCCTCAGATAGGGGCATTTCTCTATCTCGGCGCCAAGCACATGGTCACCGGATATGACCATTTGCTGTTCCTGTTCGGCGTCATCTTCTTCCTCTACCGGATGCGCGAGGTCGCGTCCTACGTCACGCTGTTCGCCATCGGCCACAGCACGACCCTGATTGCAGGGGTACTGCTGGGCACCAATGTCAGCGCCTATCTCGTCGATGCGATCATCGGCTTGTCGGTCGTCTACAAGGCGCTCGACAATCTCGGGGCGTTTCAGCGCTGGTTTGGGTTCCAGCCGAATACAAAGGCGGCCGTGCTGATCTTCGGCTTCTTCCACGGCTTCGGTCTGGCGACGAAGCTGCAGGATTTCGCGCTATCGTCTGATGGTCTGATCACCAATCTCATCGCTTTCAACGTCGGCGTCGAGATGGGCCAAATCCTGGCTCTGTCGGCCATCCTCATCATCATGGGATATTGGCGGCGCACGCGCAGCTTCGCCAAACATGCCTTCACCGCGAACGTCGTGCTGATGACCGCCGGCTTCGTTCTCACCGGCTATCAGCTCGCCGGCTTGTTCCTGGGAGATCCTTCATGACCCGTCCCCACTCGCCCATGCCGGGCGAACTGCCCACCCTTAGCCAACTGAATCGGGCTACACTCATCGCTTTCGGTGCCGCTGCGGCCATCCTGGTGACGGCCGTGCTGCCAGCGGAATATGGCGTCGATCCGACCGGCGTCGGTGGCGCCCTCGGCCTCACCCCGATGGGCGAGATGAAGCAGGCTGAACATGATGCTGCGCCAGTGGCGTCGTCCGCACCGGCTACGCCAACGGCGTCCAAGCCGGCCGTGGCTGCCCCGGGTGAACCGGTCCAGGTCGTCATTACGCTCAAGCCCAACGAAGGGCGCGAGATCAAGGCAGTAATGACCGCCGGCAGCGCGATGCGCTACGCTTGGAAAACCGATGGCGCGAAGATCCGCTACGAATTGCATGGCGAGGAATTCAACGCGCCTGAAGGTGAATACACCAGCTACGAGAAGGGCACGTCGGCCGGTGAAAGCGGATCTTTCACAGCCCCCTTCGACGGTACGCATGGCTGGTACTGGAAGAACAAGACCAGCGAGCCTGTCACCATCACTGCATCTGCGACCGGTGGCTTTTCCGCCTTCGCAGCCAAGCCCTGACCCAACTCATAATGAGAGAAGGAAAATCTGATGCGTAAATTCATTATCGCAGCTGCCGTTGTTCTCGCTCCCGTGTCCCCGGTGATGGCGCATGGCAATCATGATGAAGAAGAGCAGGATCGTCCTGTTCAGCAGGTGGCGAAGGACAATGTCATCAAGCTCATCACCAAGGGCACATTGCCGGCGAGCTGGTCAAAGGCGAAGTTCGTGGAAACGAAGTCGCGGACCGTTCAGGGCGCCCGTCAGGATGTGGTGATCTTCCGCAACGAAGCTGAACCGGAAGCTCGCAAGCTGCTGTACGTCGCGTTGAAGCCGGACGGCACCTTCGTCTCCGCTAACCACAAGCTGAAGTAAGAAATGATAGGCGCGGCCATATGGCCGCGCCTGTTTTGCCCATCATTGCATTAAGTGATGGGCGGAGCCTTTGGCCTCTAATCTGGAACTAGCTGCGATTTTCAGACTCGAATGCTAAAAAGTCGTTTCGCACCTGAAATCAAGCTGCTAGAGTTCTCTTACGGGGTTCTCCCCTCGCATACGCGCTGTAGTAACTGCGGCGTAAGAGTAAATGTCTGCACATATCATGCCCGCCATGATCATTCGGTAATTCCTGGCGTGACTGGAAGGGAGACCCCGTGCCACCTATGGGCCATATTTTTGGACCAGTGAGTTTCGTGAAGTTGCCGCCGGAGTTGATGAGTGAGGCCAGTCTTCTTGCTCATCTTGGCGTTGGCCGTGCCGAACTTAATGTCATTAGTTGGTACGCCGGTAGGATGTACCATAAATTCGACATTAAAAAGAAGTCTGGCAAGGCGAGGGTGATTAATGCGCCGGATCGTCGGCTGAAGATGTTGCAGAGGAAGATCGCCGATTTGCTGACGCCTCTCTATCGGAGGCGCAACCCTGTTCACGGGTTCGTGATCGGTCGTTCTGTGAAGACCAATGCTCAGTCCCATCTGGGCAGCAAGTTCATCGTCAACTTGGATTTGAAGGATTTCTTCCCGTCCATTTCGTACGGACGCGTGACGGGCGTGCTGCGTTCGCTTGGCATGAAGCGCGAGGTCGCGGAAGCTATTGCGACAATTTGCTGCCTCAATGGGACGTTGCCCCAAGGCGCTCCGAGCAGTCCGATCTTGTCCAATATGGTTTGCTTCCGCTTGGATCGGAGGCTGCGGGAGTTAGCCAAGGACGCCCGTTGCATTTACACCCGCTATGCGGACGACCTGAGCTTTTCCAGCTACCAGCCGCTAATGGGATTGTTCGAAACGACACCACCGGCTTCAGGGCATTTCTCACCGGATCTGTTGTCGGAAAAACTTAAGCAGATTTTCAGCGGTAACGGGTTTGTGCTGAACCCGGACAAGGCTCACTATGCTGACAAGCATTCGCGCCGCACCGTGACAGGCATCCGGATTAACGAGGCTCTCAATGTCGACCGGCGGTTTGTGAGGAATTTGCGGGCAGCCCTTTACTCTGTTGAAACTTTGGGACTGGCCGCCGCCCAGGCAAAATTCAAATCCTTGCATGGTGGTAAAGCTGACGTCGGCCAGCACCTGCAAGGCAAGGTATCGTGGTTGGGGTACATCAAAGGCGCATCTGACCCAGTCTTTCGGAGTGTCGCATCCCGTTTCAACGCTGCATTCCCGCCGCTCGCGCTCGATATTTTGCCCAGTCCCCAAGAAATACGAGAACGATCAGTGTGGCTGATTGAGCACTGGGAAACAGGGGGTGACCAAGGCACGGCGTTTTTCATGAAGGGTGTCGGTCTGGTAACGGCAGAGCATTGCATATCGCCGTCCGGTATAGTTGAGTTGTATCACCCGACGAAGCCGTCGAATAAATTCGCGGCGTCCGTGAAGCATCGATGCCCAGATCGCGATCTGGCCGTTCTCGACCATGCAATCCCCAACAACGAATTCTATGAGCTCGAAACCGCCGGCAAGGCAGCCGCGACAGGCGATGCCACGACCGCGATCGGGTATCCCGGTTATGGACCCGGCGACAGACTGAACATCCGACCTGGCGCAGTTACGTCCCTGCCAACTAAGAGTGCGGTGAAGATGGTCGAGGTCCAGCAGATGCTGACGCCGGGCATGTCAGGAGGGCCATTGCTGGATGTGGATGACCGCGTCGTTGGCGTCGTTCACAAGGGCGGCCATGATCATGGTCGGCAACTCGCTATTGCCATATCTGAACTGCATGCTTGGCTGCCCTGACCTGATTAGCCGAACCGGCTAATCGCGCAGGCGCCGAACCAGCCGTTTCCAGCTTGCTTCACTGTTCATCCAGTCAGGCCGGTCCGGTTGTCGAGGCGTTGGAGCAAATCGTTCAGGATGTCCCCGACAGCGCGTGCAGCGCAGGTGCGATCCGACGGTTTCCATAGCGGTGTTCCAGCAATGCGCGAGGAACCAGCGGTTGAGTTTGTCAGCATCGATTACTCCTGAGTGGCCGCATCTGCAGATGATGAAAAGATTGACGTTTCGGTGGGCATAATCGCCGAGGTTCCGCAGGGGGACGTTCGCCCCCACGTCAGAGGGGAAGGGTCATCTGCCTGCGATCAAAGTGAGGCGGCTGACGTTCCATGGCCACTATAATTGTTTGGGCCAGTTCTACAGCGGCTTGCTCCCGCAACCGTTCGTTCGGCGCCGTCAGTGCCACTCGTGCCCACCCAGGGGCGTTCAGAGGGCTCTGCGCGAGCCAGAGAGGATCGGGCTGTGTCATGTCCGGCAATATGCGAACAAAAAGAGAACATAGCAAGAGCCTGTTCTTCGGCTAACGAAGTTGATGGATGGGCTTGGACTAGCCGAAAGGGGGGGCGGTCCCTCATCCCGGTGCGGCGACAGGTTACGCTGAGGACGTGCCTATTCCTGTCAGTCGTCGGAAAGGAGAGACGCGAAGCCGTGGATCGTGAATGGCATGGCGGCGTCAGGCACCTTCGCCTCACCTGGAACCTCATGCATGAGTAGCAGCATGCCCTCATGTGGAAGATAGGCGCAGCCAAATCCCTTCTCCCGTCGCTGTTGCGCGGCTTCGAGAACGGCTGCGCGGTAGGCGTCATGGACCTTATTTCCGACATGCAGCTTGGTTAGATCGATGAAGCCCAGTGCATCGCCATTCGGGCCCTCTTCGCTGACGCCGAAGATCATGGTTTCATCGGGCATTTCGAATCCTCATTTCATTTCGCGAACATTCGCGAAGTGTGTTTCCAAGCATGACGACATCGGCGCGCGGGGCCTCGATGATCATCTGGTCGCGCGCCATTGCGCCTTTAATCGCGGCCTCGACCGCGAGGCATAGCAAAGCTGTGCTGTTCGCTTGCATCTGGATCTGTGCGGCCTTTCGGCTTGATGGCTAATTCGAACTTGATGTCGCTCGCCTGCGAAGCGATCCCGCGAGTAACTGCCTCAGATAGGTAGGTTCCCTCCGCATCGCCCCCGGTGATTTCAGATTCCCGATCGAGGCCATTGGGCACCGGCTCTGGCGCTCGAGAAGCAAGGCGTTCCAACCGCGCATCCAATGCTGCAGCGCCAGGGCCACCGGTTCGCGCCCAAGTAGCCCCTAAATCGATCCCCGCCCGATGGAATTCTGACACTCGCTCATAACGGCCGACGGCTGCCATCGTGATGTCCTTTTGACCCAGGCCGTCCTTTTCCAGTGTTCGGATGCCCATGCTGGATACGAGCTCCTGAGCGGGCTTGGCGATCGCCATGCCTCGGCTGACGCTTAGGACTCCGCCTCGGCCGATCAGTTCGAGGCCACGCGCCTCTTCCTGAGTGGCGACGTCGTAGAGGATCATCCGGGCTTTTTCATTTGGCGAGAGGGCCCCATTCGCCGCCTCGTAGATTTCCGCACGGACAAAGGCGCGTTCGGTCGCCGCAAACCGGTGCTCGTTGAGAGGCATCCCGGCATCGCCAAGGGTCAGGACCGCGCGTTCAAGGGCTGGATCAACAGCGATCGTATCGTCGCGGTAGCGAAGCTTGTCCTGAACGGTCCGAATTTCAGCGGCGGCGCGGACCAACTCAGCACGCGTCAAAGTCCGGAAAGGGCGATACTCTTCCGCCTGAGGGCCGGTGGCCATCTCCAGCCGCGCCAAATCGAACGCTTCAACGCCGGAAGCCGCGGCTGTCTTCGCCGCAGCGCCTATGGCAGCCGTCGTGGCATTCTGTTGTTCCTTCGGCATCGCGTGCCGTTCAGGCGCATCAGACAGCCATTCCTCAATTACTCTGAAGTCCATTGTAATGCTTCCCTGCAAGACCGGGAGTAATTGTCTCAGACCGATTGGGCAAATTCCAGACCCCCTTCAGCACAGGTTGCATTGGATATGGAACAGGCTGCTTTGAATCCTCCGGAAAGCGGCTTATGCGCCGCAGTTATCGGCGGCGTTGGATTGAACCGATGGGATGACCAGGCTAGTCCAATGGGGGACTATTCTTGATGGACTTCAGCGCTTCCGAGGCAAGATAGAGTTCGTCTTGGGCTGCCTCCCATTCACAGCGGGCTTCATCCCAGCGCCGCTTAGCGATGAGCAGGCGATCTTGCGCTTCCTGTTGTTTATTCCGTGTACGGGTGCGTTCCCTCGTTCGGCTCAGCGGCAACCGATAGACGTCGTTGTCGGTCAGCTTTCGACCGCACGACTTTGGGCTATGTTGATTGCGTATGTGGGCCCATGATCCTTGCAGCTTGTGGACGGAATTGCCGCAGCGCTTGCAAAACCATTCGCGCTCAATGCGATCGGCCCTCACAGCAGCACTCCGATCATCAGGCCGACGAGCATCCATGCGAGGCCGGTCATGACTTGCACGGGATCGCGCCAGTATGCGCGTTCAATTATGGCGGAGCTGCCGCTGGCCACATCCCTGAGATCGTCGCGACACCCGGGATAGGGATATTCCTCATCCAGATGGTTTGCCAGACGTTCGAACGCGGCTTTCTTGTCGGGGGGAATATTCCCGGGCATGCTTTCCTCAATCGCTATCGACTATACGATAGTAATCGTCGGATTTCCCGGCGAGACCCTCGTTGAGCTTTTGCACTGGTTTGCAACAGGACCGCGGGTTCGGATTTGCGACGGTCAGGCATCGCACCTTGGCGGTGGACGCAGCTGGCACATGCACCCTGCATGGGATATTATCGGCACCGACGCAGGAACGTCGCAGGCGGGCTGAACATTTCTAAAATGGACCGGGATCCACGGAAGGGATGGAGCGGCATGATTATCACCCTCTCTGACCCTTTAGCGGGAATCCGAGAGCGCAAGGCTGCCTTGGGTATCATCGATACCCCAGAGCGTACCGATGCCATGCGCAATAGCGGATCGCGCCGAACAGCGCGCAAGCGTGCTATGTTGGCCCGGATCGAGGAGCGCTCACGCGACGCGGGCGTCGTCTAGGCTGACCAAGCGCCTTGTTTCATGATCTTGGCGAAGCTCATGCGGCAGTAGCCCGCATCATGTATCGTCGGCAAACCGACCTTCCGCGCCCATTTTTGTGCTGACTGGGGAGGCAATCCCATCCTGTAGCCGATCTCGACCGATCCTATGATCTCTGCTGCAGCCTGAAGAACATCCGCTGCGAGATATGCTTTACCGTGGCGACGTATGCGGCCGGTGGCGACGAATTTGAGAAACTGATTGGTGGCCAGGTTGAGTATCTCGCTGGCATCGGCGCCTGATAGCTCATCCTCGACATGGGCACCGGACAACGGGTTTTCCAACATCCGCAAAGTGTCGATGAGTTCGGCCGGGATTAGTATCTGGTGGGACAGGTCCGTCGCCTCGGAGGTCAGACCGAATCGACCATGCGGCCCCAGGAGCCAGGTGAAGATGCCGGCCCATGGCTTGGCCCGACCACCAATAGCCCTAGCCGCGATTTGTAGCGGAACGCCGTCAACTATTGCAGGATCGGCTTTGGCTTGGATTTTTGCCTCGAATGCCGCCCAAGCCTTGGTGGTGGTATTGCGGACGCCATATCGCGCCTCCCAATAAGGGTGGGTCAGCGGCGCGAGTAATCCAGATTGCATCAACTGGGCTATGGCATAGCGGGGCAACTGAGTTGACTGCGACACGGCGGTCAAAGGCAGACGGTCAGGCTTGGTACGTGCCAGTTCCTCGATTTCTTCGGGATCATGGAACGGTCGAACCACGCCATGAACTCGCACGTCGGTTAGCTTGAAGACGCCAGCGGCTCGCAGCTTTGCGATGATGGTATCCGTCTCACGCAGTACACGCACGGTTGATTTGGCGGAGATCAGTCCAATTATGTCATTCCCCTCGTCGGCCGACGGGAGGTCGGTCAGATCGGGGCTTTGACTGAGATCGGGTTGCTCTTGCTGCAGGCCATGTAGAAACATCGCGAACAAGGCTTTGACGCGGGGCGAGGAGCGGCCGATCCGGGCCTGCTTGACGGCGTGCCCCAATTTGTTCGACCAGTTGTCCCCTTCGCGTGGAGCTGGAAGTAGGTCGGCTGGAACGATGGGCCATTGGCGCAGCAGTGTCACAGCATCATGAAGCGCGCTGATGACCGCCATAGTAAGGTCAGGATTGGTCAGCCATTTTCCGCGCAGTTGGTCGTTTAGCCAGGGGGAGAGCTTCAAGGCCAAGTCGGCAATATCGTGCGGCTCCAAACTCGAAATCGGGTCAGGAAGCTGTGATCGCGAAGCGGCACGTACATCGGGATTATGGCTGAAGAGGCCAGCATAGATGCCCAAATTGCCACGCATCTCGTGAGGGATGAACTCGGCCGGTCCCTCTCGTAGATCCGCGCTGCAGACATCTTGGTCGCAGGTAGCAATGCCGTTGGCGTACCGCCACCGCTGGGTGATGCCGCACTCGTGACACTCACTGCGCAAGACCTGAAAGGTTTCCGGGCAGAATGGGACGGAGGTCAGTTGCCAAATCGCACGGTGATGAACCGAGAGGGCAAGGCTGGCCGGTGCGTACCGGCGAATGGTGGTTCTCAGCTCGCTTTGCCACGCGCGTCCACCAAACCAATGTATGATAGCGCTGCCGTCTTCTGGACCGTGGGCATGGTGCAGCAACTGGGGATACGGCACCACCAGAATCTTGGCCAGCACAGGAAGCTGTTCGGCGTTGGTTGTGGCCGCTGTTGGCTTGTTGTCGTAAACCCAGCCAGCCTCGGACAACAGCGTTCCCGTCCGTGGATACCCGTTCTCGGCAGTCACACGGGCGACAAGGCCCATGAGACTTTCGCCAGCGATCGGCGCGAGCGGGTATTTCACACGGCTCAAGCTTCAATCTCCACGAACGGATTATAGTCGATGAAGCTATGGGCAATGGCCCAGCTGTTCACCGCCATGGCGAGATCGTTGCGGGTAACGGCATGCCGACCTTCACGCACGACGTTTATGGCTGCAGTTTCCACGATGCGGCAGGTGCGGCCGATGATTCCGCTGCTTGCGAGGCAAAGGGGGCGAGCGATGTCCTCTTCGACCAGACCGCTGGCGACCTTCATGATCTGCTTGTCGACCATGGCGGTATCGAAGTCTTCGACGAAGTCCAGGAACAGGTCTCGATCGTCATCCGCCCACCAATCGAGCGGAGGAAGCGTGAGGGGAGGGAAGAGCCGGCCGTTCAGCTCGCGGCTGGATTGGAACAGCTTGTCCGCGTCGTGGGTGCCGAAAAAGGCGACAGGTAACAATCCTGAATCGAGGAAGGTCTTGAGACTGTCCGTGACATGGGTTGCCGCCGATGACCGGCGTGATAGGTGATGTACCTCATCGATGACGAGCAACTGCACGTTATCCCGTTTGATGGCTTGCACGGCGCGCTTGTGCAGGTTGGGTTCGGTGCCGCGGTCATAAAAGGGGTCGTCCAGGGCCTGCAGGATGGAAGAGAATAGCGACCTGGCGGTGCCAGTGCTCATGAGCTTAACGATCAGGACGGGCCGGCTGCCTTCTGGAAGTTCGCCCAGGCGTTCGATGCCGTCCCGGAAATGTTCGGCTGCTGTCGTTTTGCCGGAACCGCTTTCAGCCAGGAGGGTGATGCCATATTGCCGCTCGCCACGGGTGGCGATGCCAGAGCGCCGGACCTCATCCAGCCCCGCAATGATGGCCTCTTGGCGAGGATGAACAATCTTGATCTGGCGGAACGCGCTGCGGGCATCTGCCACGCGCTGAGACCGGGCAGCGGCTTCATTCGGCCGTACAATGGGCGGGTTTGATGTGGTGGTAGTCATGTGTTGCCTTTCGGGTAGGGGTTAGAAATAGCTGCTGTCGTTCGAGCGCTTTTTGCGTTCACGGCGTGGTTCGGGGTCGGTGGTCGACGCGTCCGGGGTGGGTGGCGGCGCAGGAGCACGCCGGTCGCGCTCTGGCATGTCCTCTGGCGTCGCCTCCCGGGCATTGGCAGCTTTCGCCTTCTGCCGGTTGCTCCGCCGTTTAGATGCGGTAGGGGCAGCTTTCTGTGGAGCGGGGCGACGAGACAGGGTGTCGGCATCGTGCATCTCGTGCTCGATCACGTCTGCATAGATGATCGGGATGTCGACAGGTTCAGGGCGCTCCCGCTGCAGGCTGGCGAGTTCACCGGTGATGCTGCGGATGCGCTTGTTTTCGTACAGCTTGGCCAGAAGCTTGCGTTCACGCTCCTTGGCTTCGGGCGTCAGCTGGTCGATGGCGTCGAGAAGCTCGGCGCGGCAGGCGTCACGCCATTCCCGTGAGTTGAAGTCGGCGGCTTCCGCCTTGGCCTTCTCACGGATCTGCTCGTGCATCCACAGGCTGATCGGCTCGTCGGTATAGCCGGCCGTCTGGCAGTACAGCTCGACGTCCTGATTGGTTTTGCGGTTGATCACCCAAATCTTGCGCAGATCGTACGGGTCATAGCGGAACGACACCGTTGCAGTGGCATTCTTCAGGCGCTGACGCTTGCCTTCCAAGGGGACAAGATCGGCGAGCAGGTCAGGCACGGCTTTATAATCGCCGAAGCGCAGGCCATTCCACTCGATGCCAGCGTGGGTCAGCCTGTGCGAATTGATCTTGGGGAGGAGGGCCTTCTCGAAGATGCGAGGGTCACGCGGTAGAACGATCCCGTACTGGGCGGTGCCCTGTTTCCAACAGAGCAGAGGCTGTTTCTCGTTCAGGCCGCCATGCGGGGTCGTGTGATAGACCGCGATGGCGAACATGATGAGTGCCTCGAGTTCGTCGAGCGTTAGCACGGCATCCACGGCGGGGTCGTAATCATACTCGCGGGAGAGGGCGATCGGCAGATGGGCGCCGGCCACCTTCGATGACACGTAATTGTGGATGGTGAGGAAGATGCGCTCAACAAGGGCTCGTTCGCGCGGCTTTTTCCGACCACTGATGCGGATCGTTGCACCGGTCGCCTTGCTCATGCTCTCCATATCGTGGCTGCGGAATTCCATACCGCCATCCACGTGATATGTGCTGCACAGGCCGCAGACGTCTTGGGCTTCAGGGTGCTTGTTCTTGATGATCGGCGGCACGATCTTGGGCAGAACAGACCGGCGAAGCAACTCCGACACGGTGGCGTATGATGGGGCATTGAAGGACAGCATGTGCGAGAGCACGACCCTGCTGAACCCATCAACAAGTGCGGAGAAAGTGGGGCGGCCCAGGATGATGGCGCGTTCCACGTCGATGACGAGGACGGCGGGTATGGGGGTGTGATCCATAAGCCCGAATTCCAGAGGGCGCTCCGCCTCATGCCCTTTCCCTGCGCCACGCCACCGAGAGTAGGCTGCCTGCTTGCCGTGGCGGGCAGCGACCGTTTGCTCGCACTCAAGCATTTTGATGTCGCGATATGTGGTGCTCAGGCTCACCGGGAGGAGCGGCTCCGTAGGCATCTCGTATTCGAGCGAAGTGCCATCGTTGACGCGGCTAATCTCAGCGTTGGTCAGCACATTGATATCGGTGACGCTCTTCTTCGACGCATAGTAGGTCAAAGCCAGGCGCTGGCGGATTTCCATGCGGATGCCATCATCATCATGGCAATGGCGCCCCTGGGCGCTCATGGCCTCGCGAGCATCGCGGTCGCCGACTTTACCGCGCTTCCGCATCCAGCGTTTCACGGTGTGCGGATTGGGCGCCTCGCCATATTTGGTGTGCAGCTCGGGGGTCCAGTGCTCGGCAAGTCCTTCAGAGATTGCCTTCACGCCGGTCATTACGCCGTTCCGATCGAGCAGCCGTAACGTTGCCAGCCGGAGCGCGCTGTCGGCGTCGAGTTCCTCGCATTCGGCAGGCGTGAGATGTGATTCAGCGATCTTGTTCTTGGCCGGCGACTGCCCACGCTCTGCCATCTGGAAGAATTGACCGTTCTGAAGCAGCGTCCGGAAGCGATCCTGGTCCATTGGACGGACGACGCCGGCGTCATCGAGATATTCGACGGGCTTGCCTGTGGCAGCATGTTCGAAGTTCAGGCGTGTGCCATATCCATGTGATGTAAAAACACAGGGTTGACCTTCGATACTGTATAGCTGATTGCGTTTGAGCTTATAGGGGAAGTAATTCACGTATCTCTCCCGAGATTTGGGTATTCTGAGGGCGCGCAACATCCATCAGCAGTAGATATTTCTACGCTGCGAATGGCATTGCTTCTGTTGTGATGGGTGCCTGCGGGTTCGTCAGGCAGTTATGATTTCACTCTAGGTCATGGTTGAATCCTTCCTAGGGTATTTGATCTATGATCAGATGAAGCTGACAGGCATCTCATCGATGAGAGGCTGCGTGAGATCGAGCGACACGATGCGCCTCACCAGCATGGCGAAAGTGATTGCCCGCCCTTGGACAAAATTTCCGGGCGCCATCAGCTCAGCGAATTCGCCCAACCGCATGTCATCGCCTTTGCTGCGGAGGCTTTCGACGAGCCGCTTCTGCGACGATGAGATGGCCGTGCGGCGCATTGAGCTGGCGAGGCGTACGTTGAAGCGGTGGCGGCTATTCTCGAAAATTTCGGAACCGAAGGTGATACGGAACTCATGGCCCACCCGGCGGCAAATCTCGGCGACGCCGGCGAGTTTCAGCCGATATTCTGGATCTCGGAGGTCCGCATCGTCGCCTTTGACTTCGACGACCGCCAGGCGGCCATCGGCGTCCAATATGTCGACGTCACTGGTGTACCGCTCCTTCCTCCGCAGGATGAATTCGAAGCGGCGAGCCTCTGATTGGTAGTGGACGACATTGGGGTCCGTCTCGCACCGCTCGATCAGTGCAAGCTGATGCAGGCTCTCATAATGCTGTGTGCGGCCGACCTTCACGGAAGGGTACCAGCCGCTCGCATGGTGCGTTCCGCCAGAGACTGTTCGGAGCGATCCATTGTCGTTGGCGACCACGATGCGAGCCATGGTGTTGACCAGGCTGTTGTGCTTCCTGAGCAAGGTTTCGGCGCGCAACCGGCCAGCGGAGGGTTCGTATGACGGGTTGCGCAGCATGAGGTTGATAGCGGCGCGAACGTCGATCTCAGCCAGTTCTTCATATGCGTCAGTCATGCCAGAACGTCCAACCGCGACGGTTGCTGTTGGGCCATTTGGAGCGAGAACGACTCCACGTCTTAACGCGTTGCTCTCGTTCAAAATGTCGGATGATCTCGATCAGATACTCTGTATAAACGATTGAAACGAGGTTGTTTCGATCTGCACTTCGCGGTTTAGTCGTCATCGCACTGTCTCCATGTTGGTCACGATACTGTGCATTTAGGAACGCTAAAATGACCGTGATGGCAACAGGAATGTGGTTTCAACTGCACAGTATCGTGACCAACTCACTTGACGATGCGTGCCTTACTGTTCTAATAAGTCATGGATGAACAGTAAGAAAAACGGCACGCGCGACGTTGGTCCGGACCGGTCGGCCCTCGAAACTGACGAGGAGTTGGTCAAACGGCATGCCGCTTCAGGCTTTTCTGGCGAATCAGAGTACGCCCTGTTCTTGTCTCTGGATGATTCTAAACGGGAGGTGGTGATCGCCAGACTGAGGACGATGGACCTCTATCTTCGCGACGATGACCCCATGCCCGTGGGCGACGCGTGCAGCGCGCTCGATATGGAGCAGCGCAATTTTTACCGACTGCTGAAGAAGCTGAAGGATCTGGGCCCAACACGAGGTCTGTCACCGAGCTTCCGGGTGAAGGCTGTCGCGGCACCAGCACAGAAAGGCTTCGCACCCGTTGCCGAGCGTGCGCTGCGCTGGAAACTGCAGCATGAGCCCGCGGCTTCGCCCGCGTCGATCATACGCTGGATATTTGAATCCTGCGCGGATGCGGGCGAGGCGCCTCCGTCTGCATCCTCGATCCAGCGACGCATAAAGGTACTCCGCCGGGAAGGTGTCGCAGAGCCGGCGGCTGGGGCTGCTGGTCTTCAGATCCTGGTGGACCAGACCGCAGTCGATGTGATGGTTCAGATCAGCGGCCGGGTGGAATTGGCTACGGCTACGTTCATTGTCGATACCAGCTCTAGGATGATCCTTGGATTGGGGGTGGGCGATCCGCTGATTCCGGAAGACGGGCTCATGCGCGCTACCCGCAATATGGATGACGACCTCATGCGCCATCTCGTGCAGCACACGCAGGTGCATTTCGATCGCGTGGAGTCGATCGACTTTATCGCGCCTCCAGGCGGGGCGCGGCAGAGCAAGCAGTTGCAGAAGCGCTTTCGGGTCTTCAACCGCCGAGTGTCGTTTGACATTCATGCAGGCGGAAAGTGGCGTCACGGCACACAGCTGGTCCGCTACCTGGGCGACACGCTGGGGCCGTATCAGTTCAAACCGCGGTTTACAGAGGAGGGGGCTCCTCTCAGCAACTCGATCAGCGAGGGGATTGAGCAGGAGATCATAGAGCGGGCGTTGCTCGTGGAGGCGATGCGCTGGAACGAAAGCCAGTGGCAGCAGGCGGAGCCGACGGTCGAGAAGTCTCAGCGCATGCGTGAAGAGCGGGCGAATGCGATCACCGCCCTTTTCCGTGATGTAGTCATGCGGCCCGAGTTCTAGTCGGGCCCGAGCAACGCGATTATTGCGATGTTACGATATGTCGATTTCTAGCAGATACGCTGGAACGGTGCGTTTCAACGTTTCGGAGTGTGGGCCAACTTTGGAGGCGGTGACGTCGGCAATGTGGGTTTCGCGGGTTAAGGTCAGTTGTGCGCCGGTGGCGAAAACAACCTCCTTCTCGTTGCCGAGGTCTCCATCCCGACTGTAAGCGTAGGCTTTGGTTTGTGGCTGGATGACGTGGACGACCATCAGGTCCATCCGGCCAGCGTCATAAGCTTTGCTTTTCCACTCTGCATTCCTGCGTGCCACTTGCGGGCAGAAGGATGTGGAGAATGGGCGGGTCGTCGTGAAAGTTTGTACGCCGAGCGGCCATGAGCCACCGTGGAACAAGAATTGTCCATTTGGCATCGTCACCCCGATAGCTTTGATCGCGCTATCCGCCGCAGATAAGTCGGCCTCTGAGAACTCAGCCTGATAAGCACTTAGGGCTTGAGGCACGTTTGACGGCATCAGGTTGCGGAGATCGCGATATTCAGAGCTTGCTGACAGCGCTTTGTCTATGTGACGCTCGAGCGCGTTATCTGCACCCTCACGAAGCATGCGCGCCGCGGCCTGGACATGGTTCGAGACTTCCTCAAGCAGCTTGTCTTTCGTGGTGAAGGATTCGGCTAACGAATAACCCTTTTGGCAAAGGGATAGCGCTTCTTCATCGGTGGACTGGCGGTAACTCCATGCTTCGTATGGGGTGGAAAATACGTTCACAACCCGAGCGATCTGATTCATTTGGCTTGGTCATCCACCCTGTGAGGTTTTCTTAAAGCGATCGGCCCTCAGGCTTCAGAAAGCTCTATGAGGAGCGCTTCCGCGTCTCCGACGCCGACTATGGTTATGACTTCAACATCGTTGATGAGAATTCCGTCGTTGCGGTTGGCGACAACATCACCGACCTGAACAGCGCCGGTGAGCGGCACGACATAGCCGAAATTGCCTGCTTCAAATCGGTAGTCCGCAGTGCCACTGTCGGTCAGCACAATGCGCGAGAGGCGGGCATTGGCTCGCATTGGCAGTGAATTGCCTTCATTGTCGAACCCGCTGGCCAATGTAACGAACTGCCCCGGCTCACCATCGTCAGCGAACCCATTCGTGACGGAAAATGGCTCGCCAGCCTGATGGTTGGGCATCAGCCAGATCTGGACAAATTCGACTGGTTCAGCTTCGTCTGGATTGCCGCGCCTGATAAAGACACCAGTTCCAGCTGACATGATCTGACAATTGCCTGCCTGGAGCATCCCGACATTGCCCAGGTTATCTTCGTGATAGAGGAACCCACTGGTGACGTAGGTCAGTATCTCGGTATCGGCATGCGGAGTTTGCGGCAGGGCAGCGCGGGGAGAGATCGTCTCGTGGTTCCACATGATCATATCGCCCCACTGCATCGGATGTCCGCCGCAGCTCTCAGGCCCGAAATGCTGAAGGCTTTGGAAATGATCCAAACGGAAGCTGCCGAAGTCGCGGGAGGGGCGTAAGGTGATCATCAGGGTTCCAGTGCGAATATGAATGGCTAAAGCGGGTTTGAAAAAAACCAAACTGGCTTTGGACAGGCAGTTGCTATGCAAACGCGCTGCATTTCCGGGTGGACGCGCAGCTAGACGCTGGCGTTGGGCAAAACCTTGCCCACCCTGCGACCCAAAGCGGCCGCATGCGCGGAGAGACCGCGCGCAAGGATGTTGATTGCGTTGTTGGTGCCTCGTGGGACATCGGCGCCGCAGGCACAGATGTGCCGGTCAGCATCGTTACTTTCAGAGGTTGGTGATCCGCATGCATTGCACGTTTGCGTAATGTGTCTCGGATCGACAACGACGACTTTGCCACCAGCTTTTTCAGCTTTGTAGCGGATCATCTCGAGAAGGCGCTTTGGTCTTGGCTCGGCCAACACCTGACCGTTTTCTCGTATCGCGATTGCGCCAACGCCGTCTGATGGGCGTCGTGTGCGTGTTGGTCGGGGAAATTGTTTGAGCGCGAGATCTTCGACCACGATCGTTTCAAATCGATTAGTGATCGCCGCCGAGATCTGATGCAGCCGCGTGGAACGGAGGTTTATCACCCGTTGACTGGCGCGGTCTTGGCGTTCGCGCAGCTTTTTACTTCGGCGGGAGTCTTTCTGGCATCTTGCCAGTGCCCGGTAGGCCCGACGCAACGCGGAACTCTGAGTGGTCTTACGGGGTGTGTCGTCGAAGAGAGAGCCATCTGACAGCGATGCTAGTTGCTCTATGCCGAGATCGAGGCCGCATGCGCTACCGGGTTTCTTATGCTCTTGATCGCCGACTTTGCAATCAATCAGGATGGCAACATGCCATTGGCGGGCTCTGCGGGTGAAGGTGAGTCTGGCGATGCGAGCGTCAGCCGGCAAAGGGCGATGCATGCGCATGCGCAATTTCCCGACGATGCCATCGACCGTTAGGTAGCCGTCGGCAATAACACATCCTCGTACGCCGTGGACGCCAAAACTGCGCCAACGCTCTTCGGAGCGGAAGCGCGGGAACCCGGCGTTGGGGTTGGCCGTCAGGCGATCGCGATACCTCGTCATTGCGGTATCGACGCAGCGCAAGGTCCAGTTGTTAATGCCCCAGGGCAGGGCAGTATGCTGGCGGTTGGCCATTCTATACGCAGGGAGAGACTTGGTATCGTCTTCGTATGTGAGATGGACGCCGCGCTGAAAGGCTGCACGCCGATTTTGGAGCGCGTCGTTGTATAAATTTCGCTGCAGCTGCAGGATCGACGCCAGGCGCGCATGTTGCGCCCGGCTTGGCTCGATCGGAAATTTATACTGCAAGAACATGCGCTTGCATCTGACGTGCAAAAGTTAACGCAAGGTGGATTTTCAAAGATCAATCGAACGGCATGACGGTGGGGATCCATTCGGACAGAATGATGAGATGCCTACTGTTGGATCGAATTCTGTGATCTGCGGGTGCGCGAAATCTTCAGCGTCGGAAGCGTCGCTTCGCCGGTAATTGCCGGGCAGCCAACGCTGTGCCGCGGACGTTGATCTCGATGCGCCTGCGGCCGATAATCCGACCCCACTGGTAGACGGTGAGATCCATTGCGTGGTTGCCATTATACGCTGAATGCTCGGATACTTCGTAACCATCGCCTGAGCAGTGTCCAATATCATTCTTGGTCCACGCTTCATGTCCGCGGTTCCTAACCGTCCATCGTACCGAAGCGCCCACTGGGAGCGAGGTTGCGTTGACCAATGTAAAGTCGATGGAGCAGTCTTTCAGGATCGTGGGAAGCTCGTTCACCCCGAAGCGCTCGTAATTCTCATTGTTCTGGGACCAAGCCCGAACGTGAATTTCGGGGTCGAAGCTGTAAGCGACCAAAGCGTGATTTTTTGCAATATCGCTGCGCGCTGCAGTGTTGGCGTTTGCTTCACCCTCGACATCTTCCGGCATAGGGAAGAAATGCTCGAAGGCCTCCGTCCAGATCTCGGCCGCCGTCGCCTCGCTGGTTGCAGCGTTGGCTCGCCGAGCGGTGTCCTCGAACTCACGAAGGCGCGCGCGGAGATTGTCGTTTGCTTCGTCAGAGAGGCGGTTCAGGTCTTCGTCGTTGTCGATTGGGTTTGCGACCTCAGTGTCGTCATCAAGGCGATCAGCGATGATCGTGATAATTCCCTCCAGGACATCGTCGTCGTCACTGGTCTCCGAAAGATCAATCTCGCTCAGCGCTTCAGCGACGAGGACCGTCAGTGTGATCGATGAAGGTCGGCTTGCCTCATCTTCGATCTTCAACGCCGCCCACATCTTGAAGTAGCAAACGAGGCGACGCAGCTGAGCGCGGATGGTTTTGTCGTCGTGGAGATCCTTGAACCAGACATAGATCGCCTTGGGGTCGCTTGCCTCCCAGCCTTTGGATTCTGTCGCCAGCGCGCGCCGATCCTTGGTACGATCGAGGTGATAGCAGGGCACATCAATGTGAAAGTCGGGATTGAAGGCAATGCGGCAGCATCGCTCTTTGGGCTCTTCGACCCGTGAGGCGTCGTTGTCCTCGTCGTCTGCATAATCGAGGAGAGCGTTCTGAATCAGCTCTTTGAAGCCTTCAGGATCATAGTCGCCGTCATCGTCGGAACCGGCCCATTCGAAATATAGTCCGAGGTCAATGTCGAACTGGGCGCCAGTCGTCCACGGCCGGATTTGGGTATCGAATTTGTAGGAGCCCTGCAGCCAAGTGCTGATTGGATAGCCGGTGTCGTCCTTCATTCTGGATTTCAGAAAGTCGGCAAGGTCGTTCCAGCGGGCTTGTTGAGTAGCGAACTGATCGGTTGAGGGGGTGATGCGATCGTAAAGCGTCTGATCGGACTTCGAATGAAAGAGGCGTGCAGCAGTGGACATCGGACACTCAAAGCTTAGCGTTGACGAAAGTGAATGGCGGGGCCTCATGTGACAGCAGTTGCCGGAGGCGAGGGTCAGCTGACGCCTCGGCAAACGAGTCCTTGGCGGGACTGTCAGGATTTCCGTGTGCGGCCGGGCATAATGGGCAACAAGGAGTCCCACTATGTCACGACGCAAAGAACCTGCCATACCGAATGAGCTTCTCGATCAGCTTTTGGCGGGCGGCGCTGCCAGTGCCGCCTTCGAGCAGGGCGGTCTGCTCGATTCGCTGAAGAAGGCGCTGACAGAGCGTGCCCTGAATGCGGAGATGGATCACCACCTCGCTGGCGAAGACGGCGCCGGCAACATGCGCAACGGCTACGGTCGGAAGACGGTAATGACCGACACCGGCAAGTTGGCGATCGACGTGCCGCGCGATCGCCAGTCGAGCTTCGACCCGCAGTTGATCGCCAAGTATCAACGCCGCTTTCCCGGCTTCGACGACAAGATCGTGTCGATGTACGCGCGCGGCATGAGCACCCGCGAGATCACCAGGCACCTGCACGATCTATACGGCATCGACGTCTCACCCGATTTGATTAGCACGGTGACCGACGCCGTGCTCGATGAGGTCGCCACTTGGCAGCAGCGGCCGCTCGATCCGGTTTACCCGCTGGTCTTCTTCGACGCGATCCGGGTCAAGATCCGCGACGAGGGCATGGTGCGCAACAAGGCGATCCACATTGCGCTGGGCGTCCGCGCCGACGGCGCAAAGGAGGTGCTCGGCTTGTGGCTCGAGCAGAATGAGGGTGCCAAGTTCTGGCTTCGGGTGATGAACGAGCTTCGCAACCGTGGCGTTGAAGACATCCTGCTGGCCGTCGTTGACGGCCTGAAGGGCTTTCCCGATGCGATCACCGCAGTGTTCCCCGATGCGATCGTCCAGACCTGCATCGTTCACCTGCTGCGCAACTCGATGGACTTCGTCTCCTGGAAGGACCGAAAGAACCTCGCCAGCGCGCTCAAGGAGATTTACCGTGCCACCGACGCAGATGCCGCCGAAAAGGCGCTGACAGCATTTGAGGCTGGCCCTTGGGGGCAGCGCTATCCCGCCATCGGCCAGAGCTGGCGGCGCGCCTGGGGCGAGGTGATCCCGTTTTTTGCGTTCCCCGACGAGGTCCGCCGGATCATCTACACTACGAACGCCATCGAAGCTTTGAACTCGAAGCTCAGGCGGGCTGTCAGGGCCAGGGGACACTTCCCCAGCGACGAGGCCGCCACCAAGCTGCTCTACCTGATCTTGAATCGGTCGGAGAAAGAGTGGAAGATGCCACCACGTGAGTGGACCATGGCGAAGGCGCAATTTGCCGTGATCTTCGGCGAACGTTTCATCAGAGCCATGGCGGCCTGATGATCAACCGCCCGGCCGCACACGGAAATCCTGACAGTCCCGTCCTTGGCTATGGAAAGTAAATTGCTGATGGCGCTAGGGGTGGCGGCATCCAAGGCAAGCTCGTGCCGTTGTTCATCTGCCTGTCGACGGTCGATCCTCAGGTATCGATCTTTCAGCAAATGCTTCATCATGTCATCGGCCAACGCCTGTTGTGATCCGATCATCACATCGGTCAGGCGCTGGTTTTTCATCCAACCCATCACCCCCATGTTGGGATTGAGCGAACTGGACATGGCGAAGTCTGTGGTAGTGGTGCCGACGCTTAAGACTGAGATGTCGTCACGGTTAATGCCCAGAAACATGTCGGCCTCATGAAGGGCGATCATATCGGGTGAGTTGGCGAACATCCCTCCGTCCGAAAACAACTCGTCTCCGATCCGATGTGCAGGGAAATAGGTCGGCGCTGCCGAGGTAGCCAATGCGACGTCTACGACCTTCAACTGCCAATCGAGGACAAATCGCTTGTGATGTCCTGTCTTGAATACCTTAGGTCCGCCCTTGGTAAGGCTGACAGAAGGGATGACCGTCGGCCGGGCGAGGTCCGACATCAACGTTTGGGGACCGACGATTTCTTCGATCGTCTCGCGCAGCGCGTCCTGCTTGTAGAGAGGGGCAGGCAAATTTCTGGTGAAACGGATCAACCAAGCCAGTTTGGAGTTCGCCGGCGCGCGAGGGAAAATTTTAGGACCGTGCTCGATGAAGGCATCACGGATTTCAGTGGCACTCTTCCCAGCTGAAAGACCCAGAGCAATAATGCCGCCAATCGACGTGCCGGCGAACATATCGAAGCACTCGTTCAGGCGCTTGCCCGAACGCTGTTCTAGTTCTGCAAGAACTGCGGCGGTGTAGAGGCCCAGAAAGCCTCCTCCCGACAAGGATAGGATTTGAAACGCCAAGCGACACCCCCTCTTGCAAGTTAGAGAGGCGCCTCGAAGTTTCAAGCTAAGCTATCATGATAAAAGAATGCACCTGGGCGGGCACATGACCAATGGCCTATCTACTTGCGTGGAGAGATGGGGGATAGGCGTTTCCAATCGGCGTCGCTTTGGCTGGCCCCTTGGTAATCGCTTGGACCGCTGCCGCGGCTGATACGGCAGGCTCGGCCTCTCGATTGATCTGCAGGCCAGCGTGATAGCGCTCCAGAAGCAGAGCGACGGCTGGACGCACGACAGGCAGAGGCAGAGTTTCGCGAATTGCGAATGGGATGGAAGGATTGCGGCGCGGATTGAGAGGCACGCGGCCGAGCTTGGTGCCGAACATGGCAGTGAGGGCCAATCCTGGCCGACGAGAATCCACCTGAACGTCTGACTTAGCGATGCCGATCGAGCGCAACTGGGCTTTCGTGCGTAGGTCATCGACAGGAGCGTTGCGGTATACTGCCAAAGACGCGCGTGCGGGTGATGCGGAACTCGTCTTCTCAGCGGCCTCAGTGACCAACTGGAGGATGTCGTCGGCAGTTGGCCTATCTGCAGTCACCACATGGGCAAGAGCGATACCACGGCTGACATCGATGAACGCGGTGAGGACAGCGTGATAGGGGATGTTATCGGGGCCATCGACCGCCACATCGAGTGGCGACATATCTATGGCGTAGTCGGTATTCATGCCGGTGTAGGACGCGATATCGGTCACTTCCATGGGCAGATTGAGTCTCGTGCGGACTGCCCGTTTGCTTGGTGGACTTATTTTACGCTTCTCGCACAAGGCTTCGGCGGCAGACTGGATCGCCCCTGGCCGAGCGCCCGGGCCGGCGTGCGCGATGGCTTCTTCGAGAGCTGCTCTCGTTTCAGCAGGAAGCTGACGGGGGTAGTTGGACAGAACCTGATCGTTCAACTGGAGCGAGTCCTTGTACGCCCGAATGATCTTGAAGAAGTTGCGCTCCTTATACCCCAGCCGAGTGGCGGCAGCGGTAACAGCTGCTGCCACTCGCCGACTGCCCTTCCTTGGGAGCTCTTCGACTTCCAGAGCGCGCCGGTAAGCTTCCGGCCACTGCTGAGGCGTGAAGGTCACCATGTAGTGGGCAATGCGATCTTCCATTTTTCTTCACTCCTGAGTTTCGAGGAGCGAAGCTGAGCGTATTCAGAAAATTCAGGGCGTCACTGAGGCCAGACCATTGAGGTATGTGCTGATGGACGACGCTGCGGCTGTATCAGCCCGATAGATCACCTGTTTTCCCGCACGGCGCGAAGAGACCAGGTGGGCACGCGATAGAATTCCCAGGTGGGAAGATAGCGTGTTTGCAGCGACATTGAGGTGGCGCGCGATTTCTCCCGCCGGCAGGCCTTCAGGCGCCCGGGCGAGGAGGCGGTAGATATCATGCCGAGTCGGTTGCCCCAGCGCAGCCAGGGCCTCGACCATTGCTGATGAGTCCATGGGCCAGACTATCAGCGATCCATCCCAACCGGTCAAACGGTTAGTGACGGACAGATCCGTCAGCCAAACCAACAATGTACCGGCCAATGTCCGTTTCGACGTCCGTTGAAACAGCAAATCGGACATCGTTCAATTCTATGATTCCAGAATCATTGAAATGAATGTACAAGTCTGCAAGTGGAGCAAGCGACTCGCGCAGGCTTCTTTTGAAAAGGATGGTGACAGAAAGGGTTTCGCAATGCTGACGCATGAGATGTACGAACAGAGAATAGCTGCCCGGACCCAGCGCTCAGCGCTGGATTACTTTACCACTTCAGCTCTGTTGGGACGCCCTGATCCGCTAGCCAGCGATAGCCCCGACGATGTGTCATTCGATTTGACCTACAAGATGGTCGATCGCCTCGTGATAGCGGCCGTTGAAACCGGCGCTCGGTTTGAGCGTGACAGCTTGCCGTCCGATCCATTGGCCTGGCTGTATAGCCCGCAGCCTCCGTTTGACGGAGCGCGACCGCTGGAAGCGTGTTTGACCGCGCCGGGGTTGATGAGGTGTATCATGTTCCACTCACTCGATCTGGAACTGGGCATGCCAAGTGATCTGGTCGATCAAATCCTCCGTCGTGACGCGGGCATGACCGGAGAGACGGTGGCCGGAGGGCTCTGGAATACCGGCAGGGACCGGGACAGTGTCGAACATGGTCGGACGCTTTACACCGCGACGATCGTCGATGTGCGGGTGGATCAGATCCACCATGTCTACCATGCGATGATGGCCTGCGATCTCGCCGAGGCGAGAGGATTGCTCAGACTTCGTTATGGAAGACAGTTGGCGGACCAGGCTGAGGTCCGCAGAGGGTACGACGCGAGCAACCCGCTGGCGGTCTCTATGGTGTCGGACGCGATGGGGGCGATCTTGGCGATGGTGGCCAGCAACCCCCAAAGTGCGTTGGCCGAGGGACTGGACCTGCAACTCGAATCCAGGTTCGCGCCGTAGAGAGGCGCGCAGGTCATGATGATCGTCACGATCACAATCTGGCCAGGTGGCGACGAAACAACGGCCTTCGATATCGCTCAGATGAAGATCGAGAACGAGAGTAGGCTGGCGGACGTCAGCGATTACACCGCCCGGATCGTCCAGTGCGAGAACCGCCGGCTAGGGGTGCAGGGGATGGATACCCGGGTGGGAATATCATCGCATCCGCGCCGGGATGGACCTTGGGCATTGCTCAAACGGATACTCGATCGCCTCGATTTGCCGTCCTGAATGGGACGTTCCTAACTCTTCGCTGACGGCGGAAACCGCATACTTCACTACACCCTCTAAAACCGAATTGGCCGAAATCGGCCAATTCTGCCTCTCAGAGGATCACGAAAATGAAGCAAAGGAGCAGTCTTACTGACAACCGATATTCTGTTGGCGACCCCGGCAGGATTCGAACCTGCGACCATTCGCTTAGAAGGCGAATGCTCTATCCAACTGAGCTACGGGGCCGTGCGCGGGAGCGATAGCGGGGCTTGGCGCGCGGCGCAATCTTTCGCAACCGTTGCAATCGTGTGTCGGCGGGATATGCACCGAAGGATGAGCGACGCGGGCATCCGGAAAATCGACGCGACCGTGCTGGGCGCACGGCCGCTGCGCTATTATGATTTCTTCATGGCGGCCTTCGTCGCCATATTACTGCTGTCCAACCTGATCGGTGCGGCCAAGCTGTCGTCGCTGGGCGGCGTAACCTTTGGTGCGGGCATCCTCTTCTTTCCGCTCGGCTATGTGATCGGCGATGTGCTGACAGAGGTCTATGGCTATGCGCGCGCACGGCGCTGCGTTTGGGCGGGCTTTGCCGCGATGCTGTTCATGGCGCTGATGAGCTGGGTGGTGGTGGCCTTGCCGCCGGCCGAGGGCTGGCCCGACCAGAAAGCCTATGAGGCGGTGTTCGGAAGCACCTGGCGAATCGTCTTCGCCTCGCTTTGCGCCTTCTGGGCGGGGGAACTGGCCAACAGCTTCGTGCTGGCCAAGATGAAGGTCCTGACACAAGGGCGGCATTTGTGGATGCGCACCATCGGATCGACGGTGGTGGGGCAGGGTGTGGACAGCCTGCTCTTCTACCCGCTCGCTTTCTATGGCGACTGGACCACGACGCAGGTGCTGACCGTGATGGTCACCAACTGGGCGATGAAGGTCGGCTGGGAAGCGGTGCTGACGCCGGTCACCTATGTGGTGGTGAACGGTCTCAAGCGTCGCGAAGGGCTCGACGTCTATGACGAGGGCACCGACTTCACCCCGTTCCGCGCCCGGCTCCAATAGGCGGTGGTCAGCAAATTACGTAATCTAAAGAGAGTCTTTACCTTGTTGGGTGCAGGAGGAGGCGACAAAGTCAGGAAAGAATAGTCGCCCATCGTGCCCATCGCTTCCGCCCCGTCCATCGTCCCTGATCGCGATACCGTGATGACCCCGGATGCGATCTGCCGGATCGACCGTCTGACCCATGTCGCGCGCGCGCTGAGCCAGGAGGCGCAGGCGATCCAGGCCAATCTGGCCAATGCGGAGCGCCGGTTCCAGGCGACCTTCCTGCATGCGCCGGTCGGCATAGCCCATGTCGCGCTCGACGGCACCTTCCTCACCGTCAATCCCCGCTTCGAGGAGATTACCGGCTATTCTGCCGCGATGCTGATGCGGCTGGGGTTCCAGCAGATCACCCATCCCGATGATCTGGATGCCGATGTCGCGCTGCTCGGCCGGCTGCATCAGGGGGAGTTGCAGCGCTATACGCTGGAGAAGCGCTATATTCGCGCGGACGGTTCGCTGATCTGGATCAACCTCACCGTGGCGCTGGTGCGTGACGAGCGGGATGCGCCCGAATTCTATGTCGCGGTGGTCGAGGATCTGTCGGAGATGCGGCAGGCGCATTTCGATGCGGTCCATGATCCGCTGACCGGCCTGCTCAACCGCCGTGGCTTCGTGGTGCGGGCGCGGGCCTTGTTGCGGCAGGCAGCCGAGGCGCATCGCGCCGTCAGCCTGATCTATCTCGATCTCGACGGGTTCAAGCAATTGAACGACAGTCGCGGGCATAGCGCCGGCGATCGTTGCCTGGTCGATGTGGCGCGGCTGATCGAGGATATGGTCGCCACTCGCCATGTCGTGGCGCGGATGGGCGGCGACGGATTTGTGCTGCTGGTCGACGAGGAAGGCGCGGATCTGGGCGAGGCGCTGCGCGTCGGACTGATGACGCTGGGCGGCGCGCATGGCGGTGTCAGCGGCAGCTTTGGCCTGGTCACGCTGATCCCCGACGATGACACCGAACTGGACAGCATCGTGGCGCGCGCGGACGAGGTGATGCTGGCGGCTAAGCGTGCCGGCAAGAATCAGCTGGTGACCACCGCGCTGCTATAATCGGCGCGCACGAAATAGAGGCCGTCGGGCGGCGCGTTGAGCGCCAGCCGGGCCCGGTCGCGCGCCTCCAGCGCATCGCGCAGATCCTCCGCGCTCCAGCGGCCCATGCCGACCATCGCGAGGCAGCCGACCATCGAGCGGACCTGATGATGGAGGAAGGATCGCGCCTCCGCCCGGATGGCAATGCGATCGCCCTGTCGCTCCACGTCCAGCATCGCCAGTGACTTCAGCGGACTGGCCGCCTGGCAATGGACCGAGCGGAAGGTGGTGAAATCATGCTGGCCGACGAGAATCTGCGCCGCGTCGTGCATCGCATCGGCGTCGAGTGGCTGGATCACCCGCCAGGCGAGACCCGATTCCAGGGTCAGCGGTGCACGGCGGTTGGCGATGCGATAGATATAGGCGCGGCCCAGGCAGGAGAAACGGGCATGCCAGTCCGGCGCGACCTCCTCACAGGCGAGGATCGCAACCGGATGGGGCCGCAGCTTGGCATTGATCGCCTCCATCAGGCGAAAGGGTGTCAGCGGCTTTTCGACATCGGCATGGGCCCGCATGGCCAGGCCATGGACGCCGGCATCGGTGCGGCCGGCGGCGTGCAGGATCGCGCGCTCGCCAGTGACGGCATGGATCGCATCCTCGATCGCCTGCTGGACGCTGGGGCCATGGGCCTGACGCTGCCAGCCCATGAACGGGCGGCCGTCAAATTCGACGGTGAAGGCGAAACGGGCCATCGGCTCAGGCGTCGACCCGGCTGCCGGTGGGCATGTCGAAGCCGCGCAGCAATTCGCCCGCCGACATCGCCGCCTTGCCCGCGCGCTGGATCAGCGTCGGACGGATGGCGCCATGGCCGCAGCCGATCAACAGGCTGTGGTCGAGCAGCTCGCCCGCCGGCCCGGCATGATCCTCGACCGTGGCGGCGAGGATGCGGAAGCGTTCGCCGCCATATTCGAAGAAGGCGCCGGGAAAGGGATTGAAGGCGCGGACCTGGCGTTCGACCTGATGCGCGTCGCGGCTGAAATCGATCCGTGCCTCCGCCTTGTCGATCTTGGCGGCATAGGTGACGCCCTCTTCGGGCTGGACCACCGGCGGATGGCCGGCAAGATCATCGAGCACATCGATCATCAGATCGGCGCCGGCCTGCGCCAGTTCGGCCGTCAACTCGCCCGCCGTCTTGTCCTCGACCGGGGTGACATGCTTGGCGCGCATGGGACCGGTGTCGAGTCCGGCCTCCATGTCCATGATGGTGACGCCGGTGACATTGTCGCCGGACAGGATCGCGCGCTGCACCGGCGCGGCGCCGCGCCAGCGCGGCAGCAGCGAGCCATGGATGTTGAGGCAGCCATGGCGCGGCATCGCCAGGATCGCGCGCGGAAGGATCAGCCCATAGGCGGCGACCACCGCAACATCGGCGTCGAGCGCGGCGAATTCCGCCTGCACCGCCTCGTCCTTCAGCGAGACGGGCGTGCGCACCTCGATCCCCAGTTGCTCGGCACGGGCCTGGACCGGGGAGGGGCGCAGCGCCTTGCCACGGCCGGCCGGGCGGGGCGGCTGGCTATAGACGGCGACGATGTCATGCCCGGCCTTCACCAGTGCATCGAGCGCTGGAACGGCGAAATCGGGGGTGCCCATGTAAATGATACGCATAGTTTTTCCGCTTCCCGCACCAGCCCGCTCCCCCACCCGGCCACCCTCAAGATACTGCCGTTGGGTGGCCGGATGGGGGCGGGCTGGCACCGCATTTGAAATCTGCCTGGGGCCTATTTCCAAGATCGCTCTCAAACCTCTTGTCGGGACGACTTGCAAGCCCTTATCTCGGTTCCATGGCATCCCCAGAAATCGAGACGCTGACCCAGGCGCTGTCGCGACTGCCCGGCCTTGGCCCCCGCTCGGCACGCCGCGCGGTGCTGCATCTGCTCAAGAAGCGCGAGGGCGCGCTGGAGCCGCTGCTGCGCGCGCTGGCGGCGGTCAATGATCGGCTGGTCACCTGCCAGACCTGCGGCAATGTCGACACAGTCGATCCCTGCGGCATCTGTGCCGATCCGCGCCGCGATGCGCGGGCGCTGTGCGTGGTGGAGGATGTCGCGGACCTGTGGGCGCTCGACAAGTCGCGCCTCTTCCCCGGCCGCTTTCATGTGCTGGGCGGGCGCCTGTCCGCGCTGGAAGGCGTGCGGCCGGAGGATCTGAGCATCGATGCGTTGGTGACGCGGGTCGAGGCCGGTGGCATCGACGAGGTGGTGCTGGCGATGAACGCTACGCTGGAGGGGCAGACCACCGCCCATTATCTGGCCGAACGGCTGGAGCGCTTCCCGATCCGCCTGACCCAATTGGCCCATGGCGTGCCGGTAGGCGGCGAACTCGACTATCTGGACGAGGGCACGCTGGCTCAGGCACTGCGCGCGCGGCGACCGCTGGGATAGGCGAAAGGCGCGATGCGGACGGCGTTCGCGACGCGACAGTCAGGCGACATTAGAAGGAAGCGCGCGCATTGAATGGCGAACAGGTCGTCCGGCTGTGCGCGCTGGACCGCGCGGCGAGAAAGAGGACAGAGCGGCTCTGGTCCAATGGCCGAAGGCCAGACGGAAGAGCGCGCATCTCGATAATGGAATATCCTCCACCTGCGTCGCCGGTTGCCCTCTCCCAGTCGGGTGGAAAGCGCGTTCTGACTTTCCACCGGCGCGTCGCCTTCGGGCCGTTTCCAGCCCGCTAGCCGTGCCTTCATCCGCCCATTTTGGCCTGCCCCCTAGCCAAGCCGTCATATGCGCGGCACTAAGGCGACCCCGGCGGGCGGGCGACCGTTCGCGCGGGGCCAGAACAGGGAGCATTTCGTGAACCGACGCCAATTCCTCACCACCAGCGGCGCCACGGCGCTGGCCGCATCCGCCCCGCGCGCCTTTGCGCAGCCGGGATCGCAGGACGCCCGCCTGCGCGCCATGCTGGACGGCTTCTTCTATGAGCGGCTGGACGACAGCCCGGAACAGGCGACCCGCCTTGGCCTCGACACCGGCGCCCGCGCGGCGCTGCGCGGCAAGCTCAGCGACACCAGCGCCGCCGGCGCGGCGCGCGACCTGGCCCGGACCAAGACGCAGGCCAAGCAACTGGCGGGCCTGGACCGTGCGGCGCTCAGCCCGGCCAGCCAGCTCGACTATGATGTCGTCGCCTATCAGCTCGACCGCGCGGTCGGTGGCGAACGTTTCGCCTATGGCGAGACGGCGGGCCGCTATGCGCCCTATATCCTCAGCCAGCTCACCGGCTCCTATCGCGAGACGCCCGATTTCCTCGACAGCCAGCACCGGGTGAAGGACGCGGCCGATGCCGACGCCTATCTGGCGCGGCTCGAAGCCTTCCCCGTCAGCATGGATGGCGAGCTGGAGCGGCAGAAGGCGGACGCGGCCAAGGGCGTGTTCGCGCCCGACTATATCCTCGACACCACCATGAAGATGCAGGCGGCGCTGCGCGACCAGCCCGCCGCCCAGACCGTGCTGGTGGCAAGCTTCGCCAAGAAGCTGGCCGCCGCCGGCCTGTCGCCGGAACGCGGGGCGCAGGCGGAAAAGATCGTCGCGGAAAAGGTCTTCCCCGCCGTCGATCGCCAGCGCGCGCTGGTGCAGCAGTTGCGCGCCAAGGCGGTGCATGACGCCGGCTGCTGGCGCCTGCCTGACGGCGAGGCCTTCTACGCGGCCGCCGCCGAGGCCGCGACCACGACCCGGCTGACCGGCGACGAAATCCACCAGATGGGCCTGGACCAGGTCGCCAGCATCTCGTCGCGGATCGACGCGATCCTGAAGGGCGAAGGGATGAGCCAGGGCACAGTCGGCGACCGCCTGGTCGCACTCAACAAGCGCCCCGACCAGCTCTATCCCAATACCGATCCGGGCCGCGAGGCGCTGCTGGCGCAGCTCAACAGCCAGATCAAGGCGATGCAGGCGCGGCTGGGCGAGGCGTTCAACACCGTGCCCAAGGCGCCGGTCGAGGTGCGCCGCGTGCCGGTGACGATCCAGGCGGGCGCGCCGGGCGGCTATTATCAGAATGCCTCGCTCGACGGGTCGCGGCCGGCCATCTATTTCATCAACCTGCGCGACACGTTCGACCGGCCGAAATTCGGCCTTGCCACGCTGACCCATCATGAGGCGGTGCCGGGCCATCATCTGCAGGTGACGGTGGCGCTGGAATCGGATTCGATCCCGATGATCCGCCGTCGCGGTTTCTACAGCGGCTATTCCGAGGGCTGGGCGCTCTATTCCGAACAGCTGGCCGACGAGATGGGCATGTACAAGGGCGATCCGCTGGGCCAGGTCGGCTATCTCCAGTCGCTGCTGTTCCGCGCCACCCGGCTGGTGGTCGACAGCGGCATGCACGCCAAGCGCTGGAGCCGCGAGAAGGCGACCGATTACCTCATCGCGACCACCGGCATCGCGCGCGGCCGCAGCCAGGGCGAGATCGACCGCTACACCGTCTGGCCGGGCCAGGCATGCAGCTACAAGATCGGCCACACCGTGTGGAACGACCTGCGCGAGCAAGTGAAGGCGGCGCAGGGGGACAAGTTCGATCTCAAACAGTTCCACGAAGTGCTGACGCTGGGCGCGATGCCGCTCGACATCTTGAAGCAGGCGGTGCGCCAGCGGGCCGGGATCGCTTAAACGCCTCCCCTTTGGGGCAGACAAAAAAACGGCCCGGTGGTGCGCCACCGGGCCGTCGAGGGTCCTTCCACCCAAATCGCGAAGGGAGTGTCGACGTCCCCGCGAACTGGCTGTCTTCACGGCCCCGGCCGCGAAACTCTAATCTTCCACGCTTGTTACGCTTGCGGAACCCATCTTCCCGACGAGCATCGGGATATCGCCGGGAAGATGGGGCGCCAGCAGTCAAGTCCAACTCGTCATTCCCGCGAAAGCGGGAACCCATCTCCCAACGCCGGTTCCTTATGTGAGGTCGGGAGATGGATCCCCGCTTCCGCGGGGATGACAGGGATGGGGCTTAGGCCGCGAACTGATTCATCGTGTTATGGGCGCCGCCGGCCTTGAGCGCGGCTTCACCGGCGAAATATTCCTTATGGTCGTCGCCAATGTCGGAGCCGGCCATGTTCTGGTGCTTCACGCAGGCGATGCCCTGGCGGATTTCCTGCCGCTGCACACCCTTGACGTAGCCCAGCATGCCGGCCTCACCGAAATATTCCTTCGCGAGATTGTCGGTGCTGAGCGCCGCGGTGTGATAGGTCGGCAGGGTGATGAGGTGGTGGAAGATGCCCGCCTCGCGCGCCGCATCCTTCTGGAAGGTGCGGATGCGTTCGTCCGCCTCGATGCCGAGGTCGGTGGCGTCATAATCCGCGCTCATCAGCCTGGCCCGGTCATAGGCGCTGACATCCTTGCCGGCTTCGACCCAGGCGTCGAACACCTGCTGACGGAAGTTCAGCGTCCAGTTGAAGCTGGGCGAGTTGTTATAGACCAGCTTGGCATTAGGGATCACCTCGCGAATGCGGCTGACCATGCCACCGATCTGGCCGATATGCGGCTTTTCGGTTTCGATCCACAGCAGGTCGGCGCCGTTCTGGAGCGCGGTGATGCAGTCGAGAACGCAGCGATCCTCGCCGGTGCCGGCGCGGAACTGATAGAGGTTCGACGGCAGGCGCTTGGGCTTCATCAACTGCCCGTCGCGGCTGATGAGGACGTCGCCATGGCCGATCGCGGTTGCATCGACGGCGTCGCAGTCGAGGAAGCCATTATACAGGTCGCCGATGTCGCCCGCTTCACGGGTGAAGGCGATCTGCTTGGTGAGGCCCGCGCCCAGCGAGTCGGTGCGCGCGACGATCACGCCGTCGTCGACGCCCAGTTCCAGGAAGGCGTAACGGACCGCCCGGATCTTCGCGAGGAAGTCCTCATGCGGGACCGTGACCTTGCCGTCCTGATGACCGCACTGCTTTTCGTCCGAGACCTGATTCTCGATCTGGATGCAGCAGGCGCCGGCCTCGATGAACTTCTTGGCGAGCAGATAGGTCGCCTCGGCATTGCCGAAGCCGGCGTCGATGTCGGCAACGATCGGGACGATATGGGTTTCATAATTGTCGATCTGCTGCTGGAGCTTCGCCGCCTTGACCTCGTCGCCTTCCGCGCGGGCCTTGTCGAGATCGCGGAACAGGCCGCCCAGCTCGCGGGCGTCGGCCTGGCGCAGGAAGGTGTAGAGTTCCTCGATCAGCGCGGGGACGCTGGTCTTTTCATGCATCGACTGGTCGGGCAGCGGGCCGAACTCGCTGCGCAGCGCCGCGACCATCCAGCCCGAGAGGTAGAGGTAGCGGCCCTTGGTGGTGCCGAAATGCTTCTTGATGCTGATCATCTTCTGCTGGCCGATGAAGCCGTGCCAGCAGCCCAGCGACTGGGTGTAGTTGGCCGGATCGGCATCATAGGCGGCCATGTCGGCGCGCATGATCTTCGCGGTGTAGCGGGCAATGTCGAGGCCGCTCTGGAACCGGTTCTGCAGGCGCATCCGGGCGACGGATTCGGGCGCGATGCCGTCCCAATGGCCCTGGCCGCCGATCAGCGTGTCGGCCTTGGCGATTTCACTTTGATAGGTCATGTCGTCATTCCCTCGGGGTGAGCTGCAAGAAAGAATGACAGCGAAGTAGACACAGGAAACGAGGTGCGGCACCCCTGCCAAAGTCCAGTTGTCGATCTTTACAAAATTCTGCTGTAAAGTTGTAAAGAGCGTACAGGAGTCGATGTCATGGCCAAGGATCGTCCCGTCTATATGGGGCCGCGATTGCGGCGGCTGCGGCGCGAGCTGGGCCTGACCCAGGCGGACATGGCCAATGATCTGGAGATCAGCGCCTCCTATGTCGCGCTGCTGGAACGCAACCAGCGGCCGCTGACCGCCGACATGCTGCTGCGCCTCGCCCGCACCTACAAGCTGGACATGGCCGAGGTAGCGGGCGACGGCGGCGCGGAACAGACGGCGCGACTGCAGGCGGTGCTGAAAGACCCGATGTTCGCCGATATCGACCTGCCGCAACTGGCGACCGGCGATGTCGCGGTCAATTATCCCGGCATTACCGAGGCGCTGCTGCGGCTCTACACCAGCTATCGCGAGGAGCATCTGGCGCTGGCGGACCGGGGGGCGGACGCGGAGCCGCAGGAGGATGGCGCCGATCCGGTGGCGGAGGCGCGGCGCTTCATCGCCGCGCGGCGCAACAGCTTTCCGCTGCTCGACGATGCGGCCGAGAAGCTGGCGGCGGAAGCGGAGGCAGAGGGTGGCTTGTCGGGCTGGCTCAAGGCGCGGCACAATTTGCGGGTGCGGCGATTGCCGTCGGACGTGATGGCGGGATCGATGCGGCGGCTCGACCGGCATCGCGACGCGGTGCTGCTGGACGATGCGCTGGACGGCGCCAGCTCGGCCTTCCAGCTGGCGCTTCAGATCGCCTATCTGGAGATGCGCAAGGGCTTCGATACGCTGCTCAAGGACGGGCAGTTCGCCAGCGAGAGCGGGCGGCGGCTGACCCGGCGGGCGCTGGCCGGCTATGGCGCGGCGGCGATCCTGATGCCCTATACCGCCTTCGCCAAGGCGGTGGAGGCCAGGCGCTATGATGTCGAGGCGCTGGCCCGGCAATTCGGCGTCAGCTTCGAGCAGGCGGCGCATCGCCTCACCACCTTGCAGAAGCCGGGGCAGGAGCGCGTCCCCTTCTTCTTCCTGCGGGTCGACCAGGCCGGCAATGTCTCCAAACGGCTGGACGGCGCCGGCTTTCCCTTTGCCCGTCATGGCGGCTCCTGCCCGCTCTGGTCGGTGCATCGCGTGTTCGAAACGCCGCGCGACGTGGTGACGCAATGGCTGGAGCTGCCCGACGGCCAGCGTTTCTTCTCGATCGCGCGCACCGTGACGGCCGGCGGCGGCAGTTGGGGCGCGGCCAAGGTGGAGCGGGCGATCGCGCTGTGCTGCGCGGCAGACCATGCCCATCGGCTGGTCTATTGCCAGGATGCGCCGGCCCCCGCGCCGACGCCGATCGGCGTTACCTGTCGCCTGTGCCACCGCAGCCAGTGCATGGCTCGGTCCGCCCCGCCGATCGGCCGCGACATGCTGCCCGACGATTATCGGCGGACACGGGCGCCGTTCGGCTTTGCCGATGGTTAGGGAGTGGCGCGCCAGCCCGGCTCCGTTCGTTTCGAGTTTGTCGAGAAACGGAGAAAAGCGGGACATGAAGGTGGGTGCTTACCGCTTCTCGACAGGCTCGAAGCGAACGGATGGGGCATAGGCCGTGATGGATGAGGAAATGCCGCCGATGGGGCAGCCACCCGGCCTCTCGAAGCGATCGCTGGCGATTGCCGGGCTGTCGACCATCGTCGAATGGTATGACTTCACCCTCTATCTCTATCTCGCCACCTTGTTGTCGCGCATCTTCTATGGCGGCGGCGCGGCGGGCGTGGGCCATGTGCTGGCGGGCTTTGCGGTCGCCTATCTGATGCGGCCGCTGGGCGCGATCGTCTTTGGCCATATCGGCGACCGCCATGGCCGGCGGCCGACCATGTTGCTGTCGATGGCGCTGATGAGCGCGGCGATGCTGGCGACCGCGCTGTTGCCAACCCAGGCACAGGTCGGGGCGATGGCGGGCTGGCTGCTGCTGGCGCTGCGCTGTGTCATGGCCTTCTCGGTCGGGGGCGAATATACCGGCGTCGTTGCCTATCTGCTGGAAGGCGCGCCACCCGGCCGGCGCGGCGTCATCACATCCCTGGCGTCGGCGGCAAGCGAGGTCGGCGGGCTGCTGGCGGTGGCGCTGTCCGCCCTGACCGTGGCGCTGCTGGACGAGGCGACGCTGGCCGACTGGGGCTGGCGCATTCCCTTTCTGGTCGGCGCGGGTCTCGCCGCCCTCATCCTGTTGGCCCGGTCGCGTATCGAGGAATCGCCCGATTTCCTGGCGCAGCGCGCCCGTGGCAGCATCCCGGCCCAGCCCCTGCGCCTCAGCCTGCGCGCCTATCGGCCAGCTATCGGCCGCGGCTTTGCCATTTCGGCGCTGGGGTCGATCACCTATTATGTCGGCATCGTCCATGTGCCGAGCTTCCTGATCGGCACCGGCCGCATGGGCGAGGCCGATGCGCTGATGCTCTCGACGCTGGCAGCACTGGTGGTGATATTGGTGACGCCGCTGGTCGGCGCCTTGTCCGACCGGATCGGGCGGCGGCCGGTGCTGGTCGCGCTGGCGCTGGCCGGCGTCACGCTGCCGGCCCTGCTCTTTGCCCTGATGGCCCAGGGAAGCGCATTGGGCGGCGCGCTGGTCGGCGCGATCCTGCTGGCGGCGCTGGGCGGAGCGGTGAGCGCGGTCGGCGCCGTGACCACGGCCGAGCAATTTCCCGGCGAAGGGCGGCTGAGTGGCCTCGCCTTTGGCGCCACCAGCGCGACCGCCCTGTTCGGCGGCCTCACCCCCTATCTGTCGCATCAGGTGACGCAGGCCAGCGGATGGGCGTCGGCGCCCGGATGGCTGATCGCAATCGTGGCGCTGGGCGTGCTGCCGGTCCTGTGCCGCCTGCCGGAAAGCGCGCCGCGCCTGATGAGCTAGTCGCGCGGCACCGCGACATCGACCGCGCCGGGGGCGATCTTTACCGTGACGGGGGTCTTTGCCAACACTTCGCCGTCGATCGATATCTTTTGCGGCGGGTGGCAGGCGAGCTTGAACTGGCGGCCGTGAAATTCCTCCGTATGAGCGTTGCGGTCGCGCAGCTTCACGAATTTGGCATACCAGTCCCAGGCGAGGCGCGGCTTGGAGCGGCCGACGACGGCCTGGATCACGATCTCGCCGGTATCGACGGCGGCATGATCCGACAGTTCGACCCCGCCATGATAGGGGCCGTTGAGGATGCGCACCTCGGTCGACCACAGGCGCCGTTCCTTCACGCCATCGTCGATCGTCAGGCGGAAGGCGCGGAAGCCGACCGAGCATTTGACCGCCCAGAGCAGGTAGCCGATGCGGCCGAGATAGCGTTTGAGCTTGTGGGGCACGGTCTGGCCGATCATCGGCGACAGGCCCAATGAGGCGGCATTCACGAAATAGTCGCGATCGATCATGCCGAGGTCGACGCGGCGGCGCTGGCCGGTGGCGATGGCGCGGACCGCGCCGTCGAGGTCGAGCGGCAGGCCCAGCGTGCGGGCGAAGCTGTTGGCGGTGCCGAGCGGCAGCACGCCGAACACGCAATGCTTGCCGACCAGTTCGTCGACCGTGCCCGACATCGATCCGTCGCCGCCGCCGACGATGACCATTGGCGCACCGCTCTCCACCGCCTGGCGAACGGTGGCGGCCATCTGTTCGGGGTCGTCGACCGCATGGGCGGCGATCAGTTCGACGCCGGCGGCTTCGAGCTTTTCCTTGGCCTGATTGAAATTGTCCTGGCCGCGTCGGCTATGGGCGTTGACGACGAGGATCGCCTGCCGTGGGAGCGTTTTCGTTTCCATGCCGCAATAACACCGTGCGGCGATTTCGGGTCCATCGGAAACGAATAGCGATGCATTCGTTGGGGAGGCATGGCCCGTATCGCCCATCTGTCCGACATTCATTTCGGCGCGCATGATCCGCGCATCGTCGACGCCGCCACCGCCTGGCTGGAGGAACGCCGGCCGGACCTGGTCGTCATCAGCGGCGACCTGACCCAGCGTGCGCGGGTGGAGCAGTTCAGGGCGGCGGCGGCCTGGCTCAATCGTCTGCGCGCGGCGGGGCTGAAGATATTGGTGATCCCCGGCAATCATGACGTGCCGCTGTTCGACGTGGTGCGCCGCTTCGCCCGGCCGCTGGCGCGCTACAAACGCTATATCAGCCGCGATCTCTGTCCCTTCTACGAGGATGGAGAGGTCGCGATACTGGGGCTCAACACCGCGCGCTCGCTGACGATCAAGGACGGGCGGATCAACCATGACCAGATGGACCGGCTCCGCGAGAGTTTCGCGCAGGTCGCGGCGGACAAGACCCGCATCCTGGTGACCCATCATCCGTTGTTCGCCATGCCGATCGGCCGCGGCGGGGAGTTGAGTGAGGCGGTGGGGCGGCATGAGGATGCCGTGCAGGCGGCGTGCGAGGCGGGGGTGCATGTCGCATTGGCCGGCCATTTCCACCGCACCTATGCGGAGGCCGCGCAGAAGATGGTGGCGCATAGCGGCGGGGCGCTGGTGATCCAGGCGGGGACGGCGACATCGACCCGGCTGCGCAATGCCGAGCCGCAGAGCTTCAACTGGCTGCATGTGCGGCGCAGCAATGCGATCGAACTGCAAGTGATCGTGTGGGACGGCGACGCCTTCCGCAGGGCGAGCCATGTTGATTATATGCGGGAAGGCGAGGCATGGGCGGGACGGGATGTGATCGATCCGCCGACGGTCGGCAGCGTGGCTGTGCTACAGGGGGCAGGCTGAGACAGAGCCTTCCATCGGTCGCAATTCTCCCTGTAAAACAATGATTCATGTTGCATCGGCGTGGCGATTGACCAAAGGCGATGGGCTTGCGGACCCAGGGAGTGTCAGTTGGTCGGATCATTGTCCCATCGGATTGTGGTGCTGTGCGGCATATTGTGCGTGGTGATGGTGCTGCTCGCCGGGCTGCTGCTCGACGGGTCGGCGCAGATGCGCAGCAGCCTGAGCTGGGTGACCCATTCCTCGCAGGTGCTTAAGACCGCGAACCGGACGCTAGGCCATCTGCAGCAGGCCGAGTCGGGGCAGCGCGGCTATGTGCTGACCCGCAATCCCGAATTTGGCGAAACCGTCGCCGCCGAAATCGCCGCCGCCAAGCATGATGCGGCGGCGCTGGTGAACCTGACCGCCGACAATTCCGCGCAGAATGAACGGGCGCAGCAGGTCCGCGCGCTGGTGACGGAACGGGCCGCGAGCCTGGAGAAGTCGGCCGCGCTGACCCGTGCCGGCGATTTTGACGGGGCGCAGGCATCGACCGCGACCGGCCGTGGCCGCTATCTGATGCTGATGGTCGAGGCGCGGGTCGGCGATCTGCTGGCCGAGGAGCGTTCGCTGTCGGTCGATCGCATGGGCGCGGTGGAACGGCGGCTCAACTATATTCGCTGGCTGGTGCTGCTGGGCACGCCGCTGACGGTGGCGATCATCGTCATCATGGGCGTCGCGCTGATCCGTGGCATCCGCCGTCCGGTCGATGCGATGATGACGGTGATGGGCAAGCTGGGCGCGGGCGATCGCAGCGCGCGCATCGATGTCGAGATGCGGTCGAGCGAGTTCGAGCGGCTGGCCGGCGGCTATAATGAAATGGCGCGCGAGTTGGAGGCGGCAGTCGCCGACCAGGTGGACAGCGCGGGGCGGCTGAAAATCGCCAACCAGGAACTGAGCGCCAATGCGCAGGTGCTGCGCGAGCGGGGCGAAGTGATCGAATTGCTGGGCGGAATGGCCCACCGGATGCAGGCGGCCCGCACCGATGAAGAATTGGCCGCGATCATCCGGGTGTTCGTGCCGCGCGTGCTACCCGATATTCCCGGCGCGCTCTATGCCCATAATAATTCGCGCAACCTGCTGGTGCCAATCGCAGCATGGGGCGGGCTGGAGGTCGAGCAGGCGGGCTTTGCGCCCGACCAGTGCTGGGCGCTGCGGCGCGGGCAGAGCCATTATGTGACCGAGCAGGGATCGGACATCGTCTGTGCCCATGTCGGTGCCGAGGCGGACCATTATCATTGCGAGCCGCTGCTGGCCGGCGGTGAGGTGATCGGCGTGCTCTATCTGCGCGGCGTGGTGGGGGCCGAGAACCGGTTCGGCCTGACCGTGCTGACCGAGAATATCGCGTCGGCCCTGGTCAACCATCGCCTGCAACGCGGCCTGCGCGAACAGACGATCCGCGATCCGCTGACCAGCCTGTTCAATCGTCGCTACATGGAAGAGACGCTGGCGCTGGAGATTGCGCGGGCGACGCGCACCGGCAGTCCGCTGAGCCTGGTGATGTGCGACGTCGACCATTTCAAGCGCTTCAACGACGAGTTCGGCCATGAGGCGGGCGACGCGGTGTTGCAGGCGGTCGCGACGGAAATGCGCAGCCGCTTCCGCGACGGTGATGTCGTCTGTCGCTTTGGCGGCGAGGAGTTCACCATCATCGCGCCCGGCACATCGGCGGCGGTGCTGGCCAACCGGGTAGAGATCGTCCGCCAGGCAATCAGCGAGTTGATGGTGAGCCAGGGCGGTCGCACGCTGGGTTCGACGACCATGTCCTTCGGCGTCGCTACCTGGGAAGAGACGATGGAGCGGGATGGCTCGACGCTGATCAAGGCGGCCGATGCCGCCCTCTATCGCGCCAAGCGCGAGGGGCGGAACCGGGTAGTGTTGGACGCGCGGGCGGAAGCGCTGTCGGCCTGAAGGGCCTCAGTCCTTGCCCTTGAGCGCTGCGGCCAGCGAGACGGTGGCGCTGCCGCGGCGGGCGGGGGCGGCCTGGCTGGCGTCGGGCTTCCAGCCGGACAGATAGATGAGCGCCATCTGTTCGGCGGTGCGGCCGTCGGGATCGGCGGCGTTGGCGAAATGGGTGGCGGCGCGTATCAGCACGTCGCGCGACAGGGCCGGCGGGCGGGTGGCGAGCGCATTACCCGCGCCCATGCCGCGCAGATCGTGCATCAGCCGGACGATGTCGCCATAGCGGATATTGAGCGTCTCCCCATCGGCGACCGGCATGGCGAAGCCGGCGCGGCTCAGGAGGTCACCGGCCGAACGGACATCGACCTGGGGATGGACATGCTGGCCGGGGCGGTCGCCCTCGGCCGCGAGCAAGGCGGATTTGAGGCGGGACAGGCTGCCGGCACCGGCAAAGGCGGCGAGCATCAGCCCGTCGGGCCGCAGCACGCGGCGCATCAGGATCAGTGCGCCGGGCAGATCATTGACGCTGTCGAGCGTGCCGCAGGCGATGACCAGATCGAAACTATTGTCGGCGAAGGGCAGGGCATCCTCGTCCGCCTGCACGCCGCCGGCTCGCTGCGCGGCAAGGAAGCCGGGATCGGCGCAGGCGACGCGCTTGCCCATGGCTTCGAGTGCGGCCTTCGCGTTGCCGTCCGGGCAGCCGACAAGCAGCACTTCGGGCAGGTCGCGCTGCACATCGGCGAGCCGTTCGAGCAGTTCGTCCAGCATCGCGCGGTGGAGAAAATCATGATCGGCAAAGGCGCCGAGCATCCGGTCGCGGTGACGGGCGCGCAGGGCGCGGTCGAAAATATCGGCGCGGGTTTCGGGGGCAGTCATGGCGGGCCTTGTGCATCGGGGACGAAGCGGGGACAAGGCAGATGATGTCGCTGGTCCCGCTTCTCAAGACCGTGATGCGTCCGGTCATGGATTATGCCCTTCCGCCACGCTGTCCCGGCTGCGGCGCGATCGTCGGCGCGGACCATGGTTTCTGCCTCGACTGCTGGAGCGGGATGCAATTCCTGGGGCCGCCCTGCTGCGCGCGCTGCGGCCTGCCGTTCGAGCATGAGATGGGCGAGGGCGCGGCCTGTGGCGCCTGCCTGGCCCAGCCGCCGCCGTTCGACAGCGCGCGGGCGGTGCTGGCCTATGGCGATGTCGCGCGGACGGTGGCGCTGCGCCTCAAATATGGGCGGCGGATCGGCCTGGCCCGGCTGGTGGCGGGGCAGATGCTGCGCCATGTGCCGGCGGATAGCGAGGGCGCGCTGATCGTGCCGGTGCCGCTGCATCGCTGGCGGCTGTGGGGGCGGGGCTTCAACCAGTCGGCGCTGATCGCCGATCATCTGGGGCGGCTGACGGGGCTGGCGGTGGACAAGCATGGCCTGCGCCGGGTGAAGCGGACGCAGCCGCTGCGGGGGATGAATCCGAAACAGCGGGAAAAGGCGGTGCGCGGCGCCTTTGCACTGGGGCCGGATCATGGGCTGTCGGGACGGGTGATTTTGCTGGTCGACGATGTCCATACCAGCGGGGCGACGGCGGCGGCCTGCGCAAAGCTGCTGAAGGCTGGTGGCGTGCGCGAGGTGCATCTGCTGTGCTGGGCGCGGGCGCTGCCCAGAACCGGGCCGAAAACGGGCGGCGATTGACAAAGTGCGCATTCCCCCCAATTTCGGGGCAAAGGAGTTTTACCAAGATAATGGCAAAGGTCGAAATCTATACCAAGGACTGGTGTGGCTATTGTGCGCGGGCCAAGGCACTGCTGGAGGGCAAGGGTGTTGCCTTCGAGGAATATGACATCTCGCTGGGCGGTCCCAAGCGCGAGGAAATGCTGGAGCGGGCGCCGGGACGCACCACCGTGCCGCAGATCTTCATCGACGGTCAGCATATCGGCGGCAGCGACGATCTCGCCGCGCTGAACCGCGAGGGCAAGCTCGACCCGCTGCTGGGCCTGTAAGCCCGATGCGCGCCGCGATTCTTCAGATGACGACCGGGATCGACCCGGCCGCCAATGCCGCCGCGATTGAGGAGGCGGCGGTGCGCGCCAAAGGGGAGGGGGCGGACATGCTCTTCACTCCGGAAATGGCGGGCTATCTGGACCGCGATCGCAAGCGCGCGGCGGCAACGCTGCGCGACGAGGCGGACGATATCGTGCTGGCGGCGGTGCGCGAGGCGGCGGCGCGCGAGGGGCTTTGGATCCATATCGGGTCGCTACCGCTCAAGGATGCGCGCAGCGACGGGCGCTGGGCCAATCGCAGCTTCATGATCGACGATCAGGGCGAAATACGGGCGCGCTACGACAAGATCCATCTGTTCGATGTCGACCTGGCATCGGGCGAAAGCTGGCGCGAATCCTCGGTCTATGGGCCGGGCGAGAGCGTAGTGGCGGTCGATACGCCCTGGGCGCGGATGGGCTTTTCCATCTGCTACGACATGCGCTTTCCCGATCTCTATCGGGCGCTCACCAATGCGGGCGCAACCGTGCTGCTGGCGCCGGCAGCCTTCACCGTGCCCACGGGGCAGGCGCACTGGCACATCCTGCTGCGCGCCCGCGCGATCGAGGCAGGCTGTTTCCTGATCGCCGCCGCGCAGGCGGGCGAGCATCAGGACGGGCGTACCACCTATGGCCATAGTTTGGTGGTCGATCCATGGGGCGATGTGCTGCTGGACATGGGCGAGGGGGCGGGGCTGGCCCTTGCCGATCTTGACCTTGGCCGCGTAGAGGCGGTGCGCGGGCGGGTGCCCGCCATCGCCAATCGGCGCGTGATACCGCAGGATGTTGAGATCAGGTGATCGTTTTCGACCTTAAGTGCGAGGGGCAGGGCCACGTCTTCGAGGCGTGGTTCGGCTCCAGCGCCGATTATACGGACCAGAAGGCGCGGGGGCTGCTGGCCTGTCCGCTATGCGGCGACACGCGCATCGGCAAGGCGCTGATGGCGCCGGCAGTGGCGGCCAAGGGCAACCAGCGCCGCGAGATCGTGCCGTCGCAGCCGGCGGCCGAAGCGGAGACGGCGCCGGTGGCGTCCGGCCCCGACGAGGCGAAGATGCGCGCGCTGGTCGAGGCGCTGGCGGACGCACAGAAGAAGGTGCTGGAAGGTTCCACTTGGGTCGGGCGCGGCTTTGCCGAGCAGGCGCGGGCCATGCATTATGGCGAGCAGGACAAGGGCAGCATTCATGGCGAGGTCGCCCCGGCCGAGGCCAAGGCGCTGGCCGAGGAAGGCATCAATGTCGCGCAACTGCCCTTTCCGGTGATTCCGCCCGAAGCGAAGAATTGACCGCGCGCGCCGCGCATAATAGAGCCGGCGCTGCGTGCACCCGTAGCTCAGCAGGATAGAGCATCAGATTCCTAATCTGAGGGCCATGGGTTCGAATCCCGTCGGGTGCACCATTTTCCCCTTCGATCAGCTATCGTCGCGCCATTCGTGAAAGGGGCGGATTTCGATCTCGCTAGGGCCGGGCATGGGGTTGGGGCAGCGCTTCACCCAGGTGACGGCTTCGTCCATGTCGGCGACCTCCCAAAGCCAGAAGCCCGCGACCAGTTCGCCGACCTGAGGGAAGGGGCCGTCGATGACGCGGCGCGCTGTTCCGTCGAAGGCGATCCGCTTGCCGTAGGAAGAGGGGCGCAGCCCGTCGGCCATGCGCAATATGCCGGCTGCGTCCAGTTCGTCGTTGAAGCGGCCCATCGCTGCCATCATTTGAGGATCGGGCGGGCCACCCGCTTCGCTGTCCTGCGTCGCCTTTACCAGCACCAACACGCGCATCGGTCGTCTCCCTGTCGGACGATAGGAGGATAAGCGAAAATGGCCGATTGCGGTAGGCGCGGTGACATCGCCGATCGGCTGATCAAGTGGCTCCATTCGATCTGGAATGGTGCGTCTTAACCTTTTGGAAAGGCACGGGCTGTGAAATGAGTTCGGGGACTACGGGGCCGTATAAATGCTGAAAAAAATCCGCATCCAGGACGTGAAACTGGGGATGTTCTTGCACAAGCTGGAAGGGTCGTGGTTTTCCCATCCCTTCTGGAAGCGCAAGATGCTGCTCGATGATCCCGAGCAACTGGCGGATCTGCATGCCAGCAAGGTCGAATGGGTAATGATCGATGTGTCGCGCGGTGCGGACGTGGCACCGGTTCAGCCGGCGCCATCGCGCGTGGTGTCGATCAGCGAACCGCGCGAACGTGTGTTCGGTCGGGCCGGGGCGACGATCGCGCGCCGGGCCGCGCCGCCGCCGATTGAGCGACCGTTCGATCCCCTGTCCAAGGACCGGTTGCCCATCCGCGCCGAAATGGTCCATGCGCAGCGGCTGGCGCGCAAGTCGGGCCGCACCATGCGCAAGCTCTATGAGGATGTGCGGCTGGGCAAGGCCGTGAAGGCGGCCAAGCTGGAGTCGATGGTCGAGGAAATCTCCAGTTCCGTGCAACGGAACCCGCATGCCTTCATGGCGATCACGCGGATGAAGAATAGCGGCGAATATCTCTATCAGCATGCGCTGTCGGTCTGTGCGCTGATGATCGGCCTTGCGCAGCAGATGCACCTGTCGCCCGACGATATCCGCAAGGCGGGTCTGGCCGGCTTGCTGATGGATATGGGCATGGCGCATGTGCCGCAGGAAGTGTGGGACAAGGATGCGCCGCTGACGCCGGAGGAATGGGACGTGGTCAAGAGCCACACCACGCTGGCGCATGAATTCCTGACCCTGGGCGGGGAAATGCCGGCGGAAGTGCTGGACGTCTGCCTCAACCATCATGAGCGGTTGGACGGCAGTGGTTATCCCAATGGCCTGGCCGGCGAGCAAATAGGGATGTTCGCGCGCATGGCCGCGATCTGCGACAGCTATGATGCCATGACGTCAACGCGGCTGCATCGGAGCGGGGATGATCCGTCGCGGGCGTTGCTGAAGATTGACGAAGATGCCGGCACGCTGTTCGACGCCGACGTCTTCCAGGCGTTCCAGCGCGCGGTCGGCATCTATCCGATCGGGTCGCTGGTGCGGCTGCGATCGCATCGGCTCGCGATCGTGGTCGAACAGAATCCCGATGATCTGACCCTCCCCAAGGTCCGACCCTTTTATTCGCTGGCCGACCGGGCGTTCGAGAAGAGCGAGGACATTGATCTCGGCAATTGCTTCGGCGCGGACCAGATCATCACCCGCGAAACGCCTGAAGGCTGGGACATGAGCGAGTGGCCGGCGATGAGTGCCAAGCTGTTGGCGGTGGCCGGCTGAGGCAGGCGGATCAGATCGGGCTGGCACCCAGCGTGTCGGCCCAACGATCCCGGCCCGCCTTCAATGTGCGGTTGCGGGCATGGCCGATTTCGGTAGCATCCCATTGTTCGAGAACTTCAAATTGAAACGCGACTTCGCCATGGGTCGTCCAGGCCCGCTGGAGCGTGGCGCGTTGATCCTGTCCCAGTCGCAGGGTGAACCAGAGCCGGTTCTGGATGGTCGCCAGATTGGGGGCGCTGCCGATCCAGAGCTGTTGGGTGGGCAAGCATCGGATCGCATAGATGCCGCAAGCGACCTTGCGTTCCCGATAGGCGTCGATAGCCGCTTTGCGTTCGCTTTCCTGCATGGGGCATGCCCTCCTTATGAGGAGGCTTCTTAATATTACCCGGATATAATATCAATCTCTTTCAATCCGGGTAATATTGTGAAACGCCTTATTCAAGCGCCAGCAGGGCGAAGCTGGCCAGCCAATGTTCCCCCATATAGTCGCCGGCTATGTGGGGGAGCGCGGCGTCGAGATGGGCGATCGCCGCCTGCTCGGCGATCGGCGCGATCGGCGCGTCGGCGCCCAGCGCGGCGGCGATGCCGCGCCAGCACCAGGCGCGGCTGAGGTTGAGGCCGTCGAGATGGGCGATCTTGCCGTCGCTGCGATCCGACACGGTGGCCGGGGTGAACAGGGTGGCCGGCTGGCCGGCCAGAAGATCGGGCAGGAAGGCGCCGAACCAGCCCGCAAATTCGCTGCGCGAGAGCAACCGGCTCATCAGCAGTGCTTCGGTGAGGGCCGAGGAGAGAAACTCGTCGCCGCCCGGTTCCCAGGCCTGGCAGGCGCGGTCCTGGCCGAACCAGGCAAGCGCGCGCTCGCGGATCAGCGCCTGGAGCGCGGGGTCGCGGTCCTTGGCCCAGTCATAAGCGTGGATCAGCGCGAAGCTGCTGTTGAAATGGGTACCGACGCGCAGCGGATAGGTCATTTTCGGCAGGAAGGCGTGGAAGCGCGCGGCGAAGTCGAGCGCCAGCGGCTCGATCGCGGCGGCCCAGGGCCCGTCCTGTCGGGCGAGTTCGGCATGGAGCGCGAGCAGCCAGGCCCAGCCATAGGGGCGCTCGAACCCGCCGGCGGTCGGGCGAGTGAGAAAGGCACGTTCGCCCGCGACCTTGTCGGGCACCAGCATCATGTCGGCGCGGGCGCGGATCGCATCGGCCTGGGCCATGTCGGGGTAGAGGCGGCGCAGGCGCATCACCTGCCACCAGCCATGGACGCAACTGTGCCAGTCATAGCTGCCGTGGAAGATCGGATGATGCTCCGCCGGAATGCGCGCATCCTCCGGCCCCTGATAGGTCAGGTCCATCTTGTAGGGATATTGCCGCCCCAGATGGGACAGGGTGAGGGCGGCGAAACGGTCGGCAATGTCTTGGGAAAGTCGGGTCATCGGAAGGCCAGCCAATAGATCAGGAGGATGTTGACGCAGAGCAGGGGGAGGGCGGTGCCGACCTGGCGGCGGATCACGCCATATTCATCCTTGAGCTGCAGCAGCGCGGCGGGGAGGAGGTTGAAATTGGCGGCCATCGGCGTCAGCAATGTGCCGCAGAAGCCCGCCAGCATGCCGATCGCGCAGATGATCGCCGGATCGCCATGATATTGGTGGATCAGCAGCGGAATGCCGATCGCGGCGGTCATCACCGGGAAGGCCGCGAAGGCATTGCCCATGACGATGGTGAAGAGCGCCATGCCGAGGCCATAAGCGATCACCGCGCCGAGCAGGCTGCCATCGGGAATGGCGAGGCGGACGATGCCGCCGACGACATCGCCGACGCCGGCAAGCGCGAACACCGCGCCCAGGCTGGCCAGCATCTGGGGCAGGATCGCCACCCAGCCGACTGAGTCCATCAACTGCCGCCCCTGTTGCAGGGCGACGATCGGCCGGGCGCGCAGCCAGGTGCAACCGATGCCGAGCGCGATCAGGACGCCCAGCGCCAGCGAGATGAGGGTAGTCTGCTTGGGATCGATCCAGGCGGGGAACGCCTTGAACAGGAAGGTGCCGGCCAGCGCGGTGACGGGGATGACCAGGGCGATGGCGAACAGGCCATTGCCATGCCGATCGGCCCGCGCCTGGCGCTCGTCCAGCGGCACGCCGCCGCTGCCGCGCCCCAGCCCCTTGAAGCCGGCAATGGCGACGAGGCCGAGGACGAGGACGCCATTGCCGATGTCGCCGATCCGGTCGCCCGCCCACATGCTGAGCGCCAGCAGTGCCCAAAAGGCGGCGGTGGTGAAGCGGCGCGGATTGCTGCGGTCGGCGGCGCCGAGCAGGGCATAGCCGGCGAACACCGCGCCCATCAGCGCATAGACCCAGTGGAGGGTGATCATGCGGCGTGCTCCGGTCCCTTGGCACCCTGCGCGTTCAGCCGGCGGTCGAGCCGCCACAGGCGAAAGCCGTGGATCAGCAGCGCGGCAATCGCGGTCGGGATCGCCCAGACCGAGAGCTGGAGCGGTTCGAGCAAGATGCCATATTGCTCCAGCAGCCCCTTGATCAGCAGGATCGATCCGATGGCGAGGAAGATATCCTCGCCAAAGAAGACACCGACATTGTCGGTCGCGGCGGCCCAGGCCTTGATCTCGTCGCGCTGCTCCTCATCGAGCGCGCCGGCCTGCTTCTCGGCGGCGGCTTCGGCGATCGGGGCGACCAGCGGGCGCACGGTCTGGGCATGGCCGGCGACCGAGATCAGGCCCATGGCGGCCGAAATCTGGCGGGCGACAAGATAGAAGAGGAGGAAGCGGCCGGTGGTGGCGCCGCGCATCCGGTCAATGAGGCCGCGCGCCCGTTCCTGAAGCCCATGCGCTTCGAGCAGGCCGATCACCGGCAGCACGACCCAGACGACCGAGACATAGCGTGAGTCGTTGAACGCCTTGCCGAAGGCGGCGAGGATGGTGAGCGGATCGAGCCCGGCGGCAAGGCCGGTGGCGATGGCCGAGGCGAGGATCACCAGCAGCGGATTGAAGCGCAGCACGAAGCCCGCGACGATCAGGGCGATGCCCAGCAACACCCACATCAGTCGTTCGCGTCCCGCAGTCGTCCGTCCGTCATCGTGACGGGGTAGCGGCAATGCAGGCCGCTGGCCATAGGCGGTTGAAATCCGGTACGATGGCCGCATCGGTCGCACCGGACCGTCGGTTCGCATCTTTTCCGAAAATCCTGATGGCCAATGACATCGGCCTGACATAGTTGGAGGAGACAGGGGCGTATCAGACGTGGACGGCCAGACCCAAAAATGGGGCGGACGTGGAATTATTCGGAGAGAGCCTTTGACCATCATGGCGATCGATTTCGAGGCGTCGTGCCTGCCCCGGCACGGACGATCCTTCCCGATCGAAGTGGGCATAGCAGGCGGCGGCATTGCCCGCAGCTGGATCATTCGACCTCATGCAGCCTGGGCCGGCTGGGACTGGACCGCCGAAGCCGAGGCGCTGCACGGCCTGTCGCGCGCCCGGATCGAGGCGGAAGGTGAACCGGCCGATGTGGTGCTGGCGCAGTTGGCGGCGGCAGTGGCCGGCAGCCGCGTGGTCGCCGACAGCGTGATCGATCAATATTGGCTGCAGACGCTGGCCGATACGGAGTCGGTGGTGGCGCCGTTCGCGATCGATCATGTCTCATTGTTGCTGGATGAGTGGGGCGCGGACGAACCGCGGATCACGGCGGCCATGGCCCATGCCGATGCGCAGCACCCCGCGCGGCACCGCGCCGTGGCCGATGCGCTGTGGCTTTCCGGGCTGATCGAGGCCCTGTCGGGGGCGGCGCGGCCGCTTCAGGCCAGTCCGGTGATCGCAAGGGTCGCTTGACGGCATGCTGCGGCACAGCAATAATTTGTAACGTTCGGCATATTGGGGAGACATTCTCCCTGCCTAAACCCGTCGGAAGGATCCCGCTTATTGCTGGATATGTCTGTTTCGAAGGGAAGTTCCCATGTTGCCGATCCTTGCCAGTGTTGCGGCGCTCGCCGCTTCCTCCACCCCGATCCACAGCGCCGAACTGACCCACGGCGCCCAGGCCTATACGGCCAGCTATCACACCGCATCGTCGGTGCGCTTCACCCAGGTCGAGCCGCGCTTCGGCAATCGCAATGCCATCCCGGTCTGCCGCTGGCAGGCTGATGTGCGCGTGGACCGCGCCGTCGCGGCCCAGGGCCAGTCGGTGCCGGCCTTCGGCAAGGCGGTCCATCGCTTTGCCCCCCTGTCGGGCAGCTATGCCGGCACCTGCGCCGCCGCCCGCAGCCAGGTGGATGCCGAGGTCGCCCGCTATGCCGGCGCCCGCAATGCCGAGGCCGTGTCGGTCGCGCAGCAGGACCGCGCCGTGCTGGTGAATGAACTGGACAGCGTGCGCGCGCTGACCGTGAAGGGCTGATGAGTCCACCGCTGATACTGGTCGCCGAGACGCAGCAGGATTTGCGGCACAGGGTGCGGGAATTCCTGGAGCAGAGCGGGTTTCGCGCTCTGCCCGCCGCCTCGTCGAGCGATATTTTCAATGCCATGGACCGGATGCCGGTCGGCGCGGTCGTGCTGGATGCGGGGCTGCGCGGGCCGGACGGCATGGACCTGTGCCGCGACGTGCGCGAGCGTAGCGACGTGCCGATCATCCTGGTCGGCGCCGACAGCAGCGAGGTCGACCGGGTGGTCGGCCTGGAACTGGGCGCCGACGATTACATGGCCAAGCCCTATTCGACCCGCGAACTGGCGGCGCGGCTGCGCGCCGTGCTGCGGCGCGGGCGGAGCGAGCGGGCGCTGGGTTTGCGACGCCAGACTCAGGCGCGCTTCGACGACTGGGTGGTCGATTTCGCCCGGCGCGAAGTGACCGACCCGGCCGGCGCGCTGGTCGAACTGACGGCAGCGGAGTTTTCGCTGCTCGCCGTGTTGCTGGATCATGCCCAGGCGGTGATTGCCCGTGCGCGGCTGATGGAACTGGCCGGGGTGCGCGACGCGCCCTCGTCCGACCGCAGCGTGGACGTGCTGGTCAGCCGCTTGCGGCGCAAGCTGTCCCATGAAGGACGGCCCGCCCCGATCGTGACTGTTCGTGGCGTCGGATACATGTTCAGCGCGGTCGTCGACCGGCGCTGACCCCCAGAAAAGGCGCGCTGATGGCGGTTTTCCGCCATTTGGCGCGCCTGTCGGGCGCTTTGCATCCCAGACATGATTTTTAACAATTCCGCTGCGCCGCAGCAAAATCGGCTGCGTATTTTGCAAGCTAGGCCGGTCCGCCCCCTGACCGGCAACGCCATAGCAATAAGAGGATGAAAGCCATGAACGAGCTTATCGGTCGTGTATTCAGTTTCGAGACCAAGGTCTTCCCGAACGAAAGCACGCTCTACAATCAGCTGGCCAGCCATGGTCAGAGCCCCAAGGCACTGATGATCTCCTGCGCCGACTCGCGCATCGTTCCCGAGCACATCATGCAGGCCCAGCCGGGCGACCTGTTCGTCTGCCGCAATGCCGGCAACATCGTGCCGCCGCATGACAGCCAGCTGGGCGGCGTGACCGCCACAGTCGAATATGCCGTGATGGTGCTGGGCGTGCGCGACATTATCGTGTGCGGTCATAGCGACTGCGGCGCGATGAAGGCGCTGGCCACCGACGCCGACCTGACCGGCATGCCCAATGTCGCTGCCTGGCTGCGCCACAGCCATGCCGCGCAGAAGCTGTGCCGCGAATCCTATCCTGCCGACCTGGATGCCGCTGAAAAGCTGCGCAACATGGCGCTGGAAAATGTCGTCGTGCAGCTGTCGCACCTGCGCACCCATCCGTCGGTCGCGTCGGGCATCGCCCGCGGCGAGATCGCCCTGCATGGCTGGTATGTCGACATTCACGCCGGCCAGGTCCTGGGCCTGGACGGCGAAACCGGCCGTTTCTCGGTGCTGCGTGAAGGGCAGAAGCTGCCCGTGGCGCTGCCGCATGGGCGTCGTCTGGCCGGCGAATCGCTCATCGCACAAGCTGCGGAGTAAATCATGTTGAAGGCCTTTTCCGGCGGCACGTTCAGCCGCGACTTCACGGCGTCGATCGTCGTGTTCCTGGTGGCCATGCCGCTGTGCATGGGCATCGCCATTGCCTCCGGCGTGCCGCCGGAAAAAGGCCTGATCACCGGCATCATCGGCGGCCTGGTCGTCGGCCTGCTGGCGGGTTCGCCGCTGCAGGTCAGCGGTCCGGCGGCCGGCCTTGCGGTCATCGTCTTCGAAATCGTGCGGGAACAGGGGCTGTCGGCCCTTGGCCCCATCCTGATCCTGGCAGGCGCGATCCAGATCGTTGCCGGCCTGCTGAAGGTGGGTGGCTGGTTCCGCGCCATTTCGCCGGCGGTCGTGCATGGCATGCTGGCGGGCATCGGCGTGCTGATCGTCGTCGGCCAGTTCCATGTGTTGTTCGATGACAAGCCGCTGTCGAGCGGCCTGCACAATCTGATCGCGATGCCGGGCCAGATATTGGGCCTGACCAATCAGGACGCGGCCACCGCCTTCGCTGTCGGCCTGGTCACCATCGGCGCGATGCTGGGCTGGGAGAAGTTCCGCCCTGCATCGATGAAGCTGGTGCCGGGTGCGCTGGTCGGCGTGGTCGCCGCGACGCTGGTCGCCTTCGCGCTCGGCCTGCCGGTCGCCCGTGTTGTGGTGCCGGAATCGATCCTGTCCGCCATCAGCCTGCCCGAGCAGGGCCTGCTGGCGCAGCTGATGAGCCCGACCATCATCACCACCGCCATCGCCATCGCCTTCATCGCCAGCGCCGAGACTTTGCTGTCGGCCGCGGCGGTCGATCGCATGCATGATGGCGTGCGCACCAATTACAATCGTGAACTGAGCGCGCAGGGCGTGGGCAACCTGCTCTGCGGCTTTGCCGGCGCGCTGCCGATGACCGGCGTCATCGTCCGCTCGTCCGCCAACGTCCAGGCCGGTGCCAAGACCCGCCTGTCGGCGATCCTGCATGGCGCCTGGATCCTGGGCTTCGTCGCCCTGCTGCCCTGGCTGCTGCGCGAAGTGCCGATGGCGGCCCTGGCCGGCATCCTGGTCGTGACCGGCTTCCGTCTGGTCAGTCTGTCGCACGTCAAGCATCTGTTCCATCTTTATGGTCCGTTGCCGGCGATCGTGTGGGCCGCGACGCTGATCTGCGTCGTCGCGACCGACCTGCTGACCGGCGTGCTGGTGGGCATCGGCCTGTCGCTGATCGAACTGATCCCCCATGCCAGCCGCCTGCGCCTGGGCGTCGAGGAAGCCAGCCGCGGCGATGCGCATGAAGTGGCGCTGCACGGCACGGCAAGCTTCCTGAGCCTGCCCAGGCTGTCGGCCAAGCTGGAATCGGTGCCGGCGGGGCAGCTGGTCATCCTCAACGTCGAGCGCCTGACCCATATCGACCATACCTGCGCCGAAATGGTGCGCGAATGGGCGGATCGCCGCACCGGCGCGGGCGCGAGGGTGGAGCTGTTCGGCGCGACCGGACGGATGCGCCAACTCGTCGCCTGACACGAGCCTGCATGACAGAAAAGCCGCCGCATCCCCGGATGTGGCGGTTTTTTCATGTTCAGATGCAATTTGGACACCAAATAGAAACAATGTGAACGGTCTTTGGAAAAGAACCGTGATTGCTATATCACAGCGCTCCTCTTCCCTTGTGCAGATGCGAAGATAGAGGTTTGCGCTGGCGGCTGGCAAGAATAGGCCAATAGACATCCGCCGGTACGGAAGACGATTTCAAACAGATCTTCGGGCCGCGGATGCAGGACGGAACATTCTTTCGTAAAAGGGGAATGTTCATGAAGTATCAAATCGCTTGTGCCGCTCTGGCTCTGATGTCGAGCGCGCCGGCTTTCGCCCAGGAAGAACCCGCAGGTCCGGTCACCGTATCCGGCAGCGTTGGCCTGGTTTCCGATTATCGCTTCCGTGGTGTGTCGCAGTCCGACAAGGGCATGGCGGTTCAGGGCGGTATCACCCTCACGCACGAGAGCGGCGCTTACGCCGGCACCTGGGCCTCGAACCTGTCGGGCTGGGGCACCTTTGGTGGTTCCAACATGGAACTGGACCTGTTCGCCGGTTACGCCATTCCGCTGGGCGGCGCGACGCTGGACGTCGGCCTGACCTGGTACATGTACCCGTCGGGTGCCAACAAGACCGATTTCGCCGAGCCCTATGTCAAGCTGTCGAGCGAACTGGGTCCGGTAAAGGGTCTGGTCGGCGTGGCCTACGCTCCCAAGCAGCAGGCGCTGGGCAAATGGTGCAGCGACGCGGCATGCACGATCGCCAATCCGGGTGACAAGGAAGATAATTTCTATGTCTGGGGTGACGTCAGCGGCGGCATTCCCAACACGCCGGTGACGCTCAAGGCCCATGTCGGCTGGTCGAACGGCAATAGCGGCCTGGGTCCGAACGGCACCAGCCTGGCCCCGACCGGCAAATATCTCGACTATATGGTCGGTGCCGACGTCGCCATTCCGGGCACCCCGCTGACGCTGGGCGTTTCCTACGTCGATACCGACATCGCTCGCGTCGAGGAAAATTACATCCGTCCCAACTTCTCGGATGCGGATGGCTCGTCGATCGCGCGCGGCAAGGTGGTCTTCTCGCTGACCGCCGCCTTCTGATCCTGTCGGCCGGGCCTGCTTATGCAGGCCCGCCATGACCCTGTCTTGTGCCGCCGGCCTGTCCCTGCCGTGACAAATTGTTGCTACGTCCCCTGGGAAGTGTTTCGGCAGCAAGCTGCGGTTGACCCTCCACCGGGCGCTGCTTATCTCCCAACATCATGAACAGCCTGATGTTGCTCCGCGCATGACCGCCCCCTCGATCATCCTTGTCGAAGACGATCCGCCGCTCCGCACGCTGACGGCGCGGGCGTTGCAGGAACATGGCTATCAGGTCCGTCCGGCCTCGTCCGGTCCGGAAATGTGGGTGGCCTTCGATGCCGGCCCGGTCGACCTGGTCGTTCTGGACGTCATGCTGCCCGGCACCAACGGCATCGACCTGTGCCGCCAGATCCGTCGCAAGAGCGACGTGCCCATCATCTTCATCAGCGCCAAGGGCAGCGAAACCGACCGTATCGTCGGGCTGGAACTGGGCGCCGACGATTATCTGCCCAAGCCCTTCGGCACGCGCGAACTGATCGCCCGCATCCGCGCCATCCTGCGCCGTGTCGGCGTGGAACGTGGCCCGGACGAGCAGCGCGAGAATGAAGCGCGCTTCGACGGCTGGATCGTCAACTTCCCGCGTCGTGAACTGCGGTCGCCGACCGGCGCGATCGTCGACCTGACCGGTGCCGAGTTCGACCTGCTGGGCAGTTTCCTCAGTCATCCGCAGCGGGTGATCGCACGCGAACGGCTGATCGAATTGTCGCGCACCCGCATGGGCGACAGCAGCGACCGCAGCATCGACGTGCTGGTCAGCCGCCTGCGCCGCAAGCTGTCGACCGAGGACCGGCCTGCGCCGATCACCACGGTGCGCGGCGTCGGCTACATGTTCAACGCGGAAGTCGCGCGCGCTTGAGACGACAGCGGTTCAGCCGGTCGCTCGGGCTGGTCGGCCGCATCTTCGGCATATTGCTGCTGACCGTCCTGCTGGAATTCGTGGTGGGCACGCTCATCTATGAGCGCGCCAGCCATTTGTCGCTGCAGGATGACGAGGCGCGCCGCCTGGCCGAACATCTGGTGATCGCGCGCAAGCTGGTGGCCAAGGCGCCGGTCAGCCAGCGCGGCGGGGTCAGCGCGCAACTGACCACCGACCGCTATGACATCCACTGGACGCTGGCCGCGCCGCCGCCGCCGCCGCTGTCGCCCGAACTGGCGCGGATGCGGCAGCAGATCGTCGACTGGGAACCCAGCCTGCATGAATCGCGGCTGTGGCTGCGGCTCAATTCGCCCGGCCGTTCCTCGCAGATCAATGGCGGGCTGCAACTGGCGGATGGCAGCTGGCTCTATTTCGGCATGCATCATAGCGGCGGCAAATGGGCCTTCACCTTCGGCCGCTTCGGCCTGGCGCTGATCCCGGTGCTGGCGCTGCTGATTGCGGGCGGCGTGCTGATCCGGCGGACATTGGCGCCGCTGCGCGACCTCACTCATGCGACCAAGCGGATCGGCCTGGCGCAGCAGGTGGCGGTGGCGGAAGCGGGCACCAATGATGTGCGCAACCTGATCCGTGCCTTCAACGCGATGCAGACCCGCATCCATCGCCTGATCAACGAGCGGACCGAGACGCTGGCGGCGGTCGGTCATGATATGCGCACGCCACTCGCCCGGCTGCAATTGCGGCTGGAAGCAGTGGACGATCCTGAAATCCGCGAGGCGATGGGCGAGGATCTGGCCGAAATGGGCGAGATGATCGAGTCCGTGCTGGCCTTTCTGGGCGGCGAGAAGAATCCCGAACCGGCGGTGCGGATCGATGTCGCGGTCACGATCGCGACGGTGGTCGACGCCTTCCAGGATCATGGCGACGATGTGATCTATGACGGGCCGGATCATCTGGAGATGGAGGTTCGCCCGCTGTCGCTGCGCCGCGCCGTGCGCAACCTGATCGAGAATGCGCTCCATTATGGGGTGCGTGCGCGGGTCAGCGTTGCGCGGCACGATAATGAGGTGCTGATCCGCGTCGATGATGATGGCCCCGGCATTCCGCGCGACCGGCTGGAGGAGGTGCTGAAACCCTTCCACCGGCTCGATACGGCGCGCCAGCGCAACACCCGCGGCATGGGGCTGGGCCTGGCCATCGTCGCCAAGACGGTCGAGCAGGAGGGCGGCCGCCTGACGCTGGCCAACCGGCCCGAGGGCGGGCTGCGCGTCGAAATCTGCCTCTATCTGAACAGGCCGGAAGCCAAGGTCTGATCGGCCTCCCGGCGCGTTCGGCAAAGAGAATCTCGCTACCCCCAAGCAAAACTCGTTTATCCTGGCGCGCAGACGCGGGTTATTCCGGTTGCCCATCGGACAAGAGGCGCAGGGAATGGCGGACGGCGATATGCAGGGTGAAGGCGTAGGCTATTGGGATCTGGACCGGCTGGTCACGGACCTGGCCGCCGCGCGCAGTCGCTGGCGGCAGGAACAGCAGCATCATGCCGAATATGGCGCCGAAGGCTTCCCGTCGCGCGCCAATCTGGTGAAGATCACCGGCGCGCTGTGCGGCGCGCTGTTCCCGCTGCGGCTGGGGCCGAGCTTCGTGCGGTTGCACAATGAGGACGCCTATGTCGCCGAGACGCTGCAGACCGTGCTCAGCCGCCTCTATGGCCAGATCAGGCTCGAACTCATCTACGCGATGAAGGACGACCCGATTACCGCAGTCGACGCAGCGGCAGCGCGGATCATCGGCGAATTCGCCCACAGCCTGCCGGCGCTGCGCACATTGCTCGACAGCGATGTCGAGGCGGCCTTCCTGGGCGATCCGGCCGCGCGCAGCGTGGACGAGGTGCTGATCTGCTACCCATCGATGCTGGCGATCATTCATCATCGGCTGGCGCACCGCCTCTATGAACTGGGTGCGCCGCTGGTGGCGCGGATCATTTCCGAGATCGCCCATTCCCATACCGGCATCGACATCCATCCCGGCGCACGCATCGGCCACGGCTTCTTCATCGATCATGGCACCGGCGTCGTCATCGGCGAGACAGCGATCGTCGGCGATCGGGTGCGGCTCTATCAGGGCGTGACGCTGGGCGCGCGCAGCTTCCCCTCGGACGAGAAGGGCGCGCTCGAAAAGGCGCAGCCGCGCCATCCGATCATCGAGGATGATGTCGTCATCTATGCCGGCGCGACGGTGCTGGGCCGGATCATCATCGGCAGCCGCTCGGTCATCGGCGGCAATGTATGGCTGACCGAAAGCGTGCCGGCCGACAGCAATGTGCGCCAGGCCAAGGCCCGGCATGAGGTGACCAGCCGGGTGGAAGTGTCGGCCCCGCACCGCGTCCATGCGCTGCTGGAAAGCACGGATGGGATCGGCGAGAATATCTGAACTCAAAGGCCCGAAATTGTCCATTTCGAACCCGGCGAAATATCGGATGTAATTGATCCATATCGGACCGAACCGGTTGAGAGCCGCGGCAATGATCCATAGGATTATGGATGACGGTATAGCCGGCATCCAGGGTCGCTGCGCTTCGTTGCAATATAATTTGCCGATCATCCGTCACGTCGTCCAATTTCTCGTGGGGAGGTGGGCCGTGACTTGGTTTTTTAAATTGCGGCAGATGGTCAGCAGAATCCTGCTGGGCAATCCGGGTGAGACGTCGGCGCGGCCCTGCCAGAATCAGCGCCAGATTGTTGATGCTTATGGGCAGTGTATTGCCGTGCTGCTCGCGTCGACCAAGACCTATGTCGAGCATAAGTTGAGCCTGTTAGCTGACGCGGATCCACGCCGGTCGTCTGTCGAAAAGTGCCTGTCCAGGATTAGGGAACTGGACCAGTCATTCGAAGCGACCCGCAAAGCCGCAGCGGCAGCCCGGCTTAAGGGCGGTGATCCGGAGATTGGCGGCGAGCCGATCCAGGCATTCGAACATTATGTCGAGATTGATGCGCAGATGATCGCGATCATCCCGGATGATTTTCTGGTGGCGCGTCGCTGGGTCTTGCTCGACCGGATGCGGCGGATCGCGCCCCAAAAGGCGCTGATCGAACATGAGGGGTCGCTGCCACCATCGATGGACAAGGATTTGCGGGAGGATGCCGACAAGATACGGGCTGATCTGTTGAGCCTGTCCACCTATATGCAACAACTCTATGTTCTCAACAGCCGCCGCGAGGAGACATTGGCATCGGTCAAATGGTGGTTGTTCTCGCGCAGCGTTGCTGTTGTGCTGATGATTGCCGTCATCTTCCTGCTGGCCACGACAACTGGGCCGCGCTGGTCATGGTGGCGCGAATTGCCCTGGATGCCCACGGCGATGGCCGTCCTTTTCCTGACCGGCATGATCGGCGCAGTGGTCAGCATCAGTCGGAAGTTCCAGGATATAGGCGGGCAGAATATCCTGGTTGCTGATCCCTTCAACGAATTGGTTTCGCTCAATTTCAGCCGGGAGAGCGTGGCTTGCTCCATCATGGCGGGCGGCGTCTTCGCCATGGTCCTTTATCTGGTGGTGATATCCGGATCGGCCGCCGCGATGGGGCTGGACCTGCGTTTTTTTCCCAGCCTGACGGCGCAACGCACGATCATTGATCTGCCAGCCGAAAGCGGCGCGGCCGCGACCAACAGGATGCAGGAGACGAAAAGGCCGGAAACCTCCTCGAAGCCCGTACCTGGCGCGAGGACCGAGCCGGAGGCGCCGGCCACCGGCAGGCTGTCCTATGTCCTGCGCGCGCCCGACCATGTGCCCGGTGGCATCGCCAGATTGTCTAAGGCACTGGGCTTTTTCTACGATGCCGACATATTGCGGATGATGTTGCTGGCTTTCATCGCGGGCTTTGCCGAGCGGCTGGTGCCGGACTCGATCGACCGGCTGGTGCGCAAGGAGAAGGCGGTGAAGGATGCGGCGGTCTGAGCCGATCGACACATGCGCGAATGAGGACGCCTCCCACCATCAAAGGGGGGAGGCGTCGAAGCCGGATCGGGCGAGACGATCTCGCTGGCTGCCGGCTTATTGCCCGGCGCAGCTATCGCCATTGCCGGCGACCAGATCGAGGCAGCGGCCGTCAATCTGGTCCTTGGGCACGGGCAGCTTGATCAGCGCGGCGAGGCTGGGGAGGATGTCCACCGTCTCGACGCCCAGCGGCTGTTCGAAATGCTGCATGCCCTTGCGCCAGAAGAGGATCGGGACGCGGCGGTCCGTATCCCAGGGCGAGCCATGGGTGGCGACCGACCCCTTCACCGCCTGTTCGGGGATCGACATGACACGCGGCTTGAGCAGCAGCAGCAGGTTGCCCGAGCGGCTGGGGTAGAAGCTGGCGCGCGCTTCCTGGATCAGGCTCCAGCTTTCGGGCGGGCCCGAGGGCGAGGGGGTGGCGGCGATTTCCGCCTTGGTGAAGACGGTCTGCACCTGCGGATGGGCGCGCAGATATTTGAGCGCCTCGGTCTCGACCCTGGCGCGCTGCGCGGCGGTCAGCCCCTTGTCATAATAGATGTCGCCCGACGGGCCGTCGCTCCAGATCACCTTCTTGCCGGGCAGGCCGGCCTTCTCGGCGATGGTGGCATTGAGCGCCTTGGGCGTCAGCGCCATGTCGACCCGCTGTTCCATCGGCATGGCGTTCATGCGGTGGCGTTCGGGCAGGTCATGGCCGCCATGGTCGGCGGTCAGCACCACGACATAGTCGATGCCGTCCTTGTCGAGCTTGTCGAAGAAGGCGCCGAGTTCGGTGTCGAGCCGGTCGACCTGGATGCAGCTTTCGGTACCTTCGGTGCCGAAGGTGTGGCCGACATAGTCGGTCGCCGACAGGCCGATCGAGATGATGTCGGTCTGCGCCTGCTTGCCCAGCTGCATGCTCTCGATTGCGGCGGCGGCGAAGGCCAGGGTCATCGCATCCTGCTCGGGCGAAATGCGGAAGCCCTTATAGTCGCCCGCGTCACGCGCAAAGCGGCCGGTGCCCACGGTGCGGTTGCCGGCCTGGACCGGGAAATCCTTCGACACGCACTGGGCGGGCAGCTCGAAGCCGGCATTGGGCTGGGCGAGGCGCTGGGCAAAGGCCTGATTGACCTTGGTGACGAGCGGGGTGGGGGCGACACCCTTGTAGCTGACATAGCCCTGCGGCCCGCCGAGCCACCAGACCTGGTCGGCGGTCGCGCCACCCATCATGATCGCGGCGCGATCCTTGCCCGCGACCGATACGACGCGGGTGGCGGGATTGGCCGCCTTCATCCGGCCGCCCAGCGTCGGCACCTTGAGATGCAGGGGCGAGGCTTCATATTTGTCGCTGCTGCTGCCCGGCTGGCTTTCATCCTCGGCGCAATAGAGATTCTTGTCCTCGCGCTTGGCGTCGAGGTCGAACCAGTTATTGGCGATGATGCCGGTGCGCGACGGGCGGCTGCCGGTCAGGATGGTCGAGTGGCCGGGGCAGGTCTCGGTCGCGGCGTGGCTCTGATAACCGCGCGGGAAGACCGCGCCTTCGCTGGTCAGGCGCTTGAGGCCGCCGGTATAATATTGGCGATATTCGCTGAACAGGTCGGCCGAAAACTGGTCGACCGAGATGGCGACGATCAGCTTGGGCGGAGTCGCGGCAATGCTGCGGGCGGCCGGTGCAGGAGCGGCTGCAGGCGCGGGGCTCTGCGCCACGACGGGCATGGCGGTGGCAAGCAACAAAGCGGCGGCGACTCTTTTGAACATATTCTATGACCTTCTCATGCCTTGACGGCGGATAGGGAGCGACCTAGCCCCCTTGCATCCACGCGACCAGAGGCCCGATGCGGATTTTTCAAGTCATATTCATGACGCTCGCCATGCTGGCAGGGCTGTCGATCGCACCGCCGGCGGTGCAGGCGCAGGCCGCATTCGGTGGCGGCCCTGCGCATATCGCCGCGCAGCTGATGGCCGAAAGCGCGGCGCCCGCGCCCGGCAAGGGCACGACCATCGCCTTTGCCATGAAGCCGGAAAAGGGCTGGCACGGCTATTGGGAAAATCCGGGCGATGCGGGCCTGGGCATGACCGTGACCTGGACCCTGCCCAAGGGCGTGACGATCGGCGCGCTGCGCTATCCGGTGCCCGAGACGCTGCTGATTTCCGGCCTGATGAACCATGTCTATGAAGGCCCCTATGCGGTGCTCGCCAATCTGGGCGTGGCGCCGGACGTGGCGGCCGGCACGCATCTGCCGATCCGGGTGAAGGCCGAATGGCTGGCCTGCACGGACAAGATATGCGTGCCGGAAAGCGGCGAACTGGCGCTGGAACTGGTGGCGGGCGATGGCAAGGTCGTGCCGGCGATGCAGGCGCGCTTCGATGGCTGGCGCGGCCATCTGCCCCGGCCGCTGGGCAGCGAGGCGACCTATCAGATCGTCGATGGCAAGCTGCGCCTGTCGGTGCCGTTCCCCGCCGATGCGCAGGCGCGCGACGTTCATCTCTTCCCGCTAAGCGACGGGCTGGCCCGCTTCGCCGCCGCGCAGAAGATCAGCCGCGAAGGCGACCGGCTGCTGGTCGAGACCGAGGCAGGCGAGGGCTTCAAGGGCGGCGCTGCGCAGGCGGTGCTGCGGACCGGCGACCATGTCGGCTTCCTGCTCACGGCCAAGCCCGGCGAGGTCGCGGCGATCGCGCCCAAGGGGCTGGCGGGCACGATCCTGCTGGCGCTGGGCGGGGCGATTTTGGGCGGGCTGCTGCTCAATGTCATGCCCTGCGTCTTCCCGATCCTGGGATTGAAGGCACTGAGCCTGGCCAAGGCGGGTGGCGACGAACGGGCGGCGCGGCGCGAGGCGCTGGCTTATGGTGCGGGCGTGATCCTGGCCTGTCTGGCTTTGGGTAGCCTGCTGCTTGGGCTGCGCGCCGCGGGCAGCGCGGTCGGCTGGGCGTTCCAGTTGCAGGACCCCCGCATCATCCTGACGCTGCTGCTGCTCGTCAGCGCGATCGCCTTCAATCTTGCTGGCCTGTTCGACCTGCCGGCCTTTGGCGGCGGTGGCCAGCTGGCAGGGAAGGGCGGCATGATCGGTGCCTTCTGGACCGGGGCGCTGGTTGCCCTCGTCGCGACGCCCTGCACCGGGCCGTTCATGGGTGCGGCGATGGGCACGGCGCTGGTGCTGCCCTTGGGCGCGGCGCTGGCGATTTTTGCCGGCCTTGGCCTCGGTCTGGCGCTGCCTTTCCTGCTGCTCGCCTATCTGCCTGCGCTGCGCAATCGCCTGCCGCGTCCCGGCGCATGGATGGGCCGGTTGCAGCGCATATTGTCGATCCCGATGTTCCTGACGGCGCTGGGCCTTGCCTGGCTGCTGGGGCAGCAACGCGGTGTCGGTGGCATGACCATTGGGCTTGGCGCGGCGCTGATGCTGGTGCTGCTGCTCTGGTGGCTGGGCATGCGCCAGCGGGCCGGGCGCGGCGGCTGGTTGCAGGTCGGCCTCGGCACGGCGGTCCTGCTGGTCGGTGCGGCGATGGCGTTGCCTGCCCGCGCGCCAGCGGTTACGGCAGCGGGCGAAGGTGCCGTCGTCGCCTTCGACGCGGAAAAGCTCGACGGGCTGCGCGCCGCGAACAAGCCGGTCTTCCTCTATTTCACCGCCGACTGGTGCCTGACCTGCAAGGCCAATGAGGCCGCCGCGATCGAGCGGGCGGAGGTGCGCGCGGCGTTCGAGAAGGCGGGCGTCACCGTCATGATGGGCGACTGGACCAATGCCGATCCGGCGATTACCCGCTTCCTCGAAGCGCAGGGCCGTTCGGGCGTGCCGCTCTACCTCTGGTACGCACCGGGCAAGGAGGCCCAGACATTGCCGCAGCTACTGACCCCGTCGACCCTCACCGGACTGGTGCGCTGATGGCCAAGATTCGTGCCGACCAGTTGCTCGTCGACAATGGCCTTGCGGAAAGCCGGGCGCGGGCGCAGGCGCTTATTCTCGCCGGCCTGGTCTATCTGGGCGACAAGAAGGTCGAGAAGGCGGGGCAGCAGGTGCCCGACGATGCCGAGATGGACGTGCGCGGGCGCGACCATCCCTGGGTCTCGCGCGGCGGCATCAAGCTCGCTCATGCGATTGACGAATATGGCATCGACGTCACCGGCTTTGTCGCGATCGACGTCGGCAGCTCGACCGGCGGCTTCACCGACGTGCTGCTGAGCAAGGGCGCGGCCAAGGTCTACGCGGTCGACAGCGGCACTAACCAGCTCGCCTGGAAGCTGCGCTCCGACGATCGCGTCATCGTCCATGAACAGACCAGCGCCCGCATCCTGACCGACGCCCATATAACCGAGCCGGTCGACATCATCGTGTGCGACGCCAGCTTCATCAGCCTGGCCAAGGTGCTCGAAAAGCCGATCGGCTTCGCCCGGCCCGGCGCGCAGCTGGTCGCCCTCATCAAGCCGCAGTTCGAGGCAGGGCGCGAGGAAGTGGGCAAGGGCGGGGTAGTGCGCGATCCCGCCATCCACCAGCGCGTCTGCGACGAAGTCGCTGCCTGGGTCCGTGAGAAGGGCTGGGAAGTGCTTGGAATCACGACCAGTCCGATCACCGGGCCACAGGGCAATGTCGAATTTCTGATTCATGCACGGCTTGGCGGATAATCGCGCCAGCTTCGTTACCCGCCCTGCGATACATTTTGACACATTCCATGCGGTTGTGTCCGTCACAAAGGCCCGTTAGCCCCTCGTCATGCGCTCGACCCTGCCTGTCATTCTCGTTGCCCTTTGTCTTGCCGGTTGCGGCGGGGAGAAGGAAAAGAAAGCTCGCCCGCCAGCCTTGGTGGAGGCGGTGGCGATTGCGCCCACCCGCTTTACCGACAATGTCGAGGCGGTCGGCACCGCGCTCGCCAATGAGCAGGTGGTGCTGTCCGCACCGGTGACCGAGCGGATCGATGTGCTGAACTTCACCGATGGCGGTTTCGTGTCCAAGGGGCAGGTGATCGCCCGCATGGCCGTGGGCCAGGAAAAGGCCGAGCTGGCTGCGGCCGAGGCGACCGCGCTGCAGGCCGACCAGCAGTTGAAGCGCATCCAGGCGCTCAAGTCGCGCGGCTTTGCCACCGGCGCCACGGTCGAGCAGCAGATTGCGCTCGCCAGCAGCGCCCGCGCCAATGCCGACCTCGCCCGTGCCGGCATCGGCGACCGCACCATCCGCGCGCCCTTCGGCGGCTGGGTGTCGCTGCGCACCGTATCGCCCGGCGCGGTCATCACCGCCGGCACCGCGATCGCCACGGTCAGCGATATTTCGCGGATCAAGCTGGACTTCACCGTGCCCGAGACGCGCCTGTCGATGATCCGCGAGGGCATGCCGATCAAGGCCGTGTCCGCAGCCTGGCCCGATCGGCCGTTCAACGGCACGATCGCGACGATCGATCCCGTGATCGATCCCGCCACCCGCGCCGTGCGCGTCCGTGCGATCATGCCCAATCCCGACAAGGCGCTGAAGCCCGGCATGCTGCTGACGGTCAGCGTCTTCTCGCGCGAGCGCCAGTCTCTGGGCGTGCCCGAACTGGCCGTGATCGGCGATGGCGACGAACGCTTCGTCTTCGTGCTGGAGGGGCGCACCGCCAAGCGGACCAAGGTCGAAACCGGCATCCGCCAGAACGGCCTGGTCGAGATATTGGGCGGCGTGAAGGCCGGCCAGCACATCGTGACCGAAGGCGTGGTGAAGTTGACCGACGGCGCGCCGGTGCGCCTGGCCGGCGACAAGAAGGGTGATGACGACAAGGGCGGCAAGGCCGCCAAGGCCGCCGGCTAAGCCGATGCAGCTTTCCGATCTCTCGGTCCGCCGGCCGGTCTTTTCGGCGGTGGTCGCGGTGCTGATGTGCATCGTCGGCCTGGTCGGCTATTTCAGCCTGTCGGTCCGCGAATATCCCGATACCGATCCGCCGATCGTCTCGGTCGAAACCACCTATACCGGCGCCGCCGCGTCGGTGGTGGAAACCCGCATCACCCAGCAGATCGAGGATGCGGTCGCGGGCGTGCAGGGCATCCAGACCATCACCTCGACCTCGCAGGACGGCACGTCCAACATCAATATCGAGTTCGATCCCTCGCGCGACATCGACAGCGCCGCCAATGACGTGCGCGACCGTGTCGGGTCGGTGACGCAGGATCTGCCCGAGGATGCGCTGGCCCCGGAGATTCGCAAGGTCGATTCCGATGCGCGGTCGATCCTGTTCCTCGCCTTCTCGCGCCCCGGCTGGTCGCCGATCCAGATCAGCGACTATCTCGACCGCAACATTGCCGACCGCTTCGCCGCGATCGATGGCGTCGCCCGCGTCACCATCGGTGGCGAGGCGCGTCCGTCGACCCGTATCTGGTTCAATGCGGAAAAGCTGGCCGCCTTCGGCCTGACCCCGGCCGATGTCGAGGCGGCGCTGCGCACCCAGAATGTCGAACTGCCCGCCGGCCGCTTTGAATCGAAGGACCAGAACCAGACGCTGCGCGTCGAGCGGCCCTTCGCCACGCCGGACCAGTTCGCGCAATTGGTCGTGGGCCGGGGCGAGGATGGCTATCAGGTGAAGCTGGGCGATGTTGCCCGGATCGAGGAAGGGGCCGAAAACCCCTATAGCAGCTTCCGTTCCAACCAGGGCACGGCGATCGGCATCGGCATCATCCGCCAGTCGGGCGCCAACACGCTGGAAGTGGCGCAGAAGGCCAAGGCGCTGATCAAGGAACTGGAGCCGACCCTGCCCAAGGGCATGCGCGTCGCTATCGGCACGGACGAATCCCTGTTTATCGAACGCGCGATCGACAATGTCTATGACACGCTGATCGAGGCGGCTCTGCTCGTCATCCTCGTCATCTTCCTGTTCCTGGGATCGGTGCGCGCGACGATCGTGCCGGCCGTGACGGTGCCGATCTGCCTGCTCGCCACCTGCGCGGTGATGTGGTTGCTCGGCCTGTCGATCAACCTGCTGACGCTGCTCGCCTTCGTCCTCGCCATCGGCCTGGTGGTCGACGACGCGATCGTGGTGCTGGAAAATGTCTATCACCGCGTCGAGCAGGGCGAAGATCCGCTGGTCGCCGCCTATCTCGGTACGCGGCAGGTGGGCTTTGCCATCATCTCGACCACTCTGGTCGTCTGCGCCGTGTTCGTGCCGGTCATGTTCCTCGCCGGCCAGACCGGCCTCTTGTTCCGCGAACTTGCCATCGCGATGATCGCGGCGATCGGTTTCTCGGGCTTCATATCCTTGAGCCTCGCGCCGATGCTCTGCTCCAAGCTGCTCAAGAATGCCGAGCGTGGCCGGCTGGCGCGCTGGGTGGACGATCGCTTCCAGCGGATCGAGCATGGCTATGGCCGCTGGCTCGACTGGACCTTGAAGAAGCCGCTGATGCCGCTGCTGGGTGTCGCGATCTTCCTGGGGGTCGCCTTCTTCCTCTTCACCCGCCTGCCGGCCGAACTGGCTCCGGCCGAGGATACCGGCGTGGTCGAGGCCAATATCAACGCGCCCGAAGGCACCGGCTTCGACCGGATGATGGCCTATATGCAGAAGATCGAGAATGATCTCGCCTTCCTCCGCAAGGACGGCACGCTGCAGAATCTGGTGATCCGCACACCATCGGGTTTTGGCACCACCGACGATTATAATGGTGGCAACGTCATTGCCTTCCTGCGCCCCTGGGAAGACCGCACCATCACCACGGCGGAAGTCGCGACCATCATCAACAAGGTGATCGCCGACCAGCCTGGCGTGCGCGGCAATGCGGCGCCGCGATCGGGCCTGGGCCGTGGTCGCGGCCTGCCGGTCAATATCGTGCTGGCCGGCTCCACCTATGAAGGGCTGGTGGCCGCGCGCGACCGTATCATGCTGGCGGCGGCGAGCTATCCGGGCCTCATCAACCTCGACAGCGATTACAAGGAAACCAAGCCGCAGATGCGGATCGAGACCGATCTGCAGCGCGCCGGCGACCTGGGCGTGTCGGTGAACGATGTCAGCCAGGCGCTGCAGAGCCTGCTCGGTTCGCGCCGCGTCACCACCTATGTCGATCGCGGCGAGGAATATCGCGTGCTGGTGCAGGCGGAGCGCGAGGGGCGCGAGACGCTCGCTGATCTGGAACGTATCCAGGTGCGCAGCCGCAGCGGCGTGCTGGTGCCGCTGTCGGCGGTCGTGACCGTGCGCGAAGTGGCCGGGCCGCGTCAGCTCAACCGTTACAACAAGCTGCGCGCCATCACCCTGACCGCCGCGCTGGCGCCGGGGACGTCGCTGGGGCAGGGGCTCGCCTTCCTGGAGGATCAGGCGCGCCAGTCGCCCGAGGTGCTGGCGATCGGCTATCGCGGCGAAAGCCAGTCGCTGCGTGAGACCGGCGGGTCGATCTGGATCGTCTTCGGCCTCACCATCCTGATCGTCTATCTGTTGCTCGCGGCCCAGTTCGAAAGCTTCATCCACCCCGGCGTCATCATCGCGACGGTGCCGCTGGCGGTGGCCGGCGGCGCGCTGGGCCTGGCGATCACCGGCGGGTCGATCAACCTTTACAGCCAGATCGGCATCGTCATGCTGGTGGGCCTGGCAGCCAAGAACGGCATCCTGATCGTCGAGTTCGCCAACCAGTTGCGCGACGAGGGGATGGAGATTGCCGAGGCGATCCGCGAGGCGGCCAAGCGGCGTCTGCGCCCGATCCTGATGACGTCGATCGCGACCGTCATCGGCGCGGTGCCACTGGTGCTGCGCGGCGGGGCCGGTGCGGCGGCGCGCCATTCGATCGGCGTGGTGATCGTGTTCGGCGTCAGCCTGGCGACGCTCATCACCCTGTTCCTCATTCCCATTTTCTATTCGCGCGTTGCCAAGCGCACGGTTTCTCCGCAAACCGTTGGTCGCAAACTGGATTCGGCGCTCAAGGATTCGCCCGAACCCGCCGAATAGCTTGGAGCTGCGTTGCCGATGAACGAGATCGCGTCCCAGGGTCAGTTGCGTCTTGCCTATCTGCGCTGGGCGTTGGTGACGGTTCCCGCGATCGTCTTTCTCGGCTTCCTGTCGGGCAGGCTCGCCAATAGCGGTTTCGGCAATCGCTGGTTCGCCTCGCTCAACCTGCCCGCGCTGATGCCGCCGGGCTGGGCGTTCGCCGTGGCCTGGACAATCCTCTATGTGCTGATGGCACTGGCCTTCGCGATCGTGCTGCATGCGCGCGGGGCCAGGGGACGGGGGGCAGCGGTCGCGCTGTTCCTGGTGCAACTGGCGCTCAACCTTGCCTGGTCGCCGCTCTTCTTCCGCGCGCATCAGGTCGGCGCGGCGCTGGGGCTGATCCTTGTGCTGGCGCTGCTGGTGGCGCTCACCACTGCCCTGTTCTGGCGGATCCGTCCCTTTGCCGGTGCGTTGATGTTGCCCTATCTGGTCTGGCTGGTCTTTGCCTCCTACCTCAACTATGAGGTCGGCCGCCTGAACCCGGATGCGCACAGGCTTGTCGCGCCGGCACTCCAGACCCAGATATGATTTCGGCGCATCCACGCGCCTGATACGAGGATAGACGATCATGCAGAGCGAGAACCGCTTTTTCGACGACCTGGCCAAGCTGGTGAACGGCGCTGCCGGCACGGTCGCGGGCATGACCCGCGAGTTCGAATCCAACGCGCGCGAACGCGCCAAGGAATGGATCGGCGGCGTCGACTTCGTCACCCGCGAGGAATTTGACGCGGTCAAGGCGCTGGCGGCCGCCGCGCGCGAGGAAGTCGAACTGCTCAAGGCGCGCCTTGATGCGCTGGAAGGCAAGGCGCCTGAGCCGGTCACCAAGACCGTACGCGCCGCCAAGACGAAAGCTGTGGATAAGGATGCGGGCGCCGAGTAAGCGCCCTGTCCTTTCGCCGCTTGCGGTGATAAAGGCGCGCCGATGATGGATAGCGACGAATTTGAGAATGGCGGCCATGAGGCCGCGCCGATCGACATGCTGGCGGCCTTTTACGAGGCACATGGCTGGAGCTATGAGCAGGTCGGCGAGGACGAGATCGTCGCGAGCACCCAGGGGTCGTGGGCGCAATATGAGCTGCGCGGCATCTGGCGTGATGAGGATCAGGTGCTGCAGCTTCTCGCGCTGCCTGACATCCGCGTCAATGACGACAAGCGCGCCGTCATCTACGAGACGCTGGGCCTGATCAACGAGCAGCTCTGGCTCGGCCATTTCGAGCTGTGGTCGTCGAGCGGCATCATCCTGTTCCGCCATGGCGCGTTGCTGGGGCAGGGCGGAACGCTGACGCTGGACCAGGCGCAGGTGCTGATCGAGACCGCGATCGACGAGTGCGAGCGTTTCTATCCGGTGTTCCAGTTCGTCCTGTGGGGCGGCAAGAGCCCGAGCGAGGCGATCAGCGCGAGCCTGATCGAAACCCGCGGCGAAGCCTGACATTTCTGCCTGAAAGCCTGACCATGACCATTGCCTGCTGGCCCGAACATCTTTTCCTTGTCGGCTGCGGCAACATGGCCGGGCAGATGCTGACCCGCTGGCTGGCCTGCGGGCTGGATCCCGCCCGCGTCACCGTGCTGCGGCCGAGCGGCAAGCCGGTGGCGCAGGGCGTGACCGTCGTCACCGCCTATCCCGACGCGCTGTCGGCCGGCACCACCGTGCTGCTGGGCATGAAGCCCTATCAGATCGTCGATGTCGCGGCGGGCCTTACGCCGCTGCTGACGGCGGAGACGCGGCTGGTGTCGATCCTGGCCGGCACGCCGATCGCCGACCTGCGCCGGCATTTCCCGGCGCCGCGCGATGTCGTCTGCGCCATGCCCAACCTGCCGGTCGGGCTGGGCGAGGGCGTGGTCGCGCTCTACACCGATGCGGCCACGGATGCGGCGGCCAAGGCCGACATTGCCGCGCTGATCGCGCCGCTGGGCCTGGCCGAATGGATGGGCGACGAAGCCCTGTTCAATCAGGTGACGGCCCTGTCCGGCTGTGGCCCGGCCTTCCTGTTCCGCTTCATTGATGCGCTGTCGCGCGCCGGCGAGGCGCTGGGCATTCCCGCCGATCAGGCTGCGCGCATGGCGCTGGCGACGGTGCAGGGATCGGCGAACATGGCCGCGCGCGCCACCGTCAGCCCGGCGACCCTTGCGGACCAGGTTGCCAGCCCCGGTGGCATGACGCGTCAGGGCCTCAATGTGCTGGACGCCGACAATCGCCTGCTCGACCTTCTGACCGACACGCTGGTTGCGGCGCGCGACCGGGGTGCAGCGATGGCGCGGGGCGAATAGGGACGGTTCCGGTCCGCGCCATTATCCGTTAAGGGGGCGCGATCGATATACGGAGTCCGTTCATGCTGTCCCCCGAAACCCCCATCCTGCTGCTCACCACCGGTGGCACGATCGACAAGGTCTATTTCGACGCCCTGTCCGACTATCAGGTCGGCGAGACGGTGATGGCCAAGCTGTTGCAGGTGGCGCGGGTCAAGCGGCCCTTCCGCATCGAGGAAATCACGCGCAAGGACAGCCTGGAACTGGACGACACGGATCGCGCGCTGATTGCCGCCCGCGTCGCCGCCGCGCGCGAGAAGCATATCGTCATTACCCATGGCACCGACACCATGACCGAGACGGCCAAGCTGTTGCAGGATATCCCCGGCAAGACCGTCGTGCTGGTCGGTGCGCTGGCCCCGGCGCGCTTTGGCGAGAGCGATGCGAGCTTCAACCTCGGCATGGCCTTTGCCACCGCGCAGGTCGCCGAGCCGGGCGTCTATATCACCATGAGCGGATCGGTGTTCCGCGCCGACAAGGTGGTCAAGGACCGTGCCAAGGGCGCCTTTGTCCCGACCGGCGAGTAAGGCCGGCTGCCGGTTGCTCTGAAACCTTTGTCACGCTCCGGCATTGTTGCCCCCACGGGGTGATAAAGAGGAGACGATATATGGCAGACTATCAGGAGCGCCCGGCGCCCACGACGACCATCATCGAGAAGCGCAGCGGCGGCGGGGGCACGACCATCGCGATCCTGTTGCTGGTCGTGGTGGTCGCGGTTGCCGCCTTCTTCCTGATCAGCAGCCAGACCCGCAAGGATGATGCGGTGTCGAGCGCGGCGAGCCAGGTCGGTCAGGCCGCGAGCGATGTCGGCGACGCCGCCAAGGATGCCGCTGATACGGTGAAGGGCAATTGATCCAGCGGGCCGGCTTCCACAGCGAAGCCGGCCCGTTTTCAGACCATGATCCTGTCGAGCGCGGCGCAGAAGGCCTGCATGTCGGCCATGGAACCGACGGTGACGCGCGACATGGTGGGCCAGGGCGCCCAGTTGCGGCCGATGCCGACGCCCGCCGCCAGGAACTGGGCCTGCACCCCGGCTGCCGGCTTGCCCCAGTCGACCATGAACATGTTGGCGTCCGACGGAATGAACTTGACCCTGCGCTTGGTGAGATGAGCGAAGGTGAAGTCGCGCGCCGCGATCATCTCGGCCCGGCGCTGCTCGATCAGCGCCTTCTGCGTCAGCGCCACGGTGCCGCACACGACCGAGGGCAGGGGCAGGTTGGTCGACATGCGCTTGCCATCATAGCGCATCATCCTGGCATGCAGATCCGGCCGCGCGATGGTGGCGCCCAGCCGCATGCCGGCCATGCCGAACAGCTTGGAGAAGGTGCGCAGCACGATCACGTCCTTGCCCTGCGCGACCAGCGGCGCGGCCGACTGGCCGTGCGAGAAATGGAGATAGGCCTCGTCCACCAGGACGATCGATCCGGCTGGCTTGTTCACGACCAGCCATTCAATGTCGGCCAGCGGCGTCAGCGTGCCGGTGGGGTTGTTGGGCGAGCAGATATAATAGAGGCCGGCATCCGGATTGGCGGTCAGCATGGCCTTCACGTCGTGGCGATAGTCGGGCGTCAGCGGCACCTTCGTCACCTTGGCGCCGGCCCATTCCGCCGTGCCCCAGGGCTGTTCATAGCTGACATCGGCGGTCACCAGCCCCTTTTGCGGCGAGCAGAAGGCGACGACGATGCGCGAGAGCGGATCGCTGGACCCCGGCCAGGGCAGGACATGGTCGACCGGCACGCCCTCGATGGTCGCGAGCGTCTTCTTGAAGTCGGTAACTTCGGTGCCGGGATGGTAGAAATTGGCGTGGGAGACGATCTTCGCCGCGGCGGCCTGAGCGACGGGGAAGGGGCCGGTCCAGCATTCGTTGGAGCCGATCCGCACCTTGGGGAAATTGCCTTCTTCCGGGCCGTCATTGCGCTGCGCCCAGACCGGGGTGCCGGCGGTGGCGACCGCCACGCCCGCGCCCAGCACGCCCAATATGCGGGCGGCGTCGCGGCGCGAATAGCCGCGCTGGATCAGATCCTGCTGCGCGTCATTCTGATCCATCATGCGACTGTTCCCTATGCGTCCTGAAGAACGGTTCGGGGGAGTCAACGGACGAGGGTGGGATTCCCGCAATGGCTCTGCGGTAACGAAGAAGGGCGCCCCTTGGGAGGGCGCCCTTCGTCATGTTTCAGCCTGTTGGGGCGAAGCGATCAGCCTTCGACCTTGGCATATTTCGGCGCGGCCTCATTGAGGATGCGCAGGATCTTCTGCAGCGCGGTAGGCTCGTCGGTCTCTTCCATCGCGGCGAGTTCGCGGGCGAGGCGGCTGGAAGCGGCCTCGAAGATCTGGCGCTCGGAATAGCTCTGCTCGGGCTGGTCGTCGGCACGGAACAGGTCGCGGGTCACTTCGGCGATCGACACCAGATCGCCCGAATTGATCTTCGCTTCATATTCCTGGGCGCGGCGCGACCACATGGTGCGCTTGACCTTGGGCTTGCCCTTCAGGGTTTCCATCGATTCCTCCAGCGTCTTGTTGGAGGACAGCTTGCGCATGCCGACGCCTTCGGCCTTGTTGGTGGGAACGCGCAGCGTCATGCGCTCCTTTTCGAAACGGAGCACATACAGCTCCAGTTCCATGCCCGCGATCTGCTCCTTTTGGAGTTCGATCACACGGCCCACGCCGTGCTTGGGGTAAACGACATAATCACCAACGTCAAAGGACAGCGCCTTGGCAGCCATTTGAAACCTTTCTATTCAACCGGGGAACGGGCCGTCGCGGGGCAGGTGCAGCAGGGGCACGAGTCGGGGAAAGTCCGCGGCGTCACCGTCAAGACATGATGCGAATACTCCAGGACGAACGCGACCATGTTCGTCCGCTGGGCGCTATTTAGCAGATTCGTAACAAAATTGCCACCCCCGGACACAAAGTCTGGGGGTGCGGCACAAAATGGGACGCTGCGCCTTGATGGCGCAGGATAATATCGATCAGCTGCCCTGGCCGGGTTCGGGCGAGAAGAACTGCTCCAGCTTGTTCTCCACGCCGCTCATCGCGTCGGCGTCGGCCGGGGCCTCGCCCTTGACCGTGATGTTGGGCCATTCGGCCGAATATTTGGTGTTGAGTTCCAGCCACTTTTCGAGGCCGTTCTCGGTATCGGGCAGGATCGCCTCGGCCGGGCATTCCGGTTCGCACACGCCGCAGTCGATGCACTCATTGGGATTGATGACCAGCATGTTCTCGCCCTCGTAGAAACAGTCCACGGGGCAGACCTCGACGCAATCCATATATTTGCAGCGGATGCAGTTGTCGGTCACGACATAGGTCATTGTCAGGGCACTCTTTGGGTTACGACAGCGGCGGCCCTGCTATGCTTAGGTGCGCCGAAGGTCAATGAGGATAATGTTGACCGGGCTTTAAGGGCGGTTTTCGGCCGACGCCTTGCACGCGCGCCCATGTCGCGGCCGAATGATCGATGTGAGGCGCGCGGCATCGTCTCTTCGGGACGGCGATTGGACGGGATGGGCGAGGCTGGCACCTGAACTTGTCACGGATTGGAAATATTATCCCGTCTTTACAGTGTGTTTCGTCGAAATTATCCTCGCCGCGATCGGACGCCGGTTCTGTGGGCCGCGCCATGATGCCTGTGCAACGGGCATCCAGCATCGACAGGGAAGCAGAGAATGACAAGGACGATAGCCCGATGGAGCATGACGCTCCTCGCCATGGGCGCAGCCGCGCAGGTGGCAGTCAAGGCGCAGGATCTCAGCAGTTCGCGCCAGTCGGTCGGGCAGCCGAGCAAGGACCGGATCGTCATCGGCCTGGGTGCGGCGGTGACGCCGGTCTATCAGGGCGCCGACGATTATCGCGTGCTGCCGCTGCCGGCGATCGACATTGTCGAGGGGCGCTTCTTTGCCAATTTCCGCAATGGCGTGGGGCTCAATCTGGTCGATGACCGGGCGCTGACCATCGGCGCGGGCGTCACCCCGATGCCCGGCTATCGCCGGCGCGACGTGCCCACGGGCGTCGATCGGCTGTCCTGGGGCGTGGGCGGGCGCATATTCGCCAATCTGACCGGCGGCGGCGTGGTGGCGACGCTGGGCGCGACGCAGGGCATTGCCGGCAGCACCGGCGGCTTGATCGCTGACGCCAGCCTGTCCTATCCGGTCATCCTCAATCCCAAGCTCATCATCACCCCCTCGATCGCCACCAGTTTTGCCGACGGCAAGCATATGGACGGCTATTTCGGGGTGAATACGCGCGAGGCCGCTGCGTCCGGACTGGACCAATATCGCGGCAAGGCAGGGTTCAAGGACATCTCCGCGCTGCTCAACATCGTCTATCGGCTCGATAGCCGCTGGAGCGTGACCGGATCGGTCGGGGCGACCAGCCTGCTCGGCCGGGTCAAGGACAGCCCGCTGGTCGAGCATGCGACGCGGCCGAACGGCTTCCTGGCGCTCGCCTACCGGTTCTGAGCCAGCGGCGAGATCAACTGCCGACCGTCAATTCCTCATAGCAGGCCTGCGCCTCGGGCGCGGGGCCGCGCCGGGTGGGCAACTGGATCACGCGGACGACGCGGACGCCGGCGGCGTGGGGAAAGGTGATGAGGTCGCCGGCGCGCACCGGCGCATGGGACCGATCGATGCGCCGGCCATTGAGGCGGATATGGCCGTCCTCGGCCAGCTTCTGCGCGGTCGAGCGGCTTTTCGACAGGCGCGCGAACCACAGATATTTGTCGATGCGCAGGGACGGGCCGACGCCCATCCCTGGCATTGTCATGGCCCCCTTGGGGTCAGCCATTGCGCCCCAGCAGTTCGGCCAGGCCGGCAAAGGCATGGTTGCTGGTTGCGGCCTTGTGGCTGGCGGGGGTGGCGCGCGGCGCGCGATTATCGTCGCGGTCGCCACCCTTGCGCGGGCCGCGATCGCCGCCCTTGCCGCCACGACCTTCGCCACGATTGTCGCTCTTGCCGGCAAATTTGCCTTCGGGGCGCTGCTGCTGGTCGCGACGGGGCGCGCGCGGGCCACGATCGCCCTGCGGGCGACCCTTCTGTCGGCCCTTGAACACCCAGTTGGCACCGGTGGCAGCGACGGGCGCTTCGGCCGGGGTTTCGGTCGCCACTTCGGCAGCCGCTTCGACGGGGGCCTCGGTAACAGCTTCCGCTGCTGCTTCAGGCGCGGCGTCGGTCGCTTCGGCCACGTCCGTGCCTTCCACGGCGGGCGCGGCTTCGGCCGGCATCTCGGCGACGGGCGCCGGGGTCGGCACCGGGTCGATCGGGCGGAAGCCGGCGGCGCGCATCAGTTGCAGGAACGCCTCTTCGCTGAGGCCCAGCGACACGATCTGTGGGCTGAGCGCGCTGAACGGCTCATTCTTCGCGATCGTCTCATGCGCGGTGCGGGCCATGCGCTCGGCCATGTCGATACGCAGCATCTGCGGACCGAAGCTGCGGAAGCCGGCGATGCGCGCGCCCATTTCCTGGGGCTTGTCGCCGGTCGGGATCAGGGTCAGGCCCGGCTGGGGCAGCGGCAGGCAGGGCTTGCCGATGCGCGCCGCCTGCAGCGCCGCGCGCCAGCGCGCCGCGCCCGGCTTCAACAGGCCGGGATGATAGAGGTCGAGCACGCCGATATCGATGCCGGCGCGGCGCAGCAGATGGCGCTGATCCTTGTCGAGATGGCCGAGCGCCGAATCAAGGTCGAGTCGCGGCGCGACGCCGCCGGCATCGGCCAGCTGGGCGAAGACCGCGCGGACGACGGCAGGCACGGCCGGATCGGCAGCGCTTTCGCTCATCTTGACCAGCGGCAGCAGATGCTTCTGCTTCTGCGCCTCGAACCAGGTCGCCAGACGGGTCGTCACCTGCTTCTGCACATCCGGGCCCAGCGCGGCGAGCGCGCGATCGAGCCGGATTTCGGGCGCGAGCAGGCCTGCGCCCGCCATCAGCGTTGCGACCGGGGTTCCCTGCCAGGCGATGCCCGGCGTCTGTCCCGCATCGTCCATGAGCGCGAAATCCGTATCCGCAGCGCTCATCAATTCGTCAGCCTTCACTCGTAATACCTTTCCAAGGCGCCTTTCCGCCGCCGCCAGCAACAGCTTTCTGTCCTGGAGTCGCGTAGCGGGATCGACTGAGAAACGAAATCCGTCAAGTCGCCCGATCGTCTCGCCATCGACGCAGACCGTCCCATCCGGGTCGACCGTGACCGGCAGATTGCTCGCATTCTGTCCGATATCCCTTAGCAGAACAGAGGTGCGTCGGTCCACGAAACGCTGCGTCAGGGCTGCATGCAGCGCATCGGACAGCTTTTCTTCCAGCATGCGCGTGCGTTCGGCCATCTCCACCGGATTGGCCAGCCAGTCGGGACGATGGGCGATATAGGACCAGGTGCGCGCGGCGGCGATCCGGCCCGACAAGGTGTCGATATCGCCCTGGACCGAATCGAGGCGGGCGATCTGCTGGGCGAACCAGTCGCGCGGGATATGGCCGCCAAAGCCCGAACCATTGCCGGCGATGAAACGCCAGATGCGCGCCACGGTACGGGCATGATGTTCCGCGCCCAGCTTCTGGAAATCGGGCAGGCCACAGGCGGCCCAGAGCCGTTCGACATCGCGCTTGGAGCGGACACGGGTCTGGACCTCGGGATCTTCGGCCATGCGGCGCAGCACGGCCAGGTCGACCGCCTGCGGCGCGGCGCGCAGTTCCGGGCGGTCGGGCCGCGCCTCCAGGTCGATGATCAGATGATCGATGCTGTCGGTGCGCGGCACGCCGTCGCGCCAGAAAAGCTGGTCGACGGACGGAAAGCGATGCGCCTCGATCGCCTCTATCTCTTCCGGCGTGAAGGCGGCGTCGCCATCCTCCGACCCCAGGCTGCCGAAGGTGCCGTCCTTGTGATGGCGCCCGGCGCGGCCGGCGATCTGGGCCATTTCGGCGACCGTCAGCCGGCGCGAGCGGCGACCATCGAACTTGCGCAGCGAGGCGAAGGCGACATGGGCGACGTCGAGATTGAGGCCCATGCCGATCGCGTCGGTGGCCACCAGATAATCGACGTCGCCATTCAGGAACATCTGCACCTGGGCGTTGCGGGTGCGCGGCGACAGGGCGCCCATCACTACCGCCGCGCCACCCCGGAAGCGGCGCAGCATTTCCGCCACGGCATAGACTTCCTCGGCCGAGAAGGCGACGATGGCGGAGCGGCGGGGCAGGCGCGACAGCTTCTTGGCACCGGCATAGGAGAGGGTGGAAAAGCGCGGCCGGCCGATGATCTCGACCTCCGGGACCAGGCTCTTGACTGTCTTGGCGATGCTGGCGGAACCTAGGATCATCGTTTCTTCCCGGCCGCGGGCGCGCAGGATGCGGTCGGTGAAGATATGGCCACGTTCGGGATCGGCGCCCAGTTGCGCCTCGTCCAGCGCGACAAAGGCGAAATCGCTGAGGCCGCCGGTCATCGCAGCGGCTTCCCTGCCGCCACTGATCGGCATGGATTCGGCGGTGCAGAGGAAATAGCGCGCGCCCGGTGGCACGATCTTTTCTTCGCCGGTGATGAGGGCGACCTGTTGCGCGCCCTTGATCGCGACGACGCGGTCATAGACTTCGCGCGCCAGCAGGCGCAGCGGAAAGCCCATCATGCCGCTCGAATGGCCGCACATGCGCTCGACGGCGAGATGGGTCTTGCCGGTATTGGTGGGGCCCAGCACAGCGGTGACGGGCGAACGGGCGAACTGGGCCATGATGGGGTCTATGTCGTGCAGGATGGCGGGCAGGGCAAGGACTTTGCGCGATCGGCCCGATGTTCCGTTGGTTAACGGGACTCTGCCCGGCCATGGGCACGTTTCGTCGCAGTGGCGCGCGTCATGGCGGCGTCTTAAATTGACTTTAACCCTGCGCGTTCACAAGGGTGCGGTCCGACGCATGGCGCGCGGACCATTGCGTTGGCGATGCGATAAAAAGCACCCCGGGGGTTGCGGCTTTTGTTCCAGGATAATCAGTCGGGTTTTCAGCACGGTGGCGCGTCCATGTCGCTATGGCTGGCGGACAGCCTGCAGCGACCGGCGGTGCCGCGCGACTGGCGCACGCGCCTGCGCGACTGGGCAGAGGACGTCAATCTGGTCCCGGACCTGGGGCAGAATGTCGGCAGCCTTACCTGGTTTCGCGGCCTTGCCACCTGTTTTGGCCTGTGCGCCACCGCCCTCTATCTCTCGCCCGGTTTCCAGCCGGTGCCCGGCGCGCCCGAACCCCTGCTGACGCCAGCGCAATATGACGAGGTGCGCAGCCAGATGATCACGCCGCTGGCGCTGGGCGCGGACAGCGGCCGGCGGATGGGCGCGATCGACGCGGTGCAGCCGCTCAAGGAAACGCCCGAGCGCCCGCAGATCGAACTCAATGCCCAGATCGGCAGCAGCGACACGCTGGCTCGCGCCTTGTCGCGTGCCGGCGTCAGCAGCGGCGATGTCGCGACCGTGACCAGCATGGTCGGCGGCGACATCGGCGCAGGCGTGAAGCCGGGCACCCGGCTCGACATCATCCTGGGCCGGCGTGCCAGCCGCACGTCGCCCCGGCCGCTCGACAAGCTCAATTTCCGCGCGCGGCTCGACCTGGCGGTCGAACTCAACCGGGTCGGCGGCGTGCTGCAGGTGACGCGCGTGCCCATTCGCGTCGACAATACCCCACTGCGCATCCAGGGCGTGGTCGGCGACAGCATCTATCGCTCGGCCCGCGCCGCCGGCGCGCCGCCCAAGGCGGTGCAGGCCTTCCTGCGGGTGATTGCCAAGCAGGTCGATCTGGGATCGATCGGCGCAGGCGACCGCTATGACATCATCACCGAATATCATCGCGCCGAAACCGGCGATGTCGAGGTCGGCGAGCTGCTCTACGCCGGTTTCCGCCGGGCGCGGGGCAAGGCGGTCGACATGCTGAAATGGACCAGCGACGGCCGCACCGAATGGTTCGAGGCATCGGGCGTGGGCGAAAAACGCGGCGTGCTGGGCGCGCCGGTCGACGGCGGGCGAATGACGTCGGGCTTCGGCATGCGCCGCCATCCGATCCTGGGCTATACCCGCATGCATGCCGGCATCGATTTCGGCGCGCGCTATGGTTCGCCCATCTATGCCGTGACCGATGGCGTGGTTGCCTTTGCCGGCCGCCATGGCGGCCATGGCAATTATGTCCGCATTTCCCATGGCGGCGGCCTGGCCACCGGCTATGCCCATATGAGCCGGATCGCGGCGGTACCGGGCCAGCGGGTGCGGCGCGGCCAGGTGATCGGCTATGTCGGTTCCAGCGGCCTGTCGACCGGTCCGCATCTTCATTATGAGCTGTATCGGGGTGGCCAGGTGGTCAATCCGCTGTCGGTGAAGTTCACCACGACGGCGCAGCTGACCGGCAGCGATCTGGCCGCCTTCCGCGCGCGCCTGGCCCAGCTCAAGGGGCTGAAGGTCGGCACGCATGAGGTGGCGGCGGCCGCGCCGACCGCTGGCGCACCAGCCGCTGCGGGGAAATAAGCGGCTTTGCGGCGGTGGCTCGCTCGGCTAACGAGCGGGCATGACATCCCCTCATCCCGCCACCATCACCGCGATCCTGCTGGCCGGCGCGCGGCCGATCGCCGATCCGCTCGCCACCGCTGCCGGCGTACCGGTCAAGCCGCTGGTGCCGGTCGCAGGCGAGCCGATGATCAACCGCCCGGCACGCGCATTGCTCGCCCATCCGGCGATCGGCCAGCTGGTAGTGCTGACGCAGAATCCCGAATATTTCGCCGATGATCCGGCCACCGCCTGGCTGGCGAGCGATCCGCGCGTGCGGTTCGAGCGCGGCGGCAAGGGCATTGCCTCCTCTCTGCTGGAGCTGATGGAAAAGGCGGACCTGCCTTTCCCGCTGCTGATGACCACAGCCGACCATGTGCTGCTCGACGCGGCGATGCTGGACCAGTTCGTGGCGGAGGCGACGGACGCCGACATCGCCGTCGCCATGGTCGAGAAGACGACCCTGCTGGCCCATTATCCGCAGTCGCGCCGCACCTGGCTCAAATTTCGCGACGGCTGGTGGTCGGGCGCGAACATCTTCTGGTTCGGCAGCGCCAGGGCACGGCCGGTGATCGCGCTGTGGCAGGATGTCGAACAGGACCGCAAGAAGGGCTGGAAGATATTGTCCGCCTTCGGCCCGCTGGCGCTGGTTGGCGCGTTGCTGCGCATCCTGACCCTGCGCGGCGGCATTGCGCGGGTGGGGCGGCGTTTCGGCCTGACGGCGCGGCTGGTGGCGATGGATCAGGCAGAGGCCTGTATCGATGCCGACAAGCCCGACGACATCGTGCTGATCGAATCCATCCTCGCGCGCTAAGGCGCAGGGCGCTTCCCTATCGGGTTATTCCCGATGCCGCGCGCTTTGGCTGCATGCTAGAACCAATCGGACCCGGCAGATGGGCCCGATGAAGGGAGCACCCGCATGCGCAAGATTCTGCCCCTGGCGACTTTGTTGCCCGCCACCCTCGCTCTGATGGCGCAGGCCGCACCAGAAACGCCCGCTGCGCCGCCGGCACCGACGCCGGTTACCCCGGTCAGCGGCGACTCCCGCGACGTTTCGGTCGCGGCTTGCCTGAATGAGGCCAAGGCTCAGGGGGCCAAGAAGGGCGTGATTGACGTCACCCTGCGCGAGGTCGAGGATACCGACAAGAAGAGCGACAGCCGCGGCGCCGTGCGTGCGCTGGTCAATGTCGTGATCGAAAAGGACGGCAAGCAGAAGACGGTCAAGAAGACCTTCAAATGCAGCACCCAGAATGGCGTCGTCACCGCCTTCAAATATTATTGAATTTCCCTAGCCCGGTCTCATCAGGCTGAACCGGGCGCGGCACCAGTGCGTCGTTCCTCTCCCCCTCGATCCAGGGATGGCGGGCTGGTGCCGCTCAGTTTGCGCCGGGTTCCGGCGGCAACGGATCGCGCAATGCCAGCGCGCGGCGCGTCGCCAGGCCCATCATCAGAAACCCGGCGATCGAGGCGACGATATTGGCGATCGCCGCGCCTATCGTGCCGTTCATCGGTAGCAGCACCGCCTGCATCCCCAACAGCAGCAGGGTGGAGGCAAAGGTAATGCGCAGCGAAAGGCCGGCCCGGTCGGTCGCCATTAGCAGCGGGCGATAGCTGACCCCGACCAGGTCGATACAGGCCGATACGCCCAGCAGCATCAGCAGCGGATAGGCGGGCAGGAATTCCTTGCCCGCGATCAGGCCCAGCAGCGGATGGCCGATGGTCAGGATCAGCGCGATAATGATGGCGCCCGCGATCAGCGCCAGCCGGTTGGTCTGGCGGAACAGGGACCGCAACGCATCCACGCCATGGCTGGACTGGGTGCGCGACAGTTCGACGAAGATGCTGCGCGAGAGCAGGCTGGAAATCTTGGTCAGCGACTGGGCGAGCTGGTTGGCAAGGCGATAGAGGCCCGCGCCCACCGGCCCGACGAACAGGCCGACGACCAGCACCGCGACCTGCTGTCCCATGGCGGACAGGCTGGTCTGCAGGTTGGTGGCGGTCAGGAAGCCGACGATGCCGGGATTTTCGTGGCGTGCATCAAGCGCCCGGCCGGCGGTCCAGCTGCCGAGCCGACCCTTGCCTTCGCGCAGGGCAAGATACCAATAGGCCGCCGCACACAGCAGTTCGGCGCCGCCCCAGGCGATCAGGAAGCCGGTGATGCCGGGCATCAGGGCCAGGGCCAGGCCTGCGCCGATCATCCGCCCGACCGGGATCATGGTTTCGGCGACGGCGGCCGAATCGAACCGGTCGAACAGGCGCAATATGCCGGTGGGGGAGGAGCGGATGGTGATCATCATCACCATGCAGAACAGCCAGGCCTGAAGCCCCATGCCCGGCCCCAGTTGCAGCTGGTTGCCAAAGGCCAGGATGATGATCGCGGCGATCAGGCCTCCGGCCAAGGCCGAGGCGAGATCGATCAGGATGCAGAAACGCAGCACCCGGTTGAGCGCGTTGCCATTGCCGTCCGCCAGATGCGGCTGGCCATAGCGCACGACGATCTGCCAGCTGTCGAAGGACACCAGCGTCTTGATGACGTTGGCGGCGCTCAGCACCAGCGCGAAGCGGCCGAAATCGGCGACGCCCAGCGTGCGGGTGACAATGGCGAGATAGGCAAGGCTCAGTACCGCGCCCACGCCCTTGCCGCCCAGCAGCCAGCCGGTATTGGCCAGGATACGGGCAAAGCCATCCTGTGCGCTGCTACCCTTTGCGCGCTTCAACTTCACCGGAACAGGAGCCTTTCGCGTGACACGCCGTTTGTTGCTGGCGGGCGTCTATCTAGGGAAGGGCGGCGCATTGCGCAAATGCGTCCTTCTCTTCCCTGCGCTGCGAAATCGCTCTAAAGCGCGGGCATGACCATCAAGAAAGCCATCATCCTCTCCGCCGGCCAGGGTTCGCGCCTGCTGCCGCTGACCCGTGACGTGCCCAAGTGCATGATCGACTTCAACGGCCGCACCCTGATCAGCTGGCAGATCGCCGCGCTGGTCGCCAATGGCGTGACCGACATCGTCGTCGTCACCGGCTTCCGCACCGAGCGGGTCGAGGATCATGCGCTGCAACTCTATCGCGAGACCGGCGCGCGCATTCGCACGCTGTTCAATCCCTTCTTCCAGGTCGCCGACAATCTGGGCAGCTGCTGGATCGCGCGCGAGGAGATGGATCAGGACTTCATCATCCTGAACGGCGACACCATCGTGTCGGACGAGATCGTCGCGAAGCTGGTCTCGGGTGCCAAGGACGCGATCACCGTCACCGTCGATGTGAAGCCCGACGGCGACTATGACGATGACGACATGAAGGTGAGCCGGGACGAGAGCGGTCGCCTGCACCATATCGGCAAGCGGCTGCTGCCGCCCGACACCAATGCCGAATCGATCGGCATGCTGGCGTTCGTGGGCGAAGGGCCGGCGATCTTCCGCAACCAGGTCGACCAGATGATGCGCACGCCCGAAGGCGTCGCCCGCTGGTATCTGCGCGCGATCGACATCATCGCCAAGGGCAACCGGGTCGGCACCGTGTCGATCGAGGGGCTGGAGTGGCAGGAAGTCGATTTCCCGCAGGATGTCGATGCGGCCAATGCGCTCACCGAGAAATGGGTGGAAGCAGGGCGCTACGGCGCGTGAGCGCCTAAAAGGCTTCCCCGATCCCGAAATAGAAAGCGGCGCCGTCCTTGCCCCAGGCAATGTCGGCCCGCAGATTCACATTGGCATCCTTCGAAGCGAGATAGCGCAGGCCAAAGCCGCCGGCCGGCAGCATCTTGGTATGTTTCCAGATATCCTTGCCGCTGCGCGCAATGCCGCCGACGCCGCCGAACGCGACCATGCCGATCTTGCCGAACAGATGCTGGCGGACCTCGCCTTGCAACGCCCAACTGGCCCGGTCGCGATAGCGGCCGGTCTCATAGCCGCGCAGGTCGCCATTCTGGCCATAGAGGCACAGGTCATAATAAGGCGCGCCGTCCGACGCCTCGCACAGTGTCTTGCGCACCACCAGCACGGTTTCGCGCCCCAGCGGGAAATAGCCATTGCCCGCGATCTGCAACTTGTGATGGGTGAAGTCGCTGCCCAGCCAGTCGGCGCCATAGGTCAAAGATCCCGTGGTGTAGACGCCCTTGCGCGGATCGACCGGATTGTTGCGGCTGTCGAAGGTGAAGGAGGGGCCGAGCATCGAAATCTGGCTGTGTCGCTCGATCGCCGGTGGTGTCAGGTTGGGATGATTGGGCAGCGGTAGCGAGGCGCGGGCGTCCATGTTCAGATAATAGAGGCGTGCGCCAAAGGAGAGGTGGCGCAGGAAGCCTTTGCTGAAGATTTGATATTGGGTGTCCACCATGGCGGCGAAGGCCTTGTCGCGCAGCTTGATCGACAGGTTGGATGCACCGGCATTGGCGCCGATGCCATAGAAGCGCAGATTGGCGACACCATAACCGGCCCAGCCCTGGAAGCGCAGCCGGTCGTCCGCCAGCGTCATGTTGTGCGAGACCCCGACGCCCCAACTGTCAGTGCTGGTATAGCCGCCGCCAATGCCGCTGATCCAAGGGCGGGAGGAGCCGTTGGGGTTATAATAGAGTATCGCCGCACCCGCGAGGCCGGTGCCCATTGCCGGATTGGACAGTGGAATCGGCGCGATCACCAGATCCGGCTTGGTGCTCGGGGGCGCCAAGGGAAGAGTGGCATCCGGGGTGGGGGGCTCTGTGCGGTCGTCAGCCTTCGTCTCACTGGCCTGCACGCTTTGCGCCTGGTCCATAATCTCGCGCGAAGGCGTGTTCTGGGCGGCGGCGGGCAGGGCCATGCCCAGGCACATCATCAGGCTCGGCCCGGCCAGCGCGTGTCGCACGCCATGTCTCCCTGTCATATGGGACCAGCCTAGAGGAAGGCGAGGGCGGCGATATCGGGAGAAATGTGCAGTCGTCGCGGGGAAATTACCCAGAAGCCAGGCGGCGGGCTTTCCCGCATATAGTGTGCTTGGCACCGAAAGAGCGAGGTGCGCCGGGGGACAGGGGATGATGGCGATGCGAGGATTGACGCTGCTATCCGTCACGATGCTGGCCGCGCCGTTGGGCCTGGCCGGCCGGGCGCAGGCGCAGGCGCAGGACTTGCCGCCTGTCCCGATCATTACCCAGGTCGCGACCGATGCCGGCACGGCCAGCGGCCCTGCCGATCCGGCTGTGCCGACGGTGGCCACGGAACCGGCGCCCGCACCGCCTGAGCGCGAGAAATATCCGCTGCTGCCGATTGGCGGGCGCGCGGCGATCGAGCGCGGCTATCATATCCAGCGGGCGCTGGGCGCCAGCGGCATGCTGATCCACAATGTCCAGAATATGGACAGCCGAAACCTGGCGGTTGCCATCGCCAAAGGCGAGGATCCGCCGGCAGGGGGGGCATTGCTGGAAGTGCCCTTCGTCACCACGACACAGATGGAAAGCCACAGCAGCAACACCGAATTCAAGGCGGACGTCTGGCTGTTCCCCTTCCTCAACCTGTTTGCCGGGATCGGCAAGGTGAAGGGGCATGTCAATGTCGGTGTCGACATCGACCTCGATGCCTTCGTGCCTTTTCCCTTCTGCCGCCCCGCCAAGCCCTGCGGCCATAGCCAGTTGCCGTTCACCGCCAATGTCGACAACACGTCTTTCACGGTCGGCAGCATAGTGGGCTATGGGACGAACCATTGGTTCGCAGCCCTGTCGCTGGCCAAGACGATCAGCGTGTCGTCCAAGGACCGGTCCGACATGAAGATGACCAACATCGCCGGCCGCGTCGGCCCGCGCTTTGCGCTGGGCAAGGATGTCATGCTGACACCCTATGTCGGTGCCAATTATTACGACATGGACGTGACCGTGTCGGGCCTGGTCCGCAGCGGCGCGCTGTTCGAGGACGGTGATGGTGTCAACCTGCGCTACAAGGTCGACCTCAAGAGCAGCCGGCCCTGGGCCGCGATCGGTGGCGCCAATCTGGAACTGTCCAGCCACTGGGCGATGCAGGCCGAATATAATTGGGGCAAGGACTCGAACCGCTTCGTGCTGAGCCTGACCTTCCGGCCCTGATCGGCTTGGTCAGGCGGCGAAATAGCCCTTCAGCCAATCACGCAGCGCCGTGTCATTTTCGCTGTCAATCTTGACCGCTGCGCCCAGGTCGGGCTGGCTTGGCCAACCGGCGTCGGCAATGGTCAGGCCGGCGATGCTGCGCTCCCCTTCATAACGGGGGATGACGTGGAAATGGACGTGCGGGTCTACCATCATCAGCATCAGATAATTGATCTTGGCATAGCCTATAGCACGGGTCAGTGCCGCCTCGATCGCTGCGGTCACGGTCTTGAGTTCGGCATGGGCCGCGCCCGGCAGCTCGCCGAACGCGGTCGCGTCGCTCTTGGCGGCCAGCACCAGCGATCCCAGCGTCGGCTGGGCCGGGCGCAGCAACACGACCCAATGGTCGAACTCGGCAACCAGCGTCGCGGGCCAGCCGAATTTCGCGATGGTGGCGTTCATGCGGCGGCTTCCGCTTCGTCCATCCAGCTGACGATCGGCCGGCCGGAGCGGTGGACGATATAGGCCTGGGCGAGGCGCACGGCATGTACGACCAGCGAGATGATGGTCCACCAGGCAAGCGCGATCAGGCCGATGTCGGGCCGGCCGAACAGCAGCGCCACGAACAGGATCACCATGTTCGGGTTGCGGCGCGCGGTGATCAGGCGGAACTGGCTGTCGAACGGACGCCACACATGGATGTCCATCTTGAAGTCCTTGAGGAACATCCCCTCGATCAGGCGCTGGAGGATATAACCGGCGATCACGGCGGTCATGATGAAGGTGAAGGTGCCGGCCGACAGGCCCAGCCCCCAATAGGTGAGGCCCACGCCCCAGAAATACCACCAGAAGGGCGGGTGGACCAGGTCGACGCCATGGTCGATCACATTGCCCCATTTGGACGAGGTGATGGTGCAGCGCGCGAGCTTGCCGTCCACCGTGTCCAGCACCATGAAGATGAAGCCGCACAGGAAGCCGGTCCAGAACAGCCCCTTGGCGAACAGGAAGGTGGCGACGAGGCAGAGCGTCACGCCGATCACCGACACCATGTTCGGCGTCATCTTCAGCTGCGCGGCGATCCGCGTCAGGATCAGCGCCAGTTCGGGCCAGAGATATTTGGTCAGCAGGTCGGTCACGCCCTTATAGGCGCCGAAATAGCTTTGCCGCTCGATCGCCTTGCGGGTTTGGGGCACCAGTTCGCGCACCATCGGCTGTTCCAGCTTGCGCAGCTGGCGATTGTAGAGCTTGCGCCCGTCCGACAGGTCGATGAGGCCGCTGGCCTGCATCGGGTCGCTGCCCGCGGGCACCTGACCGACGATCGGCTGGCCGGCCCAGGCGAACATCGTGCCGGGCGTTTCCAGCACCAGCCGCAGCAGCAGCGGATCGAAGGCATAGGCGAGGTTGAAGACCAGTTCATGGCCCGGCGCCAGCATGCTGCCATTCTTGGCCGCGCTTTCCGCCATGCGGCGATTGCGTTCGGCGTTGGACATGCCCCAGATCGGGGTCGCGTTCTTGCCGAGCAGGCGAACCGGGCCGAGGGTGGTGCTGATCGTCTGCATCATGCCTGTGCCTTCTGCGCAAAATCGAGGATGAGGGCGGCCTGCCGCTGCGAGGCGGGGACCGGGGAAAGATCGATACTATCCTGCATTGCCGCTTCCTGAGCAGCAACAAGGCCCGGTTGCAAGTCCGCTGCCCGATCGAGCGCGCCCTGAAGCGCATCGGCGCGGTCGATCACCTGACCCAGACGCCAATGGGCGAAGGCCTGATCCGCGCGCCAGTCATGATGGTCGAGGTTGAGGAAGATGCAGGGGCGGGGGGTGAGCAGAAACTCGTAAACCTGGCTCGACACGTCGCCCAGATAGGCGTCGGCGCTGGTCGTGTAGCTCATGTCGATCGAGTGGCGGCTGCCCATGTCGACACGGATATGCGGGCTGTCGCTGTGGATCGGCGGGATGCGACGGGCAAGCTTCACATGCGGCGCGATGATGACGTTCCAGCCCTGCAGCGCTTCGAGCGCGGCCATGACCTGCGGTCCATCATTGACCCAGGAGGACAGGTCGGGGTCGAAATGCGGATTGTACAGCAGCACCGGCTTGTCATCGTCGAACAAGGGCCGGCGCGGCGCGCGCAGTTCGAATTTGGCATAGCCGCCGACCAGACAATTGTTTTCGGTGCAAAGGCCATATTCGATCATCCGCCGCCGGTCCTTCTCGCCCGCGACGATGGTCAGGTCGAAATCGGCGTGGCGCTGCTTGTAGCCGCCGGCCCGGTCGCCCGCGCCATGCTTGATCAGGATCAGGCGCGTGGCAAAGCCGGGCATCCGTTTCAGCCAGGCGCTGGTGATCTCCGTCGTTACCAGGGTCGGGAAGCGGGCGATGGCGCGATAGTTGAGCAGCAGCGTCGCCAGCCGCGAGGGCAGGCGGAACAGGGAATCGGGCTTGGTCGAAGGACGGCGCAGCTTGATGAGGTCGAGCCGCCCGTCGGGATCATAGCTGGCGACCAGATCGAGAATCAGGCGCGAGGGCGAGAGTACATGGACGCGGACATCCGCGCGCTTGCCCAGTTCAAGCGCGGCCGGCAGCCAGTGGAACACCTGCTGCGCTTCGGCGATGGCAAGAAAGGAGATGTCGATCGGCAATGAATGCGGTCCCCACAGATATTCGCCGCCGCAGGGGCATTACTTCCCCGGCCATGATCGCCATGACGATCCGGGCAGGTCGCCCCGCTCTAGCGCGCATGGCGAAGGAAGCAAGCAATAGCCCCCCGGAAGCCGCTTTATTTGCAAGCGATTTGCAACAAGGAGGCGCAGGGGCAGAAACATGGTCTCAGTGCTGGACCTTTGCAGATTTTTCGTTATGCGGACCCCCATCAGACAGACATCGACGAAGAGGCTCGACGAGCGATGGCCGAATTTGCTTTGCCCAAGAACAGCAAGATCAGCGGCAAGGGCGTGACCCACAAGGCGCCCGAGGGCGCGACCAATGTCCGCAGCTTCAAGGTCTATCGCTACGATCCGGACTCGGGCGAGAATCCGCGCTACGACACGTTCGAGATCGATCTCGACAATTGCGGGCCGATGGTTCTCGACGCGCTGCTGAAGATCAAGAACGAGTATGACTCGACCCTGACCTTCCGTCGTTCGTGCCGCGAGGGCATTTGCGGTTCCTGCTCGATGAACATGAACGGCAAGAACGGCCTAGCCTGCACCACCGCGATCGACGAGTGCGCCGGCAAGCAGGTGCAGATCACCCCGCTGCCGCACATGGACGTCATCAAGGATCTGGTGCCGGACTTCACCCACTTCTACGCCCAGTACAACAGCATCAAGCCCTGGCTGCAAACCGTCAGCCCGGCGCCGAGCGGCAAGGAGCGGCTGCAGTCGCCCGCCGATCGCGAGAAGCTGGATGGCCTCTATGAGTGCATCCTGTGCGCCTGCTGCTCGACCAGCTGCCCCAGCTACTGGTGGAACAGCGACAAGTTCCTGGGCCCGGCGATCCTGCTGCAGGCCTATCGCTGGCTGGCCGACAGCCGCGACGAGTTCACCGGCGAGCGCCTCGACGAGCTGGAAGATCCCTTCCGCCTCTATCGCTGCCACACCATCATGAACTGCGCGAACGTCTGCCCCAAGGGCCTGAGCCCGGCCAAGGCGATCGCGGAGACCAAGAAGATGATGGTCGAACGGCAGCTGTAAGTTGACCAGCGACGGTGTTGCAGGCGGGCGACCGCTGAACGAAGGGAAATGGTCGGGCTGGACTGCCTGGCACGATCCGCATCCCGACACCTTCCTGCAGGCCATCGGCCGGGGCTATATGCGCGGGCTGGGCGAGAAGAAGGCGCATGTCGCGCTGGAAACCCGCACCAGCCACCGCAACCGGCTCGATACGCTGCATGGCGGCTTCCTCGCCGCCTTTGCCGACCATGCCTATTTTGGCGGCCTGTGGGCGATGGGTTATCGCGATCAGGTGAACGGTGTAACCATCGACCTGTCGATGCAATATCTGGGCGCGGGCAAGGTCGGTCCCGACCTGCTGGCCGAGGTGGAATTGCTGCGCGAGACCGGGCGCCTCATGTTCCTGCGCATGCTGATCACCCAGGAGGGCGAGCCGGTCGCCGCGTCCACCGCCACGCTGCGCAAGGCGCCCAAGGCGCAGTGACCAGCGTTATCGCCCGTTATGATGCGCTGGTCGCGGCTGGTGAATTGCGGCCCGACCCGGACCAGCGTGCCGCCGCCGTGCGACTCGACCAGCTTCAGCATGATCTGGAAGCGACGCCGGCGCGTGGCTCGACGCTGTGGAAGCTGCTGCGCAAGCAGCCCGAGCCGCCGCGGGGCCTCTATATGTGGGGTGGGGTCGGGCGCGGCAAGTCGATGCTGATGGACCTGTTCTTCGACACGGTCCATGTCCAGCGCAAGAAGCGCGCCCATTTCCATGAATTCATGCTCGACGTGCATGCCCGCCTGGCCGAGGCGCGCAAGTCCGAGTCGGGCGATCCGATCCCGCCGGTGGTCGAGTCGCTGGCCGAAGAGGCGCGGCTGCTCTGCTTCGACGAGATGGTCGTCAACAATATGGCCGATGCGGCGATCATGTCGCGCCTGTTCACGGGGCTGCTGGAAAAGCGGGTGACGATCGTCACCACCTCCAACCGCGAGCCGGACGAGCTCTACAAGAATGGCCTCAATCGCCAGCTCTTCCTGCCCTTCATCGACCTCATCAAGGCGAAGCTGGATGTGATGACGCTGAACGGTCCGGTCGATTATCGCCGCGACCGCCTGGGCGACTCGAAGCTGTGGCATGTGCCCAATGGGCCGGAGGCGACCAGGGCGCTGTCGGAGGCCTTCTTCCGCCTGACCGACTTTTCGGTCGAGGACCGGGCCAAGGTGCCCTCGGAGGAGATCGTCGTTCAGGGCGGGCGCACCATGCATGTGCCCAAGAGCCTGAAGGGCGTCGCCGTCTTCTCGTTCAAGCGGCTGTGCGTCGAGGCGCGCGGTGCGCCCGACTATCTGGCGATCGCGCGCAAATATCATACGGTCATCATCGTCGGCATCCCGGTGCTGGGGCCGGAGAAGCGCAACGAGGCAGCGCGCTTCGTCACGCTGATCGACTCGCTCTACGAATATAAGGTCAAATTGCTCGCCTCGGCCGACGCCGAGCCGATGCGACTCTATCCCGAAGGGGATGGGGCGTTCGAATTCGAGCGGACGGTGTCGCGGCTGATGGAAATGCAGTCCGACGATTATCTTGCGCTGGGCCACGGCCCCAAATAAGCGCGGCGCGCCCCGTCGTGCGCGCATTTCGCCCTATCGCCGCTTGCGTCGACGTTCATCAGGGCGCAACTTTCTTACGGAAAAACAGACCGGATGCTTCCACTTGGGAAGCATCCGGCAGGCTACCGCTGCAGGGAAGGCTCTAGGTCCAGGGTAGGAGACCAGGAGCGACAGGGTGTGAAAAAGCCTCTAATGCAACTGCGAATGAATTGCAAAGATAATTTGCCACAGGGGGCTTTGTTTGGTTGAAACCCCCACAATATGGGCGTAGGCGCACTGACAATTCCAGAGTTCACATCTTGGAGGATGATTGCATATGGCCCGTAAGAAGATCGCGCTCATTGGCGCTGGCAATATCGGCGGCACGCTCGCGCATCTCGCGGCTCTCAAGGGACTCGGTGACATCGTCCTGTTCGACGTCGTCGAAGGCGTTCCCCAGGGCAAGGCTCTCGACCTGTCGCAGTGCGCCTCGGTCGAAGGCTTCGATGCGAAGATCACCGGTTCCAACGACTATGCCGACATTGCGGGCGCGGACGTCATCATCGTCACCGCCGGTGTCGCCCGCAAGCCGGGCATGAGTCGCGACGACCTGCTGGGCATCAATCTCAAGGTCATGAAGGCCGTGGGCGAGGGCATCGCCGCCAACGCCCCCGACGCCTTCGTCATCTGCATCACCAACCCGCTCGACGCGATGGTCTGGGCGCTGCGCGAATTTTCGGGCCTGCCCGCGAACAAGGTCGTCGGCATGGCCGGCGTTCTGGACAGCTCGCGCTTCAACCACTTCCTGGCGGAAGAATTCAACGTCTCGGCCAAGGACGTCACCAGCTTCGTGCTCGGCGGCCACGGCGACACCATGGTCCCGGTGATCGAATATTCGACCGTCGCCGGCATCCCGGTTCCCGACCTGATCAAGCAGGGCCGTTCGACCCAGGAGCGCATCGACGCCATCGTCAAGCGCACCCGTTCGGGCGGCGGCGAGATCGTCGCGCTGCTCAAGACCGGTTCGGCCTTCTATGCGCCCGCCACCAGCGCGATCGCCATGGCTGAAGCCTATCTGGGCGACAAGAAGCGCCTGCTGCCCTGCGCCGCGAACCTGACCGGCCAGTATGGTGTCGACAATCTCTATGTCGGCGTGCCGGTCATCATCGGCAAGGACGGCGTCGAGCAGGTCATCGAGATCGAGCTGAACGACGAAGCCAAGGCCAACCTCCAGGTGTCGGTCGACGCCGTCAAGGAACTGCTGGAAGCCTGCAAGGGTATCGATCCCTCGCTCGCCTGAGCCAACCAGCTTGCACCGTCCCGTTCCAGGTAAGTGCGCAGCCTGGGACGGGTCGCTTTAGACCCAAGTGCCACGTCCACAGAGAATAAAGGGACACATATGTCCATTCTGGTGAACAAGAACACCAAGGTCATCACCCAGGGTATGACCGGTGCCACCGGCACCTTCCACACCGAAACCGCTCTTGCCTATGGCACGCAGATGGTTGGCGGCGTGACCCCCGGCAAGGGCGGCACGACCCACATCGGTCTGCCGATGTTCGACACCGTTGCCGAAGCCAAGTCGAAGACCGGCGCCGACGCCTCGGTCATCTACGTTCCGCCGCCGTTCGCGGCCGACTCGATCCTGGAAGCGATCGATGCCGAAATCCCGCTGATCGTCGCGATCACCGAAGGCATCCCGGTTCTGGACATGGTCAAGGTGAAGCGCGCCCTGTCGGGTTCGAAGTCGCGCCTGATCGGCCCGAACTGCCCCGGCCTGCTGACGCCTGGCGAATGCAAGATCGGCATCATGCCCGGCAACATCTTCTCGAAGGGTTCGGTCGGCGTCGTGTCGCGTTCGGGCACGCTGACCTATGAAGCCGTGTTCCAGACCACCAATGCGGGCCTGGGCCAGACCACGGCCGTCGGCATCGGCGGTGACCCGGTCAACGGTACCAACTTCATCGACGTGCTGGAACTGTTCCTGGCCGACGACGCCACCGAATCGATCATCATGATCGGTGAAATCGGCGGCGACGCGGAAGAACAGGCTGCCCAGTTCCTGATCGACGAAGCCAAGAAGGGCCGCAAGAAGCCGATGGCCGGCTTCATCGCTGGTCGCACGGCGCCTCCGGGCCGTCGCATGGGCCACGCCGGCGCGATCGTGTCGGGCGGCAAGGGCGACGCGGAAAGCAAGATCGCGGCGATGGAAGCGGCCGGCATCAAGGTCGCTGCCAGCCCGAGCCTGCTGGGCGAGACCCTGCTGGAAGTGCTGAAGGGCTGATCCGCCTTTAAAATATGATATGGAAACGCGGCCGGGCTGCACCCCGGCCGCACTTTCCCGCTCCGCGACTGCACGCGGCATGCATGGGACACAAGACGATGGGTTACGAGAACCAGGATTTCGAGATCGAACAGGGGCCGAGCTGGGCACGCCCCAACTGGCCGTTGGCGGACACCGACGACCTGACCGGGGCGATGGACCCGACGCAGATGCAGGTGGCCGTGAAGGCTGCTGCAAAGGCGCAGGGTGCCGCTGTTTCCGAGGCCGATATCGCATCGGCTGCCGAGGACGCAATCCGCGCGCAGATGCTGATCCGCACATATCGCGTGCGCGGTCATCTGGCCGCCAATCTCGATCCGCTGGGCCTGGCCAAGCGTGACCTGCCGGCGGACCTGACCCCGGAATATCATGGCCTGACCGATGCGTCGAAGAAGGTCTTCCTGGGCGGCACGCTGGGCCTGCAGTACGCGACCGTCGCGGAGATCGTGACGATTCTGCGCCAGAATTACTGCGGCAATGTCGGCCTTGAATATATGCATATCGCGGACGTCGAAGAGCGCCGCTTCCTGCAGGAACGCCTGGAAGGCAAGGACAAGGAAATCCACTTCACGCCCGAGGGCAAGAAGGCGATCCTGGCCAAGGTCATCCAGGGCGAGCAGTATGAGAAGTTCCTGGGCCGCAAATATGTCGGCACCAAGCGCTTCGGCCTCGACGGTGGCGAGTCCATGATCCCCGCGCTCGAAGCGGTCATCAAATATGGTGGCGCATCGGGCGTGCGCGAGATCGTGTTCGGCATGGCCCATCGCGGCCGCCTGAACGTCCTCGCCAACGTCATGGCCAAGGGCTTCCGCGTCATTTTCCACGAATTCTCGGGCGGCACCGCCAATCCCGAAGACGTGGGTGGTTCGGGCGACGTGAAATATCATCTCGGCACCTCGACCGACCGTGAGTTCGACGGCGTCAAGGTCCACATGTCGCTGGTCCCCAACCCGTCGCACCTTGAAACCGTCGATCCGGTGGTGCTGGGCAAGGTCCGCGCGCAGCAGACCTTCCGCGATGACCTTACCAAGCATGAGCAGGTTCTGCCCGTGCTGATCCACGGCGACGCGGCCTTTGCCGGCCAGGGTATCGTCTGGGAATGCCTCGGCTTCTCGGGTGTCAGCGGCTACAACACCGGCGGCTGCGTCCACTTCATCATCAACAACCAGATCGGCTTCACCACCAGCCCGCAATTCTCGCGCGGCTCGCCCTATCCGTCGGACGTGGCGAAGGGTGTCCAGGCGCCGATCCTGCACGTCAATGGCGACGATCCCGAAGCCGTGACCTTCGCGACCAAGCTCGCCATGGAATATCGCCAGAAATTCCATCGCGACGTCGTCGTCGACATGTGGTGCTATCGCCGCTTCGGTCATAACGAAGGCGACGAGCCGGGCTTCACCCAGCCGCTGATGTACAAGGAAATCCGTCAGCATCCGCCGGTCAGCGACATTTATGCCGCGCGCCTGAAGGCGGAAGGCGTGGTGGACGACGCGTTCGTTTCCGGTTCGACCGACGAGTTCGTCGCCCATCTGGAAGACGAGTTCGAAGCCGCCAAGAGCTACAAGGCCAACAAGGCCGACTGGTTCGCCGGTCGCTGGTCGGGCCTGCACAAGCCGGCCGATGCCGAAACCGCGCGCCAGAGCGTGGAATCGGCGATCAACCAGAAGCTGTTCGACAGCCTGGGCCGCACGCTGACCACGGTTCCCGAAGGCCATAATGTCCACAAGACGCTGAAGCGCGTGCTGGATGCCAAGGCCGAGATGTTCAAGTCGGGTGCCAATTTCGACTGGGCGACCGGCGAGGCTCTGGCCTTCGGCTCGCTGCTGTCGGAAGGCTATGGCGTTCGCCTGTCGGGTCAGGACTCGGGTCGCGGCACCTTCAGCCAGCGTCACGCGGTCTGGACCGACCAGGACACCGAGGCCAAATATATCCCGCTTTCGACCGTGCCGCATGGCCGTTTCGAAGTGCTGGACTCGCCTTTGTCCGAATATGGCGTGCTGGGCTTCGAATATGGTTTCGCCTTGGCGGACCCGAAGAGCCTGGTGATCTGGGAAGCGCAGTTCGGCGATTTCGCCAATGGCGCACAGATCATCTTCGACCAGTATATCGCGTCGTCGGAAACCAAGTGGCTGCGGTCGAACGGCCTCGTCTGCCTGCTGCCGCACGGCTATGAAGGCCAGGGCCCCGAGCATAGCTCGGCGCGTCTGGAACGCTATCTGCAGCTCTGTGCCGAGGGCAATATCCAGGTCGCGAACATCACGACCCCGGCCAATTACTTCCACGCGCTGCGTCGCCAGATGCTGCGGCCCTTCCGTAAGCCGCTCATCATCATGGCGCCCAAGTCGCTGCTGCGTCACAAGGCTGCCGTCAGCAAGGCCGAGGACTTCCTGGGCGAAACGCACTTCAAGCGCATCCTGTCGGACCCCAACGGGTCGGCCGACAAGGATACCAAGCGCCTGGTGCTCTGCTCGGGCAAGGTCTTCTACGACCTGATGGAAGCCCGCGACGCTGCCGGCGACGCCAACACCCAGATCGTCCGTATCGAACAGATTTATCCGTTCGCCACCGACGCACTGGCCACGCGCATCGAGCGCATGACCAATCTGGACGAGGTCGTCTGGTGTCAGGAAGAACCGCGCAACAACGGCGCCTGGTTCTTCGTCGAGCCCTATATCGAGGAAGCGCTGGCCAAGGCCGGCAAGGCGCCGATGCGCGCCCGCTATGCCGGCCGCAAGGCATCGGCATCGCCTGCCACGGGCCTGGCCTCGCGCCATGTGTCCGAACAGGGCGCCCTCGTCGCCGATGCGCTGGGTCACAGCGTTCGTGAAGAAATCCGTCGCCAGAAGAAAGGCTGAGAAAGCACATGGCAACCGAAGTCAAAGTCCCCACGCTGGGCGAATCCGTTACCGAAGCAACCGTCGGTCAGTGGCTCAAGAAGCCGGGTGAAGCGGTCAAGGCCGACGAGCCGATCGTCAGCCTGGAAACCGACAAGGTCGCGGTCGACGTGCCCTCGCCGGTCGCCGGTGTCATGGGTGACCTGGTCGCCAAGGAAGGCGACACGGTCGAGGTCGGCGCGTTGCTGGCCTATGTGAACGAAGGCGGCGCCGCTGCTGCCGCTCCGGCTGCTGCCGCTGCTCCCGCCGCCAAGGCGGAAGCCGCTGCACCCGCGCCGGCCGCTTCGGCCCCGGCTGCATCGGACGACGAAGAGGGCGGCAGCCTGACCCTGTCGCCGGCGGTTCGCCGCCTGGTGCTGGAGCATGGTCTTGACCCGAGCAAGATCAAGGGCACCGGCAAGGACGGCCGTCTGACCAAGGATGACGTCATGGCTGCCGTCGCCGCCGGCACTGCCAAGGCGGCCGCCGCGACCCCGGCTTCGGCGCCTGCCGCCGACGCCCCGGCCGCTGGCCCCAGCCGCAAGCAGGAACGCGTCAAGATGACCCGCCTGCGCCAGACCGTCGCCAAGCGTCTGAAGGAAGCGCAGAACAACGCTGCCCTGCTGACCACGTACAACGACGTCGACATGACCAACGTCATCGAGGCGCGCGCCAAGTACAAGGATCTGTTCGAGAAGAAGCATGGCGTCCGTCTGGGCTTCATGGGCTTCTTCACCAAGGCCGTCTGCATGGCGCTGAAGGACATTCCGGGCGTCAACGCACAGATCGAAGGCGATGAAATCGTCTATAACGACTTCGCCGACATCTCGGTCGCCGTCTCGGCCCCGACCGGCCTGGTCGTTCCGGTCATCCGCAATGCGGAAAGCCTGAGCGTCGCTGCCATTGAAAAGACCATCGGCGGCTTCGGCAAGAAGGCCAAGGAAGGCAAGCTGACGATGGAAGATATGAAGGGCGGCACCTTCACCATCTCCAACGGCGGCGTGTTCGGTTCGCTGCTGTCCAGCCCGATCATCAACCCGCCCCAGTCGGCGGTTCTGGGCCTGCACCGCATCGAGGACCGCCCGGTCGTCCGTAACGGCCAGATCGTGATCCGCCCGATGATGTACCTCGCGCTCAGCTATGACCATCGTCTGATCGACGGTCGTGAAGCGGTGACCTTCCTTGTCGCGGTCAAGAACGCGATCGAGGATCCGACCCGTCTGCTGATCGACCTGTAATAATCACCATTTATTGTTGCCCCGGCTTCGGCCGGGGCGCCTCTTGCCCTTGATTTGGGGCAGAGCGATGCCAGTTAGGCTGGCATGACTGGAGAAGGGAAAACCCCATGTCCGATTTCGATTATGACGTCCTGGTTATCGGTGCTGGCCCGGGTGGCTATGTCGCCGCGATCCGCGCTGCACAGCTGGGCCTGAAGACCGCCTGCGCCGAAAGCCGCGAGACGCTGGGCGGCACCTGCCTCAACGTCGGCTGCATCCCGTCCAAGGCGCTGCTGCACGCCTCGGAACTCTATGACGAGGCCGCCAATGGCGCGCTCGCCAAGCTGGGCGTCAAGATCGACAAGATGAGCCTGGACCTGCCCACCATGCAGGGCCAGCGCGTCGATGCCATCAAGGGCCTGACCGGCGGCATCGAATATCTGTTCAAGAAGAACAAGGTGACCTGGCTCAAGGGCTTGGCCAGCTTCACCGGCGCCAACACCGTCGAAGTGAATGGCGAGAAGGTGACGGCGAAGAACATCGTCATCGCCACCGGTTCGTCGGTTGCCCCGCTGCCGGGCGTGGCCGTGGACAATGCGGGCGGTAGAATCGTCGATTCGACCGGCGCGCTGGAACTGGACAAGGTTCCGGGCCATCTGGTCGTCGTCGGTGGCGGCGTCATCGGCCTGGAACTGGGGTCGGTGTGGAAGCGCCTGGGCGCCAAGGTGACCGTGGTCGAATATCTCGACCAGATCCTGCCCGGCATGGACGGCGAAGTCCGCAAGGAAGCCAACAAGATCTTCAAGAAGCAGGGCTTCGAATATAAGCTCGGCACCAAGGTGACCGGCGCCGAAGTCGGCAAGTCGGGTGTGACCCTGACCGTCGAACCCGCCGCCGGTGGCGAAGCCGAGAAGATCGAAGCGGACGTTGTGCTGGTGTCGATCGGTCGTCGTCCCAACACCGAGGGCCTGGGCCTCGACAAGATCGGCCTGGAACTGAACGCGCGCGGTCAGATCGAGACCGATCATGAGTTTGGCACCAAGGTTCCGGGCGTCTGGGCGATTGGCGACGTCATCCCCGGCCCGATGCTGGCGCACAAGGCCGAGGACGAAGGCATTGCCGTCGCCGAGAATATCGCGGGCCTGACCGGCATCGTGAATCATGACGTGATCCCCTCGGTGGTTTACACTAAGCCGGAAATCGCGGGCGTGGGCCTGACCGAGGAAGCCGCCAAGGAACGTGGCGCCGTCAAGGTCGGCAAGTTCCCGATGATGGCGAACAGCCGTGCGAAAACCAATCACGAGCCCGACGGCTTCGTGAAGATCATTGCCGACGCCGAAACCGACAAGGTGCTGGGCGTGTGGATCATCGCCACCGTTGCCGGCACGATGATCGCACAGGCCGCGCAGGCCATGGAATTCGGCGCGTCGAGCGAAGACATCGCTTACACCTGCCATGCGCATCCGACGCACAGCGAAGCGATCAAGGAAGCGGCGATGGCCGTGACCGGCAAGCCGATCCACATGTGATCGACCGCGCTATCGCAGTTTAAGGGAAGGGGCCTCCGCCAAGCGGGGGCCTTTTTCTTTTGGGAAAAGAGCGTGCGCTGCTTTATCCCGCGCGGATGAACCAATTCCCCTCCAGCCAGTCGGTGCCCTCGGCCAATCCGGAACGGCTGTTCTTCGCGCTATGGATCATCTTTTCGGTGCTGACCGCGCTGGCCGACATCATCGCGATCGTGCGCCATCCCGAAATGACGCTGCAGATATTGCCGCAGACAGTCTTGGGACTGGCGGTGTGCCTGCCCTTCGGCGCGGTCGCGATCCTGCTGCGACGCCGGCGGCTCAAGCGCCAGGCGGCACGGGACGCCTTTCTTCAGGCGATGGCGCGGCTCGACTGAGCATCGCCGGCGGGCGCCAGCGCGGGCCGAATGGCGACGCGGTTGCGGCCCTTTTCCTTTGCCTCATACAGCGCGCTGTCGGCCCGTGCGATCGCGTCATGGATCGAACGGTCGGCGCGGTGCAGGCTGGTGAGGCCGAAGCTGGCGGTGAGCGGGCCGGGCAGGCCAAGCCGGCTTGCCACCTGTTGGGCGAAACGCAGCCGGATCGCGTCGGCTATGCCGGTCGCCATGGCGGGGTCTGCGCCGGGCAGGAAGAGGATGAATTCCTCGCCGCCGAAGCGGGCAATTACGGCATCGACGGGGGCGAGCGCCCGCAGGGTATCGGCCAGCGCAACGATCACCCGGTCGCCCAGCGCATGGCCATGGGCGTCGTTGACCCGCTTGAAATGGTCGATGTCGCAGGCGATCAGGCTGCCGCTGGTGCCATGGCGCGCCACAGCTTCCTCGAACCCGCGCCGGTTGAGCAGGCCCGACAGCGGATCGACATGGGCATCATGGCGATAGCGGGTGAGCACGTCCTGCATGGCTGCCGCGAGCGCCGATAGCGCCAGGAACAGGCCGAACATGCAGGCCAATGCCTGCATCAGGAAGGCATATTGGCTGTCGCGGAACGGCACGCCACCGGGCAGGGTGAAGGACACGCTGCTGCCGCGCAGCAGATTGTCGAGCGCCACCAGCGTGACGGCGGCATAGAGGGCGCGATCGGGCCAGCCGCGCAACTGGCCGCGGCCCGCAATCAGCGGAATGGAAATCAGCAGGAAGCAGCCGAAATCGGACGACACCAGTTCCAGCGGGATGGTGTCCCGCATCACCGCAAAGCTGCAGATCAGGATCGATATCGCCCAGATGGCGATGCGCAGGCTCAGCACCCAATTGGGGCGCCAGCGCGCCAGCAGCGCCTGGCTGAACAGCAGGAAGCCGGTGGCAAAGGCGGTGTCGGCGACGATGCCCCACAGGTCCGTCGGCAGGAAGTCGAACGCGACCGGCACGGAAAAGCCCGTGGCGACGCTGAAGAAGGCACCGCTCCACCAGCCGGCCTCGCGCGCGCCCCAACCCCAGACGATGAGGAAGGCGACGCCGAAGCTGGCCATCATGATGGGCAGGAAGAAGGCGAAATTCTCACCCACGAAGCGCGACCGATCCTTTGTGCAGTATGACGGCATGACGTCACATCATGCAGGAGCGCCATCCTGCATTATCCGGTAAATGTCGATGGTTAAGAGAGCGTAACGGTTGCGACGGGCCGAGCGGGAAAGTGGCTAAACTGGATCAGAAATGCGGCTTGCGCTTCTCGCGGAACGCCGCGACGCCTTCGGCGAAATCGGGATAGGTGAAGGCGTCGCGGAACATCTCCAGCGTCACCATGTCGTCATCCGTCTGTCCGTCGAGGATGCGGCGGACCATCGCTTTGGACGCGCGCACGCTATGCTGGGCATTGGCGGCAATCTCGCGGGCCAATGCGTCAGCGGCGGCCAACGGATCGGCGGCGATCTCGTCGACCAGGCCGATGGCAAGCGCCGCCTCGGCATCGTGCAGCGCGCCGGTGAAGAGGATGCGTTTGGCCCGTGCCGGCCCGACCAGATCGACCAGCAGGCGGGTGTCGAACAGCGAATAGACGATGCCGAGCCTGGCCGGGGTGATGCCCAGCCGCGCGGTGGGCGCCGCGATGCGCAGGTCGCAGGCGATCGCCAGCCCGCATCCGCCGCCGACACAATCGCCGTCGATCGCCGCGATCACCGGCTTTTCCGCATGGGCCAGCGCATATTGGCTGGCGCGGATCGCGGCCTGGTTGGCGGCGCGCCAGTCGGCATCGCCCGAACAGGCGGCAAATTCGTTGATGTCGGCGCCGGCGCAGAACAGGCCGGGCGTCGCCGAGGCAAGGATCAGCACGCGGATGTCCGCATCGGCCATGGCGTCGGCGACCAGGTGGGGCAGAGCCTCCCACATCGCCTGGGTCATGGCATTGCGGCGATCGGCCCGGTCGATCAGCAGCCGGGCGACCGCGCCGTCCCGCTCCAGGCGCAAGCTCATGCCGGCCAGGCTTCCAGCATCGGCACCAGTTCGTCGAAATGGTGGATCACCGCATCGGCCTCCAGATTTTCGACCGGACCGTCGAGGAAGCCGAAGCTGACCGCGATGCTGGGAATGCCGGCATTGCGGGCGCCCGCAATGTCGTTGATCGTGTCACCCAGGAAGATGGTGCGGCCGCCACCGGCCCGCTCGATCATCGCATGGATCGGCGCCGGATCGGGCTTGGCGATGCCGACCGTGTCACCGGCCACGACCGAGGCGAAACGGTCGAACAGGCCCAATTGGTGTAGCAAGGGAAGCGTGAATCGTTCTGCCTTGTTGGTGCAGATGGCGAGCTTCACGCCGCGCTCCGCCAGCGCATCCAGCATCGCCATCATGCCGGGATAGGGCAGGGAGTGGAGCGCCAGATTCTGCTGATAATAATCGAGCAGGATCGGCAGCGTCTGGTCGAGGATCGCTTCGTCATAGCCGCCCGATGCGTCGAGCGCGCGCTGCAGCATCACCTTGGCGCCCTTGCCGACGAAGGGCCGGATGGAATCGACCGGGAAGGGGGCTCGGCCGATCGTGCCGATCGCATAATTGACCGCCGCGGCCAGATCGCCGCTGGTGTCGAGCAGGGTGCCGTCGAGGTCGAAGCCGACAATGTCGAAGGATAAGCGTGCCATGGCATCGCCATGCCGCGTCGGCGGTGGCAATGGCAAGGCAAACATGGCAGAGAGCCGTGATATTCCAGACCACTTGAACAAGAAGGACGCGCTTGCCGTGACCGCACCCAGCTCCAATGCCCGGCCCCTCGCAGTCGTCATCCTTGCCGCCGGGCAGGGCACCCGGATGAAGTCCGGCACGCACAAGGTGCTGCACCCGATCGCCGGGCGGCCGATGCTGCTGCACCTGCTTGCCAGCGTCGCGGACCTGCTGCCCGAGCGGCAGGTGGTCGTGGTCGGCGCCGGCCGCGAGCAGGTGGAAAAGGCGATCGAGGGCAGTGGTGTCGCCATCGCCGTGCAGGAACAGCAGCTTGGCACCGGTCATGCCGTGGCGCAGGCGCATGATGCGCTGGCGGGCTTCGCCGGCGATGTGCTGATCCTCTATGGTGACGTGCCGCTGGTCAGCGGCGCGACGATGAAGGCGATGCTCGATCGGCTGAGCCGGGGCGACGAGCCGCGCGCGGTGGTGCTGGGCTTCCGCCCGGATGATGCCGCCGCCTATGGCCGGATCATCGCCGATGGCCAGGGCATTATCGAGAAGATGGTCGAGTTTAAGGATGCGAGCGAGGCCGAGCGCGCCGTCACCCTGTGCAACAGCGGCCTGATGGCGGTGCGGGCGAGCGACCTGTTCGTGTTGCTCGACCAGATCGGCAACAACAATGCGGCCGGCGAATATTATCTGCCCGACATCATCATGCTGCCCGGCGCGAACAGCGCCGTGATCGAGACGGAAGCGTGGGAAGTGGCCGGCGTCAACAGCCGCGCCGAGCTGGCCGGCGTCGAAGCCGTGTGGCAGGACCGCCGCCGCGCCGAAGCAATGCGCGAGGGCGTGACCCTGGTCGCGCCGCAGACCGTCTTCTTCGCGCACGACACGGTGCTGGGCCGCGACGTGACGGTCGAACCCAATGTCGTCTTCGGGCCGGGTGTCACCATCGCCGACAATGTCGTCATCCATGCCTTCTCCCATCTGGAGGGCGCGACCGTGGCCAGCGGCGCCGACATCGGCCCCTATGCCCGGCTGCGTCCGGGCGCCGACATCGGCCCCAAGGCGAAGGTCGGCAATTTCGTCGAGATCAAGAAGGCGCGCCTCGACGAAGGAGCGAAGGTCAATCACCTCTCCTATATCGGCGACGCCAGTGTCGGCGCCGCCGCCAATATCGGCGCGGGCACCATCACCTGCAATTATGACGGCTTCTTCAAGTACAAGACGCAGATCGGTGCGGGCGCCTTCATCGGCTCCAACAGCGCGCTGGTCGCGCCGGCGACGATCGGCGATGGCGCGATCGTCGCGGCGGGCAGCGTTGTGACCAAGCCGGTTCCGGCCGACGCGCTGTGCCTCGTCCGCCCGCAACAGGAAAGCAAGCCGGGCTGGGCGGCGGCGTTCCGCACCCGCATGCGCGAGCGGAAGGCGAAGGCTTGAATTTCATCCGGCGCCGGCCGTTTCTGTCCGCCCTGCTGTTCCTGCTGCTGGTCGCGGTAGCAGGGCCGCTCTGGCTGTTGATGAATGCGCGCGCCATGCCGGTCGTGCGACGCGCCGATGTCGTGCTGCCTTTCCCGGCGGGCGCGTCGCAGCAGCCGATCCGGGTCGCGCTGCTGACGGACACCCATCTTTCCGGGCCGGACAACAGCCCGGCGCGGATGGCGCGGATCGTGGCCCAGATCAACGGCCTCAGGCCGGATCTGATCCTGCTGGGCGGCGACTATATCGGCGACAATAAATGGGGTGCGACCTATGATGCGCGCGCTGCCATCGCCCCGTTCGCGGGCTTGCGTGCGCCGATGGGCGTGGTCGCGGTGCTGGGCAATCATGACAGCCGCAGCAGGAAGAATCGGGTGGCGCTGAGCGCCGATGACTGGCAGCGCGCCTTTGCCGATCTGGGCATCACCCTGGTGCAGGATGGCGCGGTGCGGCGCGGGCCGCTGGCGATCGGCGGCCTCAAGGATATCTATACCCGCAAGCCTGACATACCCGATACGCTGAAGGCGATGCAGGACATTGGCGGCGCGCCGGTGATCCTGTCGCATGGACCCGACGTCTTCCCGCTGTTGCCCGATGCGCCGTCGCTGACCCTGGTTGGCCATACCCATTGCGGGCAGGTGGCACTGCCCTTTGCCGGGATCGTCTATGTCCCCTCCCGCTATGGCACCCGCTATGCCTGTGGCCGTTATCAGGATGGCAGGAAGGCGATGATCGTGTCCGGGGGCGTGGGCACCAGCGGCCTGCCCTTCCGCATGCTGGCGCCGCCCGATATCTGGCTGATCACCGTCCGGCCTCGATGACATTCTTTTCATGGCTCAGCCATGGCGCTGTTGCCTGACCGGCATTAATGGCATGGCGACAAAGCTGTCCTATATGGACGCTATCTGACTAATCTGGTTCGGCGGGGCTTTCCACCATGTGCGGTATCATCGGAATTATTGGTAAGGATCAGGTCGCGGAGCGGCTGGTCGATGGCCTCAAGCGGCTGGAATATCGCGGCTATGACAGCGCCGGTGTCGCCACCGTGCATGATGGTCGGATCGATCGCCGCCGGGCCGAGGGCAAACTCAACAATCTGGTCAAGGAATTGGCCGCCTCGCCGCTGGCCGGCACCACCGGCATCGCCCATACCCGCTGGGCCACCCATGGCGCGCCGACCACCAGCAATGCGCACCCGCATGCGACCGGCGAAGTGGCGCTGGTCCACAATGGCATCATCGAGAATTTCAAGCCGCTGCGCGACGAACTGATTGCCCGCGGCCGCACCTTCGACAGCCAGACCGACACCGAAGTGGTCGCCCATCTGGTCAGCGAACTGGTGGAGCAGGGCGTGGCGCCGAAGGATGCCGTGGCGCAGGTGTTGCCGCGTCTGCACGGTGCCTTCGCGCTTGCCATCCTGTTCAAGAGCCATCCCGACATGCTGATCGGCGCGCGCCTCGGCTCGCCGCTGGTCGTGGGCTATGGCGATGGCGAAACCTTCCTGGGGTCCGATGCGCTGGCGCTGGCGCCGCTGACCCAGCGCATCGCCTATCTGGACGAGGGCGACTGGGTCGTCATCACCAGGGACGGCGCCGAAATCTTCGACAAGGACAATAACCCGGTCGAACGCCCCGTCACCATTTCCGGCGTGTCCGGGGCGATGATCGACAAGGGCAATCATCGCCACTTCATGCAGAAGGAAATCTACGAGCAGCCGGTCGTCGTGGCCCAGACGCTCAAGGCCTATCTGCAGCGGATGGACGACCGCGTGTCGCTGCCGATCCCGGATTTCGACCTGTCGACCATCCGCCGTGTCACCATCGTCGCCTGCGGCACCAGCTTCTATGCCGGCATGGTCGCGCGCTACTGGTTCGAACAGTTCGCCCGCGTGCCGGTCGATTTGGATTTCGCCTCCGAGTTCCGCTACCGCGAGCCGGTGATGGAGGAGGGCGGCCTGGCCCTCTTCATCAGCCAGTCGGGCGAGACTGCCGACACGCTGGCAGCGCTGCGCTATGCCCGCGCCCAGGGGCAGAAGATCGCCGTCGTCGTCAATGTGCCGACCAGCTCGATGGCGCGCGAGGCCGACCTGCTGCTACCGACCCATGCCGGCCCGGAAATCGGCGTCGCATCGACCAAGGCCTTCACCTGCCAGCTCGCCGTGCTGGCCGCCTTCGCCGCCAATCTGGCGCGGGCCAAGGGCAAGCTCAGCGCCAAGGACGAGAAGGAAATCGTCCGTCACCTCGCCGAAGCGCCCGCCGCGATCAACGGCGCGCTCGCCTATGACGAGGCGATCGAGGCGATGGCCCATCATATCGTGCCGGCGCGCGACGTGCTGTATCTCGGCCGTGGCACCGATTATCCGCTGGCGCTCGAAGGCGCGCTCAAGCTCAAGGAAATCAGCTATATCCATGCCGAGGGCTATGCCGCCGGCGAGATGAAGCATGGCCCGATCGCGCTGATCGACGAACTGGTGCCGGTGATCTGCATCGCGCCCAGCGGCCCCTTGTTCGAAAAAACCGTCAGCAACATGCAGGAAGTGCAGGCGCGCGGAGGCAAGGTGGTGCTGATTTCCGACTATGACGGGGTGCAGGCGGCAGGCGAGGGGTGCCTCGCCACCATCACCATGCCCAAGGTCCACCCGCTGATCGCGCCGATGGTCTATGCTGTGCCGGTTCAGCTGCTGGCCTATCATGTCGCCGTGCTGAAGGGCACCGACGTCGATCAGCCGCGCAATCTGGCCAAGAGCGTCACCGTCGAATAATCGGCCGCCACGCAGCGGCGGCCGATCCGAGGGATAGGGTCAGCCGCCGCCCGGCGAATTATGGCCGCCCGCCGGCACCGGGCCGCCGCTTGGCGCGTGGCTGTGGTCGGGATTGCTGTCCCAGTCGATATGATAGAGGTCGAAGCGGCGGTCGCGCAGGTTGCGGACCGTGCCTTCGGCCCGCGCCCAGCTCAAATCGGCCAGGTTCACATCCGCCATGGTCAGCGTTTCGACATTCTCGCTCGCCTCAGCGGCGATGCCGTCACGGGCAAAGGGCAGGTCGCACGGCGTCAGGATCGCGCTCTGGGCATATTGGATGTCCATATTGTCGACGTTCGGCAGATTGCCGACGTTACCCGACATCACGACATAGCATTGATTTTCGATCGCGCGGGCCTGCGCGCAATAGCGCACGCGCATATAGCCCAGGCGCGAGTCGGTGCAGAAGGGGACGAAGATGATGCGCGCGCCCTGGTCGACCAGGCGCCGGGCCAGTTCGGGAAATTCGCTGTCATAGCAGATCAGTACCCCGATCGGCCCGCAATCGGTCTGGATCACGTCGAGCGCGTCGCCGCCCTTGATGTTCCACCAGAAGGCTTCGTTGGGGGTCGGGTGGATCTTCTCCTGGGTGTGGACCGATCCGTCGCGCAGCGCGACATAGGCGATATTCTGGATGTCGCCATCGTCGGCGCGGGTCGGGTGCGATCCGCCGATGATGTTGATATTATATTCCAGCGCCATCCGCGTCAGTTCCTTGGTCAGGCGCGGGGTATAGCCGGTCAGCTTGTCGATCGCCTCGATCGGCGACAGCTTCTTCGTCTCGAACGAGAGCAGCGGCAGGGTGAACAGCTCGGGGAAGACGATGAAGTCCGATCGGTAATCCGCCGCGACATCGACGAAATATTCGATGTTGCGGACGAACTCGTCAAAATCCTTCACCGCGCGTGCCTGCAACTGGCAGGTGGCGAGGCGGACGCTTTCCACGCCGCGCGGCACCCGCATTTCGGGCGCCTCGTCCGGGTCGACATAGGGATTGCGCCAGACCAGATGGGCGGCATGGCCGTCCGACTGCTTGTCTTCAGGCAGGTAATTTTCCAGCACGCCCAGCGGCTCGAACTGGTTCTTCAACTGAAAGCTGATGACCTGGTCGCGCAGCTTGCCGCTGACCACCTTATCCAGATAGTCGGCTGCGCTGCCGACGCGGCGCTTGGCGCGGGCATAGCCGGGCATGCGGCCGGCGATGACGATGCCGTGCAGGTCCAGTTCCTCGGCCAGTTCCTTGCGCTCGTCATAGAGGCGCTGGCCGATGCGCAGCCCGCGCAGCTTGGGATCGACCGCCATTTCATAGCCATAAAGCCATTCGCCCGCGGCGCTGTGCCGAGTGCCGAAACCGTTGGCGGTGATTTCCTCCCAGTCATGATGGGAAAAGGCCATCGCCTTGCTGACGCGCATGGTGGCGCAATAGCCCACGACCTTGCTGTCGTAGAGGGCGACAAAGCAGCCATTGGGGAAATTGTTGATCTGGCCGCGGATGGTGGCCAGCGAATAATTGGGCATGCCAGGATAGGCGCGGGCGATCAGCCGCTGGATGCCGCGCACATCGCCGGGCACCGCCGCCCGGACTTCCAGGCGCTTCTTGGCTGTCGTGGTCATGCTTTGCTCCCGTCGCATCAATCCGAAAAGGAAAAGGCGGCGCCGGGATGCGGCGCCGCCTCGTTCCGTTTCCGTATTGAAAGCTTCAGGAAGCGATCAGTTCCGGTAAAAAGCCTTTATCAGGCCCACTTGGCCATTTCGGCTTCCAGATTGACGCGGATCGCCTCGAAGAACTGCTCCGTGGTCATCCAGGCCTGATCCGGGCCGATCAGCAGGGCCAGATCCTTGGTCATCGCGCCACCTTCGACGGTCTTGATGCAGACCTGCTCCAGCGTCTCGGCGAACTTGGTGACTTCGGGCGTACCGTCGAACTTGCCGCGGAACGACAGGCCCTGGGTCCAGGCGAAGATCGAGGCGATCGGGTTGGTCGAGGTCGCCTTGCCCTGCTGGTGCTGGCGATAATGGCGGGTGACGGTGCCGTGCGCGGCTTCGGCTTCCACGGTCTTGCCGTCGGGCGACAGCAGGACGGAGGTCATCAGGCCGAGCGAGCCGAAGCCCTGGGCCACGGTGTCCGACTGGACGTCGCCGTCATAATTCTTGCAGGCCCAGACGAACTTGCCGCTCCACTTCAGCGCCGATGCGACCATGTCGTCGATCAGGCGGTGTTCGTAGATGATGCCCTTGGCCTTGAACGCTTCGGCGAATTCGGCGTCGAACACTTCCTGGAACAGATCCTTGAAGCGGCCGTCATAGGCCTTGAGGATGGTGTTCTTGGTCGACAGGTACAGCGGCCATCCGCGATCGAGCGCATAGTTCATGCTGGCGCGGGCGAAGTCGCGGATCGAATCGTCCAGATTGTACATGCCCATGGCAACGCCGGCCGACGGGAAGTTGAACACTTCCTTCTCGATCTTCTCGCCATTTTCGCCGTCCCAGATCATGCGCAGCTTGCCGGCGCTGGGGACGACGAAGTCGGTCGCCTTATACTGGTCACCGAATGCATGGCGGCCGATGACGATCGGGTCGGTCCAGCCCGGAACCAGGCGGGGGACATTCTTGATGACGATCGGTTCGCGGAACACGACGCCGCCCAGGATGTTGCGGATCGTGCCGTTGGGCGAGCGCCACATCTGCTTGAGGTTGAATTCCTCGACGCGCGCTTCGTCCGGGGTGATGGTCGCGCACTTCACGCCGACGCCATATTCCTTGATCGCGTTGGCCGCGTCGACGGTGATCTGGTCGTTGGTCTCGTCGCGCTTCTCGACCGAAAGATCGTAATATTTCAGGTCGATGTCGAGATAGGGCTTGATCAGACGCTCACGGATCCATTCCCAGATGATGCGGGTCATTTCGTCGCCGTCGATTTCCACGACGGGGTTTTTCACCTTGATCTTCGCCATAGCGCCTATTCGCCTTCTTCTCTTGGGTGGAATTATGGGGACGCCCTAGGCAAAGCGGCGCCAATGTTCAACCGTCCAGCGCCGGTTTTCCGGCCGATCATGCGATGCATGCGCAAGACTGTTGTGCGATGCGCGTTCATGCCGGGAGCCAAGGACGGGGATCGTCGTTGTCAGGATCAATGTCTCCCCCTAAAGACATGCCCATGGAAAATGACGAGATCACGATTGCCGCAGGCGGCAATGTCAAATGGCGCTTCCCCTCGGTCCATCCCGAAGGGGTGAAGTTCGGTGCGATCGCGGCTGCGATCACCGGCCTGTTCTTCGTGATGGGTTGGGAAATCATCGGCTGGCTGATGCTGATGGTGACCATCTGGGTGCTGGCCTTCTTCCGCGATCCGATCCGCGCCGTGCCGCAGGATGAAGGCGCGATCATCGCCCCGGCGGATGGCCTGGTGACGCTGATCCAGCGCGTGCCGCCGCCGCGCGAGATGGCCGGGCCCGATGGTCTGGGCGATCAGCCGCTGATCCGCGTGTCGATCTTCATGAGCGTGTTCGACGTCCATATCAACCGCACCCCGATCGGCGGCACGGTGAAGGCCGTCACCTATATTTCGGGCAAGTTCCTCAACGCAGATCTCGACAAGGCGAGCGAGGATAATGAGCGCCAGCATATCCTGGTCGAGCGCCATGACGGGCTGCGCGTCGGCTTCACCCAGATTGCCGGCCTTGTTGCGCGCCGCATCGTGCCCTTCGTCAAGCCGGGCGACATGGTCGCCGCCGGCCAGCGCATCGGCCTCATCCGCTTTGGCAGCCGTGTCGATGTCTATCTGCCCGCTGGCACCGCGCCGCGCGTGATCCTGGGCCAGCGCACCGTCGCGGGCGAAACGATCCTGGGCCAGATCGGCGATCGCCGCGTGATCGCGGGCATCCAGCAGTGAGGCGGCGTCGCGCCGTTCCGCGCGGGCTGCGGCGCGGCATCACGCTGCGCATGCTGGCACCCAATGCGGTGACGGCGATGGCGCTGTGCTTCGGCCTCACCGGCGTGCGCTACGGCATTTCGGGTGAGTGGGAGCGGGCGGTGCTGTCCATCCTGTTCGCCGGCATGCTCGACGGACTCGACGGCCGGATCGCCCGGATGCTGCGGGGCGAGAGCCGCTTTGGCGCCGAACTGGATTCGCTGTCCGATTCGATTGCCTTCGGTGTCGCGCCGGCGCTGATCCTCTATCTCTGGTCGCTGCATGCCATGCCGAAATTCGGCTGGATCTTCGCGCTCGCCCATGCCCTGTCCTGCGCGCTGCGCCTGGCGCGGTTCAACGCCAATATCGATGTCGAGGAACAGCCGCACAAATCGGCCGGCTTCCTGACCGGCGTGCCGGCGCCCGCGGGTGCCGGCCTCACCTTCGTGCCGCTCTATCTGTGGATGGTGACGGGTGAAGAGATTTTCCGCGCCTGGTATGTGGTCGCGCCCTGGACCGCGTTCGTGGCCTTCCTGATGATCTCCAGCATCGCCACCTATAGCTGGTCGGCGCTGCGGTTGCGCAAACGCATCCGGCTGGAACTCATCGCCTTTGTCGGCCTGCTGGCGGCGGCGCTGGCGACCCAGCCCTGGCTCACCCTGCTGCTGATCTGCGGTGTCTATGTGCTGCTGATCCCGTTCGGCATCCTGTCCTACGCCAAGGTGCGCAAGCAGCCTGTTGGCTGAGCCTTATGCCCTGTTCAGGCAGCGAGGGCGCTGCCGGGCAGGGCGGGGGCGGACAGGGTGGCGGCGCGAACCGGCTGGCGCACGCGGTTCCGCGTGATGCGGATATGATAGACGGGCGGGGTCTGAGGAATCGGCTCGAACAGCAAAGCTGCCGCCATCTTCTGATGATAGAGCGCAAACATCCAGGCAATGGTGCCGACCGCCAGCAGAAAGGCGGCGGAGAAAATGGTCGCTGCAACAATGGTGAACATGGCCGCTGACTTTCTATCTTGCCATTTGCACGCTTAGGCTCACTATGTCGGTGCAAACGGGCGTTTAGACTGTTTGTTCCATCTGTTCACTTTATGTTCTCATATTGAGAGCGAGTCAACCCCTTGCGCGACGGGGTTTTGGGCGTTAAAGGCGCGCCCATTCCACATGGGAATCGACATATCCGGTGCCGGACGGGTCTTTGAGACCATCCAAGGTTCCTGATTCCCAGAGGTAGCAACCGGAAGGAGAAATGATTATGGCGACCCCCGTCGTCACCATGCAGCAATTGATCGAGGCTGGCGCCCACTTCGGCCACCAGACCCACCGCTGGAACCCGCGGATGAAGCCGTACATCTTCGGCGACCGCAACGGCATCCACATTCTTGACCTGTCGCAGACCGTGCCGCTCTTTGCGCGCGCCCTCGACTTCGTGTCGGCCACCGTCGCTGGCGGCGGCAAGGTTCTGTTCGTCGGCACCAAGCGCCAGGCCCAGGATCCGATCGCCGAAGCCGCCCGCAAGTCGGGCCAGCACTTCGTCAACCACCGCTGGCTGGGCGGCATGCTCACCAACTGGAAGACCATTTCGGGCTCGATCAAGCGCCTGAAGACCCTCGAAGAGAAGCTGTCGGGCGATACCCACGGCTTCACCAAGAAGGAAGTCCTCCAGATGACCCGCGAGCGTGAGAAGCTGGAACTGTCGCTGGGCGGCATTCGCGACATGAACGGCATCCCCGATGTCATGTTCGTGATCGACGCCAACAAGGAAGAACTGGCGATCAAGGAAGCCAACACCCTGGGTATCCCGGTTGTCGCCATCCTCGACTCGAACGTCTCGCCCGATGGCATCGCCTTCCCGGTTCCGGCGAACGATGACGCCAGCCGCGCCATTCGCCTCTACTGCGACGCCGTGGCCGCCGCCGCCACCAAGGGCAACCGTGGTGCGCAGCAGGCTTCGGGCATCGACCTGGGCGCTCTGGATGAGCCCGAGGCCGAAGAGGTCGTCGCGCAGGCCTGATCCGCGGTCTTCGAACTGCAAGAATGACAGGCTAGGGCGCGGTCCATTACGGAACGCGCCCTAGTGCTTATCTGATTAAACCCCTTTTGATTTAGGAGCCTCAACATGGCCGAGATTACCGCTGCCGCCGTCAAGGAACTGCGCGACCGTTCGGGCGCGGGCATGATGGATTGCAAGAAGGCCCTCACCGAAGCCAATGGCGACATCGAAGCGGCGACCGACTGGCTGCGCGCCAAGGGTCTGGCTGCTGCCCAGAAGAAGTCGAGCCGCACCGCCGCTGAAGGCCTGGTCGGCGTTGCCGTCGCCGGCACCAAGGGCGTTGCCGTCGAAGTGAACAGCGAAACCGACTTCGTCGCCAAGAACGACCAGTTCCAGGACTTCGTTCGCACCGTGTCGACCGTTGCGCTGGAATCGGGCGCGGCTGACGCCGAAGCCCTGTCGGCCCAGCCGCACCCCGCCGGCGGCACCATCGCTGAAAAGCTGGTCGCCAACATTGCCACCATCGGCGAAAACCAGAATCTGCGTCGCGTCGCCCATGTCGAAGTGACCGAAGGCGTCGTCGTGCCCTACGTCCACAACGCCGCTGCGCCGGGTCTCGGCAAGATCGGCGTGCTCGTCGCGCTCGAAGGCGATGCCCCCGCCGACGTTCTGGAGCCGCTGGGCAAGCAGCTGGCCATGCACATCGCCGCTGCCTTCCCGCTGGCCCTGTCGGCTGACGACATCGATCCGGCCCTGCTGGAGCGTGAGCGCGCGATCGCCGCTGAAAAGGCTGCCGAATCGGGTAAGCCCGCCGAAATCGTCGCCAAGATGGTCGACGGCGCGGTTGCCAAGTTCGCCAAGGAGCAGGCCCTGCTCTCGCAGCTGTTCGTGATGGACAACAAGACCCCGATCGCCGACGTCGTCGCCAAGGCGGCCAAGGATGCCGGCAAGTCGATCTCGCTCAAGTCCTATGTCCGCTTCCAGCTGGGCGAAGGCATCGAGAAGGAAGTCAGCGACTTCGCCGCCGAAGTGGCTGCTGCCGCCGGCGCCTGATCGCCGATCGAGCGACAAGCAAAGGGAAGGGGCGTCCTGCGGGGCGCCCTTTTTCTATGAGAGCATGGTGCGTTCGGCGGTCGGGGCCGGTCGGGCCGGGCACCATCGGTGCCGCTTTCTCCATGAAGAGGCTGGAGCGCACGACAAACGCCCCTTGGCATCGCGCTTTACCGCCTCTAATGTCCCGGCCGCTTCCCCTGCCAACCATCAAGGATTCTTGCCCCACATGACCCGGCCAGCCTTCAAACGCATCCTGCTGAAATTGTCGGGCGAGGTGCTGATGGGGTCCGGCCAGTTCGGCATCGATCCCGAGACCGTCGATCGCGTCGCTGGCGAAATCGCCGCCGCGAAGGATGCGGGCTTCGAACTGTGCGTGGTCGTCGGTGGCGGCAACATCTTCCGCGGTCTGGCCGGTGCGGCCAAGGGCTTCGATCGCACCAGCGCCGACTATATGGGCATGCTGGCGACCGTGATGAACGCGCTGGCGGTGCAGAATGCGCTGGAAAAGATCGGCTGCGACACCCGCGTCCAGTCGGCCATTCCGATGGCGTCGGTGTGCGAACCCTATATCCGGCGCAAGGCCGTGCGCCATATGGAGAAGGGCCGGATCGTGATCTTCGCGGCGGGCACCGGCAATCCCTTCTTCACCACCGATACCACCGCAGCCCTGCGCGCGGCGGAAATGAACTGCGACGCGCTGTTCAAGGGCACCAGTGTCGATGGCATCTATGATGCCGATCCCAAGAAGGTGGCGGACGCCACCCGCTATGAGGCGATCAGCTTCGACCAGGTGCTGACCGACAATCTCAAGGTCATGGACGCCAGCGCGATCGCGCTGTGCCGTGAAAATCATATTCCCATCGTCGTCTTCAACATCCGCGAGGAAGGCAACCTGGCCAAGGTGCTGGCGGGTGAAGGCACCGCGACGATCGTGCAAAATCAGGAGCGCTAATAATGGCCCAGTATAACAAGTCCGACCTCGAACGCCGCATGGCCGGCGCGATCGAAGCGCTGAAGGGCGATCTCACCGGTCTGCGCACCGGCCGCGCCAATGTGCAGCTGCTCGATCCCGTCATGGTCACCGTCTATGGCGCCAACATGCCGCTGAACCAGGTCGCCACCGTGTCGGCGCCTGAGCCGCGCATGCTGTCGGTTCAGGTGTGGGACAAGGCCAATGTCGGCCCCTGCGACAAGGCGATCCGCTCGGCGGGCCTGGGCCTCAACCCGATCGTCGACGGCCAGACGCTGCGCCTGCCGATCCCGGACCTCACCGAGGAACGCCGCAAGGAACTGGCCAAGCTCGCCAGCAAATATGCCGAAGGCGCGCGCGTCGCCGTCCGCAACGTCCGTCGCGACGGCATGGACAGCCTGAAGACCGACGAGAAGAAGGGCGAGATCAGCGAAGACGAGCGCAAGCGTCTGGAAACCGAAGTCCAGAAGCTGACCGACGCCACCATCGTGGATATCGACGCGGCCGCTTCGGCCAAGGAAAAGGAAATCCTCGGCCAGTAAGCCGGGGCTTTTCTTTCGCGGCCAAAGCACGCATTCCTATCTGATGGCCACACAAGCCAAGCCCGATCTTACCAGCGCTGCGCCTGCCCATGGTGCGCGTCATGTCGCCATCATCATGGACGGCAATGGCCGCTGGGCGAAGAAGCGGCTGTTGCCGCGCATCGCCGGCCATCGCGCCGGGGTGGAAGCGGTGCGCCGCGTCGCCCGCGCGGCGCAGGATATGGGCCTTGAATGCCTGACGCTCTATGCTTTCTCTTCGGAGAACTGGAAGCGTCCGGCGGCCGAAGTGTCCGACCTGATGGGGCTGCTGCGCCATTTCATCCAGTCGGATATCGATGAATTCCATGCCAATGGCGTGCGGCTGCGGGTGATCGGCAACTACAAGGCGCTCGAGCCTGGCCTGGTCGAGTTGATCGAAAGCGCGATGGCGCGCACCGCCGCCAACACTGGCCCGGTGATTGCGATCGCGCTCAACTATGGCGCGCAGGACGAGATGGTGCGCGCGGCGCAGCGTCTGGCGCAGCGGGTGGCGAGCGGTGCATTGTCGGCCGAGAATATCGGCATCGAGGCGATCGATGCCGAACTCTACACCGCCGACCTGCCGCCGCTCGACCTGCTGATCCGCACCTCGGGCGAACAGCGGCTCAGCAATTTCATGCTGTGGCAGGCGGCTTATGCCGAACTCTATTTTACCGATATGCTCTGGCCCGATTTCGATGGCCGGGCATTGGCGCAGGCGCTCGACGCCTTCCGCATGAGGGACCGCCGTTTCGGCGGACTGTGAATAGCATGTCGAGTGAATTGCGGACTCGCACGATCGTTGGCCTTGGCCTGATTGCCGTCGCCGTCGGCGCGCTGGTTTTTGGTGGCTTCGTCTTCTGGATGCTGCTGTCGATCGCCGGTGTGCTGATGATGGGCGAATGGGGCATGCTGACCGGCGCCTCGTCCGATCAGCGCAAGATGGCGATGTATGCCGTCTCGGTGCCGCTGGCGATCCTCTGCCCGGTGGCGGCGGGCGTGTCCTGGCTCGGTTTCGGGCTGATGATGGGCGCCTTCTTCTTCGTCCTCATCTCCAGCCGCTCGCTCAAGCTGGCGCTCGGCATTCTCTACATCTGCCTGCCGGTGATGGCGCTGCTGTTCCTGCGTGGGCAGGCGCCCGACAGCCATGGCCTCCTGCTTGCCTTCTGGGCGCTCGGTCTGGTCTGGGCTACCGATATCGGCGCCTATTTTGCTGGCCGCTCGATCGGTGGGCCCAAGCTGGCGCCGCGGGTCAGCCCGTCCAAGACCTGGTCGGGCCTGGGTGGCGGCGTGCTCGCGGCCCTGCTCACGGGCTTCCTTCTCTATCGTTTTGCCGACCTGCCGATCCAGCTTGCGGCGGCGAGCGGTCTGCTGGCCGTGGCGGCCCAGCTTGGCGATCTGCTCGAAAGCGCGATGAAGCGCCGCGCCGGCGTCAAGGACAGCAGCAATCTCCTGCCCGGCCATGGCGGTGTGATGGACCGGCTCGACGGCGTGGTGGCGGCCGCGCCGCTCGCCGCCTTGCTCTATCTGGTCCTGGCGGGCGCCTGATGCGGAGCGTTTCCGTCTTCGGCGCCACCGGATCGGTCGGCATGTCGACGCTGGACCTGATCCAGCGCGAACCCGATGCCTATGAAGTCATCGCCCTGACCGCCAATCGCGATGTCGCCGGCCTTGCCGCCGCCGCGCGCGCTGTCGGTGCGAAGATCGCCGTGGTCGCGGACGAAGCCCATTATGGCGCGCTCAAGGACGCGCTCGCCGGATCGGGTGTCGAGGCGGCGGCGGGCGAGGGCGCGCTGGTCGATGCCGCAGCGGCGGGGGCCGACTGGACCATGGCGGCGATCGTCGGCTGCGCGGGTCTCAAGCCCACCATCGCTGCGTTGCAGGCCGGCGGCACGGTGGCGCTCGCCAACAAGGAGTCGCTGGTGTCGGCCGGCGCGCTGATGATGCAGGCGGCGACCGCATCGGGCGCGACGCTGCTGCCGGTGGACAGCGAGCATAATGCGATCTTCCAGTGCCTGGCGGGCAGCAGCCTGGACGATGTCGCGCGCATCATCCTGACCGCGAGCGGCGGACCGTTCCGGACCCTGGGCTATGAGGATATGCGCGCGATCACCCCGGCGCAGGCGGTGGCCCATCCCAACTGGTCGATGGGCGCGAAGATCAGCGTCGACAGCGCGACGATGATGAACAAGGGGCTGGAACTGATCGAGGCGGCGCATCTCTTCCCGGTCGGGCTCGACCGGATCGAGATATTGGTCCACCCGCAATCGGTGATCCATTCGATGGTCGAATATCGCGACCGGTCCACTTTGGCACAGCTCGGTTCGCCCGACATGCGCATCCCGATCGCCCATGCGCTGGCCTGGCCGGCGCGGATCGCCACGCCCTGCCAGCTGCTCGACCTGGCCCGGATCGGCCGTCTGGATTTCGAGGCGCCCGACGATCGGCGTTTCCCCGCGCTGCGCCTGGCGCGCGCGGCGGCGCAGGCCGGCGACGCATCGGCCGCCATCCTCAACGCCGCCAACGAGGTCGCCGTGGCGGCCTTTCTGGCCGGCCGCATCGGCTTCCTTGATATCGCCATGATTGTGGAGGATGTTCTCAACCGCTATAGCGCGCCGATGCCTGCCTGCATGGATGATGTCCTGCACGCCGACGCAACGGCACGGGTTATGGCGGGTGATGTGATGGAAAGATTGACGGTTTGATCCACAATCCCGGTTTCCTGTTGACCATCTTGGCTTTCGTGGCGGTCATCGGGCCGCTCGTTTTCGTGCATGAGCTGGGTCATTATCTGGTCGGACGCTGGTGCGGGGTGAAGGCGGAGGCCTTCTCGATCGGCTTCGGCCCGGAAATCGCCGCCTGGGTGGACAGGCGCGGCACGCGCTGGCGCCTCGCGGCGCTGCCGCTGGGCGGCTATGTCCGCTTCAAGGGCGACATGAACGCGGCCAGTCAGACCGATCCCAAATGGCTGGAAATGTCGGCGCAGGATCGCGCCGAAAGCTTCCCGGCCAAGCCGCTGTGGCAGCGCGCGGCGATCGTCGCCGCCGGCCCGGCGATCAATTTCCTCTTCGCCATCCTGATCCTTGCTGCCTTCGCCTTCCTGCACGGCGAAAGCCGGACCCCGGCGGTCGCGGGTTCGGTCCAGCCTGGCAGCGCCGCTGCGGCAGCGGGTATTAAGGTTGGCGATCGCATCGTGTCGTTCAATGGTCGCACCATGACGACCTACACAGACATGGTGATGTATACCCGCATTCGTCCGGGCGAGCCCGTGGGCGTTGTCGTGGATCGTGGCGGGCGCGAATTTACCGTTCGGGCCAAGATCGGCGTCGCAATGGACGATGACGGTTTCGGTGAGAAATTTCGTGTTGGCCGCTTGGGCATCGGGCCGGGCGAACCGGTGATTGAGCAGGTCAGCCTGTTGCGCGCGCCCGTGGTGGCGATCGAGCGGACGGGTCAGATCATCCGCACCATGGTGGAGACGCTGGGCCAGGTGATCGGCGGCGACCGTTCGGTCAAGGAACTGGGCGGGCCGCTCAAGATCGCGCAGGTATCGGGGCAGGCGGCGACGCTGGGGCTGGAGAGCTTCATCTTCTTCATCGCCCTCATCTCGATTAACTTGGGGTTCATCAACCTCTTGCCAATTCCCATGCTGGATGGCGGGCATCTGCTTTTCTATGGGGTGGAGGCAGTGCAACGGCGGCCGGTGAGCCCGCAGGTGCAGGATTGGGCCTATCGGTCGGGTCTGGCGCTGCTGATGACGGTCATGTTGCTGGTGACCTTCAACGATTTGTCGTCTTTCGGATTGTGGGAGCGGCTGTCCGGCTTGATCGGCTGAGCCGCTTCGGGCAGGGAAGGCGCGGTTCGGCGCCGTCTATTTCTGGCGAAACAGTTTTTTACTTTTTTGAGGTGAGCGGGTGACAGCGATGAACAGCAGCAAGGGCCAGCGTCCGATCATCGCGGCCCTGTTGGCCACGACGATGATTGCGGGCCTGTCGGCCGTGCCGGCGATGGCCCAGAACGCCGCCCCGGCGGCTGCGCCGATCGCGGCGTCCACGGCCAATACGCCCGAAGGCACGATCCGCAGCATCACCGTGACCGGCACCCAGCGTCTGGAGCAGGACACGGTCATGTCCTACACCAAGCTGCGCGTGGGCCAGGCCTTCAGCCAGGAATCGCTCGATCAGGCGCTGCGCGACCTGTATGAGACCGAACTCTTCGCCGACGTCCAGATCCGCAACGATGGCGGCGCGCTGACCGTCGAGGTGAAGGAAAACCCCGTCATCAACCGTATCGTCCTTGAAGGTAATAAGCGCCTGAAGGACGACAAGATCCGTCCCGAAATAAAACTGGCGCCGCGCCAGATCTATACCCGCTCCAAGGTCCGCGCCGACGTCGCCCGCATCGTAGAGCTGTATCGCCGCCAGGGCCGCTTCGCCGCGACGATCGAGCCCAAGATGGTCCAGCTGGACCAGAACCGCGTCGACATCGTGTTCGAAATCTCGGAAGGGCCCAAGTCCAAGGTCCGCCAGATCAACATCATCGGCAACGAGAAGTTCAAGGACGGCGAACTGCGCGGCCAGATGGTGACCAAGCAGTCGCGCTGGTTCCGCATCTTCTCCTCGGGCACCAGCTATGACCCGGATCGCCTGGCCTATGACCAGCAGAAGCTGCGCCAATTCTACCTGACCGAAGGCTATGCCGATTTCCGCGTGATCTCGGCCGTCGCGGAACTGACGCCTGACAAGCAGGACTTCATCATCACTTATGTGGTCGAGGAAGGGGATCGCTACAAGTTTGGCGACGTGAAGGTCGAATCCGATATTCGCGACCTGTCGGGCGATGCGCTGACCCGCCGCCTGCCGATGAAGAAGGGCGACTGGTACAATGCCAAGCAGGTCGAGGACACGGTCGACACGCTGAGCGAAACCGCCGGCCTGTTCGGCTATGCCTTCGCCCAGGTCGAACCCGACTTCAATCGGTCGAAGGACGACCTGACGATGGGGATCAACTTCCGCATCGCCAATGCCCCGCGCGTCTATGTCGAGCGCGTCGACATCAACGGCAACACGCTGACCCAGGACAAGGTCGTCCGCCGCGAGTTCCGCCTGGCCGAAGGCGACGCCTTCAACAGCTTCCTGGTCAAGCGCTCGAAGGACCGCATCAACTCGCTCGGCTTCTTCCAGGAGAAGCTGGACATCGAGCAGAAGCCTGGTTCGGCGCCCGACCGCATCGTGCTGGAAACCAATGTCCAGGAAAAGTCGACTGGCGAACTCTCGCTTTCGGCCGGTTACTCCTCGCTCGAACGCTTCATCATCTCGGCGTCGATCACCCAGCGCAACTTCCGCGGCAAGGGCCAGGAACTGCGCACCTCGGTCAATTATTCGGCTTATTCCAAGTCGGTCGAAGTGGGCTTCACCGAGCCCTATTTCATGGACAAGAATATCGCGCTGGGCGGCGACATCTATCGCCGCGACCTCAACAGCTTCCGTTATCTCAGCAATAACGACCGCGATACCACCTATGAACAGACCACGACCGGCTTCCAGCTGCGTGCCGGCGTGCCGATCACCGAATATGTGTCGCTGGCGCTGCGCTACACGCTGAACTTCGACGACGTGACGCTGGACAAGGACACTTATTATACCGACGGCGTCTGCGACCCGCTGCTGGCGGGCCGCTATCTCTGCGACGCCATCGGCAAGCGCACCACCTCGTCGATCGGTTACTCGCTGATATACGATACCCGCGACAACCGCATCCGTCCGACCCGTGGTCAGACCGTCACGCTCAGCCAGGACTTTGCCGGCCTCGGCGGCGACGTCCGCTACATCCGCACCCGCGCCAATGCCGCCAAATATTGGGGCCTGGGCGGCGGCTTCATCTTCTCGCTGTCGGGCGAGGGCGGCTATATCCACAGCCTCCAGGGCACGCGCTATGACGCCACCGGCGCCGAAGTCGACCCGATCCGCCTGACCGACCGCTTCTTCCTGGGCGAACCGCAGATGCGCGGCTTCGACATTCGCGGCGTTGGTCCGCGCGTGAAGCGCTATTATCTGGTTTCGCAGACCAATGATGACGGTTCCACCAGCTATGTCCGTCAGACCGGCAACAATAATGTGTCGGATGACGCGCTGGGTGGCCGCGTCTATTATATGGCCCGCGCCGAAATGGAGATTCCGCTGGGTTCGGGTGCCCGTGAAATGGGCCTGCGTCCGTCGATCTTCGCGGATGTCGGCGCTGTTGCCGGCCTGAAGAATCCGGGCACCATCAACTTTGCGGGCTATTGCTCCGACTCTACCGGTTCGCTGAGCACCGTCCGTGCGACCGGCACGGCGGCCAGCCCGGTCTGCCCTGTTGGCTATGACACCAAGAGCGGCATGTTCGAGGAAGATTATCTGGGCGACACGCTGAAACCGCGTTTGTCCGTGGGCTTCGGTGTCAACTGGAACTCGCCCTTTGGGCCGTTCCGCATCGACATCGCCAAGGCCCTGCTCAAGGAACCAGGGGACGACAACAAACTCATCACCTTCAACGTAGGGACTCAATTCTGATGAAGACGTTTATCAAGGCTCTGGCGCTCGGTATCGCGCCTGTCACCGCCATCGCTCTGACCGCAGCGCCAGCCGCTGCCCAGTCGAAGCAGGGCATCGCTGTCGTCGATCTGCAGCGCGCGGTTGCCACCAGCGCCGCCTATTCGACCGCCCGCACCCAGATCCAGACCACCTACAAGGCGCAGATCGACAGCTTCACCGCGCGCAAGACCGCGATCGACACTGATCTCAAGACCAAGGGCGACGCCCTGCAGGCCGCGCTGAAGGCGGCCGGCGGCAAGCCGACCCCCGCGATCGAAACCCAGTATCAGCAGTTCCAGCAGTCGCAGCAGACCGCGCAGGCCGAACTGCAGCGCCTGGGCCAGCCGATCGCGCTCGCCAACGCCTATGTCGAGGAACAGATCACCGCCAAGCTGTCGGACGCGCTGAAGGCCGCCATGACCAAGGCGAAGGTCGACCTGGTCCTGTCGCCCGACGCGACCGTGTCCTATCAGCCGACCGTCGACATCACCGCTTCGGTCGTGACCGAACTCAACACGCTGGTGCCCAGCGTCGGCATCACCCCGCCCGCCGGCTGGCAGCCGGGCGGTCGTCAGGGCCAGGCTGCGGCCCCGGCCGCTGCCGCTCCGGCCCCCGCCAACCCGGCGCAGGCGCCCAAGTCGCGCTGAGACGATGACCGGAGAGGTTGATAACAAGGAAGCCCGTGGCCCGATGGATATCCGTCGGGTCATGGCTGCCCTGCCGCATCGCTACCCGATGCTGCTGGTAGACCGCGTGACGTCGCTGGTGCCGAGCCAGTCGATCCACGCGATCAAGGCGGTGTCGATGAACGAGCCCTTCTTCCAGGGCCATTTCCCCGGCCGGCCGATCATGCCGGGCGTGCTGATCGTCGAGGCCATGGCCCAGGCGGCCGGCGTGCTGGTGGTCGATTCGCTGGGGCTCGCGGATTCGGGCAAGCTCGTCTATTTCATGAGCATCGACGGTGCGAAGTTCCGCACCCCGGTGGAGCCGGGCTGCCTGCTCGACCTGCATGTCGAAGTGACGCAGATGCGCGGCGCGGTCTGCAAGTTCGCCGGGCGTGCGCTGATCGACGGCAAGCTGGCGGCGGAAGCCAATTTCGTCGCGATGATCGCCGATCCGCCCAAGGACTGAGCGAAGGCACATCCTTTTCCTTGCTTTGGCGCGCCGAAAACGCTAACGGCGCGCCTTCGCATTTTATCGCATCCATAGCCGGTCGGAACCGGCACACACACGGAGCAAGACGCCATGAAGGCCGATACCCACCCCGATTACCACTTCATCACTGTCCAGATGACCGACGGCACCACCTTCCAGACCCGCTCGACCTGGGGCAAGGAAGGCGACACGATGGCGCTCGACATCGACCCCAAGTCGCACCCGGCCTGGACCGGTGGCAACCGCCAGCTGGACACCGGTGGCCAGGTTGCGCGCTTCAACAAGCGCTTTGGCGGCCTGACGCTGAAGAAGTAATTGGCCCTTCACAGGCACGATATCGAAAGGGCGCCCCACCGGGCGCCCTTTTTTGTGCCTGAACGCGATGCGCACGGCACAAAAAAAGGGCCTCCAGCTAAAAGCTGGAGGCCGAGGTTCAGGGGAGGATCAGCGGCGACAGAGGGGGATCTGCAAGGGGGGGCCGCTGACAAAGAGTGATCTAGTCCGCAAATGCTGCGCGCGAATGTCCCGAATATTACGGAAGGCGATCTGCGCTGAAATGTCTGGTCGAGGCCATGTTTCTCCCCTCCCTTCCAGGGAGGGGCCGGGGGTGGGTGCGCCGCGTCAGCGGCGCTCCACGGTCGATAGGGAGGATGCTCGCTGCGCTCGCCACCCTCCCCAACCCCTCCCTGGGCGGGAGGGGCGGCAATTGCCTGCTGTGTAATAGGCCCCTGGTCAGGCGCCGGCGCGATCCGCGTCGAGGAACGCCGCCACATCGTCCAGCACCACATCCTTCGACAGGAAGGTCTGGCCGATGCCGCGCGCCAGCAGGAAGGGCAGGGTGCCCGCCGCCATCTTCTTGTCGTGCAGCATATGGGCTACCAGCGCCGCGCCGTCGGCGGTCACATGGGCGCTGGCCAGGTCATGGGGCAGGCCGATCGCCTTCAGATGCGCGGTGACGCGTTCCGCGTCCGATGCGCTGCACAGGCCAAGGCGCGCCGAATAGCGGAAGGCAAGCGCCATGCCGGCGGCCACGCCCTCGCCATGGAGCAGCATGTCGGAAAAGCCGGTATCGGCCTCCAGCGCATGGCCGAACGTGTGGCCCAGGTTCAGCAGGGCGCGGCGGCCGGTCGTCTCGCGCTCGTCATCGGCGACGATCGCTGCCTTGGCGCGCACGCTGCGCTCGATCGCATAGGTGCGGGCTTCCGCGTCGCCGGCCAGCAGCCGGTCGGCATTGGCCTCGCACCAGGCGAAGAAGTCGGGATCGTCGATCAGGCCATATTTGACCACCTCGGCATAGCCGGCGCGGGTTTCGCGCAGCGGCAGGCTGTCGAGCACCGACGGGTCGATCAGCACCAGGCTGGGCTGGTAGAAGCTGCCGATCAGATTCTTGCCGGCGCGCGCGTTGATCGCGGTCTTGCCGCCGACCGAGCTGTCGACCTGTGCCAGCAGGGTGGTGGGCAGCTGCACGAAATGGCAGCCGCGCTTCAGGATAGAGGACGCAAAGCCGACCAGGTCGCCGATCACGCCGCCGCCCAGCGCGATCACATGGTCGCCACGCTCGATCTCCAGGGCCAGCAGCGCGTCGAGCAGTTCCTCCAGATGGCGCCAGCTCTTGGTCTGTTCGCCCGCTGGCAGGATGATCGGTTCGATGACGATATTGGCCCGGCGCAGGCTGGCGTCGAGCCGGGGCAGTTGCGCCGCCGCGACATGGGTGTCGGTGACGACCACCAGCCGCCCGCCACGGGCATAGCGTGCCAGATGGTCGGCCGCACGGTCGAGCGCGCCCTGTTCGATGACGATGTCATAGCTGCGTGCGCCCAGCGCGACGGGGACTAGTGCCATGCGGATAGCTGCTCCAGGATGCGGTCGACGGCGACCTCGTGCGGCGCGGCGATGCTCTTCACATGGATCGGCGCCAGCGCGTAGATGGGGTTGCGGACGGCCGCCAGCTCGGTCAGCACGATGCGCGGGTCGCGATCCTTGAGCAGCGGGCGCCCTTCGCGGCGCGACACGCGGTCGACCAGCACCTCGATATCGGCATCCAGCCAGATGGTGGTGGCATGGTCCAGGATCAGCGCGCGGGTCTCGTCCTGCATGAAGGCGCCGCCGCCGGTCGCGATCACCTTGGGCACGCCGTCCATCAGCCGGGCGATCACCCGGCGCTCGCCATCGCGGAAATGGGCCTCGCCATAGCGGGCGAAGATCTCGCTCACGCTCATGCCAGCGGCCCGCTCAATCTCTTCATCGGCATCGACGAAGCTCAGGCCCAGGCGCGCGGCAAGGCGCCGGCCGACGGTGGATTTGCCCACGCCCATCATGCCGATCAGCACGATCGGGCCGCGCTTGGCTTTGCTCTCCGGGAATTTGCTGTTTCGCTGCATGGCGAGGGGGGCTATACAGCCAGCCGTCGCTGAGGCAAACGCAACTTTCCCCTGTCGTCCGGCAAACATCGCCGGGCCAGCCGCAGAAGAGACCATGAAGAATAATCGTTCCCTGAGCAGTTTCGAAGGCGGTTCGCGCCGTCGCACCCGTCTGCCGATCCTTCCGATCGCGGCGGTGTTGGTTCTTGTCCTGCTGATCGGCGTGCTATGGTCGCGCGGTGGCGAGCAGCCGCAACAGCCCGTCGAGAAGGTCATCCCGGCCGAGAAACTGGGTCAGTAAGCCGCATGAACCGCCTGCGGGGGAATGCGAAATGGGCGCTGGGCAGCTTTGCGCTCGCCCTGGCACTGCCGGTCGTCGCGCAGCAGGCGCCCGAATCGCTGCTGCCGCCCGGCTTTGGTGATCCGGCCCCGGCGCCAACGCCCACGCCCGCGCAGCCGGCCCGTCCGGCATCGCCCGCACCGGTCGTCCCGACCGTGCCGGTCACGCCGTCGCCGTCGGGCGAAATCGTCCAGCCGCTCGACCTGTCGGTCGCCAATGCGGTGGACAATGCCGCCGAGGCGATGAGCGCGGACGAACTGGCCGCCGAAAAGGCCAAATATGACCTGCCGCAGAGCGCCCGCCGCTCACTCGACCGCATCGGGCCGCTGACGCCGGCCACACGCGGCATGGAACCCGACGCCTTCGGCGCGGAATATGGCCCCTATCTCGCGATCCTGATGAAGCAGACCCATGCGCCGATCCTGTCGCGCTGGGCCTCCATCCTGCTGCGGCGCGCGCTGCTGAGCGCCACAAACACGCCGCGCGGCATCAATGGCGCTGACTGGGCGGCCGAGCGCGCCTGGCTGCTGCTGCGCATGGGCGAGGCGGACAGCGCCCGGCTGCTGGTGCAGAGCGTCGATCCCGACAAATATACGCCGCGCCTCTATGCGATCGCGATGCAGACCTATCTGGCGACCGCCGATCCGGCGGGCCTGTGTCCGCTGTCGGCGGGCGCGCTGCGCACCAGCAAGGAACCGGGCTGGGACATGACGCGGGCGATCTGCCCCGCGCTGTCGGGCGATCAGGGGTCGGCCAGCGCCGCGCTTAATCGGGCCCAGCGCAAGGGCGTGGTGCGCGGCATCGATTATCGCCTGGCCGAAAAGATGGTCGGTGCGGGCTTCAATGCGCGTCGTTCGGTCAAGATCGAATGGGACGGCGTCGATGGCCTCACCGCCTGGCGCTATGGCCTGGCGACGGCGCTCAACGTGCCGATCCCCGACGACATTTATGGCAGCGTCGGCCCGCACGTCCGTGCCTGGGAAGCGCGTGCGCCGGTTCTGACCGCCGTGCGCCGCCTGCCGGGCAGCGAAGTCGCGGCGCGACTGGGCGTCTTCTCCAGCGAGGCGCTGGTCAATTTCTATGCCGAGCTGGGTAGCGAAGGCGATCTTGCGTCCGATCTGGCGGATCGCGTCGATGCGCTGCGCAATGCCTATTCCGGCCCGACTGCGGGTGCCCGCATCCAGGCGATGCAGACGCTGTGGCGCGACAATGCCGCGCCCGATTATGTCGGCCTGATCGCTACGGCCCGCGCCGCCGCCGCGCTGCCGGTATCGCAGGCCGATGGGCGCGATGCCGCCAATCTGGTCGCGGCGATGCTGACCGCCGGCTATGATCGCAATGCGGCCCGCTGGGCGCAGGCGATCGGCCAGATCGATGGCGATGGATCCCAGGATTTCTGGGCCTTGCTCGCGGTCGGCGCGCCCAGCACGGTCGTCGACAGCGGCAGCAGCCGCATCTCCAGCTATGTCAGCGATGCCGGCCCTGAAAAGGGACGGATGCTGATCGCCGCGCTGGCGGGCCTGTCGCGTCTGCCGGCCAATGATGCGGCCGCGCTGGCGCAGGATAATGGCTTCACCCTGGCCGCCAACAGCCGCTGGGCGCGCGCGATCGACGCCGCGTCGCAGCGGGGCGAGAAGGCGACCGTGGCGTTGCTCGCTGCCGTTGGCATGCAGGGGCGCGACTGGCATCGCCTGCCGCCCGGCCATCTCTATCATGTGGTGGCGGCGTTGCATCGCGTCGGGCTGGACCCGGAGGCGCGGATGATCGCGGCCGAGGCCCTGACCCGCCTGTCCTGACCCGGTCCGGGGCGATGGATGACGATGCCGTCCTGATCGACCGCTTCCTCGAAATGATGGCGGCGGAACGAGGGGCGTCGCGCAATACGCTGCTTGCCTATCGCACCGACCTTCAGGGCGCGGGGGAGATTGTCGGCGGGCTTGCTGCCGCCAGCCAGGACACGCTCGGCCGCCTCGCCGGCGAATGGGCGCCGCTCGCGGCCTCCACCGTGGCGCGCAAGGCGTCCGCGCTGCGTGCCTTCTACGCCTTTCTGGAGGAGGAGGGGCTGCGCGCCGACAATCCCGGCGCGGCATTGCCCCGGCCGGTCACGCGCCGGCCGCTGCCAAAGATCTTGTCGTCGCAGGAGGTCGATTCGCTCTTTGCCCTGATCGCGCAGCGGGTGGAGAAGGATCATCCCGCGCCGCTCGATCTGCGGCTTTCGGCGCTGATCGAACTTCTCTATGGCTCGGGCCTGCGCGCGACCGAACTGGTCTCGCTGCCGCGCAAGGCACTGGCGGTCGATCGCCCCTTCCTCATCATCAAGGGCAAGGGCGCGCGCGAACGGCTGGTGCCGATCTCCGACCGCGCCCGCGCCGCCGTCGCGACCTGGCTCGCCCATGTGCCGGCCGACAGCCCCTGGCTTTTCCCCTCGGGCAAGAGCCATGTCAGCCGCATCCGCCTCTATCAGCTGGTGAAGCAACTGGCTGCCGCAGCCGGCATCGCGCCCGAACGGGTCAGCCCCCATGTGCTGCGCCACGCCTTTGCCACCCATTTGCTGGAGGGCGGGGCGGACCTGCGCGCGCTGCAATCGATGCTGGGCCATGCCGATATCGGCACGACGCAAATCTATACCCATGTCGACAGCCGCCGGCTGGTCGAACTGGTCAACAGCCGGCACCCGCTGGCCGGCATGCAAGCCAGGATCGCGCATCCCCGCGTTGACGGCGACGCGTCCGCGCCTTAACGCCATCCGCCATGGTAAGCTTTCTCGAATTTGAAAAGCCGGTCGCAGAGCTGGAAGCCCGCATCATCGAACTGCGCCAGACGGCCTCCGTCGGCGACATCGACATCAGTGGCGAGATCAACACGCTGGAACAGCGTGCCGACAAGATGCTGTCGGACATCTATGCCAAGCTGACGCCCTGGCAGAAGACGCAGGTGGCCCGCCACCCCGAACGCCCGCACTTCAAGGATTATGTCGCGGGCATGTTCGACAATTTCATGCCGCTGGCCGGCGACCGCGCCTTTGCCGACGATCAGGCGATCATCGGGGGCTTCGCGACGCTGGGCGAGCGCAAGGTCATGGTCATCGGCCATGAAAAGGGCGATGACACCGCCAGCCGCGTCCGTCATAATTTCGGCATGGCCAAGCCCGAAGGCTATCGCAAGGCGATCCGCCTGATGGAACTGGCTGATCGTTTCGGCCTGCCGGTCGTCACCTTGGTCGACACCTCGGGTGCCTTTCCCGGCGTCCAGGCCGAAGAACGCGGCCAGGCCGAAGCCATTGCCCGTTCGACCGAAGCCTGTCTGGCGCTCGGCGTCCCCATGGTCGCGGCCGTGGTGGGCGAGGGCGGCTCGGGCGGCGCAGTGGCGCTGGCTGCGGCCAATCGCGTGCTGATGTTCGAGCATGCCGTCTATTCGGTGATCTCGCCCGAAGGCTGCGCCTCGATCCTGTGGCGCACCGCCGACAAGGCCAGCGACGCGGCGACCGCGATGCAGGTCACGGCGCAGCATTTGAAGGGCCTGGGCGTGATCGACCGCATCGTGGCAGAGCCGGTGGGCGGGGCTCATCGCGAGCCGGTGCAGGCGATCGCCAATCTGGGCGCAGCCATTGGCGAGGAACTGGACGCGCTGTCCAGCCTCGAATCGCAGGCACTGCGCACCGATCGCGCCGACAAGTTCCTGGCCATCGGTATCTGACGTCAATTTCCCGGAACAGCATCCTGTCCTCGCTCGTTACGGCACGGTAACAGGGGCAGGGTGTCAAGGATGGGAATAGAATGAATCGGATATGGTTGTCGGCCGGCCTTGGCGTCGGCCTGATCGTCGCGGGCGTGGCGCCGGCGGTGCTGGGGCAGCAGCGGGCGATTCGCACCGTCTCCTCGATCAGCGCGCAGGACAAGGCATCGGGTGCCAAGCAGCATCCCGAACTGCTCAAGGAATTTGGCGGCGCCTATGTCGGGCCGCAGGCGCGCTATGTGGAGACGGTCGGACGCCGTATCGCGGTCCAGTCCGGCCTCTCCAACGCGCAGGGCGATTTTACCGTCACCCTGCTCAATTCGCCGGTCAACAATGCCTTCGCCATCCCCGGCGGCTATGTCTATGTCACGCGCCAGTTGATGGCGCTGATGAATGACGAGGCGCAGCTGGCCGGCGTGCTGGGCCATGAAGTCGGCCATGTCGCCGCCCAGCATGGCCAGCGGCGCCAGCAGGCGGCGCAGCGCAACGCGATCGGCGGCGCGCTGCTGCAGGTGCTGACCGGCGCCTTGCTGGGCGATTCGGCACTGGGTGGCGTGCTGCAACAGGGGATCGGCACCGGCAGCCAGCTTCTGACCCTCAAATTCTCGCGCAGCCAGGAATATGAGGCGGACGATCTGGGCATCCGCTACCTCGCCTCGGCCGGCTATGATCCCCGTGCGCTGTCGGACATGCTTGCCTCGCTCGCGGCGCAGACCAGCCTGGACCAGCGTGTGTCGGGCGATGCGCGCTCAATGCCCGAATGGGCCAGCACCCATCCCGATCCGGGCGAGCGCGTCGATCGGGCGGCGCAGATGGCCTCGCGCACCGGCGCGACCAGCACTCTGCGCAACCGCGATGCCTTCCTGACGGCGCTCAATGGCGTCCTCTATGGCGACGATCCCAAGCAGGGCGTGATTGATGGCAGCCGCTTCCGCCACCCCGACCTGCGCCTGTCCTTCACCGCGCCCTCGGGCTTCGGCATGGAAAATGGCGCGGACGCGGTCAGCATCACCGGTTCGGGCGGCCAGGCGCAGTTTGGCGGCATGGCCTATAATGGCAATCTGTCGACCTATATCGATTCGGTGCTCAAGCGACTCGCGGGCAATGCCGGCGCCCCGCCCGCGGGTGAGGTGCAGCGCACGACGATCAACGGCCTGCCGGCCGCCTGGCGCACGGTGCGCGCCAACACCAAGTCGGGTCAGATCGACGCCACCGTCTTCGCCTATGATTTCGGCGGCGGAAAGGCCTATCATTTCCTGCTGCTGACCCCGGCGGGCAAGGGTATCGGCCCGTTCGACTCGATGGTCCGTTCGGTCCAGCGCCTGTCGGCGCAGGAGGCGGCGGCGATCAAGCCACGCCGGGTCAATCTGGTGACCGTCAAGGCGGGCGACACCGTCCAGTCGCTCGGCCACCGCATGGCCTATAGCGATTATCCGCTGGAGCGCTTCCTGGTGCTGAACGCCCTCAACGAACGCTCCGTGTTGAAGCCTGGCGATCGGGTGAAGATCGTCACCTGGTAAGATTCGGCAGAATCCAGGCAAAGAAAAAGGGCGGCGGAATTGCTTCCGCCGCCCTTTTCTAACATCGTGTTCGAGCTTACTTCAGGTTGCCCGAAACGTTGTTGAAGGTGCTGCCCAGCTTCGAGCCCAGGCTGGTCATGGCGCCGATGGCGGCCACGGCGATCAGAGCGGCGATCAGGCCGTATTCGATGGCGGTCGCGCCCTTTTCGTTCTTCAGCATCTTGCGAATGAACTGCATGTGATGTCTCCTTGACAATCGTTACGTTAAACTACCCGGCCGCCCCGCTTTGAATTCTAGGTCAGCGAAGACCTGTCTAGATTGGCTCGGTTGAGAAAAGTTTAATGCGGAATAGTGTCTGTCAGAATTTATTGGTTAATGCTTGGTAACTTCTTCAGCGACGTTGTTCCACATGCCTGTTGTTCGTGTCGCGACGTTGTTCAGCGCCGCGATCATGGCCAGCACGATCATCGCGATGATCAGGCCATATTCGACGGCGGTGGCCCCCCGTTCGCATCGCGAGAGCGCGGATTTCGTTACGAATTCGATGATCGCGCGCATATGACCCCGCTTGGCTACAGACACTCCACAATCGGTGTGTAAAGCAGCCACGGTTAACAAAGCCCTCGCAAGGGAGCGTTATGCAGAGTTTTACCCCGTTTCTGGTCGTTGCCGTCGCCCTGATCGATGCCGATGGCCGCGTTTTGGTGCAGCAACGTCCTCCGGGAAAGCCGATGGCGGACCTGTGGGAGTTTCCCGGTGGCAAGGTCGAGTCGGGCGAAACGCCCGAGGCGGCACTGGTGCGTGAACTGGAGGAGGAGCTGGGTATCCGCACCCATGAAAGCTGCCTGGCGCCCGCAACCTTCGCCAGCGCGCCGCTGGAGAGCAAGCATCTGCTGCTGTTGCTCTATGTCTGCCGCAAATGGGAAGGGGTGCCCGAAGCGCGCCATGCCACTGCGCTGCAATGGGTGCGGCCCGCGCAAATGTATGCGCTCGACATGCCGCCGGCCGACCTGCCGCTGATCGGCATTCTCGACGCACTTATCTGACGGGAAGCCCGGCTATGCGCCAGATGGCGCCATAAAGGGCAGGGGAAGGGCGATGCGCACCTTCCCCCACAGCCTGCAAAGGCGGGGGCGCCCGCCGGACAGCCGCCCCCGCGCGTTCGTGTCAGTCTTCCTTGGCCTTGCTCTGCAGCTGGACATAATTCTGGATGCCCATGCGCTCGATCATCTCGAACTGGGTTTCCAGCGTGTCGACATGCTTTTCCTCGCTTTCGAGGATATATTGGAACAGGTCGCGACTGACGAAGTCCTTGATCGACTCGCAATAGGCGATCGCGTCGCGCAGCACCGGCAGCGCTTCATATTCCAGCTCCAGATCCGCCTTAAGGATTTCCTCGACGGTTTCGCCGATCTTCAGCCGGCCGAGCAGCTGGAAGTTGGGCAGACCGTCAAGAAACAGGATGCGCTCCGCCACCTTGTCGGCGTGCTTCATCTCGTCGATCGATTCCTCATATTCGAACTTGGCGAGCTTCTCGATGCCCCAGTGATTGAGGATGCGATAGTGGAGGAAATATTGGTTGATCGCGGTCAGCTCGTTCTTGAGGACCTCGTTCAGATAATCGATAACCTTCTGGTCGCCCTTCATGGCGCTATGCTCCGGCTGTTATTGGGAATGCCGGGACATATAAAGGTTTCGCATCCGGTTGTTAAGCCGGAAAGCCGCAGAAAACGGCCATTTTTCAGGCGGCTATTGCGTCGGCTTCGCGATTGTCAGGGGCCTTTTACTGCGCCTGCTTCGCAATGATCTCAGGCCGTCGCGCGCTCTGCCGCGATGATCGTGCGGGCATAGCCGACACACTGGCCGCACTTGGGGCGGCGGCCGAAACGGGCATAGGCGCTACAGGGGGTATCGGCACCATCGCGCGCGGCTTCCCGCAGATCCTTTTCGCGAATGGCATTGCAAACACAGACGACCATTGGATTCTCCTGACCCGTGAAATAGGTCAGATGCTAATGGATCGCAATAGAAGATCACGCGCTCCTGCGAATCTTTTGCACTTTTCCCCGTTGCAGGCTGCGCCAGACCCATTCGGCCGGCCCCATCGCGAATCGGTCGAGCCAGGGCTTGGACCACAGCAGCATCACCGCCCAGGCGGCGATAAGGAAGAGCGGAAAGGCCGCCGGGCGCACCAATCCGAACAGCCCCAGGCCCCAACCATAGAAGATCGTCGTCATGACAAGGCTGGTGCCCAGATAATTGCTGAGCGCCATGCGCCCGGTCGCGGCGACGCGGCGGACCAGCCAATGATCGCGATGCCGCGCCAGCAGCCACAGGATCAGTGCCGCCCAGCCGACCGCCAGCGGAATGCGGAAGGGGAAGGACCAGAGCAGTGCGGTCGAAAAGGCGGTCAGCGGCGCAAAGCCGCTCGCCACCACCCAGATGGTCAGGCCGATCATCGGCATCAGCCCGATCAGGAAGCAATGGCGCGCGGTCTGCCGATATTGCTCGGCGGGCCAGCGGCCGATCAGGAAGCCGCCCTTCAGCATCGCCATGCCCAGCAGCATGAAGCCCAGCGTGTCGAGGCCGGTGAAGAGGAAGGTCCACAGCCAGTCGCCGACAAAGCCGGTCAGATGATGGCGCACGATTCCGGCGAAGCTGCCGGTGTAGGTGGCGATATCCTGCTGGATGATCGGGCTGTTGGGGTCGGACAGGCCGGCGAGGAAGCTGTCGAGTCCCTCGCGCGTTGCGGCGGCGGCACCGGGCGCAGCGGCGGCATGGGCCCAGCCATAGAGGCTGGCGATGAAGGCGCCACAGATCAGGAAGTGGATCAGGAAGGCGAGAAACGCCCATTTGACCAGCGCCAGCGGCTCTTTCTGGGCAAAGAGCAGGGCGATGGTGCCGACCACCGCATAGGTCACCAATATGTCGCCCCACCACAGCAATATGTGATGCAGCAGGCCGATCGCCAGCAACCAGCCGCCGCGCACCAGTTGTGCCCGCGTGCCGTCGCGCCCGGCCATTTCCTCCCGGTCGATCAGCAGCAGCATCGACGCCCCGAAAAGCAGCGAGAACAGGCCGCGCATCTTGCCATCGACCAGGATCAGGCTGCTCGCCCAGAAGGCGATGTCGCCGCCCGACATTGGCCCGGCCGCGACTGGATTGAAATAGGCGTTCTGCGGCAGGGCGAAGGCAGTGATGTTCATCCACAATATGCCCATCACCGCGCAGCCGCGCAGCACGTCCATGGCGGGGATACGGGGCGATGCGGCGGTCATGCGGGGCGATCCTTGAAGATGCTGGCCAAGCGGCCATGGCTCTGCCATGCGCCTACCCATGAATCAGGTCCGCAAGCAACGGATAAGCGACTCCTTCGGCGCGGCTGCCGACCGGTATGACGAACATGCCGGGCCGCAGCGGACGGCCGCAGCTTTGGTCGCCGACATCGCCCAGCGACAGAGTCCAGACGGCGTCGCCCGCATCCTGGAAATCGGTTGCGGCACCGGCCTGCTCACGCGCGACATCCAGACCCGCTGGCCCGGAGCGGAGCTGGTCGCGACCGACATTTCGCCAAAGATGCTTGACCGGGCCGCATCGGCCGGGCTGGTGGCCGGCACCTTCCTCGCGATGGATGGGGAGGCGCCCTCGTTCGAAGGCGAATGGTTCGACCTCATCCTCTCCAGCCTTGCCTTCCAATGGTTTGACGACCTGCCCGCCGCGATCGCGCGGCTGGTGGCGCTGCTCCGCCCCGGCGGCAGCCTCATCTTCTCGACCATGGGGCAGGGCAGCTTTGCCCAATGGCGCGCTGCCCATGCGACCTGCGATCTGACGCCCGGCGTCCCCGCCTATCCCTCGCTCGACGCGCTGCGCGCGATGCTGGCGGCCTATGGCGACGCCTTCGCCTTTGATGAGACCGTCCTGCTGGACGGGCAGGGCGCCCGTGCGCTGACCGGCCATCTCAAGGGCATCGGCGCGGTGGTGCCGGACGAGGGGCGCCGGCCGCTCTCCCCCGCCGCGCTGCGCCGGGTCATGGCCGCCTATGACAAAGCGGGCGGCCGCGACGTCTATCAGTTGCTGATCGGCCGGGTGACGCGCGCGGCCCAGGCATAGGGACCGACCACCGTGCCGACGAAGCCGCCAGCCTCATGGGTGCTGAGGAAGCGGATATCGACATCGCGCGCCAGCACCGCCTCCCGCCCGTCGACGCCATAGGCGAAGCGCGCCGTGCCGCCATCGAAGTCCATCGTCAGGCGGACGGGCTTGGCCGGATCGATCGGCGCGGCAGCGACCAGCCTGTCACGATCGCTGTCCTCGCGCAGCATCAGGGCGACCTGCGGTTTCCCGTCCTTCTGCGTCACGCCGAACAACAGGAAGGAGCGATCGGACTGCACGGCCGCCAGCCCCGCACGATCCCCCTCCGTCTCTGGCCGATAGGTCAGGTCCGTGCTGATGGTCGCGACATGCTGCTGCTGGCGCCGCCCGACAAAGGCCGGGGTGCCGCTGAGGTCGCCCAGCGCGGTCGTGCCGTCCAGCACCAGTCCGCCCGCCTCCAGCCGGTAAAGCGGTGCCTTGGGCGTCCGCAGGCCGATCCAGCCCATGTCGAGCCGCGGTCCGTCGAACCGGTCGCGATAGGCGAAATCGCCGCTGGTCGGCGGCGCATCGGCATCGCGCACGGGCAGGGCCGGGCGTTTCGCCGCATAGGGAATGGCCTTGCCGGCGTCCAATATATGCGGCCAGCCATCGCGCCATGCGACCGGCAGCAGGAAGGTTTCGCGCCCGATATTGTAGAGGTCTGGGCCATAGGGGCGGGTGGCGAGGAAGGTCGCCCACCAGTCGCCCGCCTGCGTCTGCACCAGCTTGGCATGGCCGGCCGATGTCACCGGATGGGGACGGGCCGGGTCCAGGCTGCGCTGGCTCAGGATCGGATTGCCGGCATAGGGGGTGAAGGGGCCGCGCAGGTCGCGGGCGCGGAACACGACTTCGCTATGCTGGTCGCCGGTGCCGCCCTCGGCCGCGATCAGATAATAATATCCCTCGCGCTTCAGCAGATGCGGTCCCTCGATCCAGGAGGGCTTCTGTCTGATGTCGACGCCGCCATTGACGATCTGCGTCGCCGTGCCGGTCATCTTGAGCGCGCGCCAGTCAAATTCCTGCACCCAGATCGCTCGATGCCCCTCATAGCGGGGCGGCTCGGCCGGGGCGCGATTATTGACGATGAAGGCGCGCTCGCCTTCCCAGTAAATCGACGGATCGATCCCCTCGAACGGCAGCCAGTGCGGTTTCGACCACGGCCCGGCCGCGTCCTTTGCCGTCATCACGAAATTGCCACCGCAATCGACGCAGGTGCCGACCAAGTAGAAGAGCCCGTCATGGAAGGAGATGTCGGGCGCGAACATGCCGCGCGAACTGCGCAGGCCGCTGAAATCAAACTGGTCGGGCCGGTCGATCGCGTTGCCGATCTGGCGCCAATGGACCATGTCGGTCGACCGGAAGACCGGTAGTCCCGGATAATGGGCGAAGGAGGAGTTGACGAGATAATAGCTCTCGCCGACCCGCGTGATCGACGGATCGGGATAATAGCCTGACAGGATCGGGTTGCGATAGTCGTTGGGGCCGGCCGTCACCTGTTCCTGCGCGCGCCCCTCATAACGGAAATCGCTGAAGCGGGCGGGGCCTGCCAGGGCTGGGCCGGCGATGGCGGCCAGCAACAGCAAGGCGGCACGACGGGTCTTGCGCATATCCTCTCCTCCCATTTTTGCCGAGCATAGGAGAGGGAAATTGATAGCGCTATCAAAAATTCGGCCCTGCGCGCGCAAACGGGCCTGGATATGTCAACTTCGCTGTCACTATCTATCGTCGGCGCCCGGCCGCGATGAAGGCGATCGGCAGGCCGACCAGGATGCAGTGGGAGAAGAGCTGGTTGCCGATGTTCCAGGCGATCCGGCCGATCGGCAGTGCGCCATAGGCGGCGGGCAGCCACATGGCGGGCCAGCGCCACGGTCGCACGATCCAGTACATGATCGCCCAGAGCAGCAGGCCATCGAGCAGGCCGGCGACGACCGGATGACGGCGCAGGGCAGGGCGCCGCCGCGCGATCAGCATATAGGCGCCCGCCATGCAGGTCATGATCGCAAAATGGACGGCCAGGCCGGCGATCGCCCATAGCCAGGCGGGATCGCCCCGCGCGCGATCGCCCAGCGGGCCGCTCGCGACAAATTGCAGCACCGCATGCGGCGGCGTGCCTGCCATGCCGGCAAAGACGAAGGCGGAAAATATGTCGAGTGTGCCGGCGACCAAGGTCGCCCGGATGATCCTCTCGCGCATGGTGCGCTCCCCATTTTCTCGGGGTGGATCATGGCAGATTGGGATGAATTTGTCCCGCCGGATGCGCTGCACCCGGCGGGACGGAAAGATTTAGAGTTCGCTGTCCATCAGCGCGGGGAAGAAGCCCTCATGCGCGGTGCGCAGCGCGTCGATCGATACGCCCGCCAGGCTGTCGCCACCGACGGTGCCGATCTTGACCGCACCGGCAATCTCGACGCCGGCTGGTGCCGTGACGACATAGCGGCTCTGGTCTTCGCCGAAGGCCGAAGCGGTGGTCAGCGCCACGTCCAGCGTCGCACCGATCTTACCGGCCAGCGCCATTTCCGCGATCGTGACGATCAGGCCACCGTCGGAAATGTCATGCACGGCATTGACCGTGCCCGCCACCACCAGCGCGCGGACGGCGTCGCCGTTGGTGCGCTCGACCGCCAGGTCGACCTTGGGCGCGTCACCCGCTTCGCGGCCGGCAATCTCGCGCAGCCAGATCGACTGGCCCAGATGCGTGCCTTCGCCGCCGACCAGCCAGATCGCGTCGCCTTCATTCTTGAACGCGACGGTCGCCATCACATCGATGTCGGCCAGCAGGCCGATGCCGCCGATCGCCGGGGTCGGCAGGATCGCCGAGCCACCGCCGGTCGCCTTGGATTCATTGTAGAGGCTGACATTGCCCGACACGATCGGGAAGTCGAACGCGCGGCAGGCGTCGCCCATGCCCTCCAGGCAGCCGGTCAGCTGCGCCATGATCTCGGGGCGCTGCGGATTGGCGAAGTTAAGGCAGTTGGTGACGGCCAGCGGGGTCGATCCGACCGCGCTCAGGTTGCGATAGCATTCCGCGATTGCCTGCTTGCCGCCTTCATAGGGGTCGGCATAGCAATAGCGCGGGGTGCAGTCGGTGCTGATGGCAATGCCCTTGCGGCTGCCATGGACGCGGACCACCGCGGCGTCGCCGCCGGGGCGCTGCACCGTGTCTGCGCCGACCATATGGTCATATTGTTCCCAGATCCAGCGACGGCTGGCGATGTCGGGGCTGCCCATCAGCGTGACGAGGTCGGCGCCGATGTCGGCGCTCTCGGCGATCTCGCCCAGCGGCTCGACCTTCGACCAGATCTTATACTCGTCCTTCGGCATCGAGGGACGGTCGTAGAGCGGCGCATCGTCGGCCAGGGGGGCAAGCGGGATGTCGCAGACGATCTCGCCCTTATGCTCCAGCACCATGCGGCCGGTGTCGGTGACATGGCCGATGACGGCGAAGTCGAGTTCCCACTTCCTGAAGATCGCCTCGGCAAAGGCTTCGCGGCCGGGCTTGAGCACCATGAGCATGCGCTCCTGGCTTTCCGACAGCATCATCTCATAGGTGGTCATGCCGGTTTCGCGCTGCGGCACGTCATCCATCTTGAGGTGCAGGCCGACGCCGCCCTTCGACGCCATTTCGACGCTGGAGGAGGTGAGGCCGGCGGCGCCCATGTCCTGGATCGCGACGATCGCGTCCGACGCCATCAGTTCCAGGCACGCCTCGATCAGCAGCTTTTCGGTGAAGGGATCGCCGACCTGGACGGTGGGGCGCTTCTCTTCGCTGTCCTCGCCGAAATCGGCCGATGCCATGGTCGCGCCATGGATGCCGTCGCGGCCGGTCTTGGAACCGACATAGACGATCGGATTGCCGACGCCGCTGGCGGCCGAGTAGAAAATCTTGTCGGTGTCGGCGATGCCCACGGTCATCGCATTGACCAAGATATTGCCGTCATAGGCGGGGTGGAAATTCACCTCGCCGCCCACGGTCGGCACGCCGACGCAATTGCCATAGCCGCCAATGCCATGGACCACGCCGCTGATGAGATGCTTCATCTTGGGATGGTCGGGACGGCCGAAGCGGAGCGCGTTCATGTTGGCCACCGGGCGGGCGCCCATGGTGAACACGTCGCGCAGGATGCCGCCGACGCCGGTCGCGGCGCCCTGATAGGGTTCGATGTAGCTGGGGTGGTTATGGCTTTCCATCTTGAAGATGGCGGCCTGGCCATCGCCGATGTCGACCACACCGGCATTTTCGCCGGGGCCACAGATCACCTGCGGACCCTTGGTGGGCAGCTTCATCAGGTGGATCTTGGAGGATTTGTACGAGCAGTGCTCCGACCACATGACCGAAAAGATCCCGAGTTCCGTCAGGTTCGGCTCGCGGCCGATCGCCTTCAGGACGCGATCATATTCTTCGGGGGACAGACCGTGCTCGGCAACGATCTGCGGGGTGATCTGGGGGGCGCTGCTGGACATGAGCGCGCCTTTAGACGCGTGGCGCGGGATTCACAATGGGGAGGCGGCGGCCAAGTCATGGCCGCCGTCCTTATGCGCTTAGCAACGGCTGTTGCGGTCGATGGCGCGACCCGCCAGCGCACCAGCGCCTGCGCCGACAATGGTACCGGTGGCCCGATCGCCACGGGTGTCGACGGCCCGGCCCAGCAGGGCGCCGGCAACGCCGCCCAGCAGCAGGCCGGTGGTGCCGCCCGACTTGCGGCAGCGATAGTCACCGCGATAGCCGCGACGGTCGGAATAGCGACCATGGTCATAATGGCGGTCGCCCCGGTGCCAGCCGCGGTCATGGCCGCGGGCGAAGGAGGTCGCCGGAACGGCGGTGGCGACGGTTGCGGTCGCCAGGGCCATGGCGATCAGGCTCTTCTTGAAGTTCATGGGTCATCTCCTCGACCTGTTTATCTCTGGTACGAGGCTGTTCTGCCACCGGCTGGCTGGCAACATCCTGAACCGGCACGTTATCTGTCGTTCAGGAAAGGCACCGGGCATGAAAAAAGGGCCGGTTCCTAGGGAAGAACCGGCCCCTGTCGGAAAAAAGACTCAGGCAATGCTGCGATCAGACGTGGCAGGCCTGCGCCGACTTGCCGGGGACGGTGATCGTCACATCGTTGCCCGAACCCTTGACTTCATAACCACCCTCGGCGGTGAAGGGCTGGCCGGCTTCGGCTGCCTTGAGCATGGTGGGCGAACCATTCTTCTCGGTGCGCAGGATCGCGCTCTTGTCGTCGCTCATATAGTCGACGAAGAACAGGCTGTTGTCCTTGCAGCGGAACTGCTTGTTGGCTTTGACCGACGGCGGCAGTTCGACCGGCGCGGCATTGGCCAGCTGGGCAGCCATCGGATCGGCGGGGCCGCCGACGACTTCGGGTTCGTCATTCTTGTTGCAGGCAGACAGCATGGTCAGGCCGGCAACGGCGATGAGGGGGAGATAATATTTCATAGCGGTCCTTTTATGTGCGCTTGCAATATTGTGCGTCAACGCAAAACTGCCCAAATTCCGCCACGCCTGTGCAGCGACGTCATGACGCTTACGTGACAGCGACGGGATTGGCCCACTATTGAGCGGCCTTAGGTCTGCTGCCATGTCATCCGCGCTTGACCCCGTCGACAGGGGCGGTCAATGCAGGCGCATGGCTGAGGAAAATACCCCGCAAAAGGATCTGTCCCAATTGTCGTTCGAGGATGCGCTGCGCGCGCTCGAATCGATCGTTCGCCGGCTGGAAAGCGGCGATGTTCCGCTCGATGAGTCGATCTCGCTCTATGCCCAGGGTGAAGAACTGCGCAAACGCTGCACCGAGCGGCTGCAGGCGGCCGAGGCGCGGATCAGCATGCTGACCGTCGACGCTGGCGGCGCGATCACCGGCGCCCAGCCGTTCGGCGCAGATTGACCCACTGCATGGAACGGAGCGCCGCAGGCGCGCTGGTCGCCGCCCGTGCGGCAACGGTGGCGGCCGATATCGACCGGGCGTTCGATGCGCTGCTGGCGATCCCGGACGATCCGCGCCATCGCCTTTACGAAGCGATGCGCCATGCCGCGATCGGGGGTGGCAAGCGGCTGCGGCCACTGCTGGTGCAGGCGACCTGCGACCTGTTCAACATTTCGCGCGAATCCGCGCTGCGCGTTGGCCTCGCAATCGAATGCATCCATGTCTATTCGCTGGTGCATGACGATCTGCCGGCGATGGACGATGACGATATGCGGCGCGGCAAGCCGACCGTCCACAAGGCGTTCGATGAAGCGACCGCGATCCTGGCCGGTGACTGCCTCCACGATCTCGCCTTCGAAATCCTCGCCGACGAACAGACCCATCCCGATGCCTTCGTCCGTATCGACCTCGTAAAGGCGCTGGCCGTCGCCAGCGGCCCGGCCGGCATGGCGGGCGGGCAGATGATGGACCTGGAGGCGGAAAAGACCCGCTTCGATCTCGCCACCGTCACCCGGCTGCAAAATCTCAAGACCGGCGCGCTGATTGGCTTCTGTGTGGATGCCGCCGCGATCATGGCGCGCATCCCGGTCGATGCGCGCACGGGCCTGCACGGCTATGCCCGCGACATCGGCCTAGCCTTCCAGATCGCCGACGACCTGCTTGATGTGGAGGGCGACGCGGCCCTCGCCGGCAAGGCGCTGGGCAAGGATGCCGCCGCCGGCAAGGAAACCTTCGTCTCGCTCCTGGGGGTAGACCGGGCGCGGGAACAGGGGCGTCTGCTCGTTGAACAGGCCAAGGCGCACCTGCACGGCCATGGCGCGGAGGCGGATTTGCTGCGCGCCATTGCCGACTATATTGTGGAGAGGGACCGCTAGATCATGAGCAAGTCGCGTATCGGTGTCTATCCCGGCACCTTCGATCCCATCACCCTTGGCCATATGGACATCATCCGCCGCGGCGCGAAGCTGGTCGACAAGCTGGTGATCGGCGTCACCACCAACATCAGCAAGTCGCCGATGTTTGCCGACGAGGAACGGCTCGACATGGTTCGCCGCGAGTGCGCGGACATCGACACCGAAATCGTCGTCACCGGCTTCAACTCGCTGCTGATGGACTTTGCCGAATCGCAGGGGGCCAGCGTCATCATCCGGGGTCTGCGCGCCGTCGCCGACTTCGAATATGAATATCAGATGGCGGGGATGAATCAGCAGATCAACAGCCGGGTCGAAACCGTCTTCCTGATGGCCGACGTCTCGTTGCAGCCCATCGCGTCGCGCCTGGTCAAGGAAATCGCCCTCTATGGCGGGCCGATCCACAAGTTCGTCAGCCCCGCCGTGCGCGAGGAGGTGGAGGCGCGGGTTGCTGCGCTCGGCCTCAAGGGGCACAGTTAGGAACGGGTTGTCGCCAATGTTGCCGTCTCGTTTCAGCCCGCGTTCAGTTGCCAATCCCGATCAGGGCGCTATCAGGACGGCTTGACCTTCCCGGGCAAGATCTAAGGAAAGCTTATTCGCATGCGTTTCACTTCCGCGCTCAAGACCGTGGCGATCGGTTTCGCCCTCACCGCGTCCAGCGTGGCCTTCGCCCAGGGTGGCGGCGGTGGCGGCGGCGGTGCCGAGGAAATGAAGAAGGCGGAGACCGCTGCGAAGGCGGAGCAGAATGCCAAGTCGCTGGGCGCACAGCTGACGCCGCAGCTGCCGCCGGCGACCATTCCGGCCGACCCGCAGAATATCTGGGATCTCGACCTGTCGAGCGGCGGCCGCGTGCGCATTCAGCTGCGCCCGGACATCGCCCCCAACCATGTCGAGCGGATCAAGGAACTGACTCGCCAGGGCTTCTACAATGGCCTGAAGTTCCATCGCGTCATCCCCGGCTTCATGGCCCAGGGCGGCGATCCCAAGGGCGACGGCACCGGCGGTTCGACGCTGCCCGACCTCAAGGCCGAGTTCAACCCGATGCCGCATCTGCGCGGCACCCTGTCCATGGCCCGCGCTCAGAGCGAGGACAGCGCCAACAGCCAGTTCTTCATCGTGCTGCTGCCGCGCATGCAACTCGACAAGAAATATACCGTCTTCGGCCGCGTGATCGAAGGCATGCAATATGTCGACGCGATCCATGAGGGCGAGCCGCCGGCCGACCCGACCGTGATCCTGCAGGCCTCGATCGAGAGCGACGGCAAGCCGCCGGTGCTGGCACCGCCGCCCCCGCCGCCGGCGCCTGAACCCGCAGCGCTGCCGTCGAAGAAGCCGGCTGCCCCGGCCAAGAAGCCGGCCCCCAAGAAGAAGTGAGTTTGCGCCCGGAAGGGCCATCGTCATGCGTGTAGACCTGTTCGATTTCGATCTGCCGGCGGAGAATATCGCGCTCCGTCCGGCCAGCCCGCGCGATTCGGCGCGCCTTCTGCTCGTGCCCGGTGATGGCGCGATGGAGGATCGCATCGTGCGCGACCTGCCATCGCTGCTGCGCGCGGGCGATGTGCTGGTCTTCAACGACACCCGCGTCATTCCCGCCCAGCTGGAAGGGATGCGGGGCGAGGCGCGGATCGGCGCGACCCTGCACAAGCGGCTGGGCCTGCGCCAGTGGCAGGCCTTCCTGCGCAATGCCAAGCGGGTGCGTGAAGGCGACCGGATCGATTTCGGTGCGGGCGTGACCGCGATCGCCGGCCCGCGCGACGACGATGGCGGCGTCACCCTCGATTTCGAGGGCGAGGAACCGGTCGAGATCCTGCTGGAACGGGCCGGGCGCATGCCGCTGCCGCCCTATATCGCCAGCAAGCGCGCCACCGACGAGCGTGACCGCAGCGATTACCAGACCATGTTCGCGCGCGAGGATGGCGCGGTCGCTGCCCCAACCGCTGCGCTGCACTTCACGCCCGACCTCACCGCCGCACTGGCGCAGGTCGGCGTGCTGACCGAAACGCTGACCCTGCATGTCGGCGCGGGCACCTTCCTGCCGGTCAAGGCGGACGATACCGACGACCATCGCATGCACGCCGAATGGGGCCGGATAGATCAGGACACGGCCGATCGCCTGAACGCCGTGCGCGCGGCCGGCGGCCGGATCATCGCGGTCGGCACCACCTCGCTGCGCCTGCTCGAAAGCGCGACCGGTGAGGATGGCGTGATCCGCCCCTTCGCCGACGAAACCCGCATCTTCATCACGCCCGGCTACCGCTTCCGCGCGATCGACGGGCTGATGACCAATTTCCACCTGCCCAAATCGACCCTGTTCATGCTGGTAAGCGCCTTGATGGGCACGGAAAAAATGCAGTCCGTGTATAAGCACGCAATCGAGGAAGGTTATCGCTTCTACAGCTATGGGGACAGTTCCCTGCTGCTGCCGGAGTGATAAGGCGGAAGGGTCTTTGAAGCATGATGCCCGGCAATCCGGCGTTATTTACCCGTCTGGCCTCTAGGTTGCCTTCGATTAAGAAAATGGCTCGTTCGACGTCGAGCTGAAATCTGTTGAGATCGTTTTTCCATCGGCTTATTCGCCGGAAGCGGGAACTACTCAATCTAAGTGCTTATGCGAGTACCGGATCGGTTGCTTCTTTTGGCGCGCGGCTTTCACGCCCGGCAATGCCGGCGCTGCCATAGCATCGCTTTGCAGATGGTCCAGCAGATCGTGTAAAGGCCGATCGTCAGGATTTTGAACCACAATGAATTATCGCCATTCGTTCCATGCCGGCAACAGCGCCGATGTCGTGAAGCACAGCCTGTTGATCGCCTTGGTGCGGGCCTTGCAGCAAAAACCAAGCGCGCTCACCCTGATCGACACCCATTCCGGCTGCGGCCTGTACGACCTTGGCGGCAACGATGCCCAGCGCACCGGCGAGGCCACGGGGGGCGTGCTGCGGGCCTTTGCTGATCCGAACCCCTTGCTGGGCGACTACCGTGCCGCCGTACAGGCGGTGAATGTGGGGGAAGAACCGCAGCTTTACCCTGGATCGCCGCATTTTCTGGCGCAGCTTTTGCGTCCGCAGGATTGCCTGATCCTCAATGAAAAGCATCCGGAAGACGCTTACACCCTGCGCGGCGTGATGCGCGGCACGAGCGCGGCCGTACATGAACGCGATGCCTACGAGCTTTGGCTCGCTATGGTGCCGCCTCGCACCGCGCGCGGCGTGGTGGTAGTCGACCCGCCCTATGAGCAGACCGATGAACGCGCGCGCATCACCGCCACCCTCGCCGCCGCTCATCGCAAATGGGCGCATGGGGTGACGGTGATTTGGTTTCCGTTGAAAGACCACGCCACGCATTGGAAGTGGAAGGAGCGCTTGCGTAAGCTCGGCATCCCGAAATTTCTGTGTGTGGAGCATTGGCTATACGATAGCGAGCAACCCGGCATCTATAATGGGGCGGGTCTTTTCATCGTCAATCCACCCTATGCTTTCACGCAGGCGCTGCCGCCATTGCTGGAAGCCTTGCGCGTGGCGTTAGCGCCCGAAGGACATAAGGGCGAGATTATATCCGGCTGGTTGGGCGATTAGGATGGTTCTGGAACATGAGGACGATTATCCTTCTCGCAGGGCTGAACTGGGCGGTTGGAAGGCCTCCGCGATCCGGACATAGACGGCATGATCGTTCTTTCCGGCCGCAAGGTCGAGGTGCAGCGGCACGTCATTGCTGCAGAAGGGGCGACGGCGCAGGCTGATGCCGCCCAAGTTCACAACGGGCGTCGGGTTCCAGCGCTCGCTGGCATGCTATCGGCATTAAGCCGGGATCGCCCAACTGGCCTCGTCGCGATAGTGGCCGGTGACATAGCCGCACGGGGAAATCCGCATCAACGCCTGCGGATCGATGTTCAACTGGTTGCTGTCGATTTCGCTATGGGGGCCGCGCTGGCCGGATGATAGGTGCGGGATCGCGATCAAGGCTGCTCGTCGCAGGTGGTGCGCGCGCATCCGCTACCCATCACGCAGCGTCGGGCGCAGGATCATCAGGACAAACACTGAAATCCTCCGGGCGACGGCGCGACTGTTCATGGCGGGTGGGCGAGAGATGATCACCTCAGCGATAATGACTGTACAAGGAATTGCGCCGGCAAGTTTCTGAAAGAGCTTGCAGGATGGTGGCATGGCAAGCCGGACTGTCGGGCAGGAAACGATCAATGGTCGCCTGCATCGAGCGGTAACCACTAGGGATAATCCCCGAGCTAAGCCGGTGTTTCGCCCGATGGCTCCCGGCCCCCGAAACGGCACATGTTGCCCTCGATAAACTGAGGGGGTCATATGGCCAATCTGGCGGAATTTCTGGATAAGCTGCCCATCCTGCTGGTTGGGCTGCTGATGCTGGCAACCATGATGCTGACGGCGGCAACTGGCTATTTCCTGCGGCGGCGCGTGCGGCTGATGCTGACGCACAAGGGCGCCAAGGAGGAAGGTGGGGCGGAGGGCTATATCGTCTCTGCCGTGATCGGTCTGGTTGCGCTGCTGCTGGGCTTCACCTTCGCACTGGCGGTTGGCCGGTTCGAAACGCGCCGGGCGCTGGTGCTGGATGAAGCCAATGCGATCGGCACCGCTTATCTGCGTGTCCAGGGATTGCCGGAACCGCACCGCACCCGCCTGTCGCAGATATTGGTCAATTACACCAATAATCGTGTCGACCTGGGCGCGGCCAAGCCCGATAAGGCGCCGCCGCTGGTCGTCACCAGTGACCGGCTGCTGGTCGAGCTATGGGCGGGCACGCTGGCGGCGACCGACACGATCGGCAATTCCGCGCTCGCCTCCTCGCTCCATTCGGCGATGAATGACGTGATCGACATGGACAGTGCGCGCAAGGCGGCGCGCAAGGTGCGGGTGCCGGGCGAAGTATTCCTGGCGCTGTGGCTCTATATCGCGGTGACCGCGGGGATGCTGGGCTATGCCCGGTCGGAAACGCAGGGGCGGATGCTGGCGGGCATATTGTTCCTGCTCTTCACTATGTCCTACATGTTGATCATCGACATCGACCGGCCGGCCAACGGCAATATCGTCGAAAGCCAGGGGCCGATGATCGATCTGCGCGAGACGCTGAAGCAGCAGCCGCCCGGCACCTTCGATACCTGGCGCAAGCCGGTCGCTACGCCGGCAACCTAGGCGCGACCAAACGCCACCGCCAATGCGCGCAGCATCGGCGGTGGCGTCTCGCGCAGGGGAATGGCGCGCGGACCATGGAGCAGGCCGAGCGTCCGCCGTTCGCCAAAGTCGCGCAGCGCCGCGCGCGCCATGCCGGGCCATTGATACCCCAGCGGCATCACCGTGACGCCCAGGCCGGCTGCCACCATCTGCATCACCCGCTCGTCATTGGTCGACCGATAGGCGAAATGCGGGCGGATGCCGCGATCGACGAAATAGCGGCTGGTCGCCGACAGCGCCTCGCAATGGCGGCGCACGATCATCGTCTCGCCCGCCAGTTCTTCCGCCGCGATCGCCTCGCGTTCGGCCAGCTGGTGGTCGGCGGGCAGGGCCAGGCCATAGCCTTCCTCGGCCAGTATCCGCGCCGCATAGCGCTCTTCCGCGCCCGGCCGCACCAGGGTCAGCGCCACATCGATCCGCTCGGCATCCAGCCGCCCGAGCAATTCGCGTTCCGACCCCGGAATAAACTCCACCCGTCCGCGCGCCTCGGCCGGGCAGGCGGCGACCGCTGCCGCCACCGGCGCGCCGGCGATGCTGGTCAGCAGGCCGATGCGCAGTGTCTGGATTTCGGCCGTCTGCGCGCCCGCCTGTTCGGCCAGGTTGAACTCGCGCTCGATCCGCCGGGCGTGGCTCAACAGGCGACTGCCGGCCTCGGTCAGTTCGACCCGCTGGTTGCTGCGCAGGAACAAGGGCGCGCCGACCGCCTGTTCCAGCTTGGCGATGCCGACCGACAGGGTCGGTTGCGACACCAGGCAATGTGCCGCCGCACGGGAGAAATTGCCCTGGTCCACGACCGCCAGGAAATAGCGCAGCAGATAGCGTTCGATCATAGATGGAAACTATACACTCCTGCCCGTGGTTTCAATTTTTCCCTTGCCGCGTTCAGGACTAGGGTGCGGCGCAGGAGAGATGCCAATGACCGATTTCGATTTCGCCCTGGGCGAGCATGCGGACATGATCCGCGAAAGCACCGCCCGTTTCGCCGCCGATCATATCGCCCCGCTGGCGGCGCAGATCGACGCCAAGGACTGGTTCCCCCGCGACCTGTGGCCCGCCATGGGCGCGCTCGGCCTGCACGGCATCACCGTGGCCGAGGCCGATGGCGGCCTGGGCCTGGGCTATCTGGAGCATGTGGTGGCGCAGGAGGAAGTGGCGCGGGCCTCGGCCTCCATAGGTCTCAGCTATGGCGCGCACTCAAACCTCTGCGTCAACCAGATCCGCCGCTGGGGCAATGATGCGCAGAAGGCGCGCTATCTGCCCAAGCTGATTTCCGGCGAGCATGTCGGTAGCCTGGCCATGTCGGAGGCTGGCGCCGGGTCCGATGTCGTGTCGATGAAGCTGAAGGCCGAGAAGAAGGGCGATCGCTACGTCCTCAACGGCACGAAATTCTGGATCACCAACGCGACCGAGGCGGACACTTTGGTCGTCTATGCCAAGACCGGTGATGGCTCCAAGGGCATCACCACCTTCCTGATCGAGAAGGGCTATAAGGGTTTCTCGATCGGCCAGAAGATCGACAAGGTCGGCATGCGCGGCAGTCCGACCGCCGAACTGGTGTTCGACGATTGCGAAGTGCCGGAAGAGAATATCATGGGGCCGCTCAACGGCGGCGCGGGCGTGCTGATGTCGGGCCTCGACTATGAACGCACCGTGCTCGCCGGCATCCAGCTCGGCATCATGCAGGCCTGCCTCGACACGGTGCTGCCCTATGTTCGCGAACGCAAGCAGTTCGGCAAGCCGATCGGCGCGTTCCAGCTGATGCAGGCCAAGGTCGCCGACATGTATGTCGCGCTCAACAGTGCGCGCGCCTATGTCTATGCCGTGGCGCGCGCCTGCGACGCGGGAAAGACCACCCGCTTCGACGCGGCCGGCGCCATCCTGCTGGCCAGCGAGAATGCGATGAAGGTCGCGCTGGAGGCGGTGCAGGCGCTGGGCGGCGCGGGCTATACCAAGGACTGGCCGGTCGAACGCTATATGCGCGACGCCAAGCTGCTCGATATCGGCGCCGGCACCAACGAGATTCGCCGGATGCTGATCGGCCGGGAATTAATTGGGGCGTGATTCAGCTCCGCCCCACGAACAGGAAGCCGACCGCCGCCATGATGCAGGCAAAGGCCGCTGCGTGGCGCCAGTGGAGCGGTTCGCCCAGCACCGTCACCATGAAGATGCCGAAGATCACGAGGGCGATGGCTTCCTGCGCGATCTTGAGTTGTCCGGCGGACCAGCCATGGGCAAAGCCGATGCGGTTGGCGGGCACCGCCAGGCAATATTCGACGAAGGCGATTGCCCAGCTGATCAGGATGACCAGCATCAGCGGTTTGTTCATGCCGCCCTTGAGGTGCCAGTACCAGGCGGTGGTCATGAACAGGTTGGAGAGGATGAGGAGAATGATGGTGGGCATATCTGCTCTGTGGCACGCGGACGCCGGGAAGGCGAGGGCATGAGCGCACCGGTGCTGGACAGCAAGCTGTCGCCCGATGGCGAAGGCTTCCGCGCCAATGCTGCGCATAATCGCGCGCTGGCGGAGGAATTGCGTGGTAAGGTTGCCGACGCGGTGCTGGGCGGATCGCCGGCCGCGCGGGACAAGCACACCGGGCGGGGCAAGCTGTTGCCGCGTGATCGCGTCGAACGACTGCTCGATCCAGGCTCGCCTTTCCTTGAGATCGGTCAACTCGCCGCCAACGGCCAATATGGCGACGAGGTGCCGGGCGCCGGCATGATCGCCGGCATCGGCCGGGTGTCGGGGCGCCAGGTGATGATCGCCTGCAACGACGCCACGGTGAAGGGCGGCACTTACTATCCGGTCACGGTGAAGAAGCATCTGCGCGCGCAGGAAATCGCGCTCGAAAACCGGCTGCCCTGCGTCTATCTGGTCGACAGCGGCGGCGCCAACCTGCCCAACCAGGCGGAGGTCTTCCCCGACCGCGACCATTTCGGCCGCATCTTCTATAATCAGGCGAACCTGTCGGCGCGCGGCATTCCGCAGATCGCTTGCGTCATGGGTAGCTGCACCGCCGGCGGCGCCTATGTCCCGGCCATGTCGGACGAGACGGTGATCGTCCGCAACCAGGGCACCATCTTCCTTGCCGGCCCGCCGCTGGTGCAGGCGGCGACGGGCGAGGTCATCAGCGCCGAGGATCTGGGCGGCGGCGACCTGCATGGCCGCAAGTCGGGCGTGGTCGATCATGTCGCGGACAATGACGAGCATGCGCTGTCGATCGTGCGCGACATCGTCTCGACCCTGCAGCCCGATCGCCAGAGCGACCTCAACCTGCGCGACCCGCGCCCGCCCAGGTTCGACCCGGCCGATCTCTATGGCATCATCCCCCAGGATGTGCGCGCGCCCTATGATGTGCGCGAAGTGATCGCGCGGATCGTCGACGGCAGCGAGTTTCACGAGTTCAAGCCGCTCTACGGCACCACGCTCGTCTGCGGCTTCGCCCATATCTGGGGCATGCCGGTGGCGATCCTGGCGAACAATGGCGTGCTGTTCAGCGAAAGCGCGCAGAAGGGCGCCCATTTCATCGAACTGGCCTGCCAGCGGCGCGTGCCCCTGCTGTTCCTCCAGAATATCTCCGGCTTCATGGTCGGCGGCAAATATGAGGCGGAAGGGATCGCCAAGCATGGCGCCAAGCTGGTGACGGCGGTGGCGACGGCACAGGTGCCCAAGGTCACTGTGCTGATCGGCGGCAGCTTCGGCGCGGGCAATTACGGCATGTGCGGCCGCGCCTATCAGCCGCGCTTCCTCTTCACCTGGCCCAATGCCCGCATCAGCGTGATGGGCGGCGAACAGGCGGCCAGCGTGCTGGCGACCGTCCACCGCGACGCCGCCAAATGGACGGCGGAACAGGCGGAAGCCTTCAAGGCGCCGGTGCGCCAGAAATATGAGGATGAAGGCAATCCCTATTTCGCGACCTCGCGCCTGTGGGACGACGGCGTGATCGACCCGGCCCAGACACGGGACGTGCTGGGGCTGGCCTTCGCCGCCGCGCTCAATGCGCCGGTAGACGATCGCGCGCAATTTGGCGTGTTCCGGATGTGATCGGGGTGGAGGCGATGGCGCTCCTTTCATTCCTCCCCGAGCTTGTCTCGGGGAGGGGGACCGCCCGGCGCAGCCGGGTGGTGGAGGGGCAGGCGCGCGTGCGCTGCCGCCAAAATTCCTGTCATGACGGCATCGAGGTCACCCAGCACATCACGAGCCGCAATCCGCAAAGTCGTAATTTCCGCCGCAGCGAACCATGCATCGCGCGCAGCGTCATGGCGCTGCCTGGCGCTGTCGTCATGCCCGCTGCCATCAATCTCGATGGCCAGACGGGCATCCATGCAATAAAAATCGAGAATATAGGCGCCACTTGGATGCTGGCGACGAAATTTCAGGCCACCTGGTCGCTGCCGCAACGTTTGCCACACCAATATTTCGGGCAGGGACATCGTTCGCCGCAACTGCCGCGCGGCTCGCGTCGCGCGCTTTCCTGCCTTGGGCGCCCGGTTTCTCAGCATCGCACCATTACCCCTCCACCATGCTTCGCATGGTCCCCCTCCCCGAGACAAGCTCGGGGAGGAATAACCGGAGATGTCCATGCTTGAATCCCTCCTCATCGCCAATCGTGGCGAAATTGCCTGTCGGTTGATCCGCACCGCGCGGCGGCTGGGTATCCGCACGATCGCGGTTTATTCCGATGCCGATGCCGACGCGCTGCATGTGCGCGAAGCGGACGAGGCGGTGCATATCGGCCCGTCGCCGGTGCGCGAATCCTATCTGGTCGGCGACCGCATCATCGCGACAGCGAAAGCGACAGGGGCGCAGGCGATTCATCCCGGCTATGGCTTCCTGTCGGAAAATGCCGAGTTTGCCCAGGCGGTGATCGACGCGGGGCTGATTTGGGTCGGCCCCAACCCGTCCTCCATCACCGCCATGGGTCTCAAAGATGCGGCCAAGAAGCTGATGCAACAGGCCGGTGTCCCCACCACGCCGGGCTATCTGGGCGAAGACCAGTCGCCTGAGCGGCTGGCGGCGGAGGCGGAGGCGATCGGCTATCCCGTCCTGATCAAGGCGGTGGCCGGCGGCGGCGGCAAGGGCATGCGCAAGGTGGATGACCCTGTCAATTTCGCTGACGCTTTAGCGTCCTGCCGGCGTGAGGCGGCGTCCAGCTTTGGCAACGACCAGGTGCTGCTGGAAAAATGGATCACCAACCCGCGCCATATCGAGGTGCAGGTGTTCGGCGACAAGCATGGCAATGTCGTCCATCTGTTCGAGCGCGACTGTTCGCTCCAGCGCCGCCACCAGAAGGTGATCGAGGAAGCGCCCGCGCCGGGCATGGATGAAGCGACCCGTGCGGCCGTGTGCCAGGCGGCGGTCAATGCGGCCAAGGCGGTCGACTATGTCGGCGCCGGCACGATCGAGTTCATCGCCGACGGTTCGGACGGGCTACGCGCCGACCGCATCTGGTTCATGGAAATGAACACCCGGCTTCAGGTCGAACATCCCGTGACCGAGGAGATTACCGGCCAGGATCTGGTCGAATGGCAGTTGCGGGTCGCGTCGGGCGAACCGCTGCCCCGGACGCAGGAGCAGCTGTCGATCAATGGCTGGGCGATGGAAGCGCGCCTCTATGCCGAGGATCCGGCCAAGGGCTTCCTGCCCTCGATCGGTACGCTCGATACGTTCGAACTGGGCGGCGGTGCGCGCATCGATACCGGCGTCGAGGAAGGGGCAGCCATTTCGCCCTATTATGATCCGATGATCGCCAAGGTCATCGCCCATGGCGACACGCGCGACGCGGCACGGCTGCGGCTGGCGGCGGCGCTTGATGAGACGGTGATCTGGCCGCTGCGCACCAATGCGGGCTTTCTGGTCAAGGCGCTGGAGAATGCGGATTTCGCGGCGGCCCGGCTCGACACTGGCCTGATCGCGCGGGAGGGCGATGCGCTGTTGCCGCCGGCCGATCCGTCCGATGCGGCACTGGCTGATGCGGCTGCGGCGCTGACGCCGGGCGGGGCGCTGGCGGGCTTCCGCCTCAATGCGCCGGTCCGGGCGGAAGCGAATTTCCTGCTGAACGGCCATCCCCATGTCGTGCGCTATGATCCGCGTCTGGGCGACGCACGGCCGCTGGAGGATGTGCTGATTGCCGAGGGTGGGCAGGTCTGGGAAATGACGCCCTGGCGTGTCGCCGGTGGCGCTGGCGGTGCGGCATCCGACGGGGCGATCCTGTCGCCCATGCCCGGCCGCATCATTGCGGTGGCGGTGACGGCCGGACAGGCGGTGACCAAGGGGCAGAAGCTGCTGACGCTCGAAGCGATGAAGATGGAGCATAGCTTGGTCGCGCCGTTCGACGGCGTGGTCGCCGAGTTGAACGCGGCCGAGGGCGGGCAGGTGAGCGAGGGCGTGCTGCTGGCCCGGATCGATCATAGCGAAGGTTGAGCCGATCCGGCTTCATGGAATGATAATTGCACTATTGTGCATATTTATATAGAGGGCGACATATGGCGGGCAGGCATTTCGACGAATGGCAGGTGGGGGACCGGATCGCGCATGAATTGCGCCGCACGGTGACCGAGACCGACAATCTGCTGTTCACCACCATGACCCATAATCCCCAGCCGCTGCATCTGGATGCCGAGGCGGCGAAGGCGTCGGAATTCGGCCAGATCCTGGTCAACGGCACGTTCAGCTTCGCGCTGATGATCGGCCTGTCGGTGGGGGATACCACCATGGGCACGCTGGTCGCGAACCTGGGCTATGACAGGCTGGTCATGCCCAAACCGGTGTTCATCGGCGATACGCTGCGCTGCGAGACGGAAGTCACCGAACTCAAGGAAAGCCGCTCGCGTCCCGAGGCCGGCATCGTCACCTTCACCCATCGCCTGCTCAATCAGCGGGACGAGATTGTCTGCCAGTGCCTGCGCATGGCGTTGCTCAAGAAGAGGTCTGCATGAAACTCCGCTCGCTGCTCTTTGTCCCCGGCGATCGCCCCGAACGGTTCGACAAGGCGGCGGCGAGCGGCGCGGACGCGATCATCCTCGACCTGGAGGATTCGGTCGCACCCGAGCGCAAGGGCTATGCCCGTGAAGCGATCGCCGGCTGGCTGGCGCGCGCGCGCGATTGCACCGCCTTCGTGCGGCTCAATCCGCTGGAGGGCGGGCAAACGGCGGCCGATCTGGCTATCATCCTGCCGGCCGCGCCCGACGGCATCATGCTGCCCAAGGCGGAAGGCGCAGCCAGCATATTGGCGCTCGAAGAGCTGGACGGGGCCGGGCGGCTGCCGCCGATCCTTCCGATCGCCACGGAAACCCCCGCCGCCCTGTTCGAGCTTGGCAGCTATCGCAGTGTTCGTGATCGGCTTGCCGGCCTGACCTGGGGCGCGGAGGATCTGCCCGCGTCGATCGGCGCCACCAGCGCGCGCGAAGCCGATGGCCGCTATACCGCGCCGATCGAGATGGCGCGCAGCCTGACCCTGTTCGCGGCCCATGCTAGCGGCGTTGCGGCGATCGACACGGTCTTCCCCCGGATCGATGCGATGGATGATCTGGCCGCCTATGTCGGCCGGGCGCGACGCGACGGCTTTACCGGCATGATGGCGATCCACCCGGTTCAGGTCGCGGCGATCAATGCCGGTTTCACCCCGACCCAGGCGGAGATCGATCATGCCCGCGCGGTGATCGATGCCTTTGCCGCCAATCCGGGTGCCGGCGTGCTGAAGCTGGACGGGAAGATGATTGATCGCCCGCATCTGGTGCAGGCGCAGCGGGTGCTGGCCGCCATATGAAAAAGGCCCGGCATTGCGGCCGGGCCTTTCATTCACCGTCCCGATTTAGCGGTAACGGCTCTTTTCATAGTTGGTCGACGACCCGGCGCCATAGGTGCCGCGGGTGTCGTCGCGATCGCCGAACAGCGCCTGCTGCTCACGCTCGATGCGCCAGGCATGCTGCGCTTCGTCCGCGCTCTTCTCCAGCGTCACCTTGGTCGCATCGACCGACTTGATCCAGGAGGAGGGGATGGAGTGGTGGACACCGCCGGCATCGCTGTCGCTCTTGGTCAGGATGATGCGGTCGCCGCGCAGCTTGTCGACGGTGCCGACATGCTCGCCATCGCTGCCGACCACTTCCATATGCTCGCGCACCTGCGTCACTGCCTGGCGCTGTTCACCGCGACGGGTGCGCCATGTGCCGAACTCGCTGTTGAAGCGATCGCGATGTTCGCGCTGATATTCGGCATAGTCACGGTCCAGCTCGTCGATCCGCTGCTGGCGCCAGCTATGATAGTTGCTGTCATGATGGGCGCCATAATCCTGCTGTGGGCCAAAGGCATAGTTGCGATAGCCATGGTCTTCGCTGCCATAGCCGCTGCGTTCGCCGCTATAGGGGGTGAAGCCGCGGCCGGGCAGATAGTCGCTGCGCGCGGCCGAGGCATAGCCAAGCCGGCTCGACTGGTCGCGCGGGTCGCCATAGGGGCGGTTATAATATTCGTCATATTCGCGGCGGCGTTCCGCCTCGTCATCGCCGAACCAACTGCGGATCTCGTCGCCGGCCCGGTCGAAGAAGCCGCGCTCATCGGGGTCATAGCCTGAAGGATAGGGGCGGGCGCCCGGCCCGCTGAACTGGCCGCGCATGCCATAGCGATAGGCGCGCTCGTCGCGCGACGCCCTGTACCGATCATTATAACGGTCGTTGCCGCGATCCCAGTCGGTCGAGTAGCGATCATCGCCGCCATAGCGGCGTCCGCCTTGATAACCCATGGTCCGTCTCCTTGTGCTTGTCGGAGGATCGCCCTCCGGTGGTGCGTGCTTGTTGCACCGACAAGCCATCAATGGGTGGCGCGGCCCATCGTTCCGGGCGTTACGGGCGGGAAACGTCGCGCCTTTCAACCGCCCTGTCGAAGGCGGAAAGGGCCGATTTCCGGGGCTCTTGATCGAGATCAGGAAAGGCCGTGATTTTTTGCGCAAAAGACCGTTGCAAGGCGAAAATCCCTCGCCTATAGGCAGCCCACCTTTGGGGCCTTAGCTCAGCTGGGAGAGCGCGTCGTTCGCAATGACGAGGTCAGGGGTTCGATCCCCCTAGGCTCCACCAAAGATCTTGCCGACGGCTTTGCCGGACATGGCATTGACCATCAGGCACGCGGTTCAGGCCGCATCAGGATGGGGCCTTAGCTCAGCTGGGAGAGCGCCTGCATGGCATGCAGGAGGTCAGCGGTTCGATCCCGCTAGGCTCCACCATTTTTCCGGATAGATATGGATCAGGCCGACAGGCGAACGGGTTCGTGCGTCTTAGCCGGTCGCGTCCTGCTGGGCCTCGCGATAGGCGCGGGCGGACAGGCCCATGTTGCGCTGGAAGAAGCGGCTGAAATAGGCCGGGTCGGCAAAGCCGATCGAAAAGCCGATCTCGGCAATCGACAGGTTGGAATAGAGCAGGGCTCGCTGCGCTTCGAGCAGGGCGCGCTGGTCCAGCATCTGCGCCGGCGATCGCCCCGCCATCCGGGCGCAGGCGACGCGCAGCGCGGTCTGGCTGACGCCCAGCGCGGCGGCATGGACCGACACCGGTTCGCGCAGGCGGAAGCGCTGCTCGATCCGTTCGCGCAGTCGCGCCACGATCGATGCATGCGGTCCGGCGCGCGGGGCGGCGTGGACGGCGGCGCTGCGATGGCGCAGTGCCGTCACCAGCAGCGACAGCATCGCCGCATCGACCGCCGCCCGGTGGCCCGGCGCCGACCAGCTGAGTTCGCGCATCAGATCGGCCACCAGCCGCTCGACCGGCGGCAATTGCGCTGCGCCCATCTCGATCGCGTCGGGCCGCTCGAACAGGCCGGCCAGTTCCGCGCCATGGCGGCCAAGATCCTGCAGATAGGCGTCGGCCATGGTGATGACGAAGCCGGCGGTTTCCTCCAGCCATTTGAAGCCATGCACGGCGGTGGCCGGCACCAGCAGGAAGCTGGGCGCGACAAAGCGCAGCTCCGCGCCATCCGCCTCCATCGCGCCGCCGCCCGAGGTGATGAGGAATATATGGCTCAGCTCGCTATGGGCATGCGGTTTGATCGTCCATTCGCTGGGGCGCGAACGATCGTCCAGGGTTTCGACATGGACGAAGCCCTCCGCCACCAGCCTGTGGGGTTCCCCATAAAGGTAGAAGGTCGGAAAGGACTGTTTCGACATCGGGCATGGTCCCGTCGGGATGCGCTGGGGCTGATGAATTGTCCAATTAATAGGCTGGTGCGCCCATGTCCATCGCCGACCATGAGGATAGGGTGGGCGCATCGGACAAACAGGGGCGCCGTCAGCGCGCCCGGATCATGAGAGGATGCGAATGCGCACCAGCATAGCCATTATCGGCGCCGGCCCGGCCGGCATGTTCCTGGCCCATCTGCTCGCGGCGGAGGGCATCGCCGCCGTCGTGCTGGAACGGCGCGACCGGACCTATGTCGAGGGGCGGGTGCGTGCCGGCGTGCTGGAACAGGTGACGATCGACCTGATGCATCGCCTGGGCCTCGGCACCCGGCTCGATCGCGAGGGGCTGGTCCATGGTGGCACCCAGATTTCACTCGACGGTTCGCTGTTCCGCATCGACATGGCGGCGCTGACCGGCGGCAGCGCGGTCACCGTCTATGGCCAGCAGGAGGTGATGCACGACCTGTTCGAGGCGGCGCCGGAACGCGGTGTCGAGATCGTCTGGAATGCGCAGGATGTGGCGCTGGAGGGGCTGGACGGCGATCACCCGGTGGTCCGCTGGCGCCAGGATGGCGTCGCGCAGGAATTGCAATGCGATTATGTCGTCGGCTGCGACGGCTATCATGGCGTCAGCCGCAACAGCATCCCCGCCCATGTGCTGCGCACCTTCGAGCGCGTCTATCCGTTCGGCTGGCTCGGCATCCTCGCGGATGTGCCGCCGGCCGACCATGAACTCATCTACGCCAATCATGAGCGCGGCTTCGCGCTCGCCTCGATGCGCTCGCCCACGCGCAGCCGCTATTATATCCAGTGCGGCCTCGACGAGCAGGTCGAGGACTGGTCCGACGACCGTTTCTGGGACGAGCTTTGCCTGCGCCTTGGCCCCGACGCGGCATCGCGCGTTACCCGCGGGCCGAGCTTCGAGAAGTCGATCGCGCCGCTGCGTTCCTTCGTGTCGGAACCGATGCGCTGGGGCCGGCTTTTCCTGGCCGGCGATGCTGCCCATATCGTGCCGCCGACCGGCGCCAAGGGGCTCAACCTCGCCGCGTCGGACGTCATCATGCTGAGCGAGGCGCTGGTCGACCATTATCGCGGCGGATCGGATGTCGGGCTGGACGGCTATTCCGCCCGCGCTTTGGCCCGCGTGTGGAAGGCGGAGCGCTTCTCCTGGTGGTTCACCTCGATCACCCACCGCTTCCCCGACATGGACGGTTTTGCCCGCCGCATCCAGGCGGCCGAGATCGACTATATTCGCGGGTCGCAGGCGGCGCAGCGCACGCTGGCGGAAAATTATGTCGGCCTTCCGCTGATGGCCGCCTGACGCCTCTGGCCAGGGCGGGGCTTTACCGCCCCGCCGGATGCGGCCTAGACCGGGGCATGAGCGAAGAGAATGACGCGGGGCGCCCCGCAGCGACGATCGTGATCGTGCGCGACCGGCCGGGCGGAGCGCCCGACCTGCTGATGATGGAACGGGCCGCGACCATGGCCTTTGCCGCCGGTGCGCTGGTCTTTCCGGGCGGCGGCGTGGACGATGGCGACCGGGCGCTGGCCGCCAGTATGTCCAGCGATCTGGCCAGTGACGAGGTCGCGGCACGGATCGCGGCCATTCGCGAGACGATCGAGGAAAGCGGCCTGGGCGTCGGTCTGGCGGGCTCTGTCGATACCGCGACCGTGTCGGCGATTCGCGCGGGCCTGCTCGGCGGGGCGTCGCTCGGCGATCTTCTGGCGCCGCGCGGCATCGCCCTGGCGCTGGATGCGCTGGTGCCGTTCGCCCGCTGGCACCCGTCTGCGCGGGAAAAGGCGATCCGCGTCTATGACACCCGCTTCTATCTCGCCCGCGCGCCACTGGGGCAGGAGGCGAGCGTCGATGCGACCGAGAATGTCCGCCTGTTCTGGAGCAGCGCCGCCGCGACCATCGCCCGCGCCGATGGCGGCGACGGCCATGTCATCTTCCCCACCCGCCGCAATCTGGAACGGCTGGCGCAATATGACAGTTTCGACGCGCTCGCCGCCCATGCCCGCAGCATCCCGGTGGAAAAGGTGCGCCCCTGGTTCGAGGAGCGCGACGGCGAGCCGCATCTCTGCATCCCGGCGCATCTGGGCTATCCGGTCACGTCGGAACCAATGCGGCAGGTCCGGCGTGGTTAGGGCATGCGCCGCCTCCATCTGACCCTTCGTGCCCTTGTCATTGTCGCTGTCATCCTTGGCCTGCTCTGGGTCGGATACGCGCTGTTGCGCCAGCGACCGCAGGATCTGCCCTGGACCAGGCTGGACCTGTCGCAGCCGGTCGGCCTGTTCACCGGTCGCAAGCTTGCCGCCCTGACCGGCAACCGGGCGCAATGCCTGGCGCTGCTCGACCGGGCGGGCATTGCCTATACGGCGATGAAGCCGGGCGGGGGCGAGGGGCAGTGCGGCTATGCCGACGCGGTCCGGTTGAAGGCGGAAAAGGGCATGATCGCATTGTCACCCGCCGGCGTTGCGCCATCCTGCCCGGTGATTGCCGCCCTGCGCGTCTGGGAATGGCAGGTGGTGCAGCCCGCCGCCCAGCGCCTGTTCGGCCAGCCGGTGCGCTCCATCACCCATTTCGGTTCCTACAGCTGCCGGCGCATGTACGGCCGCAGCCAGGGGGATTTCAGCGAACATGCCACGGCCGATGCGATCGATGTCGCGGGCTTCGTGCTGGCCGATGGCCACCGGATCAGCGTGGTCGGCGACTGGAAGGGAGAGGGCAAGGACGCCGCTTTCCTGCGTGAGGTGCGCGATGGCGCCTGCGACCTTTTCTCGACCGTGCTCTCGCCCGACTATAATGCCGCCCATCGCGACCATTTTCACCTCGACCAGGCGGAACGCGGCGCGACGGGCTGGCGGGCCTGTCGTTAGAGATTGAGGTTGCCAATATCCGTTCGCTTCGAGCGAAGTCGAGAAGCGGTTGACGCTGTGCCAGCGTTTCTCGACCAGGCTCGAAACGAACGGATGTTGTTAGTGGGATTACTGCCCGTAGCCGGCTTGCTTGGCCAGGCTGACGGCCTCGCGCGCGGCGGCGAGCAGGGCACCGCTCTTGGCCTCGCATTCGCGCTGCTCATATTCGGCGGTCGAATCGGCGACGATGCCTGCACCGGCCTGGACGTGCATCACGCCATCCTTCAGCACGGCGGTGCGCAGCACGATGCAACTGTCCATATTGCCGTCAGGCCCGAAATAGCCGACGCCGCCGGCATAGGCGCCGCGCGTTTCCGGCTCCAGTTCGGCGATGATCTCGCAGGCGCGGACCTTGGGCGCGCCCGACACGGTGCCGGCGGGGAAGCCCGCGAACAGCGCGTCGATCGCGTCCTTCTCCGGCGCCAGCCGGCCGACCACGTTCGACACGATGTGCATCACATGGCTGTAGAATTCGACCGTATAGCTTTCCGTCACGGTGACGCTGCCGGCGCTGGCGACGCGGCCGACATCGTTGCGGCCGAGGTCCAGCAGCATCAGATGCTCGGCCCGTTCCTTGGGATCGTCGAGCAGGCTGGCGCGGTTGGCGGCGTCCTCGACCGCATTCTTGCCGCGCGGGCGGGTGCCGGCGATCGGCCGGATCGTCACTTCGCCATCGCGGGCGCGGACTAGGATCTCCGGGCTGGACCCGATCAGCGCAAAGCCGGGCAGGTCGAGATAATAGAGGAAGGGCGACGGGTTGATCCGGCGCAGCGCGCGATAGAGCGCGATCGGCGGCAAAGTGAAGGGGCTGGTGAAGCGCTGCGCCAGCACCACCTGGAAGATGTCGCCCGCGACGATATAGTCCTTGGCGCGATCGACCATCTGGGCATAGCGGCCCGGCTCCAGCACCGGCGTCACGTCGATCTCGGCAATGTCGGCCGGGGCGGGCACGGCCGGCAGCGGCGCGGCCAGACGCGCGGCGGTCGCGTCGATCCGTTCCAGCGCCTGCGCAATGGCCTTTTCCGCGTCGGCGGCCTGATCCTTCCATACCGGGGCGACCAGGAACAGGGCGTCGGCCAGCCGATCGAACACCAGGATGACGGTCGGCCGCACGAACAGCATGTCGGGCAGGGCGATGTCGTTGGCGGCGGGGCGGGGCAGCTTTTCGACCAGGCCCACCGTCTCATAGCCGAAATAGCCGACCAGACAGGCGAGCGCGGCGGGCAGGGCGGGGTCCAGATCGGCGCGGCATTCGGCGACCAGTGCGCGCAGCGCCTGCAACGCATCCTGTTCGGCGGGGACAAAGGCGTCGCGATCGGTCGCCCATTGGCGGTTGATCTCGCCCTTTGCGCCCTCGGCGCGATAGACGAGGTCGGGGGCCAGGCCGATCAGGCTGTAGCGGCCACGCACCGCGCCGCCCTCGACCGATTCCAGCAGGAAGTCGCCCCGGTCCGCCTCGAACAGCTTGAGCGCAGCGGAGATCGGCGTGTCGGTGTCGGCAATCTGCCGCCGCCACACCAGACCCGAACGGCCCTGTGCCAGTGCCGCGCGAGCGACGGCCGTGCCGTCCACCATTCCCCCCTGCGCCGCCATCTTACTGCTCGCCGCTATTGGTGGCGGACAGCGCCTTCTGGGCTTCGGCCACGGCGTTCGCCTTGCGGGTCACGCCCATGTCCTTTTCGATCGCGCGCTCGAACTGGGCGCCATATTCCTCGCCCACGACGTCGCCCAGCTGGGTGCGGACCTGGTTCAGCAATTCGGGCTGACCGGCGGCGTCACCACGCTTGATGGCGTTCAATTGCACCACGAAGGTGCCGCGATCCTGGCCGATCGGCAGGGTCTTCACGCTGTTGGCGGCCATGGAGAAGAGGATGGCGATTTCCGCCGGCGGGCGCTGCTGGCCACGCATCAGGTCGGCGCGACGGCCACCCACGACCTGCGGGGCGGGCAGCTTGACGCCGGCCTGGGCCAGCGCATCGGCCAGCTTGGTGCCCTTGGCGACCTTGGCGCGGATGTCCTCGGCAACCTTCTGCGCCTTCTCATAGCCCTGGCTCAGCTTGTACTGGGCTACGACCAGCGGCTTGATCTTGGCGAGCGGCGGCGGAGCGGGGGCGACGATGTCGCCCGGCGCTGCCAGCGCATAGCGCTTGTCGGCGGTGATCGGCACCAACTGGGCATCATCGTCGGCGCTCATCGCGAAGACGGGGGCCAGCAGCGGCTGCAGGTCGCTGTTGGGCTGATAGGTCTCGTCCTCGACCTGCTTGCCGCTCGACACCAGCAGCGGCGAGGTTTCCAGCTTCAGGCCATTATCCTTCGCGACTTCCTCGAAGGTGCCGCCATTGGCGATCTGGTCCTCGATTTTGCCGGTGAAGTCGGTCAGCAGCTGCTTTTCCTTCTGGGTGCGCAGCGTGGCGATGATCTCATCGCGCACCGACGCCAGCGCACGGGCCGGGACATTGTTGAGCGCGGTGACGCGCAGCACGATCCAGCCGAGCGAACCACGGACCGGGCCGACCAGTTCGCCCTGCTTGGCGGCAAAGGCGGCGTCGGCGACCGGCTTGGACGCGGTGGCGGCGAGCGCCTCGCGGCTCTGGTCGGTCAGGGTCGACACGGCAAGGCCAGCACCCTGCGCCGCAGCGGCCAGCGTCTTGCCGGCCTTCACCTGGTCGGCGATCGCCTTGGCAGCGGCCTGGGTCGGCAGCACAAGCTGTTCGACGCTGCGATTTTCCTTGGCGGCATAGGCCGCCTTGTTCTGGTTGTAGGCGGCGGTGATTTCCGCCTCGGTCGGCTGCGCCGCCTGGGCGAAACGCTCGCTGTCGATCACGGCATAGCGGATGCGGCGCTGTTCCGGGATGGTGTAGCGCGCGGCATTCTTCTTGTAGAAATCGGCGACCTGCGCGTCGGTCGGCTCCTTCGTGTCCAGGAAGGCGGCGGCCGGGATCGCGGCGATCGTGCCCTGGCGTTCCTCCAGCAGCAGCGACGCATAGGGCAGCGCCACGCTGTCGGGCAGCTTCACGCCCAGGCCGACCGGCGCCAGCAGCTGGCGCTGCAGGATTTCGCGGCTGATATCGTCGCGCAGCGACTGTTCGCTGATCCGCTCGCGCTGCAGCAGGGCGCGGAAATTATCCTGGCTGAAATTGCCGGCCGCGTCCTGGAAGGCGGGGATCTGCGCGATCTGCGCATCGACCAGCCGTTTGCTGATATGGACGCCCTGATCGCTGGCGAACTGCTTGAGCGTCAGCGCCGCGACCAGCTGGTCGAACACCTGCTTGCCGCCACCCTGGGCGAAGAAATCGCCGATCTGCATGCCCGGATTTTCGCGGCGCGCATTTTCGAACACGCGCTGGATACGGTCCTGCAGCTCGCTCATGCGCAGCTTGGAACCGCCGGCCTTGGCGACGGTGTCGCCGCCGCCCAGGCCGGTCCCGAACTTGCCGCTGGAAATGTCGCCCAGGATGAACGCCGCCGCGATCAACCCCAGAAAGAGGATCGCAAAAAAGGCGCCGAATTTGGAGCGGATGAAACTGCGGAAGACAGAGAGCATGAGAATGTCCGGTTTATGCGGCGATATGGCGGCCCGCTTTAGGGGCGGATCGACCCGGCGGCAAGTGCAGCCGTGGCGGACGGTCTGGACAAATGCTGCATCGCCGTCCATCGGCATGTGCGTCCGGCTGGGATCCATGGAGACGGGGCGCAAGTCCGCGGGATTTCGATCAGATACGTGCAGCAATAATCACAAGGGGACTTGGACCGATGAGCAGGCGCAAGCTGGTGGTCGGCAACTGGAAGATGAACGGGATGCGTGCGCATCTCGACGAGGTGGAGGCGATCGGCAAGGTCGCGGCGCAGCATCCGGCGGTGGAGGTCGGGATATGTCTGCCTGCGACGCTGATCATGGCGGGGTCGCAGCTGAGGGGCGCGGCCTTCATCGGCGCCCAGAACTGCCATATGGAATTGAGTGGCGCCTATACCGGCTCGCTGTCGGCGGAGATGCTGATCGAGGCGGGGGCGACCTGGGTCATCACCGGCCATAGCGAACGGCGCGAGACGCGCGGCGAAACCAACGCCGATGTCGCCGCCAAGTCGGTCGCCGCCCATGGTGCGGGCATGAAGGTGATCTTGTGCGTGGGCGAAACGCTGGCTGTGCGCGATGCGGGCGATGCCGACGAAGTGGTCACCGCCCAGTTGCTCGCCTCGCTGCCTGAAGGCGCAAGCGCCGACTGGCTGGCCGTCGCCTATGAACCGATCTGGGCGATCGGCACCGGCCGCATTCCGACGCTGGAGGCGATCCAGTCGATGCACGCCACCTTGCGGGCTGCGCTTGCCAGCCGGATCGGCCAGGATCAGGCCGACGCCATGCGCATCCTCTATGGCGGATCGATGAACGGCGACAATGCCGCCGAGATCATCGCCCTGCCGGACGTCGACGGTGGCCTGGTCGGCGGCGCCAGCCTGTCCGCCGCCAAGTTCGAACCGGTGATCGCCGCCGCGGACTGATGCGGAGCGCCCTCTCTTCGTGCGGAAGAGGGGGCATTCTGGCTTGATGCGAGTCGGGGCGGTCTCCTTCTCGCGGTGCCTTGGCTGAACGAAACCGATCAGGGAAGGCCAGCTGCAGCAGCCCCTGCACGCGCCCTCATCCGTGCCTTCGTTCACATCGACAGGCTCGCCGGTTGCCCCGGCGGCCCATCATCGCTATGTGCGCGCCAACGCATTCCTTCATTGGACAGAAAAGAACCCGCATGTTCACCTTCCTTCTCGTCGTGCAGGCGATCGTCGCCGCCCTGCTGGTCACCGTGATTCTGATGCAGAAGTCGGAAGGTGGCGGTCTGGGTGTCGGTGGCAGCCCGGCCGGGCTGATGTCGGCGCGCGGTGCGGCGGATTTCCTGACGCGTGCAACCACTGTGCTGGCGACCCTGTTCGTCCTGTTGTCGATCACCCTGGCGGTCATCGCCTCGGTCCGTCACGCGGGCGGCGACATCGATACCTCGCTGGTCAAGTCGGCGCCCGCCACGCAGGCGCCTGCACCCACGACCGGTAATGCTGATCCGCTGGCCGGCGCAGCCGCCACGGCAGGCAATGGTTCGGCAGCGAACGGCGCAGTTCCGCTCGCGAACTGACCTTTTCGTCGTTCATCGTCATATTTTTTGCGAGCGTGCGGATTCGCGCGCTTGCTCAACTCGTTTGTATAAGGCTAAGCCTCTTCTCCCATGACGCGGTATATTTTCATCACCGGCGGCGTGGTCTCCTCGCTTGGTAAGGGCCTCATGGCCGCATCCTTGGCAGCGCTGTTGCAGGCGCGGGGCTATCGCGTGCGAATCCGGAAATTCGACCCCTATCTCAATGTCGATCCGGGCACGATGTCACCCTATCAGCATGGCGAAGTCTATGTGACCGACGACGGGGCGGAAACCGACCTCGATCTGGGCCATTATGAACGCTTTACCGGCGTGTCGGCCCGCCAGTCGGACAATGTCACCCAGGGCCGGGTCTATCAGACCATCATCCAGCGCGAACGGCGCGGCGACTATCTGGGCGCGACCGTCCAGGTCATCCCGCACGTCACCGACGAGATCAAGGCGTTCGCCACGGCGGAGACCGACGATCTGGACTTCGTGCTGTGCGAAATCGGCGGCACCGTCGGCGACATCGAATCGCTGCCCTTCATGGAAGCGATTCGCCAGCTCCATAATGATCTGGATCGCGGCCAGTCGATCTTCGTCCATGTGACGCTGGTGCCCTATCTCGCGGCGGCCGGCGAACTGAAGACCAAGCCGACCCAGCATAGCGTGCGCGAGCTGACCTCGCTCGGCATCCAGCCCGACATCCTGCTGTGCCGCGCCGAGCATCCGCTGCCCGAGAGCGAGCGCAAGAAGATCGCCCTCTTCTGCAATGTCCGTCCCGAGGCGGTCATCCCGGCGCTCGACGCCAAGAGCATCTATGCCGTGCCCGAGCAATATCATGCCGAGGGTCTCGACAATGAAGTGCTGCGCGCCTTCGGCATCACCGATGCGCCCGCGCCGTCGATGGACCGCTGGACCGACATCATGGATCGCCAGCTCAACCCGGAGGGCGAAGTGACGATCGGCGTGGTCGGCAAATATGTCGGCCTGCTCGACGCCTACAAGTCGCTGCACGAAGCGCTGCACCATGGCGGCCTCGCCAACCGGGTGAAGGTCAATATCAAGTGGATCGACGCCGAACTGTTCGAGAAGGGCGACGACCTCGCCGCCAGCCTCGAACCGATGCACGGCATCCTCGTCCCCGGCGGCTTCGGCGTGCGCGGGTCGGAAGGCAAGATCGCATCGGTCAAGTTCGCGCGCGAACGCGACGTGCCCTTCTTTGGTATCTGTCTTGGCATGCAGATGGCCTGCATCGAAGGCGCGCGGAACACGGCGGGGATCGAGAATGCCTCGACCACCGAGTTTGGCGAAACCAGCGAACCGGTCGTCGGCCTCATCACCGAATGGATGAGCGCGGAAGGCCTGCAGAAGCGGACCGCCGAGACCGATCTGGGCGGCACCATGCGTCTGGGCGCCTATCCGGCCAAGCTCGCGGGCAACAGCGTCGTCGCCGGCATCTATGGCAGCAACGACATCAGCGAGCGTCACCGCCACCGCTATGAGGTCAATGCCGGCTATCGCGAACCGCTGGAAAAGGGCGGCCTGATCTTCTCGGGCATGTCGCCGGACGGCACGCTGCCAGAAATCGTCGAGCGGCCCGACCATCCCTGGTTCGTGGGCGTGCAGTTCCACCCGGAACTCAAGTCCAAGCCGTTCGACCCGCACCCGCTCTTCGCCAGCTTCATCGAAGCGGCGGTCAAGCAGAGCCGGTTGGTTTAAAAGAACGGGGCCGAAAGGCCCCGTTTTTCGTTTCAGCCCTTCGGTGCGTCGAAGAGATTGCGATACTGGCGCGGCTGGCAGCGCAGATATTGCGGCGCGGCCTTCACCGATGCGCCCAGATGGGCGGCGGCATGCCAGGGCCAGCGCGGGTCATAGAGGATGGTGCGGGCGATCGCGATCAGGTCGGCGTCGCCGGTGCCGATGATCGCTTCGGCCTGCTCGAAATCGGTGATCAGGCCGACGGCGATCACCGGCATGTCGACCGCCTGCTTGACCGCGCGGGCCAGCGGCACCTGATAGCTCGGCCCCACCGGAATATCCTGGCGCGGGTCGAGCCCGCCGCTCGACACATGGAGCGCGCTGCAGCCGCGCGCTTCCAGCGTCTTGGCAAATGCGACCGTCTGCTCGATGTCCCAGCCGCCATCGACCCAATCGGTGCCCGACACGCGCATCGTCACCGGCTTGTGCGTCGGGAACGCGGCGCGCACCGCATCGAAAATCTCCAGCGGCAGGCGCATCCGGTTTTCCAGGCTGCCGCCATAATCATCGTCGCGCTGGTTGGAGAGCGGCGAGAGGAACTGGTGCAGCAGATAGCCATGGGCACCGTGGAGCTGGACCGCGTCGATACCGATCGCGTCAGCCCGCTTCGCCGCCGCGACGAAGGCGTCGCGCAGCCGGTCGATCCCGGCCTTGTCCAGCGCCATCGGCGCATGGGTGCCCGGCGTGAAGGGCAGGGCGGAGGGGGCGACCGTCTGCCAGCCATTGGCCGCATCGGGCGCGATCTGCGCGCCGCCCTTCCATGGCACTTCGGTGGATGCCTTGCGCCCGGCATGGCCGAGCTGGATCGCGATCGGCATGTCGCTGTGGCGGCGCACGCCGTCCAGCACGCGCTGCATCGCCGCCTGCGTGGCGTCATCCCACAGGCCGACATCGGCATGGCTGATCCGCCCCTCGGGCAGCACGGCGGTCGCCTCGATCGTCAGCAGCGCCGCGCCGGACAGCGCCAGTTGCCCCAGATGAATGAGGTGCCAGTCGTTCATCTGGCCGTCGACGGCGGAATATTGGCACATCGGTGCGATCACGATGCGGTTGTCGAGGGCAAGGCCGCCGATATCGAAGGGCTGGAACAGCTTGGGAGCGCTCATGCAGGTCTCCAGAAGGGGAGAGGATAGAGAAGGCCTGCAAGATAGGAAGCCGGCCGGGCGGCCGAAAGGGGCTGTCCCGCTCAGCGCACTTTCAGCCCCAGTTCGGCGAGCAGTTCGCTGGCCTGGTCGCGTGAGATGGTGGCGCCGCGAAAGCGGCTGGCATCGCCCAGATGGACGCCGCCTATGTCCGCGCCGCGCAGGTCGGCGCCCTCGAACCGGGCGCCGTCCAGCATCGCCTCGCGCAGGCTGCAGCCCTCGAAGCTGGTCATGCGGAAATCGCATTTGCGCAGGTCAGCCTGCGAAAAATCGATGCGGCTCAGTCGCTGCTTGCGGAAGGACAGGCCGGGCAGGCGCGCGTCGATCAGCAGGCATTCCGCCATGTCGATCTCCAGCGCGCGCAGGTCCGACAGGTCGGCGCCGGTCAGCTTGCACTGGGCCAGCCGCGCGCCCTCCAGCCGCGCCCGCCGCAATATGACATTGTTGAAGTCGCATCCGGTCAGCACCGCGTCGCTGAGGTCGCAGCCGGTGAAATTCGCGCCGCCGCCCCGGCAGCCCTGCCAGCGCGTGCGCTCCAGCATGGCGCCGGCCAGATCGGCGTTGCGCAGGTTGCAGCGCTCGAACTGCCAACCGCTGAGGTCGAGCTGCGCCAGCGCCGCTTCCTCCAGATCGCAGTCGATCAGGACGTGGGGCGTGCCCGCCAGCGCCATGATGTCGGCGCGCGCCAGTTGCTGCCCGTTGCGCGCGGGCAGGGCGGATACGTCGGTCATGTCGCTATCTATGCCTTGGGCGTCAGCTTGAGCAGGCGGCCCTGCGACTTGCCGCCATCCTCCAGCAGCCACAGCGCGCCGTCCGGCCCCTGTTCGACCTCGCGGATGCGCGCGCCCATATCCCACTGGTCGGCCTTGGACGCATTCTCGCCGTCCAGCTTCACCCGCACCAGCGACTGGCTCGACAGGCCGCCGATGAACAGCGAGCCCTTCCATTGCGGGAACAGGTCGCCCGAATAATAGATAAGGCCGCCCGGCGAGATCACCGGATTCCACCAGACCTTTGGCGCCTCATAGCCGTCGCCGGGCTTGTGATCGGGAATGTCGCGGCCGTCATAGTGGCTGCCATTCGACGCCTTGGGCCAGCCATAGTTGAGGCCGGGCTTGATCAAATTGACCTCGTCGCCGCCCTTGGGCCCCATTTCCTGTTCCCACAGGCGGCCGTCCTTGTCGAAGGCGATACCCAGCAGGTTGCGATGGCCATAGGACCAGACCGCCGGGTTGAAGCCCTTGGCGCTGAGCGGATTGCCCGCCGCCGGCGTGCCGTCCAGATTGAGGCGCAATACCTTGCCCAGGGTCGATTTGGGATCCTGTGCCGGGTCAAACTTCTGTCGCTCGCCATTGGTGAAGAAGAGATATTTGCCGTCCGGCGAGAAGGCGATGCGGCCCGAATAATGGCCATTGCCCTCGACATAATCGCTGGCACGGAAAATGACCTTCACGTCGGCCAGCCTGGTCGTGCCGTCGCTCGCCTGGTCGAAGATGCCGGTGGCCAGCGCCACGCCCTTGCCGCCGGCGCGATCGCCCTGGCCGACCTCGGAAAAGCTGAAATAGACCTTCTTGTCCTGCGCGAATGTGGGGGAGGGGACGATGTCCATCAGCGCGCCCTGACCTGCGCTGTCGACCTTGGGGATGCCGGCGACCGGGATCTTGGTGCCGTTCTTCGGATCGAACAGGATCATCTCGCCGGCCTTTTCGGTGATCAGCATCCGCCCGTCGGGCAGGAAGGTCATCGCCCAGGGCGATTCGAAATCGGCGATCACCGATGTCTTGAACGGCTTTTCCCCCGCGGTCGCACCGGCATTCTGGCCGGTCGCATTGTCCGCCGAACAGGCCAGCAGGGCGAGGGGGAGAGTGACGGCCATCACGCGCAGCATGGGAAACTCCTGTTATGACATTTGCAGGGGAAAGCCGATTTTTCGGCGGGGGTTCCATGCCCGCATCCTCCACCGGATGCGGGCATGGATGCAAGCCTCATCGGCGACAGGCCGATTTCTTAAGCTTCTGCCGCTAGAGGACAGGGCGGCAAGAGGGGGAATATGGTGCTGCACGGCGTATCGGATTTCGATGCTGCGTGCGCGCAGGCGGGCGCCTTGCGCGTCGAGCCGCTATGCCTTGCCGACGCGCTGGAATCGACCGTGCTTGCCCGCGCCTGGGAAAGGCTGGAGGCACGTGCCGACTGGCCGACCCAGACCCGCCTGTTCGCCGTCACGCTGAACGACCTGATTGCCGCCGGGCCAAGCCGCATCATGACGGTCTGGGCGGGGGGCGATCTGGTCGCGCTGCTGCCGCTGTGCCGGGATGCTGGCGCGCTCGCCCGCTGGCGGATGATCGGCGCGCGCGAAACCTATGAACCGGGCGACGTGCTGTGCAACGGGACGGCGGCCGCCGATGCGTTGGCCGGCGCGATCGCGCATTTGCCGCATCCCTTGCTGCTTGATCGCATTTCGGCCGGGTCGCCCCTGATCCCCGCACTGGCGCGGGCGGTGCGGCGGCGCGGGCGGCTGGTCGTGCGGCCGGCCATGGCCTGTCCCCATATCGCGCTGGATGAGGGCTGGCGCGACCCGGAAAGCCGCTTCAACGCTGGTCGCCGCTCCGACTTCCGCCGCGCCCGGCGCAAGGCGGAGGGGTGCGGCCTGCTCCAGTGCGAGACGCTGGCGCCGGACGCCGACAATTTCGATGCTTTGTTCGACGAGGCTGTCGCGGTCGAGGCGCTGGGCTGGAAGAGCGAGGCGGGCACCGCCATCGCCACCGACCCGCGTCAAGCGGCGATCTTCCGCGCTTTCTTCCGCGCGGTGGCGCAGCGCGGCGACCTGCGCATCTCCTTCCTGCGGATCGATGGCCGCGCCATCGCGATGCAGATGGCGGTGCTGTGGAATGGCCGCTACTGGCTGTTCAAGATCGGCCATGACGCGGCCTTCAACGCCTGTTCGCCCGGCGGGCTGCTGATGCTCCATGCCATCGGCTGGGCGGCGCAGGCGCGGCTGCACAGTTTCGAATTTCTGGGTGTTGCCGAACCCTGGATTCGCAAGCTCTGGACCCAGACGGAGCATGACTGCGTCCAGTTGCGCACCTATCCCTATAATCTGCGCGGCGCGGCGGCCTTTGCGGCGGACGCTATTGTCTGGTCGCGGCAACGGCTGTTGCGGCGGTGAGGGGCGGGGTAGCCTGGCGCCTGTTGCGGGACACGCGCTATGCCCTGCCCGGTGCGCTGGGCCGGGTCATCCCGGCGCCCGACGCTCCCCATGCCGTGGCGATCGCCCGGCAACAGGCCCGCGTCGGCGCCGCCACCACGATCGGCTATTTCGAAGGGGCAGGGGGTGATCCCTCGTCGATCATGGCCGCTTATGCGCGGGTGGCACAGCGGGCACGCGGCCTGGACCTCAGCCTGTCGGTAAAGGCGCCACCCCTGCGCTTCGATCCGGTCAGCCTGCGCGAACTGGCGCAGATTGCGCGCCAGTCCGGCCTGTCGCTGGTGTTCGACGCCCATGGCCCGCAGGATGCGGACGAAACGCTGGCGGCGGTCGAACGGCTGCTGCCCGACTTTCCCGATACCGGCATCGTACTGCCGGCCCGCTGGCATCGCAGTCAGGCCGATGCGGTGCGACTGCGCGACAGCAGCGCGCCGGTCCGTATCGTGCGCGGGGAGTGGCCCGATCCGGCGGGCGATGCGGTCGATCCCGATGCCGCTTATCTGATGCTCGTCGAGGCGCTGGCCGGACGCGCGGCGCCGGTTGCGATTGCGACTCATCGTCCCGCGCTGGCCGACCGGGCGCTCGCGCTGCTGCGCGATGCGGGCACGCCATGCAGTCTGGAACAGTTGCGGGGGCTGCCGGGCCGCCGCTGCCGGGCGGTGGCGCGGGGGCAGGGGGTGCCGGTGCGCCTTTATGTGCCCTTCGGTCCCGGCTGGATTCCCTATGCGCTGGACCGGGCGCTGGCCCGGCCCTATCTGCTGGCGTGGATGTGGCGCGACTGGACGGGGCGCGCAGACCCCTGAAATAGCGCATTTTACGAAACATGTTGCAGGTCCTTGGCAACCTGCCTATATGGATATTGCTTCCTTACATCGTCACACATGTCAGGGTCGCAGGCACCAAGCCTGCGGCGGCAACAAGCAGCTATATATATTTTGGCCTATCTGATTTCTGGAGTATCCATGGCGGACATCGCCGAACTGACCGCATTGATCGAGCCCGAGGTAAAGGCCCTGGGGTTCGACCTCGTGCGCATCAAGCTGTTCGGATCGGGCGACGAATATACGCTGCAGATCATGGCCGAAAACCCGAAGACCAAGCAGTTGGTCATCGAGGATTGCGCCGCCATCTCGCGCCGCCTGTCCGACGTGATGGATGAAGTCGACCCGATCGAGGAAGCCTATCGTCTGGAAGTCAGTTCGCCCGGTATCGACCGGCCGCTGACCCGCCTGCATGATTTTCTCGAATGGGCGGGCCATGAAGCGAAGATCGCCGCGACCGAAGTGGTCGAGGGGCGCAAGAGCTTCCGTGGCATCCTCAAGGGCGTCGAGGGTGAGGATATCCTGTTCCAGGATGCCAAGGCCGGCGATGTCACCATCCCGTTCGCGCTGGTCGGCGATGCCAAGCTGATGCTGACCGATGCACTGATTTCTGCTACCATGCCGCTCTCCTCCGATGGGGCGGACGAGTTCGAAACCGAGGAATAAGGGTTTTATCGTCATGGCCAACGCCATTTCCGCCAATAAGGCCGAGCTGATCGCGATTGCAAACAGCGTCGCCAGCGAGAAGATGATCGACAAGGCGATCGTCATCGAGGCGATGGAAGATGCGATCCAGCGCGCTGCCCGTGCCCGTTACGGCGCCGAGAATGACATCCGTGCCAAGCTGGACCCGGACAGCGGCGACCTGCGCCTGTGGCGCGTCGTCGAAGTCGTCGAGGTGGTCGAGGATTATTTCAAGCAGGTCGACCTCAAGCAGGCCGCCAAGCTGAAGAAGGACGCCGTGGTCGGCGACTTCATCGTCGATCCGCTGCCCGCGATTGACCTCGGCCGTATCGACGCCCAGTCGGCCAAGCAGGTGATCTTCCAGAAGGTCCGCGACGCCGAGCGCGAACGCCAGTTCGACGAGTTCAAGGACCGCGTGGGTGAAATCATCACCGGCGTCGTCAAGTCGGTCGAGTTCGGCCATGTCGTCGTCAATCTGGGCCGCGCCGAAGGCGTGATCCGCCGCGACCAGCAGATCCCGCGCGAAGTCGTTCGCGTCGGCGACCGCATCCGTTCGGTCGTGCTGAACGTGCGCCGCGAAAATCGCGGTCCGCAGATCTTCCTCAGCCGCGCGCACCCCGAATTCATGAAGAAGCTGTTCGCGCAGGAAGTGCCCGAAATCTATGATGGCGTCATCACCATCATGGCCGCCGCCCGCGATCCGGGTTCGCGCGCCAAGATCGGCGTCATCAGCCGTGACAGCAGCATCGATCCGGTCGGCGCCTGCGTCGGCATGAAGGGTAGCCGCGTCCAGGCCGTCGTGCAGGAAATGCAGGGCGAGAAGATCGACATCATCCCCTGGTCGGAAGATACCGCCACCTTCGTCGTCAACGCGCTGCAGCCGGCCCAGGTCGCCCGCGTCGTCATCGACGAGGAAGAAGAGCGCATTGAAGTCGTCGTTCCCGACGATCAGCTGTCGCTCGCCATCGGCCGCCGCGGCCAGAATGTCCGCCTCGCCAGCCAGCTGACCGGCAAGGCGATCGACATCATGACCGAGGCCGACGCCAGCGAGAAGCGCCAGAAGGAATTCGTCAGCCGTTCGGAAATGTTCCAGAACGAGCTGGACGTGGACGAGACGCTGTCGCAGCTGCTGGTCGCCGAAGGCTTTGGCGAGCTGGAAGAAGTCGCCTATGTCAGCGTCGAGGAACTGGCCGGGATCGAAGGTTTCGACGAGGATCTGGCTGCCGAGCTGCAGAGCCGTGCGCAGGAAGCGCTCGACCGTCGCGAACAGGCCGCCCGTGAAGAGCGTCAGGCACTGGGTGTCGAGGACGCGCTGGCCGACATGCCGCACCTCACCGAAGCGATGCTGGTTACGCTCGGCAAGGCCGGCGTCAAGACGCTCGACGACCTCGCCGATCTGGCCACCGACGAACTGGTGCAGAAGAAGCGCGTCGACCAGCGTCGTCGCAAGTCGGACAGCGGCAATGAGGACAAGGGCGGCATCCTGGCTGCCTATGGTCTGAGCGACGAGCAGGGCAATGAGATCATCATGGCTGCCCGCGCCCACTGGTTCGAAGGCGAGGAAGCGTAAGCCAAGATGCCTTTCGTCGACATCCGCCTGGCCGGTAACGCGACTCGCGAGCAGAAAGCCGCGATCGTTGCTGACGTCACCCAGTCGCTCGTGGAGCGGCTGGGAAAGCCGGCGGCTGCCGTCCAGATCGTGATCTCGGAAGTCTCGACCGAAAATTATGCGGCCGGCGGTCAGTTGATCGCCGACCGCGCCCTTTCTCCAGCCAGGGAGGACGCCAATGCTGCGGACACTCCCCGATGAGAGAATAAGCCTACTCGACAGCGTTGGTCTTGCCCTTTTGTCCGTTTTGGCGGAGGGGCGCGCATGACCGAACGCAAATGCATATTGAGCGGCGACCGCGCCGATCCCGAAACGCTGATCCGCCTGGCCATCGGCCCTGAAGGGCAGGTGATGCCCGACGTCCGTGCCAAGGCGCCGGGCCGGGGCGCCTGGATCGGCGTGTCGCGGGCCGAGCTTGAAACGGCGCTGGCCAAGGGCAAGCTCAAGGGCGCGCTCGCCCGCGCCTTCAAGGAAGGCGCTCTTGAAATTCCCGACAATCTTCCCGATCTGGTAGAGGCCGGGCTGCGGCAGGATCTGCTCAGCCGCCTGGGGCTGGAGGCTCGCGCCTCCATGTTGCTGACCGGATCGGAAAAGATCGACGTCGCATGCCGCAAGGGCATGGTGAAAATGCTGCTTCATGCCGCCGATGCGGGCACGGACGGCAATCGAAAGCTGGACCAGGCCTTGCGCGTGGGACAGGAAGCGGAAGGCACGGATCTTGCGGGCATCGTCTTGCCTGTGGACCGGCACGCCCTATCTATGGCAATGGGGCGCGACAATGTCGTCCATATCGCGGTGACCGACTCGCGGGCGACAGTGCGCCTGCGTGCGGCTCTGGGCCGCTTGGAAAGCTATCTGGGATGCGCTACCGGGGCGCCGGTGCATGGGGAGCAGGACTCCGCCGATGCGCAGGCGCATGAGGCTGCATGGAATGATGCGTCGGCGGCTGCGCCGGCTGATGATGATGTGAAGGGTTAAACATAGTCGATGAGTGACAGCAACGAAGACAAGCCGGTTCTGGGCCGCAAGCCGCTGGGGATCAAGCGCACGGTCGAGTCCGGTCAGGTGCAGCAGCAGTTCAGCCATGGCCGCAAGAACACGGTCGTGGTTGAGGTGAAGCGGCGCCGCGTCCCCATGGGCAAGCCGGGTGAAAGCACCGGCGCTGCGCCCGCTGCTGCGCCCCAGGCTGATCCGACGCCGGCCGCGCCCGCAGCGCCGGCCGCACCCCGTCCCGCCGCGCCTGCGCCGCAGCAGCGCGCGCCGCAGCCCGCCCCCGTGCGCCAGGCGCCGCCGCAGAGCCTGATGTCGCGTCAGGAACTGCAGGCCAAGCTGCTGCGCGAGGCCGAGGAAGCCCGCATGGCCGCGCTGGAAGATGCGCGCCGCCGTGAGGATGCCGCACGCCTTGCCGCCAGCGAGGAAGAAAAGCGCCGCGCCGAGGAAAATCGCCAGGCTGCCGAAAATGCCGAGGTCGAGGCCGCCAAGGCGGCCGAAGCCGCCGAGCAGGCCAAGGTCGCCGAAGCCGCCAAGCCGGCTGCGCCGGTCGAGGCACCGGCCGCGCCGGCTGTTGCAGCCGAGTCTGCCGCTGCCGCCCCGGCTGCGCCCGCCGCCCCGGCGACCACCAGCTCGACCATGCCGCCGCCGCGCCGCTTCACCCCGGTCGCGCCGGTCAAGCGCCCCGAGCCGGCCAAGCCCGATCGTGCCAAGCGCAACGACGATAATCGCCGCCAGTCCGGCAAGCTGACCGTCACCCGCGCGCTTGCGGACGATGACAGCGCCCGTGCCCGCAGCCTCGCCGCGCTCAAGCGCGCCCGCGAGAAGGAACGTCGTGCCCATTATTCGGGCGGCAGCCAGCCGCGCGAGAAGCAGAGCCGCGACGTCGTGGTGCCCGAAAGCATCACCGTGCAGGAACTGGCCAACCGTATGGCCGAAAAGGGCGCGGACCTGGTCAAGGCCCTGTTCAAGATGGGCACCGCCGTCACGCTCAACCAGCCGATCGATCAGGATACGGCGGAGCTGCTGGTCGAGGAATTCGGCCACCGCATCCAGCGCGTGTCGGATGCCGACGTTGAAATCGGCATGGAAGGTGAGGCTGACGCACCCGAAACGCTCAAGCCGCGTGCCCCGGTCGTGACCATCATGGGCCATGTCGACCACGGCAAGACCTCGCTGCTCGACGCGCTGCGCGGCACTGACGTGGTAGCCGGCGAAAGCGGCGGCATCACCCAGCATATCGGCGCCTATCAGGTGAAGACGAAGAGCGGTGATCTCATCACCTTCCTCGATACGCCGGGCCACGAAGCCTTCTCGGAAATGCGTGCCCGTGGCGCGAACGTCACCGACATCGTCATCCTGGTGGTGGCGGCCGATGACGGCCTGATGCCGCAGACGATCGAAGCCATCAACCACACCAAGGCTGCTGGCGTGCCGATGATCGTCGCGATCAACAAGTGCGACAAGCCCGACGCGAACCCGCAGAAGGTGCGTGAGCGCCTGCTGAGCGAGGAGATCGTGGTCGAGGACATGGGCGGTGACGTCCAGGACGTTGAAGTGTCGGCGCTCAAGAAGACCGGCCTCGATGAACTGATCACCAAGATCCTGCTCCAGGCCGAAGTCATGGAACTGACCGCCAACCCCGATCGCGATGCCGAAGGCAATGTGATCGAGGCGCAGCTCGACAAGGGCCGTGGTGCGGTTGCGACGGTTCTCGTCCGCAAGGGCACGCTGAAGATCGGCGACACCTTCGTCATCGGTTCGGAAAGCGGCAAGGTCCGCGCGATGATCAACGACAAGGGCCAGCAGGTGAAGGCCGCCGGTCCCTCGACCCCGGTCGAGGTTCTGGGTCTGTCGGGCGTGCCGATGGCCGGTGACCAGCTCACCGTCGTCGAGAATGAAGCGCGCGCCCGCGAAGTCGCTGCCTATCGTCAGGAACAGGCGACCAAGAAGCGCACCACGGCTGCCCCGACCAGCTTCGAGCATATGTTCTCGGCGCTGAACACCAAGGTCATCGAATATCCGGTGGTGGTGAAGGGCGACGTGCAGGGTTCGGTCGAAGCGATCGTGTCCTCGCTCAACCGCATCTCGACCGACGAGATCAAGGTCCGCATCCTGCATTCGGGCGTCGGCGCGATCACCGAAAGCGACGTCACGCTGGCCGCTGCCAGCCGCGCGCCGCTGATCGGCTTCAACGTCCGTCCCAATGCCAAGGCCCGTCAGCTCGCCGAGCGCGAGAAGATCAGCCTGCGTTACTATGACGTGATCTACGACCTGCTTGAGGAAGTTCGCGGCGAAATGGCTGGCCAGCTCGCCCCCGAACGGATCGAGACGATCGTCGGCCGCGCCGAGGTGCTGCAGGTCTTCCCGGCCGGCAAGAAGGACAAGGCGGCTGGTCTGCTCGTCCTCGACGGCATCATCCGCAAGGGTCTGGCCGCGCGCCTCACCCGCGACGATGTCATCGTGTCGCGCACCAACATCGCGTCGCTGCGTCGCTTCAAGGACGATGTCTCCGAAGTCCGCGCCGGCATGGAGTGCGGTGCGGTCCTGCAGGACACCAACGACATCAAGCCGGGCGACACGCTCGAACTGTTCGAAGTCGAAGAGCGCGCACGCACGCTGTAAATCAAGGCGAACGATCTTCCCTTCGGGGAAGGACCGGGGGTGGGTGCGATTGTGCAAGCAATCGCTTCCACCCTTTCGTTATTCGGCCGTGCCCGCTACGCTCACCATCCAACCTGCACCCTCCCGGCCGGGGAGGGGGAGTTATTGAATATGTCCAACCAGCCCGAAGGCCCCTCTGTCCGCCTGCTGCGCGTCGGCGAACAGGTGCGCCATGTCCTTTCCGACATTCTCCAGCGCGGCGACGTGCATGACGATGTGCTGACCCAGCATGTGGTCAGCGTCACCGAAGTGCGCATGTCGCCCGACCTGCGCCACGCCACCGTCTTCATCAAGTCGCTGCTCGGCAAGGATGAGGAGGCGGTGCTCAAGGCGCTGCGCACCAACACCGCCTATCTCCAGCGCGAAGTCGCGCACCGCATCCGTCTCAAATATGCGGCGAAGCTCAAATTCCTGTCGGACGAGAGCTTCGACGAGGGCAGCCATATCGACAAGCTGCTCCGGGACCCCAAGGTTGCCCGCGATCTGGAGCAGGATGACGGCGAAGATTGACTCATGACGCGGTAAGACGCATCTTTCCGCCATGAACGCCAAGACTACCCTGTCGGCCAAAGGCCAGGTCGTCATCCCCAAGGATGTCCGTGACCAGCTTGGGCTTGCGCCGGGGCAGGTGCTGGATGTCGTGCCGATGGGCGGCGGCATATTGTTGAAACCGCAACAGCAGAAATCCGGTCGCAGCTTCGACGAGATCGTGGCCGGCATTCGGGCCCGTATCGCCTATGATGGCCCGCCCGTGACGATCGAGGAAATGAACGAGACGATTGCGGAGGGCTGGCGCAAGGCGGCCGAGGATAGTGATCGTTGAAGGCGATCGATACCAATATCCTCGCTCGGGCGCTGGTCCGGGATGATGTGCGGCAGGCCGAAATTGCCGACGCCTTGATTGCCGATGGCGTGTTCATCCCGCTCACCGTCATGCTGGAAACGTCCTGGCTTCTTGGCAGCCGCTACAAGGTCGGGCGCCTTGCCCTGGCTGATATTCTGTCGGAAATCATCGATTTGCCGGGGGTGACCGTTGAGCAGGGCGATGCTCTCGGTTGGGCGATCGCGCAGTTTCGCGGCGGTGCCGACATTGCCGATGCCATTCATGTCCTCGGTGCCAACGGTGCCGATGCTTTCGTGACGTTTGACGGAGAGGCTTTCCGCAAGCTGGTCGATCCGCCCGTAGCCATCGAGGTTCCCGAATGAAGCGCTTCTTGTCCGTCCTGATGCTCGCCAGCGCCGTGATTGCCCCCGCCATCGCCCGCGAACCCGCCATCCATCCCGCTGTCATCACCGATCCGGCGCCCGACGCCGCCAATCCCGCACGGATGGACGCGTTCGTCATTCCCTCGGGCGAGGGCGCGATGAATGCGGTCATGTATGTCGCGGCCGGCAGCGGCGTGCATCCGACCCTGCTGCTGCTTCACGGCTTTCCGGGCAATGAGCAGAATCTGGATCTGGCCCAGGCCGCGCGCCGCGCCGGCTGGAACGTGCTGACTCTCCATTATCGCGGCTCATGGGGCAGCCCCGGCATCTTCTCCTTCACCAATGCGGCGGAAGATGCGTTCAACGCGCTGCTTTTCCTCGAAGAGGCCTCGACCGTCGCCAAATATCGCATCGACACCAGTGTGATCGTGGTCGCCGGCCACAGCATGGGCGGCTTCATGGCGGCGGAGGCGGCTGCCGCCGAGCCGCGCGTCGCCGGCCTGTTCCTGATCGATCCCTGGGATCCCGCCCAGACCGTCGCCGCGCTCGCCACACCGCAGGGCGAGGCAGGTTGGAAGGCCGAGGTGGCGGGCGACCTGCCGCCGCTGTCGGGCGCCAGCTATGAAAGTCTGACCGCCGAGATCAAGGGCGATGCGCAGAAGTTTGACCTTGGCCGCAAGCTGGTCGGCTATGGCCGTCGTCCGCTGACCATCATCGGTGCCGAACGCGGCATTGGCGCGATGGCGCGCAAGGTGGGGGCGGATGCCCAGTCGGCCAATCCCAATAGCCGCCTGATGGTCTGGCCGACCGATCACAGCTTCTCCGACAAGCGGATCGCGCTCGCCGACGCGCTGGTACGTTTCCTGGCTGGCGTTGCGCCGACGCTGCGCTAAAGCGCGGCCATGGCGAAGCTCTATTTCTATTATAGCTCGATGAATGCGGGCAAATCGACGACCCTGCTACAATCGAGCTTCAACTATCAGGAACGCGGCATGGCGACGATGCTGTGGACCGCGGCGGTCGACGATCGCTTCGGCCATGGTCGGATCGCGTCGCGCATCGGGTTGGAGGCGCAGGCCCATCTGTTCGAGCCGGGCGTCGACATGCTCGCCGCCATCGCCGCCCAGCATGAGGTGACGCCGCTGTCCTGCGTGCTGGTGGACGAGGCGCAGTTCCTGACCCGCGATCAGGTCTGGCAACTCGCGGCGGTCAGCGACAGCCTGAACATCCCCGTCCTCTGCTACGGCCTGCGCACCGATTTCCAGGGGGAATTGTTCGAGGGCAGCGCCCATCTGCTCGGCCTTGCCGACGCGCTGACCGAGATCAAGACGGTGTGCGATTGCGGCCGCAAGGCGACGATGAACCTGCGCGTCGATGCGTCGGGCCGGGCGATCCGCCAGGGCGCCCAGACCGAGATTGGCGGCAATGACCGTTATGTGGCGCTGTGCCGTCGCCATTTTGTCGAGCAGATGCGCGGATGAGCCGGATGGACGATCTGCTGGCGCCGATCGAAGCGCCCGGCCTTTATCTGGAGCAACTGGCCGACCATCATCGCGAAGCGCTGCGCGCCATCTGCCCGATCGACGATCCGGTGTGGGAGATTTATCCCAACCATCTCGCCGGCGCGGATTTCGATCCGACCTTCGACGCGATCCTGGCGACGCCCAATCGCTACACGTTTCTCATTCTGGCCGATGGTCAGTCGGTCGGCATGTCGGGCTATCTCAATGTCGATGCCGCGCATAATGGCCTGGAACTGGGCGGCACCTATATGACGCCGTCGGTGCGCGGCACCGGGCTCAATGGCCGGATCAAGCCGCTGCTGCTCGACCGCGCCTTTGCCTGCGGCTTCACCCGCGTCCAATTCTGCATCGATGCGCGCAACATCCGCTCGCAAAAGGCGGTGGAGAAGCTGGGCGCCGTGCGCGAGGGTGTGCTGCGCAAGCAGCGCATCACCTGGACCGGCCATGTCCGCGACACGGTGATCTACTCGATCCTCGCCGGCGAATGGGCTGCCCGCGCCGCCTGACGTTTCGTCATTGCGAGCGCAACGAAGCAATCCATGGATCGCCACGCTTCGCTCGCGATGACGATATCAATCTATCCCGGCAATCCAGTCGGGCAATTCGCCCAGCCGTTCCAGCTGGGTATAGCGGGCCGCGCCGATCGGCGGCTGCGCCCGCTCATGCGACCAGGCGCCCTCCTGTGGGATGAACGCCGCCCACGCCCCGGCCTCCAGCGCCGGCAATATGTCCGACCGCATCGAATCCCCGGCCATCACCGCCTGTTCGGGCGCGATGCCATGGCGGGCGAACAGAGTGCGGAAGGTGTCGACCTTCTTGTCGCTGACGATCTCGATCCCGGAAAACAGGTCGCCCAGGCCTGACGCGGCCAGCTTGCTTTCCTGGTGCAGCAGGTCGCCCTTGGTCACCAGCACCAGCGGGCCGATGTCCGCCAGCCGCTCCAGCGTCTCCTCCACCCCGTCGAACAGCTCGACCGGATGGGCCAGCAGCGCGCGGCCCGCCGCCAATATGTCCTGGATCATCGCTGTCGACAGTTGATCGCCGGCCAGTTCCACCGCCGCCTCGATCATCGAGAGGGTGAAGCCCTTGGCGCCATAGCCATAGAGCGGCAGGTTGCGGATCTCGCAGGCGATCAGCCGCTCGCGCGTCACATCGACATCGGCAAAGGGTTGCAGCATGTCGGTCAGCGCGTCCTGGGTCGCGTTGAAATGGCGCATATTGTGCCACAGCGTATCGTCGGCATCGAGGCAGATGAGCTTGATCGTCATGGCACCGGAATAGCGGAGCGCGGGGCAGGGGGAAATGGCTGATCGTCGAGGCGTTTCATCCTTCCTTCCATTGGCCTCCGTTTCTCGACAGGCGCGAAACGAGCGGACGTCAGGGCGCAATAAGGGCTGACAGGGCATGGCGGGCGCTATAGAGCGCGCCGCCATGCACGGCTGGATCATCCTCGACAAACCCCATGGCCTCGGCTCGACCCAGGCGGTCAGCGCAGTGAAGCGCGCGCTGCGGACCCAGCGCGAGGTGCTGGGCGGCACGGAGAAATGGAAGGTCGGCCATGGTGGCACGCTCGATCCGCTGGCGACCGGGGTGCTGCCGATCGCGATCGGTGAGGCGACCAAGCTCGCCGGCCGGATGCTCGACAGCGACAAGATTTACGACTTCACCATCGCCTTTGGCGCACAGACCGATACGCTCGACCTGGAGGGCAAGGTCATCGCGCAAAGCGATGTGCGCCCGACGCTGGCGCAGTTGGAGGCGGTGCTGCCGCGCTTCATCGGTCCGATCGAACAGGCGCCGCCCGCCTATAGCGCGATCCTGATCGACGGCCAGCGCGCCTATGACCTCGCCCGCAAGGGGGAGCAGGTGGAGATGAAGACGCGATCGGTGGCGATCCATGCGCTGGCGATCGCGGGGCAGGAACAGGAAGAGGGCGCACTCGCCGCCGTCACCCTTGCCGCCCATGTCTCCAAGGGCACCTATATCCGCTCCCTCGCCCGCGACATCGCGCTGGCGCTCGGCACGGTCGGCCATGTCACCATGTTGCGGCGGATCAAGGCCGGGCCCTTTACCCTGGAAACCGCGATTTCGCTGGACAAACTGGACGAAGCTGCTAGGGGCGGCGACATCGGCGAGCTTATGCTCCCGTTGACGGCAGGGCTGGACGATATCCCGGCTCTTGCAGTCTCTCCCGATGAAGCATTGGCACTCCGACAGGGGAAGATGCTCATGGGGAAACCGCACACCGGTCTCCTGCTGGCGATGTTGGGCGATACGCCTGTCGCGCTGGTGGAGTCCAGTGGCCCGGAGATCCGGGTGGTGCGCGGCTTCAATCTCTAGATACGAAAGGAAGCCCGATGTCGATCACTGCAGAGCGCAAGGAAGCGCTGATCAAGGAACATGCCCGCGTCGAAGGCGACACCGGTTCGCCGGAAGTCCAGGTTGCGATCCTGTCGGAGCGCATCTCGAACCTGACCGAGCATTTCAAGGGTCACCACAAGGATAACCACAGCCGTCGCGGCCTGCTGATGCTGGTCAACAAGCGTCGTTCGCTGCTGGACTATCTGAAGAAGAAGGATGCGGCTCGCTACACCGACCTCATCACCAAGCTGGGCCTGCGTAAGTAAGCCTGCTAATAAGGGACGGCCCCATTCGGGGCCGTTTCCGATTCTAACGGACGTCCTTTTGGGGATGTCATTCGGGACGGGCGCAATCCGGCGCCCCGTTTCGTTTCAGGGGCCACACGATGCTCCACAACCGCCGCGGACCGGTTTCGTCCGCATATGAGGCCCCGCCCGGCAATAGGGCCAGGTGGGCAAAGGAACATATATGTTCGATGTAAAGAAAGTTTCGATCGAGCTGGCCGGCAAGACGCTGACCCTCGAAACCGGCCGGATCGCGCGCCAGGCCGACGCCGCCGTGCTGGCAACCTATGGCGAAACCGTGGTGCTGTGCGCCGTGACCGCCGCCAAGTCGGTGAAGGAAGGCCAGGACTTCTTCCCGCTGACCGTTCACTATCAGGAAAAATATTCGGCCGCCGGCCGCATTCCGGGTGGCTTCTTCAAGCGTGAGCGTGGCGCCACCGAGAAGGAAACCCTGGTTTCGCGCCTGATCGACCGTCCGATCCGCCCGCTCTTCCCCGAAGGCTTCTACAACGAAATCAACGTCATTGCCCAGGTGATGTCGTTCGATGGCGAGAGCGAGCCCGACATCGTCGCGATGATCGCTGCTTCCGCTGCCCTGACCCTGTCGGGCGTGCCCTTCATGGGCCCGATCGGCGCTGCCCGCGTCGGTTACAAGGATGGCGAATATCAGCTGAACCCGTCGCTGGACGAAGTGAAGACCGGCGAACTCGACCTGGTCGTCGCTGCCACCAGCAACGCCGTGATGATGGTCGAATCCGAAGCCAAGGAACTGTCGGAAGACGTCATGCTCGGCGCCGTCCTGTTCGCCCATGAAGCGAGCAAGAAGGTCGTCGACGCGATCATCCAGCTGGCCGAAAAGGCTGCCAAGGATCCGTGGGAAATGGCCAAGGGCGACGATCTCGGCGCGCTGAAGGGCAAGCTCAAGGATCTGATCGGTGGCGACATCGCCGCTGCCTACAAGCTGACCGACAAGTCGGCCCGCTCGAACGCCCTGAACGAAGCCCGCGCCAAGGCGAAGGCGATGTTCACGGAAGACGGCCTCGACGCCCAGACCGTGATGGCCGGCATCAAGCTGACCAAGAAGCTGGAAGCCGAGATCGTCCGTGGCGCCATCCTGAAGGACGGCCAGCGCATCGACGGCCGCACCACCACCCAGATCCGTCCGATCGAGGCGATGGTCGGCTTCCTGCCGCGCACCCATGGTTCGGCCCTGTTCACCCGTGGCGAGACGCAGGCGATCTGCACCACCACGCTGGGCACCAAGGACGCCGAGCAGATGATCGACGGCCTCACCGGCCTGCACTATGAAAACTTCATGCTGCACTACAACTTCCCGCCCTATTCGGTCGGTGAAGTGGGCCGCTTCGGTGCGCCGGGTCGTCGTGAAGTCGGCCATGGCAAGCTCGCCTGGCGTGCGCTGCACCCGGTGCTGCCGACCAAGGACGAATTCCCCTACACCATCCGCGTTCTCTCGGACATCACCGAGTCGAACGGTTCCTCGTCGATGGCCACCGTCTGCGGTGGTTCGCTCTCGATGATGGACGCGGGCGTTCCGCTCAAGCGTCCGGTGTCGGGCATCGCCATGGGCCTGATCCTGGAAGGCAGCGACTTCGCCGTCATCTCGGACATCCTGGGCGACGAGGATCACCTCGGCGACATGGACTTCAAGGTCGCTGGCACGGAAGCCGGCATCACCACCATGCAGATGGACATCAAGGTTGCCGGCATCACGCAGGAAATCTTCGAGACCGCCCTGCGCCAGGCCAAGGAAGGTCGCGCCCACATCCTGGGTGAGATGAACAAGGCCCTGTCCTCGACCCGCACCGAACTCTCGGCGCACGCTCCGCGCATCGAGACGATCCAGATCGATAAGTCGAAGATCCGTGACGTCATCGGCACCGGCGGCAAGGTCATCCGCGAGATCGTCGCGGAAACCGGCGCCAAGGTCGACATCGACGACGAAGGCATCATCAAGATTTCGTCGTCCGACACTGCCCAGATCGAAGCTGCCAAGAAGTGGATTCTCGGCATCGTCGAGGAAGCGGAAGTCGGCAAGATCTACACCGGCAAGGTCGTCAACATCGTCGACTTCGGTGCGTTCGTGAACTTCATGGGTGGCAAGGACGGCCTCGTCCACGTCAGCGAAATGAAGAATGAGCGCGTCGAAAAGCCGACCGACGTCGTGTCGGAAGGCCAGGAAGTGAAGGTCAAGGTTCTCGAGATCGATCCGCGCGGCAAGGTTCGCCTGTCGATGCGCGTCGTCGATCAGGAAACCGGCGAGGAACTGGAAGACACCCGTCCGGCCCGCGAACCGCGTGAACCGCGCGGTGACCGTGGTGATCGCGGCGATCGTGGTCGTGGCCCGCGCCGTGACGGCGGCGACCGTGGCGGCCGTGGCGGCGATCGTGGCCCGCGCCGCGACCGTGGCCCGCGCAGCGAAGGCAAGGGCGACGATGACGGCTCCAACGCCGGCCTGCCCGACTTCCTGACCCAGGACTGATCGGCAGCATCATCGCTGACAGGAAAATGGGGCGTCCGGTTCGACCGGGCGCCCTTTTTCGTGACGAATCCCGTCAGGGCTGATTTCGATCAAGGCGCGGGGGGCGACATCTGATACGCTCGCGTCACGGTCCCGGGGGGAATATCCATGCAACGCAGGAATGAGCGGTTTGTCGAGCGCCTGCCGCTCGTGCTTCCAAGACCGGTCTATGGCTATGCCCTGAGCCTGCTGCTGTGCATGCTCGCCTGGCTGGCGCGCGTCGCTGCCGAGACGCTGCTGCCGGTCGGCTATCCCTTCGTCACCTTCTTCCCGGCGGTCATCCTCTCCTCCTTCCTGTTCGGGGTGCGTCCGGGCATCTTTGCCGCCGTGATCGGCGGGCTGCTGTCCTGGTATTGCTTCATCCCGCCTGCCTATGCGCTGGCCTTCAACCCCGGCGTCGCCATGGCGCTGGTCTTCTACACGATGGTCGTGGCCGTCGACATATTGCTCATCCACTTCATGCAGCGGGCCAATTTCAACCTGGCGGTGGAGCGGGAGCGCAGCCGCGCCCTGGCCGAGAATCGCGAATTATTGTTCCGCGAACTCCAGCACCGCGTATCGAACAATCTTCAGGTGGTGGCCGCCATGCTCTCGCTCCAGCGGCGCCAGATCGACAATGATGTCGCCCGTCGCGCGCTCGACGATGCCGCCGCGCGCCTCGCCCTGATCGGCAAGATCAGCCGCGCCCTCTATGATCCGTCGGGGCAGGGGCAGGATCTGCGTGGCTTCATGGTCATGCTCTGCGCCGATATCGTCGATGCCTCCGGTCGCACCGATATCGATTGCACCATCTGCGCGCCCGATGGCCTGTCGCTGGAACCCGATGTCATCGTGCCGCTGGCGCTGATCGTGGCGGAGTCGGTCAGCAACGCGATCGAACATGGCCTGCCCGATCGTGCCGGCCGCGTCGCGGTGACGCTGGAGCAGCAGGCGGACGGCGCGCTCCACCTGCGCATCGTCGACGATGGGCGCGGCCTGCCGGACGGGACCATGCCCGACGGGCCGACCAGCATCGGCCTGCGCATCGCCGTCGCGCTGGCGCAGCAGCTGGGCGGCCGCTTCCGGCTGGAACCGGCGCCGGATGGCGGCGCCATGGCCTGCCTCGACCTGCCGCAACAGACGCGCTGACACGGCTTAACGTTCTGCAACATTCTGGCGCTTGGCGACGGCGATCCGCTCGGCTATGACCCGGCGCATGCTGACGAAAACCCTGACGCGCATCGGCGCGGCCACCACTCTGGTCCTGATCGCCTCGCCTGTGCTGACCGGCTGCTCCACATCGAAGAACAAGGCTGACACCCTCTACGTCGCCCGCGACGTGTCGACCCTCTACAACAGCGGCAAGGCCCGCCTCGATCGCGGCCAGTACAAGCTCGCCGCCGCGCTGTTCGATGAGGTCGAGCGCCAGCATCCCTATTCGCCCTGGGCCCGCCGCGCGCAGCTCATGTCGGCATTCAGCTATTATATGAACCGCGACTATCCGGAATCGATCGCGGCCTCGCAGCGCTTCCTGTCGATCCACACCGGCAACAAGGACGCGCCCTACGCTTATTATCTGATCGCGCTGTGCTATTATGAGCAGATTGCCGACGTCACCCGCGACCAGAAGATCACGCAGCAGGCGATGGATGCGCTGGGCGAACTGATCCGCCGCTATCCCGACACCCGCTATGCCGCCGACGCCCGTCTGAAGGTCGACCTGGTGAATGACCACCTTGCCGGCAAGGAAATGGAGCTGGGCCGCTTCTACCAGCGCCGGGGCCAGTGGCTCGCCGCCACGCTGCGCTTCCGCACCGTGATCGACAAGTTCCAGACCACCACCCACACGCCCGAAGCGCTGGAGCGTCTGGTCGAATCCTATCTCTCGCTCGGCATCCCGGCCGAAGCGCAGAAGGCCGCTGCCGTGCTGGGTCGTAACTATCCCGGCACCAAATGGTATGAGCGCAGCTACAAGCTGATGCAGCAGCATCCGGTCAAGAGCTGAGGCGCACGCTTTATTTGTTCCCCTTTTGTGCGATGGCAGGTAGACAGGCGCGATGCTGACCTCGCTTGCCATCCGCAATGTCGTGCTGATCGAGGCGCTGGACCTGGAGTTCGGCGCCGGCCTGTCCGTCCTTACCGGTGAAACCGGCGCGGGCAAGTCGATCCTGCTCGATTCGCTGGGGCTGGCGCTCGGCGTCCGCGCCGATAGCGGCTTGGTCCGGGCAGGGGAGGCGCAGGCCAGCGTCACCGCCAGCTTCGATCCGCCGCCCGCCGGTCATCGCGCCGCGCTGCTGCTGGCCGACAATGGCATCGAGATCGAAGCCGGCGAACCGCTGCTGATCCGCCGCACGGTCAAGGCCGATGGCGGCAGCCGCGCCTTCATCAACGACCAGGCCTGTTCCGCGGCGCTGCTGCGCGATCTGGGCGGCGCGCTGGTCGAAATCCACGGCCAGCATGACGATCGCGGCCTGCTCAACGCCCGCGGCCACCGCGCCCTGCTCGACACCTATGGCCGTTGCGAGGCGGAGGCGGTCGCCACCGCTCATGCCGCCTGGCGCGCCGCCGCCGCCGATCTGGCACAGGCGCGCGACACCGTCGCCAATGCCGCGCGCGATCGCGACTATCTCGACCATGCCGTCGCCGAACTGTCGAAATTCGCGCCCGAAGCCGGCGAGGAAGCGACCCTGGCGGAGGAGCGCGCGACCATGCAGAAGGGCGCGCGCCTGTCCGACGATCTGTCCGCCGTCACCGATTGCCTGACCGGCTCGGATGGCGGTCTTGCCCAGTTGCGCCAGGCCGCCCGCCGGCTCGACCGGATCGCAGGCGAATATGAACCGCTCTCCGCCGTGCTGGAAGCGCTGGACCGCGCCGTGATCGAAGCGGGCGAGGCGGAGGACAAGCTTGCCGAGGCGGCCGAGGCGCTGAGCTTCGACCCCGCCCGGCTGGATGCGATCGAGACCCGGCTGTTCGACCTGCGCGGCCTGGCCCGCAAGCATCAGGTCGCGCCCGACGATCTCGCCGCGCTGCGCGACGAGATGGTCGTGCGCCTCGCCGCGATCGAGGGTGGGGAGGAGCATATCGCCGCGCTCGAAGCCGATGTGGCGCGCAGGGCGGCAACCTATCGCGCCGCTGCCCAGGCGCTGTCGGCCGAGCGCCAGCTTGCCGCCGGCCGGCTCGATGCGGCGGTCGCGGGCGAACTGGCGCCGCTGAAGCTGGACGCCGCCCGCTTCCGCACCGTCGTTGCGCCACTGGATGAAGGGCAATGGAGCGGCGCCGGCATGGACCGGGTCGAGTTCGAGATTTCGACCAATCCCGGCGCGCCCTTCGCGCCGCTCGCCAAGATCGCCTCGGGCGGCGAACTCTCCCGCTTCATCCTTGCGCTCAAGGTCGCGCTGGCGGAGCAAGGCGGGGCCGACACCTTGATCTTCGACGAGATCGACCGGGGCGTTGGCGGCGCGGTGGCCGATGCGATCGGTGAGCGCCTGTCGCGCCTGGCGCAGAGCAACCAGATCCTCGTCGTCACCCACAGCCCCCAGGTCGCGGCGCGCGGTACCGGCCATATGCTGATCGCGAAATCGAGCGACGGTACCGTCACCCGCACCGGCGTCCACGCGCTCAGCGATGGCGAACGCCGCGAGGAAATCGCCCGCATGCTCTCCGGCGCGGAAATTACCGCCGAAGCGCGCGCACAGGCGGAACGGCTGCTGGAAGCTTGAGGCTTGCCAATTCGCGCGTTTCACATACCGTTCGGGCTGAGCGAAGTCGAAGCCTTCACCTGAGCGAAGCGAAGGCGCCTCGCTCCGCTCGGCGCGTCCTTCGACTTCGCTCAGGACGAACGGAGGGGATAGGACAGCCGCATGACCCATAATCGCAGAGACATGCTCGGCCTCACTGCCGCGACGCTGGCCGCAACGGCCATCCCCGCCGGCGCGCAGGAGGCGACACCGCGCTACGGCCTGATCGGTCAGATGCTCAGCACGCCCGGCAAGCGCGACGAACTGGTCGGCTATCTCAAGGATGCGATCGGCGCGATGCCCGGCTGCCTCTCCTATGTCGTGGCGCTCGACACCGCCAATCCCGACGCGCTCTGGATCACCGAAGTCTGGGACAGCCGCGAAAGCCACGCCGCCTCGCTGAAACTCCCCGCCGTCCGCGCCGCCATCGCCAAGGCCCGCCCGATCATCGCCGGCTTCCCGCAGCATTTTGAAACCGTGCCGGTGGCGGGTATATGAGCGAGATGGAAACCATCACACTTTGGCGCCCGGTCGGTCCGGCGGAACTGGAACTGCTCCGCGATACGGCCATGCGCGCTTTCCCACCGCGCCTGCCGGAACAGCCGATCTTTTATCCCGTCACGACCCGTGACTATGCCATCAAGATCGCGCGCGACTGGAATGTACCGGCCAGCGGCAGCGGCTTTGTGACCGAGTTTGATGTCCGCAAGGACTATCTCGATCACTATGATGTGCAGGAGGCCGGCGGCCGTGCGCATCGGGAATATTGGATTCCGGCCGAGGAAATGGATAGTTTCAACGCGGCGATCGTCTGCAAAATAAGGGTTGTGGATATCTTCCCGGAAGACGCGACGGTCTAGCGCAATGAGGGGCTGGCAGTCTAAGGCATCCCCATGACCGATCCCGCCAGCCTTACCGAAGCCGAAGCCGCCAACCGCCTGATGCGCCTTGCCAGGGAGGTGGCGAAGCATAACCGCCTCTATCATGACCAGGACGCGCCGGAGATCAGCGATGCGGACTATGACGCGCTGATCCGCGAGAATAATGCGCTCGAAGCGGCCTTCCCGCATTTGATCCGCGCCGACTCGCCCAATGCACAGGTCGGCGCCGCCGCCACCTCGGCGCTCAAGAAGGTGCCGCATGCCGTGCGCATGATGAGCCTCGACAATGGCTTTGCCGACGAGGACATCGCCGAATTCGCCGCCCGTGTCCGCCGCTTCCTGGCGCTGGCCGAAGATGCGCCGGTGGCGATGACTGCCGAGCCGAAGATCGATGGCCTGTCCTGTTCGCTGCGCTATGAGCAGGGCGAACTGGTGCTGGCCGCGACCCGCGGCGACGGCACCACGGGCGAGGATGTGACCGCCAATGTCCGCACCATCGCCGACATCCCGCAGCGTCTGACCGGCGAAGCCATCCCCGACCTGTTCGAGGTGCGGGGCGAGGTCTATATGGCCAAGGCGGATTTCGTCGCCCTCAACCAGCGGCTGCTGGACGAGGCGGAGGATGCCGACAAGGCGCGCCAGTTCGCCAATCCGCGCAACGCCGCCGCCGGATCGCTGCGCCAGAAGGACGCCAGCGTCACCGCCAGCCGTCCCTTACGCTTCCTCGCCCATGGCTGGGGCGCCCATAGCGCGCTGCCCGCCGACACCCAGTTGGGCGTGATGCAGGCGATCGCGAGCTGGGGCCTGCCGGTGTCCGACATGCTGGTCTGCGTCGACAGCATCGACGCGATCCTGGCCCATTATCGCGCGATCGAGCGCGCGCGCGCCGACCTGCCCTTCGACATTGACGGCGTGGTCTACAAGGTCGATCGGCTCGACTGGCAGCAGCGGCTCGGCTTCGTCGCCAAGGCGCCGCGCTGGGCGATCGCCCATAAATTCCCGGCCGAACGCGCCCAGACCACGCTGGAGGCCATCGACATCCAGGTCGGTCGCACCGGCAAGCTGACCCCGGTCGGGCGCCTGACCCCGGTGACGGTCGGCGGCGTCGTCGTCTCCAACGTCACGCTCCACAATGCCGACGAGATCGAGCGGCTGGGCGTGCGGCCGGGCGACCGCATCGTCGTCCAGCGCGCCGGCGACGTCATCCCGCAGGTGGTCGACAATCTCACCCGTGACGAAGTGCGCGAACCCTTTCCCTTCCCCACCCACTGCCCCGTCTGCGGATCGGAAGCAGTGCGCGAGGAGGAGGAAGTCGATTATCGCTGCACCGGCGGGCTGATCTGCGCCGCCCAGCGGTTCGAGCGACTGCGCCATTTCGTCAGCCGCGCCGCGCTCGATATAGAGGGGCTGGGCGAAAAGACGATCGAGGAATTTCTCGATCTTGGCTGGATCAAGGAGCCGGCCGACATTTTCCGCCTGCGCACCCATGCTGGCGAATTGTTGGGGCGTGAGGGCTGGAAGGAAAAGTCGGTCGACAATCTGCTTGCCGCGATCGAGGCGAAGCGCGCGCCCGACGCCGCCAAGCTGCTGTTCGGCCTGGGCATCCGTCATGTCGGCGCCGTCACCGCGCGCGATTTGCTGAAACGTTACACCACGCTTCGCGCGCTGCGCACCCTGGCGGACGAGATCATCGCCCTGCGCGATCGGGATTATGAGACGCAGGCCAAGAAGGACAAGGCGATCGCCGAGCATATCGGGGTCGAGAATGTCGGCGCCGCCGTCGGCCATGCGCTCGCCGACTTCTTCCACGAACCCCATAATGTCGAGGCATGGGACGATCTTCTTTCCGAAGTGTCGCCGCCCGATTATGTCGTAGAGACCACCGCCAGCGCGGTCACCGGCAAGATCGTCGTCTTCACCGGCAAGCTGGAAACCATGAGCCGCGACGAGGCCAAGGCGCAGGCAGAGCGCCTGGGCGCCAAGGCGGCGGGATCGGTCAGCGCCAAGACTGACCTGGTCGTCGCCGGCCCTGGCGCGGGATCGAAGCTCAAACAGGCGACGGCGCTCGGCATCGAGGTGATTAGCGAACAAGACTGGGCTGACATCGTCAGGGCGGCAGGCTAGAGCATTTTCGAAGCAGATGGTATCATCTGCTGGCTCGGAAAATGCGGAAAATAAAAGGAAAGTAGAGCATAATCCATTCAGAATGAATGGATTATGCTCTATAGGGCGACCATCATGTCAAACAGCAACAACAGCGGCACCGTCCTGGTCGACGGCGCGCATTATGATTGGGAAGTGCGGCGCGAACCGCAATGGAGCGATGCCGATGGCTGGCGCGGCATGACCGTCGCCCTGCAGCAGCAGGGGACGCAGCGCGGCGCCGTGCTGGAATTTCCGCCACCCAAGCGCCTGCTCAAGGGACTGGCGCGCGGACGGCTCCAGATCAACGACGCCATCGTCGCCCGCGGCGTGCGCGCGGCGCTGGCGGCCGGCTGGGAACCGGAATCGCGCGGCAAGCCGATGCAGTTCATGGTCGACGCCGACGGCAATTGATGCCGGCGCCCCGACGCGGGCGCTATCGTTCACGCAAATTTACCCAATCTTATCGCGTGGGGGCGTAGGACAGGGGCATGATGGGGCAGGGTCGGACGCGATTGCAGGAACTGGACGCGTTGCGCGGCATCGCGGCCTTTTCCGTGCTGCTCTTCCATTATTTCAACATCTATCCCAAGCTCTTCCCGCACGGCCATCGCCTGCCGCCCTTGTTCGAACATGGCGGCTATGGCGTGCTGCTCTTCTTTGCGATTTCCGGCTTCGTCATCGCCTTCTCGCTGGAAGGGACGCGCAGCGCCGCCGATTTTGCGGTCAAGCGCTTCGCCCGGCTTTTCCCGGTCTATTGGGCGGCGATGGCGCTTTCGATCGGCATCGTCCTGCTGCTCGGCGCCGGCCAGTTGCTGCCGCCCGCCTGGGTGATCCCGGTCAACATGACGATGCTGCAGGGCTATTTCTATCTGCCCGCGGTCGACGGCGTCTACTGGACGCTGGGGGTCGAACTCGCCTTCTATTGCTGCATGCTGGCGATCTGGATGGGGCGCGGCTTTGCCCGGCTCGAATGGCTGCTGCTCGGCTGGCTGGCGATCAAGGCCGCGATCGCCGGCTGGCACGCCATGCCCAGCCGCCTCGTCATGCTGCTGGTGCTCGACTATATCCCCTTCTTCATCATCGGCATGCTCTTCTACCGCATCTGGTCGGGCCATCGCCGCTGGGGCCAGCAGGCGCCCTTCTTCGTGGCGGCGCTGGCGACGGTCGCCTGGGCCGATAGCCACGAATATCTGGTCGCGGCGCTGCTGGTGATGGTGATCTTCGCCGCGATGCTGCGCGGCTGGCTGTCCTTCCTGCGCCATCGGCTGCTGCTCTGGCTGGGGGCGATCAGCTACGCGCTCTACCTCATCCACCATAATGCCGGGCTGGCGATCATGAACCAGGTCGACCGCGCCGGCCTGTCGACCTGGATCGGATTCCTTCTGGCGACCGCTGCTTCGCTGCTGCTGGCGAGCGCGCTCACCTATGGCGTCGAGCGTCCCCTCGCCCGCCGCATCAACCGCTGGTGGCGTGACCGCACCGTGTCGCAGGGGCAGCGCGCCACCCAGGCCGGTTAGGCGGCCTCGACCTCGCGCGCGTCATGCGCCCGGCGCGCATCCATGATCGCGCCGACATGGCCCTCGGCCCAGCGGGTGATCTGGTCCAATATGCCGATCAGCCCCTGCGCCATCTCGGTCAGCCGATATTCCACCGTCACCGGCACCGTGGCATAGGCGGCGCGGCTCACCAGCCCGTCCCGCTCCAGGCTCTTCAATGTCTGCGACAGCATCTTCTGCGAGATCGCGCCGATCCGCCGGCGCAGATCGTTGAACCGCACCGGTCCGTCCTTCAACGTCAGCATCACCAGCACCGCCCATTTGTCGCCGATCCGGTCCAGCACATGGCGGGTCGGGCAATCGGGATCATAGACGTCGCCAGTGCGGGGCAGGGGCGTGGGCGCAGTCATGGCAGGCGGTTTCCTCGGCGTAACCAGGTGATGGCAAAGTGCCTTCTTGCGACCATGATATCCTAATCGCTATCTGGTTTCCATTGGTAACTACCCATGGAGAATGGAACATGAAGATCGCGATCATCGGCGGCAGCGGCCGTGCGGGGCGGGAAATCAGCGCGGAACTGGCCCGTCGCGGCCATCAGGTGACGGCGATCTCGCGCCATCCCGAAAATGCCGTGCAGGACGCCGGCATCACCGCCGTCGCCGGCGATGTCAATGATGCGGCCGCGCTCAGCGGGCTGCTCGCCGGCCATGATGCAGTGGTGAGCGCTGTGATGTTCGCCGACACCGATCCGGCGTCGCTGGTCGGCGCGGTGCGCGCGTCTGGCGTGGCCCGCTATCTGGTGGTCGGCGGCGCCGGTAGCCTGGAGGTCGCGCCGGGCGTCAAGCTGATCGACACGCCGGAATTTCCCGAAGCCTATAAGGCGGAAGCCGGCCGGGGCGGCGATTTCCTCGCCTATCTGCGCGGCGTGGCGGATCTCGACTGGACCTTCCTCTCGCCCTCCGCTTTGTTCTTCGTCGGCGATCGCAAGGGGGATTTCCGCCTCGGCACCGACCAGTTGCTGGTCGATGGCGAGGGCAATAGCAGCATCTCCTATGCCGATTATGCCATCGCGCTCGCCGATGAGATCGAAACGCCGAAACATAGCCGCCAGCGCTTCACCGTGGGGTATTGATCCTTCGTCATTGCGAGCGGAGCGAAGTAATCCATGGATCGCCACGCTTCGCTCGCGATGACGAGCGGGGTGGCCGTTTAAGCCACCCCCTCCAGTCTGTCCTGTGTCTTCGTGGCGAAGTCGCCGGCGTCATGCCGCTCGTGCAGTTGATCCTCCAGCGGCCCGTTGGTCTTGTTGACGATCCGCCCGCGCTTCACCGCCGGGCGCGCATCGATCTGGTTCGCCCAGCGCAGCACATTCTTGTAGCTGCCCGCGTCCAGAAACTCCGCCGCGCCATAGACCCGGTTCAGCAGCACGCCCGCATACCAGGGCCACACCGCAATATCGGCGATCGAATATTCGTCGCCGGCCAGATAGTCATTCTCTGCCAGATGCCGGTCCAGCACGTCCAGCTGCCGCTTCACTTCCATCGTGTAGCGGTTGATCGGATATTCATATTTTTCCGGCGCATAGGCGAAGAAATGGCCAAAGCCGCCGCCCAGGATCGGCGCGCTGCCCATCTGCCAGAACAGCCAGCTCAGCGCCGCGGTGCGCTTGGCCGGATCGGTCGGCAGGAACTTGCCGAACTTCTCGGCCAGATAGAGCAGGATCGCGCCGGATTCGAACACGCGCTGCGGCGGCGACACGCTATGGTCCATCAACGCGGGGATCTTGCTGTTGGGATTGACGTCGACAAAGCCGCTGCCGAACTGGTCGCCATCGCCGATGCGGATCAGCCAGGCATCATATTCGGCCTGCGTGACGCCCGCCTCCAGCAATTCCTCCAGCAGGATCGTCACCTTCTGCCCATTGGGCGTGCCCAGCGAATAGAGCTGGAGCGGATGCGGGCCTACCGGCAATGCCTTGTCATGGGTGGCGCCGGCGATCGGCCGGTTGATATTGGCAAAGGCGCCGCCCTTATCCTTGTCCCAAATCCACACGGCGGGCGGGGTATAGCTGTCGGTCATGCGGGCATCGCTCCGATAAATCTCTGATGCCCGGCAGGTAGGAACGGCGCCCGCCCGCCGCAACCGAGCGCCACTCAACCCCTGTTGATTATTTCTGCTATTTGGGTGCTTGCGTCCGTACCACCAGCACGCTGACCGGCGACTGGTGGATGATCGCCGACGCATTGGACCCCAGCAGCTTGGACGTGAGCGAGGGCTGATGCGATCCGATCACCACCAGGTCGGCCTTCAGCCGCGCCGCCTCGCTCAGAACCTCGTCGCGCACCCGCCCGCGTCGGGTCAGGAAATGGGTGCGATCGGGCGCCAGCCCGGCCTCGCTCGCCCATGTCTTCATCGCCGCCAGCGCATCGCGCTCCTCATTCTCGTCGAAACTGCCGTCCAGCAGCTCGGAATAGCGGGTCGGCAGATAATAGCGGACATAGAGCAGATGGACGACGCCCTGGTTCCCCGCCACATCGGCCGCGCCGGCAATGGCGGCACGGGCGAGGTCCGGGGCGTTGACATCGACGGCGGCGACGATCGTGGCACAGGACATGGCGCTCTCCTCTTATCGCTTATGCGCCGTCCAACCCGTGACGCGCGCGCGGGATGCCCCAGCCATCAAAGATTCCCGACCCGACATGAATAAGGACATGCCGCAATCGCCGGGCAAATGGGGCGCTAGTTCCGTTCTGCTCTCACTTCATTTCTCTCGGGCAGGAAGGAGATGGCCCGAATGATCCAGCCAACACATAATAGAGCGAAGGCCAAGAGGATGCTGACAAAGCCGCCGGGCATGAGAATCTCATACATCGCCTGTCGCGCATGATCGAAAGAGTCTGCCACTGGGCGCGGGCGAATGAGCAGGCCGCTGACGATCATCGCGCAACTGGCTACCAGAAGCGCCCAGCCTGCAACGATTTGCGATGCGCCGGTGGGACGTTTCGTCGACGCTTTCTCCATAGCGCTTTGGTTTCCTCGTCTTGTTCCAATTGATTCTCATGCCATCGGGATGAGATAACGACCATTGCAACAGCAGGAAAATCTCCATGTTGGCAATTATCGTTACGAACCTGTTTGTTGGGGCTGGCATCCCAGGCAGGCGCACGAGACATAAACGGATAGCGCGAGACGATTGGCCTCTTTCTGTCACCGCCTGAGACCCCAGCTTCCGCTGGGGTGACGGAGTTGGGCGGGAAGCGGATGGATCGCTAACGCTTCAATATGGATCGCGATACTCTGACTTGAGCCATCTGGGCCACGTGCCTTCCACGTTGGTTATTTGAGTCACTTCAAAAGCGATGCCGTCGCCGTCTTTACGGTTGATCACATGACCTTGAACCTCGGCCCTGTAAAATTGCGCGCCTGCGCTGCTTGGCCCGTCCCCGTTCCGTGAGGTCTTTGAAAGAGAGTAACCTTCAGGCAGCAGGGCAGGACCGCCACCCTCGCATGCTAATGGCAGCATGATTGTGCGCCCAACATGAGTGGCTTCGAGTATCACCACGCCTGCGAAGCGATCTCCTGCTTGCAGATCGGAAACCTGAAAGCAGGGCGACAATTCCTTTTCGGCCATCGTGCAACTGGAAAAGGCGACGACGAGAAGAGGGCTGGCCCATCGGATCATAGGGCGCATCATGCTCTAGAATTTCATCGCCAGCAAATGGCTGCTTCGCGCCATACTGTCCTACATGCCCGATTTCTGATCTACCCTGCGCGATGGACCCGCGCCTTTCTCCGCATCGCCGCCGCTGCCTCGCCTGTAGCCTTATCGGCGCGCGGCAGGGGCCTATGTGTCGCGTTGCCGTCGCCTCGCCGCCGCATGACGGGCGCGCGCCACTGACCCGCACCCCCACACCCCCGAGGCGCGACAGGCGCATAGCCGACGCGTTCCCGGCGCGTTGGCGGTGCAAAAGGTCCGGAAACCCCGTTTACACTGTGAACTTCGACAGACGCGTTTCGCGATTCTGCCACCTGTCGCGTCGCAATCCCCGTGCGGTCCGTCGCGCCCGGCATGACGGGGCAGGGTGATTGCGCTATGGCCTGCGTGCCTGCCCGATCGATCCCCGATCCATCGGGATGGCGAAATTTTTATCCCGTCCCGCCCTTGACCGGCGAAACGACTTTTCCATATGCATGCCGCTAGCACTCTCTATCCGCGAGTGCTAACAATGAGAGAGTTCATCGGGAGAAGGACAAGGCGGGGCACAATATCGCACGGGGACATTCCTCTTGCGGGCCGCGCCGGACCCATCCCAGCACAAAGGGAAAGGCAATCATCATGGCATTCCGTCCGTTGCATGACCGCGTTCTCGTTCGCCGCATTGAAGCGGAAGCGAAGACGGCCGGTGGCATCATCATCCCCGACACCGCCAAGGAAAAGCCGCAGGAAGGCGAAATCGTCTCCGTCGGTTCGGGTTCGAAGGCCGAAGACGGCAAGGTCACTCCGCTGGACGTCAAGGCCGGCGATCGCGTGCTGTTCGGCAAGTGGTCGGGCACCGAAGTCAAGGTCGACGGTGAAGACCTGCTCATCATGAAGGAATCGGATATTCTGGGTATTGTCGCCTAAAAAGGCGACGGGCTGGGTATCGTCGCCTGAGCGACAGCAACCCGCAGAATTTCGGTTTTCCATTTTTCCCTATTTTTCGAAGGAATTAGATCATGGCAGCGAAGGACGTAAAGTTTTCGCGTGACGCTCGTGAGCGCATCCTGCGCGGCGTCGACATCCTGGCCGACGCGGTCAAGGTGACCCTGGGCCCGAAGGGCCGCAACGTCGTCATCGACAAGAGCTTCGGCGCTCCCCGCATCACCAAGGACGGCGTCAGCGTCGCCAAGGAAATCGAACTGAAGGACAAGTTCGAGAATATGGGCGCCCAGATGGTCCGCGAAGTCGCTTCGAAGACCAACGACATCGCCGGTGACGGCACCACCACCGCGACCGTTCTGGCTCAGGCCATCGTGCGCGAAGGCATGAAGTCGGTTGCCGCCGGCATGAACCCGATGGACCTGAAGCGCGGCATCGACCTCGCCGTCGCCAAGGTTGTCGAGGACATCCAGTCGCGTTCGAAGCCGGTTGCCGGTTCGGCCGAAGTGGCCCAGGTCGGCATCATCTCGGCCAATGGCGACAAGGAAGTCGGCGAGAAGATCGCCGAAGCCATGGAAAAGGTCGGCAAGGAAGGCGTCATCACCGTGGAAGAGGCCAAGGGTCTCGACTTCGAGCTGGACGTTGTCGAAGGCATGCAGTTCGACCGCGGCTACCTGTCGCCCTACTTCATCACCAACCCGGAAAAGATGGCTGTCGAGCTGGCTGATCCGTACATCCTGATCCACGAGAAGAAGCTCTCGAATCTGCAGTCGATCCTGCCGATCCTGGAAGCCGTGGTGCAGTCGGGCCGTCCGCTCCTCATCATCGCCGAGGACATTGAAGGCGAAGCGCTGGCGACCCTGGTCGTCAACAAGCTGCGCGGCGGCCTGAAGGTTGCTGCGGTCAAGGCACCGGGCTTCGGCGACCGCCGCAAGGCCATGCTGGAAGACATCGCCGTCCTGACCAAGGGCGAAGTGATCTCGGAAGACCTGGGCATCAAGCTCGAAAACGTCACCCTGGGCATGCTGGGCACCGCCAAGCGCGTCACCATCGACAAGGACAACACCACCATCGTCGATGGCGCCGGTGATGCCGACTCGATCAAGGGCCGTACCGAGCAGATCCGTGCGCAGATCGAAGTCACCACTTCGGACTATGACCGTGAAAAGCTGCAGGAACGCCTGGCCAAGCTGGCTGGCGGCGTTGCCGTCATCAAGGTTGGCGGTGCGACCGAAGTCGAAGTGAAGGAGCGCAAGGATCGCGTCGACGACGCCCTGCACGCGACCCGCGCTGCCGTCGAAGAAGGCATCGTCCCCGGTGGCGGTACCGCGCTGCTCTACGCGACCAAGGTTCTTGAAGGCGTCGCTGGCGCCAATGACGACCAGACCCGCGGCATCGACATCGTCCGCAAGTCGCTGACCGCGCTGGTTCGCCAGATCGCCGCCAACGCCGGCCATGACGGTGCTGTCGTCTCGGGCAAGCTGCTCGACCAGACCGACACCTCGTTCGGCTTCAACGCGTCGACCGACACCTATGAAAACCTGGTTGCCGCTGGCGTCATCGACCCGACCAAGGTCGTGCGCACCGCGCTCCAGAACGCTGCCTCGGTTGCTGGTCTGCTGATCACCACCGAAGCCGCGGTTTCGGAACTGCCCGAAGACAAGCCCGCCATGCCCGCCATGCCGGGTGGCATGGGCGGCATGGGCGGCATGGACTTCTAATTCGGTCGCGACCGAAACGAAGTTCTCGCACATGCGACAAGAAAGGGGCCGGTGGAGCGATCTACCGGCCTTTTTCATGCCTGTCGTTTCTGCTGTCCTACAGCCATCGGGACGGCCTATGCCGTCAATGGTTCCTTGAAATCACCGTCATCGGCAATAGCGCCCGCACCTGAAAGCCCAGCGTTTCATAGAGCGCGATCGTCCGGTCATGGCTGGCATAGGCGTGGAGGAAGGGCGTTTCGCCGCGGTCCAGCATCGCCTGCATCACGATCCGCATCAGCGCCCCGGCATAGCCGCGCCCGCGCGCATCGGGATGGGTGCAGACGCCGCTGACCTCCGCAAAGCCCGGCATCCGCATCCGCTCGCCTGCCATCGCGATCAATCGTCCATCCGCATCATGCACGCCGACGAAACGGCCCAGTCGATGGGTGAGTGGGTGGAACGGCCCCGGCCGGGTCAGCAGCGCCAGATCGCGCATCGTGGCGCCATCGGCTTCCTCCAGCACGCGCCAGGTAAAATCAGCGGGTGGGGCAGGGGTGATCGTCGGTGCGATCATCTGCGCCAGTCGGGCGGTGCGCATGACGGTGACGCCCGCAGGCGGCGTTTCGGCATCCGGCCCGACCAGCCACAGCTCGCCGTCATCGGGCACCAGGGCAGCCAGGGCATGTCGGGCCGCTTCGCTGTCATCGGCGGCGGCACCAAAGGGACCGTAAAGCGGGCCGATTCGCTTCGCCCGTTCGTCTCCCTCGGCCCGATCGGACCATCCGCTGCACAGTGTGTTCCAGACAGGGCGGTCGAGCGGGTGCATCATGGCTCCATAATTGGGCATCGTCGCGCCGCGTTACCATGCGACCGGGGCGGTGCAAGCCATGGATTGATCTGCTTTGGTGGGCATCTGATTTACCAAATCTCAAGGCTGATCCGCCACTATGCTGGCACGTGTCACGCCTCGTCCGCCATCTGTGCGCAGTCCTGCGCGCGCGCTTTGCGCCCCGTACCCAGCAGAATGCTGAGGTGCAGGACAGCCTCGTCAAAGCGCTTTATGCCTCCCCGGCATCGCTGCTTTCTGGCGCGATTTCAGGAGGTTCGCTCAGTATCGTGATCGCCTGGCAGGCCCATGTCCTGACCATGCACATCATCGCCGCGCTGGTCCTGATCGTGGGAATCAGTCGCTCCATTTCGGCCGTCTATTTCCAGCGCGCGCTGGCGCATCAGGATGGTCCGGCGCGTCCGATCTGGGGTGTCGCCTATGAAATGGGCGCCTGGATCTATGCCGCGCTGCTCGGGCTTCAGTCGCTCGCGACGCTGACGATCAGCCAGGATGCGACCCTGCATGTGCTGGCCGTCGGCATGGTCGCCTCCTATGCGGGCGGCATTTCCGGCCGCAATGCCGGCCGGGTCCATGTCGCGGTCGGCCAGACCTGCTTCACCATGCTGCCGACCTCCATCGGCCTGCTGATCGCCGGCGGCGTCGGCTATGTCGTTCTCGGTGTCCTGTGCTTCCTGATGATCTTCGCCATGGCGGAAATCACCAAGACCACCCACCGCATCGTGCTGGAAGCGATGCAGGGCAAGCAGGAGAAGAGCAACCTTGCGATCAAGTTCGAGCGGCTGGCCCGCTATGACAGCCTGACCGGGGTGGAAAACCGCATGGCGATGCAGATGCGGCTGCGCGACCTGTTCGACAATCGCATTTCCGATGCGGATCAGACCGCCGTCCTGTGGATGGACCTCGACCGGTTCAAGGAAATCAACGACACGCTGGGCCATATCGTCGGCGACCAGCTTCTGTGCCAGGTGGCCGAACGGCTGACCCGTGCGCTCGACCGGCGCGGCCATGTCGCGCGCTTCGGCGGCGACGAGTTCGTGCTGATCTGCCCCGGCGTCAGCCGCATCCAGGCCGAAGTGATTGCGGGCGACATCACCCGCATTCTGGCCGGCGATTTCGAGGTTGGCGGCCATCATCTGAGTATTTCCGCCTCGATGGGCATCGCCGTTGCGCCGGAAGATGGCGCCGATGGCGACGAACTGCTGCAGCATGCCGATCTGGCGCTCTACAAGGCCAAGCATGCCGGCCGAAACCGCCATGCCCAGTTCGACTGGACCATGAAGGAGCGGCAGAACCGCACCTATGAACTGGAGACCGGGCTGCGCAGCGCGCTCGCCAATGGCGAGCTGCAACTTCATTATCAGCCGATCTTCGATACCGAGACTGGCCGGATCACCATCTGCGAGGCGCTGATGCGCTGGCAGCATCCCGAACTGGGCTGGATTTCCCCGGCCGAGTTCATCCCGATCGCCGAAAGCTCGGCCCTGATCGAGCCGATGACCAACTGGGCGCTGGCCCAGGCGTGCCGCGACGCGATGGGCTGGGACGAGGATATTCGGGTCGCGGTCAACATTTCGCCCGCACTCATCAAGACCGATGGCCTGCCGCGCGCGGTCATTTCCGCGCTGCTCCAGTCGGGGCTCAAGGCGCGCCGGCTGGAGCTGGAAGTCACCGAATCCATCTTCTTGGAAGATGACCGCCGCACCCATCTGATCCTGAGCGAATTGCGCCGTATCGGCTTGCGCCTGGCGCTCGACGATTTCGGCACCGGCTATTCCTCGCTGGGCGCCTTGCGCACCCATGAGTTCGACACGATCAAGGTCGATCAGAGCTTCATGCGCGGCGTCGGCGAAAATCCCCGCGACCGGGCGATCGCCCAATCCGTCGCCTATCTCGCCCGCGCGCTGGAGGTGGAGACGGTGGCCGAGGGGATCGAGACCGAGGAGCAGTTGCGCTACGCCCGCGAAACCGGCTTCACCAACGTCCAGGGCTTCGTCCTCAGCCGGCCGGTCCCGATCGGCGAGTTGCAGGCCCTGCTCAACCGCAACAGGGCCGATGTTCATGACATGGCGGCGCTGATCCGCCAGCGCCGCCTGGCCTGATCCTTATTTGGTCAGCCGCGTCTGCGCCGACGCCAGCCGGCGCATCATGCGGATATCCTTGAGGTCGGTCTTGAGCGCCGAAGCGGCCCAATTCTCGACAATATCCTTCAGTTCGTCATGGTGCAGCGGATCGACCCGGCGCCCGGCTTCATAGACGCCGACATGGCCGGCATGATGCGGGCGATTGCGGGCGACGAAATCGCGCACCGCCGCTTCGCCCTCGCCATCCTCGACAAGCGTATGGACGATGCCCATGTCGAACATCTCTTCCGCGGTGAAGACCTTGCCCGACAGGATCATGCGCTCGGCTGCCAGCCGGCCCAGCTTGCGCGACAGGATCGAATAGGCGCCCATGCCGGGGAACAGGCCGAACAGCATTTCCGGCAGACCGAAACGGGCGCTGCGCTCGGCGATCACCACGTCGAAACAGAGCAGCGCCTCGAACCCGCCGCCCAGCGCATCGCCCTGCGCCAGCGCGATCGATACCACCGGCATGTCGCCATTGCGCCAGGTGCGATGGACCACGTCGATGCAGGCATGGCCATATTGGACCAGGCCGGGCAGGTCGCCGCGCTCGATGCAGCCGGCGAACAGTTCGAGGTCGCCGCCCAGGTTGAACACGCCGGGGAAGCGGGAACCTGCGACCATATATTTGACCGGCAACTGGCCCGCATCGAACAGCCGCTTGGTCTCGGCATACCAGTAGCGGACGTCGCGCAGCATGGTCATGCTGAAATTGGGGCGATTGGCCGGGGTCATGAACGCCCAGAGGATTTCGGATTCGGCCTCCCACTGCACGTCGATCTGGCCCAGGTCGAACAGTTGGGAAGGGGCGGGAGGCGACGTTACGGCATCCTCGCCAAGGCTTTCGATCTCGAATGCCGCTTCGACCTCGGTCGCGCGCTCGTCAGCTGCACTAAAGCGTCCTGAATCAATCATGTGCGCCCCATTTTTCTCTTGAATCTGAACCTTCGACGGTCGGCGCGCATGATGCAGTGCGGGACAAATAGTTGACAGATCATTAACCATTTTTATCCGCAACTGTTGCCCGGAAAGCGCGGTAAATGCGCCGAAATGGAGATTGTTGTTGCGATATCGCAACAGAAATTTTCGTTTTCCCTTTTTAGCCCGTCTGCTCAGCCCTTTGTTAACCATTGTTAATTAGAGCGATCGCATGGACATGCATCGCCTTCCGGCCCGTAAGAATGTGACACTCACGCTACAGGATGCGCAGGGCCAGCCCTGGACCTTGCGCCTGTCCACCGATTGCCTGCGCTTCATCGGCCGCTATCGCCGGGTCGAGGGATTCGACATCGACGCGATGACCCTGTTCGACGGCGTCAGCCGGGCCGGCTGAAACGTCGCTCGCGCCGCGCTGCTCTTGTGCGCGCGGGCGTTCGCTCCTAGAGCGCGGCGATGACCAAGCCCCGCTTTTCCTTCTCGATCGCCGCCACCGACGGCAAGGCCCGCACCGGCGCGATCCAGATGCGCCGCGGCGAGATCCGCACACCCGCCTTCATGCCGGTCGGCACCGCCGCCACCGTCAAGGCGATGCGCCCGGCCGAAGTGCGTGCCACCGGCGCCGACATCATCCTGGGCAACACCTATCATCTGATGCTGCGCCCCGGCGCCGAACGCATGGCACGGCTGGGCGGACTGCACGGCTTCATGGGCTGGGACCGGCCGATCCTGACCGACAGCGGCGGCTATCAGGTGATGAGCCTCAGCGCCCTTACCAAGATGAGCGAGGAGGGGGTCGCCTTCTCCAGCCATCTCGACGGGTCCAAGCATATGCTCAGCCCCGAGCGCTCGATGGAAATCCAGCGACTGCTCGACAGCGACATCGTCATGGCCTTTGACGAATGCACCAAGAATGGCTGCACCCATGAAGAGGCCGCCCGGTCGATGGAGCGATCGATGCGCTGGGCCAAGCGCTCGCGCGACGGCTTTGACGCGGGCGGCGACCATGCGGAGCGCGCGGCGCTGTTCGGTATCCAGCAGGGCTCGCTCAACGAAGGATTGCGCAGGATTTCGGCGGAAAAGCTGATCGAGATCGGCTTTGACGGCTATGCCGTGGGCGGCCTGGCGGTGGGCGAGGGGCAGGAAGCGATGTTTGCCACGCTCGACTTCGCGCCCGACATGCTGCCCCAGGACAAGCCGCGTTATCTGATGGGCGTGGGCAAGCCCGACGATATCGTCGGCGCCGTGGAGCGCGGCATCGACATGTTCGATTGCGTGCTGCCGACCCGGTCGGGCCGCAATGGCCAGGCTTTCACCTGGGCCGGCCCGCTCAACATCCGCAACGCCAAGTTCAACGAGGATCTGGGCCCGCTCGATCCGCGTTGCGGCTGCCCGGTCTGCGCGACCTGGAGCCGCGCCTATCTCCATCATCTGGTGAAGTCGGGCGAAATGCTGGGCGCGATGCTGATGACCCAGCATAACATCCACTTCTATCAGGAACTGATGCAGGGCCTGCGCGACAATATCGCGGCCGGCACATTGTCGACCTTCACGGCCGATTTCCGCCGCGACTATCAGCGGGTCTGACGCTTTTTCAGGGAATGACGCTGATCGCGATGCTGTAGCGGCCCGCTTCGGCATCATGATCGAGCGGGGAGCGGAGCTGGCGCGACAGGCCGGTCAGCACCCGGCCATAACGTTCGTTCAGCAACAGCGTCATTTCCGGCCCGGCGCGCAGCGCGGGCGACGCCATCTGCAACAGGGCGCGGTCGTTGCGATCGGCCTCCAGATGCACGGAGATCCGCATCGTCGCGCGCGGATCGGACAGCATCGCCAGTTCGACCAGTTCGGTCACCAGGAAGGCGACCGGGACGGCGACATCCTGGCTGATGTGCAGATCATCGTCGCTGTCGATCTGGATGCCGAAACGGCGCGCCTCATGCGGGGCGGTGCCGCGCAGGCTGGCGGACAATTCGCTGATCAGCGGACGCACGCCGACGCCGCGATTTTCCTCCAGCTCGGCAAAATGGTTGCGATGGACAACCGACAGGGCATCGACCCGGCGCTGGATCGATCCATAGGCCGACACCGCTTCGGGCTCATGCGCCGACCGGGCATGCAGGCTGATCAGGCTGGCGATGATCTGCAGGTTGTTCTTGACCCGATGATGCACCTCGCGCGTCAGCTTGCGCTGGGTGTCGAGCGCGGCGGCCATTTCCGCCTCATGCGTGGCGACATCCTCGCTGATCTCGCGAAAGGTATCGCCCAGGTCGCTGATTTCGTGCGCGGGGGTGCGGATGCGCCGCAATGGTTCCAGCACTTCGCCGGGCTGATAGGCGGCGACCTGGCGCCGCAGCAGCACCAACGGGCGGATCAGCAGCCGATTGACCACGAACCAGCCGATCGCGGCGGCCGCGAACCACATCACCAGCGGCAGGAACAGCGACAGCAATCGGGCGATCGTCGCCGGCGGCTCGCGTACCGTCATGGTCAGCAATATGTCGGGCGGGTCGAGTCGGGCGGACAGGCTGCTGCTATGGCCGTCGATCCGGCTGCCGGGGCGGCTGACGATCATCTGCCGCTCGCCCTGGCGCAGGCTCAGTTGCCGGTTCTGCAGCGCGGTCGCGGGATCGGCGACGCTTTCGAGATGCGGCCGCGAATAATAGGCCAGCGCCGCGACGCGGTTGTCATGGCTGTGAGTGCGCGACAGCAGGAAGTCGCCGGACGACAGCAGTTCGACGCGCGGACCGATGAAACGGCGCGCGGGCGGAATGCCGGCCGGCTCCGGCGTGGCCGATCCGCACAGCTTCTTGCCAGATCGGTCGTAGATATAGAATCGGATGCCGTTCCGGTCCTGCGCGGTGAGGAAGAAGGAGAGGCGGTTGCAGATTTCGCCGTCGGCCTTGCCATCGGCCAGCGCGTTGACGGTCAGGCCCAGCGCGGTGCGATCGGCGTTGAGATCGGCGGTCAACTTGCGCGCGCTCTGCGTTACGGCGACGCGCAACAACGCCTCCTTCTCCAGGTCGGCGGTGCGAATCGCCTGCAGCGACGCGACCAGCGCGATCAGCCCCAGCGGCAGTAGCGCGAGCGTCAGGATGAGGAACATCTTGACGCCGGTGGACCGGAGATAGACGCCGAACATGGTCATGGGGGATCGAGAGGGTCCTTGTATGGGCGGCAGGGAAATGCCGCCCCGACCAGCGTTGATCAGTCCAGTTTGCTGAGCAGGTCCAGCATTTCGGCGGGAATATCTTCGTCGACCGTGCGCTGATAGACGGACTTGAGCACCTGGGACACCTGGGCCTCGTCCTTTTTCGCGGCCGTGCGGCGCTTGCGTGGTTCGGGCGCAGTCTTCATGTCGCGGTCGCGGATGGTCGTGCCGACGTCAATATCCCCTCCCATCCTGTCCCGTTCCGTTGTTGAAGAAACCAAAATCAGCCCCTTTGAAGCTAAATCCGTGACGCCAGCCTGCCCGCTATTTCGCCGCAACGCATAGCGGCGTCAATTCACCAAGCTGGGCAAATTTCACCAAAAAGCCGTTACCGTCGAAAAAACCGAACGAGAGTGAAACAAATCCTGGTGTCGATGGTTCCGGCATTCGAAGCATTTTTTGCACCGTCGGTCATTCGGCGGCAGGGGGAGAGGGGGTTGCCAGCGCGGCATCGTCATCCCATCCTCCAGCGGAGCCGATGTTTCGGACAACAGGCCCGACAGGGCAGGGAGAAGACTTACCGATGTCGCTTGGACAGCAACTGCACCCCCATCTTCCTTTCTTGCGGCGCTATGCGCGCGCACTCACGGGCAGCCAGACTCATGGCGATGCCTATGTCCGCGCCACGCTCGAAGCGATCGTCGCCGCGCCGGAGGAGTTTCCCAGCGGCGTCGATCCTCGCCTTGGCCTCTACAAGACCTTCCATGCGATCTGGTCGTCCTCGCACCTGGATGACGAGCCCGGCTTCTCGGGCTCGATCGGGCAGGAGGCGATCGCCCATGCCCGCCTGGCACGGCTGACCCCGCTGCCGCGCCAGGCGCTGCTACTGACCGCGCTAGAAGGCTTCACCACGGAAGATGCCGGCTATCTGATCGGTCTCGACACCGCCGATGTCGAAGCCCTGGTCGAGGAAGCGCTGGAGGAGATCGAGGCGCAGACCCGTGCCAAGGTGCTCATCATCGAGGATGAGCCTATCATCGCGATGGATATCGAGACGATCGTGCGCGACCTTGGCCATGACGTGACTGCCATTGCCGTGACCCGCGAGGATGCGGTGCGCGAGGCGCTGGCGGAGCGACCCGGCCTGGTGCTGGCCGATATCCAGCTGGCCGATGATTCGAGCGGCATCGACGCGGTGAAGGACATTCTCGCCGAATTCTCGGTGCCGGTGATCTTCATCACCGCCTTCCCCGAACGGCTGCTGACCGGCGAACGGCCCGAGCCGACCTTCCTCATCACCAAGCCGTTCCAGCGCTCGACGGTCAAGGCCGCGATCTCGCAGGCGCTTTTCTTCGACGAGGCGACCGCCCCGGCCTGACCCTGTTTTTCCGCCGGCCGATCCTTTGTCACGGCCGGTGGAACCCTCCCCGACTTAACGCGTTAAATATGCGTAACGATTCGGAGAGGGCCGATGGCCGACGAGGAGCAACATATCTCGACGCAGGACGCACGGGGCGGCGCGACGCCGCACGTCGTTCGCTATGTGCTGGGCATTTCGCTCGCACTGGCCGTGATCGTGATGCTGCTCGTGCTCTTGCGGTGAGGCAATGGGAAAAATGGGCGTTTCTAGGGGTATCTTGGGAATTGGCCTTTGGCGGTAATCGAACTAGGGTGCGGATGCATATATGGCTTTGACGACTTCGGTTCATGCAGCGAGGGCGACAGTCGAAACGGGGGTTGCTGCCGTGGATGAAGGGCTGAACCAGGCGCCGCGCGAGGCACTGTCGGACGGCGAGTTCAAGCGTGAACTCGCCGCAGTCATTCCGCATCTGCGCGCCTTCGGGCGATCCCTGTCGGGCAATCGCGACACCGCCGACGATCTTGTCCAGGAAACCCTGCTCAAGGCCTGGGCCGCCCGTGCTCGCTTCCAGGCCGGCACCAATATGCGTGCGTGGACCTTCATCATCCTGCGCAACCATTATCTCTCGCAGATGCGCCGGTCGCGCTTCCGTGGCGACTGGGACGACCTGACGGCCGACCGGCTGCTTGCCGCGCCCGCGGGCCAGGACAAGCATGTCGAACTCAGTGACATGCAGCGCGCTCTACTGCAATTGCCCCAGCCCCAACACGAGGCACTGATCCTCGTCGGCGCGGGTGGCTTTGCCTATGAGGAAGCGGCGGAAATCTGCGGCGTCGCGGTCGGCACGATCAAGAGTCGTGTGGCCCGTGGCCGCGCCGCGCTCGAACAGATATTGGAGGAGGGCGCGCTGCCCTCGCGCCGAACGCAGGAAACGACCGATACGGCGGTGCTGGACGAAATCATGGACGATGTCGATCGCCTGAGCCGTGGCCGCATTTCCGACAATCTGGTCGACCATGGCGCCGGCGAAGACGACGGCGATGACGACATGGGGGGCAAGACCGCCGAAGATTGAGGGCGGGATGCACTTGCCCCGGCGTGATCGGGAACGATCCGCCCGGCTTGGCGGTTGAAATGCCATGGGAAGGATGGAAGCCATGGGCAGCGACCCGCAACATCGACAGGATCGGACCGGGCGACGCTCGGATCGTCCGCAAGGCAGCGGCGGCATCGTCTTCGCGCTGGTAGCGCTGGCCCTGATCCTGGCGATAGGCTTCTTCTACCTCACCAGCGAAAGTCGCGAGGATCGGCGCGCCGACGCCATTACTCAGGCGGCGAATTCGGTCGACAATGGTGCCCGGATCGTGGGTGAAGCCGCGCGCAATGCCGCGGACAAACTGCGCAACAACAACTGAACCTCCTTGCGATCGGGTGGTACAAGGCGAACCGGTGTCGTCTTGATTTACAGTCGTTGGCGCCATCTTCAGATTTTCTTTGCCATTTTCAGGCAGGCTCAGAGCCCTGTCGGATTTCCTTACAGCTTATTGTAAGGCTGGGCCGACTCCAGTTGGCGGCCCTTCCCGACCGGAGGGGCGGTGCTGCGGGAAGAAGCGCGATACGATGATCAGGCTGTTCAAACATTATGTCCCCCATGCGGTGCTGCTGCTTGGCCTGCTCGATTTCCTGCTGCTGATCGGCGCGGCGGAAGCGGGCTGGATTCTGCGCGCGCATCAGATCGGCATGGATGTCGAGCCGATCGCGACCCGCATCGGCCCGCTGCTGAGCTTCGCCTTCGCCATCCAGACCGGCATGATCGCGGTCGGCGTCTACAGCCCCGAAGCGCTGCAATCGATCCGTTTCGCCTTCGCCCGCCTGCTGGTCGCCATCTCGCTCGGCGTCATATTCCTCTCGGTCATGTATTTCCTGCTGCCCGGCATCACCCTGTGGCGCTCCAATTCGCTCTACGCGATGGGGCTGGCGATGGGGCTGCTGCTACTGGCTCGCATGCTGCTCGGCTCGCTGCTCGGCGGCGAGGCGTTCAAGCGCCGCCTTGTCGTGCTGGGGGCCGGCCGGCGCGCCAACCGCATCCGCGACCTGGAACAGAAGCGTGGCGCCGGTTTCCTGGTGGTCGGCTATATCGCCATGAATGACGGCGATCAGGTGGTGGAGGAGGCGATCAACCGCACCGCCATCTACAATATGTCCGACTATGTGGTGCGTCTCAATGCCAGCGAGGTCGTGCTCGCGCTGGAGGAACGGCGCAACGCCATCCCCATGTCCGACCTGTTGCGGATCAAGACCACCGGCGTTCATGTCAATGACCTCTCCACTTTCCTGGAGCGCGAGACCGGGCGCGTCGATCTCGACAGCGTCAATCCCAGCTGGCTGATCTTTTCCGATGGCTTTTCCGCCGGTCGTCGCCTGTCGAGCATCGCCAAGCGCATCTTCGATATCATCGCCAGTTCGATCCTGCTGCTGCTGACCGGCCCGATCATCCTGTTCGCCGCCTTGCTGGTGAAGCTCGACAGCCGTGGCCCGGCTTTCTACCGGCAGCAGCGCGTCGGTCTGTTTGGCCAGGAATTCTGGATCGTGAAGCTGCGCACCATGCGCCAGGATGCCGAGGTCAAGGGCCAGGCGGTCTGGGCGGAGAAGGATGATCCGCGCATCACGCGCCTGGGCTATTGGCTGCGCAAGTTGCGGATCGACGAGCTGCCCCAGAGCTGGACCGTGCTGAAGGGCGAGATGAGCTTCGTCGGTCCGCGTCCGGAACGGCGCCAGTTCGTCGAGGATCTGGAGCAGCATCTGCGCTATTATGCCGAACGGCACATGGTGAAGCCCGGCATCACCGGCTGGGCCCAGATCAACTATCCCTATGGCGCGTCGATCGAGGACGCTCGCCACAAGCTGGAATATGATCTTTATTATGCCAAGAATTACACGCCCTTCCTGGATCTGCTGATCCTGATCCAGACGGTGCGGGTGATCCTCTGGCCCGACGGCGCACGCTGAGCGGCAGGCGATGAGCGCGCTGCTGCAATTCATCGGCGACTGGGGCCATGCACTGGCCGCGGTCCTGTTCGCCGCGCTTGGCATCTTCATCCTGCGGCGCCGGGACGATGCGGCCGAGCCGCGCATGCTCGCCAGCGCGCTGCTGCTGACCTCCTGCTGGGCGCTCTATGTCTCGTTCGGCGGCGTCGACAAACCGCTGTCGGGGATTGCCGAAAGCGTCCGCAACGCCGCCTGGCTGATGCTGCTGTTCGTCATGCTGCGGCGCGGCCCGGCCTCGCGCAGCGGGGCGCTGGTCGCCGTCGGCCTCGTCTATCTCGCCGTTGCCGGCCTCATTTTCCTACAGACCTCGACCGATCTTACCTGGCGGCAATTGCCCGTCCGCAGCGACCTGCATCAGATGCTGGTGGCGGTGTCGCTGGTGCTGCGGATGATGACGGCGATCGGCTGCCTGCTGCTGGTCCATCATCTCTACACCGCCTGGCCCTCGCGCGATCGCGGGCGGGTGTCGCTGTTGCTCGGCGCGCTGGCGGCGATGTGGACCTATGACCTCAATCTCTATGTCATCGGCTATTTCGCGATGGACCGGGTCAACGAACTCTATGCGCTGCGTGGGCCGCTGATGGCGCTGCTGGCGCCGGTGATCGCGATCGGCATGCGCAAGGAAATGGCCGGGCGGCTGCAATTGTCGCGCACCATCGCCTTCCAGTCGCTGTCGCTGGTCGCGGTCGGCCTCTATGTCGTGGTGCTGACCGCGGCGGCGGTGCTGATCGAGATGATCGCCGGCCCCTATGCGCGGGTGGTGGAGATTGGCGCGGTCTTCTTCGTCGCGGTGACCGCGCTCGTCCTGCTGCCCTCGCCACAGATGCGCGCGCTGTGGAAGGTGCAGGTCGCCAAGCATTTCTTCCAGCATCGCTACGACTATCGCACCGAATGGATGCGCTTTGGCGAAACCATCGGCCGTCCGGGCGAAAATGCCCCGCCGCTGGGCGAGCGGGTGGCCAAGGCGGTCGCCGACATCACCGATTCCCCCGCCGCGCTGTTGCTGCTGCGCACCGATGACGGTCGGCTGGCGTTCGAGGCGCAATGGAACTGGCCGCAGGAGCCGATCGCCGGCTTGTCCCTGCCGCTCGATCAACTGGAAAGCTGGGAAAAAAGCGGGTGGATCGTCGACGTCGGTCGCATCCGCGATGGCGACGCCACCTTCGACCTGCCGCCTTGGCTGATCGAGGATGCCCATGTCTGGGCGCTGGTGCCGCTGCTCCATTATGGCCGTCTGATCGGCGCGATCCTGCTTGCGCCGCCGCCGATCGACCGCCGCCTCGACTGGGAGGATTTCGACATGCTGCGCGCTGCCGGGCGCCAGGCGGCGACCCATATCAGCGAGGCGCAGGGGCAGCAGGCGCTCGACGACGCCCAGCGCTTCGACGAGTTCAACCGCCGCTTCGCCTTCATCGCGCATGACATCAAGAATCTGGTCAGCCAATTGTCCCTGCTCTCGCGCAATGCCGAGCGACACGCCGACAATCCCGATTTTCGCGCCGACATGCTGCTGACGCTCAAGGAGTCGGTGGGCAAGATGAACGACATGCTTGCCCGGCTGTCGCAGCATAACAAGGGCCGGCCCGAAGAGCCGCGCCCGGTGGCGCTGGCGCCGCTGGTCGATCAGGTTGTGCGCAGCCGCGCCCGCCAGCGGGCCATTACCGTTAGCGGTGACGTGCCGGTCGCGCTCGCCGATCCGGCGCGGGTCGAGCAGATACTGGTCCATCTGCTGCAAAATGCGATCGATGCCAGCGATGCCGATCGCCCGGTCGAACTGCATCTGGGCAGCGCGCATGGCCAGGCGACGCTGGCTGTGGTCGATCAGGGCTGCGGCATGACCGCCGAATTCATCCGCCGCGATCTGTTCAAGCCCTTTTCGTCCAGCAAGGCCGGCGGCTTTGGCCTCGGCGCTTTCGAGGCGCGCAGCTTGGCCGAGGCGATGGGCGGGCGGATCGACGTGGAAAGCAAACCCGGCGTGGGGAGCCGTTTCACCCTGCGCCTGCCGCTGGCGCCTGCGCCGGCGCGCGATGATGTTCAAGGAAAGGCCGCCTGATGAGCGACACCCGCCCCAAATTGCTGATCGTCGAGGATGATCCCGGCCTGCAGCGGCAATTGCGCTGGGCCTATGAGGATTATCAGCTGTTCATCGCCGGCGATCGGCTCGAAGCGATCGAGATGCTGCGGATGGAGGCGCCCGATGTGGTGACGCTCGACCTGGGCCTGCCGCCGGACCCGGACGGCACCAGCGAGGGCTTTGCCACGCTGGAGGAGATATTGCGCATCAAGCCCGATACCAAGGTGATCGTGGCGTCGGGCCATGGCGCACGGGAAAGCGCGCTCAATGCCATTTCCGGCGGCGCCTATGATTTCTACCAGAAGCCGGTCGACATTGACGAACTGGGCCTGATCGTTCGCCGCGCCTTCCATGTCCATGCGCTGGAACAGGAAAATGCGCGCCTCGCCGAAGCCGCGCCGGAGGGGGGCAGGGTGCTCGGCCGGATGATTACCGGCGCGCCGGAGATGATGCGGGTCGCCCGCACGATCGAGCGGGTCGCTAGCGCCGATGTCTCGGTCATGCTGCTGGGCGCCAGCGGCACCGGCAAGGAATTGCTGGCGCAGGGGCTGCATGATGCCAGCCCGCGTCGCGGCGGTGCCTTCGTCGCGATCAATTGCGCGGCCATCCCAGAAACCCTGCTGGAATCAGAACTGTTCGGGCATGAAAAGGGCGCCTTCACCGGCGCGGTCAAGACCACCCCCGGCAAGATCGAACAGGCGCAGGGCGGCACCCTGTTCCTGGACGAGGTTGGCGACATTCCCTTGCCCCTGCAGGTGAAGCTGCTGCGTTTCCTGCAGGAAAGGGTGATCGAACGGATCGGCGGGCGCCAGCCGATCGCGGTCGACACGCGCATCGTCTGCGCCACCCATCAGGATCTCGACGCGATGATCGCCGCCGCCAGCTTCCGCGAGGATCTCTATTATCGCCTCGCCGAAATCGTCATCCGCATCCCCGCGCTGCGCGATCGGCCGGGCGATCCGGCGCTGCTCGCGCGCCATTTCCTCACCCGCTTTGCGCAGGACATGAACACGCAGGTCAAAGGCTTCGCTCCCGATGCGCTCGCCGCACTCGACGCCTGGGGCTGGCCGGGCAATGTCCGCGAGCTGGAAAATCGCGTGAAGCGCGCGGTCATCATGGCGGATGGCAAGCATGTGACGGCGGCCGATCTCGATCTCGACGGCGATCGGGCCGAAGGCAGCGAGGTCGTCAATCTCAAGGCTGCGCGCGAAATGGCCGATCGTCGCGCCATTCGCCGGGCGATTGCGCGCACGGACGGCAATATTTCCAGTGCCGCCAAGATATTGGGGATCAGCCGGCCGACCCTCTATGACCTGCTCAAACAATATAAGATGCAGGGCTGATCGATGCGGCGCTCACGCCTGATCCTGCTGGCGGGCCTTGCCCTGCTGCTGCTGGCGCTGGCCGGCCTGTGGCAGTGGCGCGTGCATGAGGCGGACGGCAGTGCCGCGCTCGCGCGCGGGCTCGCTGCGCTGGATGCCGGCGATGCGCGCACCGCCCGGATCGAGCTGATGAACGCCATTCGCGGTAATCCGGCATCGCTCCCGGCGCGGCTGGGCCATGCCCGCGCACTGATGGAGCTGGGCGATGGCGCCGGGGCGCAGGCCGACCTGCTGCGCGCGCGCAAGCTGGGCGCCAGCGTCTCGGATACAAATGACCTGCTGGCGCAGGCGCTGCTGTTGCAGGGCGATGCCGATGGCGCCCTGCGCGCGGTGCAGGCGGACGAAGCAAAGTCGGCCGACGCGGCCCGTGTCGCCGCCCGCGCCTGGCAGGCCAAGGGCGACAATGATGCCGCCCAGCGCGCCTTTGACGATGCGCTGCATCTCGCCCCGCGCGCAGCCCGGACCTGGATCGATCTCGGCCGGTTCCGCCTGATGCTGGGCGACCAGGCCGGGGCGATTGCGGCGGCGGACAAGGCGCTGACGTTGGCACCGGGCGATCCGGATGCGCTGACCCTGCGCGGCATGCTGATCCGCGATCAATATGGGCTGGTGGCGGCGCTGCCCTGGTTCGAACGGGCGCTGGACGATCATCCCAATGCGCTTGCCCCGCTCACCGAATATGCCGCGACGCTGGCCGATGCCGGCCGTGCGAGCCGCGCGCTCAGCGTCAGCCGGCGCATCCTGGCGCTCGATCCCGGCAATCCGCGCGCCTGGATTTTGCAGGCGGTGATCGCTGCCCGCGCCGGTCGCACCGATCTTGCCCGCACCCTGCTGGCGCGCGCCGATGGCCGGCTGGATGACGAACCGGCGACCCGGTTGCTGCGCGGCGTGCTGCATCTGTCGGATGGCAATGCCGTGCTGGCGGCCGATGCGCTGGGGCCGCTGGTGGCGATGCAGCCCGACAATCGCGTGGCGCGCACGCTGCTGGCCCGCGCCGCCTATCTGACCGGCGACTATGCCGGCACGGCGGCGACGCTCGCGCCCCTTGTCGATCGCCATGATGCCGATCCCTATGTGCTGACGCTGGCCGCCCGCGCGCAGGAGCAACTGGGCGATCGCGCGCAGGCCGATGCGCTGCTGGCCCGCGCATCCTGGCCGGTGCGTCCCTCGTCGGACCTGCTGGGTGGGGCGAATGCCGTGATTGCGCCGCCGGCCGATGTCGCCACCGCGGCCGACAATATCCCCTATATCCGCGCGCTGCTGACGCAGGGGCGCACGGGCGAGGCGGTCGACCGCGCCGCGCTGCTGGCGCGCGCCAATCCCGGCGCGCCGGCCGCGCATGTGGTGCTGGGCGATGCGCTGGTCGCCGCCGGCCGGCCCGTCGATGCCGCCCGCAGTTTCGAGGCGGCGGCCAATATCCGGTTCGACCGCAATGCCGCACTGCGGCTGGTTGCGGCCTGGAGCGCGGCGGGCGCTCCTACCCGCGCCCTGCAACTCGTCCGCCTGTTCCTGGCGCAGAACCCGATGGATGTGGAGATGCAGCGACTGGCGGCCGGGGCGGCGATGCAGGCGCATGACTGGCGCGGTGCGCTGCGCCTTTTGCAGGCGGTGCAGGCGCAGACCGGCGGCCATGATGCGCTGCTGATGGCCGACCTGGCCCGTGCGAGCTTGGAAACGGGCTCGCCCGGCAAGGCGCGCCTCTATGCGGCCCAGGCCTATCGCCTGATGCCGGCCAATCCGGTCACCGCCGACATCTATGGCCTGGTGCTGCTGCGCACCGATGCGCAAGGGCCGGCGGCGATCGACCTGCTGGAAAAGGCGGTAGCCCTCGCGCCGCAAAACCCGCCCTTCCAGCTTCACCTCGGGCAGGCCTATGCCGCTGCCGGGCGCAAGGCGGAGGCGAAGCGCGCCCTGTCGCGCGCGGCAGCTACCAATTTCCCGGATCGCCAGTTGGCGCTCAAGGCGCTCGCTTCATTGTAAAAAAAAAAGCGCCCCTTGGGGCGCTCTTCTTCAGACCTTCTGGCTGTCCAGTTCGTCGAGCCGGATGCCCAGCCGCCTGATCTGTGCCGCGACCGGCGGCCACACGCTTTCCAGGAAGCGGTTGCGTTCGGCCTCGCGCAGCTTACGGGTCGCGCCATCGGCGACGAACATGCCCACGCCCCGCTTCACGACGACCAGTCCGTCATCCTGAAAGCTCTGATAGGCCTTGGCCACGGTCAGCGGATTAGCGCCCTGCTGCGCAGCAAAGGCGCGGACCGAGGGGAGGAGGTCGCCATCGCGATAGTCCCCATCCAGGATGGAGGCGGCAATGATCTCGCGAAGGCGGAGATAGACGGGTTTGGATTCGTCGCTCATAAGTGCATCAGTGCCATAATACAGCCGTGCAGGTCAATGGACCCGATTACGTGAACGGCCATATTGTCGGCAATTATCTGTCCCATGTCGATACGATATCGTCATAATCTGGCCGGGGCCGTTCTTCCAGCGCGCGCGAGGGCGTGCCGATGAAGACGAATCCGGCCAGCCGTTCGTCCGCGCTGCCAAAGGCGTCGCGCACATCGTCATTGAAGCTCGGCCAGCCGGTCAGCCAGCCGCCGGCAAAGCCCAGGGCATGGGTGGCGTGCAGCAGGTTCATGATCGCGGCGCCGGCCGACAATTCCTGCTCCCAGACCGGGATCTTGCTGCCCGCGACCGGCTTTGACAGCGCCACCACCAGGGTCGGCGCCTGATGCGCGAACTGGTGCATCGCCTCGATCTCCAGCCGCCCGGCCTCCGGCTTCTCGGCGCGATAGGCGGTCTCCAGCAGCGCGGCCAGCTTTTCCCGCTTGTCCTGCGGCACGATCACGAAGCGCCAGGGCGCCAGCTTGCCATGATCGGGCGTGCGCAGCGCGACTTCGAGGATCTGGCGCAGCTGCGCATCGTCCGGGCCGGGCGCGATCAGGTCGCGCGGCTTGCCGGAACGGCGGGTCTGCAGCAGGGTGAGGGGGCTGGAAAGGTCGTTGAACATCGGTTGCCAAATGGGACGCTTTGCCGCCGGGCGCAAGGGCGAAGGGCAGAGTTCCTATCGCTTCAGCGCCGCTTTGACTCTGCCCACCTTTCCCCTCTAGGGTCCGCGCCATAACGCCGCCGCTTTCGCCGGCCGGCACAAAAAGACAATTGCAAGGGGGTCCGATGGCGACCGCAATCACCGTACCGGCGGAGGCAGGCAAGACCTGGCTCGGCCATCCGCGCGGCCTGTTCCTGCTGTTCTTCGCGGAAATGTGGGAACGTTTTTCCTATTATGGCATGCGTGCCATCCTGATTTTCTACCTCACCAAACATTTCCTGTTCGGCGAGGACAAGGCTTATCTCCTCTACGGCGCCTATACCTCGCTGGTCTATATCACCCCGGTCATCGGCGGCTATCTGGCCGACCGGTTCCTTGGCCCGCGCAAGGCGGTGCTGGTGGGCGGGGTGTTCATCGCCATCGGCCATTTCCTAATCGCCGTCACCGAAGGGCCGGGGGGACAGGATGCCTTCTATCTCAACGGCTTCTATCTGGCGCTGGCCAGCATCATCGTCGGCACCGGCTTCCTGAAGGCCAATATCTCGGTGCTGGTGGGCGAACTTTATGCCCGTGACGATCATCGCCGCGACCCGGCCTTCTCCATCTTCTACATGGGCATCAACCTGGGCGGCGCCAGCGGACCGATCGTCTGCGGCCTGCTGGGCGAGCTGTGGGGCTGGAGCTGGGGCTTCGGCGCGGCCGGCGTCGGCATGCTGCTCGGCCTCGTCATGTTCGTCTGGCTGCGGCCCTGGCTGCTGGGCAAGGGCGAGCCACCCGCGCCGGAAAAGCTGCGCGCGCCGGCGATCGGCACGATCTCGCAGGAATGGACCATCTATGCCAGCGCCGCGCTGGGCGTGGCGGCGATCTGGATGGTCATCCGCTATGCCGAACTGCTGGGCTATACGCTGCTGATCTTCTCGGCCCTGACCGTCGCCTACATATTGTGGCGCTCGGTGACGGTGCTGACCAAGGTGGAGCGCGACCGGATGTTTGCTGCGCTCTTCTTGATCGCGCTCAATCCGCTCTTCTGGGGCCTGTTCGAACAGACCGGTTCCTCGCTCAACATCTTCACCGACCGCAATGTCGATCGCGTCATCCTGGGCTGGGACGTGCCGGCCTCTTTGTTCCAGTCGGTCAACTCCATCTACATCATCCTGCTCGCGCCGCTGTTCGCGGTGCTGTGGACCTTCCTCGACAAGCGCCGGCTGGAACCCTCCTCGCCCGCCAAGTTCGGCATCGGCCTCATCCTGTGCGGCGCCGGATTCCTGGTGCTGGTCGCGGGCGCAGCGATGGCCGGCCAGTCGCTGACGCCGGTGATCTTCGTCTTCCTCATCTACCTGCTCCACACCATGGCGGAACTCTGCTTCTCGCCGGTCGGCCTGTCGGCGATGACGCGCCTGTCGGTGTCGAACATGGTCGGGCTGGTGATGGGCACCTGGTTCCTCGCGATGGCCGCGGGCAATTTCATCGCCGGGCTGATCGCGCGCGCCACCGGTAGCGGGGAAGCGGGCGACGTGACCCAGGTTCTCGACATATACAGCCGCATCGGCTGGTTTTCCGTGGTGGTTGGCGGTCTGGTGCTGCTCGTCTCGCCCTATGTGAAACGCATGATGCATCTCGATCTCATTGCCGCTGAAAAGGGGAAACAGGCATGAACGCACGCAGCAAGCTGCTGCTGGGGCTGGCGCTGGTCGCGACCGGCATGACCGCGCCGGCGGTCGCCAAGAAGGAAAAGGATCAGCCCGCACCGGCGTCTCAGGGCAGTTCGGCCGAGCCGGACAATCCCTATCCCTCCACCTACAAGCCCTATCCGGGCGTGGCGACCGCAATCCGCGGCGCGACCATCTTCGATGGCGAGGGCGGGCGGATCGACAAGGGCGTCGTCTTCCTGTCGGGCGGCAAGATCACATCGGTCGGCGGTCCCGACACGCCGATCCCGGCCGACATCGCGGTGTTCGACGGCACCGGCAAGTTCGTGACGCCCGGCGTCATCGATATTCACAGCCATCTGGGCGTCTATCCCTCGCCTGCTGTGGACGCGCATTCGGATGGCAATGAAATGACCTCGCCGGTCACGCCCCATGTCTGGGCCGAACATTCGGTCTGGCCGCAGGATCCGGGGTTCGGTCGCGCGCTCGCCAATGGCGGCGTCACCACGCTTCAGATCCTGCCGGGCTCGGGCAATCTGTTCGGCGGTCGCAGCGTGATCCTGAAGAATGTGCAGGCGCGCACCATGCAGGGCATGAAGTTCCCCGGCGCGCCCTATGGCCTGAAGATGGCCTGTGGCGAAAATCCCAAGCGCGTCTATGGCGCCAAGGGCCGCGAGCCCAGCACCCGCATGGGCAATATGGCGGTCGATCGCCAGACCTGGATCAAGGCGCGCGAATATCAGAAGAAGCGCGCTGCCGGTAAGGACCAGACCCGTGACCTCGGCATGGAGACGCTGGCCGACGCGCTGGAAGGCAAGATCCTGGTTCAGAACCACTGCTACCGCGCCGACGAAATGGCCAATGTGATCGATATGTCGAAGGAGTTCGGCTACAAGGTCACCGCCTTCCACCATGCGGTCGAGGCCTACAAGATCGCCGATCTGCTGCGCGAGAACGGCATCTGCGCGGCCATGTGGGGCGACTGGTATGGCTTCAAGATGGAAGCCTATGACGGGATCAAGGAAAATGTCCCGCTGGTCCATCAGGCCGGCGCCTGCGCCATCGTCCATTCCGATGACGAGAATGGCATTCAGCGCCTGAACCAGGAAGCGGCCAAGGCATTGGGCGCGGGCCGTCGCATGGGGCTGAACATCCCTGACGAGATCGCCTGGACCTGGCTTGCCATCAACCCGGCCAAGGCAATGGGCATCGCCGACCAGACCGGCAGCCTGAAGGTCGGCAAGATGGCCGACGTCGTGCTGTGGAACGGCAATCCGTTCAGCACCTATACCCGGCCGGAAAAGGTCTGGGTCGACGGCGCCTTGCTCTATGACGCCAATGATCCCAAGCGGCGCCCGGTAACCGACTTCGAACTCGGCCAGATCGGCGCGGGAGACGTGAAATGACGATCAAGACCGCAATTCGTGCCGCCGCCGCGCTGCTCGCCGTTGCCGCCTCGCCCTTGGCGCTGGCCCAGACCATCGCCATCACCGGCGCCACCCTGGCGATTGGTGACGGGTCGGAACCGATCCAGAATGGCACCGTGGTGATTTCCGCGGGCAAGGTGGTGGCCGCCGGGGCCGGCGTCGCCGTGCCGGCCGGCGCCAAGACCATCGACGCCAGCGGCAAATGGGTGACGCCCGGCATCGTCTCGGGCTTCTCGCGCGTGGGCCTGGCCGAAGTGCCCGGCGTCAAGGAAACCAACGACATCAACGCCCGCACGCCCTTCTCGGCCGCGATCGACGTTGCGCCGGCGATCAACCCGCTGGCCAATCCGATCGCGATCAGCCGCACCGCCGGCGTGACCCGCGCGGTGGTCGTGCCCGCGACCGGCAACGGGATCTTTGCCGGGCAGGGCGCCGTGGTCGATCTGGGTGCCGACATGGACCCGATCACCAAGGCGCGTGCCTTCCAATATGTCGAGATGGGCGAAGAAGGTGCGGAGGATGCCGGCGGCAGCCGTCCGGCGGCCTATCTCACCTTCAAGATGATGCTGCGCGAGGCGCAGGATTATGCCAGGGCCCCGGCCAGCTATGATGGCCGCTCGAAGGATGCGCTGCTCAACCGCGTCGATGCCGAGGCGCTGGTCCCGGTCGTCGCCGGCGCCATGCCGCTGATGATCCATGTCGAAAGCGCGCGCGACATTCTCGGCGTGCTGGCGCTCCGGAAGGACTTCCCGGCGCTGAAGCTGATCCTCGCCGGCGCGACCGAGGGCTGGATGGTCGCCAGCCAGATCGCCGCAGCCAAGGTGCCGGTGATCGCCGGCGGGCTCGACGACCTGCCCTCCAGCTTCGAGAAGCTGGCCGCGACCCAGAGCAATGTCGGCCGCATGGTGAAGGCGGGCGTGCCCGTCGCCATGGGGCTGATGGACCGGGACGAAGCGCTGCAACTGCGCCTCGCCACCCAGCAGGCGGGCAATATGGTCGCGCTCAACAAGGTGCCGGGCGCCACCGGCCTCAGTTGGGGCCAGGCACTGCGCAGCATCACCTCCGCCCCGGCCGAGGCGATGGGGCTGGGCGACCGGATCGGCTCGCTCAAGGCCGGCAAGGCGGGCGATGTGGTGATCTGGGACGGCGATCCGCTGGAAATGGAATCGGCGCCGGTCGCGGTGTGGATCGACGGCATCCAGCAGCCGATCGACAACCGCCAGACCAAGCTGCGCGACCGCTACGCCAGCCCGGCCGAGGGCAGCCTGCCCAAGGCCTATGAATGGTAAGATGGGGAAGGGGGCCACGGCCCCCTTTTTCATGCCCGGACGGCTATTTTTCGAGGCTCATTTCTCGATCAGCAGCCTCACGATCCGGCGCTTGCCAAAGCGCAGTGGGTCGGCGAACCAGGTCACCTCCACTTTCTGCCCTTCGCGCAGATAGGGCGGGCCGCCGCGAAAGCCACAGAAGGTGGCCACCGGACAGCGGCTGCCGCCGCGCCAGGAAAAACTCTCCTCGCCGATGTCGAAGCCATGGGTGACATTGGCCTGATGTTTCTGGAAGGAGAGGGGTTCGGTATTCCGGCCGCGCGTGCGGATGTCCCACAGCTTGCTGATCCGGCCTTTGGTCACGCTCATCTGGTCCATGTCCATGGTACTGACCCGCAACTGGTCGAACAGCGGCAGGCCGCCGAACCACAGGCCGGCAAGCAGGATCGCGCCAGGCGTATAGCGAGGCATCCGTCGCCCGGAGCGCTTCCACCATCGGGCACCAAGGAACAATAAGGCAAAGAAGATCAGATAGAGGATCGCCGCCCAGTCGAACGGCGCCATGCTTTTGTCATAGGCTGTAATCATGCGATCTTCCCCCTGCGCATTGTTCCCGTCATGCCATGACGGGTGCGAAAGGAAAGAGACTGGTGGTACGCGCGGCCGGGCGAGTGCCCAGCCATCGTCGCGGCGGAATCGGTCGGGCCGATAGGCGACGGCCCGGCAGGGCCGCAAAGTGCGCCTCTCCGACGCGATGGCCGGATTCTCCTACGAAGTTCACAGTATAAACGGGGTTTCGGGGCCTTTTGCGCCTGTGCGGCACCCATGACGCGCGCACCACGCGTCGCCCGCGCGCCTGTTGGACGACAGGGCAGGTCAGGCTGAAGCATGTCCCACGCGCCTGCCAGGCGACAGCGACGCGACAGGAACGTCCCGGTCATGCACCTGTCGAGCGACAGGTAACGGGGATGGGAGGGAAAGCAGGAAGCCGGGTCCATCTCGCGGGATAGAACAGAGAATGGGTGAGTAGGAAAGGGTGGGTGGAGAGGAGCGCAATGGCCGGTAGGCGAATGTCCGGATTGGAGCCGGGTGACGGGGATAGCTGACGCTCGCGTGGAGGCCGCAGTCGACCAGTCCCAGTCGTTCACGGCTCTCGATTCAATCGGCTGCTTCCGACGCTAACGGACGAAGATTGAGGCAATTTGGCTCCATCGCAGTCTCGGGCAAATTGAAATGCACGTTTTTGCTTGTTTTAATTTCAATCATGCAATATCATGCATCCATGACCAACGAACTTCCGTCTTCTCGCCGCGACTTGATCGCATCACGGCTTCTTGCGGGTGAGCCAGTTAACAGCACGGCTTTAGCAGGCGAATTTGCCGTTTCTGAGGACGCGATCCGCCGCGATCTACGTGCACTCGATGCAGCGGGTGTCGGTCGGCGCGTATATGGAGGTGCAGTTCCCCTAACGACCGGTGGGACGCCGATCTCTGAGCGTTTGACAGCAGGACTTATGGAAAAACGGACGCTCGCGCGAGCTGCCTTGTCGCTGATTCCGAGCGGAAGTTTCTTGTTTCTCGATAATGGAAGCACCAATGTCATGGCGGCTGAAGTGCTGCCGGACGACGCGGACCTGGCCATCGCCACCAATTCGATCGAGGCAGCTGCAACGTTGGCTGCCCGCCAGAGCTTGCCCATGGTTTTCGTGGGCGGGAGCGTCGATCTTGCAATAGGCGGCTGTGTCGACGGTGCAGCGATTGAGGCCGTCTCACGGCTGAATATCGACCTCTGCCTGCTCGGCGCCTGCACATTGTCGGCTGACAGCGGCGTCAGCGCCTTTGATGCAAGCGATGCGGCATTCAAACGTGCGCTGATAGCTCGCAGTCGATGCACGATTGTTCTTGTTTCAAATGAAAAGCTGGGTGGCCGCGCACCGCATCGGGTCACGGGCATCGACGGTATCGATCATGTTGTCGTGTCGCATGACGCGCCAGACGCCGAAATTGCCGAACTGGAATTGGCCGGCGCGCACGTTCTGCGCGCTACGCAGCCGCAAGCGGATTGAAGGAAGTATCGATGAAAACGCAAGAAGCCGGCTCGCGCCTTGCGACGCGCGCTGCCTTTTTGGTGGCTGGTTTTGGCCTGGCCTGCTGGGCACCGCTCGTCCCGCTCGCAAAGGCACGTCTCGGCGTGGATGATGGCACATTGGGCCTCTTGCTGTTGTGCCTGGGGCTGGGATCGGTTGTCGCAATGCAACTCGCCGGGCCGCTCACCTCACGTATCGGCGCGCGGCCGGCCGTCATCGTCGGCGGCATCGGGCAGGCTATGCTGCTGCCCTTCTTGGCCTTCTCGCCCACGATCTGGATGATGGCGGCGTCTCTGCTGCTGTTTGGCGGGTTTTTGGGCGTGATCGAAGTTGGCATGAACGTTCATGCCGTGGAAGTCGAGAAGCGCGCCGGTCGCCCGCTGATGTCGGGCTTCCATGGCTTGTTCAGCGTCGGCGGCTTCATTGGCGCGTCGATGATGACCGTGGCACTTTCGATCGGCGTGGGCGCGGTCACAGGAGCGATCATCGCATCCATCCTCATGGTCGCCACGCTGATCCTTGTCGCATCCCGGTTCCTCGCGACGCCCAAGGCCGACGAGGCTCCCCTGTTCGTCGTTCCGCGCGGGATCGTCATTCTGCTCGCGCTGCTCGCCGCGCTCACCTTCCTGACCGAAGGCGCGATCCTCGATTGGGGCGCGTTACTGCTGAGCGGCAAGGGACTGATGCCGACCGCGCAGGCTGGCCTCGGCTATAGTGTGTTTGCCGTCGCCATGACGTTCGGCCGCCTGACCGGTGATGCTGTCGTCGCACGCCTCGGCGACCGCCGCACCATGTTGTGGGGCGGCCTGCTCGCCATTGCCGGCTACATCGTTTTGCTGACGGCGCCGATCGCGATGGTTGCTTTCGCCGGCTTCCTGCTGATCGGTCTGGGCGCATCCAACACGGTGCCGGTCCTCTTCCGGCAAGCGGGCGCGCAAAGCGCCATGCCGGCTGGCTTGGCGATCGCGTCTGTGACGACCGTTGGATATGCCGGCATTCTCGTCGGGCCTGCTGGCGTCGGCTTCCTGGCTCAGGCGATCGCCCTTCCGAACGCATTCTGGGTGCTGGGAGCATTGCTGATCCTTGTGCCCCTGTGCGCCCGCGTCGCCACCGCCGCGCCAGCGACAAGGCACTGAACCCCTTTGACTGGAGCACCGATGATGCAAACCCCGAGCGCCGATTTTCTTCACCGTCTGGCCGACATTGCCGACGCGGAGACGATGCCCCGCTATCGCACCGATCTGGCGATCGATACCAAGGTCAAGGAGGGCTACACATTCGACCCGGTGACCGAGGCCGATCGGCAGGCGGAAATCGCCATTCGCGCCGCCATCGCGGCGCAGTTTCCCGATCATGCGATCCTCGGCGAGGAGATGGGGCTGACAGGGGAAGGCCCTTATCGCTGGGTGCTCGATCCCGTTGATGGCACGCGCCCCTTCATCTGCGGCCTCCCCGTCTGGGGCACCCTGATCGGCCTTGTGCATGATGGCCGCGCCGAACTCGGGATGATGAGCCAGCCTTTCACCGGCGAGCGTTTCTGGGCCGACAGAGACGGCGCATGGACCGAGCGGCACGGTGTCCGCTCGAAACTCGCAACGCGCGATGTGGAATCGCTCTCGCAAGCCATCCTGCACACGACATCCCCCGAACATTATCACGATCCATTGAAGGCAGGCTTCGAGCGTCTGTCCGGCGCTGTGCGTATGACGCGCTATGGCGGGGAATGCTATGCGATGGCCATGCTCGCAGCGGGACGCATCGACCTCGCCCTGGAGCCCTCACTCCAGCCCTATGACATCGTCGCGCTGATCCCGATCATCGAGCAGGCGGGCGGTGTGGTCACGACGCTGGATGGAGGGCGCGCCGAGAATGGTGGCCCGGTGTTGGCCTCTGCAACGGCCGAACTACATGAACAAGTCCTAGCCTTGCTCAGCTGTGGCTCATGAATGACTGCTGCTATCGTAAGCTGCCCTATTTCTGAGTCACCGCGAACGGCAGCAAAGTCCCAGCCCACGTCTTAGCTGAACGTCGGCTTCCTAGCGCTGGATAGCCGGAACTGAACGGCGAGGATGGGCGCTTTGCCGCCCTACCGTTATTCCTCACCCCGCTCAGGCCAAAAAAAAAAGCGGCGCGGGATCGTGTCCCGCGCCGCTTCCGGCAATTGTTGCCTCCTGATGCCGCCGCCCGATCCTGCGACCGGGCGGCGGCTTTGATCAGGCCGCCTTGGGCGGGGCGAACTTGGTGAGGTCGATGCCGACCACCGCCTTCTTGTACTCGTCCATGTTGGGCGTGCGGCCGAGGATCGTCGAGAGCACCACCAGCGGGGTCGAGGCGAGGAGGGATTCGCCCTTCTTCTCGGCCGTATCTTCCACCACGCGGCCCTGGAACAGGCGGGTCGAGGTGGCGAGAACGGTGTCGCCCTTCGCGGCCTTTTCCTGGTTGCCCATGCACAGGTTGCAGCCCGGACGCTCCAGATAGAGGGTGTTCTCATATTCGGTGCGGGCGGCGTTCTTGGGGTGGCTGTCGTCGAATTCGAAGCCGGCATACTTCTTGAGCACGTCCCAGTCGCCTTCGGCCTTCAGCTCGTCGACGATATTGTAGGTCGGCGGGGCGACAACCAGCGGCGCCTTGAACTCGACCTTGCCTTCGGCGGCTTCGATGTTCTTGAGCATCTGGGCCAGGATCTTCATGTCGCCCTTGTGGACCATGCACGACCCGATGAAGCCCAGGTCCACCTTCTTGGTGCCGCCATAATAGGAAACCGGGCGGATGGTGTCATGGGTGTAGCGCTTCGACACGTCGGCATTGTTGACGTCCGGGTCGGCGATCATCGGCTCGTCGATCTGGTCGAGATCGACGACGACTTCGGCATAATATTTGGCGTTGGCGTCGGGCGACAGAGCGGGCTTCTCGCCCGAGCGGATCTCGGCGATGCGCTTGTCGGCCAGAGCGATCAGGCCCTTGAGCGTGCCCGCGGCATTTTCCATGCCCTTGTCGATCATGATCTGGATGCGCGACTTGGCGATTTCCAGCGACTCGATCAGCGTTTCGTCCTGCGAGATGCAGATCGACGCCTTCGCCTTCATTTCGGCGGTCCAGTCGGTGAAGGTGAAGGCCTGGTCGGCCAGCAGCGTGCCGATATGGACTTCGATGATGCGACCCTGGAAGACATTCTCGCCAGCGAACTGGTGGAGCATCTGCGCCTGGGTGGCGTGAACGACGTCGCGGAAGTCCATATAGGGCGCCATCTGGCCCTTGAAGGTGACCTTGACCGACTGCGGGATCGGCATGGTGGCTTCGCCGGTGGCCAGCGCCAGCGCTACCGTGCCCGAGTCCGCGCCGAAGGCCACGCCCTTCGACATGCGGGTGTGGCTGTCGCCGCCGATGATGATCGCCCAGTCGTCCACGGTGATGTCGTTCAGCACCTTGTGGATGACGTCGGTCATCGCGTGATAGACGCCCTTGGGGTCGCGCGCGGTGATGAGGCCGAAATTGTTCATGAAGCTCATGAGCTTGGGAATGTTGGCCTGGGCCTTCTTGTCCCACACCGACGCGGTGTGGCAGCCCGACTGATAGGCACCATCGACCAGCGGCGAGATGACGGTGGCGGCCATCGCCTCCAGTTCCTGCGCGGTCATCAGCCCGGTGGTGTCCTGCGACCCGACGATGTTGACCTTCACGCGCACGTCCGAACCGGCGTGCAGTATCTTGCCCGGCGTCACGCCCACGGCGTTGCGGTTGAAGATCTTCTCCACGGCGGTCAGGCCCTGGTCGTCGACCGTGATTTCCTTGTTCGGCGCGAACACCTTGGGCGCTTCGATGCCCAGCGTTTCGGCGGCGAAGGTCTGGAGCTTCTTGCCGAAGACGATGGCGTAGCTGCTGCCCGCCTTCATGAATTCCATCTTCTGGGGCGTGAAGGCGGCGGCGACGTCGACCAGTTCCTTGCCGGCCTCGTCGGTCAGCTTCTTGTTCTTGACGTCGATCTTCAGCACCGTGCCGGTCGCGACCGAGAAGGCCTCCTCCAGCACCGGATTGCCGTCATTGTTGATGATCGCCTTGCCCTCGCCATCGGTCTTCTTGACCCAGTTCTTGAGGTTGAGGCCGATACCGCCGGTGACGTCCACGGTGGTCGCGAAGATCGGCGAAATGCCGTTGGTGCCGGCGACGACGGGCGCATAGTTGACGAAGGGGACATAGGGGCTCTGCTGCTTGCCGGCCCACAGCGCCACATTGTTGACGCCCGACATGCGCGACGAGCCGACGCCCATCGTGCCCTTCTCGGCGATCAGCATGACGCGCGCGTCGGGATGCTGGGCCTTCAGGGCAACGATTTCCTGCTGCGCCTCGGGCGAGATCATGCACAGGCCGTGCAGTTCGCGGTCCGAGCGCGAGTGGGCCTGGTTGCCCGGCGAGAGCAGGTCGGTCGAGATATCGCCTTCGCCGGCGATGAAGGTCACGACCTTGATCTCGTCCTCGACCTCGGGAAGCTTGGTGAAGAATTCGGCCTTGGCATAGCTTTCCAGCACGTCCTTGGCGACGGCATTGCCGGCCGCGAAGGCATCGCGCAGGCGGAACATGTCGGCGTCGTAGAGGAAGACCTGAGTCTTCAGGACGTCGCCCGCCTGGACGGCCAGCGCCGCGTCATCGCCCAGCGCAATGTCGAGCAGCACGGCGATCGAGGGGCCGCCCTTCATGTGGCTGAGCAGTTCCAGCGCGAAGGCGGGGGTGATTTCCGCGACGGTGACGTCGCCCAGCACGATCTTCTTGAGGAAGTCGGCCTTCACGCCGGCGGCGCTGGTGGTGCCGGGCAGGGTGTTGTAGATGAAGAATTTGAGCGCGTCGGCGCGATGTTCGCTGCCCGCGTCCTGGATCAGGGTGATGAGTTCGGCGACGAGGGCGCCGTCGTCGATCGGCTTGGGCGCGAGCCCCTGGACTTTCCTGCTGTCGATTTCGGCCAGATAATCCAGGTAGATGCTCATTATAAATCCAATGCCATAAAGTGTATGAATCCGGGCGCGGCACCACCGGACGGCTTTATGGACCGACCTGGGGCGGTGACGGGTCGCGCGTAGGCCAAGATGGCCCGGCTTGCAAGCTGCCCAATTGGCCCGGATGCGCCGATCCGGATCGCTCCGGCGGTGGCTGCGTAAGGGCTGGCCCCGATCCGTAGCGGCAGGCGGTGGCCAAGACGGATATTGGGTGCCGCCATGATGTCCACAACCCGTCTTATGTTGCCCAAGTGGCTCCAACATGTCCCGTGAAGAAGAATCGTGCGCTCGACCGGTGTCGCAATTGTGAGAAATTGTTGCGCGGTCGGCCAGTGGCGCCCTCGATGATTGACCGCTATCCTCTTCCTCCACATCAGCCCTGCAATTCTAATGCGACTAAGTCGCACTATTATTTCAATGGGGGTCTGACATGCCATTTCCTGCAATCTTCTCGACGCGTGCCCATCTGCTGGGGGGCGCTGCCCTGATCGGTGCGCTGGCGCTGCCCGTCGCGGCGCAGGCGCAGGCGCCCGATGCCGATGCGCAGTCGAGCGCGATCGTCGTCACCGCGGCCGGCTATGAACAGAATATCATCGAGGCACCGGCCAGCATCACCGTGCTGGGCCGCGAGGAATTGCAGGAAAAGCGGTTCGGCAGCCTGGCCGAAGCGCTGCAGGATGTGCAGGGCGTCGATGTCGGCGGCGAAGCGGGCAAGACCGGCGGCCTCAACATCTCGATCCGCGGCATGCCCAGCGACTATACGCTGGTGCTGATCGACGGCCGGCGCCAGAATGCGCCCGGCGGCGTCACGCCCAACGGCTTTGGCGAAACCTCCACCAGCTTCCTGCCGCCCTTCTCCGCGATCGACCGGATCGAGGTGGTGCGCGGCCCGATGTCCACCCTCTATGGCTCGGACGCGATGGGCGGCGTCGTCAACATCATCACCCGCAAGGTCGGCGATCGCTGGGTCGGCACCGCCACCGCCGAAAGCACGATCCAGGGCGATGACCGCTTCGGCAATATCCAATCGGTCAACGGCTTTGCCCAGGGGCCGATCATCAAGGGGCTGGCCGGCCTGACCCTGCGGGGCAGCATCTTCCACCGCGCCGGATCCGACATCGAGATCCCCGGCGATCCGGCGCTGACCTTGGGCCGTAACCCGGTGGAATCCGACATCTATAATTATGGCGGCCGGCTGACGCTGACGCCCCATGCCGATCATGACCTGTGGTTCGAATATGATCGCAACGAACAAAGCTATGACAATAGCCGGGGCCAGCTCGGCACGCTGGGGTCGGGCGGCTATGCCCCCGAACAGCGGTTCAACCGCAGCAACTATGTGATCGCGCATAGCTGGCGCATGGGCTTCGGCCAGCTCGACACCACCCTGACCCGCAACGAGACTGAAACGATCGGCCGCCTGATCCCCAATGGCACGCCGGGCGCGGTGCCGGGCAGCCCGCGCACGCTGGAGGCGCGCAACGACATCATCGATTCCCGCTTTGCCGGCAAGGTCGGCGCGATCGCCTTCACCGTCGGCGGCCAATATTGGAAGGCGCGGATGGTCGAGGGCGTGGCGCCCGAGCCGTTCAAGTTCACCCAATGGGCGGGCTTTGCCGAAGCGACGCTGACCGTGACCAACGGCTTCAACATCACCGGCGGCGCGCGCTATGACAATCACTCGACCTTCGGCGACAAATGGTCGCCGCGCGCCTATGCGGTGTGGAACATCAATGATGCGCTGACCCTGAAGGGCGGCGTCAGCCGCGGCTTCAAGACGCCACGCGTCGAACAGATTGCCGAGGGTATCATCGGCTTTGGCGGGCAGGGGCGCATCCCGCTGCTCGGCACGCCGGGGCTGAAGCCGGAAACCAGCACCAGCTATGAAGCAGGCCTCTATTATGATGGCGACGGCTTCTTCAGCGGCAATGTCACCCTGTTCAACAATGACTTCACCGACAAGATCGCCAGCGGTCCGGGCATCCCCAACTGCCAGTTTTCAGGCAATCCCAATCGCCCCGGCTGTCTGGATGTCGGCCCGTTCCCGACCGTCGACCTGTTCAGCCAGTCGATCAACATCGACAAGGCCCGCACCCGCGGCGTCGAGGTGGCAACCCGTTTCGCCCTGACGCCCGCCCTGTCGCTGACGGCCAACTATACCTATACCGAGACCGAGCAGCTGAGCGGCGCGGAAGAGGGGCTGCCGCTGATTGGCATGCCCAAGCATATGCTGAACGGCAATCTGCGCTGGAAGCTGGGTGACAAGGCGAGCGTCTGGACCCGCGCCGAAATCCGCTCCAGCCGTTATCGCGGCGCCAATGCGCAACAGAGCGCCGTGGGCGACTTCCGCAGCTATGAAGTCTTCCACCTGGGCGGTTCCTACCAGATCGCGCCGGCCTTCCGCCTGTCGGCGACGCTCTACAACATCCTCGACACCGACTATGCAGTCTATGTGCCCTATCAGACCGGCACGACGACCGCCTGGACCCCGGCCTATTCGATCAACCCGGAAGGGCGCCGCCTCTGGCTTTCGGCCACGGTCGACTTCTGACGGGAAAGCTGCCCCTCCCTGCGCGACAGGCGCGGGGAGGCGCGGCACGATCTCGCAAAGCGATCAGTAGGTCGTCTGGCCGGTGACATTGCCACCGTCCAGATAGCGACAGACCAGCACCTCATCCTCTCCGCTGGCCACGGTGACGAGCGCGCATCCCACCTGCGCCGTGTTGCGCCAGATCACCTGCGTATAATGGCCGACATCTTCCCACTGGCCCGAGGTGCTGACGTCGGTGAACAGGCCGTTCTTGAACGCCGCCTTCTCGTCGATCCACATCGTGACCATGTCTTCTGGCGTATAAGCGCCCTTGCTGCCCCGCCACAGATTCTCGCCCTCGGCGACCAGCGAACCATCATGTTCGAGATAGCTCAGCGTCTGGAGATTGGCGCCCCATCGCGCCGCGTCGGCGGCGAGCGCAGGGCTCCAACTGAGATTGGGCACGCCAATCTGTCCCCGTTCCGCATTATGGGCGGCAAGGATGCGCTGGTCGAAATTGTCGAGCCGGTTCTGGGCCTGCGCCGGCAGCGCAATGGCAAGGGCCAGCATAATGGCAGCAGACCGCCGTACGGAGGCGCGCGTGAGATGCTCCAGGATCATCAACCTCTCCTTGCTCTGATGGTGGATCGGGCGCGGGGCATCAGCCGAATTTTTCGAGCAGATATTGCGAGACCCAGATCTGGGTGCCGGCCAGATGGGGCAGCGCCAGCCTGGTGCGCTGGTCAAAGCGTAACTGCCGGGCCAGCCCATCGCCGATGGCGGCCCCGGCTGCGAGTTCATGCGGATTGAAGCTGTTCCGCACCCGGCGTAGGGCGTCGCGCACGCGGTCGCCTTCATCGCCGGTCAGGGTCGCGGGCAATGGCCCACCATAAGGGGTGCCGCTTGCAATCAGGCCGAGCAGCTTCGCAAAATCATCGGGTTGCATCTCCACCCATTGATGCGGGGAGAGAATGGCCTTCGGGCGGAAGATCACAGCGGTTGCCGTCACGATCCCTCCCGTCAGATAGACGGTCGGGCGTTGCCGGGGTGGGGGTTCCGTTGCAATCTGTGGCGCCAGCACCGGCGCGACGGTGTCGCCGTAAAATTCCGATGCCCTTTGACCGACGGTGGCGGTGCGGACGTCCGGCCAGCGAAGCTTGACCGCGCCGGCCATCGTCTTGGGTCCATAGGGCGCCGAAAGGGCGACAAACTGGCCATGCTGGTCATAATAGCCGCCCTTGATAGTGCCGCTGGCGATGTTGACGTGCATCACGCTGCGGCGGTCGGCGGGGCGCACGATCCAGTCATAGCCCAGCCGCGCCTGATCCTTGATCGAGATGATTTCGGGGGTGATGCCCGTTCGTGCGGGCAGGGCGGCGATGAACTGCTCCACCCGGCCCGGCGCGAAATCGATAAGGCCGCCTGAAACCAGTACGGCAATGTCGCTGGTCTGCAATCCATGCTGGGACTTCAGCCGCTCGATATGGCCGGCCACGATGTCGACGCTCTGGGCGGCCATGGCATCGTCCGCTGCGGGGCCGAGCGGGCTGGCCAGTTCGGTTTCCACGAAGGCCTTGCCGCTGGGTTCCGGCGCCATGCGCTCGAAGCCCGAAAGCCTTCGTTGGCCCAGCCGGTCGCGGTCGAACCGATAGGCTGCGACGCTCATTCCGCCCCGTCGGATTTCGACTACGCCATAGGTTTTTTGCCGGTTCGCCTGCGCATTCGCCCTGGCTGGTATCAGGCCCGGTATCAGGGACAGGCCTGTGACCGATGCTGCCGTTGCGCCGATGAACGCGCGCCTGCTCCAAGCCATCGCTGTCCCCCATGTTCAGGCAGGTGCCGGGGCCAATCCCGGCGCGCTGCGACAAGCGGATTGCTATGACGATGTCGGGTGCGAAACAATCGGGCTATTCCGGATGGCCGATGGCGGAAACTCCTTAGGGGCGATGGCACCGGGGCGGTGGCATCTGTCCTACAGTGCCCGCTTTCCGCTATACCGTCGCCGGCTCTTTCCCATCGTCTGCGCCCATCCACGGCCGCGCACGACAATTGCCATCATCGACACGAAAATGTCAGGATGTGCGGGAAATATGCGAAGTTAAGCGCGGCATGTCCTATTTTGCCGCACCGGGTTCAGCCGCTGGTGGCGCCCCACAGGTCGCTGGCCTTCACGAAGCCCTTCTGGCCCTTCACGTCGAACGCGCACCAGCCGCCTGAGCAGGAACCGATCCGGCCGACCACGCCCTTTTCGGCGCGGAACAGGGTGCGGCTGGTCTCGCTCGCGCCCTCATGCATCGGCGCTTGCGCCGCGGTAACGATCGCGGTGGCGGTATCGCTCAGCAGGCGGACATGCATCCAGCCCTGGGCACCGTCAGGATCTTCCACCTTGCGCCATAGGCCCAGCACCTGCACCACCTTCACCGGCAGGTCGCGGCGCTGATAGACCCAGTTGGACGGGTAATCGAGGCTGGGGCCGACGCGCATCCGTGCCTCGTCGTGCGATAGCGACGCCCAATAGGGCACCGGCTTGGCCGGGGCCGCCGCCGCGCCGCTCATATTGGTCAGTGCCGCGATCATGCCCGCGCCCAGCAGCAGGCGCTTCATGCCCGACCCTTTGCCCATATCACCCATGGTCTTTCCATACGCTTGTCCGGCCGGTCGCGACAAGCTTTCAATCGCAGGCGGCAGCATATCCGCTTGACCGGCGGGGCAGGCGGGAATAGCGGCCATGCTATGGCCAGGAAACCGCGCCCCGCAACGCCGCGCGTCATCGTGACGCGCCGCCTGCCGCCCAATGTGGAGGCGCGCATGGCCGAACTGTTCGACGCCAGCTTCAACACGGGGGACATCCCCATGAACCGGGCCGAACTCGCCGCCGCCATGGCGCAGTGCGACGTGCTGGTGCCCTGCATCAGCGACCAGATCGACGCGGACCTGATCGCCGGCGCGCCCGATCGGCTGCAACTGATCGCCAGTTTCGGCAGCGGCGTCGACCATATCGACCTGGCCGCCGCCCGGACCAAGGGGGTGATCGTCACCAACACGCCCGGCGTGCTGACCGAAGACACGGCCGACATGACGATGGCGCTGATCCTCTCCGTGCCCCGCCGCCTGGCGGAGGGGGAGAAGCTGGTGCGCTCGGGCGAGTGGCGCGGCTGGAGCCCGTCGGGCATGCTGGGTCACCGCATCGGCGGCAAGAAGCTGGGCATCATCGGCATGGGCCGCATCGGTCGCGCCGTCGCCCGCCGCGCCAGGGCCTTCGGCCTCACCATCGCCTATCATAACCGCCATCGCCTGCCGTTCGAAGTGGAGCAGGAATTGGAGGCCTACTGGTACGACGATGTCGACACATTGCTGCGCGAGTGCGACATCGTCTCGATCCATTGCCCGCTCAATGCCGACAGTCGCGGCATGATCGACGCGCGCCGGATCGGCCTGATGCGCCCGGATGCCTATCTCATCAACACCTCACGCGCGGAAATTACCGATGAGCCGGCGCTGATCGCGGCGCTCGCCGAAGCGCGGATCGCCGGCGCCGGGCTTGACGTCTACGCCCATGAACCGGCGGTCGATCCGCGGCTGCTGGCGCTCGCCAACGTGACCCTGCTGCCCCATGTCGGCTCGGCGACCTTCGAGGGGCGCGACGCCACCGGCGCCCGCGTCATCGCCAACATCCGCACCTGGGCCGATGGCCATCGCCCGCCCAATCAGGTGCTCGAAGGCTGGGTCTGATCGCTGCGCGGGCGGAACAATGCGCGCTTTCCTCCGTTTGGAAATTTCAGAGAAACGGAAGGAATCCCATCATGATTCGTCTTGCCATCATTGCCCTCGTGATCGCGGCCGTGCTCGCCATCCTCGGCTTCGGCGGCGCCGCCGGCACCTTTGTCGGCATCGCCAAATTGCTGTTCGGCGTGGCCATCGCCCTGTTCCTGATCTTCCTCGTCCTGGGCCTTCTGGCTGGCAAGGGCATCAAGGACGCGATAGACTGACACGCATGATCGAGATTGGCGCTGGAGTGGATGAGACCGGGCGGTTGCTGCGTGACGAGGCCGGCTTCCTGCTCCAGCGCGATCTGGGCGGCACCTGGCGCCTGGTGCTGCTGCGCGTGCCGGTCGACCATGTCGAAAAGCGGGTCCGGGTGCGCGGCTATTATGCCGGCGACGACATTGTCGAAGCGGATGGCGTAGCCGCCGCCTGATCTGGCGCCTGAACCGGCACCTGCCCATCTTGCCAGAATCGTTACGCCGCGCGATCAGTTGCGCCCATGCGCAAGATCATTTCCCTGATGCTCGCCGTCGCGGCGCCCGCTCTGGCTCACGCCCAGACTCCCCATGACCAACTGACCCAGGTGATCGACGATCACTGGGCATGGTATCTGTCGGTCCATCCGGTGGAGGCTACCGCGCGCGGCGTGCGCGACTATGACGATCAGATTTCGGACCTGTCGCTGGCGGCGCGCGATGCCCAGATCAAGGCGGAACAGAGCTTCGTCACGCGGCTGGACGCGGTGCCGGAGGCTGGGCTGGATGCCGCCGACAAGGTCAATCGCGCGGTGCTGCTGTGGATGCTGCGCGACGATATCGCCAGCGACAAGCATCAGGCCGAACGGCTGATGCTCTTCACCACCTATTATAGCTGGCATCAGGGCTTTTCCGGCATGGCCGACGGCCTGCCTTTCTACACTCGCGCCGATTATGAGAGCTATCTGAAGCGTCTCGCGCTCTATCCGAAGCAGAATGGCGATGGCATGGCCATCACCCGCCAGGCGATCAAGGGCGGCTATGTGCTGCCCTGTTCGGTGCTGGGCGGCTTTGCCAAGGGGATAAGCGGCATCGTCGCCGGCCCGCCGGAAGGAACGCGCTTCTACGAACCCTTCACCCGCACAAAGCCGCGCGACATCAGCGATGCCGACTGGACGGCGCTGCAGGCCCGCGCGGTGGCGGTGATCCGCGATGTCATCACGCCGGAATATGGCAAATGGCATGACCTGTTCGTGGCCGACTATCTGCCCAAATGCCGCAAGAGCGACAGCGCATCGACCCTGCCGGGCGGCGCGACCTGGTATGCGAGCCGGGTGCGCACCCACACCACCACCGATCTGACGCCGGATCAGATCCACCAGATTGGCCTGGATGAGGTCGCGCGCATCGGCAAGCGGATGGACGCGATCGCGGCCAAGGCCGGCTATCCCAGCCGTGCTGCCTTCATCCAGCATTTGCGCACCGACCCCAGCTATTACGCGAAGACGCCCGAGGAACTGCTGCGCGTCGCCGCGCGCCAGGCGAAGACGATCGACGGCCTGCTGCCGCGCTATTTCGCCACGCTGCCGCGCCTGCCCTATGGCATCAAGCCGATCCCGGCGGCCGAGGCGGAGGGGACGACCACGGCCTATTATGGTCCCGGCGCGCCCGAGGCGGGGATTTCGGGCACTTATTGGGTCAATACGTCGAAGCTCGACCAGCGGCCCTTCTGGGAATTGCCGGCGCTGACCGCGCATGAGGCGGTGCCGGGCCATCACAACCAGATCGCACTGCAGCAGGAATTGCCGCTGCCGCCGTTCCGCAAATATCTCGCCGGCTTCACCGCCTATGTCGAAGGCTGGGCGCTCTACACCGAATATCTGGGCGAGGAGATGGGTCTTTACGACACGCCCGAGAAGATGATGGGCCGCCTGTCCTACGAGATGTGGCGGGCCTGTCGCCTGGTGGTCGACACCGGCATCCATGCCAAGGGCTGGGACAAGGCGAAGGCGGTCGCCTTCATGAAGGCGAACAGCGCCCTGAGCGACGCCAATATCGATGCGGAGGTCAATCGCTATATCAGCTGGCCGGGTCAGGCGTTGGGCTACAAGCTGGGCGAGATCAAGATCCGCGAGCTGCGCGCGCGGGCGGAGCAGCAGCTTGGGGCCAAGTTCGACCTGCGCCGTTTCCATGACGCGGTGCTGTCGCAGGGGGCGGTGCCGCTCACCGTGCTGGAAAGCCAGATCGACGGCTGGATCGCCGCGGAAAAGGCGCGCTGAAAAGGGCGCCGATAAAGGCAAGATATGGGACGGGGCGGGAGCGATTTCCACGCCCCGCGCACAATAAAAGTGCGGCCCTCGTGCGCTCCGCTGCGAATGATTTTCAGTAAGCAAAAATGGCGGAAATAAAGGCGGTTTCGACCATTTTGTCCCTTTGACTTGGCGGTGGCAATCTGTATGCCACCGCTCATCGGGACACACTTGCTTCGACCATAGGTTGGGGCGCCTCCCTCCACCTTGCCACGTCTTCGTGGCTTCTGGTGGGAACGCGACGCTTCCTTCCGCATGGCCGGGCCTATGCGAGGAGACGCATATCTTATGACCGCCACCGGACAGGATACTCTCGGCACGCGCGACACGCTCAATGTCGGCGGCAAGGACATCGCCTATTATTCGTTGGAAAAGGCGGCTGCGAAGCTTGGAGACGTTTCGCGCCTGCCTTTCTCGATGAAGGTGCTGCTCGAAAATCTGCTGCGCTTCGAGGACGGCGTGACCGTCACCACCGACGACATCAAGGCGATCGTCGACTGGCAGAATGACAAGGGCAAGGCCGAGCGCGAGATCCAGTATCGCCCGGCGCGCGTGCTGTTGCAGGACTTTACCGGCGTGCCCTGCGTCGTCGATCTGGCCGCGATGCGTGACGCGATGAATGCGCTGGGTGCCGACGCCAGCAAGATCAACCCGCAGGTGCCCGTCCACCTCGTCATCGACCACAGTGTCATGGTCGACGAGTTCGGTACGCCCCGCGCGTTCCAGGACAATATGGAAATCGAATATCAGCGCAATATGGAGCGCTACGACTTCCTGAAATGGGGCAGCAAGAGCCTCGCCAATTTCTACGCCGTGCCGCCGGGCACCGGCATCTGCCACCAGGTAAACCTGGAAAATATCGCTCAGGGCGTCTGGTCGAGCGAGGGTACCGACGGCACCACCATCGCCTATCCCGACACCTGCGTCGGCACGGACAGCCACACCACCATGGTCAATGGCCTGGGCGTGCTGGGCTGGGGCGTCGGCGGGATCGAGGCGGAGGCCGCGATGTTGGGCCAGCCGGTATCGATGCTGATCCCCGAAGTGGTCGGCTTCAAGTTCACCGGCAACCTCAAGGAAGGCGTGACCGCCACCGATCTGGTGCTGACCTGCACCCAGATGTTGCGCGCGCGCGGCGTGGTCGGCCGCTTCGTCGAATATTTCGGCCCCGGCCTTGCCACGCTCAGCCTCGCCGACCGGGCGACGCTGGCCAATATGGCGCCCGAATATGGCGCGACCTGCGGCTTCTTCGGCATCGACGACAAGACGCTCGACTATATGCGCCTGACCGGCCGCAGCGACGAGAATATCGCGCTGGTCGAGGCCTATGCCAAGCAGCAGGGCTTCTGGATCGATCCGTCGGTCGAGCCGATCTTCACCGACACGCTGGAGCTGGACCTGTCCACCGTGGTGCCCAGCCTCGCCGGCCCCAAGCGCCCGCAGGACCGCGTCGCGCTGCCCGAAGTCGATGATGTGTTCAACGCCGACATGGTCAACACCTACAAGAAGGCGCAGACCCGCGTTCCGGTCGAGGGCAAAGATTATGACATTGGCGACGGCGACGTCACCATTGCCGCAATCACCAGCTGCACCAACACCTCCAACCCCAATGTCCTGATCGCCGCCGGTCTGGTCGCCAAGAAGGCGAACGAGCTGGGTCTGAAGCCCAAGCCCTGGGTCAAGACCTCGCTGGCGCCGGGTTCGCAGGTTGTCACCGACTATCTGGAAAAGGCGGGCCTTCAGGCGCATCTCGACGCGATCGGCTTCAACCTGGTCGGCTATGGCTGCACCACCTGCATCGGCAATTCGGGACCGCTGGCCGAGCCGATCAGCAAGGCGATCAACGAAAATGGCCTGGTTGCCGCCGCCGTCATTTCGGGCAACCGCAACTTCGAAGGCCGCGTGTCGCCCGACGTGCGCGCCAACTTCCTCGCTTCGCCGCCGCTGGTCGTCGCCTATGCGCTCAAGGGCACGGTGATCGAGGATTTCATCACCACCCCGATCGGCACGAGCAAGGATGGCGAAGCGGTCTATCTCAAGGACATCTGGCCGACCAATGACGAGGTCGCGACCACTCTGGCGGGGGCGGTCGACCGGGAGATGTTCCGCGCCCGCTACGCCAATGTCTACAAGGGCGATGCCCATTGGCAGGCGATCGAGGTGACCGGATCGGACACCTACAAGTGGCGCGCCGGGTCGACCTATGTCGCCAACCCGCCCTATTTCGAGGGGCTGACCATGACACCGGCGCCGGTCACCGACATCATCGGTGCCATGCCGCTGGCGATCTTCGGCGACTCGATCACCACCGACCACATCTCGCCGGCCGGTTCGATCAAGGCGACCTCGCCCGCGGGCAAGTGGCTGAGCGAGCATCAGGTCGCCCAGGCCGACTATAACAGCTATGGCTCGCGCCGTGGCCATCATGAGGTGATGATGCGCGGCACCTTCGCCAATATTCGCATCAAGAATCTGATGCTCGACGGCGTCGAAGGCGGCATGACCAGCTATCAGGGCGAAGTCATGCCGATCTATGACGCGGCCATGAAGCACAAGGCCGACGGCACGCCGCTGGTCGTGATCGGCGGCAAGGAATATGGCACCGGATCGTCGCGCGACTGGGCGGCCAAGGGCACCAACCTGCTCGGCGTGCGCTCCGTCATCGTCGAAAGCTTCGAGCGTATCCACCGTTCGAACCTGGTCGGCATGGGCGTGCTGCCCCTGGTGTTCAAGGACGGCCAGACCCGCGACACGCTGGGCCTCAAGGGCGATGACAGCTTCACCATCACCGGTGTCGCCGACCTCAAGCCGCGCCAGGATGTCGAAGTGCAGGTCACCCGCGCCGACGGTTCGACCTTCAGCTTCACCGCGCTCTGCCGCATCGATACTGTCAACGAGCTGGAATATTTTCTCAACGGCGGCATCCTGCAATATGTGCTGCGCAAGCTCGCCGCCTGAGCGATTTCAAGTCAGATGGCACATCTGACGACTTGGAAATCGCGGCAAATAAAGAACGGGAGCATGCCCGACTTCGGCGGACCATGCTCTTGATCGCTTGATGCGCTGAGCTAAGGAATGAGGGCTCTCTCCGTGAGGAGGGAGCCCTTTTCATTTGGGGGTGGATGGTGGCGCTGTTCGTGGAGATCGTCGGTTGGGCCGGTGCGATATTGGTGCTGATCGCCTATGTCGGCGTCTCGACCGGGCGGCTGTCGGGTGGGTCGGCGACCTTTCAGTGGCTGAACGCCGTCGGCGCCGCCTTCTTCATCCTCAACACCTGGTGGCATGCCGCCTTTCCCTCGATGGTGCTTAACATCATCTGGGCGGTCGTCGGCTTTTCCACCCTCTGGCGCATCTTCCGTCGGAGAATGTCCCCGTCATGACCCGTTTCATCGATCTCAGCCACGCCATCGAACATGGCATGACCACCTATAAGGGCGTCGCCGCGCCGCATATCTGCGATTACTGGACCCGCGAACAGTCGCGCGCCAACTATGCCGATGGCAGCGCCTTCCAGATGGGGCGGATCGACATGGTGTCGAACACCGGCACCTATCTCGATGCGCCCTTCCACCGTTTCGAGGAGGGCGATGATCTCTCGATGCTTGATCTCGACCGGCTGGCCAGCCTGCCGGCGATTGTGGTGCGACGGCCGTTCGAGGCTATGGGCCTGGCGACCGACGCCGCCGATCTCGACGGCATCGACGTTGCCGGCCGCGCGGTGCTCGTCCATACCGGATGGGACCGGCACTGGCGCACGCCAGCCTATTTCGAGGATCATCCCTTCCTGACCGAGGCGGCGGCGCAGATGCTGGTCGCGCGCGGCGCCCGGCTGGTCGGCATCGACAGCCATAATATCGACGACACCCGCCCCGGCACAGGCCGCCCGGTCCATCGCGAGCTGCTGGGCGCGGGCGTGCTGATCTGCGAACATATGACCAATCTGGGCGCGCTGCCCGATGCCGGCTTCGTCTTCACCGCCGTGCCGCCCAAGATCGTCGGCATGGGCACATTCCCGGTACGCGCCTTTGCGCAAGTCGATCCGGCATGATCTTGTGATGCTGCTGTTAAGCATGACATCGCTGTTAGGCTTCGGCTTTCGCTTGAACTGAGGGGCGTTAGCGCCGATACTATAGCCATCGGCCGCAAGAGGCCGCCCAAGGAGATTTTACCCATGGCCAATTGGTCCGACCCCCGTTCCGATATCGCTGGCTTTGGCAGTGCCAGCGCCGCGCGCAGCGAGGCGTTCGATGCCGGGCTGCGCAAATATATGCTGTCGGTCTATAATTATATGGCGAGCGGCGTGCTGCTGACTGGTGTCGTCGCGATGCTGTTCGCGTCGAGCGGTCTGGCGCTCCAGATCCTCGCCGGCCCAGGCATCCTGAAATATGTCATCATGTTTGCACCGCTGGCCTTCGTCATGGTGATGAGCTTTGGCATCAACAAGCTGTCGACCGTCGCGATGCAGAGCCTGTTCTGGGCCTATGCCGCCGTGATGGGCTTGTCGCTGTCGTCGATCTTCCTGGTCTATACCGGCACGTCGATCGCGCAGACCTTTTTCGCGACCGCCGCGGCCTTCGCCGGCCTCAGCCTGTTCGGCTACACCACCAAGAAGGATCTGTCGGGCTTCGGCACGTTCCTGATCATGGGGGTCGTCGGCCTGCTGGTCGCCAGCCTGATCAACCTTTTCCTGCGTTCCAGCATGATGGACCTGGTGATCAGCTTCGTCGGCGTGCTGCTGTTCGCGGGCCTCACCGCCTATGACACGCAAAAGATCAAGAGCATCTACAGCTATGTCGCCGGCACCGACATGATGGGCAAGTCGGTGGTGATGGGGGCGCTGAACCTCTATCTCGACTTCATCAACATGTTCATGTTCCTGCTGCGCTTCATGGGCGATCGCCGCTGATATCCGGTGAACGGAACGAAGACAGGAAAAAGGCCCGGCGGACATCTCCGCCGGGCCTTTTGCTTTATGGGGAAGGGACTGGCTCAGCCCTGTTTCTGCATCTCGACGATCAGGGCGTTGTCGATCTCCTTCTGCCTTTTATAGGCCGGGCGCTCGCGTAGCCGGGCGGCATAGGCCTCGAACGCCGGGCGGCTGGGGATGGTGCCGAAAGTGAGCCCCCAGTCGATCTGCGCGCCGACATAGACGTCCGCCGCGGTGAAGGTGCCGCCACAGATCCAGCTGCGGCCGGTGACCGCCGTTTCCAGCGTATCGAGCGTGTCGTCGAGCGAGCCATAGCCCGCGCTGCGTTCGCGACCCTCGGGCAGGACGAAGCCCATCGCCTTGTTGGTGACGGCGGCCTCCACCGGACCGGCAGCAAAGAAGAGCCAGCGATAATAATCGGCCCGGTCATCGGTCGCCGGCGCCAGGCCAGCGGCCGGGAAGGCGTCGGCGAGATAGGCGCAGATGGCGGCGCATTCGGTCACCACCTTGCCGCCATGGACGATCGCCGGCACCTTGCCCATCGGGTTGATCGCGCGATAGTCGGCGGTCTTCATGCCGCCGGCATAATCCAAGATCACCGCCTCATAGGGGGCGCCGACCTCCTCCAGCATCCAGCGGGCGATCTGCCCGCGCGACATGGGGTTGGTATAGAGAAGAACCGGGTCCGCCATCATGCATCCTCCTGGAAAAGTGGCGGGAACATATCATGAACGATATGATCCCGCCAGCCGGATCATTGGGCCGGTGCGCTGGCCGCCGCCGCCGGCTTGTCGCGATAGCGATCGAACCAGGCGATGATTGCCGCCGCCTTGGCCGCCGATTGCGACGGGCGGGCGGCGATGCCGCCATGGCTGGCGCCCGGCACCTTCACCAGCGCGGTCGGCACGCCCCGTATCTGCAACGCGCCATAATATTGCTCCGCCTCGCTGACCGGGGTGCGATAATCCTCGCTGCCCACGACCACCAGGGTCGGCGTCTTGACGTTGCCAACCAGGCTGAGTGGCGAGCGGTTCCAATAGCCCATCGGATCTTCCCAGGGCTTGTTGGGGAACCAGTAGCGCGAGGTGAACAGGGTATTGTCCATGGTCAGCGCTTCGCTGATCCAGTTGATCACCGGCTTCTGCGTGGCGGCGCCCTTGAACCGGTCGGTCTTGCCGATGATCCAGCTGGTCAGCACGCCGCCGCCCGAGCCACCGGTGACGAACAGATTGTCCGGATCGGCCACGCCCGCGGCGATCGCGGCATCGACCGCGGCCATCAGGTCGCCATAGTCGTCACCGGGATATTTATGATGGATCAGCTGGGCGAATTCCTCGCCATAGGAGGTCGATCCGCGCGGATTGGTGTAGAGCACGGCATAGCCGGCGGCGGCATAAAGCTGGTCGTCGGTCGAGAAATGCGGGCCATAGGCGGTGTGCGGGCCGCCATGGATTTCCAGCAGCAACGGCACGCGGGTGCCGGGCTGATAGCCGGGCGGGGTGACGAGCCAGGCCGGCACGGTGCGGCCGTCGGGCGCGGTGACGGCCAGTTCCTTCACCTGTCCCAGCGCCTTGTGGCCCAGGAAATCCTCGTTGAGGCGGGTGAGCTGGCGGCTCTTGCCGCCGCTGCTGACCGACAGGTCGGCCGGACGCAGCGCCGATCCGCTGGTGAAGGCCAACGTGCCATTGGCCGCGACGCTGAAATCGCCGCCGCTATAGGGTCGGTCGAACGCCGTGCCGGTAAGGCCGCTCGCCAGCTCGGTGACATGGCCGTCGAGGCTGATGCGGGCAAGGCGGTTGACGCCGCGCTCGTCATATTGGGCGTAGAGCGACTTGCCGTCGGCTGCCCAATAGGCGCGATCGATGCTGCGGTCGAAACTGGCGGTGATCGCATGGGCGCGGCTGCCGTCGCGGTTCATGACGTAGAGATAGGTGTTTTGGTAGGACAGGCGCTTGTCGTCATAGCCGAGATAGGCGATCTTGCTGCCGTCCGGCGAGACGACCGGGGCGACATCCGGGCCTTCACGACTGGTGAGCGGGCTGATCGCACCCGAGGCGATGTCGAGCGTATAGATTTCCGGATCGAATATCTTCTGCTGCCAGTCGGGCTTGCGCACCGCGCTGAACAGGATGGCGCGGCCATCGGGCGTCCAGCTCAATGGGCCGCCATCCTGATAGTCGCCAAAGCTCAGCTGCCGGGCCGGACCGCCATCGGCCGGCACCAGGAAGATATGGTCATAGCCGGCCTGGACATAGCCGCCGCCATCATTGCGATAATCGACCCGGTCGATCACCTCCAGCGGCTTGGCCCATTCGGCGCCCTCCGGCTTGTCGGGCGCCTTGCCCAGCTTCATCGGGTCGGCGGGCACGCGCATGATATAGGCGAGGGACTTGCCGTCGGGCGACCAGGTGACCGACTGCGGGCCGTCGGGCAGGGTGGTGACGCGCACGGTGGCGCCGGTGTCGAGCCAGCGCACGAACAATTGTGGCTTGCCGGCATCGGCGGCGATATAGGCGATACGCTTGCCATCGGGCGACCAGCGCGGCTGGCTGGCGTCGGTGACCAGCGGGCGCTGCGCGCCGGTCGCGGTGTCGACCAGCCAGATCGCGCCCTTCTGCCGGTCGGTCATGATGTCGCCCTGGCGGCGGACATAGGCGACGCTCTTGCCGTCGGGGCTGATCTGCGGATCGGTGGCGACCTGCAGCGCGAAAATGTCGCGCCCCTCGAACCTGGGCGATGGGGCGGCCGACTGGGCCGCGAGCGGCAGAGGGGAGAGCGCGGCGCCGAGCAGTAGCGCGGCCAATAGCGTGTGTCGCATGAAAACCTCGAAACGGAAGAATGGCGCGAGACTTGCCGGATTTTCCTTTCGTTTCAAGTGCAACTCGTGGTCGGGGCGCGACGGGTGTTGCCGCGCCCCGACTGGAACTTCAGCAGCCCGCGCCCATCGCGCCGGCCAGCATGCCGCCAAGGCCACCCTTGCATTTCTTCTTCTTGGGCGGCGGATTGTCGCCGGAGGCGTCGGTGCTGTCGTCACCCTGGCTCATCATCGATCCCATGTCCGGCCCGTTGAGCATCCACATGGTGTTGGAACGATAGCGCACGCGGGCGATCCATTCCGGTTTCCAGGCGATCTTGGGATCGGCCGGGCGCGGCGGATAGGCGAAATTCGCCTCCGGCCCATAGGCATAAAGGCTGCCCATCAGCATCTCGCCGCCCGACTGCACCACCTGCGACGGCACGGTGCAACTGGTCTGGCTGGGCGGCATCACGATCTTGTCGCCGATCAGCTTGCGCACGGCACCGGGGGAAAGCCAGTCCCACACCGGCCCGCCAAAGGCCTGACTGGCCGAGGACGCCCACCACACCATGTCGCCGCCCTGCTTGGCCGCGAACACCCAGGCATAATAGCCGGTCGCATTGGGTACCGCGTTCCAGCTCAGCTGGGTAGCGCCGCCCGCCGCCGGGCTGGCACGGCCCGTGATCGGCGGCATGAAGTCCTGGCTCAGCGCGAACTTGATCTCGGGTGAATAATTGCCGGCGATGCGATGGTCGCCGATCAGCGAGGAATTGCCCGACAGCGTCTTGCGCGTCTGGCCATTGGGCCATTCGCCATAGGTCTTGCTGTTGGTGAAGCGGACCTGCCATTCCTGCGGGATCGCCGCGCCGGTCATGTAGAGGCCGGGCGGGAACTGGCCGCGCGCAACCTTGGCGAAATCGATCACCACCGGCTGGTTCGGCCCGGCGGTCGCGCCGCAGCCCCAATAGATGAGCAGTCGCCCCTTGGGCTTTTCACCGGGCAGCGCAGGCTCGTCGCTTGGCGTGACCTTGGGCGTGACCAGCGGGACGGAGGCGCCCAGCCGGGCGCCGGCGGGCATATAATGCTCGGCGGCCGGCGAACCGCTCGCGGCCTGGGTCGATCCCAGCCGCAGCACCAGTTCATGGATTGGCTGATTGCCGCCGCCCATCATCATCGACATGGCGCCGCCCATGCCGCCGCCGCCCGCCATCGCGGCCATGCCGGACATGGTGCCGGCATCCATCGAATAACGGGCGATCGGCCCGCCGGCCTGCTGGCTGGCGCCGGGCGTAGCGAGAAGGACGAAGCTGAGGGTAAGGGCAGCGACGCGCGGCGCGGCAGGCCGCAGATGAAGCAAAGTGGACATGCATTCCCCTATGAAAGCGTGGAAGACATGCGACCTTTTTGTTCTGGAGTCGGCTTAGCAGAATTTAAGGGGGGCGGGGAGAGGGGCTTAGACGTCAGGCGAACTGCCTTCCCATTTTAGCTTTTGTCGGCCTTGCCCTTGCCGCTGGCCGGGAAATAGCCGCCGCAGCGACGCGTGCCATATAGGGTGGAGCCGGTCCCGAATGTCGCCGGGGTGAAGGCGACGGCCTGTACCGGCACGCTGACGCCGGGCACGCGGCGCGCAAGCATGGCCTGCACGGCGGCGATCTGGGGGGCGTCCACCGGCGCAAAGATCGGCCCCTGCGGCAGGTCGAAATAATCGACGAAGCCGCCGCCGCGAATACTGGTATTGCCTGATGCGATCGCCTGTCTGGTCAATTGCTGCCGATGGGTGAGCGCGTCGAACCGACCGAGATAGACGACCTGGCCCGGCTTCGCCTCGAACTGGAGCGAGGCGGCGTTGAAGCAGAGCGCCCAACTATCCTGCTGCGAATAGCTGCGCACGACCCAGCGTCCCGGCTTGACGGGAACCATCAGATAGCCGTCGAGGAAATTCTTCTGCTTGGCTTCGAACAGCGCGGTGCCGCTGAAAGGTCCACTGGAAAGCCGGGCTTCCGAATCGACATAGGTGGAGAGCAGCAGCTTGAACGCCGAGTGCATCGACGGTGCCGGTTGCCACCAGTCGGTCTTGATGATGACCAGCGCCTCTTCGGATTGGGGCGTGAGGATGATCTGGCCGGGCGCCTTGGCGTTGGCGACATGCGGCAATAGCGCGCCGCTCAACGCAACAACTGCACCGAGCGCTGCCGCCCATTTTCCAATCATGGCCATGTTTTCCCCAATCCCTGCGGACCCAATCCGTTTTGCCGATCTGACCGCAATTCCCTAATAATTGCGCAACGGCCGCCGCGCGCCCGTGGGGAGGGCGGCATCAGGTTTGCGTGAACCGCCCACGGCGCAGGAAATGCACGACCTGATCGGCGACAGGGCGGGTGTAGATCATCGCGGTGTGGGCGACGGGCAGGGTGATATGGTCGCTTTCGCCCGGACAATGGGTGGCGGCGACGCTGACCTTGCCGTCATTGGGTGCGCGGAAGATGCGGCTGGGGAGCAGGCCGTTCATCGGCCGGTCGCCCGCGATGATGCCGAGCGGATAGTCGACCTCGCCCAAGGCCGCCAAAGTGGCCGCGTCGCGGCGGGTGCGCAGCAGCGCACCCGCCTGGTTCAGGATCAGCGGATGGAGGCGCAGGCGGTAGAGAAGATCGGCAATCTCGCTGCCGCCATTGGGCGTGCCGAGCATGACGACACGGCCGAGATGGGCGGGGCGATGGCGCGCGAGCCAGGCGCGCAGCATGAGACCGCCCATCGAATGGCCGACACAATGGACAGTCGTGGCGTGATAGGCCGTGTTGGCGGTGATACGCGCATGAAGATGCTCGATGACGCGAGCCAGCGGCCAGCGCCAACTGGGATAGCCGATATTGGCGACGTCATACCCCGCCCCGCGCAGCCGCCGGGCAAGCAGCGCGGTCTGCACCTGATGACCGCCAAAGCCGTGGAGAAGGATGACAGATTCAGTCATCATCTTCGAATGGCTCATATTCCCCGGTCTCGAAGTTGCGCAGCCATGCCGATCCGATCGGGCTGTCGATCAGGTGCAGCCAGCTATCGTCCGCATTCAACACCTTGCCGATCGCGATATAATCGGCCTTGCGGGTGTTCAACTGTTCATCGCTGAGGTCGCGATAATCGCCCCTGATCCGCCATCCACTGTCGGGATCGGAATCGCCTTCCTCCGTCATGTCGGGCTGTTCGCGATAAAGAAAATAGACCGGTACGCCATCATTGACCACGCAGCGGTCGACCATGCAGCGGTCCCAATAGGCGCGCCTTGGCGGTTCTGCCGGACCTTGCCTGTCGCCGTCATATATGAGGTCGATGATGTGGAAGGGGTGGAATATAAGCGGGCTACCTTCACGTAGCTGCGGCATGTCGGACGGGGTGTTCGCCAATATGCCGGTCCAGCCGTCCGGCGCGATGTTTTTCACTTCCACCCACATGCGTTCGGCATCCCATTCGCGACCGGGCGGATGGCTGCGGATCACCAGTTTGACCAGATCACCGGGGCGCAGGGCGTCGATCCGTTCGGCCGAGGGCAGGAAATAGGTATAGGGCGCGTCGGCCTGAATCGGGCGTGGATCGTCAATCGACCAGGAGCCGAAGAGACGACGACGGAGGTTATGGAGACGATCCTTGAAGCGCATGCTCGATTGATAGCGAGGCGCGGCACGCGCGCCTAGCCGCCCCCGGCCCCTCCCTGGCAGGGACGGGAGAACAAGAGGGACGTCTGCAAAAGAAAAAGGGCGGCCGTTGCGGGCCGCCCTTCCGTTGATCACTCGAAACCGCTTATTTCGTGCCTTCCGGCGTCTTGGCCTTGCCCCCCTTCTTGCCGCCCTTCTTGGGGGCGGCGGGGGTGATCTGGAAGGCGAGCGCCTCATCCTTCATATGGACATGGACCTCGCCGCCATGGACCAGCTTGCCGAACAGCAGTTCCTCGGCCAGCGGCTGCTTGATCTTTTCCTGCATCAGGCGGCCCATCGGGCGCGCACCATAGAGCTTGTCATAGCCCTTCTTGGTGAGCCAGGCCTTGGCGTCCTCGTCCAGGGTGATGTGGACGTCGCGGTCGGCCAGTTGCAGTTCCAGTTGCAGCACGAACTTGTCGATGACGCGGGCGACGATTTCCGGCGGCAGATAGCCGAACGGCACGATCGCATCGAGACGGTTGCGGAATTCGGGGGTGAAGAGCTTCTTCACCGCGTCTTCCTGCACATCCTCGCGGGTCAGTTCGCCAAAGCCGATCGACTCCTTCGCCATGTCCGACGCACCGGCATTGGTGGTCATGATGAGGATGGTGTTGCGGAAATCGACGGTCTTGCCGTGGTGATCGGTCAGGCGGCCATTGTCCATCACCTGGAGCAGGATGTTGAACAGGTCGGGATGCGCCTTCTCGATCTCGTCGAGCAGCAGCACGCTGTGCGGCTGCTGGTCGACAGCGTCGGTCAGCAGGCCACCCTGGTCATAGCCGACATAGCCCGGAGGGGCGCCGATCAGGCGGCTGACCGAATGGCGTTCCATATATTCCGACATGTCGAACCGCTGCAGCGGGATGCCGAGCAGGGTTGCGAGCTGGCGCGCCACCTCCGTCTTGCCGACGCCGGTCGGGCCGGAGAAGAGATAGTTGCCGATCGGCTTGTCGGGATCGCGCAGGCCGGCGCGCGACAGCTTGATCGCGGACGACAGCACCTCGATCGCCTGATCCTGGCCGAAGACGACGCGCTTCAAATCGGTGGTCAGCGATTCCAGCACGCTCTTGTCGTCCGACGACACGGTCTTGGGCGGGATGCGCGCCATGGTGGCGATGACCGCCTCGATCTCCTTGGGCGTGATCGTCTTCTTGCGCTTGGACGGCACCACCAGCATCTGCATCGCGCCGACTTCGTCGATCACGTCGATCGCCTTGTCCGGCAGCTTGCGGTCGTTGATGTAGCGAGCCGACAGTTCCACCGCCGCCTTGATCGCGTCCGGCGTATATTTGACGTGATGATGCTCCTCGAACGCGGTGCGCAGGCCGGTCAGGATCTTGATCGTGTCCTCGATCGTCGGTTCGTTCACGTCGATCTTCTGGAAGCGCCGCAGCAGCGCGCGGTCCTTCTCGAAATGATTGCGGAATTCCTTGTAGGTGGTCGAACCGATGCAGCGGATCGTCCCGCCCGACAGGGCCGGCTTCAGCAGGTTCGATGCATCCATCGCGCCGCCGCTGGTCGCGCCGGCACCGATGACGGTGTGGATCTCGTCGATGAAGAGGACGGCGTGCGGCATCTTTTCCAGTTCGGTGACGACCGCCTTCAGCCGTTCCTCGAAATCGCCGCGATAGCGGGTGCCGGCCAGCAGCGCGCCCATGTCGAGCGAATAGATGACCGCTTCCTTGAGCACGTCGGGCACTTCGCCCTCGACGATCTTGCGCGCCAGGCCTTCCGCGATCGCGGTCTTGCCGACGCCCGGATCACCGACATAGAGCGGGTTGTTCTTCGAACGGCGGCACAGGATCTGGATGGTGCGGTCGACTTCCGACGACCGGCCGATCAGCGGATCGACCTTGCCGCGTTCCGCCTTCTCGTTGAGGTTGACGGTGAACTGCTCCAAGGCACTGTCCTTTTTGCCCTTGCCGTCCTGCACCTTCTTTTCCTCCTCGGCTGCCCCCTTGGTCTCCTGACGCTCGGGCGTGGGCGTGCCCTTGCCGACGCCATGGCTGATGTAGCTGACGGCATCGAGGCGGCTCATGTCCTGCTGCTGCAGGAAATAGACGGCATAGGATTCGCGTTCGGAGAAGAGCGCGACGAGGACATTGGCGCCCGTCACCTCATCCTTGCCGGACGACTGGACATGGAGGATGGCGCGCTGGACGACGCGCTGGAAGCCGCTGGTGGGCGAGGGGTCGCTGGCGCCCTCTACCTTCAGGCTGTCGAGTTCGGTGTCGAGATACTGAGTGACGGCATCGGCCAGTTCGCCCAGTTCCACGCCGCACGCCTGCATCACCTTCGACGCATGTTCATCGTCGATCAGCGCGAGAAGCAGATGCTCCAGCGTCGCATATTCATGCTTGCGCTCCGACGCATGGGTCAGCGCATTGTGCAGGGTGGTTTCAAGGGCGGCTGCGAAAGATGGCATGTCTTTTCTACTCCTGGCCCCGGTTAGGGGCTGACTTGAACCTTATGTCGGCATTGCTCGACGACGGTTCAAGGGAGAGGCCCTGACCGCCGGAATTGCCAGACTGCCCATGCCCGGTGGAGCCCTTGGTCGGGCCGTCAGGGACGAGGCGCGGGTTCATCGCTTGAATAACGCCTCGGCAGTTGCCTTATGGTTAACGGCGCTTTCAATTTTTGTTCGAGTGCGGGTGATTTCGGTTTCCAGCGCCCTGATGCGCGCTTCCAGTTCCGCAACGGACAGGGGACCCAGATCCTGTCGGAGCAGTTGGGCCAGCGGATCATCGGCCTTTCTCGGCAGATCATTGTCCATGTCCATAAAGGGTAATGTTGACCCTGTAGGCTAGTCTGTCAATAAGAAGCGAAGCTCCGTCCGTCGATTTTGGGTGCGGCGCAATATCTCTGGCCCGGGGGGGCGCATATGATCCTCGACAGTTTCACGATTCCATCGCAGATGACGGCCATCGGCATCCCGGTGCCCGGCGGTCCCGACGCCCTGGTGCCCGAACAGCGGCCGGTGCCGGTGCCCGGCGAGGATGAGGTGCTGATCCGCGTCGCTGCCGCCGGCGTCAACCGGCCCGACGTGCTGCAGCGGCAGGGCAAATATCCGCCGCCGCCCGGCGCATCCGACATTCCCGGACTCGAGGTGGCGGGCACGATCGTCGCCGCCGGCCGGTCCGCCGACATGCTGGTCGGCCAGCGCGTCTGTGCGCTGCTGCCGGGCGGGGGCTATGCCGAATATGCGATTGCCCCGGCCGGCCAATGCCTGCCGGTGCCGGCGGACTATGACCTGGTCGAGGCGGCGGCGCTGCCCGAAACCCTGTTCACCGTGTGGACCAACCTGTTCGAGCGCGCCTATGTGGTGGGCGGCGACCGGGTGCTGGTCCATGGCGGCACCAGCGGCATCGGCACGATGGCGATCTCGCTCTGCCGCCTGTTCGACATAGAGATCATCGTCACCTGCGGCAGCGACGACAAATGCGCCCAGGCGCTCGAATGGGGCGCTGCCCATGCGATCAATTACAAGAGCCAGGACTATGTCGCTGAGGTGAAGCGCATCACCGGCGGGCAGGGGGTGCAGGCGGTGCTCGACATGGTCGGCGGTGACTATGTCCCGCGCAACATCGAATGCATGGCGGAAGATGGCCGCCATGTGTCGATCGCGGTGCTGGGCGGGGCCAAGACCAGCATCTTCCTGCCGACGGTGATGTCCAAGCGCCTGACCCTGACCGGATCGACGCTGCGGCCGCGCTCCTCGGGCTTCAAGAGCCTGGTCGCGGACGAGATCATGCGCACCGTCTGGCCGTTCGTCGAACAGGGCAAGCTGCGCCCGGCGATGGACCAGCGCTTTGCCCTTGCCGACGCGGCCAAGGCCCATGCCCGCATGGATGCCGGCGAACATTTCGGGAAGATCGTGCTGACGGTGTGAGGGGCGGCGGGAAAACCCGCCAAACCGTAGTATTTTCGTCATATTCGGTGCGGAGTTGTAACAGAGCGGCGCTAGGGATTCGGCCTCAAGGACAACAGCCCTTGAGGACGTAGACATGGACGCCATCACGCGCTTGCCCTTCCTGAGCGAACTGGAAGAGGGGGCTGACGACCGCTTCCACATAGCCGAGCGGGAAGGCGCGCGTCGCCGCTATCGCACCATCTGGATTTCCGACATCCATTTGGGCACGCGCGGTTGCAACGCGACGATGCTGATCGATTTCCTGGACAGCGTCGACAGCGACACCATCTATCTGGTCGGCGACATCATCGACGGCTGGCGGCTCAAGAAGCGCTTCTACTGGCCGGCCGCGCATAATGACGTGCTGTGGCGGATCATGAAGCGGGCCAAGCGCGGTACGCGTGTCGTCTATATCCCCGGCAATCATGATGAGATGTTCCGCCAGTTTACCGGCATGAATTTCGGCGGCGTCGAAATCCGCCGCAAGGCGATCCACGAGACGGCAGACGGGCGCAAGCTGCTGGTGCTGCATGGCGACGAGTTCGACACGATCATGCTGGCCCACCGCTGGCTCGCCTTCGTGGGGGACGCGGCCTACACGACGCTGATGCGCCTGAACGTGGTGGTCAACGCCGTGCGCCGGCGCATGGGCCTGCCCTATTGGTCCTTGAGCAAGATGGCCAAGCACAAGGTCAAGAATGCCGTATCCTTCATCTCCCGCTTCGAGGAAGTGGTGGCGCATGAGGCCGGGTCGCGCGGCGTCGACGGCGTGGTGTGTGGCCATATCCACAATGCCGAGATGCGCGAGATCGAGGGCATCCAATATTATAATGATGGCGACTGGGTGGAGGGCTGCACTGCACTGGTCGAACATGCCAGCGGGGCGATGGAGGTGCTGCACTGGGCCGACGAGATCGCCAAGCGCGGCGAAGCGTCGCCGGCACTGATGGCGGCCTGACGCGGAGACCGGATATGCGGATCGCGATCGTTACCGACGCCTGGACGCCGCAGGTCAACGGCGTGGTCCGCACCTTGCAGATGATCCAGTCCGAACTGGAACATCTGGGGCATGAAGTGAAGGTGATCTCGCCCGATCTCTACGGCTCCATTCCCTGTCCGACCTATCCGGAAATCCGGCTCGCGCTCGTGCGATCGGGCGTGGTCGGGCAGGCGATCGCTGCCTTCCGTCCCGATGCCGTCCATCTGGCGACCGAAGGGCCGCTCTGCTTTGCCGCCCGGCGCTGGTGCCTGCGCGGGAATGTGCCCTTCACCACCGCCTATCACACCCATTTCCCCGATTATGTGTCGCAGCGCACCGGCCTGCCGGCGGCCTGGTTCTGGCGCTATATTCGCTGGTTCCACGGACCCGCGCAGGCGGTGCTGGTATCGACCCGGTCGGTGCGGCAGCAATTGCGCGCCCATGGCGTCGCCAATGTCCGCAAATGGGGCAGGGGGGTGGACCTCAACACCTTTGCCGGTCATGTCGCGCCGTCGGACCTGCTGGCGGACATGCCGCGCCCGATCCAGCTCTATGTCGGCCGGGTCGCAGTCGAGAAGAATCTCGAAGCTTTCCTAGCGAGCGAGCATCCTGGCACGAAGGTGATCGTCGGCGACGGCCCGGCGCGCGCGGCGCTGGAGCGGGCCTATCCCGACGCCCGTTTCCTGGGCGCGCAGTTCGGCGCCGATCTGGCGGCGATCTACGCCGGTGCCGACGTGTTTGTTTTTCCCAGTCGCACCGATACGTTCGGGCTGGTGATGATCGAGGCATTGGCGGCGGGCACGCCGGTTGCGGCCTATCCCGTGACCGGCCCGGTCGATATCGTCACGCCGGAAACCGGCGCCCTGTCCGAACGGCTGGAAGACGCCATCGCTGCGGCGCTGCTGTGCGATCGGGTCGCCTGCGCCAGCTATGGCGGCAGCTTCAGTTGGGAACGCAGCGCGCAGGAATTTCTGGCCGGCCTATGTCCGATTGCACCGACGCTGATGGACAGCGCCGCCTGACGCTTTTCCTTGCCGCAAGCCCCGCGATGCTCTATCCCGGACATGTCGTGGCCGCCCTGCTTGGGCGGCCCTTATCGTTTTTAGAGCCGGAGAAGACCCCGTGTCCCAGCCCCTCATGCCCCATGCGACCGCCAGCTGGCTGGTCGACAATACCGCACTGAGCTTTGACCAGATCGCGGAATTTTGTGGGCTGCACATCCTGGAAGTCCAGGCCATCGCCGATGACACCGCCGGCATCAAATATACCGGCCGCGATCCGGTGCGCGCCCATGAAATCACCATGGACGAAATCCACAAGGGCGAGAGCAATCCCGACTATAAGCTCAAGATGCTCAAGGGCCCCGAGCCGGTCCGCCGTACCAAGGGGCCGCGCTACACTCCGGTCAGCAAGCGCCAGGACAAGCCCGATGGCATCGCCTGGATCCTGCGCAACCATCCCGAGATTTCGGATGGCGCGATCGGCAAGCTGATCGGCACCACCCGCACCACCATCGCCGCGATCCGCGATCGCAGCCACTGGAACATCTCCAACATCACGCCCAAGGATCCGGTGACGCTGGGCCTGTGCTCGCAGCGCGAACTGGATGCGCTGGTCAGCAAGGCGGCGAAGAAGGCCGGCATCGAGATGCCGACCGATTCGCGTCTGGATGGCGATCGCGAGGCGCTGATCGAGGAGCTGCGCCGCGAGCGCGAGGATAATGCGCGCCGCATCGAGCAGGCGCTCAAGAGCGAGTCCGAGCTGATTTCGGGCGCCGCGACGATCCTCGATCCGTTCAGCAGCAACAAGGGCGAGGTCTGAAGACGTAGCGTCATCCGACGCTCTTTCCGATCCGCTGCAATGCAGCATTTCCAAGGGCCGCGCCGGCTTTCCGGCGCGGCCTTTTTGCTACAATCCAGACACAGGTTGACGCTTGCGTAAAGCGCTCGGGCCACTTACACTTCTGTAAATGGAGAGCAGAGAAAAGATCTGGCGCGAGCATTATCAGCACCCTACGCCGTGGGAGCAGACGTTCCCGCCGATGTCGATGGGGGACATGGTAACGCAGAGCGCCACCGCCCACCCGCAGGCCCACATGATCGACTTCATGGGGCGCAAGTTCAGCTATGGCGCGATGATGGACGACATCAGGCGCATCGCCTGTGGTTTGCAGGCCATGGGCGTGAAGAAGGGGGACCGGGTCGGTCTCTACCTGCCCAACACCCCCCATTATGTCGCGGCCTATTATGGCGCGCTGCTGGCCGGCGCGATCGTCGTCAACTTCTCCCCCCTCTACACCGCCGCCGAACTGGAGCATCAGGTCGAGGATAGCGGCACCAAGATCCTGTTCACTTTGTCGGCCAAGGCACTGCTGCCGACCGCGCTCAAGGTGCTGGACAATAGCAGCCTCGAAAAGCTGGTGGTCGGTTCGATCGCCGAGGTGCTGCCGACCGCCAAGAGCATCCTCTTCCGCCTGTTCAAGCGCGGCGAGACGACGCCGCTGCCGCATGATCCGCGCGTCATCCGCTATGACCGGCTGATCGCCAATGCGGGCGAATGCATCGTGGCCGACATCGATCCGGTCAACGACGTCGCGCTGCTGCAATATACCGGCGGCACCACCGGCACGCCCAAGGGCGCGATGCTGACCCACCAGAATCTGACCGCCAATGCACGCCAGGCGCAGGGGATCGACCCGCATGCGGGCGAGGGCGATGACCGCATCATCGCGGTGCTGCCCTTCTTCCACGTCTTCGCCAATACCTGCACGCTGAACCGAACCGTGATGAATGGTGGCGAGATGGTGATGCTGCCCCGGTTCGAGGCGGTGCAGGTGCTCTCGGCCGTCCAGCGGACCAAGGCGACGTCGCTCCCCGGCGTGCCGACCATGTATCAGGCGCTGCTCGATCATCCAGCCCTGCCTAACATCGATTTCTCGTCGCTGCGCACCTGCATTTCGGGCGGCGCACCGCTGCCGATGGAGGTGAAGCAGAAGTTTGAGGCGGTGACCGGCGCGCGTCTGATCGAGGGCTATGGCCTCACCGAAACCAGCCCGATCGTCTGCGCCAATCCCTATGAAGGGCTGAACAAGACCGGCACCGTCGGTCAGCCCGTTCCTGGCACCCGCGTCAAGATCGTCAGCCGCGAGGATCCGACCCAGCCCCCGCCCGAGGGCGAGCCGGGCGAACTGATGTTCGCCGGTCCGCAGATCATGAAGGGCTATTGGAATCGGCCGGACGCGGACGCGCAGGTGTTCGTGGGCGAGTTCCTGCGCACCGGCGACGTTGGCGAGGTTGATGACGACGGCTATGTGCGGATCGTCGATCGCCTCAAGGACATGATCGCCGTCGGCGGCTTCAAGGTCTTCCCGAGCCAGGTGGAATCGGTCCTCTATCATCATGAATCGGTGAAGGAGGCGCTGGTGATCGGCGTGCCCGATCGCTATCGCGGCGAGCAGCCCAAGGCGTTCGTGACCCTGAACGAAGGCGCAACCATCGACGGGCCGGGCCTCAAGGACTGGCTCAACCCGCAACTGGGCAAGCATGAGCGGGTCTGCGAGGTCGAGGTCAGGTTGAACCTGCCCAAGACGCTGGTCGGCAAGCTGTCGCGCAAGGAACTGGTCGCCGAAGAACGCGCCAAGGCCGAACAGGCGATGGTCCAGAATGCGGCGCAGACTGGAACCGCGGCCTGATTGCTCCTATCTAGCGCGCCAAAGCTGGATAAGGATTATCGATATATGGCGCAGGAAATCGCAACGCTGGCTGGTGGCTGCTTCTGGTGTACCGAAGCAGTCTACCAGACGCTCAAGGGCGTGGAATCGGTCCAGAGCGGCTATATCGGCGGCACCAAGGTCGATCCGACCTATGAGGAGGTCTGCACTGGCAATACCGGCCATGCCGAAGCGATCCGCATCGCCTTTGACCCGGCCGTCATCAGCTATGCCGATCTGCTCGACATCTTCTTCGCCACCCACAATCCGACGACGCTGAACCGCCAGGGCAACGACATCGGGACGCAGTATCGTTCGGCGATCTTCCCCCATTCGGCCGAGCAGCAGGCCGAGGCCCTGGCCGGCATCGCGCGGGCGCAGGTGGACCAGGTCGATCCGGTCGTGACCGCGATCGAGGCGGACGCCCCCTGGTATCCGGCCGAGGATTATCACCAGAAATATTGGGAGCGGGTCGGCGACCAGAATCCCTATTGCATGGCGGTGATCCCGCCCAAGCTGGCCAAGCTGCGCAAGGGCTTTGCCGCACGTATCGAGGAATAATCCTCGGCTTGACCGATTTCCCGACGGCTCGTCCGGTTTCGCCGCGTTCTTAGCCTATGGTTAATGTCGACCATGGCAGATGCGGCGCAACGGACGAGTCGGGGGACTTTGAGAATGACCAGGACGATCATGCTGCTGCTGGCACCGGCGATGTTGCTGATGCTGCCGGGCTGTATTGCCAAGACTGCGGTGGATGTTGTGACCCTGCCGGTGCGTGCAGGTGCGCAGGCGGCGGACTGGGCGACCACCAGCCAGGATGAGGCCGACCGCAATTATGGCCGCAAGATGCGCAAGCAGGAGGCCGAGGAAGGCAAGGCGCGCAAGAAGGCCGACGAACAGCGCCGCCGCGAATGCCGCAAGGCCGGTTACGACAATTGCGGCTGAGCCCCGAAATCCGTCAGATCGCCCGGTCAGGCCGCAGCGCGGCGTAACCGGTCGTTGATGGCGGTGCCGATCCCCTCGTCGGGGATGGGCGCGACCGCGATCCGCGCCTGCGTGCTGGCATCGGCGACATGCAGCGCCGCGAACAGATTGGCCGCCGCCTCGCGCAGGTCTGCGTCGACGCTCAGGTTCAGATGGCAGGGCATCAGCCCGAAGCCGATCAGATAGTCATCCTTCTCCGCCCGCAGCGCGTTGAGCCGCACCGGCTTTGACGGCGCATAATGGCTTTCGAGCTGGCCGGGCGCCTCGATCTTCGCATTGTCCTTGCCAGTGATCACCGGCAGGCCACTTGCCTCCTCCAGCATCGCGGCCGTAACCGGACCGGGACGCAGAAGGCGGATGCGGTCCGCTTCCGGTGCGGCGATGGTCGATTCCAGCCCCTCGCTGGTCGGGCCTTCGTCCAGGATCATGCGGATCTTGCCGTTGAGGCTGGCCAGCACATGCTCGGCCCGGCTGGGGCTGATCGATCCGCTGCGATTGGCCGATGGCGCGGCGAGCGGCCGGCCGCTCTCTCGGATCAGCGCGCGCATCGCCGGATGGGCCGGCAGGCGCAGCGCCACGGTCGGCAGGCCAGCCATCACCAGCGGCGACAGGCCGCTATCGGCCCGCACCGGCAGCACCATGGTCAGCGCGCCCGGCCAGAAGCGGGCGGCAAGCTGCTCGGCCTGAGGCGAGAAATCGGCCAGCCGCCGCGCCATCTCCATATCGGCGACATGGACGATCAGCGGGTTGAAGCTGGGCCGCCCCTTGGCGCTGTAGATGCCGGCGACCGCCTGGGAATCGGTGGCATCGGCCGCCAGGCCATAGACGGTTTCGGTGGGAACGGCGACAGGTTCGCCGGCACGGATCAGCAAGGCGGCCTCGCGAAGCGCTTCCGCGCCATAGCGGCAGACCCTGGTGGAAAAGGCTGGATTTGGGATAGTCACGACCCCCGCGATATAGACCCCGGAACGCCGCAGTAAAAGGCCATTGCGACAGTGACATGACATTGTTGGCAAAGCTTGCCGCAACGGCGCGGCCCGGCTAATCCCGCGCCATGAACGACGCCCTGCTGACCCGTATCGCCGAAGCGCTGGAACGGCTCGCGCCGCCGCCGGCTTCCTCTGCCGACCTTGCGGCTGCTCCTGCCTATGTGTGGGACGGGGTGGCGATCTGCGCGGTGGATATGTTCGACCCGGTGGATTATGATCTGCTGACCGGCATCGATGCGCAGAAGAGCGCGCTGCTGGACAATAGCCGCCGCCACGCCGCCGGCCATGCCGCGCATGACGTGCTGCTGTGGGGCGCGCGCGGCACCGGCAAGTCGGCTACCGTCGCATCCGTGGTGGGCAAGCTGCAGGCGGAAGGGCAGGACATCGCCTTGCTGCAATGCGCGATCGACGAACTGGCCAGCCTGCCGGCGCTCTTCACCCTGCTGCGCAGCACGACCCGGCCCTTCATCCTCTTCCTTGACGATCTGGGCTTTGACGAGGGCGTGGGCGATGCCCGTGCGCTGCGCTCGCTGCTTCAGGGCGGCACCGCCGCGCGTCCGGCCAATGTCCGCCTTTATGTGACGTCCAACCGCCGCCATATCGTGCCGCGCAACCTGTCGGAACAGGACGATCCGATCAATCCGCGCGATGTGGTCGATGACAAGATGGCGCTTTCGGACCGGTTCGGCCTCAGCCTCGGCTTCCATGCGCTCGACCAGGACGCCTATGTCGCCATTGTCGAGGGCTATGCCCAGGCGCTGGGCCTCAGCGTCGAGCCGCTCGACGCGATCCAGTGGGCAACGCAGCGCGGCAGCCGCTCGGGCCGCGTTGCCTGGCAATATGTGGTCGAACTCGCCGGCCGTCACGGCCTCTCGGTCTGATTCTCAGTCGCCATCCTTTTCGGCCAGGCTCAGAAATTCGTCGACCAGTCGGTCCAACTCCTTGCGGCAACGCGGCGGATCGACGGCGGTGTCGCACAGCGGCGCGGCATCGGCCATCGTCTTGATGACACGGGCCAGGCTCAGCGTGTCGCTGTGACGCTGGCGATGGGCGAGAGCGGCGAAGGTGTTGAAATACATTTCCGCCAGCCGGCGGTCATGCTCCAGGTCATAGCCCTGTCGTCGGTCCGGCTGGCCCAGCGCTTCCATGCGCAAGTGATGAAGGGATCGCCGCGCGCTGTCCGCCCGCAACTGATATAGCTCCGCCGGTTCGATTGGTTTCATCTTGGACGCCTGTCGCATCGCGTATCAGCGCGCGAACGGGGCAATATATCCCGGCTGTTGCCCGGCCGAAATTAAGCGTCTGGTCTTGCGAACAAGTTTTTTCGACGCATCGGCCGGGCGCGCCATGATTATTGTGCGCGGGTCACCCGCCAGACGACACCGCCGACATCGTCCGCTACCAGCAGCGCACCCTTGGCATCCACGGTCACGTCGACCGGGCGGCCATGGGCCGCGCCCTGCGCATCCAGGAAGCCGGTCAGCACATCCGTCGGCTTGGCCTTGCCGACTTCGCCATTGTCCTGGAACGGGATGAACACGACCTTATAGCCGGCGGCCGGCTTGCGGTTCCAGCTGCCATGCAGGCCGACAAAGGCGCCATTGCCATAGGCGGCGCCAAGCTGCGCATCCTTGGAGAAGCTCAGGCCCAGCGGCGCGACATGGTTGCCCAGCGCATAGTCGGGGCGCTTGGTATATTCGCGGATTTCCGGCCGCTGCGGCTGGACCCGGCGATCCTCATAGCCGCCCCAATAATTCCACGGCCAGCCATAGAAGGCACCGAATTCGACGCGGGTCAGATAGTCGGGAACCAGATCGCCGCCCAGCATGTCGCGCTCATTGACCACGCCCCACAGCACGCCGCTCCTGGGTTCGAACGCCAGGCCGACCGGATTGCGCAGGCCCGACGCATAGATACGATAGTCGCCGGTCTTGGGATTGACCTCCAGCACGGCGGCGCGGTTGGCTTCGCTTTCCAGACCATTTTCGCCGATATTGCTGTTCGATCCGACACCGACATAGAGCAGCCCGTTGGGGCCGACGGTCAGGCTGCGGGTCCAATGCATGTTCGGCGCCTGGGCGGGCAGGTTCAGGATCTTGCGGCCCTTGTCGCTGATCTTGGTCTCGCCTTCTTTATAGGGGAAAGCCATCAGCGCATTGGTGTTGGCGACATAGAGTGTGTCGCCGATCAGGGCCATGCCATAGGGCGAATAGAGGCCGCTCAGGAACACCGTCTTGGTGTCTGCCTTGCCGTCGCCGTCGGTGTCCCGCAGCAGGCTGATGCGGTCGGGCGAGGGGACGCCGGCGCCGGCCTTGTTCATCAGGAAATTCATCACCCGGCTGACGATGCCGGTCTGCGGGCGGGGCTGGCTGTTGGTTTCCGCCGTCAGGATGTCGCCATTGGGCAGGCGCAGCAGCGATCGCGGATGGCTCAGCCCTTCGGCAAAGCGCTCCACCACCAGTCCCTTGGCGGCGACAGGCTTTTCCCCGGCCTTCCACGGCTTTACTTCGGCGATGTTGACGGTCGGGAAAAACTCGTTGCGCGGCGTGGTGAAGCGCGGCTCTGCTCCGACATCGGCGCCCGCCGGCAACTGGGCGGTATCGCCCTGCGCGAAATAGAGGAAAGCGCCGCCGGCAATGACCAGCGCGATGAGGGGGATGGCGATGAAATGCTTCTTCATGTCGCCACATCTATGCGGCGATGCGGCGCCCGGCAAGGCGCTCCGTTGCGCGGGTGGTTAGTTAGAATCTGTTTGGAAATGCGCCTCCGGCACATCCGCACCGGCCCGCACCCCCACCCGACCGCCCAGACATGGTATCCTGATAGGTGGTCGGGTGGGGTTCAAACGAGTCACATGCCTCGTTTGAAGGCCGGTGCCGCATCGAAAATGCGCTCTTCCGCGCATTTTTCAAACAGGCTCCTAGGCCTTTCGTTCGCGCAGCCACAGCAGCAGGGCAATCAGGATGCCGGCCCCGGTGCCGACCAGCAGGCCGATGCTGGGCTGGCCCAGCAGGCCGCCGCCGATCGCCCCGGCCATGATCAGCAATGCGATGATGGCGCCCGCGCCGGTCGGATTCTTCGCCTTGTTCATGGCCTATCCTTGCCATGGCCCGTCGCCTATGGCCAGATGCTTGTCGCGCCGTCCTTCCCGTCCCGGATTGGAACGGCGGGCGTCCCGAAATGGCGCGTTTGTCCCGACCTGGGACTTGCCTAACCGGTCGTTCACCTTCGTCTCCGGCCCGCTGTGCCAAAGCATCAAACTGGCATGGAGGTTGATTGGGGGTAACGAAAGGGCGCGCAATAATCGGGGGTTGCATGAACATGCCGTATCTTTCGGATCGAAAGAGCTATGAGGATGCGACGGAACTGATCGCGACCTTTGGGGCCAATGCCGGCTATGAGGCCGCGGCGCGGGCCGATCGCAGCCGTGATCTCGGCAACCACATCCATTTCTGCCACTGGCGACAGATCGAGCGGCTGATCGTGCTGCTGGCCCATGACCAGCCGCTCGGCACGATCCACTGATCGCCTGAACGCAAAAAGGCCGGAGCGTGACAAACGCTCCGGCCTTTTTGCTGTCTGCTTGCAGGCGATTTAGAGCCGCAGGCCGGCCGTTTCCGGCAGGCCGGCCAGGATGTTGAGATTCTGCACGGCGGCGCCCGCAGCGCCCTTGCCCAGATTGTCGAGCGTGGCGACCAGGCGGGCCTGGCCGCTCTGCGCATTGCCGAACACCGACAGCGACAGGCGGTCGGTCGCGCCGACATGCTCGACCTCGATCTGTGCCATGGCTTCGCTGTCGGCCAGCGGCGTCACGCTGACGATCGGCGACCCTTCATAAGCGGCGGCCAGCGCGGCGTGGATGTTCGCCGGGGCTGGCGTGCCGGGCATGGCGCGCAGTTGCAGCGGCACTTCCACCAGCATGCCACGATAGGCGTTGGCGACGGCCGGCGCGAACAGCGGCGGATGAGCCAGGCCCGAATAGCGGGTCATTTCCGGCACATGCTTGTGCGCCAGGCTCAGGCCATAGGCGCGGAAGGCGGTCGGCGCACCGTCAGTGCACTCATATTCGGCGATCATCGCCTTGCCGCCGCCCGAATAGCCCGATGCACCCGACACCGTCACCGGCCAGTCTGCCGGCAGCAGGCCGGCCAGCACCAGCGGACGGACCAGACCCAGGAAGCCGGTCGGCCAGCAGCCGGGATTGGCAACGAAGCGGCTGTTGGCCAGCCGCTCGCGATGGCCCGGCTCCAGTTCGGGGAAGCCATAGGTCCAGCCGTCGGCGACGCGGTGCGCGGTCGATGCGTCGATCACGCGGGTGCGGTCATTGTCGATCATCGACACGGATTCGCGCGCGGCATCGTCGGGCAGGCACAGGATCACGATGTCGGCCGCGTTCAGCGCGTCGCGCCGGGCCGCCATGTTGCGGCGATCCTTCTCGTCGACCGTGATCAGCGACAGTTCGGACCGGTCGGCCAGGCGATCGGCAATCTCGATGCCGGTGGTGCCATGGCCGCCGTCGATGAAGATCTTCGTGGTCACAGGGCAATCCTCCGCCGCGCGATGATCGGCTGTTCATGGTCGGGCGCCAGCCGGGCGACGACATCGGCCAGCGGCTCGACCACCACGGCCATCCAATGGGCGTTGGCGTGCAGCATATGGGTGGCGTCGGCCATGATCCCGACATGGCCGGGGAAGAAGATCAGGTCGCCGCGCTGCAACGGCGCGCTCGCCTCGATCGGCGCGCCAATGCCCTCGCACTGCAGGTCGGTGTCGCGCGGCACGGCGATGCCGCATTCACCCAGCGCGACCTGCACCAGGCCCGAACAGTCGATGCCGCGATGGCCACGGCCGCCCCAGACATAGGGCTGGCCCAGATAGCGCTGCGCCACCGCGACCCAGTCGCTTTCCGGCGAGTCGAGCGGGGCGGCATGGCGGCCATGGATGAAGCCGTCGCCGGTCGCGAGGAAGCTGTCCTCGGTCTCGCCGCCGAAGCGGGCGCCCAGCGGCCAGTGATCGGCGATCGGCGCCTTGATGTCGGCGCGGCTGAACAGCGGCGCGCTCTGGTTGACGATGCGGTGGCTGGCCGCCTCCTTCACGTCCAGCGCGTCGCGGCGGATATAGCCGACATAGCCGTCATGCCCGCAAAAGCCCCAGGCCCAGTCGGTCGTGACGTCGAGCGCATGGAAGCTTTCACCGCGCAGCAATTCGCTCACCGCCTCGGCCGTGTGCGAGGGCTGGGACAGGATCGGCGCACCGGGCGCCACGCAGGTCAGTTCGACCGCGCGGGCATAATGGGCGGAAAAGAGCACGCCGGCGAGCGAGATATCCGCAAGGTCGCCACGCGCCGCATGCACGCGGTGGTCGAGCGCGACGGATCTGCCGTCCAGCTTGAACCGGGTTCTTTTAGGCGGTGCGCTCCGCGCGGTGTTGATCTGGCCTGTCATCGCGCGCGGTTCCTGCGATGAAATGGTGAAAGGCGTCAAGGAATTCCGCGCCCTTCGACGTGCGGGTGATGAAAATATTGCGCCGATCGGCCGCATCCCGCTCTCGTCGGAGATAGCCGAGCGCCGAAAGCTTGTTCAGCGCGCGGGTGATGACCGGCTTGGACACATGCAGTTGTTCGGCAAGGCCACGGACCGTATGCGGGCCACCGCCGATATAGACGGTCAGCATCAGGGCCATCTGGCGGTTGGTGAGGTCGGGTTTCCCCGACCGCACATAATCCACCAGGGTCCGCATCCACTGGCTGAGCGGCTGTATGCCGGGACGGTCGATCTGGGCGGCCTGTTGCGGGGAAGCGAGCGCGTTCATGCCCCCCTAACGCATGATAGCCAATCCGGTTGCGTAACGGATCGCAGGATATTGCAGTTTGGCTATCGTGCGCCGTCGTAGCGCTGCTGGAGCAGGCGGAAGACCGCGCGCAGGCCCAGCGCCTCGCCGCCCTTGGGCCGGCCCGGACGGGCCGCCGGTCGCCAGGCGAAGGTGTCGAGGTGAAGCCAGGCCGTGCCGTCCGGCACGAAGCGTTGCAGGAACAGGGCCGCGGTCACCGCGCCGGCAAAGCCGCCTTCGCCGGCATTGTTCAGGTCGGCAATGTCGGACTTCAGCATGTCATAATAGCCGTCCCACAGCGGCAGGCGCCAGGTCGGGTCGTCGACAGCCGTGCCGGCCGCTGCAATGTCGGTCGCCAGCGCCTCGTCATTGGTGAACAGCGCCGGCAGGTCCGGGCCGACGGCTACGCGCGCCGCGCCGGTCAGGGTGGCGAAGTCCACGATCAGCTCGGGCTTTTCCTCGCCCGCGCGGGTCAGCGCGTCGCCCAGCACCAGGCGCCCCTCGGCGTCGGTATTGCCGATCTCCACCGTCAGCCCCTGCCGGCTGCGCAATATGTCGCCGGGGCGGAAGGCATTGCCGCTGATGGCATTTTCGGCGGTCGGCACCAGCAGGTGCAGCCGTACCGGCAGGCGCGCGCCGATGATCAGCCGGGCCAGCGCGATCGCATGGGCCGCGCCGCCCATATCCTTCTTCATCAGGCGCATGCCCGATGATGGCTTGATATCCAGGCCGCCGCTGTCGAAGCAGATGCCCTTGCCGACCACGGCGATGCGCGGCGCGCTGGGATCGCCCCAGCTCATTTCGATGAGGCGCGGGGCAAAGCTCTTGTCCGCCGCCTTGCCGACGGCATGGATCATCGGGAAACCCTGCTCCAGCGCGTCGCCACGCGTCACCTGCACGTCTCCGCCATGGATCTGCGCCAGCTGGCGCACGGCCTCTTCCAGATCCTGCGGCCCCATGTCGGCGGCCGGCGTGTTGACCAGGTCGCGGACCAGCGCCACCGCTTCGGCCTGCTGCACGATCGCCTCGATCCGGGCGACGTCGCTCGTCAGCAGCACGCGTGGGCCGGTCGCGCCCTCATCCCTGCGATAGCGTTCGAACCGATATTGCGCCGTCAGCCAGCCCAGCGCCGCCGCGCCAGTGTTGCCCTCGGCCAGGCGATAGCTGCCCTCGGGCAGGCTTTCGGCCAGCCTGGCCAGGCACCAACTGCCGAGCGCGTCGCGCTTGGCGACCCCGGCCACGACCGACCAGTCGCTCTGTCCCTCGCCGGGGATGATCGCATATTCGTTCGGCTTGGCGTGGAATTTCTGGGCGCTGATCAGGGCGCGGACCCGCTCGGGCTGGGCAGTGAACCAGGCGTCCAGTTCGGCCGCTTCGATCAACTGGATGGAACGGGCGGGCTGGCCATTATCGGCTTTGAGCAGGTCGGCAAATTCGGTCATGCACAGGGATGTAGGAGAAAGCGCTCCACATGGGAACGGGCCATTTTTTGCATCTTCTTTCGTCCCGGTGGAAACCCGGCCGGCCGTCAGGGCATTTGCCTATTGTGGCCCAAGTGCCTAGGTTCCAGATCATAATAAACGGCAAGGAGAGTAGCCATGATCCGTTCCGACAATAGCGGCCTGCAGGCGCTGCGCGCCCGCGCCTATGCGCTGGCCGAAAGCGGCCAGTTCGCCAACGCCCATGCGGTCGAGCAGGCGCTGGTGGCCGAAGGCTGGCCCAATATCCATCGCGCGCTCGCCGGCGACTATGCGCGCAAGGCGATCAGCGAACGCTGCCTGACGGCCAAGCCGCACTGATGCGGGCAGGGTGGGGGAACGGGACGACGGGGCTGCTGCTCGCAGCCCTGTTGCTGTCGGGCTGTTCGCGATCGCAAGAGGATGATCCGCCCGGCGGCAACATGCCTGCCAATGCGACGATGCGCGCCTTTGTCGACCGCATGGCCGGCACCACGCGGCCCGCTGCCCCACCCGCCAAACCATTTGAGCAGTCGGACAAGACCGATCTGCTGGAATTTCTCTACGCCTATCCGGCGCAGGCGGCGGCGATCCCGACGCTGGTCGATCGCTTCGCCAGGGCCATGGCCGAGAACAAGGCCGATGCGCTCAAGATGGCGACGCAGGATCGGGACTCGGCGAAGAAGGCCGGCTTCCCCTTCCACACCCACAGCCGCGAGACGCGCTGGAGCGTGATGGCCGATACGCCGCGCTTCCTGGCGCTCGAGTCCGCCAATTACATGTATACCGGTGGCGCCCATGGCATGACCGGCTATGAAGCGCTGCTATGGGACAAGGAGCGGCGGCGCGAGACCGATTTCGGCGCGCTGCTGACCTCCGAAGCGGCCTTTGCAGCGGCGATTCATGACAGTTTCTGCAAGGCGCTCGATCGGGCGCGGGCGGAAAAGCGCGGTGCGCCGGTGGTGCCGGGCGACGATGATTTCACCAAATGCATCGATCCGATGAAGCAGGTGCTGGCGCCGATATCGCGCGACGGCAAGTTGATCGATGGCATCCAGGTGACGATCGGCCCCTATGGCGCCGGCCCCTATGCCGAGGGCAGCTATGACATCAAGCTGCCGATCGACGCCGCGATCTACAAGGTGATCAAGACCGAATATCAGGACGCCGTCGTCAGGCCCTGAGAATAGCCGCCATTGCGAGGCGCGAAGCGCCGCGGCAATCCATGGATTGCGTCGCTGCGCTCGCAATGACGATCCTGTTCAGGCCGGCACGCCATACAGGTCGTGATCGTCGGCATCCTCGATCAGCACGTCGAACATGTCGCCCGCCTTGCGGCCTTCGCCGACGTCGCGCAGGAAGACATTGCCGTCGATTTCCGGCGCGTCGGCCTGGCTGCGCGCGGTCGCGCCGATGCTGCCATCTTCCTCGTCCGGCTCGCCGACCTCGTCGATGATCACCGGCATGACCCGGCCGACCTTCGCCTGCAGCTTGGCGGCGCTGATCGCGGCGGTCTTTTCCATGATCCGCTGATAGCGTTCTTCCTTGACCTCTTCGGGCACCGCGCCGGGCAGGTCATTGGCGGCTGCGCCCTCGACCGGCTCGAAGCGGAAGGCGCCGACGCGGTCGAGCTGCGCCTCGTCCAGCCAGTCGAGCAGATACTGGAAGTCCGCCTCGGTCTCGCCGGGGAAGCCGACGACGAAGCTGGAGCGGATCGCGATGTCTGGGCAGATGTCACGCCACTTGCGGATGCGGTCGAGCACCTTGGCTTCATTGGCCGGGCGCTTCATCGCCTTCAATACGCTCGGCGAAGCATGCTGGAAGGGAATGTCGAGATAGGGCGTCAGCAGCCCTTCGGCCATCAGCGGGATGACATGATCGACATGGGGATAGGGATAGACATAGTGGAGGCGGACCCAGGGCGCGACGCCGTCCGCCGTGCGCAGCTGGCCCAGTTCGCGCGCCATGTCGGTCATATGGGCGCGGACTTCGCGGCCCTTCCACATGCGCGGCTCGTGGCGGGTGTCGACGCCATAGGCCGAGGTATCCTGGCTGATGACCAGCAATTCCTTGGTGCCGGCCGCGACCAGCTTTTCCGCCTCGCGCAGCACCGCGTCGATCCGGCGCGACACCAGGTCGCCGCGGATCGAGGGGATGATGCAGAAGGAGCAACGATGGTTGCAGCCCTCTGAAATCTTCAGATAGCTGTAATGGCGCGGGGTGAGCTTCAGCCCGCCTTCGGGCACCAGGTCGACAAAGGCGTTGGGGATGGGCGGCGATGCGTCATGCACCGCATTGACCACCTGCTCATATTGATGCGCGCCGGTGACGGCCAGGACCTGCGGGAATTTCGCGCGGATCACGTCCGCCTCGTCGCCCATGCAGCCGGTGACGATGACTCGGCCATTTTCAGCCATGGCCTCGCCGATCGCTTCGAGCGATTCTTCCTTGGCGGAATCGAGGAAGCCGCAGGTGTTGACCAGCACGACGTCGGCGCCGGCATAGTCGGCGGACATCTGATAGCCGTCGGAACGCAGCTTGGTCAGGATACGTTCGGAGTCGACCAGGTTCTTCGGACAGCCGAGCGAAACCATGCCGATCTTCGGCGCGTCTGGGATTTTGGTTGCCATGATCGGCGCGCACATAGGGATTTTTGCGCCAAATGTCACGGGGTAGCCGAAAAGACAAAGGGCGCGCCCAAATGGACACGCCCTTCGCCATGGCTAAGGGCCTGATCCCTTACATCTTGTAGGTCAGGCGCAGATAACCGAACTGGCCCGGCACATCATAGGTGGTGGGATCGAAATTGGCGCTGTCGCAGGTGAAGCAGGCCGGCGGATCCTGATCGAACAGATTGTTGACGCCGAAGGTCAGCCGAGTGCGATGGTCCATCCAGGCCGGCGAGATATAGAGCTGGATGTCACCATAGAAGGTGCGGCCAAGCGAATGCTCGCCGTCGCGTTCATCGACGCCGCTGATGTAGCGCCCGGTGAAGGAGGCGCCATAGCCCGGCGTCGACCAGTCGAGCGTGGCATTGGCCTTGAACTTGGGATAGGCCTGATCCGGGCTGCCCCGTTCGGTGCCGGCATATTTCTGGGTCGGCGCATTCAGGTCGGCGGGCGGCTCGACATTATATTTGAACAGCCAGGCCGCGTTGACGTTCAGGCCGATCGTGCCGTTCGAAATCACCGGCGAGCGATAGTTGAACGATGCGTCGATGCCGTCGGTCTTGATGGCGTTCAGGTTCTGCAGCACGCCGTTGATGCCCGCGACGCTGCCGCTGCCGGTGCGGCTGATGGCGGCGCAGCTCACCGGATCGGCCTCATAGGCGCAACGCGACAGGGTCAGCGAGGCCGGGACCGAGTCGATCGCGTTCTTGAGGCTGATATTATAGTAATTGACCTCCAGCGTCAGGGTGGTGGCATAATTGCCGCGCGCCCAGGACGGGCTGTAGACGCCGCCGAGCGTCCAGGTCTTGGCCGTTTCCGGCTTCAGCGCGGTCGACCCTTGCGAGAAGATGCCGAGCTGGCCGCCGGTCGGTTCGGCATAGCTGCCATCGGGCGGCACGCCATTGGCGATGCAGTTGGCGCGGACGGTGGCATTGGTCTGGAACGCGCCGCCCGCCGCGCTGGTACAGGGATCGTCGATCGTTGCGTCGGTGCGCGAACGACCGGCATAGAGTTCGCCGATGCTCGGCGCGCGCAGGCTTTCGGCATAGCCGCCGCGGAACAACAGATCCTTGACCGGCTTCCACAGGCCCGACGCGGTGAAGGTCGTGTTGCTGCCAAAGCTGCTATAGTTGGAATGGCGGACCGCGCCGTCCAGCTCCAGCTTCTGGAAGAAGGGCACGTCGGAGAGGATCGGGATGCGGATTTCGCCATAGACTTCATCGACATTGAAGCTGCCCGCGGCCGGGCTGGTCGGCACGTCGGCGCCCAGACCCGCCGTGATGATCGGATCGGGGGTGTAGCTCGCCCGCTGGTTACGATGTTCATAGCCGACCGCGAAGGCGACCGCACCGCCGGGCAGGTTGAACAATTCGCCCGACAGGTTGGCGGTGGCGTCCCACAATTCCTGGGTGCTGCGGTCATGTTCGTCGAATGTCACATAATCCAGCATGGCCTGGGTGATTGATCCCGCGCCGCCGAAGATGTTGAACGGCACGCACTCGCCGGTGCAGTTGCCGACCGGACCCAGCGCCTGGGCCAGCTTGGATGCGTTCAGGTTGCCGGTGAAGGTCTGGTGCGCATTGTTGCTGCCATAGATGCCGTTGACGTCCCAATACCAGGTGCGCGAACCGACATCGAACGACCCGTCCAGAGTGGCGGCCATGGTCATGGTGTCGACGCTCTGGGTGAAGGTGCGCGGCCCGCCTTCGATGAAGCGCCGGCGCACCGTGGAATAATTGGCCGGCGACCCGTCGGCCCCGGACGAGAGGGTCACGCCGAACGGGTTATAGGGGTTGCTGGCATCGATCGTGATGGTGTCGAGTAGATTGCCGTTGCCGGCATCCGGGCCGATGAACAGCGGCAGCGGCGCGGCTATCGTGGTCGATCCGCGATGCTGATAGACCATGCGCGTGCGCAGGTTGATATTGTCGCTCAGTTCCGCCTTCAGGTTGATGAAGCCGCCATAGCGCTCCGACGGGGTGAGCAGATAATTATAGGGCTGGAAGTTGAAGGAGTCAGTTGCCGAACTATAGTTGCGATAGTCCGACAGCACAGGCGCACGGCCGATGACCGGGTTGCTGAGCGTCAGGCTCTGGCCCAGTACGTCATAGCGGCCATTGGGCGTCGCGCTGGAACAGCCGCCAGCGGCGCAGCTGGTGGCGCCCGGCGTCGGCCATTGGGAGATCGAACGGGCTGACGTGCCGACGCTGCCCTGGTTCACATAATTGGCGCCGAACACGATCGAGACGCGCTCGCTCTGGACGCCATAGCTGGCATTGATGTCCCAGGTGTCGCCATCGCCCTGTTCATAGGTGCCGAACTGGGCGGACAGGTCGAGCCCCTTCTGCGACTGTTTGGTGATGATGTTGACGACGCCGGCGATTGCGTCCGACCCATAAAGCGGGGAGGCGCCCGATTGCAGCACCTCGACCCGTTCGATCATGTTGGCGGGGATCGAATTGAGGTCGACCGAGGCGGGAATGCCACCGGCCGCCGAGCCGTTCACATAGCGCATGCCATCGACCAGGATCAGCGTGCGCTTGGCGCCCAGATAGCGCAGGTCGACTTCGGCCGAGCCGGAGCTGACGCCGGTGCCGTCGGGCGGGCCACCGATATTGCCGGCATTGTTGACCTTGGTGTTGAGGCCGCCGGCGGCGCTGGGAATGCGCTGCAGCACGTCGGCGATGGAGGAAAGGCCGGTCCGCGCGATCGCTTCCTGATCGACCGTGACGATCGGCTTGTCCTGGTCCAGCGGATTCTGGCGGATGCGCGATCCGGTAACGATGATGGCCCCGGCATCATCGGCCTGCGGCGCAGCGGATTGGGCGAAAGACGGTGCGTTGTAGATGAAGGCGGACAGCAGGACGCCGGTTTTCAGGAAATTTTTCAAGCGCATATTTCACCCCTCAAAAATCAGACCTGAGGGGGAGTGTTGCCATTCTATGACAGCAAGGCAATTGGCCTCATGCTGCGCTGCACCGTGGGTAGCACGAATTTTGCCATATGTTGCTGTGGCGCAACAAACATGTTCAGTCTGTCGCTGGTTTGAACCTATTGATCGTCGACGCGGGGCGTGGCGCCGGTTTCTTCCACGATCTCGATGATGCAGTCGCCGGTCTGGAGCGCTCGCGCGCCTTCTTCCCAGAAGCCGATAGGATGGTCGCCGCGATAGATGCGCACGCCCAGGCCCGTGCCGATGGCCGAAAGCGGCTGGCCGATTTCCTGCGGCAGGACCGGCCGTTCGTGCAGCTTCACCCGACCACCCGATGCCGCGAGATCGGCCATATAGTCGGCGATATGCTTGCCGCTGGTGCTGCCGGCCAGCAGCAGCCCGGCAAAGCTGACCGGGTTGATGACCGTGGTGGCGCCGGCTTGGCGCGCGGGCACCTCATTGTCCTCGTTGCGCACGACGATGCTGATCGGCAGGCGCGGCGCCAGGTGCCGCGCGGTGAGCGTAATCAGGATCGAGGTGTCGTCGCGTCCTGCCGACACGATCATCGTGCGGGCGCGGTGGATGGCCACATCCTTCAGCGTCTTGTCGCGCGTGCTGTCGCCGCACAGCACGTTGCAGCCCAGCGCTTCGGCATGGTCCAGCGCCTTCTCGCTGCCGTCGATCACCACGATCTCGCGCGGGTCGGTGCCGCGCGCCAGCAGTTCGTTCACCGCCTCCTGGCCGCTGGTGCCGAAACCGGTGACGACGATATGATTGTGCAGATCGGCCTGAATGCGTGCCATGCGCCACCTGTAGAGGATGTTGCGGAAGAAGAGATTATAGGCGGTGCCCAGAAAGATGATCCAGACGAACAGCCGGATCGGCGTGACGAAGATGGATTCGAACAGGCGCGCTTCGGGCGAGACCGGCACGATATCGCCATAGCCGACCGTGGTGACGGTGACCGTGGTGAAATAGAGCACGTCGATGAAGCTGATCTGGTCGTCATAATTGTCCTTGAGACCATCGCGCCCGAACCAGTGGAGCGCCAGCACGATCGCGATCAGGCCAAAGACCAGCACCACCCGCCAGGCGAGGTCCGCCCAGACCGGCAGCGCCGATCGCCGCCGCAGAAAGCCGGCCATGGACGATGCCGATGGTGGCGGCGCGATCTTCATGAGGTGGGCAGCTGGGTCATGGGATTGATCGGCACCCGGTCCTTGCGCAGCTCGAAATGCAGCTTCGGCTTGCTGGCATAGCCTGTGTCACCGCTGAGGCCAATCACCTGACCCTTCGTCACCTTCTGCCCGCGCACCACGTCGATCCGGTTGGCATGGCCATAGGCGCTGACCCAGCCGCTGCCATGGGTGATGAGGATGAGGCCGCCGAACACCGCGATGCTGTCGCCGGCATAGGCGACGACGCCGTCCGCCGCTGCCCGGATCGGCGTGCCGATCGGCGCGGCAATGTCGATGCCGTTATTCTTGGCACCGCTTTCGCCGGGGCCGAAGCGGGAAAGGATATTGCCCTTGAGCGGCCAGGCGAATGGACCGGAAAAGCCGCCAGGCTGGGCGATCGGCACATTGGAGGGCAGGGGGCGGGGCTGGGCCTTGGCCACCGCGCGCGGCTTCTCCTCGGCAACGGCCGGCTGGCCGCCGGTCAGCACATCGTCGATATCGATGCGGAAGGCGGCGGCGCGCTGCTCCAGGCTGGATGCGGCCGGCCGCACCGGCTGCGCCGCCACCGGCGCGGCCGGCATCCCGCCACCGGGCAGCAGCAACCGCTGGCCGCGCCGCAGCACATAGGGTTCGGTCAGGCCATTGATGTCGACAATCTCGCTCCACCGCACGCCATAGGCCACGGCGATCGCGATGCCCGTCTCGCCCTCCGCCACCGCATGATAGCGCCCACCGGGGATCGACAGGCTCTGCCCCGGCCGCAGCGCATAGGGCGGCGCCAGCCCATTGGCCCGTGCGATCGCGTCCGATCCCGCGCCGGTGCGGTTGCCAATGCCGCGCAGCGTGTCGCCCGGCTGCACGCTATAGGTGCTGGCGGCCACCGTCCGCGCATTCGCCGTCACCTGCTGCGCGGTCCAGACTGGTTTGCGCTCGATCATCTGCGGTTCGGGCGAGGCGTGCTGGGATGGTTGCGGCGGCATGCTCGGCGATGGTGGAATGGCGGGCGCCGGCTGGGCCGGGGGCAGGGGCGCGGCATAGGGCGCGCTGTCCTGCACGGGGGCAGGGATACAGCCCGCCAGCAGCAGCGGCAGCGGCGCCATGGGCAGCCAGCGCCGCCCCTTGTCATGTCCAGCCATATGGTCTCCCCCCGGAGCGTAAGTCAGTCCGAAAATGCCTGCGCCGTCGCCGCCAGCGCGCCATCCTGCGTCAGATCATAATGGAGCGGCGTCACCGCGATATAGTCTTCTGCGACGGCCGCCAGATCACTGCCCTCGGGCGCGGAATCGCTGCGGCCCAGGCCAAACCAGTAATAGCGATAGCCGCGCGGATCGGTGCCCTCGATGATTTTGGTCCGGTCGATGTCATGGAAGCCCTGCCGCACCACGCGCACGCCCTTGACCCTGTCCGGGTCGATCGCGGGAAAATTGACGTTGAATAGCAGGCGCGGGCTGGCCGGCATCGCGATCAGCGGGCGCAGCACCCGCTCGCCCCAGGCCTCCGCTGCGGCAAAGGGCACCGCATCGCCCATCGCCTCGCGGGCATAGACCTGGCTCAGCGCGATCGACTTGATGCCGGAAATCGCGCCCTCCATCGCAGCCGCGACAGTGCCCGAATAGGTCACGTCCTCGGCCAGGTTGGCGCCGCGATTGACGCCCGACAGGACCAGATCGGGCTTGGCATCCTTCATCAGATGGCCGACCGCCATCATCACCGCGTCGGTCGGCGTGCCGGTGACGCTATAATGCTTTTCGCCATGCTTGCGGATGCGCAACGGGCGGGTCAGCGTCAGGCTGTGGCCCGCGCCCGACTGTTCCTCGCTGGGCGCGACGATCCAGATATCGTCGGACAGGGTGCGAGCGATCGCCTCCAGCACCTTCAGCCCCGGCGCATGGACGCCATCGTCATTGGTGAGGAGGATGCGCATCGCCCGTTCCTTTTTATCGCGGCTCCAGCTTGGTGATGCCGCCCATATAGGGCGCCAGCACGTCGGGCACGATCACGCTGCCATCGGCCTGCTGGTAATTTTCCAGCACCGCGACCAGCGTGCGACCGACCGCCAGGCCCGATCCGTTGAGGGTGTGGAGGAAGCGCGTCGCCTTCTCCCCCTCCGGCTTGTAGCGGGCGTTCATCCGCCGCGCCTGGAAATCGCCGCAGTTGGAAACGGAGCTGATCTCGCGATAGGTCGCCTGGCTCGGCAGCCAGACTTCCAGGTCATAGGTCTTGCGCGCGCCAAAGCCCAAGTCGCCGCTGCACAGCAGCATCTTGCGATAGGGCAGGTTCAGCGCCTGCAGGATGCCCTCGGCCGCCTGCACCATCCGCTCATGCTCGGCGTCGGATTCCTCGGGCGCGCAGATCGCGACCAGCTCGACCTTCTCGAACTGATGCTGGCGGATGAAGCCGCGCGTGTCGCGCCCGGCCGATCCGGCCTCGGACCGGAAGCAGGGGGTCAGCGCAGTCAGCCGCACCGGCAGGGTGTCGGTCGGCACGATCTGCTCGGCGACCAGATTGGTCAGCGACACTTCGGCAGTCGGGATCAGCCAGCGGCCATCGGTGGTGCGGAACAGGTCCTCGGCGAACTTCGGCAACTGGCCGGTGCCGAACAGCGCCTCGTCGCGCACCAGCAGCGGCGGGTTGGTTTCCTCATAGCCGTTGGTCGCGCTCTGGGTGTCCAGCATATATTGCGCCAGCGCCCGGTGCAGCCGCGCCATTGCCCCACGCAGCGCAGTGAAGCGCGCGCCCGACAGCGCCGCGCCGCCCTCGAAATCCAGTCCCAGCGCCGGGCCGAAATCGGCATGGTCCTGCGGCGCGAAATCGAAATCGCGGATAGTGCCCCAGCGGCTCAGCTCGACATTGCCGGCTTCATCCGCGCCCTGCGGCACATCGTCGGCGGGCAGGTTGGGGATCGCCGCCAGCATCGCATTGAGCGCCGCGCCGACCTCGGCCTCTGCTGTTTCCAGCGCCGGCGTGCCTTCCTTGAGCGCCGCGACCTCGGCCTTCAGCGCCTCGGCCTTTTCCATGTCCTTGGCCGCCATCGCCTGACCGATCGCCTTGCTCGCCTCGTTGCGGCGGGCCTGCCCCTGCTGCAACTCCGTCTTGAGCGCGCGGCTCTTTTCGTCCAGCGCCAATATATCGGCGGACAGCGGGGCCAGGCCACGGCGCGCCAGGGCGGCGTCGAAAGCGGCGGGATTTTCGCGGATGAAGCGGATGTCGTGCATCGCTGCCCTATGCCGCCGCGGACGAGGCCACGCAACCCTGTGCGCCTTCGTCCGTTGGTGATGCATCCACAAAATGAAGGAGAAGGCGATGCAGATCGATCATGATGCGATGGTGCTGGTGGCGGACGGGCGCAAATTGCTCTTCTTCCGCAACAAGGGCGACCGCGCCTTTCCCCAGCTTCAGGCGGAAGAGGTGAAGGTGCAGGACAATCCGGCCGACCGCGATCAGGCGTCGGATGCGCCCGGCCGCGCCTTCAATTCGGTCGGCAGCCATCGCAGCAGCATGGAACAGACCGATTTCCATGAACTGGAGGAGGCGCGCTTCGCCGCCGAGGCGGCCGACCTGCTCAAGCGCCGCGCCTTGGCCCAGGATTATGAGAAGCTGATCATCGTCGCTCCGCCGACCGCGCTGGGCGAGATGCGCAAACATTATCACAAGGAAGTGCAGGACCGGCTGGTCGGCGAGATCGCCAAGGATCTGGCCAATCATCCCGTGGGCGAAATCGAGAAGATCATCGCCCGCAGTTGAGCGGAAAACCCTATCGGTAAAAGAAAAGGGCGGCCCCTAGACATTGATGGCTTCAGTCTGAATCGGCCTGAAGCGTGCATCAATGTCTAGAAACAAGGAATAGAGCCTGATTCACGCCATCGGTGAAAGCGCGAAGCGCTTCCACCTCAGACGATCAGGCTCTTGCTGCCCTTTTTCGTTGTCAGATATTGCCGGTGCGGATGATCGGGATCGGCTTGGCCGGGCCATGGCCCTCGATCGACAGTTCTGTATTGCGATCGGCCAGACGCTTGCGCATCAGCAACGCGGCGGCGCCAGCACCGAACAGCAGCACCATCGGCGGCGCCGGCACATCGGTCGGCGGCGGGGGCGGCGGCGTGCCCGAAGAGGTGCCCGACGACGTTGAGGAGGAGGTCGAACTGCTGGTGGAACTGCTCGTCGAAGTGCTGCCGAAGCTCGACGATCCGGTCGAGGTCGAGCTGGACGTCGAGGTCGATGTCGCGCCCGACGAAGAAGAGGTCGACGTCGATGTCGATGTCGAGGTGGACGTCGAGGTCGATGTCGATGTCGATGTGGTTGTCGTCGTGGAACCGCCGCTGGAGGTCTCGCCCGGAGGTGTCGGGGCGTTGGAACCGCTCGAGGTGGTCGTCGTGCTCGTCGTGGAGGTCGGCGGGGTCGGCGCGTTGGAGCCGCTCGAACCGGTCGTGCCCGTTGAGCCGGTGGTCGAAATCACCACCGTGCCGCCGCCGCTGCTGCCGCCACCGAAAAAGCCGCCGATGAAGCCGCTGCTGCCGCCGAAGCCGCTGCTGCCACCAACAGGCGCTGGCGTCGGCGTGGGCCCTCCAGCCATCAGCGGCAGGGCGGCCTGCACTGGCGGTGGGGGCAGGGGAATGGGCGGCGAAGGCGTGGTCACGGTCACGCGGATCGGTGCAGCCTTTTTGACCGGCGCACGCTTGGCAGTGGCCAGCACCCGCTGGCGCGGCTTGGCCTTCACGCTCTTGGTGCTGTAGACCGTTGCCGGACGGGCATTTTCCGCCACATGGACGGCGCCCCCGCCAATGATGGCGCCGCCGCAAGTGCAGGCGCACAATTTTGCCAAAGCCATCCGAACCGACATAGGATCTTCTCTTGTCCTGTTATCCCATTCCCGCCATCGGACGCGGCCGTAGCGTGAACCCTGATATTCCCTAATCCCTACCAACGCAAAATAAAGCGTTAACAGCAAGCGCGTTAACCATGTTGGCGAGCCTAAAAGCCAGAAAAATCGGGCGTCCGAGTCAATCAAATTGGTTAACGTGTCATTGTGGTACGCAGTGCGCCGGGCACATGGCCGGCCTGGCTGGCGGCTCGGTGGAAACCCGGATGGAGTCGCTGCTGTCCCGGATGATCGCTTCCAACCGCCCTGGCGATACGTCGAGGGGCGCATTGCCCGCTTGTGTCGCCTCGTCGCGGTGGCTATGAGGCGCCCTCAAACAAAAGTCATGGGCGCCCGGAACTTACAGCGCCGGGGCCTCTCGAGTCGGAGAGCCAGATGGCATCGGTACTGAATTCCGATAAAGACGGTGTGAAGCCGCCAAAATCGACCGTAACACTTCCGGACGATTATCGTCCGTCGGCTGACGAAGAATTCATGAACCCCCTGCAGCAGGAATATTTCCGGCAGCGTCTCTGGGACTGGAAGAAGCAGATATTGTCGGAAGCGGAAGGCACGCTGGCCGTGCTGCAGAATGAACCGCTGCGCGAGCCCGACCTTAACGACCGTGCATCGAGCGAGACCGACTGGTCGATCGAACTGCGCACCCGCGACCGCCAGCGCAAGCTGATCTCCAAGATCGACGCGGCGCTCCGCCGTATCGACGAAGGCGAATATGGCTATTGCGAAGTCACCGGCGAGCCGATCTCGCTGGGCCGGCTGGAAGCCCGTCCAATCGCGACCATGACGGTCGAGGCGCAGGAGCGGCACGAGCGGCAGGAAAAAGTCTCCCGCGACGATTAACCCCCCTGCGGCGGTTAACCCTTTCTCCACGTCGCATGACTATCCTGTTGGCCAAGTGTCATTTTGCGGGAATAGTCATGGACAAGGAAACGGGAAATTCTGATCGGGGACCGGCTCGTTCCGCGCCGCGCGACAGCCTGTTCCTGCTCACCAGCCTCAGCACGCTGGATGGCGTCGATCTGGGTAAGGCGCGCGTGCGCAATTTGTCGGCCACCGGCCTGATGGCAGATTGCGAGCGCGCTATTCCGGCGGGCACGCGTCTTCGTCTTGAACTGCGCGGCGTTGGCCCGGTCGAGGGTGTGGTCGCCTGGTCGCGCGATGACAAGATCGGCTTCGCCTTCGACGCGCCGATTGATCCGCAACTGGCGCGCAAGCCGGTCGCCAATGGCGTGTCGCGGCAGGCCCTGCCGGACTATCTGCGTTCCGCGACGATCACGCGCCGCTGATATCGATGATGATGGTCGGCTGACAAAGGCTCCACCGGTTCGCCGCGTGGAGCTTTTTTCGTTCAGGACGGCGCATGCTGCTGTCATGTCCAACGCCTGTCATCGCCAGGTCATCTTCCCCGGCTAGGCGTCATCCGACGCACTATGTCAAAAATCTGGTCGGAGGTCCGACCGGATCGATGCTCCATGTCCTGCTGGCAGGAAAATGGCCGGTCCGGTGATCCGGCCCCGGCCTTTTCCGTGCGGTACAGGGCTTAGTGGCGGCCCTGCATCTCTTCCTTGACCCGCAATTTCTGCTTCTTCAGCGAGGCGACGAGAATATCGTCGGGCATCGGCCGACTCGACTCGGCCTTGATCCGGGCTTCGAGCCCGGCATGCTTTGCGGAAAGAGCTGAAACGTGGGAATTTTCCATGACATTCTCCTTACGAGGGTGATGGATGACGAAGTAGATCATGATTCGGCGGACCTGTCTCGCGATGATTCGTGCTTTGCGATGGGCCGTCGATAAAATTGCGATGGTCCGCGTGTCCGCGCCGGGCTATCAGGAGAGGCTATGATGGGTTCGGAAGGCGGGGGCTTGGTGAGCCGCGAAGACATTATGCGCCGGTTGGAGCTGCTGCGGGTCGAGCATCGTGATCTCGACGCTGCGATCGCGGCGCTGGTCGATGGCGGGGCAGGCGACCAGATGCAGGTCGCGCGCCTCAAGAAGCGCAAGCTGCGGCTGCGCGACGAGATCGTCGCGCTCGAAGATGCGCTGGTCCCGGACATCATTGCCTGATGCGCCGGCCGCGTCGCAAAATTGCGTGGCTGCGGCGTAAAGCGATCCCAAATGGGACAGGCGGGCTTCCGGCGCCTTTCACGGCCCTGACAATCGCCCTGCGATATGTCAGCTAGGCCTATGCGCAACGCTGCCGCCCTTGATCCTGGCCTTCATCGCCGCCTTGTCGATGGCCTCTATATGGAGGCGATGGTGATGGCGGATGAGGCGCGTTCCTATTTCGACGCGGACGAGGCCGGGCAGTTTGCCGCCGACGATCCGCTGCGCCGCGTATCCTTCGCCTGTGAATCGCTCAAGGTCACGACCCGGCTGATGCACATCATCGCCTGGCTGCTCAGCCAGCGCGCCTGGCAGCGTGGCGAGATTGGCGATGCGGATGTGGCCGATGAAAAATATCGGCTCGGCCGCGCCACCGCCACCGATACCGGCATCGCCGGCGACTTTCCCTTCGCCGCCCGCTCGCTGATCGAAGCGAGCCAGGAGCTGTATGGCCGGGTCGCGCGGCTGGAGGACCGAATGCTGTCTCCGGACGCGCCACTGGCTGACAGCCCGGCCCGCGCGCTGCTGGATCGGCTGAACACCGCCTTCTGACCGTCGGGTCTTCGCCATCTCTTGGCTGGCATAATCGCCCCGACTTGGTCTAGACCGGTCGCATGACCCATGGCTTGCGGACAGGGCGCCGCTTTCCCGTTGATCCGCGCGCCGCAGGGCTATGTCTCTTGCCTCTGGCGCTTTGCACCGCCGGCACTGCGTTTGCGCAGGCGGCTCAACCTGCCAATCCGGCCGCCGCCGATCCTGCCAGTCCGCCGGTCGATCCATCCGCATCGCTCGATGCCATGCCCGACATCGGCATCGACTGGCCCGACATGGGCCAGTCCGACACGGTCGCGCCGCTGCCCGAGGATCCGGTTGCAGCCAGCGAACCCGACATAGTCGATCAGCCGGCGCAGCAGGCCGCCGCCGATACAGGTCCGGCGGAGGAAGTCGTCACCTTCACCGACGCGGGCGAAGAGCGCAAATATGGCGTCACTTTGCGCGGCATCGACAATATCGGCGACAATCAGATCGCGACCCGTTTCGACAGTCTCTCGGTGCTGCACCAGTCGGAGGGGAAGGCCGCCAACCTTGCCCAGATCAACCGCCGGGTGAAGGAAGACAGCGACCTGCTCGACCGGCTGCTGCGCGCCGACGGCTATTATGCCGCGCGGGTGCGCGGCAGCGTCGCGCCGCCGCCCGCCGGCAGCGACAAGCTGTCCGTCATCTTCGATGTCACGCCGGGCCCGCTCTATCTCCTCGATACGGTGGAGATTGCCGGTCTCGCCGAAACCGGCCCGCGGGAGGAGACGCTGCGCGGCGCCTTCACGATGAAGTCGGGCGATCCGATCAACGCCGACCGCATCCTGGCGGGCCAGACCGCGCTGGCGACGGCGCTGGGCGAAAATGGCTATCCCTTCGCCAGGGTGGACGAACCCGAAGTGCGGATCGACCATGAAGCGCGCAACGGCGATCTCGACATCATCGTGACGCCCGGCGGCTATCGCAGCTTCGGCCAGATATTGCTCGACAATGATGATGTGTTCAGCGCCCGCCATCTCCAGCGCATGGCCCGGTTCGAACCCGGCGAAACCTACCGCGCCACCGATGTGGAGGATCTGCGCCGTGCCATCGTCACCACCGGCCTCGTCTCGTCCGTCACCCTGACGCCGAAGGACGCGGGCGATGGCGAACATGTCGACCTGGATGTCGATCTGCGCCCGGCGCCGATGCGCACCATTGCGGGCGAACTGGGCTATGGCACGGGCGAAGGCTATCGTGCGGAAATCAGCTGGCAGCACCGCAATCTCTTTCCGCCCGAAGGGTCGCTCACGCTGCGCGGCGTGCTCGGCACCCAGGAACAGACGGCGCAGGCCACCTATCGCCGCAACAATTTCCGCGAGCGCGACCATGTGCTGACCGGCCTCGTCTCCTACAGCAATATCCGCCGCGACGCCTATGACGCGCGCACCATCACCCTGTCGGGCGGGCTGGAGCGGCAGACCAACATTCTGTTTCAGAAGCATTGGGTCTGGCGCGTCGGTGCCGAACTCATCGCCTCGGACGAAGCGGACGCCTTCTCCGGCGGCAGCCGCCGTACCTTCTTCATCGGCGCGGTGCCGCTCAGCCTCACCTATGATGGCAGCGACGACCTGCTCAACCCCAGCAAGGGCTTCCGCCTCGGCGGCCGCCTCAGCCCGGAACTCTCCTTTCAGGGTTCGACCTTCGGCTATGCCAAGGCGCAGGTCGACGCCAGCGCCTATCAGCCGATCAATGATCGTGTCGTGCTCGCCGGGCGCACCCGGCTCGGCACCATCCTCGGCTCCACCGTCGATCGCATCGCGCCGTCGCGGCGCTTCTATGCCGGCGGCGGCGCGTCGGTGCGCGGCTATGGCTATCAGGCGATCGGCCCGCGCTACGGCCCGGACGATGATCCGGTCGGCGGCAAGAGCCTGATCGAATTTTCCGCCGAGGCGCGCATCCGCTTCGGCAATTTCGGCGTCGTGCCCTTCCTCGACGCGGGCAATATCTCCACCACCTTCCTGCCGCGCTTCCGCGACCTGCGCGTCGGCACCGGGTTGGGCGTGCGCTATTATAGCAGCTTCGGCCCGATCCGCGTCGATGTCGGCACGCCGATCAATCCGCAGCCGGGCGATGCCAAGGTCGCCGTCTATGTCTCGCTGGGGCAGGCCTTCTGATGGCCACGCTGCCGCCCGACAGCCCGCCGCCCGTGCCGCCGCCACCCGCCGCGCCGCCGCGCCGCCGCGCCTGGGACGGGCGCTGGCAGCGCTGGCTGGCGGGTGCGCTGGCGCTCGCGCTGCTGGTCGTGGCGGCGACGCTGGCCTGGCTCGACAGCGCGCCCGGCCATCGCTTCCTCGTCTCGCGCATCGCCGCCGTCAGCCCGCCCTCGGGCCTGCGCATCCATGTCGACCGGATCGAGGGCAGCATCTATCGCAAGGCGGTGCTGCGCGGTCTCGTCCTGTCCGATCCCAAGGGCCGCTTCTTCGACGCGCCGCGGGTGGAGCTGGACTGGTGGCCCTTCGCCTGGCTCTCCAACCGGCTCGACATCGACCGGCTGGTGATCCCGCAGGCGACCCTGCACAAACTGCCCAAGCTCAATCCCAGCGAGCGGCAGGGGCCGATCCTGCCGGGCTTCGACATCCGCCTGATGCAGTTCTCGGTCGATCGGCTGACCGTCGCGCCCGCCGTCACCGGCAAGGTCGAACTGGCGACCCTGTCGGGCGATGCGGACATTCGTGGCGGCCGCGCGATCATCGACCTGTCGGCCCGCGTGATCGGGGCGGAGGATGCCCTGAACCTCACGCTCGACAGCCGGCCCGATGATGACAGGTTCAACCTGGGGGTCACTGTCAATGCGCCCAGGGGCGGCGTGCTGGCAGCGATGGCCGGCCTCAATCAGGACGGCAATCTGCGCATCAGCGGCAAGGGGCGCTGGACCAGATGGGATGGGCGCCTGGCCGCCACCCTGGCCGGCAACCCCGTCGCCGACCTGAAACTCGGCGCGCGCAGCGGCGCCTACACCATCCAGGGCACGATCGAGGGCAGTGCTATTCCAGGCAAGGGCCTGTTCCCCCGTCTCGCGTCGCCGCGCCTGACCGTCAGCGCCCAGGGCACGCTCGCCGACCGGGTGGTCGATGGCAGGCTCACGCTGCGCTCGGCGGCGATCGACCTGATCGCCGACGGCGCCATCGACCTGCGCAACAACGCTTTCGACAATCTGCGCGTCGACATGAACCTCGCCCGGCCCGAAGCGCTGCTCAAGGATATGCGTGGCCGCGACGTGGTGGCGAAGGTCCGGCTCGACGGTCCGTTCGCCGGCTTCGGCTATGAATATCTGCTCACCGCGCGCCAACTCGCCTTCGGCAAGACCCAGATCAACGATGTCCGCATCGACGGCAAGGGGCGTCAGGCGAAAAGCGGGCCGGTGCTGCTGCCGGTCCGGCTGCGCGCCCGCAGCCTCGACGGGCAGGGCGATCTGGTCGCCGGCATCGTCCGCAATTTCGCGCTCGACGGCGTGCTGCAGCTCAAGGGGCAGCAGATCGTCAGCAACCCCATGCCCTTCCGGTCGGACCGCCTGAACGGCAAGCTGCTGGTCATCGCCGACCTCAAAAGCGGCCGCTATGATGTCGGCATCGACGGCCGGATCAGCGGTCTCTTCATTCGCGGCCTGGGCATCGTCGATCTGGACTCGAAACTGCGTGCGGCCCCCGGCGCCAATGGCGCCTTCGGCCTGTCGGGCAATGCGGTGGCCAAGGTCCGCCGGCTCGACAATGCCTTCCTCAAGGGGCTGGGCGGCGGCCTGCCCACGGTCCGCAGCGCGCTTGCCCTGTTGCCCGGCGGCGAGATCGGCTTCTCCAACATGAAGCTCGACGCGCCGCTCATCAGCCTCAATGCCAAGGGCGTGCGCCACCGCGACGGCACCGTCCATCTCGAAGGCAATGGCAGCCACAAGCAATATGGCCCGGTCAATGTCGTGCTCGATGGCAAGATCGACCGGCCGATCGTCCATGTCCAGCTGGCGCGGCCGATGGACGCGCTCGGCCTGCGCGACGTGCGCGGCGAATTTCTGCCCGGCGCCGACGGCAATTACAGCTTCACCGCTAATGGCGGATCGACGCTCGGCCCGTTCACGGGAGAAGGCCGCATCTTGCTGCCGCCCGGCGGTCAGGCGGTGGTCCGCGTCGCGCGCGTCGCCGTCTCGGGGGTCACCGCCAGCGGCGACATCCGCCCCGTCACCGGCGGCCTCGACGGCCAGTTGCTGGTCGCCGGCCCGGTCAGCGGCACGATCGGCTTCCAGCCGGTCGGCGGCATCCAGCAGTTGAAGCTCGACCTCGACGCCAATGATGCCAGCTTCGACGGCCCTTCGACCATCGCCGTGCGGCGCGGCTCGCTCGATGCCACCATCCTGCTCGATCCCGACGGCACCTCGATCAACGCCACGGCCCAGGCACGCGGCCTGCGCGTCGGCGGCATGCTGCTCGGCCGGCTCGACGCCACCGCCGCGCTGGTCGATGGGCGCGGTAAGGTCTCGGGCAATCTCTCGGGCCAGCGCGGCCGCTTGTTCGACCTCAAGGGCGAAGCGCAGGTCGATCTCGACCGGGTCCGCCTGTCGGCCAGCGGCACGATCGACAAGCGGCCGATCCGCCTGACCCGCGCGGCGCTCTTCACCCGTGCGGAGGATGGCTGGCGCCTGTCGCCCGCGACCATCAGCTATGCCGGCGGCACGCTGCAACTGGCGGGCGAGCTGGGCGGCGAAACCACCCGGATCGAGGCGCGCGCGCAGAAGATGCCCCTCGCCCTGCTCGACATCGCCTATGATAATCTGGGGCTGGGCGGCATGGCCACCGGCACCTTGAGCTACAGCCGCCCGCGCGGCGGCCTGCCGACCGGCAAGGCGGAACTGCGCATCCGTGGCCTGTCGCGCTCGGGCCTGTCCCTCAGCTCCCGCCCGGTTGATGTCGGCGTCAACGCCGTCCTCACCCTCGACCGGCTCGCCACCCGCATGGTCTTCGTCGCCGACGGCCAGACCATCGGCCGCGGCCAGGCGCTGCTCACCCCGCTCATCTCGACCGGCAGCCTGGTCGAACGGCTCAACGGCGCGCCGCTGATCGCGCAACTCCGCTTCAACGGCACCGCCGACACGCTCTGGCGCCTGACCGGCGTGGAGATTGTCGACATTGCCGGCCCGGTCAGCGTCTCCGCCGACGCGCATGGCACGCTCGCCGATCCGGTCATCACCGGCTCGCTCGCGACGGACAATGCCGCGCTCAACAGCCCGGTCACCGGCATGCGCCTGCGCAACGTCAAGGCGCGCGCCCGGTTCGCCGGGGCGCAACTGGTCTTCTCCAGCTTCACCGCCAATGCCCAGAATGGCGGCAGCGTGACCGGCACCGGCAATTTCACCTTCAACGGCATTGGCGGCGTCGGCATGGACCTCGCCTTCCAGGCGGACAATGCCGCGCTGCTGGAGCGTGACGATATCGCCGCCACTGTCACCGGTCCGCTCACCATCCGTTCCGACGGCAAGGGCGGTGAGATTGGCGGCGACGTCACCCTCAACAAGAGCCGCTTCACCATGGGGCGCGCCGCCGCCGTCGCCCAGATCCCCGAACTCAAGGTGGTCGAGATCAACCGGCGCGGCGAGGAGATCGAACGGCCACGCGCGACCGTCCCCTGGACCATGGCGGTCAAGGCGCGGGCGCGCAATCGCCTTACCGTTACCGGCCTGGGCCTCGACAGCGAATGGCGCGCCGATCTCAACATTGGCGGCACCGTCACCAATCCGGCGATCGCCGGCCGGGCCGAACTGGTGCGCGGCAATTATGAATTTGCCGGCCGCCGCTTCGAACTGCGCGAGGGGCGCATCCAGTTCGACGGCAAGACCCCGGTCAACCCGACCCTCGACATCGATGCGGAGGCGGATGTCAGCGATCTCACCGCCACCATCCATGTCGGCGGCACCGGCCTCAAGCCCGACATCAGCTTCAACTCCGTGCCCTCGCTGCCGCAGGACGAACTGCTCTCGCGCATCCTGTTCGGCACCTCGATCACCAACCTGTCCGCGCCCGAAGCGCTCCAGCTCGCCTCGGCGGTCGGCTCGCTCCAGGGCGAGGGCGGGCTTGATCCGATCAATGCCGTGCGCAAGGCGGCGGGCCTGGATCGTCTGCGCATCATCGCGGCCGACCCGACCCAGGGGCAGGGCACATCACTCGCCGCCGGCAAATATCTGACCCGCAAGACCTATGTCGAACTGATCAGCGACGGGCAGGGCTATAGCGCCACCCGGATGGAATATCAGGTGACACGCTGGCTGTCCCTGCTGGGCGCCATTTCCACCCTCGGCCGCCAGAGCGCCAACCTGCGTATTTCCAAGGATTATTGACGTGACCAAATCGCGCATCGACAGCGCCGCCGCGATCAGCGTGATGGACCTGTTCACCATCGGCATCGGCCCGTCCAGCTCGCACACGGTCGGGCCGATGCGCGCCGCGCTGATGTTCATGGATACGCTGCCCACCTGTCCGGTGCGGGTGCAGTGCGAACTTTACGGGTCGCTGGCGCTGACCGGCCGGGGCCATGCCACCGACAGCGCGATCCTGCTCGGCCTGTCGGGGCACAGCCCCGAAAATGTCGATCCCGATGCCATCCCCGCCATTCTTCAGGCGATCCGCGACGATGGCCGCATTCGCGCCGGCAGCGCGCATAGCGACTGGGTGCCTTTCGAGGAAGCGCGCGACCTTGTCTTCCGCATGGGCGAATTTCTGGAGGCGCACAGCAACGGCATGCGCTTCACCGCCTGGCTGCCGGGCCGGGACGAGCCGCTGGTGCGCGATTATTATTCGATCGGCGGCGGCGCGGTGCTGCCCGGCGCTATTCCCGCTGACCCGGATATTCCGCTCGGGCATAATGTGGTCCAGCCCTTTCCCTTCTCGTCCGGCGCCGAACTGCTGGCGCAGGGGGAGGCGACCGGCCTCAGCATCGCCACGCTGGTGCTCCGCAATGAAGGCGCCTGGCGCGCCCAGGGAGAGACTGAGGCCTTTCTCGACAGCGTGATCGACGCCATGTCCGCCTCGATCGATCGCGGCCTGAAAGAAGAAGGCCTGCTGCCCGGTGGGCTCAAGGTGCGTCGCCGGGCCAAGGCGATCCACAACAAGCTGCGGCTGCAGGGCGCCAGTGTCGGCCCCGCCCAGATCTTCGAATGGGTGAGCCTGTTCGCGCTCGCCGTGAATGAGGAAAATGCCGCCGGCGGCCGGGTCGTCACCGCACCGACCAATGGCGCGGCTGGCGTGATCCCGGCGGTCCTCCATTATTATCGCCGCTTCGTCCCCGGCGCCGATCGGGAAGGGGAACGCCGCTTCCTCCTTACCACCGCCGCCATGGGCTTCCTCTACAAGAAGCGCGCCTCCATCTCGGCCGCGGAAATGGGCTGCCAGGGGGAAGTCGGTGTCGCCTGCTCGATGGCGGCCGCGGGCTTGGCGGCCGTGCTGGGCGGCACCAACAGCCAGGTCGAAAATGCCGCCGAGATCGGCATGGAGCATAATCTGGGCCTTACCTGCGATCCGATCGGCGGCCTCGTCCAGATCCCCTGCATCGAACGCAACACCATGGGCGCAGTGAAGGCGATCAACGCCGCCTATCTCGCGCTTCAGGGCGATGGTCGTCATATCGTCAGCCTCGACGCGGTGATCGAGACGATGCGCCAGACCGGCGAGGATATGGCCAGCCGTTACAAGGAGACATCGCTTGGCGGTCTGGCCGTCAATGTCGTGGAATGCTGAAGGAAGGCGCTTCATTTCGTCGCTCCCGGCCCACGGGAACGCGCCGAACTGAGCGGCTTTCGTGGTATTAATGCCACATTATCAGCTGTTTATCTGAGGTTCATGAAACAAAAATGACCGCTCCGGCTTGAGCGTCTCACCCCCAAGGGGAAGAGAAAGACAACGGAGTGATGTTTATGCGTAAGTTGATGGTCGCCACTTTGCTGGCCGGTGGTGCAGTCGCCGCGCCGGCGCTCGCACAGGATGCCACCCCGACCTTCACCGGCCCGCGTGTCGAAGCGATCCTGGGCTATGACCATACCGGGGCCGGCAGCTCGATCGACAATGACAATGGCAGCGACGATCAGAAGATCGACGGCCTGCTCTATGGTGTCGGCGCGGGCTATGACGTGAATGTCGGCGGCGCCGTCGTCGGCGTCGAGGGCGAGTTCACCGACTCCACCGCCAAGAGCAGCCGCAACGACTTCACCGACCAGTTCGGCTATGGCCGCGTCAAGCAGGGCCGCGATCTCTATATCGGTGCCCGCGCCGGTATCCTCGCCGATCCCTCGACGCTCATCTATGTGAAGGGCGGCTACACCAACACCAAGCTGGGCGTGCTGGCCGGCGACACCAACCAGGTTACCGACACCTCGTTCAAGCTGGACGGCTGGCGCGTCGGCGGCGGCGTGGAGCGCGCGCTCAACGCCAACACCTTCGCCAAGATCGAATATCGCTACTCCAAATATGACAGCGCCCATATCGACTTCATGGACGGCTCGACCAGCAGCGAGTTCGATGTCGACACCGACCGCCATCAGGTCGTCGCCTCGGTCGGCTGGCGCTTCTAAAACGATATGGAAAGGGGGGCGGTCACTGATCGGCCCCCTTTTTTGCAGCATCCGCCCATAGCCTCTATCAGCCGGCCTGCGGGGATGTTACTTACATGGTTGTGAGTAACGCGATTCCCCACCTGTACCCGGTTGGCATCCAGCCCGACGACATCGACTTCATGGGTCATGTCAACAATGCCAGCTATCTGAAGTGGGTGCAGGATGCCGTGCTCGATCATTGGCGCGCGCTCGCCCCGGCTGAGGCGGTGGCCCAGCATCTCTGGGTCGCGCTCAAGCACGAGATCACCTACCGCAAGCCCACTTTCCTGGATGATGAGGTGATCGCCACCGTCCTCCTCGAAAAGGTGCAGGGCGCCCGTGCCTTTTACGAAACGGTGATCCGCCGTGGCGAGGAAGTGCTGGCCGAGGTCAAGTCGAGCTGGTGCTGCGTCGATGCCTCGACCCTGCGCCCGGCCCGCATCGCCCGCGAGGTGATGCAGCATTTCTTCGCGCCTGAAGACAACGGCGCCAGCGCCGACTGATCCCACCTTATGAACAGCAGGGTTGCAGCGTGGGAACGCGCTTGACCCACGCCCGGATGTTTGCATTAGTCGGACAAATAAAGGGCCGGTGACGGGGCGGCGAACTGCGCCGTCCGCTGCGGCTCTGTCGGCGAAGCGCGTCTGTCGATCATCATGCGCTCGCCCGATGGATGAGGGAGAGGGCGTTGATGCGGTGGCAGTCGGGAATGACATATCTGGGTTTTGGCCTGCTGCTGGGCAGCGCCACCATGGCGATCACGGCCCCCGCCACGCCGCCGCGCCAGCTCGATATCGTCAAGCATATTGCCAAGGCCAAGCCGGAAGCGAAGGACGAGGGCAGCGCCCGGACGTCCTATCTCCTCGTCTATTTCAAGGACGAGACCCACTCGCTGCATTTCGCGACCTCGGCGGACGGCTACAGCTTCACCGACGTCAACGACGGTGCGCCGGTCCTCAATGGCCGCGACGTCGCCGAACAGAAGGGCATCCGCGATCCCTATATCATGCGCGGTCCCGACAACGCTTTCTATCTCGCCATGACCGACCTGCATATTTTCGCCAGGCGCGAAGGGCTGCGCGATACCGACTGGCAGCGGCCGACTGACAGCTATGGCTGGGGCAATAACCGCTCGATGATCTTCATGAAATCCTATGATCTCACCCACTGGACGCTGGCGTCCGTGACCATAGATCAATTGTTCAAGTCGACCGCCAATGCCGGCACCGCTTGGGCGCCGGAAATGATCTACGATCCCGACAAGCGCAAGATCATGGTCTATTTCAGCACCCGCAACGGCAAGGAAACCGACCATATGGTCTATGCCTATGCGAACGACGCCTTCACCACGCTGACCAGCGAACCGCGCGACCTGTTCACCTATCCCAAGGCCGGCATCGGCACGATCGACGGCGACATCACCAAGGTCGGCGACCGCTATCGCCTCTTCTATGTCGCCCATGACAAGCCCGGCCATCTGCGTCAGGCGACCTCATCGCGCATGGATGGCGGCTATGTCTTCGATCCCGCCAAGATCGACCCGGAAACGGTCGGCACCGAAGCGCCCAACCTGTGGCGGCGCCATGGCACCGACACTTATGTTCTGATGTATGATGTGTTCGGCGCCAAGCCGGTCAACAATATGGGCTTTTCAGAGACGGAGGATTTCGTCCATTTCCGCGACATCGGCCATTTCAACGCGCCGGGATCGCCGATGAAGGCGACCAACTTCACCCAGCCCAAGCACGGCGCCGTCATCCCGATCACCCCGGCGGAAGCGGAGCGGCTGAAGACGTTCTTCCAGAAATAAGGGGCAGGGGAGGATCGCACCGGATCGGCGCAGCGCCGCCGGTGCGATCCATCATCCTTACAGCGTCGCTTCAATCGCGCGCGCGGCCTGGTCGGGATCTTCGGCCTGGCTGATCGGGCGACCGATCACCAGCATCGACGCCCCCCGGTCCAGCGCCTCGCGCGGGGTCACGGCGCGCTTCTGGTCGCCCATCGCGCCGCCCGCCGGGCGCACGCCGGGCACGACGAAATAGCCGTCGGGCCAGATTTTCTTGACCAGCGCCACCTCTTCGCCGGAACAGACGATGCCGTCGAGGCCAGCGTCGCGCGCCAGTTCGGCGAGGCGCGTCACTTGCTCCTCCGCCGCGCCATTGACGCCGATGTCATTAAGGTCGCCATTGTCGAGGCTGGTAAGCACCGTCACCGCCACCACCTTGGTCTTGGTGCCGGCCGCTGCCTTGGCATCCTCCAGCATCGCCCGACCGCCGGCGGCATGGACCGTCAGCACCGCCGGCTCCAGCCCGTGCAGCGCCTGTACCGCCTTGGCCACCGTATTGGGAATGTCGTGCAGCTTGAGGTCGAGGAAGATCGGGAGGCCGAACTTCATCATCTCATGCACGCCATGATGGCCATTGGCGCAGAAGAACTCCAGCCCCAGCTTCAGCCCGCCGACATGGTTGCGGACCTGCCCGGCCAGATGCTGGGCCTTGGCAAGGTCGGGCGTGTCGATGGCGACATAGATCGGGCTGCTCATGCTTGTCCTGTAGGGGTAAGGGGCGACGGCGTGGCGTCGGGCAAGATCGGGGTTGTCACCGTCGCAGGCGTGGCCGGCGCGGCGGAAGCGGTTGCGGCGACCAGCGCACGCTCGGTGCTCTCCAGCCGGCGCTTCATGCGCCAGCGCGTCGCGCGGGCCATGATCCAGAAGGGCATGGCGCCCAGCAGGAATGCGCCGATCAGAAGCACGGGCAATTTGGTTTCCATCACCATGTCGCCCCACAGGCGCACGGTCACGGGGACATAGTTCGCCATGCAGAAGAAGGCGAGGGCGACGGCGATGACGACCCAGAAGGCAGTCCGCAGAAATTGCATCGGCGATCCTCTCGCTGCTGATAGGGCGGTCAGCCTAGGCGATTTTGGCGAAAGGCGAAAGCGCCTGTTCAGATTTCGCGGACGGCGACCATCATCGACAGGCTTTGCGTGGCGCCCGGCGCCAGCATCGCCATGCCCTCGGCCCGGTTGATCGCGTCCGGCATATGGCTGACCGGCTCCAGGCAGAAGAAGTCGCCGGCGGGCGGGCGGAAGACATGCAGCCAGTCCGCACCCTGCGCCATCAAGGTCAGGCGGATGCCGTCGCCGCGATCGACCAGTGCCACATGGTCCCAGCCGCCATGGACATTGTCGATCAGGCTGTCGCCGGTCACGCGCGCACCCTGCGACCAGTCGCCCAGCGCATCGGCCGGCACTTCCCGTTCGGGCAGCATGTCGGGGGAGGAGAGCCAGAGCGTGTCGGCGTGGAAGCGCAGCATCGTGTCGCCGTCCAGCGCAAAATAGGGATGGAAGCCAAGGCCGCAGGGCATCGGACTGTCGCCCAGATTCTGCACCAGCAGCGTGACCTCCAGCGCATCCTCGCTCAGGCGGACATGCTGCTGCGCGCGCCAGGCCCAGGGCCAGCCCGCATCGCCTTCATGCTCCTGCTCCAGCCTGACGTCATGGCCCGACTGTTCCAGCACATGCCAGGGCCGCTGCCAGCCAAAGCCATGGATGCTGTGGGCATGGTCGCCGAAATTGAGCGGCAACTGATAGCGTTGCCCGTCCACCATATAGCGCCCATGGGCGATGCGGTTGGCATAGGGCACCAGCGGGAAGCTGGCCATGTCCAGCGGATCATGGCTGTCCTGCGGCGCGCGGCGCAGCAGGGCCACGCCGTCGCGATCGAAGGACAGGATCGACCCGCCAATGTCCGGGGCGAGCGCGCAGCGGAGCGCGCCCGCCTTCAGGGTGACGATCTTGCTCAGCCGACCATGTCCTCAAGCTCGCGGCCCTTGGTCTCATGGACCATGGCGCGCACGAAGAAGAAGGAAATGGCGGCAAACAGGGCGTAGCCGGTATAGGTCACGACCAGGCCCGGCGACACGGCGAGCGACGGGAAGCTGACCGAGATCGCGGCATTGGCGATCCACTGGGCGAAGCCGGCGACGGCCAGGCCCGAACCACGGATCTGGTTGGGGAACATCTCGCCCAGCATCACCCACATGATCGGACCCCAACTCAGGTTGAAGAAGATCACGTAGAGGTTCGCCGCGATTAGCGCCATCAGGCCATTATGGCCCGGCAGCACCACGCCGCCATCCGCGCCGGTGACGGCGGTGGAGAAGGCATAGGCGACGATCGCCAGCGTCACCGCCATGCCGGCAGAGCCGATCAGCAGCAGCGGCTTGCGGCCGATCTTGTCAACCAGCATGATCGTGCCCAGGCACGCGCCGATCGACAGCACGCCCGACAGGATGTTGATCTGCAGCGCATTATCCTCGGAAAAGCCGACGGCTTCCCACAGGGTGGCACCATAATAGAAGACGACGTTGATGCCGACCAGCTGCTGGAACACAGCCAGACCGATGCCGGCCCACACGATCGGGCGCACCTTGCCGCTGGCCTTGTCGATCAGGTCACTGAGCTTGGGGCGGTGATGATCGGCGGCCAGGCTGGCGCGGATCTCGGTAACCTTGCGATTGGCTTCCTCGGCGCCGAACAGCTTGGTCAGGACCGCGCGGGCGCGTTCGTCCTGGCCGCGCGCGACCAGATAGCGGGGGCTTTCCGGGATCACCAGCAGCGCCAGGAAATAGATGGCGGCCGGGATCGCCTGCAGCCAGAACATCCAGCGCCAGGCCGGGAAGTCGAGCCACAGCGGCGCAGTCGAACCGCCGGCATAGCGGGCCAGCACGAAATTGGCGACGAAGGCGCCGGTGAGGCCCGAAATGATCATCACCTGCTGCACGCTCGACAGCCGGCCGCGGATCGATGCGGGGGTGACTTCGGAGATATAGACCGGCGAGATGACGCTCGCCGCGCCCACGCCCAGACCGCCGATGATGCGGGCGATGATGAAGATGGCGGAGGAACCGGCGGCACCGGCCAGCAGCGCGCTCACCAGGAACAGGATCGCCGCCAGCATCATCACGCCGCGACGGCCGATGATGTCGGCCATGCGGCCCGCGCCGAATGCGCCGATCGACGAGCCCACCAGGATCGCGCCGACATTGACGCCGATGCCCAGCTTGCCCAGGTCGAAGGCGGCTTCCAGCCCCTTCTGGGTGCCGTTGATGACGCCCGAATCATAACCGAACATAAAACCGCCGATCGTGGCGACGGCCACGATCGCTGCGATGAAGGCCATATTGACCTTCCCGGCGCTCCCCTCACTCATCTGCTTGTCCTTCCAGCTCTCTATTTCTTCTATATCGTGGCGACATGGCCGGGCAGCCCCGCGACGCCGGCGTCGAAGGCGAACAGATCGCCTGCCAGGGGCTGTTCTGTCAACGCTGTCACATCCAGTCCCTTGCGCGCCGTCGTGGCATAGGCCGTCATCAGGACCGGGCCGCCAAAGGCGATCTTTGTGATGTTGGCGACGGGAAAGCGTATTTCGCGCATCAACCGCCCGGCCGGGTCATAGCGGCGCACCGCCCATCCGCCGAACAGCCCGGTCCACAGACAGCCTTCGGCATCGACCGTGGGGCCGTCGGGATAGCCCGCGCCATCCTCGATCCGCGTGAACAGGGTGGCGGCGCCGGCGACGCCATCGGCATCGACCGGACATTGCCAGATGGCGCGGCCCAGCGTGTCAGTATGATAGAGGATGCGCCCGTCGGGCGAGAGGGCAGGGCCGTTGGTGATCGACACGGCGGCCAGCCCGCTCTCGACCAGGTCGCCGCGATGCAGTCGATAGAAGCGACCGCTTTCCTCTTCCTCGGCATCGTCCATCGATCCGAACCACAGGGCGCCGCCAGGCGCCACCGTGGCGTCGTTCAGCCGGTTGCCCGGCCGATGCGCCTCGGGCGCGTGGAGCAGGGTGAAGGCGCCGCTCTTCGGATCGAAGCGATGCACGCCCGATTGCAGGCCGACCGCGAACAGCCCGTCGTCGGTCGGCACGATCCAGCCGACCTGGCCCGGCGTGGTCCAGCTCTTGGACACGTCCAGCGCCGGGTCGAAGCGGTGGATCGCATGGCCCTTGATGTCGACGAACCACAAGGCCGCCTCGCGCGCGACCCAGATCGGCCCTTCGCCCAGCATCGCCCCGACCGACAGGACGCTGCGCGGTGCGGCGTCGCTCATCTCAGCGCCAGCCGGCGTCGATGAAATAGTCATGGCCGGTGCAATAGCGCGCATCGTCCGACGACAGGAACATGGCCAGCGCGGCGACATCGACCGGCAGGATGCGGCCGTCCAGGCACTGGGCCGCGACGATCTCGGCCTCGCCTTCGGGCGTGTACCATTTTTCCTGGCGCAGCGTCTTCACATTGCCCGGAATGATGGTGTTGACGCGGATATTGTCGCGGCCAAGGTCGCGGGCCAGGCTGCGCGTCAGCCCCTCGATCGCCGCCTTGGCGGTCTGGTAGAGGATGAGGTCGGGCAGGGCCAGGTGCCAGCTGATCGAACCGAAGTTCAGGATCACGCCGCCGCCGGCGCGCTTCATCGCCGGGATCGCCGCCTGCGCCGCGAAGAACTGGTGGCGCAGATTGACCGCCATCCGCTCGTCCCAATAGGCCTGGGTCACGTCCTCGATCGTGTGGCGATCGTCATTGGCGGCGTTGTTGATCAGGATGTCGATCCCGCCCAGTTCCGCCTCGACCCGCGCCATCATCGCCTGCAGCGCGTCGATGTCGCGCAGGTCGCAGGCGTGGAAGATCGGGGTGAAGGCACAGCCGCTCAGCCGTGCGGCCAGGGCCTCGCTCTCGGGGATGGCGATGTCGCAGAAGGCGACATGCGCGCCCTGCATCGCATAGGCTTCGACCAGCCCTTCGCCGATGCCGCTGCCGCCGCCGCTGATGAAGACCCGCTTGCCCTTCAGGCTCGGGTAGATGGCGCGGCTCATGCAGTTTCTTTCTGGTCGACGGCCGAGAGCAGACCGCGCCCGGCAAGATTGGTCATCAGCGCGGTCAGGCCGAAGGTCCAGGGGGCGGCGTCCTTCGACGTCACCACCGGATTGATCAGCTTGCCCAGGCGCGGGGTGGAGATGGCAACGATGTCACCGACCTTGTGCGTAAAGCCGCGGCCTTCCTCGTCACGGTCCTGCACGGGCGCGAACAGCGTGCCCAGGAACAGGGCGAAGCCATCGGGATATTGATGTTCCGACAGGGTCTGGCGCACCAGTTCCAGCGGATCGCGGCTGATCTGGTCCATCCGGCTCGTGCCTTCGAGCATATAGCCTTCCGGCCCCTCGATGGTCAGGCCGACTTCGGCATTGCGCACATCGTCGATGGTGAAATCGCCGTCGAACAGGCGGACGAGCGGGCCGAGCGAGCAGGACGCATTATTGTCCTTCGCCTTGCCCAGCAGCAGGGCGGAGCGCCCTTCGAAATCGCGCAGGTTGACGTCATTGCCCAGCGTCGCGCCCACGGCCTGGCCATCGGCATTGACCAGCAGCACGACCTCGGGCTCGGGATTGTTCCAGGTGGAATCGGACCGGATGCCGATTTCCGCCATCGGGCCGACCGTCGCCAGCACCGGCGCCTTGGTGAACACTTCCGCGTCCGGGCCGATGGCCACTTCCAGATATTGCGACCACAGGCCGTCCTCGATCAGCGCGGCCTTCAGCGCTGCGGCTTCCTCGGTGCCCGGCACCACGGCGCGGATCGATCCGCCCACCCGCTCTTCCAGGCGACCACGGATTTCGGCAGCAGCGCCGGCATCGCCGCGCGCTCGTTCCTCGATCACGCGCTCCAGCGCCGACAGGGCAAAGGTCACGCCGCATGCCTTGACGCATTGCAGGTCGACCGGGCTCAGCAGGGCCGCTTCGATCGCGTCCAGATCGCCGATCTTCTCGCCATCGGTGGCGGCGACGAAGGGCAGCTTCTCGACCAACTGGGCGCTGGTCGGCGCGATCGCGCTCATGTCGTAAACGACGCCCTGCGACACCAGGATCGGGCTCGGGCCCGCGTTCGTCTGGATGCGGCCCAGGAAAAGCCCGGTCCGCCAGTCATGCGGCAGACAGTCAAGCAAGGCGGTATCCCCCGGCATCATCTTCTCCTATGCACCTGGTTGTTGATTGATAGCGCTACCAACATGGAAGGGCGGTGCAAGTCAAGACCCCCTGATGAAAATCGCTCGCAGGGGCAGGGCGTCGGGGCTTTGCTGGCGGCGGGCCAGGCGTCATGGCGTGCGCGTGGCACGGCGAATTTCCGGCCTTGCCGCTACGTCAGCCCTTTTCAGTCCCGCCGGGCTGCGGCATAGAAGGGGGACTATGAAGAAGAACCAAGAGAGCGTGCCGGACGCCGGCGCAGAAGCCCTTCAGCCAGAGGATAATGCCCCCGATCTCGCCGATGCGGCGCGCAAGTCGGCCGGAAAGGCCGTGTGGATGGGCACTGCCGTGGGCATCGGCTCGGCCGCGATCGTCGCCGCCCTGCTTTATACCAAGAAGCGCCGCTGAGCCGGTCGGGGCCTGTTCCCGGCCCCGCGGCCACCCGCCATCAAAAAAGAGGCGGCATGTTCTATGACATGCCGCCCCGGTGCGACCCGCTTGGGGTTCTGTATTTTCCCTGCCTTCGTGACGGGAAGGGAAATATTTATGCGCCCGCGCTGCCGCTCAGATAGCTGATCAGTTCGGGCTTGCTGACCGATATGCTCTTGTCGGCATCGGCAGTGGTGAAGGCGCCGCTGGCCCAGGCAGTTACTTCGGCTGGCGGCAGCGTCTTGCCGGTGGCCTTCATCTCCTGATCCTTGAGGGCCACCATCCAGCGCGAAAACTCGCCCTGGTCCAGCTGTCCGTCCTTGTTCGTGTCATAGGCCGGGAATTCCGACTCGACGATCGCGGCGACCGAATTGGCCGGGTTTGCCGGCTGCGCGGTCGAACTGGCGGGTGCTGCCGGATCGGCCGGCGCGGCCTGCTGCGCCAATGCGGGCGCTGCGACCAGCATGGCGCTCGTCAGAAGCAAGGTGCGGATCATGGCGACATCCTTTATATCATTGAAACGCGCAGGGCCTGCATTGGGTGCCTGCTTTGGCTTCATGCCTTAATTGCCATGACATAATACATGAAGACTAGGAAAAGTTCCTGAACATCGGTTCATCTACGCATTTGGACTTATGAAATGCTTCGGTTCGACTGTCTTTGCTTGGATAATTGCGGCCGGATGATGCGCGGGCGGGGCAGGGGAGCCTCCTCAATTGCCCCAAAGGGCGCGGGCTGCTAGGCGGCGCGGCAATATTCACCCTCCAGTCGCAGGATTCGCCCATGGTCCCCCGCTATTCCCGTCCCGCAATGACCGCCCTCTGGGAGCCGGAAGCCCGCTTCAAGATCTGGTTCGAGATCGAGGCGCACGCGACCGAGAAGCTGGGCGAACTGGGCGTCGTCCCGCCGTCGGCCGCCAAGGCGCTGTGGGACTGGTGGGCCACCAACCCCGCGATCGACGTGCCCGCGATCGACGCGATCGAAGCCGTCACCAAGCATGACGTCATCGCCTTCCTGACCTGGGTTGCCGAACAGGTGGGCGACGAAGCCCGCTTCATGCACCAGGGCATGACCAGCTCCGACGTGCTCGACACCTGCCTTGCCGTGCAGCTGACTCGCGCCGCCGACCTGCTGATCGAGGATCTCGACAAGCTGCTCGACGTCATCAAGCGCCGCGCCTTCGAGCATAAGCTGACCCCGACCATCGGCCGCAGCCACGGCATCCATGCCGAACCGGTCACCTTCGGCCTCAAGATGGCGGAAGCCTATGCCGAATTTTCGCGCTGCAAGACCCGCCTGATCGCGGCCCGTGAGGAAGTCGCCACCTGCGCCATCTCGGGCGCGGTCGGCACCTTCGCCAATATCGATCCACGCGTCGAGGAACATGTGGCCGAAAAGCTCGGCCTCGCGATCGAGCCGGTCTCGACCCAGGTGATCCCGCGCGATCGCCACGCCATGTTCTTCGCGACGCTCGGCATCATCGCCTCCTCGATCGAGCGCCTTGCCGTCGAGGTCCGCCACCTGCAGCGCACCGAAGTGCTGGAGGCCGAGGAATATTTCTCGCCCGGCCAGAAGGGCTCGTCGGCCATGCCGCACAAGCGCAACCCGGTCCTCACCGAAAACCTCACCGGCCTTGCCCGCATGGTGCGCAGCTATGCGCTGCCGGCCATGGAAAATGTGGCGCTGTGGCATGAGCGCGACATCTCGCACTCCTCGGTCGAGCGCTATATCGGCCCCGACGCCACCATCACCCTCGACTTCGCGCTCGGCCGCCTGACCGGCGTGATCGACAAGCTGCTCGTCTACCCCGAGCGGATGATGAAGAATCTCGACAAGATGGGCGGCCTCGTCCACTCGCAGCGCGTGCTGCTGGCCCTGACGCAAGCCGGCGTCAGCCGCGAAGACAGCTATCGCTACGTCCAGCGCAACGCGATGAAGGTCTGGGAATCCGACGGCCAGCTCTCGCTGCTCGAACTGCTCAAGGCCGACGAAGATGTCGCCAAGGCATTGAGCGCGCAGGAAATCGAGGACAAGTTCAACCTTGACTATCACTTCAAGCAGGTCGACACCATCTTCGCCCGCGTCTTCGGCGAAGCCTGACCCCGCGCACGGCCAGCACCGCGCGAAAGTCACGAAAGGGGCGCCCGACCACCGGTCCGGCGCCCTTTTTCGTCCTTGCGAGCATGGCGAAGTCATGACGAAAAAGGACGACCAGAAGCGGCTGTAAATTCCTCCCCTGAAAGGTTCGGCAGAGGCACGCGACTCTGCCGATGGGGACCACGAAGTGGTGGAGGGGTATCACCCTATCGAGAGGGAGACGCCTCTCCGTCTGGCCTTCGGCCAGTTCAAGGTCCCTTGCACTCCCCTTGCAGGGGAGGACGGTCTGGAAGCGACCAGAAGTTGTCGTTAGAATGGTCAATTTCCAGACTTGCTTACGGCCGGTCGGGTAGCCCCCAATCCGTCATCGCTTCCTCGCCATTCTGCAAGAACGGTCCTTCCTCCGAACCGAAATTAGTCCAGATGACGATTTCTATGATCCCATCATTATCGATAAAATCCGTGATAAGCGGTGGTTCGTCAGCTCGAGGGAAATCGGACTCGTAGAAGAAATGCATTTCTTGCCCCGGTTCGAGCCGGTATCGGTGCGTAGAGAGTTCGAAATTGACAAACTGCGGCTGATTACTGCTGTTTTTGATGGTGTGTTTTAGTCGCGCCATTCGCATCTCCACCGCGCTGTCGCCTTCTATGTAACGTCAGCTTTCAGCATCGTCATGCCCAAAAGCCGCCATTCCGCTTCTCGCCCGTTCAAGTCATGGCGCCACCGCTTCACCCCCAGGGGCGTTCGCGATACCATTTGGTGATGACATGCTTGACGCCGCTGCGGACCTTCATGCCGTGGTGGATGCTGGCGGGGTTGAAGCGATCCGGGGTGATGCGGTTGTTCCAGGCCAGCAGCTTGCCGGTTTCGGGCTGCACCGTCTTGCCGATCTTCGTGAAGCGGGTGGCGCCACCGGCGGCCGGTTCGTTGAGATAGACCATCAAGGTCCAGGTGCGGTTGCCCGCGACCGCGCAGAATCTGTCATAGTCCGCGCCCTTGGGCTCGAAATAATCGGTATGTGCCTTGAATTCCTGGCCGACGCCATAGCGCTGGCCTTGGATCGGTTCGCCATATTGGGTGGCGATGCCGGCGAAGCTGTCGAGCCGGGCGTTGATGGCGGCGACGAACGGGTCGCCATGGTCGAGGTCGCAGGTCTCGCTGGTGCGGAAATAGCCGTCGCCATTGGCGTCGGCGATGGTCGAGGGGCGACGGTCCGCATCGATCCGCGCGATCAGCTGCGCGCATTCGTCAACACTCAGGAAATCACGCTGGATGAAGAGGGTGAGATCCTTGCTGGGCACCCGCTGGACGCGCGGATGGCTGGCAATCCAGGCCGGATCGGCGTCAGGTGCGGCGGGCGGTGACAGGATCGGGTCGGACGAGGTCATGGGCATTTCCGCGAATGACGGCGCTACAGGCCGGTTTCCGTGGCCCTAGCTATCGTTGACCCTGCGAAATGCAAGCATCGTCGCGGCCCCATTGCTCACTGTCATATTATGGTAACATAAACGTCATCTGGCAGTAAGAAGAGTTGCCTAGCAGGCGGGCGAACCAAGGGGGACATTTCGGCTCATGCGTGTGCCGTTCGGCGACAAGTTGCAAGGGTGGCGGCGCTATGCGCGGCCGGTCGACTGGCTGGGGCTGGTCGAGAAGCTGTTGCTGGCAGTGCTGGCATTGCAGCTGGCCCGGCTGGTATGGGTGTTGCTGACGCCGGTCGGTGCCTTTGGCCCCTGGGAAGGGCGTCAGGCGCAGGTGCTTTCTGCCAGTGCGCGACAGGCGCTGTTCGCCAGTTTCGATCCCTTTTTCCGCACGGGCGCGCCGCAGGCGGGCAATGGCGTCGTCACCTCGCTGGCGCTGACGCTCTATGGCGTGCGGCTGAACGAGGGGACGGGGCAGGGATCGGCGATCCTGGCGACGCCCGACGGCATCCAGAACAGCTATGCCGTGGGGGACGAGATCATGCCGGGCGTGGTGCTGAAGGCGGTATTGTTCGACCATGTGACCATCGATCGCGGCGGGGCGGAGGAGCAGGTGTTCCTCGACCAGTCGCAACCGGCGTCGGCGGCCGGTGGGCCGGCCGGTGGACTGGGCGGCGCGCCCGAGGGGGGTATGGCGCCGGGCGAGGGGCCGCCCTCGCCGGTGCCGGGCCGCGATGCGCCGAGCGCCGATGCGGTGAAGCGCGACATCGGCTTTTCCCCGCGCACCCAGAATGGCCGGGTAACCGGGCTGGTGCTGAGCCCCAAGGGGCCGGGCTTTCAAAATGCCGGTTTCCAGGCCGGCGACATCGTGACCCAGATCAACGGCCAGCCGATCGGATCGGCCGGTGACCTGGCATCATTGCAGAACCAGATCGTGCCCGGCGCACGCCTGTCCCTGACCGTGGAGCGCGGCGCCGTCACAGTGCCGATCAACCTGATATTGCAAGGCCAATGACCAGACATATCCTCAAATATTCCGCCGCCCTCGCGCTGGTCCTGGCTGCCCCGGTTCCCGGCCATGCGCAGCAGACGCTGAATGTGCGCGATGCCGATATTCGCGCCTTCATCCAGGATGCCGCGCGCGTCACCGGCCGCACCTTCATCATCGACAACCGGGTGCAGGGCAAGGTGTCGGTGGTGACCGACCGGCCGCTGTCCAAGTCGGAATATTTCGAGATCGTGCTGTCGACGCTGCGCGCCAACGGCCTGGTCGCGGTGCCGGCGCCCGGTGGCGCCTATCGCATCCAGCCGGCGGATGGCGCGGCCGGCCAGCCGAGCGCGGTGGGCCGGGCGGCGACCCGCAACAGCTTCGTCACCGAAGTCTTCCGCCTGCGCTCGGTCGATGCGGCGAGCGTGCTGGAAACGCTGCGCCCGCTGATCAGCAAGGAAGGCACGGTCACCGCCAATCGCGCCGGCAACAGCATCGTCGTCGCCGACTATGCCGACAATGTCGCGCGCATCCGCCAGGTGATTGCGCGGGTCGACCGCGATACCAGCTCGACCCAGATGGTGATGCTGAAAAATGCCGGCGCGCGCGAGATCGCGACATCGCTGCAGGCGCTGGTGCAGAGCGGCGGCGGCGGCGAGAATGGCGCGGCGGCGGCCGCCAGCGTGGTGCCGATCGACAGCAGCAATGCGATCGCCATTCGCGGCGATGTGAATACCGTCACGCGCCTGGCCAATATGGCGCGCGAGCTGGACCGGCAGGCGGCGAGCGGCACGGAAATCCGCGTTTACTGGCTGGAACATGCCGATGCGGAGAAGCTGTTGCCGGTGTTGCAGCAACTGATCGGCCAGTCGAGCAGCACCCCCGTCACCTCATCGGTGCCGGCGGCCGGCGCCAGCGGCGGCGCTGGTGGTGGCGCGGCCCCGGCCAGTGCGGCGGCGGCGCCGGTCGCAGCCGGCTCCAGTGGATCGAGCGGCAGCGGCATTTCGACCCGCGGTCCGGCGATCGTCACCCGCTATGAAGGCGCCAATGCGATCATCGTCGCGGCGAACAGCGATGTGCAGCGCATGCTGGGCGAGACCATCCGCCAGATCGACACCCGCCGCGAGCAGGTGCTGGTGGAGGCGATCATCGTCGAGATCAGCGATGCGGCGGCCAAGAAGCTGGGCGTGCAGTTCCTGCTCGGCAGCACGTCGACCGGCTTTGCCGCGACCAATTACAGCAATGCCTCGCCCAGCCTGATCACCATCGCCGGTGCCTATGGCGCGACCAAGCTGGGCACCACCAAGACGACGGTGGTGGCGGCCGACGGCACGACCACGACGACCGAGACGCAGACCAACAGCGATCTGGCCAGCAGCCTGACCCAGGCGGCGGTCGATAGCCTGGCCAGCGCGACCGGCATCGTCGGCGGTCTTGGCACGCAGATCGGCAAGAACGGCATTTTCGGCGCGATCATCAATGCAGTGAAGTCGGATACCGAGAGTAACCTGCTGTCCACGCCGTCGGTGATGACGCTGGACAATCAGAAGGCTTCGATCCTGGTCGGCCAGCAGGTGCCGGTGACCACCGGCGAGGCGCTGAGCCAGAATTTCGACAACCAGTTCCGCACCGTCCAGCGCCAGGACGTCGGCATCAAGCTGGAGGTGAAGCCGCAGATCAACACCGGCGGCGCGATCAAGCTGTTCCTGAAGCAGGAAGTGTCGAGCGTGGCGGGGCCGGTCAGCAATTCGAGCAGCGACCTGATCATCAACAAGCGCGAGATCGAGACCACGGTCACGGTCGATGACGGCGAAATCCTGGCGCTGGGCGGCCTGCTGGACGATAATGAGCGCAAGACGATCGAGCGCATACCGCTGCTGTCCGACATTCCGGGCATTGGCGAGCTGTTCAAGTCGCGCAGCAAGAGCCGGACCAAGACCAACCTCATGGTCTTCATCCGCCCGACCATCCTGCGCACCAAGGAAGATGCGCAGCGCCTGACCCAGCAGCGCTATGGCTATGTGCGCGGCATGCAGTTGCAGCGCAGCCCCGACAGCGAGCCGACCATCGACGAGTTGGTGCGCGACTATATGGGTGCGCAGCCCCCGATCGCGCCGCAGCCCGGCGACATGCTGGTCGAGCCGCAGGTCAGTGCGCCGGGCGCCGCTTCGCCGGCAACATCGCCGGCACCGGGACAGGTCCAGGTCATCGAACCCACGGTGCGGCAGTCGAGCGGCGTCGTCCGCCCGGTCGACCTGCCGCCAAGCGGAGAGCAGAAGTGAGCGAACAGGAGCATGTGACGGTAATGCCGTCGGTTCTTCCGCCACGACCGGTCGACATCCCCTATGGCTTTGCCCGCAAGCATGGCGTGGTGATGCTGCCGCAGGATGGCGAGCGACTGTCGATCGCGGTGCGCGAGGGCAGCGATCCGCGCGTGTTGCTGGAGGTGCGCCGTCATCTCGCCCGCAGCTTCGACGTGCGCTTTGTCGAGGCGCCGCAGTTCGACCGGCATCTGTCCGATCATTATGCGATGGAGGGCAGCGCTGCCGCCATGGCCGGGTCGATCGACGTCGGCGCGGACGAGCTGGACATATTGGCCGCAGATATCCCGACCGCCGACGATCTGCTCGACAGCGCGGACGACGCGCCGGCGATCCGCCTGATCAACGGCATCATTGCCGAGGCCGCGCGCCAGGGCGTGTCGGACATTCATATCGAACCCTATGAGACGGGCCTGATCGTGCGGATGCGCGTGGATGGCGTGCTGCGCGAGACGCTACGCATGCCGCCGCATGTCGCGCCGGTGGTGGTCAGCCGCATCAAGGTGATGGCGCGGCTCGACATTGCCGAACGGCGCGTGCCGCAGGATGGCCGCATCGGCCTGACGCTGGGCGGCAAGCTGCTCGACGTGCGCGTATCGACCCTGCCTAGCCGGGCAGGCGAGCGGGTGGTGCTGCGTATCCTAGACAAGGAAAATGCCGGCATCACGCTCGACCTGCTGGGCATGACCGGTGCGCCCGACCGCATCTTCCGCGAGGGGCTGAGCGAGCCCAACGGCATCATCCTGGTCACCGGGCCGACCGGTTCGGGCAAGACGACGACGCTCTATGCTGGCCTGCGCAACCTGAATGACGGTAGCCGCAATATCCTGACCGTCGAAGACCCGGTCGAATATGCGATGGAGGGCGTCGGCCAGACCCAGGTCAATGCCAAGGTCGGCCTGACCTTTGCCGCCGGGCTGCGCGCGATCCTGCGCCAGGACCCCGATGTCGTCATGGTCGGCGAAATCCGCGACCGCGAGACCGCCGAGATAGCGGTGCAGGCGTCGCTGACCGGCCATCTCGTGCTGTCCACCGTCCATACCAATGACGCGGTCGGCGCGATCACCCGTATGCGCGACATGCGGGTCGAACCCTTCCTGCTCGCCTCCACGCTGCGCGCCGTCGTCGCTCAGCGACTGGTGCGGCGGCTGTGCCAGCATTGCCGCGAGCCGGTGCAGGCCGACAAGTCGGCAAGCGCCCTGCTGGGCTTTGACCCCGGCACGATCATCTACCGGGCGCGCGGCTGCGACGAATGCAACGGCACCGGCTACAAGGGCCGGATCGGCGTGTTCGAGGCGATCCGCGTCGACGACACGATCCGCCGCCTGATCAACGATGGCGGCGACGAGTCGCTGATCGCCCGCCATGCCTTCCTCAATGCGCCGAACCTGGGGTCGGCCGCGCGCGCGCTGGTGCGCGACGGCCAGACCACGGCCGAGGAAGCGATCCGCGTGTCGCGCCGCGATGCGACCGAGGTGGAAACCATTGCCGATGGCTGATTTCGACTATGTCGCGATCGATCCGGCGGGCAAGGAACGCAAGGGCAGCGTCAAGGCGGACAGCCTGGACGAGGCGCGGGTAAAGCTGGATGCGCGCAAGCTGTTCGTCGTGCGGCTGGAGCCGGGCGCGGTGTCGGTCGCGCGCAAGCGGGCCGGCCTGTCGCTGCGCGCGCCCAAGCTGTCGGCCAAGGAACTGACGCTTTTCACCCGGCAGTTGTCGACCCTGATCCAGGTGAGCCCGCTGGAGGAGTCGCTGCGCACGATCAGCCGGCAGAGCGAGCAGGATCATGTCCGGGCGATCGTGGGCAAGGTCCATTCCGGCGTGCTGGAGGGACGGCGGCTAGCCGATGCGCTGGGCGCGGAGCCGAAAAGCTTTCCTGCCCTCTATCGCGCGATGATCTCGGCCGGCGAAAGCTCCGGCAGCCTGCCCACCATCATGGAGCGTCTGTCCGAACTGATGGAGCGGCAGGCGGTGATGCGCTCCAAGGTGCTGACCGCCATCGCCTATCCTTCGGTGCTGGCGACCTTCGCCGTGTTCGTGGTCGCGGCGCTGATGATCTTCGTCGTGCCCAAGGTGGTCGAACAGTTCGACACGGTGGGCCAGCAATTGCCGCTGCTCACGCGCATGGTGATGGGCATTTCCGCCTTCCTGGCAGGCTATTGGTGGTTGTTGCTGATCCTGATCGGGCTTGGCGCCTTCGGCTTCTGGCGCGCGCTCAAGATCGACAGCTTCCGCTATCGCTTCGACGCAATGTTGCTGGGCCTGCCGGTGCTGGGCCGGCTGATCCGCGACCTGCATGCCGCGCGGATGGCGCGCACGCTCTCGACCATGGTGGCGAGCCGGCTGCCGCTGATGGAGGGCCTGTCGCTGACCGCGAACACGGTGCATAATCGGGTGCTGCGCAAGGCGTCGGACGAGATTGTCGAGGCGATCCGGGGCGGTGGCAGCCTGTCGGCGGCGTTGAAGCGGGCAGGGGTGTTTCCCCCGTTGCTGGTCTATCTGGCGGCGAGCGGCGAGAGTGCCGGGCGGCTCGACACGATGCTGGAACGCGCGGCCGATTATCTGGAGCGCGAGTTTGACGCCTTCACATCGGCCGCGCTCGCCATGCTGGAGCCGATTATCATCATATTGATGGGCGGCATCGTCGCCGTCATCATCCTGTCCATCCTGCTGCCGATCCTGCAGCTGCAAAGCCTGACAGGGGCTTGAAGGAGTAGAATATGCGAAAGATCCTCTCCCTCCGTCATTCCCGCGCAGGCGGGAATCCATCTCTCAACGTCGAACCGAAAGCGCAAGCTGGGGAGATGGATCCCCGCCTGCGCGGGGATGACGAACAGGAAGTGGGGCGTTCCGCCGAACACGGCTTCACGCTGGTCGAGCTGATGGTCGTGATCGTCATCATCGGCCTGCTGGCGACGATCGTGGCGATCAACGTCATTCCCGCCACCGATACCGCCCGCGTCGAGAAGGCCAAGGCCGACATTTCGACCATCGAACAGGCGCTGGAGCAATATCGCCTCGACAACCTGAACTATCCCGCCGCGTCGGACGGTCTGCAGGCATTGCTCAACCCGCCCGCATCGCTGGCGCAGCCGCAGCGCTATCGCCGCGGCGGCTATATCAAGAAGCTGCCGCAGGACCCGTGGGGCCGCGCCTATATCTACACCGTGCCGGGCAAGAAGGGCGCGTTCGACATCAGCTCGCTGGGCGCCGACGGCCAGCCGGGCGGCGAGAATGAGAATGCGGACATTTATTCCAGCGAAATGTGATGCCGCGCGCCGAGCGGAACGAGCTACCTCGCTCCGCTCGGCAGGGGGCTTCGACAGGCTCAGCCCGAACGGTGGCGGGGCATCGGCTCCGCCACGAAACGGCTTCGTGTCCTTTTCGCGTTCCGCCGAACATGGCTTCACGCTGATCGAGCTGATGGTCGTGCTGACGATCATCGGCTTCATTTCGGCTGCCGTGGTGATCGCCATTCCCGATCCGCGCGGCCGGATCGTCGACGATGCCGACCGCTTTGCCGCGCGCGTTGCCGCCGCGCGCGACGAAGCGGTCGTCACCGCGCGCCCGATGGGCGTGTGGGTCTCGGCCTCGGGCTATGGGTTCCAGCGCCGCGAGGGCGGCCAATGGGTGCCGATGGAGGAAAAGCCCTTCGTCAGCGCCAACTGGAAGACGGGCACGCGGGCGCTGGTGGGCCAGGACGGCCGCCAGCAGATCGCCTTCGACGGCACCGGCCTGCCCACCGATCCGCTGACCATCACCCTGGCGCGCGAGGCGGAGCGGGTGCAGGTCAGCGTCGACATGGCCGGAAAGGTCGCGGTCGGTGGCTGATCGGCGCAATGAAAAGGGCGTCGCGCCTTCGTCGCGTTCCGCCCAGCAGGGCTTCACGCTGCTCGAAATGCTGGTCGCGCTGGCGGTGTTCAGCCTGGCGGCGCTGGCGCTGGTGCGGTTGCAGGGGGTGACGCTGCGCACCGCCGCCGACCTCGACAGCAAGGCGCTGGGCCAGATCGTCGCCCGCAACCTGATGGTCGAGGTGCAGAGCGATGTCGCCCCGCCCTCGGTCGGCGAGGAGGATGGCGAGGTCGAAAATGGCGGCCGCCGCTGGCACTGGACCCGCACCGTCAAGGCGAGCGAGGACAAGCGCCTGTTGCAGGTCGATCTGGTGGTCGATGGCCAGCCGGGCGCATCGCCGGTGGTGCTCAGCTTCCTGCGGGAGGTGGAGTGATGAGGCCGGAGAAGCCGGAAGGCGGACGGGGTGAACAAGGTTTTACGTCTTTGAGGCGTTCCGCCGAACACGGCTTCACGCTGATCGAGCTGCTCGTCGCGCTGATGATCTTTGCGATGCTGGCGGCGGCGGGTGTGCTGTTGCTGGGCAACAGCGTGTCGGCGCAGGCGCAGGTCAAGGCGCGGCTGGACGACATGGCGGCGATCCAGCGGGCCGCGGGCGCGCTGTCGGCCGATCTTGGCCAGGCGGTGCCGCGCATCAGCCGCACCGAGGCGGGGACGCTGGCGCCGGCCTTCTGGGCGCATCGCGACGGCGAGGAACAGCCGGTGATGCAGTTCGTGCGCGGCGGATGGGACAATCTGGGCGATCTGCCGCGACCATCGTTGCAGAAGGTGGAATATTGGGTGCGGCAGGGCCGGCTGGAACGGCGCGGCTATGCCCAGATCGACGGCGCGGCGGGCGACGAGCCGGCGGCGCTGCTCGACCATGTCGAGGAGGTGACGCTCCGCTTCCGCGACGTAGAGGGCAAGTGGCGCGAGGACTGGACGCCGGGCCAGCCCGACCTGATGCCGCGCGCGGTGGAGATGGTGGTCAAGCGCACCGGCGAGCCGCCGGTCACGCTGCGCTTCCTGGTGGCGCCCGGTCCCAGGGAAGCGCCGCTTGACGATCAGGAGGCGTCCAATGCGGCGGCCTGATCCCAACCGGCCCGAAGAGCGCGGCGCCGCGCTGCTGACCGTATTGCTGCTGGTCGCGGTGATGGCGGTGGTGGCGGCCACGGCGCTGGAACGGGTAGCGCTGGCGACGCGAATGACCGGCAATGGCGGCGCGGTCGATCAGGGGCGGGCCTTTGCCGATGCCGGCATGGTGATCGCGCGCCTCAAGATCGGCGATCTGGTCGCGGCCAGCCCCGGCAAGACGACCTTGGCGGGCAACTGGATGGGCACGCCGCAGGCGATCCCGGTGCCCGGCGGCATGGCGACGGCGCGGGTGACCGACGGCAGCAACTGCTTCAACCTCAACAGCGTGGTTGCCGGCAACAACGAGAACAGCCTGAAGGTGCGCCCGGTGGCGGTTTCGCAGTTCCAGGCGCTGTTGCAGGCGCTGGGCGTCGATGTGCGCCAGGCGCAGGTCGCCGCTGCCTCGCTTGCCGACTGGATCGATACCGACAGCGTGCCCCAGCCGGGCGGCGCCGAGGACGAGACCTATGCCCGCGCGGCGCGGCCCTATCGCACCGCCAACCGCTTCATGGTCGACGCCAGCGAGCTGCGGGCGGTGAACGGCATCACGCCGGCGGTCTATGATCTGGTCCGGCCCTGGGTCTGTGCGCTGCCGGTGTCGGACATGTCGCCGATCAATATCAATACCTTGCTGCCCGATCAGGCGCCCTTGTTCGCGATGCTGCTGCCGGGGCAGCTGAGCGTTGCGCAGGCACGGCAATTGCTGGCGCAACGGCCGGCGGAAGGCTACGGCAGCACACCCCAATTCTGGCAGGCACCCTCTCTGGTCGGGCTCAGCCCGCTCACCGAGGTCGCCGAGCAGGTCAAGTTGACGACGGGATTTTTCAGAGTGGACGTGTCGGTGAATGTAGGGGGGACGCAAGTGGTGGAGCGCGGGCTGATCGATGCCCGGCAGCCGCCGATCCGGCTGGTGCGGCGCGATTGGGGGGCGGGCGCATGAGTTCGGCCGATGCCCTGATCATTGCCCTGCCCGAAGGGGCGGAGGACGCGCCGACATGGATGCGGGTGGTGGATGGCGCGATCGTCCAGACCGGCGCCGGTGCCAACTGGCTGGCCGCCTGTGGCCTGGCCGCGCTGCCCGATAAGGCGCGGGTGATGCTGGTGCCGCCGGCCGCGCTGGTGGCGCTGCACTGGGTGTCGCATCCCGATCTGCCGGCGCGGCAGGGGCGGGCGGCGGCGCGTCTGGGCGCACTGGCCGGCGCCATCCTGCCGTCCGACCAGCTGTTCGCCGCCGCCGACGAGAATGACGATCCCGCCCGCCCGCATATTGTGGCGGTCGCGGCGCGCAGCGACATGCAGCATTGGCTGCTCTGGGCGCAGCATCATGGGCTGGACCCGGACATCATCGTGCCGGCGGCGCTGCTGCTGCCGGAAAGCGATAATGATTTCGTATCCGGAATGATTGGCGGTGCGTCGGTATTGCGCGGCCCTGACATGGCGCTGACCGCCGACATGGCGCTGCCCGAACTGATCGGCGATGCGCCGGTGCGAGCGGTCGCGGCAGACGAGATCGAAGCGCGGCTGGTGGCGGCGCTCGACGCGCCGCCGATCGACCTGCGCCAAGGCGATTTCGCCAAGCGGGTGCGGCGGCAGATCGATACGCGGGCGCTGGGCCGGATCGCGATCTGGTGCGGCCTGATCCTGCTGGCCAGCCTGCTCATCAGCCTGGTGACGCTGGTGCGGCAGAATGTCGCCGCCAGCCAGATTGATGGCGAGAGCCTGGCGCTGGCGCGGCAGGTGCTGCCCGAGGCGAACGACGTGATGCAGGTCGAGGCGGAGATGGACCGGCAACTCGCCGCGCGCGGAGCCGGCGCCTATGCCTTCACCGCGCCGGTCGCCGGCCTGATGAGCGCGATGCAGGATGCGCCGGGCGTGTCGCTGACGGCGCTGTCGCGCGATCCCGACGGCATGGTTCGTGCGACCCTGGCCGCCGCCAAGGCGGATGACATCAACATCGTGCTGCTGGCGTTGCAGGCGGCCGGTTACACGATCACGGCGACCCCGTCCCAGGATCCGGGCGGGCGCACGCTGGCAGATATTACGGTGCGGTCATGATGGACAGGATGAAAGCCTATTGGATCGAGCGGTCGCCGCGCGAGCAATGGATGCTGGGCGTGATGTTCGCGCTGCTGGCGGTGGTGATATTGTGGCTGGGTGTGGCGCGGCCGCTGACCCATGCGCAGCGTTCCGCCCGCGATGCCCTGCGCGAGGCGACCGATCGCAATGCGGCGATCCGCGCCAAGGTGAAGCTGTTGAAGCATCTGCCGCGCAGGCCCACACCGACCGGCCCGTCCATCCCGATCGAACAATTTGTCGGCCAGAGCGCGGGCGAGGCCGGGCTGACGCTGGAACGGGCGCAGCCGCAGGGCAATGACCGGATGGAGATCGCCATCGCCTCGGTCCGTCCGGTGGCGATGATGAGCTGGATCGCGGGGCTGGAGGCGCAGGGGCTGCGCGTCGAGACGATGAGCGCGCGGCCCTCGCCGACCGCAGGCAGCGTGTCGGTGCAGGCGGTGCTCGTGCGTGGAGGCGGCCAATGAAGGGGCTGCTCCTGTCGCGCCGGATGCGCATCATCCTGATCGCGCTGTTCATATTCGGCCTGATCCTCTTCATTCCGATGCGCGTCGCATTGGGGCTGGCGCAGCTTGACCGGCTGGGCCTGGCCGCGCGCGAGATACGCGGCAGCGTGTGGAGCGGGCGGATCGACCAGCTGATGCTGGGTGAAATGCCGATGGGGTCGGTGCGCGCCGGCCTGTCGCCGCTATCGCTGCTGGTCGGCCGGGCGCGGTTCGACATCGCCCGGCATCGCGGCCAGCCCGACGACGTCCAAGGGGCGCTGACTGTCGGTCTCGACCGGATCGGCATAGATGACGTGACCGGTTCGGTGCCGCTGGGCCGCACCTTCGCGCCGCTGCCGGTCAGCGGGTTGATGATGGAGGATGTCAGCGGCTATTATCGCGGCGATGTCTGCGGCCATGCCGAAGGCCGGGTGCGGGCGCGGATGGCGACGCAGATCGCCGGACTGAATCTGTCGCAGGGGCTGTCGGGCACGGTCGCCTGCGATGGTGACGCGCTGTTGCTGCCGCTGGTCAGCCAGTCTGGCATGGAAAAGATCAATCTGCGTATCTGGCGGTCGGGCCGCTATACCGCCGAAATGCGGGTGGAAACCGCCGATCCGGCGCTGGCCGGGACGCTGGGGCAGGCGGGCTTCGCCACGGTCGGCAACGCCTATGTGCTGAAGGTCGAAGGGACGTTGTGATCGATCCCTGGGCGGCCTTGGTCGGCGCGATCGCGGGTGCGATCGCGGGCAGCTTCCTTGCCACCCTGATCCTGCGCTGGCCGCAGGGGCGCGGCGTGATGCGCGGCCGGTCGGCCTGCGACGGCTGTGGCCGGCTACTGGGGGCGATCGACCTGGTGCCGATGCTGAGCGCGCTGGTGCAGCGCGGCCGATGCCGGACCTGCGGCGTGGCGATCGATCCGCTCCATGGCCGGGTGGAGGCGGGCTGCGCGATCATCGGCGCGCTGGCGCTGGGTTTCGTGCCGGATCTGGGCGGGATCGGCTGGGCGCTGCTCGGCTGGATGCTGCTGACCCTGGCGCTACTGGACTGGCGCTATTTCTGGCTGCCCGATGCGCTGACCCTGCCGCTGGCTTTTCTGGGCTTCACCCTGGGGCTTTGGACCACAGACGTCGCGCTGGTCGACCGGGTGATCGGCGCGGCAACGGGTTATCTGGGACTGCTGGCGATCGCGCTCGGCTATCGCGCGCTGCGCGGGCGCGAGGGGCTGGGGCTGGGCGACGCCAAGCTGCTCGGCGCGATCGGCGCCTGGCTGGGCTGGCAGGCGCTGCCCTTCATCCTGCTGATCGCGGCCTCGCTGGGGCTGGTAGGGGCGCTGATCGCGCTGGCGCTGGGCCGGGCGGTGCAGGGGCAGAGCCGGGTGCCGCTGGGCACTTTGCTGGCGATCGCGACGCTGCCGGGCTGGATCGTGCGAGGGTTGATCTAGCGGACGACGAGAGCGTCTGGGCCGCGTAAGCAAGTTCGGACGGGCAGGTTGCGACCAGAAGCCGCCCTTGCCTACGCCCCGGAAGGGCTATTATGCCTTGTTTCGACCCAAGCCTGTCCTACAGCCTCCGCATCCTGCTACACCGGCCCAAGGCTCTTTCCCATCGTCCGCGCACCCTCCATCCTCGCACGAAGATTTCCAACGCGCGCATGAAAATGTCAGGATGTGCAGGAAATATGCGAAGTTAAGCGCGGCCGATCCTATTTTCGGCCCTTGTGCTTGGGGCGCAGCCGTGGCGCGGCGTCGGACTGGCGGCGGACCAGTTCATAGTCCAGCAGCATGTGCGGCGGGCCATCCTCGCTCTGGCTGCGGCGCCCTTTGATATGGCGCACCAGCAGGTCGACCGCCGCCCGCGACATGGCGCTGATCGGCTGGCGGATGGTGGTCAGTTCCGGCCAGATGGTGGTGGCGAGCGAGGTATCGTCGAAGCCGCAGACGGTAAGGTCACCGGGCACGTCCAGCCCGTTGCGATGGGCGATCGCCACCGTCGCAGCGGCCATGTCGTCATTGCTGGCGAAGATGGCGGTCGGCGGATTGTCGCGCGCCAATATATGCTCGGCGGCGTCCAGCCCGGATCGGTAGGTGAAGAAACCCTGTTCCACCAGCGCATCGTCCAGCGCGATGCCGGCTTCGCCCAGTGCCCGGATATAGCCCTGATACCGTTCCTCGCTGGCGCTCAGGTTCGGATGCCCCTTGATGAAGCCGATGCGGTTATGGCCCAGGCCAATCAGGTGCCGGGTCATTTCATAGGCCGCGCCCCGGTCGTCGATGCTGACCGCGGCCAGGCTGGCCGGCGCATGGCCGGTCGCCACCACGACGGCGGGGATGCCCGCCTCGCGCAGCGCATCGATCATCGCTTCATGGTCGCACAGCGGCGGCGGCAGCACGACGCCGTCGATCCGGCCGCGCACCAGATGGTCGACCACCGCCTTGATCGCGGTTTGCTCGTCCCATTTCTCGACAACCAGGTCGATGCCGGCGCGGCTCGACTGGTCGAGGCTGCCGACCAGGAATTCCGACAGATAGGATGCCGATGGGTTGGAATAGAGCAGGCCGATCCGCGTCTCGTCGCCGCCCGCCAGGCTACGCGCGGCGGCGCTGGGGGAGTAGTTGAGCGCGGCGATCGCCGCCTCCACCTTCTCCTTGGTCGCCGCCCGCACCACCTGTTCACCGTTGATCACCCGCGACACCGTCATCGGCGACACGCCGGCATGTTTCGCCACATCGTTGATGGTGGGCGCGTTGCGCTGGCGGCGGGAACTTCTGGCTTCCATCAGGATTTCGGGGCCTTCGACATGGGACTAAACCTCTCTGCTAGCGGGATCATTGCGCAAGCTTAAGTAAAATCTCATTTCGGGTGCCCCGGCGCATAGGGGAAGCTGAGCGCCTTGTACCAGTCGATCGGGTGGGCGGGCGCCGCGCTGCCGGCGGGCAGGGGGCGGCCGGACACCGACTGGAAATAGGCGATGCACGCGTCGCGCCACCATTGCGCTTCGCGATGCTGGATCGCCAGGAAGGTCTCGACCTGCGCGAAGCGCTCGGCGTCGACCTGAGGCTTGAGCTTGGCCCAGTCCCGCTGCATCGCCGCGACCGTTTCGACGCCCCGGTCATAATGATGGATGAGGCCGTCCCACAGCGTCTCGCCCGATTGCAGGCGATAGTCCCAGGGCAGGTGATGGAACCACAGCAGTTCGCGCTCCGGCGTGGTCTTCGGATTGTCCAGCAGCTTCGCCAGCGCCGGCGCATATTGGCCGGTGGCATTGCTGCCCGTCCTGGTCCGGTCAAAACCGATGCCCTGCTTGTCGGCCTTGTGATAATAGACCGGGTTCCATTCGGGCCGTGCCAGTTCGGACACCCAGGGGGCGGGGCCATAATGATGGCCGGTGCCCATGATATGGGCCAGGCCCAGCGGCGTCATATAGTCGACCGCCGCCTCGCGCGATCCCATCATCATCGCGACGATCGGCGCAACCACCCTGGGATCGGGGGAGAAGGTCTGCGCCGCCCATTCGCGCGCGACAGCCTCGGCGGTCAGGTCCGTGTCCCACGCCATGCGGCCGAACGCATACCAGTCCGCCTGGTTGAAGATCGACCCGCTCCAGTCGCGGTCGACGCCGATATTGGCGACCCCGGCGATGCCGGTCAGCTTGTGGCCTTCCAGCGATCCGTCGATCACCTTGGCGACGGTCGATCCCTTGCCCCTGGCCAGCGTATCGCTCTTCAGCGTCTCCTCGAACAGCGTGCCCAGATAGGTTAGGTGGGTCGACTGGCCCAGATATTCCTTGGTGATCTGGAATTCCATCATCAGCGGCGTCTTGGGCATCGCGCCGAACAGCGGGTGGAAGGGTTCGCGCGGCTGGAAGTCGATCGCGCCATTCTTCACCTGGACGATGACATTGTCGGCAAACTGGCCGTCGAGCGGCTTGAAGTCGCTATAGGCCTGCTTGGCGCGATCGTCGGGATTGTCATGGGCATAGACGAAGGCGCGCCACATCACGATGCCGCCATGCGGCTTGACCGCGGCCGCCAGCATGTTGGCGCCGTCGGCGTGGGTGCGCTTGTAATCCTGCGGGCCGGGCTGGCCCTCGCTGTTCGCCTTCACCAGGAAACCGCCGAAATCGGGGATCGCCTTGTAGATCTCGTCGGCCTTGGCCTTCCACCAGGCGGCAACTGCCGGGTCGAGCGGATCGGCGCTTTTCAGGCCATCCAGTTCCATCGGCGCGGTCCATTTGACCGACAGATAGACCTTGATGCCATAGGGGCGGAACAGGTCGGCCAGCGCCGCCGCCTTGGCGATATAGGCCGCGGTCAGGCTGTCGGACTTGGCGTTCACATTGTTGAGCACGGTGCCATTGATGCCCAGCGAGGCATTGGCGCGGGCATAGTCGGTATAGCGCGGCCCCTTATAATCGGGCAGGCGCCACCAGTCCCAGATCGACTGGCCGGCATAGCCGCGCTCCACCGTGCCATCCAGATTGTCCCAATGGTTGAGCAGGCGCAGGCCGATGCGCGGCGCGCTGCGCATATCGATCCGGTCGAGGGCTGCGCCGGTGCGGGCAAGGCGCAGCCAGGTATAGGCGCCGTGCAGCACGCCGACATCGGTCGCGCCAGCAATCACCGTCACCGGCTTGCCCGCGACCGTCATGGTGCGAATCGCGTAGCCGTCAGCGCCCAGCCCGTCGGTCGGCACCGATGGCTTGTCCTGCTGTGCGGCCGACTGCAGCAGGATCGCACCTTGCTGCACTGTTGCTGTCAGGGGCACGGTGGCGCCGGTAAGCCCGGCAATGCCGCGCTGCAATTCCTGCCGGGCGATCGCCATGGTGGAGGTGTCTGCGCCGACAATGCTGCGCGCGTTGGCCCCAATCCGCTGGGCGCCGGCGGCATCGGCCGGCGCATTGCGCAGCCACAGATCATAGCCATCCTCGGCCCAGGCGCGCGGCGCGCCGATCAGCAGGGCGCCAACTAGCAAGATACTGGCCATGATCCAGCAAAACAGGCGCGCAAACATTCGGTCCTCTCCCCCTTGGCCCGCAGGCAATTTTTTGGTGCATTGCCAACGGTGGCATTGACAAGCAGCTCTTGGGTTGTGATGGTAACGCTATCAGTTGATCGGCGGCAAGCAAAAAGGAAAGCCGCGACAAAATTGGAGAGGGGCGTCGTGATCCGGTCAGTTCAGTTTTTGTGCGCAGCATCAGCGCTGTCGCTGGTGATGGCGGCGCCGCTCACGCCCGTTACGGCGGCACCCGCGACCGGCCAATCGGCGCGCCCGCTCTACAAGGATGCGTCCGCGCCGATCGAGGCGCGCGTCGATGATCTTCTGGCGCGCATGACGCTGGATGAAAAGATCGCCCAGATCACCACCGTCTGGACCGACAAGGTGAAGCTGCTGGACGCGCAGGGCGAACTGGACCCCAGCAAGCTCAGCCCGACCTTCCCCAACGGCATCGGCCATTTTACCCGTCCGTCGGACGGTCGTGGCAGTTTCAGCCCGCGCGTCGTGCCTGGCCGCGATCCGCGCCGCACCGTGGCGCTGGTCAACGGCCTGCAGAAATGGGCGATGACGCAGACCCGGCTCGGCATCCCGATCCTGTTCCATGAGGAGGGGCTGCACGGCTATGCCGCCGTTGGCGCGACCAGCTTCCCCCAGTCGATCGCCATGGCGTCGAGCTGGGATCCCGCCATGCTGCGCCAGGTCAATCAGGTGATCGCCCGCGAAATCCGCGCGCGCGGCGTGCCGATGGTGCTCTCGCCCGTGGTCGACATCGCCCGCGACCCGCGCTGGGGCCGGATCGAGGAAACCTATGGCGAGGATCCCTATCTGGTCGGCGAAATGGGCGTTGCTGCGGTGGAGGGGCTTCAGGGCGTTGGCCGTTCGCGCACGCTCCAGCCCAATCATGTCTTCGCCACGCTCAAGCATCTGACCGGCCATGGCCAGCCCGAAAGCGGCACCAATATCGGCCCGGCGCCGGTGTCGGAACGCGAACTGCGCGAAAATTTCTTCCCGCCCTTCGAACAGGTGGTGAAACGCACCGGCATCGAGGCGGTGATGGCCAGCTATAACGAGATTGACGGCGTGCCCAGCCACGCCAATCGCTGGCTGCTGGAAAATGTCCTGCGGGAAGAATGGGGCTTTCGCGGCGCCGTCGTCTCCGATTATTCGGCCGTCGATCAGCTGATGAGCATCCATCATATCGCCGCCAATCTGGAAGAAGCGGCGATGCGCGCGCTCGATGCCGGCGTCGACGCGGACCTGCCGGAGGGCCTGTCCTATGCCACGCTCGGCAAGCTGGTGCGCGAGGGCAAGGTCAGCGAAGTGAAGGTCGATCTCGCCGTGCGCCGCATGCTGGAGCTGAAGTTCCGTGCCGGCCTGTTTGAAAATCCCTATGCCGACGCCAATGCGGCGGCCGCGATCACCAATAATGACGAGGCCCGCGCGCTCGCCCGCACCGCGGCCCAGCGCTCGATCACCCTGCTCAAGAATGACGGCATGCTGCCGTTGAAGCCCGAAGGCACAATCGCGGTGATCGGCCCCAGCGCGGCGGTCGCGCGGCTGGGCGGCTATTATGGCCAGCCGCCGCACAGCGTCTCGATCCTGGAAGGGATCAAGGCGCGGGTCGGCGCAAAGGCGAACATTGTCTTCGCCCAGGGCGTCAAGATCACCGAGGATGACGACTGGTGGGCCGACAGCGTCACCAAGTCGGAGCCGGCCGAAAACCGCAAGCTGATCGCCCAGGCGGTCGAGGCGGCGCGCAATGTCGACCGCATCATCCTGACCTTGGGCGACACCGAACAGTCGAGCCGCGAGGGCTGGGCCGACAACCATCTGGGCGACCGCCCCAGCCTCGACCTGGTCGGTGAGCAGCAGGAGCTGTTCGATGCATTGAAGGCGCTCGGCAAGCCGATCACCGTCGTCCTCATCAACGGCCGCCCCGCTTCCACGGTGAAGGTCAGCGAACAGGCCAACGCCATCCTGGAAGGCTGGTATCTGGGCGAGCAGGGCGGCAATGCCGTGGCCGACATCCTGTTCGGCGACGTCAATCCGGGCGGCAAGCTGCCCGTCACCGTGCCGCGCTCGGCCGGCCAGCTGCCGCTCTTCTACAATATGAAGCCCTCGGCCCGGCGCGGCTATCTGTTCGACACCACCGACCCGCTCTATCCCTTCGGCTTCGGCCTCAGCTATACCAGCTTCAGCCTGTCGGCGCCGCGCCTGTCCGCCACCAGGATCGGCATCGGCGGCAAGACCAGCGTCTCGGTCGATGTCCGCAACACCGGCGCGCGGGAAGGGGACGAGGTCGTCCAGCTCTATATCCGCGACAAGGTCAGCTCGGTCACCCGTCCGGTCAAGGAGCTGAAGGGCTTCCAGCGCGTCACGCTGAAACCCGGCGAGAGCCGCACCGTCACCTTCACGGTCGGTCCCGAGGCGCTGCAGATGTGGAACGACCAGATGCACCGCGTCGTCGAGCCCGGCGATTTCGAGATCATGACCGGCAACAGCTCGGTCGCGCTCCAGTCCACCACCCTGACGGTGCAATAAGCCATGATGACGACCCGCTTCGCCCGCCGCCAGGCCCTTGGCCTGCTCGCCTCCACCTCCGCCCTCGCTGCCGCCCCGCTGGCGGCGAAGGGGAAGGGCGGCCCGCTCTACAAGGATGCGTCCGCCCCCATCGACCTGCGCGTGCGCGACCTGCTCGGCCGCATGACGCTGGAGGAAAAGGTCGGCCAGATCATCGCGCTCTGGGCGACCAAGGCCGACATCATGGACGATCTCACCTTCTCGCCGGCCAAGGCGAGCAAGGCCTATCCCGCCAGCTTCGGCCAGATCACCCGCCCGTCCGACCGGCGCGGCGCGCCCAACGGATCGACCCAGGCCGGCGGCGTCGGCGCGCGCTGGCGCACCCCGGCCGATACCGTCGCCTTCATCAACGCCGTCCAGAAATGGGCGGTGGAAGAGACCCGCCTCGGCATCCCGATCCTCTTCCACGAGGAGTCGCTCCACGGCTACATGGCGACCGACGCCACCATGTTCCCGATGGCGATCGGCCTTGCCGGCAGCTTCGACCGCCAGCTGATGACCGATGTCCAGTCGGTTATCGCTCGGGAAGTGCGTGCGCGCGGCGTCCATCTCGCCCTTTCGCCGGTGGTCGACATCGCCCGCGACCCGCGCTGGGGCCGGATCGAGGAAACCTTCGGCGAAGACCCCTATCTCTGCGGCGAGATGGGCGTCGCCGCCGTGCTGGGCCTGCAGGGGGAGGGCAAGCAGATCGGCCCGGACAAGGTCATGGCCACGCTCAAGCATATGACCGGTCATGGCCAGCCGCAGGCCGGCGAGAACATCGCGCCCGCGCCGATCAGCGAGCGCGAACTGCGCGAGAATTTCTTCCCGCCCTTCCGTCAGGTGGTCAAGCGCACCGGCATCGCTGCCGTCATGCCCAGCTATAACGAGATTGACGGCGTCCCCAGCCACCAGAATAAATGGCTGCTCGGCGATATCCTGCGCGGCGAATGGCATTTCGATGGCGCCGTGGTCAGCGATTACGGTGCCGTCCCCGAACTCGACACTATCCACCATGTCCAGCCCGACCTGGAAGCGACGGCCCGTGCCGCGCTCCGCGCCGGGGTCGATTGCGAGCTGCCCGATGGCCTGGCCTATCGCACGCTCGTCGAACAGGTCCGCGCCGGAAAAGTGCCCCTTGAGGCCGTCAACCTCGCCTGCACGCGCATGTTGACGCTCAAGTTCCGCGCGGGCCTGTTCGAAAATCCCTGGCCGCGCGCCGATTATGATGCGCTCACCGGCAATGCGGAGGCGCGCGCGCTGGCGCTCAAGGCGGCGCACAAGTCGATCGTTCTGCTGAAGAATGACGGCGTCCTGCCGCTCAAGCCCGGCGCCCATCGCAAGGTGGCCGTGATCGGCCCCAATGCCGCGATCGCGCGGCTGGGCGGCTATTCCTCGATCCCGCGCCAGGCGGTCTCTTTGCTCGACGGTATCAGGGCGAAGCTCGGCAACCGGGCGGACATCGTCCATGCCCAGGGCGTCTTCATCACCCAGAGCGAGGATCGCTCGGTGGATGAAGTGCTGCTGGCCGATCCGGCGAAGAACCGCCAGCTGATCGCCGAAGCGGTCGAGGTTGCGAAGACCGCCGACATCATCCTGCTGGCCATCGGCGACACCGAACAGACCAGCCGCGAAGGCTTTGCCAAGAACCATCTGGGCGATCGCACCAGCCTTGATCTGGTGGGGGAGCAGAATGACCTGTTCGCCGCGATGAAGGCGACCGGAAAGCCGGTGGTGGTCTGCGCCATCAACGGTCGCCCGCCCAGCTATCCTGCGGTGGTCGATGGTGCCAATGCGCTGATCGAATGCTGGTATCCGGGGCAGGAGGGCGGCACGGCGATGGCCGATATCCTGTTCGGCGACGTCAATCCGGGGGCCAAGCTGCCCGTCACCGTCGCGCGCGACGCCGGCCAGATCCCGATCTTCTACAACCGCAAGCCATCCTCGCGGCGCGGCTATCTCTTCGCCGACGCCAGCCCGCTTTTCCCGTTCGGCTTCGGTCTCAGCTACACAAGCTTCGAATTTGGCAAGCCACGCCTGTCGGCCAGCCGCATCGGCGTGGGCGGTGAAGTCACGGTGGAGGTCGATGTCCGCAATGTCGGCACTGTCGCTGGCGAGGAGGTGGTGCAGCTCTATGTCCATGACCAGACCGCCTCGGTCACCCGCCCGCTCAAGGAATTGAAGGGCTTCGAGCGGATCGCGCTGGCGCCCGGCGAAAGCCGCACCGTGCGCCTGACCATCGGCCCGGAGGCCTTTGCGCTGTGGAATCTCGACATGCAGGAGGTGGTCGAACCCGGCCTGTTCGACATCATGGTCGGGCCGGACAGTGCCACGCTTCAGACGGTTACATTGGAAATCGCCTGACGGTATTGGCCTGACCAATATCGTTGAAGGCAAAATGATTATCGCCTATGGCCTTTATTGGTCATACCAGTTTTAGGGGAGCATCCATGCCCAAGATTACCGGCGCCAAGGTCATCGTTACCTGTCCTGGTCGCAATTTCGTCACCCTCAAAATCGAGACCGAAGAGGGCGTCTATGGTCTGGGCGATGCGACCCTCAACGGCCGCGAACTGTCCGTCGCCTCCTATCTGCAGGACCATGTCATTCCCTGCCTGATCGGCCGGGACGCGCACCAGATCGAGGATATCTGGCAATATCTCTACAAGGGCGCCTATTGGCGCCGCGGCCCGGTGACCATGTCGGCCATCGCCGCCGTCGATACCGCGCTCTGGGATATCAAGGGCAAGATTGCCGGCCTGCCGGTCTATCAGTTGCTCGGTGGCGCCAGCCGGGAAAGCGTCATGGTCTATGGCCATGCCAATGGCACGACGATCGAGGATACGGTCAAGGTCGCGCTGGAATATCAGGCGCAGGGCTACAAGGCGATCCGCATCCAGTGCGGCGTCCCCGGCATGGCGTCGACCTATGGCGTGTCGAAGGACAAATATTTCTACGAACCCGCCGACGCCGACCTGCCGACCGAAAATGTCTGGAACACCAGCAAATATCTGCGCGTCGTCCCGGAACTGTTCAAGGCCGCCCGCGAAGCGCTGGGTTGGGACGTGCATCTGCTGCACGACATCCATCATCGCCTGACCCCGATCGAGGCCGGGCGCCTGGGCAAGGATCTGGAACAATATCGCCCCTTCTGGCTGGAAGATGCGACCCCGGCGGAAAATCAGGACGCGTTCAAGCTGATCCGCCAGCACACCACCACGCCGCTGGCGGTGGGCGAGATCTTCAACTCGATCCATGACTGCCGCGAACTGATCCAGAATCAGTTGATCGACTATATCCGCGCCACCGTGGTCCATGCCGGCGGCATCAGCCATCTGCGCAAGATCGCGAACCTCGCCGATCTCTATCAGGTCCGCACCGGCTGCCATGGCGCGACCGACCTGTCGCCGGTCTGCATGGCTGCCGCGCTCCACTTCGACCTGTCGGTGCCCAATTTCGGGGTGCAGGAATATATGCGCCACACGCCCGAGACCGATGCCGTCTTCCCCCATGCCTATACGTTCGAGAACGGCGCGATGCATCCGGGCGACAAGCCGGGCCTGGGCGTCGACATCGACGAGGAACTGGCCGCCAAATATGAATATAATCGGGCCTTCCTGCCGGTGAACCGGCTCGAAGACGGCACCATGTTCAACTGGTGATCGCTTGACCTGCTTTGGCCACTCCACGCCGTCATCCCCGCGAAAGCGGGGATCCATCTCCTGCCATAGCCCCAATCGCGAGGTCCGGAGTTGGATTCCCGCGTTCGCGGGAATGACGAAATATTGTCGGAGCGGCCAATGACTACGATCCCCAAACCGTCCGGAAAGGTCCGCTGGATTGTCTGCGGCCTGCTCTTTGCGGCGGTGGTGCTGAGCTATATCGACCGGCTCGTCCTGCCGACGCTCAAGCCCGATCTGCAGGCCCGCTATGGCTGGAGCGAGAGTGGCTATGCCGATCTCGCCATCTGGTTCCAGGCCGGATACGGCATCGCCTATGTCGCCTTCGGCCGGCTGATCGACCGGATCGGCGCGCGGGCCGGCTATGCGCTGGCGGTCGGCCTGTGGACGATCGGCCATGTCATGCACATCTTCTTCACCTCGACCGCCGGCATGCTGTTCGCCCGCATTCCGCTGGCGATCGGTGAGGCGGGCACCTTCCCGGCGGCGATCGCCGCCACCAATGAATGGTTCCCCAAGAAGGAACGCGCCTTCGCCATCGGCATCTTCAATGCCGGCTCCAATGTCGGCGCGATCCTGACGCCGCTGATTGTCCCGGTCATCGCGGTCACGCTGGGCTGGCGATGGGCCTTCATCCTCACCGGCCTGCTGACGGTCTTCTGGCTCGCCGCCTGGCTGACCTTCTACCGCCGCCCGCGCGAAAAGAAGGGGCTGAGCGCCGAGGAACTGGCCTGGATCGAGGCGGACCCGCAGGAGCCGGCCCGCCCGGTCAAGTGGCGCACCCTGTTCCGTTATCGCCAGACCTGGGCCTATATGACCTCGCGTTTCCTGATAGATCCGGTCTGGTGGACCTTCCTCTTCTGGCTGCCGGACTTCTTCAACAAGCAATATGGCGTGAAGATGCTGGACTTCGGCCCGCCGCTGATCGCCGTCTATCTGCTGGCCGATGTCGGTTCGATCGCGGGTGGCTGGCTGTCGTCGCGGCTGATGGGCCGGGGCATGGCCATCAACCGCGCCCGCAAGACGGCGATGTTTTGCGCGGGACTTTGCGCCCTGCCGATCGCCTTTGCCGCGCAGGCGCCCAATATGTGGATCGCGGTCGGCCTGATCGGCCTCGCCTGCGCCGGGCATCAGGGTTTTTCGGCCAATGTCTATGCGCTGCCGGGCGATCTCTTCCCGCGCTGGATGGCGGGGTCGGTGGTCGGGCTTGGCGGGCTGGCCGGCGCGATCGGCGGCATGCTGATGGCCAAGTTCGCCGGCATCATCCTGGAAACCGTCGGCAGCTTCCAGCCGATCTTCATCGTCGCATCCTGCGCCTATCTGCTGGCGCTGCTGGTGCTGCACCTTATCGTCCCGCGCTATGCGCCCGTGACTCTCTCGCAAGAGGCTGCCTGATCCTGTGACCCGTCTATCGTCCGCCACGCTCGCCGGCCTGCCCGCCGATATCGTCCGTCCCGGCTATGATCGCGCGGCGGTCCGCCCCGGCGTCGTCCATCTCGGCATCGGCGCCTTCAACCGCGCGCATCAGGCGGTCATCTTCGATGATGCGCTGACCGCCGGCGACCTGCGCTGGGGCGTGATCGCCGCGTCGCTGCGGTCGCCCGGCGTGCGCGACCAGATGATGCCGCAGGATTGCCTCTACACCATGCTGGTGCGCGATGGTTCGGCCGAGCAGGCGCGCATCATCGGCGTGGTGAGCGAGGTGCTGGTCGCGCCGGAAGACCCGGCCGCGCTGGTCGTCGCGCTCGCCGCGCCCGATACCCATATCGTCACCCTGACCGTGACCGAGAAAGGCTATAAGCTCGACCCCGCGACCGGCGCCCTGATCGAGGGCGATCCCCAGCTCGCCGCCGACCTTGCCTCGCTCGCCGCGCCGCAGACCGCGCCCGGCTTCCTCGTTGCCGCGCTCGCCGCGCGCCGGGCGTCGGGCCTGCCGCCCTTCACCGCGATCAGCTGCGACAATCTGCCGCACAACGGCACCCGCCTGCGCAACGCCGTGCTGGCGCTCGCCGCCCGGCACGACCCGGCGCTGGCCGACTGGATCGCGGCGGAAGGGGCCTTCCCCGAAACCATGGTCGACCGCATCGTTCCCGCCACCACCGACGCCGATATCGCCGCGCTCGCCGGCCGGCTCGGCGTCGAGGATCAGGCCATGGTCAAGACCGAACCCTTCCTGCAATGGGTGATCGAGGATAAATTCTGCGGTCCGCGCCCGGATTTCGGCGCCGGGGTTCAGGTGACCGCCGCCGTCGCCCCCTGGGAGGAGGCGAAGCTGCGCCTGCTCAACGGCGCGCATAGCGGTATCGCCTATCTCGGCGGCCTCGCCGGCATCGATCATGTCCATGAAGTGCTGGCGTTGCCCGAAGCCCGGCATTTCGTCGAAAGTCTGTGGGACGAGGCGCAGACCACCCTGTCGCCGCCGCCCGAGCTGGACGTCGCCGCCTATCGCCGCGAGCTGATGGCGCGCTTCGACAATCCGACCCTGCAGCATCGCACCCGCCAGATCGCGATGGACGGATCGCAGAAGCTGCCGCAGCGCCTGCTCGCCACCATCGCCGCGCGGCTGTCGGCAGGGCAGGGGATCGATGCCCTGTCGCTCGCCGTCGCCGCCTGGGTCCGCTGGCAGGCCGGCGTCGATGACCGGGGCGAAGCCCATGTCGTCGACGATCCGCTCGCCGCCGCCATCGCCGCCCGGCTGGCCGGTGCCCCTTCCACCGAGGCTCGGGTCGACGCGATCCTCGCCTTCGACGCCGTGGTGCCCGCCGACATTGCCGGCAATGCCGCCTTCCGCGCCGCGCTGATCCGCTGGCTCGCCATCCTCGAAGCCGACGGCGCTCGCGCCGCGCTCGCCCAGCTCTGACGGAGCCGCTGATGAAGACCCTGCGCACCATCCTGCTCGCCTCCTGCCTGCTCAGCCCCGCGACCTTGCTGGCCGCGCCGCGCGACAGCGTCTCGATCAGCCGCGACTGGCGCTTCACCAAGGGCGATCCCGCCGGCCTGAGCGAGGATTTGCGCTATGATGTCCGTCCGCCGATCGAGGATGCCGGCGACGGCAAGGTGGCTGACGCCCGCCCCGACGCGGCGGTGCAGGTGGACGATAGCGGCGCCCGCGTGCTCAAGCCCTGGATATTGCCCAGCGCCAATCCCTTCATCGCCGATCCCGCCAGGCATCACACCCGCCCCGCCGGCAATCCTGGCGGCACCGTCGCCTATGTCCAGCCCGGCTTCGACGACAGCGGCTGGACCCATGTCGACCTGCCGCACGACTGGGCCATCGCCGGCCCCTTCATCAAGGATGGCCCCTATGGCGGCATGGGCCGCCTGCCCAGCTGGGGCATCGGCTGGTATCGCAAGGCGCTGACCATCCCCGCCAGCGACAAGGGCAAGTCGATCTTCCTCGATGTCGAGGGGGCGATGTCCTACGCCACCGTCTGGCTGAATGGAAAGCTCGTCGGCGGTTGGCCCTATGGCTATAACAGCTTCCGCCTCGACCTCACCCCCTATGCGGTGCCGGGCGGGCAGAACCAGCTGGTGATCCGCCTCGACAATCCCCAGGCTTCGGCGCGCTGGTATCCGGGCGGCGGCCTCTATCGCGACATCTATCTCACCACCACCAACAAGGTCCATGTCGGCCAGTGGGGCAGCATCGTCCGCACGCCGCAGGTCAGCAAGGCGCAGGCCAGCGTGGACCTGAGCCTCACCCTCGACAATGACGGCGACACCCCGGCGCAGGTCGAGGTCGCGACCGCTTTCTATGCGATCGACGCCAGCGGCAAGCGCATCGGCCGCCCCGTCGCCAGCATCGCCCGCCAGTCGACCAGCATCGCCGCCCATGGCAAGGCGGAGCTGAAGGGCAGCACGATCCTCAGCAACCCGCGCCTCTGGGGTCCGCCGCCCACGCAGGCGCCCAACCGCTATGTCGCCGTCTCCACCGTGACCCAGGGCGGCAAGCTGATCGACAGCTACGAGACCCGCTTCGGCGTACGCGACATCAAGTTCGATCCCGACAAGGGCGTGATCGTCAATGGCGAGCAGATCCCGCTGCGCGGCGTCAACAATCATCATGACCTTGGCGCACTCGGTGCCGCCTTCAACGCCCGCGCAGCCGAGCGCCAGCTCGAAATATTGCGCGACATGGGCACCAACGCCGTGCGCATGAGCCATAATCCGCCCGCGCCCGAACTGCTCGAACTTACCGACCGCATGGGCTTCCTGGTGATGGACGAGGTGTTCGACAGCTGGGAGAAGAAGAAGACCCCGCATGACTTCCACCTGATCTTCCCCGACTGGCATGAGGCCGACGCGCGCGCCATGCTGCGCCGCGACCGCAACCATCCCTCGATCATCATCTGGAGCATCGGCAACGAGGTCGGCGAACAATATGATGGCGAGGCGGGCGCAAAGATCGGCCGCGAACTGGTCGCCATCGCGCATCAGGAAGACCCGACCCGTCCCGCCACCAGCGCGATGAACTATGCCAAGGCGGACATGCTGCTGCCGACCACCGTGGACGTCATCAGCCTCAATTATCAGGGCGCCGGCATTCGCGGCATCGTCGGCCAATATCCCGCCTTCCGCGCGAAATTCCCGGACAAGGTCATATTGTCCACCGAAAGCGCCTCGGCCCTTTCCAGCCGCGGCGAATATATGTTCCCGGTCGCCGGCGCGATCAGCGGTCCGGTCCGCCCCTGGTCGGGCGGCAATCCCGACACGCATCAGGTCTCCGCCTATGAGATGCACGCCGCCGATTTCGGCTCCTCGCCCGACCGGGTCTGGGCTGCCGATGACCAGAACCCCTATGTCGCGGGCGAGTTCGTCTGGACCGGCTTCGATTATCTCGGCGAACCGACCCCCTATTACACGTCGCGCAGCAGCTATTCCGGCATCCTCGATCTCGCCGGTTTCCCCAAGGACCGCTTCTGGCTCTACCAGGCGCGCTGGCGGCCGGACCTCAAATTCGCGCATATCCTGCCGCACTGGACCTGGCCCGACCGCGTCGGCCAGATCACCCCGGTCCATGTCTTCTCCTCGGCCGACGAGGCGGAACTGTTCGTCAACGGCAAGTCGCAGGGCAAGGTCAAGAAGCGCGATTATGAATATCGCTTCCGCTGGGACTATGTCGTCTATGAACCGGGCGAGGTGAAGGTCGTCACCTGGAAGAAGGGCCAGCCCTGGGCGACCGAGACGATCCGCACCGTGGGCGAGGCGGCAAAGCTGTCGCTGACCGCCGATCGCAGCGCCATCGTCGATGACGGCCGTGATTTGAGCTTCGTGACGCTCAAGATACTCGACAAGGACGGCAATGTCGTTCCCGCCGCCAAGCAGGACATCCGCTTCTCGATCGAGGGACCGGGCGAGATCATTGCCACCGACAATGGCGACCCGACCGATCTGACCGCCTTTCCGTCGCATGATCGCAAGGCTTTCAATGGCCTGGCGCTGGTGATCGTGAAGGCCAAGCCGGGCGAGAAGGGGCGGGTAACCGTCCGCGCCAGCGCACCGGGCCTGACCGCGGCGCAGGCCGTCATCAGCACAAATGCCACAGTCCGCTGAAAATTAATAACGTTACCATTTTCGCCCGTCCCATATCTTGACAATTGGGACGGGCACTTTATTGGTCTGCATCTGATAGCGCTACCAGATACGCCCACCGGATAGTCGGGGGCAGCGCTCGGGGAGAGGTTGTATGAACGTTTCACGCTACCATAATATCCGTGCGGCCCTGTTCGCCGCATCCGCCTTCGGGGCGCTGGGCCTGGCCCAGGCTGCCGCCGCGCAGGATGCCGCCGCACCGGCCGAAACCGCCGCCGCGCCGCAGGACAGCGAAACCGCCGACATCGTCGTCACCGGTATCCGCGCCTCACTGGAAAGCGCCACCAACGCCAAGAAGAATGCGGTCGCATTCGGCGACTCGATTTTTGCTGAGGATATCGGCAAGCTGCCTGCCACGAACCTCGCTGAAACGCTGAACCGCATGCCCGGCGTTCGCCTCAACCGCGATATCAACGGCGAAGGCACCCAGGTCGCGATCCGCGGCCTTGGCCCCAGCTTCACCCGCGTGCTGCTCAACGGTTCGCAGCTTCAGGTCGCGTCGGACGGCGGCACCAACGGCGGCAGCGCCAACCGCGAAGTCGATCTCGACTTCTTCCCGTCGGAACTCTTCACCCGCCTCGACCTCGCCAAGAGCCCGTCGCCCTCGACGCTCGAAGGTGGCATCGCCGGCACCGTCAACCTGCGCAATGCCCGTCCCTTCGACAAGGAAGGCACCCATGTCACCGTCGTGGCGCAGGGCCAATATACCGACAATAACGACAAGTTCAGCCCGCGCGGCGCAATCGTCGCCAGCCACACCACCGACACCTTCGGCATCCTCGTCGGCGTTGCCGGCGTGAAGACCAAGACCCGCGTCGATGGCTTTGAATCGGTCGGCTGGACCGACGGCAATCTCGGCGCCGGCGACGCCGGCGGCAATAATTTCTCCTGGGCTTCGGTCGTGCCCAACAATACCGGCCATGGCCTGGTCGCGGGCCAGCCGGTCGATGTCGTCGCCACTTCGGGCCTGACCCGCGACCAGCTCAGCACTGCGCTGATCCCGCGTCTCGGCCGCAAGAGCCTGACCGAAGGCGATCGCTCGCGCATTTCGGCGCTGGCCTCGCTCGAATGGCGCCCGTCGGACGAGCTGCATTTCGCCCTGGACGGCATCTGGGCCAAGTCCAAGCGCGACTACAGCAAGGTCAACATGAACTGGCAGGTCCGCAACTCGGGGCCGGGCACCAGCGCCCAGTCGACCGGTGGCATGGTGCCGATCGACCTGACCGTCGATGACAATGGCGTCGTCACCAGCGGCACCTTCGCCAACTCCTCCTATTTCCTCGAAGCCAGCCTGTTCAAGCAGACGACCAAATTCTGGAACGTCAACCCGAGCGTCAGCTGGCAGCCGACCGAGGATCTGAAGGTCGACCTCAGCGCCAACTGGTCGAAGAGCCGCTTCTTCCGCGAACAGCCGACCTGGGCGTTCCAGACCACGCCGCAGTCGGGTGTCGAAACCTATTATGACAATACCGGTGGCGACTATCCGTCGATCACCAGCAATCTCGACCTCAACGATCCCAACAACGGCAGCTGGCAATGGTATCGCCAGAATATCCAGCTGGTCCGTCGCAAGACCGAGACCAAGGGCGCGCATCTCGATGTGTCCTATGGCGATGACATGTTCAACGTGAAGGTCGGCGGCGCCTATGATCAGGCGACCCGTTCGATCCGCGCCTATGACAACAGCACCGCCTATCAGCTGTCGGTCTGCGGCACTGGCTGCACCGGCGCCACCGGCACCGTGCCGACCAGCGCCATCGCTCAGTATCTGCGCAGCTCCTCGACCGCCGGCTTCATCGTGCCGGACTTCGATGCGCTCAAGCAGGCCACCAACTATGCCAGCTATCGCGACAGCGCGCCCGAAGCACGCGGGGCCGTCACCGGCGGCGCGACCGGCGACATGGATGAAAAGGTCTGGGGTGCCTATTTCGAACTGAACGGCGTTACCACGATTGCCGGCCGCGACCTGCACATCAACACCGGTATGCGCTACGCCCACACCGACCAGCTGGTCGTCGGGCCGAGCCAGGTCGGCACGGCGATCGTCGACATCACCTCGTCCTCGACCTACGAGAATTTCCTGCCGTCGATCAACCTGACCTATGATGTCATGGATAATGTGAAGCTGCGTGCATCGGCCTCGCGGACGATGACCCGCCCGGATGCCGGCGCGATCCTGCCGGGCATCACCTTCTCCGATCCTTCGGCGCTGACCGCCACGGCGGGCAACCCGAACCTCAAGCCCTACACCTCGGACAATTATGACCTCGGCGGCGAAATCTACACCGGCGGCATCGGTTATGTCGGCGTGTCGCTGTTCATGAAGAATATCCAGGGCTTCACCGTCACCACCTCCGAACAGGTTGCCTTCGGGTCGCTCAACATTCCGTTCGACAGCCTGATCTCGACGCAGCAGAACGCCCTCAACGACCGGTCGCTCCAGACCGGTATCCCGGTCGCTCAGCTGCCGATCACCGTGAACCGCCCGGTCAACCTGCGCGATCTCAAGATCAAGGGTATCGAAGCGACCTGGGTGCAGCCGCTCGACTTCCTGGTGAAGGGCCTCGGCTTCTCGGCCAATGGCACCTATCTCAAGCAGTCCTCCTCGTCGGGCCTGGTCGCGACCGGCGTGTCGCCCTGGAGCTACAACCTGCAGGGCTTCTATGAAAATGGCGGTCTGTCGGTCAGCGTGAACTATGTCTGGAATGACGAGGCGATCGCCGTGAACGGCCCGCAAAACGGCATCAACGGCGCCGACCTCAAGTCCGACGCCCGTGGCCAGCTCGACATGTCGGCCGGCTATCAGCTGCCCTTCTTCAACAAGGCGCTGCGCCTGACGCTCGATGTGCTGAACATCACGGACGAGCCGATCCGCACCACCTTCGAATATTCGAACGCGGCCTATTCGGTCTATTATCCCGGCCGCACCGTGCTCGCCGGTATCCGGGCCAACTTCTGATCCTCTCCCAGGGATGCACTGACAGGGCCGGCGGCAACGCCGGCCCTTTTTCTTGGAAGTGGTTGGGACCGCGGCTCGGCATAGGGCAGGGCCTTCCAATGTTGGAGGATATTTGGTCTACCCTTGGCCATGAACCCGTCCTCGCTGATCCCTTTGCCATGACCTTGTCGTGACCCGGTCGTCGCGTCCCTGTCACCTCATGGGTGCGTCACTGGCGCGTGGCCGTGACCCTGGTGTCGCGTCACCGGCGCGTTGCAGGTCGCGGCAAATGAAAGGGGACACAAGGGTTTGGAGTGATCCCAATGGGCCGATGAGGCGGGATTATCCGCGACTATCCGGGATTGCGTGGGACAGAAGGCCCGTGTTTCGGCGCTTTTCGAGGGGTGCTCAAAAATTTGGCCGTTCGGCAAGGCGGTCCGACCTGTGTCTAGAGTGGTGGGCCAAATATACAGTGCTGGGACCAGAGTATTTAGAGTGAGCCGTCCGTGGAAGGCCGTAAGAGGTTTTGCCGCGTCGTGCCTTCAAAGCCCTTCAAATGGGCGTTTCAGACCTTTGAGAGGCCTTTTACGGGGTTCCGAGCAACCGCTTCCGGGCCGTATCGATGAAAATTAAGTGGGACCCGGCTGGTCCCAGTTCCGTTTGATGGTCCCACTTTTGCAAAAGTCAGGCAGATCGGGGCTTTTGGGGTGGCAATGCCCGAATATGGTCGCGCTTTGCTGTGCGCGAACTGGGCCGATTTTTTCAGAGGTGCGCGAGGAGCCAGCGGGCGGGTCGATCGAGGATCGACCAGAGGGGCAGGATGGCGATGGCGGCGACCTCGACCAGGATCAGATAGCGCTTCCAGGTCGGGTCGCCGTCCATCCTCTATTCCTTCAGCAGCGCAGGATCAGGCAGCGATGTTATGATGTCGGACGGCTGGACGCCATAGGCGGCGGCCAGAGCGTCGACCTCCGCCTGCAGGACGGGCGCGTCCTGGTCGAGCTGGCGCAGCCGGCCCGGCGCCAGTCCGGTCTGTTTAACCAGGCGCGCATCGCTGAAGCCGTACTGGAACTGCCAGGCGAGAAACCATCGCGATCCTGTGCGGATGGCATGGGCAACCGGGTGGGTCTCGTCATAGGGCCGATAGAATTGGCTCTTGTCGATCGGGCGCTCGCCCTTGCGTCGGCGGCTGGCCATCAGCGCATTCTCCCTTCGCGGCGGGCGATGATCCGGTCGATCCTGGAGAGGCCGGCATAGTCGTCGCCGACTTCTTCCTTGCGCACCGATGGTTCGACCACTTCGCGCGGGACGGCCGGCACCAGTTCGTGGGTCGACCAGATTTCGGCCAGCGCATCCAAGAAGATGCGCCGTTCCGTCCCCGGCTTAGGAAGATGGTCGCCCCAGCTGCCAAAGCCAGCGTCGAGCGCGTCCGCCCTGGCCTGTTGTATGGTCGGCCGCCAGGGCGCCCTCTGCCTGCCCAACGCGGCAAAGCAATAAGCCGGATCGCGGCGCCGGACGTTCATAGCGCCAGATAATCCAGCTCCGCTTCCTCCATCGCGTCATAGAGGTCGCCTTCGGCCTGGATGCTGTTGAGCCGCTTCCAGGCATCCTTCACGTCGCCGTTGCGCGGGAATCCGCGATCAGATTTGGCATGCCTGGCGAGTTCGCCAATCGCTCCCCTGCGCTGTTCCTGCTGGATCAGCCATTGGCCAAAAGGCGGCTTCTTCTCCGTCGCAAATTGGGTCGGGTCTGCATGCTCCATGACATTCCTCCATTCATCGACTCGTGCCGATCAACGAATGAGAACATAAAGAGAACACAATCGTCAATCCATCGTGCCGTACAGCGATTCCCAATCCGCCTTCAAAGCGCTCCATCGCTTTTCCAATCCGGAAATTTTACTATAGCCAGAAGGTAGTTCGCCTAGCTTCGCAGAGCATGTGCAAGGCGCTTTTTCGCACCAAGCGGGCGGGCCGCCATCCTCCAGGCATAAGGGCGGCCGTGGTTTTTCAAACAGGTGATTATGGGTAGGCCTAATCGGGCAATCGCCTGCGTCGTCGATCAGCAAAATCCCGAGACGATTTTGAATGGCAAGCTTCATCAAGCTCGCCCGTGCATCCGGTATCGCGGTCATCAACTTACTGACCTTGGTAGGCGAGTATGGCAATTATCAGAACCACGCCGAGCCCGACAAATATGTCTCTGCCTCTGCGTGATCGGATATTCAAATCTTCGCCACACGACACGCAGCGAGTGTCGCCCTTCCCGGCAGCCCGACCACATCGCGGACAGCTACTGAGATTCCCCATCGTCAAATCCTTTGCAGATATTTGCCGTAAATGCGGCAGATCGGGACGAACTGGTCGTCACTGACCTCGCCAGGATAGATAACATCTCCATCCTCGCGGTCGCGCGGAGCAAGAGCGTAGCGGGCAACCTTCAGTCCCCCCTCTCGCCGCCAAATCACAACATGGCCGTCCGCGAGTTCGCCAGGAGTGATCTCCCTCACAAACACAAGGTCGCCTTCGGCAAGGTCGCGATCGCCAAGGCGGCTGCGGTAGTCTGAGAGAAGCCGAACCAAATATAGATCGAACGACGTTCCCAACGACCGATTAAGCCAGTCCTTTCGGAACGGCGTCCAGGATTGAGGTTCGCCTTTGCCGGTGTCGGTGACGTTCCGCAGATCAAAGAGAGGCACGTCCTCCCATTCCGCATCGTCAATAGCGGCCACGGGGGCAGCCGCGAACTTTTCGACCGGCCGGCCCGTGAGAAGATGGTCCACGGAGACCTTGAAGGCCTCGGCTATTTTTACCGCGTTATCAGCCTTGGAAATGCCCTTCAGAACGCTGTCACTTAGCGTGCTAACCGGAATTCCGGTTTCCCGGCTCAGCCAAACGAGATCCCGCTCTCCTAAAAGCGACACGACTCGCAAACCCACCGGATTTTCGGTGGTGAGCGCTTGACGCTTCCGGTTATTCGGATTATCCGATTTCTCGTAACGAACTTTCGGAAGGTTCATATGAGACTTTCTAAGATGCATCCGGAGGATGTGAAGGCCGAGCTGCGCAAGAGATTTGTGACGGTTTCCGCTTTCGAAGCCCGGTACGAACTCCCAGCGAAATCCGTGCATGACCTCCTTCGGGGGCGCGCAAGTGCGCGGGTTGAAAAGGCAATCAAAGCAGCCATCGAGCGTCCTATATCCGATTTTTCGAAATCCGAATGTTCGGACGTTAGCGAAACTCGCTCCTCCACGCACCGTAAAATTGAGAAGGCCCGATAAACATGGCCACTGCAGCCAAGAAAGTCGTGGAAACAGCTGGCGCCGTTCTGGCGCTATCCCCGAACGAAATCCTGATCGGCGACCGACTGGGCGCCTTCCATTCCGACAAGGCGCAGGCCATGGGCCAGTTAATGGCGGAGGATGGCCAGATCGTGCCGATCATCGTTCGTGCCAGTGGGCCGCGCGCCGCAGCACCGTGGACCTTGGTCGCGGGCCATCACCGCCTTGAAGGCGCGCGCATGGTCGGCCTGGCCGTGATCGACGCGATCGCAGTCGAGGCCGGCGCCGACGCGCTTCAGATCGAAGCGATGGAAAATGCTGCGCGTCCGTCGCGCAGCCCGTTGGAGCGGGCGAGTTTCGTGCGTGCCATAGCCGATGCCGCTGAAGCCCGCCTGAAAGAGCAGCATGGCGATCTGTCACCCGAGCAGATTGCAATCCGCGCTCGCTGGGATGCCAAAAGCGCCAAGGCACCGGGCGTTGAGCGCGACGATGATCTGGTCGAGGCAGAGGCGGAAAATACGCGGGTAAACTTTACCCGCGTATACGGCTGGCGTGATGAGGTCGCCTCAGCGATCGGAATGTCGATTGAGAGCGTCAAGAAGGACCTCGCCCTCCACCGCGCGCTGATCGCGCCTTTTCCCGACCTGTGGCGGGGCCTGGCGACGCATCCGACGGTCGGCGAGAATGCCTCAGCCCTACGCGACATCGCCTCGATCGTGGACCTCGGCAATCGCCAGGCGCTGATCGAAAGCCTGGTCGAAACGCCGGACATGACGCTGGCCCAGGCGATGGACGGGCTGGGCCTGTCGACGCCCAAGGCAAGTGCGGCGCCGACCGGCGCGACCAAGTATATGAACAACACCACGTCGAACCTCGCCCGCCTGTCGGCCGGCGACCAGGCGCGGATCGCACCCGAGATCGTGAAAACGATGAAGCCGAGCGCCTTGCTGGCGCTGCGTGCCGCGCTGGACGCGCGGATCGAGGAAGAAGGGATCGGCAAATGACGACGCCCCTGACCATCAAACTGACGGATTGGGAGCGCGCCAAGCTGTTCCTGTTCGCAGCTGCCCATGCGGAAGCCAGCAAAGAGAGCAACGACGCTGAACGCTGGGCCTCGCTCGCCGAAAAGTTGCGCCCGCATGGTGGCGCTGCGCCCACCTCGGCTCCGATCGATCCGGCCGACATGTTCGTGGGGAGGCGCTGGTGATCGGCGCCCGCCACCATACCAGTTGCTCGGCCGAGGGGTGCCGCGCGCAGATCAGCCGGGGCTGGTTCTGCAAGGATCACTGGTTCACGCTTCCACTGGAACTGCGCCAGGCGGTGCTGACTGCCTATAACGCGGCCCGCGCTGCCCATTGTCGGGCGCCGCGCGACGATCAGGAACAGCTCAACCGGGCCTATGGCGTCGCCTTCCGCGATTGCCAGGACCATCTGCGCCGCGCGCCCCGCACCCCCGCACAATCCATGTCCACCGTGGCGATCGCGGCCGATGGCGCGCGCGTCACCTATGCCGATGGGAGGCGTCTGTGAAACTGACCGCCAAGCAAACAAGGCTGCTGGAGCTTCTCGCGCAGCGGATGATCATCGCGCCCTGGTCGAACATCGACCTGGTCAAGCTGATGCAGCTCAAGCTGGTCGACGAGGCCATTGCCTATGGTGCCAATGGACGGCTGCACAGCAGCAAGGTCTGGACGCTGACCGATGCCGGTCGCCGGCATCTCGCCGAAAAGGGCGCCGCATAATGGCCGGCGCCGATCGCCCCGATCGCCATCCCCAGGACTGGTATGTCGAACAGACATGGACCGTCCGCGCGCTGATGCAGATGGTCGATTTCGACCCGCAGGATTTGGTCTGGGACCCGTGCTGCGGCCTTGGGACGATCCCCTGCACCTTCGCAGCAGCCGGGTTCGAAGCGATGGGCACCGACCTGGTCAATCGCTGGCTGCCGACCGAGCCGGCCCACCTGTTCCTGGGCGAGCATGACTTCCTGGGCGAACAGACGTGCATGCTGGAACATTGGGCGCGGCTGAGCATCGTGGCCAATATTCCCTATGGCTGCGCGCCGGGAATCGCCGAGCGGTTCGTGCGCCGCGCCCTGATGCTGGCGAGCGGTCTGGTGTGCATCCTGGTCCCGCTGCGCTGGCGGGCCTGCGAAGGCCGTTACGGCTTTTTTCAGGAATATCCGCCCCAGCTGAAGCTGGAGTTTTGCGATCGCCCCTCGATGCCGCCGGGCACGGCACTGGCCGCGCTCGATCCCAAGACGAAGCGCCCGACCGCGTGGAAGCGCGGCACGATCGATTACATGTGGCTGGTCTGGGACCTGCGCGCGCCGACCCGCGACACGATAACCCGCATCATTCCGCCCCGCACCCCGGCCCAGAAGCTGATCGACCGTGACTTCGATCTGCGGCGCGTGGGGGTGCTTCCCCAACTGGAGTTGGCCGCATGATCACCGATGCCGATCGCTTCCGTCGCGCCCGCACTGAATTTGAGGAGGCCCTGGCGGTGGGCTGCACCATCGTCGAACTGCGCCGTCGCAAGCGCGCCCTGGCGCATCGCGCCCAGAGCGAAGTGGTCGAGCGGACTGCCAGCCTGATGGCGCGCGAACTGACTATCCAGCCCGAGGATCAGGCCAACGACCGTTTTTGGTGGATGAGGGACTGAGCATGCGCAAGCCTCGCTACATCACGCTGTACGGCTATTTCGGGCCGACCTCCAACGTAAAGCCGGCGCCGGATGCGCTGTCGGCCGATGCAGTTGCCCGTGTCCTCGGCAGCCTGCCACCGCATCGCGGCCAGGGAGGCGCAAAGTGACGCCGTCGCAGCGCTGCGCCTATGATTTCATCCGCGATCGGATTTCCTCGACGGGCGTTTGTCCGGCGCTGACGGAGATCGCGGCAGCCATGGGTGTCAAATCCAAGGGCAATGCCTTTCGGGTGGTCGATGCGCTGGTGCGCGACGGCTATTTGCGTCGGGGGCAAGCCGGCTCCAGTCGCAACCTTCGGCTGGTCGGCGATGACCTCGCCCATGTCGCAACATCTTCCCTGATGGCGGAACTGGAGCGCCGGGGAGTCCGCCTTGGCTAAATCGCGCGCCTCTGCCGACCAGTTCGCCTTCGCGTTCGAAGCGCCGCAGCGGGCTACGCTGCCGGCGGCGCTGGCCGGCGTGGACGCACGGGTCGCGCGGACGGTGGCCGAAGTGCTGAGGCATGACGATCGCGACCGGACGGTTATCGCGGCCGAGATGACGGTGCTGCTGGCCGAGAGCGAGGACATGGTGACTGCGCGCCTGGTGTTCGCCGACCTCTTCCAGAAATGGGGAATCCCCAAGGGGCTGCTCTCCGATAATGGCCGCGCCTTCGCCTCCAAATGGCTGACCGGCGGCGCCAGGACGCGTTTCCGCTTCAAGATCAGGGATGAAGACCCTCTGGGCGTGCTGACCGCGCTGGGCATCACCGTCCATTGGGCCAAGCCCTATCGCGGCCAGTCCAAGCCGATAGAGCGCGGCTTTCGCGACTTCTGCGATGCGATCGCCAAGCATCCGGCCTTTGATGGCGCCTATACCGGCAACACGCCGCTGGCCAAGCCTGAAGATTACGGTTCGCGCGCGATCGATATCGAGACGTTCTGGCGCGACTTTGTCGGTGCGGCGCCCGTCGTGGTCGCTGCCGGCGCCGACCTGGGCACCGACCCGGCACCGGGCACGGGTGGTGCCGACAAGCTCAGCGCCGACGAGATCGCGGCCTGCGCCCTGATGGGGGTCAGTGAGGAAGCGATGCTCGCCGAGAAGAAGCTGCAGAAGGGAGCCGCCGCATGACCGCTATCAGCACCCCGCGCGCGAAGACGCGCCGCCGCGACGGTGTCCAGTTCAGCCGCAAGATGGCCGCCACGAAAATTCTGGCGGGGACCATCGTGATGCTGAACGCCACCGGCTTCGCCACTGGCGGCGCCACCGCGACCGGCCAGATCGCCGATGGCGTTGCCATGAACACGGTCGACAATAGCGGCGGCGCTGCCGGCGATCAGTCGGTGCGCGTCGAAAAGGGGGTGTTCCCCTTCGAGAACAGCGCGTCGACCGACGCCATCACCATCGCCGAGATCGGGGACGATTGTTACATCGTCGACAACCAGACGGTCGCCAAGACCGATGGGGGGGGCACCCGATCCAAGGCCGGCAAAATCGTCGACGTGGACGCCGATGGCGTCTGGGTCGCCTTCGCCTGATCCCAGCAAGGAACCGCACAACATGGAAATCAATACCGGCAATCTGCGCACGCTCGGGACCGGCTTTTCCGCCGCCTTCCGGGGTGGCCTCGGCATGGCGCCGCCGCAACATCTCGAAATCGCCAGCGTGGTCCCGTCTTCCACCGGCAAGAATGAATATGGCTGGCTCAACCAGGTGCGCGGCATGCGCGAATGGCTGGGCGACCGTGTTCTCAACCAGATCAGCCAGTCCGACTACACGATCAAGAACAAGGATTGGGAAGACACGATCGAGGTCGAGCGCAACGACATCGAGGACGACAATCTCGGTCAGTATGGCATGCTCTTTACCGAGATGGGCCGCGCCGCCGCCGCGCATCCCTGCGAACTGGTGTTCGCCCTGATGAAGGCGGGCTTCACGACGCCCTGCTATGACGGCCAATATTATTTCGACACCGACCATCCGGTGCTGGATGCCAATGGCAACGTCACTTCGGTCGCTAATACCGATGGCGGTGCCGGCGCGCCCTGGTTCCTGATCGACGTCAGCCGCGTACTGAAGCCGATCATCTTCCAGGAGCGCAAGAAGGTCCAGTTCATCACGAAGGACAACCCGAACGACGAAAATGTCTTCTGGCGCAAGAAGTTCGTCTACGGCGCCGACGCGCGCTACAATGTCGGTTTCGGCTTCTGGCAATTCGCCTGGGGCAGCAAGCAGCCGCTGACTGCCGCCAACTATGCCGCTGCCCGCGCCGCATTGATGGGCATGAAGGGCGACTATGGCCGCCCGCTCGGCCTTCTGACCGGCGCGAAGCCGCTGCTCCTCTGTGCGCCCTCGCTCGAAAGCGCGGCCCTCAAGATCGTCAATAACGAGCTGGGCGCCGACGGCGAGACCAACGAATGGAAGGACACGGCGCGGGTACTCCCCTCGGCGTGGCTCGCCTAATGAACGGCGCGCTCCTCCTCACCGCCGCCCGCACGCCTTATCGGCGGGCTGGGCTATCCTTCCCGGTCGGCGCGCCGCTGACCGTGGCCATCCTGGCGCTCGGCGTCGGGCAGTTGCGTCAACTGCTGGAAGACCCGGCCGTCACGGTCATGGTCGGCCAGGACAATGGTCAGTTCATGGTCGTGCCGGAACTGACGGCTGAAGTTACCGACGAGCAGCTGCAGGCGTTCATTGATGCGGCGCCGGGCGTCGAACTTGAGGCCATCCCCCCGGCGCCGGTCGATGCTTCCCAGGACGTCGGCAGCCTGCGGCATATGCTCGACGAGCGATCGGCCGCACTCGGCGTGGCCAACGACCAGCTGGTTATTGCTCAGGACCAGGTCCGACGACTGACTGGCGATTTGGCGGCAGCGCGCGACGATCTGGAAGGCGCGACGAGCCAGGTCGCGGCGTTGCAGGCGGCCAATCAGCAGCTGAGCGACGAACTGGTGAAGGTGGAGGGTGCCGCCAGCGATCGCCAGGCGCAGATCGCGGACCTTCAGGCCGCGCTCGACAAGGCCAAGAAGCCCGCCGCCAAGGCCAAGGCCGCCGACGAATAGGTCCCTCCGACTGTCTGCGCCACCTCTCCGCGCGGGCTTTCATGGACCTTTTACCGCCTGCCGCCCCGCTCACCGGGCGGCAGGCCCAACCGGGACGGGGCTGCTGCCCTGTGACCCCGTCCCGGACCATTTCATCACAGGAGCCTGCAGACCGCCATGTTCGCCACCGCCGAAGATATGAAAGCGCGCTATGGCGAAGATGAGCTGGTGCAGCTCACCGACCAGGACGGCTGGAACGCGCAGGCGATCGCCGCGATCAACGTTAAGCTGCAGACCGCCTCGTCGATCGCCGAAGGCTATGTCGCGAAATATTATGCGCCGGCACCCGGCCGCGCCTTGCCGCCGCTGCTGACCGAACTGGTCTGCGAAATCGCCTATGCCAAGCTGCACAAGGCGCCGCCCGAGGCGATCGAGAAGCGCGAGACCCGTGCGCTCGACCAGCTCAAGGATATTTCCAGGGGCCTGATCAAGATCGACCAGGGCAAGCAGGATATCCCGTCGCGGACCGGTGCCGTCATCGTGCCCGATCGCCAGCGGACCTTCAGCCGCGATTCCCTGGGTGAATTCTGATGGCCGGCGCCGGCATGTCCCTGTCGATCGACGGCCTGGTCGAGGTCCAGCGCGATCTGTCGCTGCTGCTCGACCGGCTGGGCGACCTCACCCCGCTGATGGACATCCTCGGCATGGAGATCGAGGTCGACATCGAGGAGAATTTCGACGGCGAGCATTCGCCCGCCGGCATTCCCTGGGACAAGTCGCAGCGCGCGATCGCGACCGGGGGCAAGACGCTGACCGACAGCCGCCGCCTGCGCGGGTCGATCACCCATGTCGCCAGCCGCACCCGCGTCGAGGCGGGCACCAACGTCGTCTACGCGCGCCGTCATAATGATGGCTGGTCGAGTGTCGAGCAGGTCGCCAGCCATAAGCGCGTCATGCGCGAAGTGTTCGGCGTGACGCTGGCCGAGCCGATCACGGTCACCGTCAAGGCGCATCGCCGCAAGGCCAGCACCCCGCAGCGCCAGTTCATCGGCCTGTCGTCGGACGGGATGGAAGGCGTTCGCGGTCATGTCGCCGACTATCTGGGGGCCGAGCAATGATCGCGGCGATCGAACTGGCCGTGCTGGCGCGGCTGAAGGCGATGCAGGACGCGCTGGGCTTTGCCTGGAACCGGCTCGATACGCTGCCGGACGACTGGGAGGCCTACCTCGCCGCCAAGCGCGGCGAGATCAAAGGCCCGGCCGCCTGGGTCGGCTTCACCGGCTGGAGCGATCCGGAGTCCTGGGGCGATGGCGTCATCGCCGTCACCGGCACCTTCGGCCTGGTTGTCGTCCATAGCAGCGCCCGGCCCGATGAAGCGGCCAACCGCCATGGTGGCCCCAATCCGGCGAAAGAGCCGGGCAGCTATCGGCTGGCGCTGGGCGCGGCGGCGCTGCTCGATCGGCAGATGCTGGGCCTCGACCTGGTCGCGCCGATGACGGTCGGCGATTGTCAGCCGCTCAAGCGCAGCAAGGCGATGCAGGACCTCAACCTGTCCGGCCATGCGATGATGCTCGGCTGTCGCTTCACCATCCAGCTGGCTGGCGACGACAGCGACGAAGAGCTGGCCGCCCTGCATGTGAATTGGGACGTGCCTGCGTTCGGCACGCCGCATCCCGTCGACGCCGATCCGATCGTGCCAGGCGCCCAGCTGCCCGACGATCCGCACGCCGACGCCACCGACCATATCGCCCTTCAGGAGACCGATCCGTCATGACCGACCAGCTTCGCTATTTCCGGCCCAAGGCGGGCCTTCAGGTCCGCGACCCCGATGACGGGGGCGCACCGCTGCCGCCGCACGGCAAAGGCCTGGCCTGGTCCGCCTATTGGCAGCGCCGCCTGGACCAGGGCGACATTGAGCCGACCGATGCCAAGAGCGTCGCGGCCGGGGACAAGAAGGCGGCCGAACCCGCCAAGGATGGAGACGCCTGATGGCCAGCTTTGCTTTCGACAAGATTTCGTCCAACCAGCGCGTCCCCGGATCGCAGGTCGAGATCGCCAATAATCGCGCGCGCCAGGGCCTGCCGCCCGCCTTGCAGAAAATCCCTCTCATCGGCCAGTGCATCGGCGCGGCCAGCGTCTCGGCGCCGGTGCGGGTGACCCGCGCCGAGCAGGGCGCAACCCTGGCAGGGCGCGGCTCGATCCTGGCGGCGATGGTGGCGGCCGCGCTGACCGCCAGCAGCCAGGTCGAACTTTGGGCGATGCCCATCGCCGACAACGCGGCGGGTGTTGCGGCCACCGGCTCGATCACGATCGGCGGGCCGTCCACCGCCGCCGGCACACTGGCGCTGATGATCGCTGGTGTCCGCGTGCCGGTAGCCGTCGCCAGCGGCGCGAGCGCCAGCACGATCGCCACCGCCGTCGCCGCTGCGATCAATGCGCTGCCCGACCTGCCAGTGACCGCTTCGGCAGCGGCCGCCGTCGTCACCCTGACCTGTCGGCACAAGGGCACGGCGGGCAACGACATCGACCTGCGCGCCAATTATTTCGACGGGGAATCTCTGCCGGCCGGCGTGACCGCGACGATCGTGCCGATGGCGGCAGGCGCGACGAACCCCGATCTTACCAGCCTGGTCGCGAGCCTGGGCGACGCCTGGTACCAGACCATCGCGATCGGCGTGAACGATGCGGCGAACATGTCGGTGATCGACACCGACCTGGAGGATCGCTGGGGACCGGTGCGCCAGATCGAAGGGCGCGCCTATTTCGGTCTGTCGGGCAGCTTTTCGACCCTGTCGAGCTTTGGCGCGACGCGCAATGGCAAGCATGCGACGATCGTCGGCGGCTATAATCTGCCGTCGCCGCCCTGGATCGTCGCGGCCGCCTTTGCCTCGGTGGCGGCCTATTATCTGCAGATCGACCCGGCCCGGCCGCTGACCGACCTGGTGGTCGCGGGGATTCGCGCGCCGCGCCCGGAGCATCGCTTCATCCGCACCGAGCGCGAGCTGCTGCTGAAGGATGGCATCTCCACCTTCCGCGTCAACGCGGAGGGCAATGTCGCGATCGAGCGGCTGATCAGCTGCTACCAGGTGAGCGCCGCCGGCTTCGACGATGACAGCTATCTCGACGTCCAGACCACCGCGACGCTGGGCTATTATCGCTACAGCTATCGCGTGCGCATGGCCGAGAAATTCCCGCGCGCGAAGCTGACCGAGGACGCGATCGCGTCGGTCCATGCCGAGACGATCGCGCTCGCCCGCGAGTGGGAAGAGGCCGAGCTGATGGAGGATGTCGACGGCTTCATCGCCAATCTGGTGATCGAGCGCGACGCGACCAACCGCCGCCAGCTCAACACGCTGATGACCCCCGACACGGTCAACGGCCTGCTGCAGCTCGCCACCCGCATCGAATTCATCCTCTGAGCGAGCGTTCAAAGGGCTTTTAGAAGGAAATAGGACATGGCGAAAAACCAGGTCATCGGCAAAGCAAAGGTCAAGATCGACGGCGTTCTCTACGAGACGGCGGGCGATACGGTGCTGGACCCCGGCGGCCCCAGCCGCACGCCGGTCGAAGGCGATTATGAGGAAGGCGCCTATCAGGAAGGGCCGGTGAAGCCCAGCAAGCTGGAATTCAACGCGCTCACCAAGGGCGGCTTCAGCGCCACCAGTTTCGGCCTGATCACCGGCGCCACTGCCACGATCGAGTTCGACAATGGTAAGAGCTTCGTCGTGCGCCAGGCCTATAGCGAAGGTCGCCCGCCGATGGGAACCAGCGACGGCAAGGCCAAGTGCGTCCTGTATGGCAAGGCGGCAGAGGAAGTATCGTGACCGCGCCGACCGCGCCGGCTCGCCCGTCCTATCTGAACCCGGACAACAGCTATGACCTGATCTATCCGGTCAAATACAAGGTCGGCGAGCAGGAGACGCTGCTGGAGAAGCTGCAGCTTCGCCGCCTGACCGGCGTGGAGCGCGTGATCGCCAGCAGCGAAGGCAATGCGGCGCAGCGCACGCATGAAATGCTGGCCAGCGTCACCGGCCAGATGATGGTCGTGATCCAGAAGATCGATTGGGTCGACCTCGACCGCCTGGACGAGTGCCTTGGTTTTTTTACCGAGCATGGCCCAGCGACTGGCGTGATTGCCTAGGCGATCTGGTCTTCCGCTGCGGCTGGTCACCGGCCGATGCCATGGCCCTCACGGATACCGAGCTGGAGTTCTGGCTGAGCCAGGCCCAGCGCATAAATGAAGAGCGAAAGGACGAATGAGGCTCTCGCTGATCCTGGAGGCGATCGATCGCGCCAGCCGCCCGACTGAGCGGGTCGATGCGGCGGTCACCGGCCTTGGCCGCGCCTCGCGGCGATCGGCGCTGGACATGCGTTCGCTCGACCAGCGGATGGATGGCGCCGAGCGCTCGGCCAATCGCCTCGATCGCGCCGCACGGCGCATAGGCACCGGCTTCGTGTCGACGTCGCGCCGCTCGATCGGCGCGCTGGCCGCGCTCGATCGGCGCATCCAGTTCAGTCAGGCGCAGATGGAAAAGCTGGCCTATCGCGCGGGCGGCATGATCGGCAGCTCGCTGCGCACCGGCCTGATGGCGGGCACGGCGCTGGCCGGCGCCGGCTTGTCGGCCGCGCTCTACAAGGTCGTGACCGCCGGCCTGACCTTTGAGAAATTCCGCGTCCAGCTGGAGGGACTGGAAGGATCGGCCGCTGCCGGCGAGCGCGCGCTCAACTGGGTGTCGGATTTCGCCGCGCGGACGCCTTATGAACTGAACGACGTGATGGAGGCTTTCATCGCGCTCAAGGCCTATGGCATCGACCCGACCGACGGGACGCTCCGGTCGCTGGGCGACACGGCCGCCGGCATGGGCAAGTCGCTGATGCAGGCGGTCGAGATGATCGCCGATGCGCAGACAGGCGAATTCGAGCGGATCAAGGAATTCGGCATCAAGGCCGCCGTCCAGGGCGACAAGGTCACCTTCCGCTGGCAGCGCAACGGCAAGGAAATGTCGAAGATGGTCAGGCAGACGTCGACCGAGATCCGCACGGCTTTGCTCGGCATCATGGACCAGCGATTTGCGGGCGGCATGGAGCGCCTGGCCAAGACGACCGAGGGCAAATGGTCGAACCTGATGGACGGCATGGGCCGCATCGCCAACCGCGTCTGGGAAGGGGGCTTTGGCGCCCAGGTGAATAAGCAGATCGACCGGATCAATGACAGCCTTGGCCAGATGGAAAAGGACGGGAGCCTCCAGCGCTGGGCTGAAAACACGGGCAAAGGCCTTGGCGAATTGATCGACGTCGTCGGTAGTACCGACTGGCGGGGAATCGCGGGCGGCATCCGCGATGTCGGCAGCGCCGTTTCGACGCTGGCGGGCGCCTTGCGGGAACTGGATGAAAAAGGGGGCAAGGTTCGCAAGTTTGTTGGCGATGCTGAAAATCTGTGGGGCTATCGCGATGCCTTGGGCAGCGTCGAATGGAACTCAACAACCAACCCCTTCCAGCTAAAGTACCATGCGCCCAGTTGGGCAAAGCCCAAGGCGGCGCCAGCGCCAAAACCCAGCGGCGTCCCGTTCATGGACGCGGCACCGGCACAGCCGGCCAACCGCCCGCCCCGGCGTTCTCCTGCGCGATCGAGCGGCGTACCCTTTATCGACGCCAGCCGGCCGCAGGCGCAGGCTGCGCCAAACGCCAAGGTCGAACTGACGATCAAGACGCCGGCCGGGACGACCGCAAAGCCGACCAAGCTGTCGGCCGCCGGCATCGATGTCGAAGTCAACACCGGCCGCCAGATGGCAGGTGCGGCATGAGCGCCCCGGCCGGCTGGCAGAAGGGCAGCTTTCGCGGTGTCGCCTTTCGCACCGAGGAGAGCGAGACCAGCGGCGGCCGTCGCGGCGTCGTCCATGAATTCCCCCAGGCGGAGAAGCCGGTCTGGGAGGATTTGGGCCGGGCCGCGCGGAGCTATCGCATCGACTGCCATATTGTCGGTGAGGATTATCCGGCCCTCGCCAATGAGCTGGTCGACGCACTGGAGGCGCCGGGCGCCGGCACGCTGATCCACCCCTGGTTCGGGTCGATGCAGGTCGCGGTGCCGGCGGGTGCCTGGTCGCGCCGGGACTCCGCGATCGACGGCATCAACATCGCCTGGTTCACGATCGACTTCATCGAAACCGGCCTGCCGGCGCCGGCCGTCGCCACGGCGGACACACAGGCCGCCGCCATCGCCCAGGCTGATGTCGCGGCCGATGCCGCGCCCTCGCTGTTCGGTGCTGCATTCTCGGTCGAGGGCGCGACCGCCTTTGTCGAGGAAGCGGCCGAGAAGGTGCTGGGCGGCGCGACCACGCTGGTCTCGCTCCGTGCAGGTCTTCAGGGTGGCTTTGGTGGTGCGCTGGCGGCGCTGCAGACCAATCTCGGGCTTCTTGGCGAAACCGCGGTGCTGCTGCGCGCGCCGATCGATCTCGGCCGCGCCGTCGTCAGCCTGGTCCAGGTGCTGGGCGCGATCGGCGGCCCGGCCGAGGGCGACAGCTATCGCGCGCTGATGGACTGGGGCGGTGATTTGCCGCCGGTGACCGGTGACACGCCCGCCCGCAATCTGGAGCGGGAGAACCAGGCGGCAATGGTGCAGCTGGTCAATCTCGCCGCCTCGGCCGAGTTGGTGCGCTGGCTCGCTGGCAGCGACTTTGCATCCTATGACGAAGCGGTCGCCGCGCGTGACGATGCCGCTGATCGGCTCGATGCGCTCGCGCTGCGCCAGGCCGATGCCGGCGACGATGGCGGCGCGGATCAGTATGACGCGCTGCGCCGCGCCTGCACGGCCGACCTGACTGCGCGCGGCGGTTCGCTTGCCCGGCTGCAGCGCTACACGCCAGCCGTCACCGAGCCGGCGCTGGTGATCGCCATGCGCCTCTATGGCGACCCGTCCAGCGTGATCGATCGGGCGGACGAGATCGTCGCCCGCAACAAGGTGCGCCACCCCGGCTTCGTGCCGGGCGGCGTGGCGCTCCAGGTCTTGAGCAGGGAGGCAGTGAATGGCTGAGGTCGAGACGCGCTGGGAAACGCAGCTGGACACGATCCGCACGGCGGCGTGCGCCCTACAGCTGGCAGAGGCGAACTATCGTCGCGCCCATGACCTGCATGGCGATGCCGCCCGTGAGACCGGCCGCGCCTGGGACGAAATGCGGCGGGCCGGAGATCGCGTGCGCCGCACCCTGGGGGCGGACCATGGCTGACGCGGATATCATCGCCGAGAAGGTCGAGCTGGCGATCAACGGCAAGCTCTACGCGGGCTGGACAGAGGTCAGCGTGACCCGCGCGATCGACGCGATGTGCGGTGCCTTCCGCCTGTCGCTTTCCTCCAAGGATGATGCAGCCGGCCAGCTGCTGGTGATCGCAGCGGACGATCGCTGCCAGCTCAAGATCGGCGGCGCGGTCGTGGTCGATGGCTGGGTCGATGCGGTGTCACCTGCGATCGACGGGGAATCGCACGGCATCACGGTCGAGGGTCGCGACAAGACGGGCGACCTGGCCGACTGTTCCGCGATCGCCAGGCCGGCAAGCTGGCGCAACGTCAAGCTGGAGGCGATCGCGACCGAGTTGGCCAAGCCGTTCGGGGTGACGGTCGCGGTCAAGGTCAGCACGGGTGCGGCGATTCGCAAGTTCGCGATCCAGCAGGGCGAGACGGTCGCCGCCGCGATCGAGCGTCTCTTGCGCTTCCGGGGCCTTATCGCTGTCCCCACCGCCTCGGGCGACCTGGAGATTACTACGCCCGATGCCGGCGCGCCGGTCGCCACCCTGGAGCTGGGCGTCAACATCAAGTCGGCCGAGGGACGCACCGATCATCGCGAGCGCTTTTCCGACTATATCGTCAAGGGCCAGGCCCATGGCGATGATGAGCGCCACGGTAAGACGGTGAGCCAGATCAAGGGCGAGGCGAAGGATGCCGGGGTGCGCCGCTATCGCCCGCTGCTGTTGGTGGCGGAGGAGCAGAGCGACGGCGCCAGCGCAGGGGCACGCGCGAAATTCGAGGCGGGCGTGCGCGCTGGCCGTGCCAGGGGCGCGGACATCCGTGTGCTGGGCTGGCGCGTGGCGCCAGGCGGCGCCTTGTGGCGACCCAACAGCCGGGTGCGGGTGCGTTGCGCGCAGATCGGCATGGCGGATGAGGTCATGCTGATCGCGGCGGTTACGTTCGCCAAGTCGGACGGCGAAGGGACGATCGCGACCCTGTCGATCGCGCCGCCCGGTGCCTTCGCTCAGCTGGCGGAAAAGGAAGCGGCATGAGCGCGCTTCAAAGGGCGCTAAGCCCCTTGTTGGGGCGTATCCAGATGATGGTCGGCCGCGCCGTTCTGGCCGCCGTCGACGACAGCACCGGCCTCCAGTCGGTGCAGATCGACCTGCTGGCCGACGAGGCGCAGGACGGTGCCGAACATTTCCAGCCCTATGGCTTCGCGGCGCATCCCAAGCCAGGCGCCGAAGCCATCTCGCTGGCAGTGGGCGGATTGCGCGGCCACGCCTTGGTCATCGCGATCGCCGATCGCCGCTATCGGCTCAAGTCGCTCCAAGAGGGCGAGGTCGCGTTGCATGACGACCAGGGCCAGTGCGTGCTGATCGGCCGCGACGGGATTCGCATAGCTTCGTCGCTGGGTATCGCCTGCCAGACGGACGGCAATTTCAGCGTCGAAGCCGGCGGCGATTTCACCGTCGACGCGGATGGTGCGGTCTCGATCAAGGGCCAGGGCGAAGCGCTGCTGGACGGCAGCAGCATTGCCCTGGGCGAAGGGGCGAGCCTCTTCGCCGCCCGCAAGACCGACACAGTCAGCAGCACCGCCATCACCGGCGGCTCCAGCAAGGTGAAGATCGCATGAAGGCAAGCTCTCCCCGTAAGCGCGGCAATCGCGCTTGGCAGAAGGTCGTCGTCGCCCCCGGCGAGGATATGACCATGGTCGCTGACAAGCTGCGCGAGTGCGGGCAGCGCGGCGGCGACGGTGAGCCGATCGAGGCGCACGCTCTGTTCGACGCCCAAAGCCGGCTGCGCCGCATCCATGCCCGCTATGCCAATGGCTGGCGGGCCACGCTGGTCGTCCGCGTCGATGGGAGCTACTCGCTCAGCCAGGCTATCAAGATCGTGTCGCAGGCCCGGAGCATGCCGGCGTGACCGATATCGCCCTTGTCTTCGACAGCGCTGCCTGGTCGGCCGACATCGCGATCGCATCCGGCGACCTGGTCACCGACGACGGCCTGCGCACGGCGGTGACCATCTCGCTCTTCACCGATGTCCGCGCCCGTGACGATGACGCGCTACCGGACAGTGGGGCCGATCGTCGCGGTTGGTGGGGCGACTGTGCAAACGACGACGCAAACGACCGGACGGGGTCGCGCCTGTGGCTGCTGGCGCGCGCGAAGGTCGTGCCGACGACGGCCGTCCGCGCCCGTGACTATTGCCGCGAGGCGCTGGACTGGCTGGTCGCCGACGGCGTCGTCGCGGCGATCGATATCGACTGCGTCCTGCTGCCGGTTGCCGCCAGCCGCCGATCGGGCGGCCTGTCCATCACCATCACCTTAACCCGGCCGGGCGGCGCCCGCCTGGCCATCAACTATTTGTGGGATGCGGAGAGCGGCCGCATCGAGCGCGAGGGGACCGCATGAGCTTTCAACGACCGACCCTGACCCAGCTGATTACGCGCGCGCAGGACGATATCAATGGCAAGCTGCCAGGCGCGGACAGCCGGCTGCGGCGCAACGTGCTGGACGTCCTGGCGCGGGTCCATGCCGGCGCAATGAACGGCCTCTATGGCATGATCGACGATCGCGCGCGCTTCCTGCCCGACCCCAAATATCCCGACACCGTCACCGGCTGGGCCAGCCGCCTGGGCATCGTCCGCAAGGCGGCGATCGCCGCGACCGGCGCTGTCACCCTGGCCGGGACCAATGGCGCCGTGGCCCCGGCCGGCAGCATCCTGGTGCGGGCGGATGGCGTGCGATTTGCGACCATGGCGCTGGCGACGATCGCGGGCGGGACGGCCAGCGTGGCGGTGACCTGCGAAGATGGCGGCGCAGCCGGTGCGATGGCAGCCGGCCAGACCCTGACCTTCCAGTCGCCCGCCAGCGGCGTCCAGGCGGTCGCGACCGTAGCTGTCGGCGGGATCATCGGCGGCAGCGACGAGGAGACGATCGAGCAGCTGAACGACCGAGTGTGGGAGCGCCTGCGCAACCAGCCGGCAGGCGGAAAGAGCGGCGACTATGTCCGCTGGGCCAAGGAGATTGCCGGGGTTACACGCGCCTGGCCTTATCCCAACTGGAACGGCCTGGGCACGGTCAAGCTGCTGTTCGTGATGGACGGCCGGGAAGATATTATCCCCGATCCGGGCACCGTCGCCCTGGTCGCGGCCAAGATCGCGGAAGAGCGTCCGGTCACGGCGGAGGTGACGGTCGAGGCGCCGATCGCGCAGCCGCTCAACTTCACCATCGCCCTGACGCCCGACACGGCCGCGACGCGCGCCTCGGTCGAAGCGGAGCTGCGCGACCTTATTGCCCGCGATGCGATTCCCGGTGGCACGGTCCTGGTCAGCCGGATGCGCGAGTCCATCTCGATCGCGCCGGGCGAACTGGATCATGTGCTGACCAGCCCGACCACCAACCAGACCGCCGATGCCGGCAAGATACTCACCTTCGGAGCCATCGCATGGGCCTGATGGCGACGGCCTATCGCCAGCAGCTGCAGGCGCTTCTTCCCCCCGGCGCGGCCTGGCCGCGTGGGGAGGATGCGATGCTCACCAAGCTGCTGGATGGCTGGGCCGAGGAGTTTGCGCGCGTCGAAGAGCGTATGGAACAGCTGCTGGCCGAATATGATCCTCGCACCGCCTATGAGATGCTCCCCGAATGGGAAGCGGCGCTGGGACTCCCCGATCCCTGCACCGCAGCGGCGACCACGATCGCGGCGCGTCAACTCGCCTGCTGGCGCAAGCTCGCCTATCAGGCCGGGCAGACGCCGGCATTCTATATCGCGCTGGCCGCGTCGATCGGTTTCGACGTTACGATCCATGAGTTCGACCCCGAGGTCGATGACTATGACACCAGCCTCAGCGCCCAGGTGGCGGCGGGACGGTGGCGCTATATCTGGCGCGTCCATGTCCGCAACGGCAGCGTGTTCAACTATATGGTCGCGGGCGATCCCGCCGGCTCAGCCCTGCTGGAGGGCGACGCCGCGCTAGACCTGGAATGCATCATCTCGGCCGCGCGCCCGGCGCATACCCACGTGATCTTTTCCTATCCCACCGATCCGGGCGCGTCGCTGCTGGAGAGCGGCGGATATCGCCTGCTGGAGACCGGCGGCCATCTCATATTGGAGGATTGATATGTCCGAACTCGACAAGAAGGCATCGGCCCTCGCGGTGGCGGCCGCACTGACAGGCGCTGAAGGCTGGGCCGGCATCCAGGGCGGCGCCGACGTGCTGATCACGGCAGCGCTGCTAAAGGCTTATATGAAAGCGCCCTATATCTTGGCGCAGGATGGGGCCGCATCGGCCGTGTGGACGGGCAGCCTGGCCACGCATGATTTTCTGACGATCACCATCCCCGGCGGTTCGCTGGGTCCGAAGGGATCGCTCAAGATCGAGAGTTTCTGGACCATATCCCAGAATGCGAACACCAAGACGGTCATGCACAAGTTCGGCGGTGCGACCATCAACAGCTGGCCGGTGACCACCTCGGGAAATGTCGGTTCGCTCCTTCGCATGAACAATCGCAACGACCAGGCCAGCCAGTTCATCGCCCGCGCCGGATCGACGTCTATCTACGGTTCCGGCGTCAACGCGCACGGTGCGGCCGCGATCGACACGTCGGTCGACCAGGTGCTGACGTTGACCGGCCAGCTGGCCAACGCCTCCGACACCATGGTGCTGGAAGGCTACATCATCGAAATCTTCCCCGGCTTTTAAGGAACGGACATGCACAGGATCGATAGTGCCGGCGCGACGGTTGGCGGCCTTTTCAAGGTTACCCCTCTTCCCGCGACGCGCGTTGATGCAGACTGGCTCAATGCGGTGCAGGAGGAGATCATCACCGCCATTGCGCAGCTGGGTGGCGCGCTGCCTGACAAGGAAAGCCAGCATCAGCTTGCGGCGGCGATCATCGCCTATGTCGCCCATGCGAAGGGCAATGTCGAAAGGGTCATTACCGATCCGCTGGGTGGCAATTCCGGCCTGGACGGCGGCGCCAGCAATCAGCTCCTGGTCGCGATCCTGGCGATGATCAGTCGCGGCCTCAATCAGGCGATCACGGTCACCGTCGATCCGACGACCAGCGAACGGACGATATCCTTCCTCGGCGGCCTCGCGATCCTCAAGCTCGGCTATTATCGAGAGACGGTGACCAGCGAAGTCGTGCGCAACGTCGCCTTTGCGCTGCCATTCCCCAACAGCTGCTGGAGCGTGCTGACCCAGGGCGTGATCGCCGCCCCCAGCATCTATCGCGACCTCTGGGTCCAGATCGTGCCCGGCAGCACGACCAAGAACGGCTTCCAGGCGCAGTTCCAGAGCGACGATGACAATGACCACGCCCTGTCCGGCTTCGACTGGTGGGCGGTGGGCAACTGATTTTGAAAGGCGTCTCAGACGCCTTTCACGGCTCTTTGAAATTGTGATTTATCGTCTGTGGCGTCCTGGAGAGGAGAGCTTGGATGACGATATCGCTCCTTTGCCCTATCAAATCCGTCACAAGGAAGGGGACTCGGCAAAGCCGCTATGGAACAGCACGTTCTCACAGTTGATGATTGGTGGGCCATGGTTTCCCGCGAGCAAGCGACGGCCGATGCCATGGTCAACCACCGCGCGCACTGCGACGCCGCATGGAACGCATCAGGGCGTGCTGTGGAGTTTGCGCTAAAAGCGGTGATCATGAAGCGCGAGCGCTGGAACTGCTGGCCCGATCGAACATTGGCGGAGAAGTATCACACCCATGACATTCGTATGCTATTTAGGCTTGCAGGCATCGATGTGCGGACAACTCCACCTCCGCCGAGGCACCTTCTAAGGACCGTAATGGACTGGAAGCGAGAGCATGATTATCGGCCGGGGCGCATGACACGCCAAGTAGCACGCTCGATGGTGAAGGCAGCTTTCTCAGAAGAGGGGGTGGTGCAATGGTTGAAAAACCAGTGAAAGACGACGGCGTCGGCCCTGCTGAGATACGTGCGGGACGCGACTATCTTCACGCGCTGCAGCGGCTCGGCTTGGAGCCTCAAGTTATGTGTTGGATGTATGAAATGCTCGACGATCGCTTCGAAAAGAGGCTCGGCATCGTTACGAGCTGGGTGGACCGGATGGGACCGGCGCTTCTCTACGAGCTGTTGTTTAAAGCCTACGACGCTGCGGCAACACCACGCGACATCGATCCATTCATTGTTCAACTTTATAGCCCTGACAGCCACGCTGGCGCTGCTCTGTATCGTGCAGCAGTAAAGAATGTTGCTCCGCCGGGTCTGGAAGACAGCATCGAATACGATGTGATCGAAGGCATCTATATGGTGCATACGAACGGCGTGCCGGTCGGTAATGGGCTCTACCTTGCCAGGGGTGGAACGTACGTTGCGCGACGCAGGGACATCTCGGCTGAGGATGATCGACGGAGAGGTCAGCGCTTCAGGCGCCGCGTGGAAGCTTTGGTCGCGTAGCGATCATTGGCGGTGCTACAAAAGCTCTTGTCCCGCACTCCAGAAGCTTTTGTCGCGCTTCAGCAAACTCGGAAAGGCGCGGAAATGCGTCAACGCCTGCCGCACGACACTGTGAACTTCGATTCAGTGACCCTCATATGCCCATTTTGGGGGACGCGCCGCCCGCCATCCCCGACCGAAAGGAAGCCGATGATCCGTCCCTTGCTCGCCAGCCTGCCGCTGGCCCTGCTGCTGGCCCAGCCCGTCACGGCAAAGACCTGCACGCCGACCTGGGTATCGGGCTGGGCCTCCTCGCAATTCCGCCCGACCGGCGACGCCGCACTGCCCGCCGGCACGCTCAAGGATCAGTCGCTGCGCCAGATCGTCCGCCCCTCGATCGCCGGGGACCGGCTGCGGGTGCGCATCTCCAACCTCGCCGGCACGGCGCCGCTCCATATCGCCGGTGTCAGCATCGCCCGCGCCCCCGCCAGCACCGCGCCGGCGATCGATCCCGGCACGCTCATTTCGCTGCGCTTCGATGGCAGCCCTGACCTGATCGTGCCGGCCGGTGCCGATTATCTCTCTGACCCGGTATCGCTGCCGGTCGCCGCGCTCGACAATATCGCCGTCACCATCCGCTATCAGGGTGAACCGGAACAGACCTCGCATCCCGGTTCGCGCGCCACCTCTTGGCATCTGCCCGGCGATCATCTGACCGATACGGCGATGGCGGGCGCCGCCTCGTTCGACCACTGGTTCAACCTCGCCGCGCTGGAAGTCGAACGCTGCGCGCCCGCACGGCTGGTCGTGGCGCTCGGCGATTCCATCACCGACGGCAAGGGTTCGACCACCAACGGCAATGATCGCTGGACCGACCGGCTCGCCCAGCGGTTGCAAGCCGATTCCAAGCGGCGCGACATCGCCGTCGTCAATCAGGGGATCGGCGGCAACCGGCTGCTGAACGACGGGCTTGGCCCCAATGCGCTCGCCCGGCTCGACCGCGATGTGCTGGCCCAGCCCGGCGTCACCCATCTGGTCCTGCTGGAAGGCGTCAATGATCTTGGCACCCTGACCCGCGAGGCGCCCGTCAGTGTCGAGGATCACAAGGCCCATGTCGCTCGCATCATCGGCGCCTATCGCCAGATCATCGCCCGCGCCCATGCGCGCGGGGTCAAGGTGATCGGCGCCACCATCATGCCCTTCGTCGGCAACGCCTATTATCATGCCGATGCCCAGAATGAGGCCGACCGGCAGGCGGTCAATGCCTGGATCCGGGCGCCGGGCCATTTCGACGGGCTGGTCGATTTCGACCGCGCCACCCGCGATCCCGCGCGCCCCGACCGGCTGCTGCCCGCTTATGATGGCGGCGATGCGCTCCATCCCAATCCGGCCGGCTATCGCGCCATGGGTGACGCCGTGCCGCTGGCTCTGTTTGATTAATACGCCTTAACCGCGTGATGGCCATCACGCGGCTTTTACGTAAAATCCGCTACGTCTCCCGTGAAAGGGATGACGGGTGATCGAAAAAGCGCCGAGGAAATATCGTCTGCAGGACTATGCCAATGCAGAGGCGGACGTCGCGTTTCGCAGCGATCAGGACGTGCTCGACATCTGGCGTTCGACCACCGACTATCAGCGCCTGACCCCGCATCAGAAGGCGGCGCGGGCCGAACTTCAGCGGCGCGGCATCCGGGTGGAAGGGGCTTCGGTCCCGCGTTAACGGCGCGGCCGCTTGCTGCCCGACTCCAGCACCGTCTCCATCGCCACGAAGGTCGATGTGCTGGCGACGTGGGGCAGGGCGGAAATCTTCTCGCCCAGCACCATGCGATAGCGGCGGATGTCGGACGTGCGAACCTTGAGCAGATAGTCGAAATTGCTTGCCAGCATATGGCATTCCTCGACCTCCGGTATGCGTCGTACCGCCGCATTGAACTCGCGCAGCGCACTCTCCCGCGTGTCGCTCAGCTTCACCTCGGTAAAGGCGACATGGTCCATCCCCAGCTTGGCCGGATCGACGATCGCGCGAAAGCCGCGAATGACGCCACTCTCCTGCAATCGCTTCAACCGCACCTGGCAGGGTGTCTTGGACAGGCCGACGCTGGCGGCCAGATCGGTCACGGTCATGCGGCCATCCTCGACCAGTGCGGCGATGATACGCCGGTCGAACTCATCCAATTCGACCATAGCGGGCTTGTTGCTCATGCAATTTGCCTATCACGCTGCCATTAATAAGTCACTTTGGCATTTATCGGGGCATTCATAAGACGGAATGAATTGCGCCAATCGGATATTCTGGTCGCATGACCGACCAGCATCCCTTTGCCGCCTTCGCCCCCGCCATCCGTGACCAGTCGCCGCTGCGCCAGGCGATCACCGCCGCCTATCGCCGCGACGAGGCCGAGTGCCTTGCCCCGCTGCTCGACGCGGCGACCCTCCCCGACGCCACCCGCGCCGCCGTGGCGGACACGGCGCGCCATCTGGTCACCACCCTGCGCGCCAATCACAAGGGCACCGGGGTCGAGGGGCTGGTGCAGGAATATTCGCTCTCCAGTCAGGAGGGCGTGGCGCTGATGTGCCTCGCCGAAGCGCTGCTGCGCATCCCCGACAATGACACGCGCGACGCGCTCATTCGCGACAAGATCGCCGATGGCGACTGGAGTTCGCATCTGGGCGGCGGCAAGTCGCTGTTCGTCAATGCCGCGACCTGGGGCCTGGTCGTCACCGGCAAGCTGGTCGGCAGCGTCGATGATCGCGGCCTGGCGGCGGCGCTCGCCCGCCTGGTCGCCCGCGCCGGCGAACCGGTGATCCGTCGCGGCGTCGACCTCGCCATGCGGATGATGGGCGAACAGTTCGTCACGGGGGAGACGATCAAGGAGGCGGTCAAGCGCGCCAAGGAGTTGGAGGCCAAGGGCTTCGCCTATAGCTATGACATGCTGGGCGAGGCGGCGACCACCGCAGCCGACGCCGCGCGCTATTATGCCGATTATGAAAAGGCGATTCACGCCATCGGCAAGGCGTCGGCTGGGCGCGGCATCTATGCCGGCCCCGGCATCTCGATCAAGCTGTCGGCGCTCCATCCGCGCTACGTTCGCGCGCAGGCCGACCGGGTGATGGGCGAATTGCTGCCGGCGGTGAAGCAGCTTGCGCTGCTGTCGAAGCGCTACGACATCGGCCTCAACATCGACGCGGAGGAGGCGGATCGCCTCGAACTCTCGCTCGACCTGCTCGAAAGCCTGGCGCTTGATCCCGACCTCGCCGGCTGGGATGGCCTGGGCTTCGTCGTCCAGGGCTATGGCAAGCGCTGCCCCTTCGTCATCGACTGGATCATCGACCTCGCTCGTCGCGCCGATCGCCGGATGATGGTGCGTCTGGTCAAGGGCGCCTATTGGGATGCGGAGATCAAGCGCGCGCAGGTCGATGGCCTCGCCGATTTCCCGGTCTATACCCGCAAGGTCCATACCGACGTCGCCTATGTCGCCTGCGCGAAGAAGCTGCTGGCCGCACCTGATGCCGTCTTCCCGCAATTCGCGACTCATAATGCCCAGACGCTCGCCACCATCTATCAGATGGCCGGGCCGGACTTCGCGATCGGCAAATATGAGTTCCAGTGCCTGCACGGCATGGGCGAGCCGCTCTATGAACAGGTCGTCGGTAAGGACAAGCTCGACCGCCCGTGCCGCATCTATGCGCCGGTCGGCACGCATGAGACCTTGCTTGCCTATCTCGTCCGTCGCCTGCTGGAAAATGGCGCGAACAGCAGCTTCGTCAACCGCATCGCCGACCCCGATGTCTCGATCGAGGAGATGATCGCCGATCCGGTCGAGATCGTCCGCGCCATGCCGCATCCCGGCGCCCGGCACGACCAGATCGCCGCGCCCGCCGACCTCTATCCCGATCGCCGCAATTCCGATGGCATAGACCTCAGCGACGAGGGCGCGCTTGCCGCGCTGACTCAGGCGCTGCAGCATAGCGCCACCATCGCCTGGACCGCCGCGCCCGAAGGCGGGGAAGGGGAGGCGCGCCCGGTCTGCAACCCGGCCGACCATCGCGACATCGTCGGCACCGTCTGGGAAGCGAGCGCCGATCACGCTCGCGCCGCCGCGATCCGCGCCGCCCAGGCCTGCTGGCCCAACACGTCGGTCGCTGATCGTGCCGCCATGCTGGAACGGGCGGCCGACGCGATGCAGGACCGGATGCCGGTGCTGCTCGGCCTCATCATGCGCGAAGCCGGCAAGTCGCTGCCCAACGCCATCGCCGAAGTGCGCGAGGCGATCGACTTTCTACGCTATTATGCAGCGCAGGCACGCGGCACCTTCGGCCCGGATCAGGCGCCGTTGGGACCGATTATCTGCATCAGCCCGTGGAATTTCCCGCTCGCCATCTTCACCGGGCAGGTTGCGGCGGCACTGGTCGCGGGCAATCCGGTGCTGGCCAAGCCCGCCGAGGAAACCCCGCTGATCGCGGCCGAAGCCGTGCGCCTGCTGCATGAGGCCGGCGTGCCCGGCGACGCGCTGCAACTGCTGCCCGGCGACGGTCGCATCGGCGCCGCGCTGGTCGCCGCGCCGGAAACGGCGGGCGTCATGTTCACCGGCTCGACCGAGGTCGCTCGCCTCATCCAGCGCCAACTCGCCACCCGCCTGTCGCCCGCCGGCAAGCCGATCCCGCTGATCGCCGAAACCGGCGGCCAGAATGCGATGATCGTCGACAGTTCGGCGCTGGCGGAGCAGGTGGTGGCCGACGTCATCGCCTCCGCCTTCGACAGCGCCGGCCAGCGTTGCTCGGCGCTGCGCATCCTGTGCCTGCAGGAGGATGTCGCCGACCGCACCCTTACCATGCTGAAGGGGGCGCTCAGGGAATTGCGCATCGGCCGCACCGATCGGCTCGCGGTCGATACCGGCCCGGTCATCACCGCCGAGGCGAAGGCGGGCATCGAACAGCATATCGCCGCGATGCGCGCGCTCGGCCGCAAGGTCGAGCAGCAGGAACTACCCGAAGAGGCGGCGCACGGCACCTTCGTCGCGCCGACCATCATCGAACTGGACAGCATCGCCGACCTCACCCGCGAGATATTCGGCCCGGTGCTGCACGTCATCCGTTTCCGTCGAGAGCGGATGGATGCGCTGGTCGATGCGATCAACGCCACCGGCTATGGCCTGACCTTCGGCCTGCACACCCGTCTCGACGAGACGGTGGCGCGCGTCACCGCGCGGGTGAAGGCCGGCAATATCTATGTGAACCGCAATGTCATCGGCGCGATCGTCGGGGTTCAGCCGTTCGGCGGGCGCGGCCTGTCGGGCACCGGGCCCAAGGCGGGCGGACCGCTCTATCTCGGCCGCCTGACCCGCACCGCGCCGGTCTTTGCCGAGCGGGTCGGCTATCTCGCCTCGCCGATCCATGATTTCGTCAACTGGTTGGAGGCGCAGGACGATCATGAGGCGGCGGCGGTCGCGCGCCATTATGGCGATGCGTCGGCGCTTGGCGTTGAACTGGCGCTGCCCGGCCCGGTCGGCGAGACCAACCTCTATGCGCTGCATCCGCGCGGCCTGTTGCTGCTGCGTCCGGGCACGCGGCGTGGCCTGCTCGCGCAGATGGCCGCCGTGCTGGCGACCGGCAATCGCGCGGTGATCGAGGGCGCTCCGCTGCCGCAGGGCCTGCCCGCCAGCGTCGCCGCCCATTTCCTCGCCCAGCCGGATGCGCCCTTCGCCGCGATGCTGGTGGAGGGGGATGCCGACCAGATCCTCGCCGCAACCGGGGCGGTGGCCGAACTGGATGGGCCGATCGTCACCGTCCATGCCGCCGCGCCCGGCGACGAGCGCGCCTGGCATCTCGACTGGCTGCTGGAGGAGGTGTCGACCTCCATCAACACGACCGCCGCGGGCGGCAATGCCAGCCTGATGATGATCGGCTGATAATGAAAAGGGCGGCCTGCACGGGCCGCCCTTTTTCTTTGTGGCAGGTTGCGGTGCGTCAGGCGACGCTCAGGCGCACCTCGATATTGCCGCGCGTGGCGTGCGAATAGGGGCAGATCGTGTCCGCTTCGGCGACCAGCGCCTCGGCCGCAGCCTTGTCGACGCCCGGCAGGCTGATTTCCAGCGCGACATCCAGGCCAAAGCCCTTGTCGCTGCGCGGGCCGATGCCGACCGTGGCGGTGACGCTGGCGTCGGCGGGCACGCGGGGCAGGTCCTTGTCCTGGCTGGCGGCGAACTTCATCGCGCCCAGGAAACAGGCGGCATAGCCCGACGCGAACAGCTGTTCGGGATTATTGCCCTGGCCATTGCCGCCCAGTTCCTTGGGCGTGCCCAGCGTCACCGCGAAGCTGCCATCGGTGGTTGCGGCCTTGCCGTCGCGGCCGCCGGTTGCGGTTGCGCTGGTGGAATAGAGGATCTTGCTGCTCATGGATCGTTCCTTTCATTTAATCATCTGCGATTAAATCGCGTGCGATTTATATGTGCCTGCCGATGTGAGTCGTCAACCCTTGCGATCATATCGCGTGCGATTTATATTTCGGGGCAAGGAGTATCGCCATGACCACCCCCGCCATAACCACCCCTGATACCGCGCGCGGCGCGCTCGACGATTTTCTCTGCTTCGGCGTCTATTCGACCGGGCTGGCCTTCAACCGGCTCTACAAGCCGTTGCTCGATCGCTACGGCCTCACCTATCCCCAATATCTGGTGATGGTGGCGCTGGCCCGGCGCGACGACCAGACGGTCGGCGAGCTGGGCGGTCAGCTCTTCCTCGAATCCAACACGCTGACCCCGCTGATCAAGCGGCTGGAGGCAGCGGGCCTCGTCACCCGCCAGCGTGACACCGCCGACGAGCGTGTGGTCCGCGTGCGCCTGACGCAGCAGGGGCAGTCGGTGGCACAGGACGTCTCAACCTGCGTCCCCGCCGAACTGATGGAGGCCGTCGGCATCTCGATCGAGGAGATCGCCGCGCTCAACCAGTCGCTGGTCACGCTGCGGGAGAAGCTGCAGCGCGCGGCCTGACGGTCCCGTCATTCACATGGCTCCAGATGCGCGAGATCACGACCGATCCTTCACCCACGGCAGAAGCCACGCGCTTCACCGATCCGGCGCGCACGTCGCCGACCGCGAAGATGCCGGCGCGGGAGGTTTCATAGGGGGAGGGGGCCTCGACCGCATCGCCGGTCAGCACGAACCCCTTGTCGTCCAGCGCCACCAGTCCCGACAGCCAGCCGGTATTGGGCGCCGCGCCGACCATGATGAACAGGGCGCAGCAGGCGATCTCGCGCTGGCGGCCATCGGCCTTGCGGATGGTCACCGCGTCGAGCTGCGCATCGCCATGCAATGTGTCAATTTCGGTGTCATAATGGATGGTGATCGCAGGGTCGGCCTCCAGTCGGCTCGACAGGTAGCTGGACATCGACAAAGCGAGCGAAGGCCCGCGCACCAGCAGATGGACATGGCGCGCGCTGCGGCTGAGGAACATCGCCGCCTGGCCGGCGCTGTTGCCGCCGCCGACCACCACGGCTTCGGCCTGGCGGCAATAGCGCGCCTCATTCTCGGTCGCGGCATAATAGATGCCGGCCCCCTCCAGATTGGCGAGCCGCGCGATCGGCAGGCGCCGATATTCCACGCCGGTTGCAACCAGCACGGCGCGGGCACAGATGCGCTGGCCATTGTCGAAGACGCCGCAATAATGGCCGTCGCCAGTGTCCTCCAGCGCTGTCACCCGGCGGGGCATGAGGAAGCGGGTGCCGAACTTCATCGCCTGCACCTCGCCGCGCCAGACCAGGTCGGCGCCGGAAATGCCGGTGGGAAAGCCCATATAATTTTCGATCCGGCTCGACGTCCCCGCCTGGCCGCCAATCGCGATATCCTCCACCACCAGCGCGTTGAGCCCTTCGGCCCCGGCGTAGACGGCCGCCGCCACGCCGGCCGGCCCACCGCCCACGATCAGCAGGTCGACCGTCTCATTCTCGGTAAAGCCGCGATCCAGGCCGAACAGCCGGGCGACCTTCTCTGGCGTGGGATCGGCAACGACATTGTCGCGACCGAAGATCACGGCGGGCCGGTCGGCCTGCGCCCCGCAACTGGCCGCCACCCGCCGGGCATCGTCGCTGCCCAGGGCGTGCGATGTGTAGGGCAGGCGGTTGCGGCTGGCGAACTCGGCGATGCAGCGCACCGCCCGGTCCTCGTCCTCGCCGATCAGTACCAGGGTGCTGTCGCCCATGTCGAGCTGCCGCCGACGTCGCGCCGCCAGCACGGTGATGATGATGTCCGACATTTCCGGGATCGCTGCCATCAGCCGGAGCATCGCCGGGCGCGGCACTTCCAGCACGCGGGTATCGCGCGCTGCCCGCATCGGGATCGACCAGCTGCCGCCGCCCAGAAAGGAAATCTCGCCCATGAACTGGGTCGGGCCGATGGTGGAGGGGACATGCCGTTCCTCGCCGAACGGATTGACCACCTCGATCTCGCCATCCTCGACATAGATGAAGCGGTCGACCGGGTCGCCGGGCCGGACGATATAGGTGCCGGCGGGATAGATGGCCTCGCTGCCCTCGGCCCGCAGCGCCGCGACATGCTCGGCCGTCAGCGGCACACGCTGCATCTCCCGCAGATCGCGCCCGATCGTCTCCATCGCCGGCCTCCCGCCACTAAAGCTGGCAGGATAATGACCCGAGTGCAGGCGCGCGGCAATGGTGGTTGGCGCGTCAGGCGGAAGCAAAGATGCGTGTGCCCCCGAAGGGAAAATTCGCGCTATATTTCTGGAAATAAATGTGGTCGGGGAAAGAGGATTCGAACCTCCGGCCCCTGCCTCCCGAAGACAGTGCTCTACCAGGCTGAGCTATTCCCCGACCGATGCCGAAGCCGCTTTTGGAGCGGCCCCGTAAGGCAGGAGTGCGCCTATAGAGAGGGGTTTGAGGGCTGGCAAGCCACCTGATGCGCTTTTTTGAAAATTCTACAAAAGGCCTGCGTCGCGGAAGCTGAAACAGCCGGTCGGCGTGTCGATCCGATGATCGGCGAGGTGAATGTCGAGCGCCCGCAGCCGGCGGTGCAGACTTCGGGTCAGGGCGATGTCGACTGGCTGCGGTGCGGCAGTGCCACGCTGCTGGTGCAGGATGACCCGGCGGGCATCGCTGGCCAGCAGATGCGCGACGAGGCAGGGCCAGTTGCCATCGGGGTGCAGCCGGTCGCGCGGCCGGCCGTCCTCGTCGAGAATCACCAATGTCAGCATCGTACCCCCTTGGGCCACAGCCTGTCAGCAATGCGCCGTGAGCGGAGGCGCGGAATGATCCGTAGTGGCGGGACGCGGCAGGCCTTGCGGGCAGTCGTATCCGTTATGGCGCGACCTTTGGTCGGGACAGCGGGGCAGGGGGGGTGCTACATGGGCGTGACGTTCAGACTCACGCCCTCATCCCAGGATCATCGACCTTGCACGCCATGTCGCCGCAGCCGCCCCATTATGAAGAGCAATATCTCGACCTGATGCGCCATATCTGGCGCCATGGTGACGAGCGGATCGACCGCACCGGTGTCGGCACCCGCTCGATCCTGGGCGCGACCCTGCGATTCTCGCTGGCGGACCATGCGGTGCCGCTGCTCACCACCAAGCGGGTCTATTGGAAGGTCGCCGCGCGCGAGATGCTGTGGTTCCTCACCGGCGACACCAATATCCGTGAGCTGGTGAAGCAGAATGTCCATATCTGGACCGACTGGCCGCTCGACAGCTACCGCAAGGCGACCGGCGAGGATATCGACCGCGACGCGTTCGAGGCGCGAATCATCGAGGATGAAGCCTTTGCCCGGCAATGGGGCGATCTCGGCCCGGTCTATGGCGCCCAATGGGTGAACTGGCCGCGCTACGAGCCGGCCGGCGACGGCCTGTTCCGCCGGGCAGCACAGGGCCACAACCAGATCGCCGCGCTGGTCGATGCGATTCGCACCAACCCCGGCTCGCGCCGCCTGCTCTTCACCGGCTGGAATGTCGCCGAAGTCGCGCAAATGGCGCTGCCGCCCTGCCACATGACCTATCAGTTCCAGGTGTCCGACGGCCGCCTCAACGGCCTGCTCTTCCAGCGCAGCTGTGACCTGGGATTGGGCTTTGCCTTCAACATCTTCGGCCTGTCGATGATCACCCGGATGCTGGCCCAGCAATGCGATCTGGAGCCGGGCGAGGTGGTCTGGCAGGGCGGCGACGTCCATCTCTATCTCAACCATGCCGATCTGGTGGAGGAGCAGATCAGCCGCACTCCGGCGGGTGCGCCAAAGCTGCGGATCAATCGCCGGCCTTCGAGCATTTTCGACTATAAGATCGAGGATTTCGAGGTGCAGGATTATGCGCCGCAGGCCCATATTTCCGCGCCCGTCGCTGTTTAAGGTGACAGCGAAGGCGACAGGCGAAAAGGAATTGGGTCAGTAAGGCTTGCCTTGCGCGGCGTTGAAATATAATAATTGCCACAAGCAATATTATTGCAACGCACAATAGGAGGCAGGATGACCGATTCGATCGAATCCGGCGCTGTGACGGACGGGCAGGGACGCAACCTGCCGCCGCTGCAGCTGCATGTGCCCGAGCCGCCCGCGCGGCCCGGCGAGAGCGCGGACTTCACCCATTTCGACATTCCCGCGGCCGACGCGGCACCGCGCCCGGACGAGGCGACCCACCCTTCGCAGATGCGTGACTTCGCCTATGGGCTGGTCCGTGTGCTGGATGAGGATGGCCATGCGGTCGGCGCCTGGGATCCCAAGCTGCCGGCCGACACGCTGCTCAAGATGCTGCGCTACATGGCGCTGACCCGCGCCTTTGACGGCCGCATGTTCCGCGCCCAGCGCCAGGGCAAGACCAGCTTCTACATGAAGTCGACCGGTGAGGAGGCGGTGTCGATCGGCGCTGCGCTTGCCCTGTCGCGCGACGACATGTGCTTCCCCTCCTACCGCCAGCAGGGCATATTGATCGCGCGCGACTGGTCCATCGTCGACATGATGAACCAGATCTACTCGAACAAGGGCGACCGGATGAAGGGGCGCCAGCTGCCGATCATGTATTCGGCGCGGGAGGCCGGCTTCTTCTCCATCTCCGGCAACCTCACCACCCAATATCCCCAGGCGGTGGGCTGGGCGATGGCGAGCGCGGCCAAGGGCGATACCCGCATCGCCGCCACCTGGTGTGGCGAGGGCTCCACGGCGGAGGGCGACTTCCATTCGGCCTGCACCTTCGCCAGCGTCTATCGCGCCCCGGTCATCATGAATGTGGTGAACAACCAGTGGGCGATCAGCAGCTTCTCCGGCTTTGCCGGGGCGGAGGCGACCACCTTCGCCGCGCGCGCGATCGGCTATGGCATTGCCGGGCTGCGCGTCGACGGCAATGACGTGCTCGCCGTCTATGCCGCCACCCGCTGGGCCGCCGACCGCGCCCGCGCCAATGGCGGCCCGACCCTGATCGAACATTTCACCTATCGCGTCGAAGGGCATAGCACATCCGACGATCCGACCGCCTATCGCTCGGCCGAGGAAAGCAGCAAATGGCCGCTCGGCGATCCGATTGCGCGGCTGAAACAGCATTGCATCACGCTGGGCATCTGGGACGAGGAGCGGCACGCCGCGATGGACCAGGAACTGGCCGAGATGGTCCGCGACGCCGCGCGCGAGGCGGAAAAGAACGGCATATTGGGCCATGGCCTTCACCATCCGATGGAAAGCATGTTCCAGGACGTGTTCGAGGACATGCCCTGGCACCTGAAAGAACAGCAGCAGCAGATGCTGGACGAATGGAAGGCGGCAGGGCTGTGAACGACATGGGCATGGAAACGGCCGTTACCGGCGGCCAGGACGAACCCGTCCAGATGAACATGATCCAGGCGATCAACAGCGCGCTGGACGTGATGATGGGCCGCGACCCCGATGTCGTGGTGATGGGCGAGGATGTCGGCTATTTCGGCGGCGTGTTCCGCGCCACCGCCGGCCTGCAGCAGAAATATGGCAAGAACCGGGTGTTCGACACGCCGATCACCGAATGCGGCATCATCGGCGTCGCGGTCGGCATGGGCGCCTATGGCCTGCGGCCGGTGCCGGAAATCCAGTTCGCCGACTATATTTACCCCGCGCTCGACCAGTTGGTGAGCGAGGCGGCACGGCTGCGCTATCGCTCGGCCGGCGAGTTCATCTCGCCGATGACGGTGCGCTCGCCCTTTGGCGGCGGCATCTTCGGCGGCCAGACCCACAGCCAGAGCCCGGAAGGCATCTTCACCCATGTGTCCGGGGTCAAGACGGTGATCCCGTCCACCCCCTATGATGCCAAGGGCCTGCTGATCGCGGCGATCGAGGATAATGACCCGGTCATCTTCTTCGAGCCCAAGCGCATCTATAACGGCCCGTTCGATGGCCATTATGACACGCCGGCCAAGAGCTGGGCGGGCCATGCAGATGCGCAGGTGCCGCAGGGCTATTATCGCATCGATCTCGGCAAGGCGCGCATCGCCCGTCCCGGCGCGGCGCTGACCATCCTCTGCTATGGCACGATGGTCCATGTGGTCGAGAATACCGTGGCGAAGCTGGGCATCGATGCCGAAATCGTCGACCTGCGCAGCCTGGTGCCGCTCGACATCGACACGATCGAGGTCTCGGTCAGGAAGACCGGCCGCTGTCTGATCGTGCACGAAGCAACGCGGACCAGCGGCTTTGGCGCCGAACTGTCGGCGCTGGTGCAGGAGCGCTGCTTCTACCATCTCGAAGCGCCGATCGAGCGCGTCACCGGCTTCGACACGCCCTATCCGCATAGTCTGGAATGGGCCTATTTCCCCGGCCCCGTGCGCATCCGCGAAGCCATCAACAAGATCATGAAGGACTGAGGGCTATGGTCGTTACACCTCCCTGTTCCGTTCGTGCCATGCACGATATTTGCCAGATCATTCCTACGCCCCTGCACGAACGGGGGAGGATGTAATGGCTCTTTTCACATTCAAACTGCCGGACATCGGCGAAGGCATTGCGCAGGCGGAGATTGTCGGCTGGCATGTCCAGGTCGGGGACCGGGTCGAGGAAGACCAGCCGATTGCCGACATGATGACAGACAAGGCGACGGTCGAGATGGAAAGCCCGGTCGCGGGCACCGTCGTGCGTCTGGCGGGTGAACCCGGCGATCAGGTGTCGATCGGATCGATGCTGGTGGAGATCGAGACAGAAGGCGAGGGGGCGGCTGACGCGCCCGTGCCGTTGGTCGAAACGGTCGAGGCCGAGACCCCGTTCCTCCCCGATACGGGGAGGGGGACCGTTCGCGAAGCGAATGGTGGAGGGGGGGCGCCGCTGGACGCGCCCGTCGAAGAACCGGCCATCACGCCCCAGCTTGCGAAAGCGGACAGCCCCCTCCACCAGCCTGCGGCTGGTCCCCCTCCCCGTGCCAGGGAGGATAGCGCCATCCTTGCCTCCCCCGCCGTCCGCGCACGCGCCAGGGAACTGGGCATCGACCTCGCGCTGGTGAAGCCCAATGGCGACCATATCCGCCACGCCGATCTCGACGCCTATCTGCTCTACGGTTCGGGGCAGGGCTATCGCCCGGCCGGCCGCGCGGCACCGCGCCCCGACGAGCAGGTGAAGGTGATCGGCATGCGCCGCCGCATTGCCGAGAATATGGCCGCGTCCAAGCGCCACATCCCGCACTTCACCTATGTCGAGGAAATTGACGTCACCGCGCTGGAGGAGGCGCGGGCGCAACTCAACGCCCATCGCGGCGATCGGCCAAAGCTGACCATGCTGCCGCTGCTGATCGTGGCGATCTGCAAGACGCTGCCCGACTTCCCGATGCTCAACGCCCGTTATGATGACGAGGCGGGCGTGGTGACGCGCCATGGTGCCGTTCACCTCGGCATGGCGACGCAGACCGAGGCGGGGCTGATGGTGCCGGTGATTCGCGACGCGCAGGACAAGAATGTCTGGCAACTCGCGACCGAGATCCGCCGCCTCGCCGACGCCGCGCGCAGCGGCAAGGCGACATCGGCCGAACTGTCCGGTTCTACCCTGACCCTGACCTCGCTCGGCCCGCTCGGCGGCATTGCCACCACCCCGGTCATCAACCGGCCCGAAGTGGCGATCATTGGCCCCAACCGCGTGATCGAGCGTCCGATGTTTCGGGGCAAGGAGATCGTCGCGGCGAAGCTGATGAACCTGTCGATCAGCTGCGACCATCGCGTGGTCGACGGCTGGGACGCGGCGAGCTTCGTCCAGGCCGTGCGCAAGCTGCTGGAAACGCCGGTTCTGCTGTTCGAGGGCTGAGCATGATAGGGCCGGGCGGGATGCCGCCAGGCCCTATTTCGTCAGGACGACGATCGCCCCGCGCCGCAGGTCTGGGCGGAATATCAATCGCAATATTCGCCCGACCCGCCGCCAGTAACGCTGGCTGAGCCGCTGGCGCAGATAGCGATTATCTTCGTAGAAAAGATGGTGGAGATATTGCGGCAGCGGCAGCACCCGATATTGGGTGAAGCCCGCCTCGCGTCCCCGCGCAATGATCAGGTGCGGCGGCATGTCGCGTTCGGTGACGCCATAAAGCCGCATCGCCTCGATCGAATCGGGATGGGTCGCATGGCCTTCGCCCGGCTCATGGGTGATCAGCAAGCCGCCCGGCTTCAGCGCTGCCCAAGCTGCCCGGATCGCGAGTGCCTCATCCTCGGCATGATGCAGGGAATCGAAGAAGATCGCGGCGTCGAACCGCCCTTGGTCGCCGATCTGCTCGAAATCGCCGCAGATGAAATCCAGCCGATCGTCCAGCCCATGGCGCGCGGCATTTTCCCGCGCCAGCTCGATCATGTCGGGCGCAATATCCTGCCCCGTGACGCGATAGCCATGTTTGGCGAGGAAGATGCTGGTCCATCCGCCGCCACAGCCCAGGTCGAGAATACGGGCAGGGGTCGGCGGCAACAGCGACATGACATAGCCGATGGAGGCCAGGTTCAGGCCGCATTGTGGGTCAGAAAAGGGCTTTTCCAGTGAATGCTGGCGGCCGATGTCGCCGGTATTGGCGAGATAAGCGAGTTCCCCTTCTTTGGGCACAATGATGTCTCCGTTCCTCCCCGTCTCTATGGGGATGCACGGATCAACTCAAGCCTTTGCCGAATCAGGGATTTAGCGGGTTATCAGGCGATAGCTCAGCCGGCCGCTCTCGCCCGGCGGGATTTCGTCCGCCAGCAGCCAGCGCACATGGGTGATGTCGGACGCGATCGCGCGGCGCGTGCCGCCCAGCGGTGTCGGCAGCCAGAGCTGGTCGATCCGGCCCCAATGCTGGCCGCCATCGGCCGACACCTGCATGGTCGGATCGGACAGGTCGAGCGTGGTGCCGCGCGGCACGGCCCGGATCAGGCTATAGCCGCGCACCGGGCGTTGTCCGGTGTTGCGCCAGTCGACGATGAAAATCATCTGGTCGCCGGGCTGGCGGCGATCGGGGCTGGCGACGATGCGTCGGGCGCGGCCGTTGATGTCGGTCTGCACCCGTTCCACGAACATGCGACTATCCAGCCGCATGTCGGGATGCTGGGCGAGCAGGGCAGACGGTATCGTCCCTGCAGCCAGCAAGCCGATCCAGGCCAGGCGCCCCAATGCCATGCGATATCCCCCTTATCGTCTGGGACGAGATCCTGACTGGCATCGCCGAATATTTAGTTAATCCGCCATTTTCCGTCTCTGGCGGCTTGTCGGTCGATGTCATTTGACCCGCAATGGCCTCGGGTGCAGAGCAACATGGCGAATGCACAGGGGACGGACAGGGCGTGACCACCAACGAGGAACTGGAAGTCAATCGGCGGCGCGACCGCTTGCTGGCGTCGATCGCCTTGTCCTCGGGCGTCGGCCTGTTGCTGGCCTTGCCCTTCGCCCTGCGCGCGGGCGCCGAGTTCTTCCTGCCGCTGACGGCTGCTTTGGTGATCGCGATCGCGCTGGTACCGCTGCTCGAATGGCTGGAGCGGCGCGGGCTGCCCTCGGGCCTGTCGGCGTTGCTGGCAGTCATCGCGTTCCTCAGTGTCGCCAACACCGCGCTGGTGCTGATCGTCGTGCCGGCGACCGACTGGTTCCGCATCCTGCCCGAACGCCTGCCCAAGATTCAGGCGACGCTGGCGCCGCTCATCGATTTCTATTCGCAGGCCCAGCGATTTGTCGACGAAACCGTGCAGATGCTGGTCGCGGGACCGGCATCCGTCGCGCACCGGGCGGCGGTGGAAACGCCCGGATCGCTGTTGCAGTTCGCCGCCGCCTCCGCCCCGTCGGCGATCATCCAGATGGTGTTCGCCCTGCTCATCATCTATTTCTTCCTTGCCGGCTGGACCCGGCTGCGCCGCCGCACGATCAACAGCCGGGGCAGTTTCGACGGCGCCATGGCAGTCGCGCGGGTGATCCAGAATGTGGTCGACGCGACCTCCGCCTATGTGATGACGATCGCCACCATCAACCTGTGCCTCGGCCTCGCCGTGGCGCTGGCGCTGTGGCTGATCGGCATGCCATCGCCCTGGATGTGGGGCGGTATCGTCGCCTTGCTCAACTTCATTCCCTATTTCGGGCCGATGCTGGCGGCGCTGCTGCTGGCGCTGGGCGGCCTGATGGTGTTCGACGATGTCTGGACGGCGCTGCTGCCGGCCTTTCTTCAGATCGGCTTCCATCTGGTGGAGGCCAATGTCATCACGCCCACCATCCTTGGCCGTCGGCTGACGATGAACCCGCTGCTGATTCTCGTCTCGCTGACCTTCTGGGGCTGGGTATGGGGGACGCCCGGTGCGCTGCTCGGCGTGCCTTTGCTCATCATCGTGCAGACGGTCGTGGCCGCCGCGGGCACCCCGGATATCGCCGGTTTCCTGTTCGAACAGGGGACGCTGACGGTCAGCCGCCGCAAAGAAAATGCAACAAGTGAAGAAACTGATGGCGAGGGCGGTTGACAGCTTGGCCGGACCCGCATAGACGGCCGCCCACACCAAACGCGGGTGTAGCTCAGTTGGTTAGAGCGCCGGCCTGTCACGCCGGAGGTCGCGGGTTCGAGCCCCGTCACTCGCGCCACTTTCCTTGACCGGAAAGCGGAATGGAAAACAGATTTGCATCGTCTGATGGCTCAGTGCCATAATAGGATGCCACCCTGCGCGGGTGTAGCTCAGTTGGTTAGAGCGCCGGCCTGTCACGCCGGAGGTCGCGGGTTCGAGCCCCGTCACTCGCGCCACTTCATTGCGAAGTGATCCGATCGCCAGGCGATCATTTTCCCCATATCGATACAGGCCAGCGGGCCGACACCAGCGGCATCGGCCCGTGACGATTCGTTTCAGAGATGCTCGCCCGTCACATGCGGCGGCAGCGGTTCGTTGGCGAGCCAGCGATAGACGCCGCCGGCGGCCAGCGCGCCGATGATCGGTGCCACCCAGAACAGCCAGAGCTGTTGCAGCGCCAGCCCGCCAACCAGCAGGGCAGGGCCGGTGCTGCGCGCCGGATTGACCGAGGTGTTGGTGACCGGGATGCTGATCAGGTGGATCAGCGTCAACGCCAGGCCGATCGCGATCGGCGCGAATCCGGCCGGCGCGCGGCTGTCCGTCGCGCCCAGGATGACGCTCAGGAAGCCGAAGGTCAGCACCATCTCGATCGCCAGCCCCGACGAGAGCGTGTAGCCGCCCGGCGAATGCAGGCCATAGCCATTGACCGCCAGGCCGTTGGGCGCCAGCTCATAGCCCGGCTGGCCGCTGGCGATGAACAGCAGCAGGGCGGCTGCGATCACCGCGCCCACCAGTTGCACGACGATATAGGGGGCGATGTCGCGGGCCGGAAAACGGCCGCCGGCCCATAGGCCGATCGTCACTGCCGGATTGAGGTGACAGCCCGAAATATGGCCGATGGAAAAAGCCATGGTCAGCACCGTGAGGCCGAAGGCGAGCGCCACGCCCAGCAGGCCGATGCCGACATCGGGAAAGGCCGCCGCCAGCACGGCGCTGCCGCACCCGCCGAACACCAGCCAGAATGTACCGAAACATTCGGCAAACAACCGCTTGCTCAATGGAACCATCAACGCCTCCTGTTGCACTGTGCGCCCGCCACCGGACATGGCTTCGGACCGGTGCGGGGTGGCGCCGCCCGGAGAATGCAGGATGACAGGAGGGGGCTGTCCGCGACACGGGCGGCCGATGCTGGTGACTGGCGTATGGACATGCCGTTGCCCCCGTTTCCGGCGGGCCGCCGGCATCGCACTAAGCCGCGATGCGTCCGTTACGGTCGCCTAACGCTCAGGGATAAGGCGAAACACCATGGGCTGGGCATCGGGATTAACCCTGACGCCAGCGCCCCGTTTCCATCCAGGCAAGCAGCCGCCGCAGCGGCAGGATCCAGATCCAGATCAGGCCCAGGAAAATATAGACCGGCACCTGGCCCCACATCGGCAACTGGCCGATCAGCGGCGACAGGCTGCCGACCAGCACGGCCCAGGCCAAAATCAGCCCGAGGATGGTGAACATGCCGGCCGGCTTGCGCCAGCTGGGCTGGTGATAATGGCGTGGGTCGATGCTCATCGGGTTCAGCCTGCCTCGATCACGGCGGTTTCGGTCAGGATCATGTCGAGCGGCAGATCCCACGGGTCGGCGGGCACATCATCCAGTTCCTGCACTGACCAGGCAAGGCCGACGCGCAAGGCATCGGGATGGCGGGCAAAGGCGCGATCATAATAGCCGCCGCCCTGGCCCAGGCGATTCATCCGCCGGTCGAAAGCCAGCAGCGGCGCGATGATGACGTCGGGCGCCACCGCACCGCCCGACGGTTCGGGGTGGCTGGTGCCGAACAGGCCGGGGAACAGCTGGTCCTCGGGGCGCCACAGCAGGAAGTCCATGCTGCCCAACCGATCGAGCACGCGCGGCAACGCCACCTGCTTGCCCATCACGCCCAGTTGCGGGGCCAGTCGCTGCGCCGGCGCCTCGTCATCCAGCGCCATGTAGAGCGCGATCACCTGCGCGTCGGCGATGCGCTGGGCGAGCGGGGAGGGGATGGCCTTGAACGCCAGCCTGTGGGTCAGCGCGTCGAGCGAGGCGACGAAGTTGCGCCGCCGCTGCCGGGCGATCGCGCGCAGGGTCGACTTGTCGGCGGCATCACTGTCGTCGGGCATGGGGTGCCTTTGCTGGTAGGGGCAGGGTGACGGGACCGCCTTGGCCGTTTGCTGGAATATCCTCTGACGCCTCAACGTCAGGTGGGGACCATGTAGATCGGGCCAGAGCCCGCCCAGGGACAGCCCCCGTGGATGTGATTATCGCCTCAGGGATGTTCGCTAAAGCTCGCACCAGGCAGTGCCCGTCGCCGCCAATCTAGGCGTCGGCAGCGCGGGCGGCAAGAGCCTCGCTCAGCTTTTCTACGCGCGCGGCCAAAGCCTCGACCGCGCGGGCGGCGGGCTCGTCATCGCCGTCCAGCGCCAATTGCTCCTGCCGGCCCGCCGCGGCGCGTTTCAGTTCGTTAAGTTCGTCCGCCATGAACAGCGCCGCGAACAGCAAGGTGCGCACCTCGGTCAGGCCCGGCGTGCTGCGCTGCGCCTGATAGGCCTTGTCCTCGATGATCTGGGCCAGATGCGCCATATGTGCCTCCTCGCCATCGCGGCAGCGCAATTGATATTGCCGGCCGGCGATCTGCAGCATGATTTCAGCCATCGGCGCGCCCCTTCAATTCCCCGATCAGGTCGTCCAGCGATCGCAATGCCGCCTGGGCGGCCATCTGGTCGATGCCGGAATTGGCGTGGGGGACAGCCTGCGAAAGGCTGGCCACATTCTGTTCAAGCCGACTGATCGCACGCTCCAGCGTGCCGATCGCCTGCATCATGCGGTCGCTTGCCATATTTTCTGCATAGCCAATGTTTTCGCCTTGCAAAAGCGCTGTTTGGACGGCTTGCCGCGCGCCACGCCCCGCCCGCGGTTGACGCATGGGGATTGACGCGACAAAGGGAACCCAAATCGACTCGCCCGTTCGCGCGGGCCATTCCATGCCAGTCATGAAAGACATTTTCCCGCTATGACCGTTTCCGACACGCAGCTCGCCAACGCCATCCGGGCGCTTTCCATGGACGCCGTGCAGGCTGCCAACAGCGGCCATCCCGGCATGCCGATGGGCATGGCCGATGTCGCTACCGTGCTGTTCAAGGATTATGTGAAGTTCGATCCGACCGCGCCGAAATGGGCCGATCGCGACCGTTTTGTGCTGTCGGCCGGCCATGGCTCGATGCTGATCTACTCGCTGCTGAACCTCACCGGCTATGCCCGTCCGACGATGGATGACATCCGCAACTTCCGCCAGCTCGGTTCGCCCTGCGCCGGCCACCCGGAGAATTTCGAGCTGGCAGGGGTCGAGGCGACCACCGGCCCGCTGGGTTCGGGCCTCGCCACCGCCGTCGGCATGGCGATTGCCGAGCGTCACCTGAATGCGGAGTTCGGCGACGATCTGGTCGATCACCGCACCTGGGTGATCGCCGGCGACGGCTGCCTGATGGAAGGCATCAACCATGAGGCGATCGGCCTCGCCGGTCACCTCAACCTGTCGCGCCTGATCGTGCTGTGGGACGACAACAAGATCACCATCGACGGCGCCGTCGACCTGTCGAGCAACGAAGATGTCCGCGCCCGCTATGCCGCAACCGGCTGGCATGTCGTGTCGTGCGACGGCCATGACGTCGCCGACGTGCGCCGCGCCATCGATGAAGCGCTGGCCGATCCGCGTCCCTCGCTGATCGCCTGCGCCACCAAGATCGGCTATGGCGCGCCGAACAAGGCCGGCACCTCGGGCGTCCATGGCTCGGCGCTGGGCGAGGCCGAAGTCGCCGCCGCCCGCGAGTTCCTCGGCTGGACCGCCGAGCCCTTCGTCGTTCCCGCCGGCATCGACGCTGCCTGGAAGGCGATCGGTGCCAAGGGCGGCGATGTTCGCAAGGAATGGGAAGGTCGTCTGGCAAATGCTTCGGAGGGCGCTGAATTTTCGCGGCGCATGGCGGGCGAACTGCCGGCCGGCTTCTCGCTCGACGCCTATATCGACAGCCTGATCGCCAACCCGCAGAAGGTCGCCACTCGCAAGGCCAGCGAACTGGCGCTGGGCGCGATCAACGATCTGCTGCCCGAAACCGTTGGCGGCTCGGCCGACCTTACCGGCTCGAACAACACCAAGACCAAGTCGACCGGCCCGCTGACCCGCGACGATTATTCGGGTCGCTATGTCTATTATGGCATCCGCGAATTCGGCATGGCCTGCGCCATGAACGGCATGGCGCTGCATGGCGGCGTGATCCCCTATGGTGGCACCTTCCTGGTCTTTTCCGACTATATGCGCGCCGGCATCCGCCTCGCTGCGCTGCAGGAACAGCGCGTGATCCACGTCCTCACCCATGACTCGATTGGTCTGGGCGAAGATGGCCCGACCCACCAGCCGATCGAGCATGTCATGTCGATGCGCATGATCCCGAACCTCGACGTCTATCGCCCGGCCGACATCGTCGAGACGGCGGAATGCTGGGAACTGGCACTGAAGGATGCGACCGGCCCGTCGGTTCTCGCCCTGACCCGTCAGAACCTGCCGCAGCTGCGCCTGGAAAAGTCCGAGAATCTGTCGGCCAAGGGCGCTTATCGCCTGGTCGCCGCGACCGCCGATCGCAAGGTCGTGCTGCTCGCCACCGGTTCGGAAGTCGAGATCGCCGTCGCCACCGCCAAGGCGCTGGAAGAACAGGGCATCGGCGCCGACGTCGTCTCGATGCCCAGTTGGGCCCATTTCGACGCGCAGGACGCCGCCTACAAGGCCGACATCCTGCCCGCCGGCGTGCTGCGCGCCTCGATCGAGGCCGGCACCACCTTCGGCTGGGAACGCTATACCGGCCTTGACGGCCTGCGCTTCGGCATCGACAGCTTCGGCGCGTCGGCTCCGGCCGAAGTGCTCTACGACCATTTCGGCCTGACCGCCGCCAAGATCGCTCCGCAGATCAAGGCCGCGCTCGGCGCCTGAGCCCAAGACCTACACGCAAACCGGGAGACAAGTGCAGTGGCAACGAAGGTAGCAATCAACGGTTTCGGCCGCATCGGTCGTCTGGTGGCGCGCGCCATCCTCTCGCGCACCGACCATGATCTGGAACTGGTGAGCATCAACGACCTGGGCGATGCCAAGGCCAATGCCCTGCTGTTCAAGCGCGACTCGGTCCACGGCAACTGGGCCGGCGAAGTCAGCGTCGACGGCGATTTCCTGGTGGTCGACGGCAAGAAGATCAAGGTGACGGCGGAGCGCGATCCCGCCAACCTGCCGCATGCCGAACTGGGTGTCGAAATCGCCCTGGAATGCACCGGCATCTTCACCAGCAAGGACAAGGCCGGCGCCCACCTGACCGCCGGCGCCAAGCGCGTCGTCATCTCGGCACCGGGCACGAATGTCGACAAGACTGTCGTCTTCGGTGTCAACCATGACGAACTGACCGCCGACGACATCATCATCTCGAACGCCAGCTGCACCACCAACTGCCTGGCGCCGCTCGCCAAGGTGCTGAACGATTCGATCGGCATCGAACGCGGCTTCATGACCACGATCCACAGCTACACCAACGACCAGAACACGCTGGACCAGATCCACAAGGACATGCGTCGCGCCCGCGCCGCTGCCCTGTCGATGATCCCGACCACCACCGGTGCCGCCCGCGCCGTGGGTGAGGTTCTGCCCGCGCTCAAGGGCAAGCTGGACGGTTCGTCGGTCCGCGTGCCGACCCCGAACGTCTCGGTCGTCGACCTGAAGTTCATCCCCAGCCGCGCCACCACGGTCGAGGAAGTCAACGGCCTGCTCAAGGCTGCGTCGGAATCCGGCCCGCTCAAGGGCATTCTGGGCTATTCGGACGAGCCGCTGGTCTCGATCGACTATAATGGCGATCCGCGCAGCTCGACCGTCGACAGCCTGGAAACGGCCGTGATCGAGGGCAACCTGGTCCGCGTGCTCAGCTGGTACGACAATGAATGGGGCTTCTCGAACCGCATGATCGACACCTCGGGTGTCATGGCGAAGTTCCTCTAAGCCTTCCCAGCCCCGCCGGACCAACCGGCGGGGTTTTTCTTCTGATATAATTCCAAATTCTAGGAGCGATCATGGCAAAGCCGTTCAAGACACTCGACGACATGGGCGACATCACCGGCAAGGTGGTGCTGGTGCGCGAGGATCTGAACGTGCCGATGCAGGACGGTTCGGTCAGCGATGACACCCGTCTGCGCGCGGCGATGCCGACCATCCTGGAACTGGCTGATCGCGGCGCCAAGGTGCTGATCCTGGCTCATTTCGGCCGGCCCAAGGGGCAGAAGAACCCGGAATTTTCGCTGAGCAAGATCACCCGTCCGCTGACCCAGGTGCTGGGCCGCGAGGTGCAGTTCATTCCCGACTGCCAGGGTGAGGCCGCGACCGACGGCATCAAGGTCATGCGCAACGGCGACATTGCGATCCTCGAAAATACCCGCTTCCATGCCGGCGAGGAAAAGAACGACCCCGCGCTGGTCGATGCGATCGCCGCGATCGGCGACCTCTATGTCAACGACGCCTTTTCCGCCGCGCACCGCGCCCATGCCTCGACCGAGGGGCTGGCCCACAAGCTGCCCGCCTTTGCCGGCCGCTCGATGGAGAAGGAACTGGACGCGCTCGAAGCCGCGCTCGGTGCCCCGGTCAAGCCGGTCGCGGCCGTCGTCGGCGGCGCCAAGGTGTCGACCAAGCTCGACGTGCTCAACAATCTCGTCACCAAGGTCGATCATCTGATCATCGGCGGCGGCATGGCCAACACCTTCCTCCACGCCCGCGGCGTCGATGTCGGCAAGTCGCTGTGCGAAAAGGATCTGGCCGACACGGCCGACGCCATCTTCGACAAGGCCGAGGAAGCCGGCTGCATCATCCATCTGCCCTATGACGTGGTCGTGGCGAAGGAATTTGCCGCCAACCCGCCGTCGGTGCGCACCTGCAACGTCCATGAAGTCGCGGAAGACGAAATGATCCTCGACGTCGGCCCGGCTGCGGTCGAGGCGCTGGGCGATGCGCTCAAGAATTGCCGCACCCTGGTGTGGAACGGTCCGCTCGGTGCGTTCGAGATCGCACCGTTCGACGCGGCGACCGTCGCCCTTGCCAAGACCGCGGCGGCGCTCACCAAGGAAGGCCAGCTGGTCTCGGTCGCGGGCGGTGGCGACACCGTCGCCGCGCTCAACCATGCGGGCGCGGCCGCCGACTTCACCTTCATCTCGACCGCTGGCGGCGCCTTCCTCGAATGGATGGAAGGCAAGGAACTGCCGGGCGTGAAGGCCCTCTACGCCTAAGGCATCTCGTCATTGCGAGGCGCGAAGCGCCGTGGCAATCCATGGATTGCTTCGCTGCGCTCGCAATGACGAAGGACTGTGATCGGCGTCAGCGCGAGGCGCTGGCGCCTCGGTCGAACAGGATGAAGACCAGCGCGGCTACGCCGCCGATCGCCGCACCGGCGATCGCGCTCAGGCTCCAGCCGCCCGCTTCGTAGGTGGTCGATCCGATCACCGATCCCAGCGCCCCGACCACGAACATCACTGTCATATAGGCCGCGTTGATCCGGCCGCGCGCATGGGGATCGAGCGAGAAGATCAGCTTCTGCCCGGTGATCTGGCTGACCTGCACCGCCGCATCGATCAGCACCGCCATGATGGTGAAGCCGATCAGGCTGCCCGCCGCCACCGTCCAGTCCGCCAGCAGGAAGCCGATGGCGAGCGCAATCAGCGCGCCGAGCGAGGCCGGGCCTGTCAGCCGTCGATCGGCCAGCCAGCCCGCCACCGGCGCCACCAGCGCGCCGCCCGCACCCGCCAGCGCAAAGGCGCCGATGCCATTATGGCTGAGGCCAAAGTCATGGATCAGGCTCAGCGGCGCGGCTGTCCAGAACAGGTTGAACGCCGCGAACATCGACGCCTGGTAGAAGGCGCGCATCCGCACGACGCGATATTTGCCGAGCTGCGAGAAGGTGGAGGCCAGCACTTCGCCATAATGCATGCCCCCCTTGGGTCGGCGCTGGGGGCAGGCGATCAGCAGTGCGATCGCGACCAGCGCAATCACCCCGGCCGACAGCAGGAATGTCGCCCGCCAGCCCACCGATCCGGCGAGGAAGCTGGCGGTCGGCCGCGACAACATGATGCCGAACAGCAGGCCGCTCATCACCGTGCCGACCACGCGGCCCTGCCGCTCGGGCGGGGCGAGGTGAGAGGCCAGCGGAATCAGCACCTGCACCCCGGTCGCGCCCACGCCGGTCATGACCGACGCGATCAGGAAGGTGGCCGGGCCATTGGACAGGGCGATGGCGATACAGCCCAGCACCGTCGCCACTGCCGATATCAGCACGATCCGCCGGTTCTCGAACAGGTCGGCCAGCGGCACCACCAGGATGATGCCCAGGCCATAGCCAAGCTGCGTTAGCGTGGTGATGAGGCCCGCGACCCCGGCCGACATGCCGATCTCCGGCCCGATCACGTCGATCAGCGTCTGGGCATAATAGAGGTTCGCGACCATCGTCCCGCACGCGACCGCCATCAGCAATATGGCAAAGCGTGACAGGGGCGCATCATCGCGCGGCAGGGGCAGGGCGGCAGAATGGGTCATGCCGCCCTAATGGTCACCCCCGGTCCGGCTTTCAACCGGATGACGGAAGTTTCATTGTGCAATGCAACGGAAAATTGCCTCAGGCCGGCGGTTGTTCGTTGAGCAAGGGCACCAGCAGCGCATTGAGATCATCCAGCTCGAACGCGCCGGACTTGGCGTAGCGCAGCCGGCCCGCCCGATCGATGACGAAGTTGGTGGGCACCCCGGTCAGCGGGCCATAGGGGCCCTTGATCCTTTTGGCCGAAGGGATGTGCATCGCCGCGAACAATTGCTTCAACTGGGCGATCGGCACCGATCCCTCGGTCGTGATCGCGAACATCTTCAGCCCATGTTTCTTCTGGAGCCCATAATAGCTGTCGAGCGTCGGCAACTCCTTGCGGCACGGCACGCACCATGTCGCCCAGAAATTGAGCAGCACCACCTGGCCCTTCAGCTCCGCCAGCGACACCGTGCTGCCGTCGATCAGCGTCAGTTCGAAATCCGGCGCCATCTCGCCGACCACCGGCTTGGGCGCTGCCTGCGCCGGTCCGATATCAAGCAGCCCCACCATCAAGGCTGCGGCCATGGCAAGCCGCATCTTTCCGCCCCCCATTCTTCCTCCATTCGACACACTGACCGACAGCCTATCAGGCGGGTTCGCACGCGCCAACGATATTGGCGGCCGTCCCGTCGTCGTAACGATCCAAGCATCTTGCGGTGCGACATGGGACTGGCTAACAGCCCGGTAAAGGCGCCCGGTCGCAGGGCGGCCCATTATATCGCCAGTTTTAGACTGGCGGCTTCCTGTTTTGCGCGCCACCGAGGGGGTGGCGCCCTCCAAAGAGAAGGTATGTGCAGATGCTGGATCAGGACATGGTCAAGAAGGTTTCCGAAGGTCAGGGCTTTATCGCCGCGCTTGACCAGAGCGGCGGTTCCACGCCCAAGGCGCTCAAGGGCTATGGCGTGGAGGAAAGCGCCTGGACCAATGACGAGGAGATGTTCGGCCTGATCCATGGCATGCGCAGCCGTGTCATCACCTCGCCCGCCTTCACCGGCGACAAGGTGCTGGGCGCGATCCTGTTCGAGCGTACCATGGACGGCACCGTCGACGGCAAGCCGACCCCGACCGCGCTGCTCGAACGCGGCGTCGTGCCCTTCATCAAGATCGACAAGGGGCTTGAGGACGAGGCGAACGGCGTGCAGCTGATGAAGCCGATGCCCGAGCTCGACGCACTGCTCGCCCGCGCCAAGGGCCTGGGCGTGTTCGGCACCAAGGAACGCTCGGTCGTCAACCTCGCCAACCGCGAGGGCATCGCTGCTGTCGTCGCCCAGCAATTCGAAGTCGGCAAGCAGGTGCTGGCCGGCGGCCTGATGCCGATCATCGAGCCGGAAGTGAACATCAAGTCGCCCGAACGCGCCGAGGCCGACGCGATCCTGCTGGAGGAAATCCTCAAGCAGCTCGACGCCCTGCCCGAAGGCGAGCAGGTGATGCTCAAGCTCTCGCTGCCCGCCACGGCCGGCCTGTTCGATCCGCTGGTCGATCACCCCAAGGTGCTGCGCGTCGTCGCCCTGTCGGGTGGTTTCAGCCGCACCGAAGCCTGCGTCGAACTCGCCAAGAATCGCGGCATCATCGCCAGCTTCAGCCGCGCACTGCTGAACGACCTGCGCCACCAGATGAGCGACGACGAATTCAACGCGTCGCTGGGCGAGGCGATCGACGAAATCTACGCCGCTTCGGCCACCAAGACCCCGGTCGCGGCCTGACGCATATGGGCGGCGCCGGGCAGGGGGAACGTCCTGCCGGCGCCGCCTTTTCCTATCATCGCGCGGTCGCGCCGATGCTCTGGGTTCTACTGGGCCTGATGGTCGTCGAGACGTCCGTGGTCCATCTGCTGGTCGCGCTATGGAGCCCGCGCGCGGCGCTGTTGCTCTCCCTTCTCAGCCTCGCCACGACCGGCTGGTTCATCCTCTTCATCCGATCCTTGCGCCATCATCCGGTGCGGATCGGCCCGGACGGGCTGGTCTGGCCCGTCGGCAAACTGCGCAGCCTCACCATCCCCTGGCCGCAAGTCGCGGGGTTATGCGACGACTGGATCCTGGCCGGTCTCAAGGCGGCGGGCCTGTTCAACGGCGCGCTGGTCGCTCACCCCAACATCGTCATCGCGCTCGATCCGCCGGCCAAGGCAGGGCGGCGCACGATCCGCTACCTTGCCCACCGGCTCGACGATCCGGCTGCCTTTATCGCAGCCTTCAGCGCGCGCCCTTCAACATAGGCAGCACCTTGTCGAGCGGCAGCGCCTCTGCCGTCCCGCGATTGCCGACCACGGTCTGCGCCTTGAACAGCGCGTTCAGCACCGCTTCCTCGGTCGCCTCGATCGTCGCCTGGAACAGCGGCGACATGCGGTCATTCGGCAGATCGTCGACCGCCGCCACCGCATTGCGTTTCGTCGTCGTGCGCCGCACCGCATCGCTGGTGGAAAAGGCGATGGCATAGTCGCCCGAGCCGTTGGAGAAGCTGGAGCCGGTCCGCGCGATGCCGCCAAAGGCGCGCTCGGCGACGCGGCGCAGATTGCGGTCTGACAAGGGCGCATCGGTCGCGATCACGATCACGACCGACCCATCCGCCTTCTTCTCCTCGACCTGCTGGCGATAGTCGTAACGGCCAAGCTTCACGCCCACCGGCACGCCCGCGATCGTCAGCACGCCGCCATAATTGGCCTGCACCAGCACGCCCACGGTCCAGCCGCCCAGCGACGCCGGCAGCTTGCGGGAGGATGTGCCGATCCCCGCCTTGAAGCCGAACGCCACCGTGCCGGTGCCCGCGCCGACCACGCCTTCCTCGACCGGGCCGGCCTTGGCGCTCTCGATCGCGCGCCGCGCGTCGGCGATGGTGACATGGCGCCCGCGAATGTCATTGAGCATGCCGTCATTGGTCTCGCCCACCACGGCATTGACCGATCGCACTTCCGCATTGCCCTCCTGCGCCAGCGTCCATTCGACCGAGGCCGCGCCGGCCTCCGCCACGTTCAGCGTGTTGGTCAGCAGGATCGGCGTCTCGATCTCGCCCAGCTCGGCGACCTGGGTCGATCCTATGAACTTGCCGAACGCATTATAGGCGACGAAGCCCGCCGGCACCTTGTCCTGGAACAGGTTGCCGCCATGGGGCAGGATCGCGGTCACGCCGGTGTTGACGTCCGTGCTGCGCGGCAAGGTCACCTGGCCCACCTGCACCCCCGCGACGTCGGTGATCGCGTTGAGCGGGCCGGGCTGGAGGATGCCTACGATCACGCCCGCCTCCCGCGCGCGCGGCCGCGGCGCCTCCTGCGCCAGCACGGGCGCGGCGGACAGGAGCAGCAGGGCGGCGAAAGCGTGATGCATGGAATTTCCTTCGGTTCGGTGCTCGCGGTCATAGCCGCACTTGGCGCGGCCGCGCGAGCGGCTATAAGGCGCGCATGACCGATTTCACTGACGAAGAACTGGCGCTCGACCCCCATTTTGCCGAGCAGTTCGAAAAGGGCTTTCGCCCGGCCTGCCAACTTTACCTGATTTCGCCGCCGGCGATCGACGAGACTTTCGTCGATCAGCTCGCCCAGGCGTTCGACGGCGGCAAGGTCGCGGCCTTCCAGCTGCGCCTCAAAGGCATCGACGATCATGCCATCGCTGCGCTCGCCGGGCCGATCCAGGCGCTTTGCGCCGAGCGCGAGGTCGCCTTCATCATCAATGACAGCATCGGCCTGGCCAAGCGGCTGAACGCCGATGGCGTCCATCTGGGGCAGGAAGATGGCGACCCGCGCGAAGCGCGCAAGCAGCTCGGTCCCAAGGTGCAGATCGGCGTGACCTGCCATGACAGCCGCCATCTGGCGATGGAAGCGGGCGAGGCAGGGGCCGACTATGTCGCCTTCGGTGCCTTCTACCCGACCACGACCAAGGAAACGAAGCACCGCGCCGAACCGTCGATCCTGGGCTGGTGGACCACCCTGTTCGAACTGCCCTGCGTCGCGATCGGCGGCATCACGCCGGACAATGCCGCCCCCTTGATCGCGGCGGGCGCCGACTTCTTGGCGGTAAGCGGAACGGTGTGGAATCATCCCGACGGGCCGAAGGCCGGTGTCGCCGCCTTCGCGTCGGTGCTGGGCGGGGCCTGATCGCGGGTTTATCCCGATAGGCAAATGATGACGGTCGGGCCAGCATCCCCTGCAACAGAGCAAGGGGTGCAGCGGCATGCCATTGGAAGAATTCGTCCACCTGACGGCGGAATATATCGCACTGGTCATCAACCTGCTGGCGATCTTGGCGATCGCCATAGGGTGCATTCAGGGCGCGATCGGTCTCACTGGCCTGTTGCTGTTCAAGGCGGACGAAGACAAGCTCATGCCCGTCTGGATGAGCTTTGGCCGCTGGCTCGTTGCCGGCTTGACCTTTCAGCTGGCGGCCGACATCGTCGAAACCAGCATTGCCCCGACCTGGGCGGAGATCGGCAAGCTGGCGGCGATTGCCGGCATCCGCACCTTCCTCAACTTCTTCCTCGATCGGGACATGGAAGGCATAAGGGAGCGGGAAAAGGCCAAGGCGGAGGGCGAAACCGTCTGATCATAATGGCGCAGGCAGCTTTCTGCCGCCTACAGCGTTATCTCTTCCATGATGTGGGAGAGTATCGCCTTGAAATATCGTCTTCTCGGCCTGCCGCTGCTGTGCGCGGCCTGCAATGTGTCGACCACCGACGCCAATGAAAGCCAGCCCGCAGCGCCAACCAATCAGGCGCCGATCAACCAGGCACAGGCCGCGCCCGATCCGTCGGCCGCCTATGCTTTCCAGGTCGTGGAGGAACCCGGCGGCAAGCCCTGGCAGCCTAGCCAGATTTTGCAGGCGCAGGTGGCGCTCGATCGCTGGGGCTTTTCGCCTGGCGTGATCGACGGCAAGGACGGCATGAGCTTCAAGGCGGCCTTGCGCGGCTTCCAGGAGGCGAACAAGCTGCCCGTCACCGGCGACTATGACCAGAAGACCTCTGCGGCGCTGCTGGAGGGGGAGGCGAAGCCGACCACCTGGCTGGTGCGCATTCCTGATGGTTTTGCCCGCGGGCCCTTCTTCGACATTCCCAAGGGGCTGAACAATCAGGCGAGCCTGCCGGCGCTCACCTATCGCAACCTGCTCGAAAAGCTGGCCGAGCGCTTTCACACCACGCCCGAAGTGCTGACCGGCATGAACCCGCCCGATACGAAGGTCGCCGCCGGCGCGACCATCCGCGTGCCGGCGATCGCCAACCAGCCGGTGGCACGGATCGAGGGCGACGAGCGCGGCTGGGGCGAAACGCTCGCCAGCCTCGGCGTCGCCAAGGACCAGCCACAGGCCGACCATCTGGTGGTCGACAAGTCGGAAGGGCTGCTCAAAGTCTATGGCGCGGACAACCGCCTGATCGCGCAATTCCCGGTCACCACCGGGTCGCAGCATGATCCGCTGCCGCTGGGCGAATGGACGATCAAGGGTGTCAGCCGCAATCCCGACTTCCATTATAATCCAGACCTGTTCTGGGATGCCGCGTCGAAGGACCAGAAGGCGGTGCTGAAACCCGGTCCCAACGGTCCGGTCGGCGTCGTGTGGATCGATCTGTCCAAGGATCATTATGGCATCCATGGCACCCCCGAGCCGCAACTGATCGGCCGCACCGAAAGCCATGGCTGCATCCGCCTCACCAACTGGGATGCGGCACGGCTGGCGCAGATGGTGAAGAGCGGCGTCAAGGCGAAGTTCCAGGCATGAATGTCCGGCTGTGGGGCGGCATCGCGATTGCGCTGCCACTCTGCATTGCCTTTGCCCATTATTGCGTGCGGATCGTCCCGGCCGAAGCGCCGGTGCGATCCGTTGCATCCGCGGCGCCAACCGTCAGCAACGGCGCGCTGCTGATCCCGGTGGAGGGCGTGCCGGCGTCCGCGCTCACCGACACCTTCACCCAGGCGCGGGCAGGCGGCGCCCGTCCGCATGACGCGATCGACATCATGGCGGCGCGGGGCAGGGTGGTGCTGGCCGCTGCCGACGGCCGGATCGAGAAGATCTTCTGGAGCGAGGCAGGTGGTCGCACCCTCTATGAGCGCGCGCCCGACGGGCGCACCCTCTATTATTATGCCCATCTCGACAGCTATGCGCCGGGCCTGCGCGAAGGGCAGGCGATCAGGCGCGGCCAGCGCATCGCGACCGTGGGCAGCACGGGCAACGCCGATCCCGCAGCGCCGCACCTCCATTTCGCCGTCAACCGCATGGCGCCGGCTGATCCCTGGTATGGCGGCCAGCCGGTCAATCCCTATCCGCTGCTGGTCGGCCAATGACCTGTCCTATCGGCCCGCGATCGGCTATCATCGGGGGCAGCCGCAATCGAAAATTGCTCAAGTAGGAAAGCGAATTTCAAAATGTGCGGGAAATGTGCGAAGTTAAGCGAAAGCGTCGCCCTCTTGCCCTTGCGCCCGTCTCGCGGTAAAGGCGCGGCCAGCCTCGCAGAGGCCGGCTCTTTTCCACATTCAGACATATAGGCAGGCTCTTCCCATGAAGATCAGCGGCGTGGACATTCGTCCCGGCAACAATATCGAATATGAGGGTGGCCTGTGGCGCGCCGTCAAGATTCAGCACACCCAGCCCGGCAAGGGCGGCGCCTATATGCAGGTGGAACTGAAGAACCTGATCGATGGCCGCAAGAACAATGTCCGCTTCCGCTCGGCCGAGAGCGTCGAGCGCATCCGCCTCGACACCAAGGATTTCCAGTATCTCTACCCCGAGGGTGACATGCTGGTGTTCATGGACACCGAAACCTATGATCAGATCAACCTGCCGATGGACCTGGTCGGTGATGCCGCCGCCTTCCTGCAGGATGGCATGATGGTCATGCTGGAAATGTATGAAGAACGTCCGATCAGCGTCCAACTGCCTGAGACGGTCGAAGCGACCATCGTCGAAGCCGACGCCGTGGTGAAGGGCCAGACCGCATCGGCCAGCTACAAGCCGGCGATCCTCGACAATGGCGTCCGCGTCATGGTTCCGCCGCACATCGTTACCGGCACGCGCATCGTGGTCGATGTCTATGAGCGCGAATATGTGAAGCGGGCCGACTGATGCGGTTCGGGCGCAGCACGGCATTGGCCGCCATCCTCGCGATCGGCGCCCTGCCGGCTGCGCTCGCTGCCCAGACGGTCAACAAGCCGTCCAAGGCGCAGATCGACAGTGCGGCCTATGTGCTGCAGGTCATCAGCAGCGCACTGGAATCGAAGGATGTCGAGCCGCCGGTCAAGACCGCGCTGTTCGAATGTCTTTACGCCAATCCGCTGTCGAAGATCAGTGACGCGACCGACAAGGTGATTGCGGGCAATCCGGGCAAGGTGAACCGCAAGGATCCCTCGCAGATGCTGGCGGTGATTGCCGGCGCCTGTGGCTATCGCCCGGCGGCCCCCGCCGCCAAGTCCGCCCCGAAGAAATAAAGCAAAGGCCGCCCACCGGGGCGGCGGAGATTTTACATGGTATCCCATTCCGGCCTTCTCACCGTCATGGAACGCGCCGCCCGCAAGGCCGGCTCCAAGCTGCGCCGCGACTTCGGCGAGGTCGAGCATCTGCAGGTGTCGCGCAAGGGGCCGGCGGACTTCGTGTCCAAGGCCGACAAGCAGGCTGAGCAGACGCTGGTCGAGGAATTGCAGAAGGCGCGTCCCGACTGGGGCTTCCTGCTGGAAGAGGGCGGGGTGATCGAGGGCGATCCCAACAAGCCGCGCTGGATCATCGATCCGCTCGACGGCACCACCAACTTTCTGCACGGCATCCCGCACTTCGCCATCTCGATCGCGGTCGAGGAGCCTTTGTTCGGCGGCAAGCGTGAAGTGACCTCGGGTCTGATCTATCAGCCGGTCACCGACGAAAGCTATTGGGCGGAAAAGAATCGCGGCGCCTGGCGTCATGACCAGCGTCTGCGCGTCTCGGCCCGCCGTGACCTCGCCGACTGCCTGATCGCCACCGGCATCCCGTTCATGGGTCATGGCAACATGGCCGAATGGACCCGCATCTTCGGTGCGGTGGCGCCTTCGGTCGCTGGCCTGCGTCGCTTCGGTGCCGCTTCGCTCGACCTCGCCCATGTCGCCTCGGGCCGCTATGACGGCTTCTGGGAAAGTGGCCTCCAGCCCTGGGACGTTGCGGCCGGCATCCTGATGGTGCGCGAGGCCGGCGGCTTCGTCAGCGACTTCCGTGGCGGCGACCAGATGATCGACCGCAAGGAAGTGATCGCGGGCAATGACGCGACCCACAGCAAGCTGCACAAGCTGGTGGCAGGGGCGCTGCGCTAAGCGCCTGGCCGCGATTGGGGAGGGCGCTCCGCGCTTCTGCCGATGGCGTGAATCAGGCTCTGCTAAGCTTCTGATTTAAGAGCAAAGGGCGTCGGCCCGCCACTGCGAGTCTTCGGGCTTCCAGAGGTGGTCCGGCGCCTGTTTTTTTGTGTCTGCGGCAATCGTCTCTTGCGCTTTTGGTAACGCGATCAAGCCTTTGCAATTGTTGCGAATCATTCTCACAGGTTCGCCCCTTGCTTCGCATATGCAGCAGGCCTAAAGGCCCCCCAGAACAATTTTCGCCCAGGGGATTCCATTGGTCGATCTCAGCCAATATCTGCCGATCCTGATCTTTCTCGGGATCGCTCTGCTGCTTTCCGGCACCTTCGTCTTTCTGCCGATGCTGGTTGGCCGCCTGACCGGTGCGCACAAGCCCGATCCTGCCAAGCTCTCCGAATATGAGTGCGGTTTCCCCGCATTTGAAGAGCCGCGCAGCCAGTTCGACGTGCGTTTCTACCTTGTCGCCATCCTGTTCATCATTTTCGACCTGGAAGCGGCATTCCTCTTTCCGTGGGCGGTAAGCCTCGACCAGATCGGCTGGGCCGGCTGGGCGACGATGATGATCTTCATAGCGGAGCTGGTGCTCGGCCTCGTCTATGCGTGGAAGAAGGGAGCACTCGATTGGGAGTAGAACTGACCAGCCCCATTCCCGGCACCATGCCGCCGATGGGGACGCAGCCCGACCAGGCCTTCTTCGACTCGCTCAACAGCGAAGTGAATGACAAGGGCTTCCTGATCACCTCGACCGAGGAGCTGTTTCAGTGGGCTCGCACGGGTTCGCTGTGGTGGATGACCTTCGGTCTGGCCTGCTGCGCCGTGGAGATGATCCACGTCAACATGCCGCGCTACGACATGGAGCGCTTCGGCGCCGCGCCGCGCGCGTCTCCGCGCCAGTCGGACGTGATGATCGTCGCGGGCACGCTGTGCAACAAGATGGCTCCGGCGCTCCGCAAGGTCTATGACCAGATGTCCAACCCGAAATATGTGATTTCGATGGGCAGTTGCGCCAATGGCGGTGGTTACTACCACTATAGCTATTCGGTCGTCCGTGGCTGTGACCGCATCGTGCCGGTCGACATCTATGTGCCGGGCTGCCCGCCCACTGCCGAAGCTCTGCTCTACGGCATCATGCAGCTGCAGCGGAAGATCCGCCGGATCGGGACGATTGAGCGTTAATATGGGCCATTCTGCACCCAAGATCGTGAACCCCGAAGGGATCGCCGAGGAAATCGGCGCCCTGCTGGGGTCGATGCTGATCGAAACCATCGATCATGCCGACGAACTGACCTTCGTTGTCGCGCGCCACGACCTGGCCAATGCCATGGTCGCGCTGCGCGACATGGCGCATTACCAGCAGCTGATGGAAATTGCCGGCGTCGACTATCCGGAGCGTCCGGACCGGTTCGAGGTCGCCTATCACCTGCTCAGCGTCACGCGGAACCACCGCGTCCGCGTCAAGGTGTCGACCGACGAGGATACGCCGGTGCCGACCGTCACGCACCTCTGGCCGGTCGCCGGCTGGCTGGAGCGCGAAGTGTTCGACATGTATGGCGTCATTTTCGACGGCAATACCGACCTGCGTCGCATCCTGACCGACTATGGCTTCAAGGGCCATCCGCAGCGCAAGGACTTCCCGCTGACCGGCTATGTCGAGCTGCGCTATTCCGAAGAAGACAAGCGCGTCGTCTATGAGCCGGTGAAGCTGGCCCAGGACTTCCGCAGCTTCGACTTCATGTCGCCCTGGGAAGGCGCGCAATATGTGCTGCCCGGCGACGAGAAGGCGGCGGCACCTGCTGTTGCGCCCGCAGCCGCACCCACGCCCAAGGCGACGGAAAGCAAGGCCGACACCGGTGCTGGCGATGCCGCCAACAAGAAGGCCGAGGAAAAGTCGGCCGACGCGCCGGCCAAGCCCGCCGCCGAAACCGATGAAGGCAAGGGGGCTGCCAAGCCCGAAGGTAAGGCCTGATGTCCGACTATCTCGCAAAGATGGATCATGTCACCGATGCGGCCGACCCGGCCTATGGTGACACGGAAATCCAGAACTACACGATCAACTTCGGTCCGCAGCACCCTGCGGCGCACGGCGTTCTGCGTCTGGTCATGGAACTGGACGGCGAAATCGTCGAGCGCTGCGACCCGCATGTCGGCCTGCTGCATCGCGGCACCGAAAAGCTGATCGAGCACAAGACCTATATGCAGGCGCTGCCCTATTTCGACCGGCTGGACTATTGTTCGCCGCTCGGCATGGAGCATAGCTATGTCTTGGCGGTAGAAAAGCTGCTGAACCTGGAAGTGCCGCTGCGCGCGCAATATCTGCGCGTGTTCTTCGCGGAACTGACCCGTATCTGCAATCACATGCTGAACCTGGGTTCGCACGTCATGGACGTCGGCGCGATGACGCCGAACCTGTGGCTGTTCGAAATCCGCGAGGACTGCCTCAACTTCTTCGAGCGCGCGTCGGGTGCCCGCATGCACTCCGCCTATTTCCGGCCGGGCGGCGTCCATCAGGATGTGCCGCTCAAGCTGCTGACCGACATCGCCGACTGGCTCGACACTCGTCTGCCGCGCCTGTTCGAGGACGCGATGAGCCTGGTCGTCGACAACCGCATCTTCAAGCAGCGCAATGTCGACATCTCGATCGTCAGCAAGGAAGACGCGCTGAAGTGGGGCTTCTCCGGCCCGATGCTGCGTGGCTCGGGCATCGCCTGGGACATCCGCAAGGCGCAGCCCTATGACGTCTATGACCGCATGGACTTCGACGTTCCGGTTGGCACCGCGTTCGACTGCTATGACCGTTTCATGGTCCGCGTCGAGGAAGTGCGCCAGTCCGCGCGCATCATGAAGCAGTGCCTCAACGAAATGCCCGAAGGGCCGATCGCCAGCTTCGATCGCAAGGTCTCCCCGCCCAAGCGCGGCGAGATGAAGCGGGACATGGAAGCGCTGATCCACCACTTCAAGCTCTATACCGAGGGCTTCCACGTCCCCGCGGGCGAAGTCTATGTGGCGACCGAAAGCCCGAAGGGCGAATTCGGCGTCTATCTGGTCAGCGACGGCTCCAACAAGCCCTACCGCTGCAAGATCCGCCCGACCGCCTTCAGTCATCTGCAGGCGATGGACTTCATGATGAAGGGCCACATGCTGGCCGATACAACCGCTGTACTGGGCGCGATGGACATCGTGTTCGGAGAATGTGACCGATAATGGCTGACGCAGTTCATATCCCCGATGAGGCCGAAACCCGCGCGCGCTGGGGCGCGTTCGAGTGGACGCCCGAAAACGCCGAACAGGCCAAGAAGGTCATCGCGCGCTATCCCGCCGGTCGCCAGCAGTCGGCCGTGATGCCGCTGCTCGACCTGGCCCAGCGCCAGGTCGGTGCGGAGACGCAGACCAATGGCTGGCTGCCGGTTCCGGTCATGGAATATATCGGGCGCCAGCTCGATATGCCGTACATGCGCGTCTATGAAGTCGCGACCTTCTACACCATGTACAATCTGGCGCCGGTCGGCCGCTACCATGTACAGGTCTGCGGCACGACGCCGTGCATGCTGCGCGGGTCGGACGATGTCTTTGCCGCGTGCAAGAACAAGGGCCTGGTCAAGGGCGGCACGACCCCCGACGGCCTGTTCACCCTCAATGAGGTCGAATGCCTTGGTGCCTGCGCCAACGCGCCGATGGTCCAGATCAACGACGATAACTTCGAAGATCTGACCTACGACAGCACCATCGCCATCCTGGAAACGCTGGCCGCCGGCGGCCAGCCCAAGATCGGCCCGCAGATCGATCGCCAGACCAGCGCGCCGGAAGGTGGCCCGACCACCCTCAAGGAGATGGTCGGCGAAAATCACGACTATCGCGGTCAATGGAACGAAGGAGCGACGGCATGACCGATGCACCCGCACCGGCCCCCTTCGTCGGGCCGCTGTCCGACAAGGACCGCATCTTCACCAACGTCCACGGCTTCCAGGATTGGGGCGTCGACGCCGCGATGAAGCGTGGTGATTGGGACAATACCAAAAAGCTGATGGAAATCGGCCAGGACGCGATCATCGACACCATCAAGGCGTCGAATCTGCGCGGCCGCGGCGGCGCCGGCTTCCCGACCGGCATGAAGTGGAGCTTCATGCCCAAGGAAAGCAAGGACGGCCGTCCCAGCTTCCTGGTCATCAACGCCGACGAATCCGAGCCGGGTTCGTGCAAGGACCGCGAAATCATCCGCCACGATCCGCACAAGCTGATCGAAGGCGCGCTGATCGCCGGTTTCGCGATGCGGGCGCGTGCCGCCTACATCTATATCCGCGGTGAGTTCATCTATGAGGCGAAGGTGCTCTTCGCCGCCGTCGAGCAGGCCTATGAAAAGGGCTTCATCGGCAAGAATGCCTGCGGGTCGGGCTATGATTTCGACGTGTTCGTCCATCGTGGCGCCGGCGCCTATATCTGCGGCGAGGAAACCGCCCAGATCGAGAGCATCGAGGGCAAGAAGGGCCAGCCCCGCCTGAAGCCGCCTTTCCCGGCCGGTGCGGGCCTCTATGGCTGCCCGACCACGGTGAACAACGTGGAATCGATCGCGGTTGCGCCGACGATCCTGCGTCGCGGCGCCGCCTGGTTCAACGGCTTCGGTCGTGAGAACAACCGCGGCACCAAGCTGTTCCAGATCAGCGGTCATGTGAACAAGCCCTGCGTCGTCGAGGAATCGATGTCGATCCCGTTCCGCGAACTGATCGATCGCCATTGCGGCGGCATCCGTGGCGGCTGGGACAATCTGCTCGCGGTCATTCCGGGCGGGTCGTCGGTGCCGCTGGTTCCTGCGAAGGAAATCATGGACGCACCGATGGACTTTGACGGTCTGCGCGCGCTGGGTTCGGGCCTGGGCACCGCCGCCGTCATCGTCATGGACAAGTCGACCGACATCGTCCGCGCCATTTCGCGTCTCTCCTACTTCTACAAGCATGAGAGCTGCGGCCAGTGTACGCCGTGCCGCGAAGGCACCGGCTGGATGTGGCGCGTCATGGAGCGCCTGCGCACCGGCGACGCGGACCAGAGCGAAATCGACATGCTGTTCCAGGTGACCAAGCAGGTTGAAGGCCACACCATCTGCGCGCTTGGCGACGCAGCGGCATGGCCGATCCAGGGGCTGATCCGGCACTTCCGTCCGGAAATCGAGCGCCGGATCAACGAGAACAAGGGTAGTGCCCCCGTCATGGAGGCAGCGGAGTAACCATGCCGAAGGTCAAAGTAGACGGCGTAGAACTCGAAGTCCCGGCGGGCGCCACAGTCCTCCAGGCTTGCGAGCAGGCGGGGAAGGAAATCCCCCGTTTCTGCTATCATGAGCGCCTTTCCATTGCCGGCAATTGCCGCATGTGCCTGGTCGAGGTGAAGCCTGGACCGCCCAAACCGCAGGCGTCGTGCGCACTTCCGGCCACCGAAGGCCAGGAAATCCGCACCGACAGCGAAATGGTCAAGAAGGCCCGCGAAGGGGTGATGGAGTTCCTGCTCATCAACCACCCGCTGGATTGCCCGATCTGCGACCAGGGCGGTGAGTGCGATCTTCAGGACCAGTCGGTCGCCTATGGCCGTGGTTCGTCGCGCTATGATGAGAATAAGCGCGCCGTCACCGAGAAGAATATGGGTCCGATCGTCAAGACGGTCATGACCCGCTGCATCCAGTGCACCCGTTGCGTGCGCTTTGCAGAGGAAGTCGCGGGCGTGCCGGAAATCGGCGCCATCTATCGCGGCGAAAATATGCAGATCACCACCTATCTCGAACATGCCGCGAAGAGCGAGCTGTCGGGCAATGTGGTCGATCTCTGCCCGGTCGGCGCGCTGACCGCCAAGCCCTATGCTTTCGAAGCGCGTCCGTGGGAACTCAAGAAGACCCATGCGATCGACGTGATGGACGCGCTCGGCACCAACATCCGCCTCGACAGCCGTGGTCGCCAGGTGCTGCGCGCCGTACCGCGCATCAATGACGACGTGAACGAGGAGTGGGCGTCGGACAAGACCCGTCACAATGTCGATGGTCTGGTCCGCAAGCGCCTCGACAAGCCGTTCGTCCGCAAGGACGGCAAGCTGGTGCCGGCAACCTGGGCGGAAGCCTTCGCTGCCGTCGCCGCCGTCCAGCATGGCGGCAGCGTCGCGGCAATCGCCGGCGACCTGCTCGACTGCGAAACCATGTTCGCCGGCAAGGCGCTGGTCGAAAAGCTCGGCGGTTCGCTGCTGGAAGGCCGTCAGACCGGCCTGTCCTACGACGTGTCGAGCCTGTCGTCGGTGGTGTTCAACACCCCGCTCGCCGATCTCGAAACCGCGGACGTCATCCTGCTGGTCGGCACCAACCTGCGCTGGGAAGCGCCGCTGGTGAACACCCGCATCCGCAAGGCGATCAAGAAGGGCGCGAAGGTCTTCGCCGTCGGTCCCGAATTCGACCTGACCTACAAGGTCGAATGGCTGGGCAATGACGCGTCGCTGCTGGCCAAGCTGCCGGACGCCGTGCTCGAAGCCTTCAAGGGCGCTGCTCGTCCGGCGATGATCGTCGGTGGCGGCGTGCTGGCCAAGGACGGCGCCCATGGCGACACGCTGGCGCTGGTCGAGACGCTGGGCCTGATCAAGGACGGCTGGAACGGTTACAACGTCCTGCACTTCGCGGCGGCCCGCATGGGCGGCCTGATGCTGGGCTATGCGACCAAGGGCGGAATCAAGGCCGTGGCTGCGGCCGCGCCGAAGCTGCTCTTCTCGCTCGGCGCAGACGAGGTCGACTATTCGGCCTTCGAAACCAGCTTCAAGGTCTATATCGGCCATCATGGCGACAAGGGCGCCCATGCGGCGGACGTGATCCTGCCGGGCGCAAGCTATGCCGAAAAGGCCGGCACCTACGTCAACCTGGAAGGCCGGGTGCAGTTCGGTGAAAAGGCCGTGTTCGCGCCGGGCGATGCCCGCGAGGACTGGTCGATCCTGCGCGCTCTTTCCGAAGCGCTGGGTGCCAAGCTGCCGTTCGACAGCTTCGACGCGCTGCGCGCCGAAATGGTCAAGGCGGTTCCCGCGCTCGGTGTCGAAGGTCTGGCCAACTATGGTTGGTCGGTCCCGTCGCTGCCGACCGGTGCGACCGGCGAGCTGGGTTCGCCGATCAAGGATTTCTACCTCACCAACGCGATCTGCCGCGCCAGCCCGACGATGCAGCAATGCTCGGCCGAGCTGATCCATGGTGAAAGCTTCGCGGAGGCCGCAGAGTGACCGCTTTCTTCCAAGGCCTTGGCCTGCCTTTCGAGGGCGCCTGGCTGCTTTCGACCATCATCGGTATCCTGGTCATCGCACTGCCGCTGATGCTGGCCGTCGCCATGATCATCTATGCCGACCGCAAGATCTGGGCGGCCATGGCGCTGCGCCGTGGTCCCAACGTCGTCGGCCCGCTGGGCCTGCTTCAGTCCTTCGCGGACGGCCTCAAGGTCTTCCTGCAGGAAACCATCGTTCCCTCGGCGTCGAACAAGGCCATGTTCCTGATCGCGCCGATCATCACCTTCACCGTGGCGCTGATGGCCTGGGCCGTCATCCCCTTCGGTGCCGGTGTGCTGGTGTCGAACATCAATGTCGGCCTGCTCTACATTCTCGCCATTTCGTCGCTCGGCGTCTATGGCGTGGTGCTGGCGGGCTGGGCGTCCAACTCCAAATATCCCTTCTACTCCGCGATCCGCGCCAGTGCGCAGATGATCTCCTATGAAGTCTCGATCGGCTTCATCCTGATCACCGTCGTGCTGTGGGCTGGCAGCTTCAACATGTCGGCGATCGTGGAAAGCCAGAAGGGCTATTATGGCTTCCTCAACGGCAACGGCTTCAACCCGCTGCTGTTCCCGATGGCGATCTTGTTCCTGATTTCGGCCATGGCGGAAACGGCGCGCGCGCCGTTCGATCTGACCGAAGCGGAATCCGAACTGGTCGCGGGTTACCAGACCGAATATTCGTCGATGGCCTTCGCCCTGTTCTGGCTCGGCGAATATGCCAACGTCATCCTGATGTGCGGCCTCAACGCGATCCTGTTCTGGGGTGGCTATCTGCCGCCGTTCGACTGGGCGCCGCTCTATCTGGTGCCGGGCATCATCTGGTTCCTGCTCAAGATCGCCTTCTTCTTCTTCGTCTTCTCCTGGGTGAAGGCGACGGTGCCCCGCTACCGTTATGACCAGTTGATGCGGCTGGGCTGGAAGATCTTCCTGCCGACCTCGCTCTTCTTCGTCTTCCTGGTTTCGGGCTTCCTCATGCTGACGCGCTATGGAGGCGCACAATGAGCCTCGGTTACTACGTCAAAAGCTTCACCCTCTGGGAGTTCGTGAAGGCGCACTGGCTGACCTTGAAGTATTTCTTCAAGCCCAAGGCGACGATCAACTACCCCTATGAGAAGAACCCGATTTCGCCGCGTTTCCGTGGTGAACATGCGCTGCGCCGCTACCCCAACGGGGAAGAGCGCTGCATCGCGTGCAAGCTGTGCGAGGCCATTTGTCCGGCGCAGGCGATCACCATCGAGGCGCAGCCGCGCGACGATGGCAGCCGCCGCACCACGCGCTACGACATCGACATGACCAAGTGCATCTATTGCGGCTTCTGCCAGGAAGCCTGCCCGGTGGATGCGATTGTCGAAGGCCCGAACTTCGAGTTCGCGACCGAAACCCGCGAGGAGCTGATCTACGACAAGGCCAAGCTCCTGGAAAACGGTGACAAGTGGGAGCGTGCCATCGCTGCCAATCTTGCTGCCGATGCCCCCTATCGTTAAGCCGCCGGCGTCAAAGGGAATATGAACCTGTGATCCACGTCCTCGCCTTTTACCTGTTCGCCATTCTGGTGGTGAGCAGCGGCGCGCTCACGATATTGTCGCGCAACCCGGTCCACTCGGTCCTCTGGCTGATCCTGGCCTTCTTCAACGCTGCCGGTCTGATGATCCTGCTCGGCGCCGAATTCATCGCGATGCTGCTTGTCATCGTCTATGTCGGCGCGGTCGCGGTGCTGTTCCTGTTCGTCGTCATGATGCTCGACATCGACTTCGCCGAACTGCGCGCCGGCTTCGTCAGCTATCTGCCGTTCGGCCTGCTGATCGCGCTGGTGCTGCTGGCGGAAATCGTCCTGGGCATCGGCCTGTGGAGCGCCGGCCCGGTTGAACTGGCCCAGCGTGCGGCCCCGGCCAATCCGGAACTTTCCAACATCCAGGCGATCGGCGGCATTCTCTATACCCGCTACATCTTCCTGTTCGAGGCGGCGGGTATCGTCCTGCTGGTCGCGATGATCGGCGCCATCGTGCTGACCCATCGTGCCCGTGGCGGCGTCCGTGGTCAGAATGTTGCCAAGCAGAACCGCCGTCGTCCGCAGGACGCCGTGCGCAACATCAATCAGCCCGTGGGGCAGGGGGTGGAGCTGTGATCGGCCTTCAACATTATATGGTGGTCAGCGCCATCCTCTTCGTGATGGGGGTGCTTGGCATCTTCATCAACCGCAAGAATGTCATCATCATCCTGATGGCGATCGAGCTGATCCTCCTCAGCGTGAACATCAACCTTGTCGCCTTCAGCGCCTTCCTGGGCGATCTGGTGGGCCAGGTCTTCTCGATGTTCGTGCTGACCGTCGCGGCGGGTGAAGCGGCCATCGGCCTCGCCATCCTCGTCATTTACTTCCGTGGTCGCGGCACCATCGCCGTCGACGATGTCAACCGGATGAAGGGCTGAGCCAAATCCCATGATCCAGCTTATCGTCCTTCTCCCGCTGCTCGCCGCAGCCATCGCCGGCCTTGGCAACAAGGCCCTGGGCAAGCTGCCCGCGAAGATCGTCACGACGGGTGCGCTGTTCGCAGCCTGCGCCATGTCCTGGCCGATTTTCATCAGCTTCCTGACCGGCCACGCCGAACCCTATGTCGCGCCCGTCTTCACCTGGATCGAAAGCGGCAGCTTCGATGCCCAGTGGGCGCTGCGGGTCGACACCATGACGGCGGTCATGCTGGTGGTCATCACCAGCGTGTCCAGCCTCGTCCACCTCTATAGCTGGGGCTATATGGACGAAGAGCCGGATCAGCCGCGCTTCTTCGCCTATCTCTCGCTCTTCACCTTCGCGATGCTGATGCTCGTGACCGCGAACAATCTGCTGCAGATGTTCTTCGGTTGGGAAGGCGTGGGTCTGGCTTCCTACCTGCTGATCGGTTTCTGGTTCCGCAAGCCTTCGGCCAATGCGGCCGCGATCAAGGCATTCGTGGTCAACCGCGTCGGCGACCTTGGCTTCATGATGGGCATTTTCGGCACCTATCTGGTGTTTAACACCATCTCGATCCCGGAAATCCTGGAAATGGCCCCGTCGATGGCGGGTTCGACCATCGGCTTCCTGGGTCAGCGCTTCGACACCATGACCGTGCTCTGTCTGCTGCTGTTCGTCGGCGCGATGGGCAAGTCGGCGCAGCTCGGCCTCCACACCTGGCTTCCCGACGCGATGGAAGGCCCGACCCCGGTGTCGGCGCTGATCCACGCAGCCACCATGGTCACCGCCGGCGTCTTCATGGTCTGCCGTCTGTCGCCGATGTTCGAAATGTCGCCGACCGCGCTGACCGTCGTCACCTATGTCGGTGCCGCCACCTGTCTGTTCGCCGCCACCGTCGGCACCGTGCAGACCGACATCAAGCGCGTCATCGCCTATTCGACCTGTTCGCAGCTGGGCTACATGTTCTTTGCAGCCGGTTGCGGCGCCTATGGCGCGGCGATGTTCCACCTCTTCACTCACGCCTTCTTCAAGGCGCTGCTGTTCCTGGGCGCCGGCTCGGTCATCCATGCGATGCACCATGAGCAGGACATGCGTTACTATGGCGGCCTGCGTAAGAAGATCCCCGTGACCTTCTGGACCATGACGCTCGGCACTCTCGCCATCACGGGCGTCGGCCTGCCGCTCGTCGGCGTCGGTTTCGCCGGCTTCTATTCGAAGGACGGCATTCTCGAAGCGGCCTTCGCGTCGGGCGGTGCGGGCATCGGTGCCTATTATGTCGGCGTGTTCGCCGCGCTGCTGACCAGCTTCTACAGCTGGCGCCTGGTCTTCCTGACCTTCTTCGGCAAGCCGCGCTGGACCCAGTCGGAACATATCCAGCATGCGCTGCATGACGATCACGGCCACGGCCATGGCGATCACGCCCATGCCGGCCATGGTCATGACGATCATGCCCACGCCCACGCCGATCATGGCCATGACCATCATGCCCATGATGCTGGCGACGGCACTGGGGGCTACCATCCGCATGAAAGCGGCCTGGTCATGCTGATCCCGCTGCTGGTGCTCAGCCTGGGCGCCGTGTTCGCCGGCTTCGTCTTCCACGACCAGTTCATTGGTCCGGAAGGGGGCATCGAGTTCTGGAAGGGCGCGCTCGCGTTCGACAGCCACCTGATGCACGCCGCGCATGAAGTGCCGACCTGGGTCAAGTTTGGTCCGTTCACCGTGATGCTGACCGGCCTGGTCATTGCCTGGCTCGCCTACATCAAGAACACCGACTGGCCGCAGCGCTTCGTCGCCACCTTCGGCGCCCTGCACCAGTTCCTGCTCAACAAGTGGTATTTTGACGAGCTGTACAACTTCCTGTTCGTCAAGCCCGCCTTCGCCATTGGCCGCTTCTTCTGGCAGTTTGGTGACGTCGGCTTCATCGACCGCTTCGGCCCCAACGGGCTGGCTGCTCTGGTCGTGCAGGGCAACAAGATCACCCGTCGGCTTCAGTCCGGCTACCTCTACACCTATGCGCTGGTGATGCTGATTGGCCTCGCCGCGGCTGCAACCTGGGCGATGACACGATAATGGACGGCTTCCCCATCCTCTCCCTGATGATGGCAGTGCCGATGGCTGGTGCCATCGCCTGCCTCTTCGCTGGCGCCAATAATGCGCGCTGGATTGCGCTGATCGCCACGCTGGTCGATCTGGTCCTGGGCATCGTCCTGTGGGTCAATTTCGATCAGTCGGGCGCAGGCGCCCAGTGGCAGTTCACCGAATATGCGCCGATCTTCGGCCGTTTCGCGTGGGCGCTCGGGATCGACGGCATCGCCTTGCTGCTGATCGCGCTGACCGTGTTCCTGATGCCGATCTGCATCGGCGCCAGCTGGAACGCGATCAACAAGCGTGTCGGCGAATATATGGCGGCGTTCCTGTTCATGGAGGTGCTGATGATCGGCGTCTTCACCGCGCAGGATCTCTACCTCTTCTACATCATGTTCGAAGCCGGCCTGATCCCGATGTATCTGATCATCGGTATCTGGGGTGGTGCGAACCGTATCTACGCCTCGTACAAATTCTTCCTCTACACGCTGCTCGGCTCGGTCCTGATGCTGATCGCGATGATGTGGATGGTGCATGAGGCCGGCACGACCCGCATTCCCGACCTGATGGCATACAACTTCGATCCGAAGATCCAGATTTGGCTGTTCCTCGCCTTCTTCGCCAGCTTCGCGGTGAAGATGCCGATGTGGCCGGTCCATACCTGGCTGCCCGACGCGCACGTTCAGGCGCCGACCGCCGGTTCGGTCATCCTGGCAGGCGTGCTGCTGAAGATGGGTGGCTATGGCTTCATCCGCTTCTCGCTGCCGATGTTCCCGGAAGCCTCGGCGCAGCTCGCGCCTTGGGTCTGGGGCCTGTCGATGGTCGCCGTCGTCTATACCAGCCTCATCGCGCTGGTTCAGTCGGACATGAAGAAGCTGATCGCCTATTCGTCGGTCGCGCACATGGCGATCGTCACCATCGGCCTGTTCGCCTTCAACCAGGCGGGCCTTGAAGGCGCGATGATGGTCATGCTGGGCCACGGCCTGGTGTCGGGCGCGCTGTTCCTCTGCGTCGGCGTCATCTATGACCGCCTGCACACCCGTGAGATCAACCGCTATGGTGGCCTGGCGATCAACATGCCGCGCTACGCCGTGCTGTTCCTGCTCTTCACCATGGCTTCGGTCGGTCTGCCGGGCACCAGCAACTTCGTTGGCGAATTCCTGTCGCTGATGGGCATCTATCAGGTTTCGACCTGGGCGGCGCTGATCTGCACCACCGGCATCATCCTGGGTGCGGCCTATATGCTCTACCTCTATCGCCGCATCTGCTACGGCGATCAGGTGAACGCCGATGCCGCTGCCATGCCCGACCTGTCGGCGCGTGAAATCTGGCTGCTCGCCCCGATTGCCGCGGCGGTGCTCTGGATGGGCGTCTATCCGGAAAGCTTCCTGGCCCCGATGCGTCCCGACATCCGCGCGCTCGAAGCGCGTCTCGCCCCTGCGGCTCCCGCAGGAGATTCCCAGATCAAGATGGGTGCGCCCAAGCCGGTAGGCGAGGGCCATCATGAAGAAGCCGCTGCGCACGGGGAGGCGCACTAATGATCGAAACCGCTTCCCTTCTGGCCGTATTGCCGGAACTCATCCTCACCGGCTCCGGCCTGGTGCTGATGCTGATCGCCGCCTTCGGTGGTGACCGCTCGACCCATGCCGTCAACTGGCTGGCGGTGCTCGCACTGCTCGCCGCCGGCCTCAGCCTCTGCACCTCGATGGCGCATGGCCCGGTCGCGTTCGACGGCCTGGTCCGTGCCGACGCCTTCTCGGTCTATGCCAAGGCGCTGATCTATGGCGCGGCCGGTGCGGCCATCCTCCTGGCCCCGCGCTTCTTCGCCACCGGCGGCGCGCTCCGTCCCGAATATGCCGTCCTGATCGTCTTTGCCGCCATCGGCATGGGCATGATGGTCTCGGCCGGCGACATGCTGACGCTCTATGTCGGCCTGGAAATGAACAGCCTCGCGTCCTACGTGCTGGCCAGCTTCATGCGCCAGGACGAGAAATCGTCGGAAGCTGGCCTCAAATATTTCGTGCTCGGTTCGCTGGCCAGCGGCATCCTGCTCTACGGCATCTCGCTGCTCTACGGCTTCACGGGTTCGACCGCGTTCGACGGCATCGCCATCGCCATGGGCGACGGCGTGTCGAAGGGCGAGCTGTTCGGCCTGGTGTTCGTGCTCGCGGGCCTCGCCTTCAAGATCAGCGCCGTGCCGTTCCACATGTGGACGCCCGACGTCTATGAAGGTGCGCCGACCCCGGTCACTGCCTTCTTCGGCAGCGCGCCCAAGGTCGCCGCGATGGGCCTGATGGTCCGTGTCGCGATCGAAGCGCTTGGCCCGGCTGGCCTCGACTGGCAGCAGATCATCATCTTCGTTGCGCTCGCGTCGATCCTGTTCGGTGCGGTCGCGGCGATCGGCCAGACCAGCATCAAGCGTCTGATGGCCTATTCGTCGATCAACAATGTCGGCTTCGCGCTGGTCGGCCTTGCGGCCGGCACGCCCGCCGGCGTTGCCGCGACGATGAGCTACATGGCGATCTATGTCGTCATGACCATCGGTGCCTTCGCCTGCATCCTCCAGATGCGGGATGCCGACGGGAAGCCGGTCGACACGATTGCCAGCCTTGCCGGCCTGTCGCAGTCGCGCAAGGGCCTGTCGGCCGCCTTCGCGATCTTCATGTTCTCGATGGCCGGTATCCCGCCGCTGTTCGGCTTCTGGGCGAAGTTCCTGGTGTTCGATGCCGCGGTCGCCGCCAACCTGACTGCGCTCGCTGCCTTCGGCATCGCCATGTCGGTGATCGGCGCCTTCTATTATCTCAAGATCATCAAGACGATCTATTTCGACGAGCCGGCCGCGCCCTATGAGGCGAAGGGCGGGGTGGTCGAAAACATCATCATGGGTGCCTGCGCCATCGTGATCGTCTTTGGTTATCTGCTCAACCCGCTGCTGGACAAGGCCAGCGCGGCTGCGGCGGCCTCACTGTTCTGACGCAGTTTCGCACCGTAGAAGAAACCGGCTCCACCAATGCCGACATGCTGGCACTGGCGGAGCAGGGTGAAACCGAGGGCCTCTGGCTGCGCGCAAAGCGACAGTCCGGAGGCCGCGGTCGTTTGGGCCGGGCGTGGGAAAGTCCGGTCGGCAATCTCTATTGCTCCACCCTGATCCGGCTGCAGCCGGGCGACCCGATGGCGCACACGCTGGCGCTGGTCGCGGCGAACGCCGTCCATGCGCTGGTCGCGCCGCTCTGTGCCGGACAGGCGCGGATCAAATGGCCCAATGACATTTTGGTCGACGGCGCGAAGATCGCCGGCATCCTGCTGGAACGCACCGGCGATGCCGTGGTCGTCGGCATCGGCATCAACGTCACCCATTTCCCGCAAGGGCTCGACCGTCCGGTCACCAGCCTCGCAGCCCAGGGCGCGACGGGGCAGGGGGCGGAAGCCGCCGTGCTGCTGGAGCGCCTCGCCCAGCTTTTCGGCCATTGGCTGGCGATCTGGCGCGCCCAGGGACTTGATCCGGTGCGCACCCACTGGCTGCTCAACGCCCATCCGACCGGCACGCCGATGCGTGTCGTCCAGCCCGATGGCGACGTGGTGGAGGGTGGCTTCGGCACGCTCGACAGCCAGGGCATGTTGATCCTGCGCTTGGCGAATGGCGATACCCGTGCCATTCATGCCGGCGATATCTTTCTCATCTGAGGGTTCGGCCATGCTTCTCGCGATCGACGCGGGCAACACCAATGTCGTTTTCGCGCTGCTCGACGGGCGTGAGATCAAGACGCGCTGGCGCATCGCCACCGACCCGCGCCGCACCGCCGACGAATATGCCGTATGGCTGAACCAGCTCCTGATGCTGGAAGGTTATGCCATGGCCGATGTCGGCGCGGTGATCGTCGCCACCGTCGTGCCGCGCGCGCTGCACAATCTTCAGGTGCTGGCCGACAAATATTTCAAGACGACCGCGCTCGTCGCCGGCCAGTCGCCGGTCGACTGGGGTATCGAACTGGACGTGGCGGAACCGGCCTCGGTCGGTGCCGACCGGGTTGTAAACGCGATCGCGGCCCACCATCTTTATGATGGCGACCTGATCGTCATCGATTTCGGCACGGCGACGACCTTCGATGTGGTGGATTATCGCGGCGCCTATAAGGGCGGCATTATCGCGCCGGGCATCAACCTGTCGCTCGATGCGCTGGTGGCGGCCGCAGCCAAGCTGCCCCGCATCGCGATCGCCCCACCGGAGAACCGATCGGTTATCGGTCGGACTACCGCAGACGCCATGCTGATCGGCGTCTTCTGGGGCTATGTGGCGATGATGGAGGGGCTGGTCGCCCGCATGCGGGCCGAGATCGGCCGCCCGACCAAAGTGATTTCGACCGGAGGACTCGCCGTCCTCTTCAATGACAATAGCGATATTTTCGATGCGATCGCGCCCGACCTGACGATCCAGGGCCTCGCATTGCTGTATGAACGGAGTTTTAGAACAGAATGACACCCAAAGACGAGCTGCTCTTCCTGGCCCTTGGCGGCTCGGGCGAGATCGGCATGAACGTCAATCTTTATGGTTGCCAGGGCAAATGGGTCATGGTCGACCTCGGCCTGACCTTTGCCGACCCGCTTTATCCCGGCGTGGAGCTGGTGCTGCCCGACCTTGCCTTCATCGAGGAGCGCAAGGACGACCTGCTCGGCATCGTGCTGACCCATGGCCATGAAGACCATATCGGCGCCATCCCCTATCTGGCGGCAGACCTGGGCGTGCCGCTTTATGCCACGCCCTTCACCGCGGGCCTGATCCGGCTGAAGCTGGAGGAAGAGGGCCTTACCAAGGAGGTCAAGCTCCACGTCATCGAGAATGAGGGCAGCTTCAATCTCGGCCCGTTCGGCTTCCGTTATGTGCCGCTGGCCCACTCGATCCCGGAGGGCAATGCCGTCCTGATCGACACGCCGCACGGCCGCATCTTCCACACCGGCGACTGGAAGCTGGACGCCGCCCCGCTGCTCGGCCAGCCCTCGACGCCGGAGGAACTGACTGTGATAGGTGACGAGGGCGTGCTGGCCCTGGTGTGCGACAGCACCAATGTCTTCAATCCAGAACCATCGGGTTCCGAAAGCACCGTGCGCGATGGCCTGATGCAGACCGTCGCGGCGGCCAAGGGCCGGGTGCTGGTCACCACCTTTGCCTCCAACGCCGCACGCGTGCAGACGCTGGGCGAGGTCGCGGCCGCCACCGGGCGCAAGCTGTGCGTCGCCGGCCGCTCGCTCGATCGCATCATCAGCACCGCCAAGGCTGCCGGCTATCTCAAGGATTTCCCGCCGCTGGTCGACTGGGACGATGCGATGGACCTGCCCCGCTCGGAAGTGATGTTCATCGCCACCGGCGGCCAGGGCGAGGCGCGCGCTGCGCTCTCCCGCATCGCCTTTGACAGCCACCCGATCAAGCTGGCCGAAGGCGACACCGTTATCTTCTCGTCCAAGCAGATTCCGGGCAACGAGATCGCGATCGGCCGCATCCAGAATGCGCTGGCGACCAAGGGCATCATCATGGTGACCGACCGCCAGGCCGAGGTCCATGTCTCGGGCCATCCGGGCCGTCCGGAACTGGAATCCATGTATCGCTGGATCCGCCCCGCCATCCTGCTGCCGGTCCATGGCGAGCGGCGCCACATGGCGGAACAGGCGCGGCTTGGCCTCGCCACCGGCATCCCCGATGCGGTGGTGCAGTCGAACGGCGACCTGCTGCGCCTGGCACCGGGCAAGCCGACGATCATCGGCCATGAGGATACCGGCCGTCTGGTCCTCGACGGCGACGTCATCCTGCCCGCCGACGGCGCGACCATGAACGAACGGCGCAAGCTCGGCCTGCACGGCCAGATCAGCGTCGCCGTGGCGCTCGACGCCAAGAACCGCCTGATCGGCGAACCCGTGCTGCGCACCCAGGGCGTGCCGGTGGAAGAGGACAAGGATGCCTTCCTCGCCGAAGCGGCCGAGGAAGCGGCGGCGGCCGTTGCCAAGGGATCGATGGAGCAGGAAGCCCTGCGCGAACGCCTGCGCCTCGCCGTGCGCCGCACCGCGACCCGCTGGACCGGCAAGAAGCCGATCGTCGACGTGCTGCTGATCCGCGCATGATTTAGGCCAAAGCGCCGTTCGCGTCCGACCTTCGGGCAGATGCGAACGGCGTTTTTGCGAGTACCCGGAAACATTTAGAGCGAAATGACATCAGGCAGACTCGTCATTGCGAGCGTAGCGAAGCAATCCATGTCGCGCCGGTGGATTGCTTCGCTACGCTCGCAATGACAGCATGGGTTGATCTCATGTCATGCTGCTCTAGGCTCGGGCCGATCAAGATTGAATCGTCATGGCGCGCGAAGCGCCGCGATGACGGGAGAGGATAGGGGCATGCGCTGCAATAACGGGCGGGCCGGATGAACTGGTACGCCATCTTCGCCATCTATGTGCTGTTCTGGGTGATCAGCGCCTTCCTCGTCCTGCCCTTCGGCCTGCGCACGCCCGACGAGACGGGCGAGGTGCTGCTGAAAGGCCAGGCGGACAGCGCCCCCAGCAACTTCCGCCCCGGCCGCGTCATGCTGCGCGCCACCCTGCTCTCCGCCGTCCTGTTCGGCCTCTATTATGCCAATTATGTGCAGGGCTGGGTCACGATCGACAACATCCCCGGCCTCCATCCGCCACGCTGAGCGGGGTACTATGTACTGGCAGCGCGGCGAAGAAAGATGCCGGGGAAGCGGCAGGCAGGGAATGGCTAACGACCTCCTGCTTTTCCTCCCGTCATCCCCGCGGAGGCGGGGATCTATCCCGCCAGCGTGGGACCAGAGAGAAGGTTAGGAGATAGATTCCCGCCTACGCGGGAATGACGGACAGGGAGTGGTTTTCTGCCACTCCCCTCCCGCACGCGGGAGGGGCAGTGAGACTTATGCGCGAAGCGCATTAGTCGTAGCGGGGTGGGCTTGTGCGACGTCCAGCCCACCCCCTAACCCCCTCCCGTTTACGGGAGGGGGAACATGGCCGTTTCTGGTCGAAATCGGACACATTAGGCCTCACCTCCAACGATATCGCAGCGCCTCGACCAACAGTGAAAAGGCTTGTGATGGTTGCGTGACCGTCGGATAATAGAGGTAGAAACCCGGGAAGGGCAGACTCCACTCATCGAGCACGATTTCCAGCCTGCCGGCCTGCAAATGCGCCTCCGCCAGATCCTGCGGAACGAAGGCGAGGCCAAGACCGGCCAAGGCTGCGCTGAGGCAGGAATAGATGTTGTTGAAGATCAACTGCCCGCTGACCTGCACCTTGACTTCCGCCTCGCCCTCCCGCTGCAATTCCCAGGCGTAGAGCCGTCCTGACGTGTGGCGCAGCCCGATGCAATTGTGCGACTGGAGATCAGATGGGCTTTGAGGCCGACCATAAAGCTCGAAATAGCCCGATGAGCCGACGGCCACCATGCGCGCGTCCGGGCCGATGCGGACGGCGATCATGTCCTTCGCCAAAGTTTCGCCGTAGCGCACGCCGGCGTCATAGCGCTCGCTGATGATGTCGATCAGACCGTAATCGGTGATCATCTCGACGCGGACGTCCGGATAGTCCTGCATGAACTGAGAAAGCTTGGGCAGCAGAAGTTCGTTGATCGCATGGTCCGACGCACTGATACGGATCTTGCCCGTAGGCCTGTCTCGCGCTTCATTGACGGCCGCAAGTTCCGCCTCGATCCCGTCCAGATAGGGACTTACCTTCTGAAGCAGCCTCTCGCCGATCTCGGTCGGCGCCACGCTGCGGGTCGTGCGAACGAGCAACTGAACCCCAAGCCGATCCTCCAGCTTCTTGACGATCTGGCTGATAGCGGACTGGGAAAGTCCGAGCTTTGCTGCTGCCCTGGTGAAGCCGCGCTCGCGGGCCACTGCCACGAAGGCGGTGATGTCGCTCAGCGTGTCGCGCGCCATTGATTACAATTCCTACTGATTATTAGAAGACTTATACATCTAATAATGGATCGATGTGTGCGCTAGATAGGGAGGAGAAATTCATCCGAGAAAAATGAGGTAGATATGCCGGCATCCGGCAAAGCCGCGACCGTGCCCGCCTGGGGCGCGGTGATCGCAATGGCGCTGTGCGCCACCATATTAATCGCGTCGGAGTTTATGCCCGTCAGCCTGCTGACGCCGATCGCGCGCGATCTGGCAATCACCGAGGGGCATGCCGGACAGTCGATCTCAGTCTCCGGCTTCTTCGCGCTCGTCACCAGCCTGTTCATCTCGACGATCATAGGCGTGTCGGATCGGCGGCGCGTCGTGCTGATCTTCACCGCGCTGATGCTTGTGTCCGGCACGATGGTCGCGTTCGCGCCCAATGCCCCGCTGCTGATGACGGGGCGCGCTCTTCTCGGCGTGGCGATCGGCGGCTTCTGGTCGATCTCGGCAGCGATTGTCATGCGGCTCGTGCCCGAGGAGTCGGTGCCCAAGGCGCTGGCCCTTCTGAACGGCGGTAACGCGGCGGCGACGACATTGGGCGCGCCCATCGGTAGCTTGCTCGGCAGTCTGATCGGATGGCGCGGTGCCTTTTTCTGCGTGGTACCGCTCGCCGCGATCGCATTTGCCTGGCAGTGGCGCAGCCTTCCGACCATGCCGCCGGAGAAGGCGACGATCCGCGCGCGCGACGTGTTTGCTCTGCTTAAGCACCGTCAGTTTGCGATCGGCATGATCGCGGTGTCGCTGTTCTTCTTCGGGCAGTTCACGCTCTTCACCTATTTGCGACCGTTCCTGGACCTGGTGACGGGCAATGGCGCACCGCTTATCTCGGGCATGTTGCTGGCGCTCGGCGTTGCGGGATTTGTCGGCACGATCGTGATCGGCTGGTTGCTCAAATCGCAGCTCTACAGCCTGCTGATTGCCATTCCGGCCATTTTGGCCGTCATCGCCGTCAGTCTCGTTGAAATCGACGGCACGCCGTTGAAGGTCGGCCTGTTGCTCACGCTTTGGGGGCTGCTCGCGACCGCCGCGCCGGTCGGATGGTGGACGTGGCTGAGCAAGACGATGCCGCATGAGGCCGAGGCTGGCGGCGGACTGATGGTCGCCATCATCCAGCTGGCGATCATGCTGGGTGCGATTGTTGGCGGCACGCTGTTCGACGCCTGGGGCTATCGCGGCCCGTTCAGCTTCGCAGCCGGGCTTCTCGTGATCGCCTCGCTGCTGGCGATCGTCACGTCGCGCATCGGCGCTGCACCGAATTTCACCGAACAACCTGCCTGACCAGGGAGAGCCCCGCCATGACCGACCAATCTTTCCCATTTGAGCGCCGCGGCGTGCTGAAGGCTGGCGCAGCCGGCCTTGTCGCCCTCGGCGCGCTTTCGATCCCCACCATTTCCTCAGCAAAGGCACCGAATATGACACAGGATTGGGACAAGACATTCCCGCGCAGCGCCATCGTCGATCATCAGAAGGTCTCGTTCAAGAACCGCTACGGCATCACCCTGGCTGCCGATTTATACCTCCCCAAGAATCGCGGTACGGGCAAGCTCGCGGCGATCGTGATCAGCGGACCGTTCGGCGCCGTGAAGGAGCAGTCTTCGGGCCTCTATGCCCAGACCATGGCTGAACGCGGCTTCGCGACGCTCGCCTTCGATCCGTCCTATACCGGCGAGAGCGGTGGCGAGCCCCGCAACATCGCATCGCCCGACATCAACACAGAGGATTTCAGCGCCGCCGTGGATTTCCTCGGGTTGCGGCCGGAGATCGATCGCGAGCGGATCGGCGTCATCGGCATTTGCGGCTGGGGCGGCATGGCGCTCAGCACCGCCGCCATCGACAAGCGGATCAAGGCCGTGGTCGCCAGCACCATGTACGACATGACCCGCGTGATGTCGAAGGGCTATAATGACAGCGTGACGCCGCAGCAGCGCACAGAGACGCTGGAGCAGTTGAGCCGTCAGCGCTGGACCGACGCCGAGAAGAGCAGCCCCGCCTATGGCCCGGTTTCACTGGAGCTGAAGGGCGGCGAGCCGGAGTTCGTCGTGCAATATGCCGCCTATTACAAGACGAAGCGTGGTTTCCACCCGCGAGCAGTCAACTCGAACGCCGCATGGACGCTCACCACGCCTCTGTCGTTCATGAACCTGCCGATCCTCACCTATATCGCGGAGATCGCTCCCCGACCGGTGCTGCTCATCCATGGCGAGAAGGCCCATTCGCGCTACTTCAGCGAGACCGCCTATGCGGCAGCGGCTGAGCCCAAGGAATTGATGATCATCCCTGGTGCCACTCACACGGACCTCTACGATCAGGTAGAAATCATCCCGTTCGACAAGCTGTCGGCATTCTTCAAGCAGCACCTCGCGGATTGAAGCGAGCGGGTGGGCGATATTCCCACCCGCTGAATCGTGCAGATTGTTTGGCGGCTTCTGTTCGGAACTGATGTTCACCGAAGCCAAATGAACGACTGGGTCTGGTCGCTAGTCGTCATTCCCAATCCCGTCATGCCGGGCTCGACCCGGCATCCCGCTTTTCTTGCTTTGCGAGCGCGATCCGACAAAAGGCCGCGCTCCCTCTGTCCTATTCGGCCCGTTCATGATCTACTCCGGCCATGAACAGCCGCCCTCCCCTCACGCACGCATGTCCAGAATAGTCGCGCCGCTGTCGCTTCCCTGTTGCCTGACTGTCGCGTCGGTGGTGCGGGGCGGTGGCCCTGATCGTGACCCAAATGTCGCGTCACAGGCGCATGGGTGTCGCGTCGCGGGCGCGTGACAGGGGCAAAAGGCCCGAAATGGCCCGACGACACTGTGAACTTCGGGCCGAAACAAACTGTCGCGTCATCCGCCCGACACGCCGACCCTCAAGGCGGCGAATTCGCGCTGTCCTACACCGCACCCCTCCGCCACTATGCGGACGGCTCTTTGACCTGTAGGATATGCCCGCGTGCTGCGGAGACCGATCTTACCGTTTGCGCGTCAACTCCCGCATCGCCTCGTCCAGCCCCTCCAAGGTCAGCGGATACATGCGCTCGTTCATCAGGTCGCGGATGATGCGGGTCGACTGGCTATAGCCCCAATGTTCCGCCGGCGCGGGGTTCAGCCACACGGTCGCGGGATAGGTATGGGCAACGCGCTGCAGCCAGACGGCACCGGCTTCCTCGTTCATATGCTCCACCGACCCGCCGGGATGGCTGATCTCATAGGGGCTCATCGCCGCGTCACCGACGAAGATCACCTTATAATCATGGCCATATTTGTGCAGCACGTCCCAGGTCGGGGTGCGCTCGGCAAAGCGGCGGCGATTATCCTTCCATACGCCTTCATAGAGGCAGTTATGGAAGTAGAAGAATTCCATATTCTTGAATTCGCTGGTCGCGGCGGAAAACAGCTCCTCGCACAGCTTGATATGCGGGTCCATCGATCCGCCCACGTCCAGGAACAGCAGCAGCTTGACCGCATTGTGCCGCTCGGGCCGCATCCGGATATCGAGCCAGCCCTGCCGCGCGGTGCCGCGGATCGTGGCGTCCAGGTCCAGTTCGTCGGCCGCCCCCTCCCGCGCAAAACGGCGCAGCCGGCGCAGCGCCACCTTGATGTTGCGGGTGCCGATCTCGCGATTGCTGTCCAGATTGGCGAATTCGCGCTTTTCCCAGACCTTGATCGCGCGCTTGTGTCGGCTTTCTCCGCCGATCCGCACGCCCTCGGGATTATAGCCGCCATGGCCGAAGGGGGATGTGCCGCCAGTGCCGATCCACTTGCTGCCGCCCTGGTGGCGCTCCTTCTGCTCCTCCAGCCGCTTCTTCAGCGTCTTCATGATCTCGTCCCAGTCGCCCAGCGACTTGATCTTCTCCATCTCCTCGGGGCTGAGGAACTTTTCCGCGACCAGGCGCAGCCATTCCTCGGGTATCTCCGCCTCGACCCCGTCCTGGCCCAGCAGGCCCTTGAACACCTTGGCAAAGACCTGGTCGAACCGGTCGATCAGCCCCTCATCCTTCACATAGGTGGCGCGGGCGAGATAATAGAAATCCTCCGGCCGCCGCTCGATCACGTCGCGGTCCAGCGCTTCCAGGAGCAGCAGATGCTCCTTGATGCTGGCGGGGATGCCGGCGGCGCGCAGCGCGTCGAGGAAATTGAGCATCATGGTGCCGATCTTGTCGGCCAGCGCGCCGGGCGATGCAAGCGCCGGGCGGATCGCATTGGCGAAATATTAAGTGTTGCGCCGCACGGTAAACAGTTCAGTATTCATTATGACAGTTAAGTTGCGGGGGCGGCTTGGAAAACGGAGAATTGTTGGCTGACCTGGGGGAACGGTCGGGCGACATCGCATTGCAGTGCAGCGAAACCGCTGGATTTCTGGGCGAGGTGAACCGCCGGATTCAGGGCGATTCGGCGCGCCTGTCGGACCTTCAGGCGAACATGCAGACGCTGACCGCCAGCCAGAATGAGAGTGTGGCGGCGGCTCAGGAACTGAGCCTCACCGCCGGGCGCGCCGGGCGTATCATTGCCGAGGGGCATGATGTCATCACCCTGTCGCTGGGCGAGGTGGCGGGGCTGGTCGAACATGTCACCGGCCTTGAAGGCCATCTGCGCCAGTTTCTGCAGGTGATCGAGGCGGTCGGCGGCATTTCCGATCAGCTCGGCACGATCGCCCGGCAGACCCGTCTGCTGGGTGTCAACGCCGCGATCGAGGCCGCGCGCGGCGGCGAGGCGACGATGGGCTTTGCCGTGGTGGCGGAGGAAATCCGGCGGCTTGCCGAGCAGGCGGCCGAATCCTCGGCCTCGGTCGGCAGCAAGCTTGGCCAGCTCGACCGCGATGCCCGCCATCTGATCGGCGGGGTGGAGGCGAATATCCAGCGCGGTCGCGACGTCGGCACCCATATCGACCAGCTGCGCTTGTCGATGGCGGAAATCGCCTCGCTCGTGACCCAGTTCGGCGAGCGATCCAGCGCGATCGTCGCCTGCACCGATGAGGCGGACGCCCATGTCGCGGCGCTGGATCAGGGGCTGGCGCTGTTCGGCCGCTCCTCGACCGAGAGCGCGGGGCGTGTCGACATGGCCCGCGATAAGATCGAGACGCTGGAGAGCCTGGCCAATGACATGCTCAACACCGCGGCGCAGAGCCGGCTGCGCACCCGCAACAGCCATTATATCGCACTGGCCGAGGATGGCGCGGCCGAGGTCACGGCGCTGATCGAGGAGGCTCTGGCCCGCGGCGAATTGTCGCAACAGGCCTTGTTCGATCGCAGCCATCGACCGATCGCGGGGTCTGAACCAACCCAATATCAGACCGGTTTCACCGCCTATGCCGATCAGCGGGTGCGGCCGTTGCTCGACCGGCATACCGCGAAGGACGCGACGATCATCGGCTGCTGCCTGATCGACATGGACGGCTATCTGCCGACCCATATCAGCGCGCGGAGCCAGCCGCAGCGGATCGGCGACCCGCGCTGGAACATGGAACATGCCCGCAACCGACAAATCTTCATGGACGCCCAGACCCGCCGCGCGCTCGATGGCGACGACGATTTCTATCTCTTCACCTATCGCCAGAATCTGGGGGAGGGGCGCTATCGGGCGCTGCGCAGCGTGTTCGTGCCGCTGCGCTTCGCCGGGCGCCGCTGGGGCCTGTATGAGGTCGGCTATCTGATCTGATCGTCGCGCCTTATGCCGTGGATCAGCGAGACCAGCACGAAGGAGATGATCATCAGCAGATACCAGGCGCCCAGCTTCATCAGGCTGACCATCTCCCAGCCATGGCGCTGGCTGGGATAGGTCCAGGCATTGGCGAAGGTGCCGATATTCTCCGCCAGCCAGATGAAAAGCGCGACCAGGAAGAAGCCGAGCAGCAGCGGCATCCGCCGTGGTTCCCGCCAGGGCGTGAACCAGATCCACGTTCGCCCGAACAACAGGATGGCAGCGGCGAACAGGGCGATCCGCACATCGGGCAGCCAGTGATGGGCGAAGAAATTGACATAGATGGCGCTCGCCAGCAGCACCGTAGCCCAGACCGGCGGATAGCGGCTGAAACCGAAGTCGAAGATGCGCCAGATCCGCGCGATATAGCTGCCGACTGCGGCATACATGAAGCCGGAAAAGAGCGGCACGGGGCCGATATGGAGCAGGCTGGCCTCGGGATAGACCCAGCTTCCCGCATGGGTCTTGAACAACTCCATGATCGTGCCGATCAGGTGGAAGGCGCAGATCACCAGCGCCTCGCGCGGGCTTTCCAGCCTGAGGGCCAGCATCGCGATCTGGATCGCGACCGCCGACAGGGTCAGGAAATCATAGCGGTGGAGGGCCGCGTTGGCGGGATAGAAAAGATGGGTGCCTAGCAGCAGCGCCAGCATCAGTCCGCCGAACAGGCAGGCCCAACCCTGTTTGAAGCCGAACAGCAGGAACTCATAGGTCCAGGCGCGTGGCCCCGCCGCGACGCGGACCGATTCCAGATGGGCGCGTATCCGCGCAAAGCGGGTCGCGCCCGTGGGGTCGTTCATGTCCCGATGTCTAGCGCGCCACGGCCCGGACGCCAATCATTCCAGTCCGGATGAAAAGGCTTTGCAGCACCCGCCGGATCATTAAGCTGTCGGAACGACATAAGAATGAGGAGAGGCTGCCGATGGCACGACGGCGATGGACGCGGGGTCTGGCATTGGCGCTGCTTGGCGCGTCGGGCGCGGCGCTGGGGACCGATACGCCCCAGCAGGCCGAGGATGAGATCATCGTGATCGCCGCCCGGATGAAGATCATCAACATCGAATATGCGCTTCGTGGCCCCTGGCTCAAGGCCTGCAATCTCGACGGGACGACCGGCACGCCGGCCGCCGACCGGGCGATCTGCATGTTGTTGCAGCAATGCCTGCTCGACGGGAAGACCCGGTGCGAAGAGGCCAAGCAATGCGTCAACGCCCGGATCGATGATCTCGCCAATCATCGTGGCACCCTGCCTGCGCTGGTGAGCGAGGCCGCGCTTGAAACCGCCGCTGCCGGGCAGGATGCACAAGCGGACGAAGTCGAGCCATCCGACGCGATCATCGTCACCGGCGCGCGCCATGTCATCAATCCGGGCCTGTGGCGCTTCACCGAGATCGGCACCTATGTGAGCAGCATGTCCGGGCACCATCCTCCCGGCACCCGCCAGTGGGAGGCCTGCATCCCCGATCGCCGCGATGATCTGGCGATCCGCTATGCCGTGGAGGGGCCGCCCCGGCCGGCGGGGACCGGTGGCCCGCATGGATGCCGTCAATGGCGGGTCACTGTGTCAGGGCGCAAATTCGAGGGGCGACTATATTGCGGTCGTGCGCATGGGGGCTTTTCCTATGGCAGGATGAACGGAACGGTCACGGGCGATGGGGTGGAGGCATCTGCCGAACACAAGACTGTTGGCGGACGGGGGCCGCGCGGGAAGGGGCCCGAGAAGCCGCGCTTCTTCGGGAGCCTGAAGACGGAATTGTCGGGGGAGCGCGTCGGGGTGTGCCCCGGTCGCTGATCGGAAGCGAAAGGGCGCTCCGGATAATGTCCGGAGCGCCCAGGATTTTCTAAAACCGCCTCAGTTGGGCTTGCGCGCGCCCTGGCTGACGGTCACCTCGCCATTGGCGGCATAGAGTGCCGTGGCTTCTGCCTGGGCCGTCTGGGGATCCTTGCCGTCCAGGATCGCGGCGATCTGGCGGCCACTGGGCACCTTGTCATAGACGCCGTAAAGATCGGTCTGGCCGACCATATGGATCGACAGTTGATAGCCAAGGTCGCGGGCGTCGGGATCGAAGGCGAGGACGGTGCCGCTATCGTCGACCGGCACGATGATCGCGCCATCGCCGCGCCCCGTCTGCTGCAGCATGTCATAGCTGCCCTGCGCGGTCTGGACCGTGCCGCGAATGCACAGATTGTCCTTGCCCTCGCGCGGGATGCTGACTTCCTGCGGCACGGGCTGGCCAGCGGTGCCGCTTGGCACGGCCTTGGTCAGGCGCGCGTCGCCGCCATCGCCGGTCGGGCAGGCACCGAAGCTGGCGGGGCTGGTCGCGTGCAGGCTTGCCGCATCGTCGAATTTCAGGCCGGCCAGCATGCCGTCCAATCCGGCCAGCACTTCGGCGCGGCGCTCGGTCGGGCCAGTGACGCGCAGCTTCACCATCCAGCGCCCGGCATGGGCAAAGGCCGCCGCCGTCGTCAGCGCGCCATCGGCGGCATCGTCATAGACGGCGCGGATTGCCGTGCCCGCGCGGCCGCCGGCGGCGACGCTGTCATAGGCGGTGCGATGGGTCTTGCCGCCGAACCGCTCCATCACCGCCTTATCGGTCATGTAAGCGGCAAGCGAAGCGTCGGCATAGGCGGGCAGATAGACATAAAGGGTCGCCTGGATGGCGCCATCCTGCGAAATATATTGGGCGTAATTGTCGATGCCCTTGCCGCCGTTCGATACTTCGCCGCTCTTGGTCAGCGACAGGCTGGCGACCGTCTGCGGCAGGCTGATGCCAGCGGCGGTGGCACTTATGGCAGTATCACTTGGCGTCCATGCCTCGACATCGTCCGCCGCCTGCGCCAGCGAGGGCAGGGCCAGGCAGAGGGCCATCGAACATAGGAACAACGCACGTCGGGGCATTGGCATCCTCTCTCTCGATCCAGACCGTCTTGGCGCGGCCTTGAATGACAGAGGATCAGGAAATCACGGATTCCGCAGGGGCGCAAGCCGCCTTCATGCTGTCGATGTCATTTGCCCCGGAAATTGCCACAATTGCGGGCCGTGACAGGCCGATTGCGGCGCAGCATCCGTCCCGATAACGACTTCAGCCGTGACCGGGCCGGGTTCGCCCAGCGTCAGGAGCGTGATTCGGCCAGGCTGGCCGGCGGCCTCAGCGCCCTTGGCGTCGCGCCATGAAGGCCAGGCGCTCGAACATCATGATGTCCTGCTCATTCTTGAGCAGCGCGCCGTGCAACGGCGGGATTGCCTTGGTCGGATCGGCATTCTGCAGCACGTCGAGGGGCATGTCCTCGTTCAACAGCAGCTTCAGCCAATCGAGCAGTTCGGATGTGCTGGGCTTCTTCTTGAGGCCCGGCACCTCGCGAATGTCGTAGAAAATGTCCATCGCCCGGCTGACCAGCATCTTCTGGATGCCGGGGAAATGGACATCGACGATCGCCTGCATGGTCTCGCGATCCGGGAATTTGATATAGTGGAAGAAACAGCGGCGCAGAAAGGCGTCGGGCAGTTCCTTCTCGTTGTTCGAGGTGATGATGACGACCGGCCGTTCCTTGGCCGCGACCGTCTCGCCGGTCTCATAGACATGAAAGGCCATGCGATCGAGTTCCTGCAACAGGTCGTTGGGAAATTCGATATCGGCCTTGTCGATCTCGTCGATCAGCAGGACGGGCAGGGTGGGAGAGGTGAAGGCCTCCCACAGCTTGCCCTTGCGGATATAGTTGGCGATGTCATGGACCCGCTCGTCGCCCAACTGGCCGTCGCGCAGGCGGGCGACCGCATCATATTCATACAGGCCCTGATGCGCCTTGGTCGTCGACTTGACGTTCCATTCGATGAGGGGGGCGTTAATGGCCTTGGCGATTTCCTGGGCCAGCACGGTCTTGCCGGTGCCCGGTTCGCCCTTCACCAGCAGCGGCCGGCGCAGCAGCACGGCGGCATTGACCGCGACCTTCAGATCGTCGGTGGCGACATAATCCTGGGTGCCTTCAAAGCGCATGGCTCTCTTCCGCTCCATCATTGCTGGAGGACCGGACTAGGCAAAGCGGGATTGGGGCGCAACGCGTTTGTGCGTTGCGGCAAGCGGTGGGGCGATGGATCAGGCCGGCTGTTGCCGGCGGATGGCGGCCCGAGCCTCCAGCACATCCCACAGGCCGCGATGCTGAGCCAGCAACTGGCGCATGCCGAACTGGATCGCGCGATCGACGGCCGGATCGCCACCAATGGCGCGAGCGACTTCCAGCGTCGCCCGATGATCGGGCAAGGAGCAGGGAACCGGTTCGATGCCCGCACGAAGCGCGGCAATGTCCAGCAGCTTGCGGACGGCGCGCCAGTCCAGCACCAGCGCGATCGCCGCGCCCATGGCGCAGCCGCGCCGGTCGGACTGGGCCAGCATGTCGAGTGCATGGCGCTGCTGGCTGACGATGGTTTCGCAATTGCTCTGCCCCGCCGTGCTGGGGGCGGGGCCGGCGGCCACGGTGACCTGGGTCAGATAGGCGCGCTCCCGTGCAAAGGCGTCAGCTGTCTCGATCAGCCAGCGGCGCGCGGCATTGTCGACCGAACGGGTAGCGGCATGGTCGATAACGCCGGGATGGCGACCATGGAGCAGGCAAAGATAATAGGCGGCATCGGCAAGGTCGGGCAGGCCAAGGTCATCGCGCGAGCGTGCATCCCGGCTCGCCTGGGCCATGTAGCTGTGGCTATCGCTGCCATCGGCCCGAACCATCATGTCCAGGATTTGCGCGATGTCATCGCCCCGGCGCAACGCCGTCACTTCGCTCATAGAAATTTCCCTGTGGCAACGGCGTAAGGGGCGCCGCTGGGCACAATCTAGGGCAAGGTGCGTAAACGCCGGGTTAAACTTGTCGGTTCGACTGGTCGCAAATGTGGCACCAATGGTCTAGGTCGTTATGGTTAACAAATGATGCTATCGTCTTGAAAAACAAAAGGCCCGGCTGGAATGTCCGGCCGGGCCCTTGTTTGAAGCGATAATCTGACCGGATTTACTGGTCGAGGAAGCTGCGCATCTTGCGGCTGCGGCTGGGGTGCTTCAGCTTGCGCAGCGCCTTCGCCTCGATCTGGCGGATGCGCTCGCGGGTCACGCTGAACTGCTGGCCCACTTCCTCCAGCGTATGGTCGGTGTTCATGCCGATGCCGAAGCGCATGCGCAGCACGCGTTCCTCGCGCGGGGTCAGGCTGGCAAGGACGCGGGTGACCGTTTCCTTCAGGTTCGCCTGGATCGCGGCATCCACCGGGATGATCGCATTCTTGTCCTCGATGAAGTCGCCGAGGTGGCTGTCTTCCTCGTCGCCGATCGGCGTTTCGAGCGAGATCGGCTCCTTGGCGATCTTCATCACCTTGCGCACCTTTTCCAGCGGCATGGACAGGCGCTCGGCCATCTCCTCCGGGGTCGGTTCGCGGCCCTGCTCGTGCAGGAACTGGCGGCTGGTGCGGACCAGCTTGTTGATCGTCTCGATCATGTGGACCGGGATGCGGATGGTCCGCGCCTGGTCCGCGATCGAACGGGTGATCGCCTGACGGATCCACCAGGTGGCATAGGTGCTGAACTTGTAGCCGCGGCGATATTCGAACTTGTCGACCGCCTTCATCAGGCCGATATTGCCTTCCTGGATAAGGTCCAGGAATTGCAGGCCGCGGTTCGTATATTTCTTCGCGATGGAGATGACGAGGCGCAGGTTGGCCTCGACCATTTCCTTCTTCGCGATGCGCGCTTCACGCTCGCCCTTCTGCACCATGTTCACGATGCGACGGAATTCGCTCAGCGACATGCCGGTCGCCTGGGCGATCTCGCTCACTTCGTTGCGGATGCGCTCGACCGCGCGGCCTTCGGCAGCGGCAAAAGCAGCCCATTTCTTGTCGAGGCCCTGCACCTTTTCCAGCCAGGCATCGTCCAGTTCATGGCCCATATAGCGCTCAAGGAAGTCCTTGCGGCTCACCTTGTGGCGCTCGGCCAGGCGCAGCATCTGGCCACCCAGCGCGGTCAGGCGCCGGTTATAGGCATAGAGCTGGTCGACCAGATATTCGATCTTCTGCTGGTGGAACTGGACGCTCTCGACCTCGGCGGTCAGCTGTTCGCGCAGCTCATGATAGCTGTCCTCGGCCTTCTGGCTCAGGCTTTCGCCATTGGCCATGGCGACCATGCGCGATTCCTGGGCCTTGGAGAAGGCGCGGAAGATTTCGGTGATGGTCGCGAACTTCTCCAGCGCCATCGGCTTCAAAGTCTCTTCCATCTGGGCGAGGGACAGGGTGTTGTCCTCTTCCTCGTCCTCCTCGCGACGGGCGCGGGGCGCACCATCCTCGTCCTCGTCGCCGTCGGCGGATTCCTCCTCCGGCTCTTCCTCTTCCTTGAAGCTGGGGCCAGCGGTCTTCTCGCTGATCTCGCCATCATCATCCTCGGCGCCTTCCTCCATATTTTCAGGAGCAGGATCCTTGGACAGCATGGCGTCGAGATCGAGGATCTCGCGCAGCTGCATCTCGCCATTGTTGAGCGCGGTCGACCATTCGATGATCGCGTTGAAGGTGGTCGGGCTTTCGCACAGACCCAGGATCATCGTGTCGCGGCCGGCCTCGATGCGCTTGGCAATGGCGATTTCGCCCTCGCGGCTGAGCAGTTCGACGGCGCCCATCTCGCGCAGATACATGCGCACGGGATCGTCGGTGCGATCGACCGTTTCCTTCTTCTTCTCGGTGACGAGCTTGGGGCCGTCATCGTCGCTCGAATCATCGTCGGCGTCGTCGGCTTCCTCGCGCTCGCGCTGCTCGTCGCCGTCTTCGCTCGCCTCTTCATTCTCGACGATGTTGACGCCCATCTCGTTGAGCGCCGACATGATGTCCTCGATCTGCTCGGAGGACATCTGGTCCTGCGGCAGGGCATCGTTCAGTTCGTCATAGGTGATGTAGCCGCGCTTCTTCGCGCGGGCGATCAGCTTCTTGACGGACGCTTCGTTGAGGTCGAGCAGGGGGGCATCGCCATCCTCGCCATCGCCCATCCCGCCATTCTTGCTGTTCGCCTTGGTCGCCATTTATTCGCCTTAACTCCGTCGTCCCGACAGGAACGAGCCTCAATCAAACAATGTCTTCGGACTGCGCCAGTTCCGCCAGGCGGCTGTCGTGATCGGCTTTCAGCGCGCGGATGCGCTGCTGTTCAGCGAAATTCTCTTCGCTGAAGTCGCTCTCGAACCGTCTAGTAGCCTCCGCCAGCGCCGTTTCCAGCTCCGGTCCTTGCGCCATCACCCGGATGGCCTCGTCCAGGTCGCGCTGCACGCGACTGGGGTCGGTTGTCATCCTATGTGGGGTGAATGTGAACGTATCGGCCCGGAGCATCCCCTTAGCCATATTATACAAGTCACCTTGCCCCAATATGGTAAGGAGGGCCTGCGTTTCAACTGTTTCTTTGCGGAAGGAGGCGGCGATCATCGCATCCAGCAATCGCGCCAGCGCGGGATCGCCGATTCGCAGGCCTGACAGCGTCTCGCGGTGCAGGATGATCTGCTCCGGATCGCGCAGCAGGCTGGCCAATATCGCGCGCAGCAGCCGATGTTCCATGCCGCTCGCGCCGATCTCCCGCGCCTCGTTGCCGGCGGGCGGGACGGGCGGCTTCCAATTGCCCTTTTTGTCGCGCTGCCAGCCGGCGCGGGCACCACCGCCGGCAGCGCCGCGCGGCGCGCGCGGACCGCCGCCAAAACGATCGGGCCTGGCAAAGAAGAGCGCGTCATAGCGCTCCCGGAATGCCTGGGCATAGAGCGCGCGGACATCGGGATGCTGGATCGAGTCGCTATGGGCGGCCAGCCGCTGCTTGAGCGCCGCCTTCTGCTCGGGCGTGTCAAGCGGGCCGACCTTCTGTTCATGCTCCCACAGGCGATCAACCAATGGCTGGGCGCCAGCCAGCACGGCGTCCATCGCGCGCGGCCCCTCGGCACGGAGCAGGTCGTCGGGGTCTTGTCCGGCGGGTAGGGTGGCGAAGGCCAGGCTGTGACCAGGACGCAGCAGGGGGAGGGCGCGGGTTGCCGCGCGGATCGCCGCCTTCTGCCCGGCCGCATCGCCGTCGAAGCACAATATCGGCACCTCGACCATCTTCCATAGTCGCTCGATCTGATGCTCGGTCAGCGCCGTGCCGAGCGGCGCGACCGCATCGCCGAAACCGGCCTGGGCGAGCGCGATCACGTCCATATAGCCCTCGACCACGATCACCCGGCCGCTCTGCCGGCTGGCGGGGGAGGCGCGGTCGATATTGTAGAGGGTGCGCCCTTTGTCGAAGAGCGGCGTGTCGGGCGAGTTCAGATATTTGGGTTCGCCCTGGCCGATGATCCGGCCGCCAAAAGCGATCACCCGGCCGCGAATGTCGCGGATCGGCAGCATGAGGCGACCGCGGAACCGGTCATATGTGTCACGTTCGCCGTCAGGGTCGATGAGCAAGCCAGCCTCAACCAGCATCGGCTCGCCAAATTCCTTGAGCGCGCCTTTCAGCTTCCCACGCGAATCCGGCGAATAGCCAAAGCCGAACGTGCGTCGGGTCGCATCGCTGATGCCGCGCTTGGCGAGATAGGCGCGGGCGTCGCCGCCGTCGATGCCGCCAAGCTGCTCCTCGAAGAAACTCTGCGCGGCCGCCATCGCGTCATGCAGCCCCTTGGCCTGCTCGGCGCGCTTGGCCGCGCGCGGGTCGGCGGCGGGCACGTCCATGCCGGCGGTCGCGGCCAGTTCCTTCACCGCCTCCATGAAGGGCAGGCCGCGCTGGTCGGTCATCCAGCGGATCGCATCGCCATGCGCGCCACAGCCGAAGCAGTGATAGAAGCCCTTCTCGTCGTTGATCGTGAAGCTGGGCGTCTTCTCGTTATGGAAGGGGCAGCAGGCCTTATATTCGCGGCCCGCCTTCTGCACCTTCACGGTCTTGCCGATCAACGTCGAAAGCGACGTCCGCGCGCGCAGCTCATCCAGCCATTGGGGCGTGAGGGTCATGCCGGGCGCTCGAGGTTTTGCGCGCCGCGACCATCAGAACATTTGAGCATGGAGGTCCAGAACGCCATTCATCGAATATGCCCGAACTCATGCCTGTGTCGAGCGCCGGGCGTGCGTTTCTCGACCTTGGCCTGTCCTGAGCGCGCAGGCAGTCGAAGGGCTCGAAACGAACGAAGCAGGGCCTGCTACCGCCCCCTCCCGCAAGCGGGAGGGGAAGTCACGAGCGAGACGTTAGGACAGCGCCGCCTTCACCAGCCCGCTCGCCTTGCTCATGTCGATCACCGCGCCATGGCGTTCCTTGAGTACGGCCATCACCTTGCCCATGTCCTTGACGCTTTCCGCGCCAATCTCGGCCTTGATGCCCTCGATCGCCGCCTTGGTCTCGTCCTCGCTCAGCTGCGCGGGCAGGAAGGTTTCGATCACGTCCAGCTCGGCCTGTTCCTTGGCGGCCAGTTCGTCACGGCCGCCGCTCTTGAACATGTCGATCGATTCGCGGCGCTGCTTCACCATCTTCTGCAGCACCTCGACCACGACGGTGTCGTCGTCGGGCACGTTGCTGGCGGTGCGCAGTTCGATGTCGCGATCCTTGAGCTTGGCCAGGATCAGGCGCACGGCCGCCAGCCGATCCTTGTCGCCGGCCTTCATGGACTCCACTTGGGCGCTCTTGATGGTGTCGCGAATCATGGGCGAATTAATCCTGTTTCTCGGGAAAGGAGTAGATATAATGCGAAAAGAGATTTTTAACAGACGTTGACCTTCACGCGTTGCGGGAATAGGTGACCGGCCGTTTAACCCGCACCAGACGGGTTCCCGCAAAAGCATAAAGGACCGCAGACCATGGCTGACGCCAAGACCCTCATTGTGCCCAAAGGAGCGACAGGGGTATTGGTTTTTGCCGATGGCTCCGCCGTCTTCGGTCGCGGCTTCGGCGCGGCCGGTGACGCGGTCGGCGAACTCTGCTTCAACACCTCGATCACCGGCTATCAGGAGATCATGACCGATCCCTCCTATGCCGGTCAGATCATCACCTTCACCTTCCCGCATATCGGCAATGTCGGCACCAATCTCGACGACGTCGAAGCTGACAGCCCCTATGCGCTCGGCTGTATCGTGCGCCAGGACGTCACCGCGCCCAGCAATTTCCGCAATGTCGAACCGTTCGACCAGTGGATGAAGGAAAAGGGCCGCATCGGCCTCGCTGGTGTCGACACCCGCGCACTGACCCGCATGATCCGCGAGAAGGGCGCGCCCAACGTCGTCATCGCCCATGATCCCGACGGCAATTTCGACATCGCTGCGCTCGCTGCCAAGGCGGCCGCCTGGCCGGGCCTTGAAGGCATGGACCTCGCCATCGAAGTCACGGGCAAGGAAAGCCGCCTGTGGAAGGACGGCATCTGGACCATCGGCCATGGCTATGGCCTCAATGAGGCGGGTGAGGAACGCCCCCATGTCGTCGCCATCGATTATGGCGCGAAGAACAATATCTTCCGCAATCTGGTGAAGGCCGGCGCGCGCGTGACCGTGCTGCCCGCCACCGCGACCTTCGATCAGGTCAAGGCGCTCAATCCCGACGGCGTGTTCCTGTCGAATGGTCCGGGCGATCCGGCCGCGACCGGCGACTATGCCGTGCCGGTGATTCAGCAGGTACTGGCTGCCGACATCCCCGTCTTCGGGATCTGCCTTGGCCACCAGCTTCTGGGCCTCGCCGTCGGCGCCAGGACGATCAAGATGCATCAGGGCCATCGCGGCGCGAACCATCCGGTCAAGCGCCTGTCGGATGGCCTGGTCGAGATCACCAGCATGAACCATGGCTTCGCTGTCGATGTCGACACGCTGCCGGTCAATGCGCGCTCGACCCATGTCTCGCTGTTCGACGGCAGCAATTGCGGCATCGAACTGACCGACAAGAATGCCTTTTCGGTCCAGTATCACCCCGAGGCCTCGCCCGGCCCGCAGGACAGCTTCTACCTGTTCAAGAAGTTCGTCGATGGCCTCAAGGGCGCGGTCGCCGCGTGAGCCAGAACCTGCCCCCGGTTGACGAAGCGCGCCTTGCCGCAGAGTGGGAGGCGGACCGTGAGGTTCTCGCCAACCTGAAGCGCAATGGCGACGTCGCGCGTCTCGCGCGGCCCGTGGATGTCAGCTTCCGGGGCAGCGAGAAGGATTTCGAGCGCGTCCTGACCATCGCCAGCCAGTTCGGCTTTGTCGAACTGGACCGCGAGGAAGATGAGGAAGGCGACCTGTTCCTGTTCCTGGAATGCGTGCAGCCGGTCGACGAAGCCTCAATCCGCGCGCTGACCCGGAAATGCCTCCAGATCGAAATCCTCTGCGGCGTCGAATATGACGGCTGGGGCTGCGAGGCGCAGGCGGGGGGCGTGCATTGATGCTCGATTGGCTCTTCGTCAATTGGAGAGCCGTTCTCATTACGGTATTCCTCATTTTTCTGGCGGGCTCGCTGCTGGCTAAGTTCATCGTTGATCTTCGAGAAGTCGAAGCTTTTGATTGTGATGACATAAAGTATTTTCAGTACTGTGCAGCAGGTTGGATGTGCGACCGGATTGCAAAACGAGCCGAGCCAATGGGTTGGAATTTGGTCAAGCGCGAGGTCGCCGAACACAACTGCGAAAGAATAACGTTCAAAGCCAGCGATGGCGCTCCGCCCCTTTCGAAGCTTCTTAAAAAACTTCACTGGTCCGGCTTCCCGATTAAGCCACAACGCATGCAACTGGATTGCGAAAAGCCCGATGCCTAAAAGAACCGACATCTCCTCCATCCTCATCATCGGCGCTGGTCCGATCATCATCGGCCAGGCGTGCGAGTTCGATTATTCGGGCACGCAGGCGGTCAAGGCGCTGAAGGAAGAGGGCTATCGCATCATCCTGGTGAATTCCAACCCGGCCACCATCATGACCGACCCGGAATTTGCCGACGCGACCTATGTCGAGCCGATCACGCCCGAAATCGTGGCGAAGATCATCGAGAAGGAGCGGCCCGATGCGGTGCTGCCGACGATGGGCGGCCAGACCGCGCTGAACACGGCGCTGGCGCTGTTCAACGACGGCACGCTGGAGAAGTTCGGTGTCCAGATGATCGGCGCCGACGCCGAAGCGATCGACAAGGCGGAGGACCGGATCAAGTTCCGCGACGCCATGGACAAGATCGGCCTCGAATCCGCGCGCTCGCGCATTGCGCACACGATGGAAGAGGCGATGGAGGCGCTGGAGTTCACCGGCCTTCCTTCGATCATCCGCCCCAGCTTCACCATGGGTGGCACCGGCGGCGGCATCGCCTATAATCGCGACGAGTTCATGAACATCGTCCGCGGCGGGCTGGATGCTTCGCCGACCACCGAAGTCCTGATCGAGGAATCGCTCCTCGGCTGGAAGGAATATGAGATGGAAGTCGTGCGCGATCGCAACGACAATTCCATCATCATCTGCTCGATCGAGAATGTCGATCCGATGGGCGTCCATACCGGCGACTCCATCACCGTCGCGCCGGCGCTGACGCTGACCGACAAGGAATATCAGATCATGCGCAACGCCAGCCTGGCGGTGCTGCGCGAGATCGGCGTCGAGACCGGCGGTTCCAACGTCCAGTTCGCGGTCAATCCCAAGGATGGCCGCCTGGTCGTTATCGAGATGAACCCGCGCGTGTCGCGCTCCTCGGCGCTCGCGTCGAAGGCGACCGGCTTCCCGATCGCCAAGGTCGCGGCGAAGCTGGCCGTCGGCTACACGCTCGACGAGATCGAGAATGACATTACCGGCGCGACCCCGGCTTCGTTCGAGCCGACCATCGACTATGTCGTGACCAAGATCCCGCGCTTCGCCTTCGAAAAGTTCAAGGGCGCCGAGCCGCTGCTGGGCACCGCCATGAAGTCGGTCGGCGAAGTCATGGCGATCGGTCGCAACATCCATGAATCGATGCAGAAGGCGCTGCGCGGTCTGGAAACCGGCCTGTCCGGCTTCAACCAGGTCGATCATCTGGTCGGCGCGCCCAAGGACGACATCATCGCCGCCCTGGCACAGCCGACGCCCGATCGCCTGCTGGTCGCCGCGCAAGCCCTTCGTGAAGGTCTGACCGTCGCGGAAATCCACAATATCGCCAAGTTCGATCCCTGGTTCCTGGAGCGCCTGAAGGAAATCGTCGAGGCCGAGAATGAGGTGCTGGAACATGGCCTGCCGCGCGATGCGGACGGCATGCGCCGCCTCAAGGCCATGGGCTTTTCCGACAAGCGTCTCGCCTGGCTGGCGCTCAAGTCGGCCAATCTGCGCGGCAATGAGCGCGGCGTGGCGCGCGGCAGCGGCCTGATCCACGATGCCGTCGTCGCCATGACCGGCGGCGTGACCGAGGACGAAGTGCGCAGCCTGCGCCACAAGCTGGGCGTGCGTCCGGTGTTCAAGCGCATCGACACCTGCGCCGCCGAGTTCGAGGCGAAGACGCCCTACATGTATTCGACCTATGAAGCCCCGATCTTCGGTGAGCCGGAGAATGAGGCGCAGCCCAGCGACCGCAAGAAGGTCGTCATCCTGGGCGGTGGTCCCAACCGCATCGGCCAGGGCATCGAGTTCGACTATTGCTGCGTCCATGCCTGTTTTGCGCTGAGCGAAGCCGGCTATGAGACGATCATGGTCAACTGCAACCCGGAAACCGTGTCGACCGACTATGACACGTCCGATCGCCTCTATTTCGAGCCGCTGACGGCTGAAGACGTGCTGGAAATTCTGCATGTCGAAATGTCGAAGGGGACGCTGGCGGGCGTGCTGGTGCAGTTTGGTGGCCAGACGCCGCTCAAGCTGGCGCAGGCGCTGGAAGATGCCGGCATCCCGATCCTGGGCACCAGCCCGGACGCGATCGACCTGGCTGAGGATCGTGAGCGTTTCGCCGCGCTCATCGACAAGCTGAAGCTGCGCCAGCCGGCCAACGGCATTGCCCGCAGCCGCGAGGAGGCGATCGCGGTCGCCAACCGCATCGGCTATCCCGTGCTGATGCGCCCGTCCTATGTCCTTGGCGGTCGCGCCATGGAAATCGTCGACGGTCAGGCCCAGCTCGAAGAATATATCACCACCGCCGTGCAGGTGTCGGGCGAATCCCCGGTGCTGATCGACCAGTATCTGCGTGATGCGGTCGAGGTGGACGTCGATGCGCTGTGCGATGGCGACGATGTGGTCGTGGCCGGCGTGTTGCAGCATATCGAGGAAGCGGGCGTTCACTCGGGTGACTCTGCCTGTTCGTTGCCGCCCTATAGCCTGTCGGACGAGATCATTGCCGAGATCGAGCGCCAGACCGAAGTGCTGGCCCATGCCCTGTCGGTCCGCGGCCTCATGAACATCCAGTTCGCGGTCAAGGACGGCACTGTCTATTTGATCGAAGTAAATCCGCGCGCCAGCCGCACCGTGCCCTTCGTCGCCAAGGCGATCGGCACCCCGATCGCGAAGATCGCCTCGCGCGTCATGGCCGGCGAGAAGATCAAGGATCTGCCCAGGATCGATCGCAACGCGATCGACCATGTCGCGGTCAAGGAAGCCGTCTTCCCGTTCAACCGCTTTCCCGGCGTCGATCCCGTGCTCTCGCCGGAAATGAAGAGCACCGGCGAAGTCATGGGCATCGACAGCAATTTCGCGACCGCCTTTGCCAAGGCGCAGCTGGGTGCGGGCACCGTGCTGCCGACCAGCGGCACCGTCTTCGTCTCGGTCAAGGACAGCGACAAGCCGGTGATCCTGCCAGCGGTGCAGAAGCTGGCGGGCATGGGCTTCACCATCATCGCGACCGGCGGCACCGCCACCTATCTGGAAGGGCAGGGGATTGCCGTCGAGCATGTGAACAAGGTGGCCGAAGGGCGTCCGCACATCGTCGACCGGATCACCGATGGCGACGTGCAGCTGATCTTCAACACCACCGAAGGCTGGCAGTCGCTGAAGGACAGCAAGGCGATCCGCACCAGTGCTCTACGCGCAAAGATTGCAAGTTTCACCACCGCGACTGCCAGCGTCGCTGCGGCGGACGCAATCGAGGCTTTGCGGGACCGCGCCCTTGAAGTGCGCTCGCTCCAGTCCTATTATCCCGGGTCGCACGCCTGATCCCCTTCACCAGGAAGCATGCTGCGGGTGGCGCCACGTTCGGCGCCGCCAAAGGGAAGTTTTGACGAAGGATTTGCAATAATGGCGACCGTCGAGAAGATGCCGATGCTGCAGGTGGGCTATGACAAGCTCAATGCGCAGCTCCGCGAACTGAAGGCCGAGCGCCCTCTGATCGTGGACGCCATCGAGGAAGCTCGTGCCCACGGCGACCTGTCGGAAAATGCCGAATATCACGCTGCCAAGGAACGGCAGGGTCAGGTCGAGGCAACGATTTCCGATCTGGAAGACAAGTTGTCGCGCGCCCAGATCATCGATCCGACCACCCTGTCGGGTAGCAAGATCGTGTTCGGCGCGACCGTGACCCTGCTGGACGAGGATGACAAGCCGGTCAAATATCAGATCGTGGGCCAGGCCGAGGCGGACGCCAAGGCCGGCATGATCAGCTATAACAGTCCGCTGGGCCGTGCGCTGATCGGCCGCGAGGTCGGTGACGAGGTGGAAGTGTCGGTCCCGTCGGGCGACAAATTCTACCTGGTCGACAAGATCGCGTTCATCTGATCCCGTGAAACTGCCTGCCGGACGCACGACCAACGCGATCGCGCTGGTCACGTTCGTCCTGTTCCTGTTGCTGCTGGCAACCGGGCAGATCGACAATGCGGCCTTGCTGGGCGGGTTCATGCCCGCCCGCATTGGCAACCCCGGCTTGCTGGACGGCATGGCGGCGGTGCCCTGGTGGCTGACGCCGCTCAGTTGCACTTTCGTCCATGCCGACTGGCTGCATATCGGCTTCAACCTGCTGATGCTGCTTTTCTGTGGCCGGCAGGTCGAGCATGTGCTGGGCCGCACCGGCACGCTGATCCTCTATGTCGTCGGCGCCTATGCGGCCTGCTTCGCGCAATGGGCGATCACGCCGGAATCGACCGATCCGATTGTCGGCGCGACCGGCGCCATTTCTGCTATCATTGCTACCTATGCGCTGCTTTACAGCCAGCAACAGGTGCGGCGGATCGGGCTGTTGTCGGCCAATTTCGTGCGGGTGCTGTGGCTGGCGGCCGCCTGGATCGCGATCCAGCTGATGATCGGCGTGGCGACGGCGGGGGGATTGGGCGATCTGGGTCAGATCGCGATTGCCGCGCATATCGGCGGCTTCCTTGCAGGGCTGGCCTTGACCCGGCCTTTGCTGCGCTGGCGCTTCCGCAAACGGCCCCAGGCTATCAATTGACCGTTCGATAAACGGTGTTCGGGCGAAACCGGGGCATGATCCGGTCTCGCCCGAAATGGGCCATCAGGCTGTCGGCAGCTCAGGCTCCAGCAGGCGGTGCAGATGGACGATCACATAACGCATTTCGGCGTCATCGACGGTGCGCTGCGCCGCGCCGCGCCAGGCCTTTTCGGCCGAAGCATAGTCGGGGAAGACGCCAACCAGGTCGACCTTGCTCAGGTCCTGGAATTCCAGCGTCTGCGGGTTGGTTACGCGGCCGCCCATCACCAGATGCATCTTGCTCATGGCGTTATATGTTCTCCTTTGACTGATCGCGGTGCCTTAGCATCGTCCCTGCGATCCGCCAAGGAAAGCGGCCTGTGTGTCGATTGCGTTTGCGGCAATCGCGATTAGCTTTTCGGCAATCGCGCCTTGATCGCGTCGCCCAGCGCTTCGACGCGGGTGGAGACGAGCGCGACCAGTTCGTCCGCCAGCTTCGATGCCTTGCCGCCAAAATCAGCCGATGCCGCAGCGTCACGGGCCGCTGCAGCGGTGTCGCTGGCGCTTTCCTTGGCGCTCGACAGCGCATGGCTTGCCGTTTCGCGGGCCTTGCTCAACACTTCGCCGGCATTGTCCCGCGCACTGGCCAGTGCTTCGCCCGCATTATGGCGCAGCGACTCGCTATTCTCGCTAGCGGCCGTGCGGGCGGTAGCGGCTGCCTCTAGCACACGCGCCCCGGCGGTGGCGGCCAGGCCCGGCAGTGCCTTCATCACCTTCCGGCTCTTGGGGAACATCCAGGCGATAACCGCACCGGCCGCCACCGCGCCGGCGACTGCCGCCACCGGATGCTCCTGAATGATCTCGTTGGCGCGGGCAGCGACCCGCTGGCCCCGGTCGCGCGCGTCGCCATAGGCTTCGCTCGCCTTGTCCTTGCCGGTCTGGATCAGTTCGCCGGCGCTTTCGCGCGCCTTGCCGGTGCTGTCCTTGATCATGTCGGTCGCGCTGCCGGCGGCATCATTGGCCGCTTCGCGGACGCGGGTCAGTTGGGCGCGGATGTCAGCCATCATCAATCTCCGAAATTTCCGTGTTACGGTTCCTCAGTCGAACGAACAGGCGTCCGAAAAGTGCCGTGAGGGGGCGGCGGAAGAGAAACAGGACGATGCCGGTTGCGGCCGCGCCGGTGGCAACTGGCCGCTGGCGCACCTTGGCACCGACATAGGCGATGCCGTCGAGCGCAGTCGCCGTGATCTTCGCCTCGACATCGGCCTTCAGTCGATCGGGCGCGATCCGCGCCTGGGCATCGGCAAGGCTTAGGACCGCCTTGCTGCGTAGATGCACCGCGCGTTCGGTCGCTTCGCGATAGGCCTGTTCCCGGCTCATGACTTGATCGTCTTCAACATCTGGCTGATCTGTCCCTTGGCCAGCAGCAGCAGCAGGACGGCGATCAGTACGGCGCCGCCGAACACCGCCAGCGTTGCCCAGAGCGGCCCGATCATCGCGGACAGCGCAATCACCAATCCGATCAACAGGGTGACGATCGCGGCGAACAACAGCATTAGGGCCACGATCCCCAGGATAGCGGCGTTGCGGACGCCCGCGCCGGCGATGCCGGCGCGCAGCTTCTGCCGCTCGACCTCCGCCTGCGCATAGGCGCGGCCATCGGTGTAGAGGCGGGCGAATGTCGCGCGGACAGACTCCTCATTCCCCTCGGTCTGCGGCGTTGCCACCGTATCCGCTGGTTCCTGCGTCAATTGCCCCTCCGCCCCGTCAGCCGGGGCCTGCGGTTAGCCGTCACGATAATCCTGTCTTGCGTCCGTCAGGCGTCGCTGTCGGACGATCCCTTGGCCAGGCGCATCAGCACGAAGCCGACCACGGCGGCAGCGCCGATGGCAACAGCCGGGCTCTTGCGCACGAAATCACGCGCCTCGGTCATCAACTGGTCGACATCCTTGCTGTCCAGCGTGTCTGCGGCACTGGCCACCGATTCCGCTGCCTGGCGGGCATAGTCGCCATATTGCGGGCCCAGCTTCGCATCGACCGTGCCGGCGGTGTCCGCAATCAGCTTCGACAGGCTTTGCATGGCCGAACCGGTCTTGTCCTTGGCACTGCTCGCCGCAGACTTTGCGGTCTTGCCGGCCTGCTCCTTGATCGGATCGATATGCGCCTTCCAGTCGACCGAATTGATCTTGTCGGTCGCGGCCTTGGCGGCCTTTTCGGCTTGCGCCTTGATCGGCGCGATCTGTGCGGACCAGCCATGGGCGGCCCCGTTTCCGGCCTTTGCGGGGGCCTTGCGGGTGGCGGCCTTCTTCACCGGCGCGGCCTTGACGGCCGGGGCGGATGCCTTGGTCGACGCCGGCTTCGCCTTGGCGGCAGCCGCCTTCTTCACGCGCTTGACGGGCGGGGTTTCCGGGGTGTCGGCCATTGTCCAAAGTCTCCCTAAAGCTCAACCTCATGGTCCCGCGCGGGGCGGGCTGTCATGATCCTAATGCTTGGCGGCGGCCTACAGTTCCGGCGCCGTTACTATTTTGAGCATCGGCATTTTTTGTCCCATGGCAAGTCCCCTGGATTGCCAAGTTTGGGGCTGCTGGCTAAGCGGGGCCGCGAAAAGGCCGCCCGGCGCGTGTCCGGGCCCAGATCAGGGAGCGATCATGACCGCCATTCTCGATATCCACGCCCGCCAGATTCTCGACAGCCGCGGCAATCCGACCGTCGAGGTCGACGTGATGCTGGAAGATGGCAGCTTCGGCCGCGCCGCCGTGCCCTCGGGCGCGTCGACCGGTGCCTATGAGGCGGTGGAAAAGCGCGACGGCGACAAGAGCAAATATATGGGCAAGGGCGTGCTGGCCGCTGTCGCAGCCGTCAATGACGAGATTGCCGAGCAGCTTATCGGCCTCGACGCCGAGGACCAAGGCGAAGTCGATGCCGTGATGATCGCGCTCGACGGCACCGAGAACAAGTCGCGTCTGGGCGCCAACGCGATCCTGGGCGTGTCGCTCGCCACCGCCAAGGCGGCCGCCGACGCGCGCGGCCTGCCGCTCTATCGCTATGTCGGCGGCGTGTCCTCGCATGTGCTGCCAGTACCGATGATGAACATCATCAACGGCGGCGAGCATGCCGACAACCCGATCGACTTCCAGGAATTCATGATCATGCCGGTCGGTGCGGAGAGCATCGCCGACGCCGTGCGCATCGGTTCGGAAATCTTCCACACGCTCAAGAAGGGCCTGCACGACAAGGGACTGGCCACTTCGGTCGGTGACGAGGGCGGCTTTGCCCCCAACATCGCCTCGACCCGCGATGCGCTCGACTTCATCATGCTGTCGGTCGAAAAGGCCGGCTACAAGCCCGGTGACGACGTCGTGCTGGCGCTGGACTGTGCCGCGACCGAATTCTTCAAGAACGGCAAATATGAGATTTCGGGCGAAGGCTTGTCGCTCTCGCCGGTCGAAATGGCCGACTATCTCGCTGCGCTGGCTACCGACTATCCGATCAAGTCGATCGAGGATGGCATGAGCGAGGATGATTTCGAGGGCTGGAAGGCGCTGACCGACAAGATCGGTGACAAGGTCCAGCTGGTCGGCGACGATCTGTTCGTCACCAACCCGGCCCGCCTGTCGATGGGCATTGGCAAGGGACTGGCCAACTCGCTGCTGGTGAAGGTCAACCAGATCGGCACGCTGTCGGAAACGCTCGCCGCCGTCGATATGGCGCATCGCGCCCGCTACACGGCGGTGATGTCGCACCGTTCGGGGGAGACCGAGGATTCGACCATCGCCGACCTCGCCGTCGCCACCAATTGCGGTCAGATCAAGACGGGCTCGCTCGCCCGTTCGGACCGGCTTGCCAAGTATAATCAGCTGATCCGCATCGAAGAAGAACTGGGCGACATGGCGGTCTATGCCGGTCGTTCGATCTTCCGCTGATCCACGGTTAATTTTCTATTAGGGATTCGGCTGGTCGCATTGCGCATATTTTGCTTGCGACCCGCTGAATCCTGTGATTCAAGCAGTTCATGGCGCATATCGCAAAGCTCCGCATGCTGTTGATGTCGGCCCTCGGGCCGGCAATTGCGGTGCTGTTGCTGCTGTTCTTCGCTGGCTATGTCGTGCTGGGCTCCAATGGCGTGCTCGCTTGGGGCGATTATTCGCGCCAGCTGCGCGATGCGAAGGCTGAACTCAAGATCGTCCAGCTGCATCGCCAGGAGCTGCGCAACCGGGTGGACCTGCTCAATCCGCGCCGCGTCGATCCCGACCTGTCGGACGAGCTGATCCGCCGCCAGCTCGGGGTGATTCACCATGATGAAGTGGTCGTTCCGCTGAACTGATCCGCGCGCCGGCAGGGTGTGCTTTCCATTTATTTGGTAAAATCCTTCCGCGGCAACATTTTGTTGCCGGCTGTTTGCGACCCGTTTTTGACAGCGTTGTCATGGATTGTCGTTTTTGCACTCGGGACATTCATTATGCCGGGATTCCGTGGGGTCCGCCGTTGCAATCTATGCAACTCTGACGCATATCGGGCTTCCTTCCATCCTACCCACGCAAAAGGATAATAGCCTTGGCGAAACCAACCACGCCGCGCGCCGACAGCGCAAAGGCAAAGGCCGCAGTGCCGGCCGGTGCGGACCATAATCGTCCGCGCCCCGAAACGCCCACCGACTACAAGGCCAGCAAGGAAGAGCTGCTGGAATTCTATCGGCAGATGGTTCTGATCCGTCGCTTCGAGGAAAAGGCCGGCCAGCTTTATGGTCTGGGTTTCATCGGCGGCTTCTGTCACCTCTATATCGGCCAGGAAGCGGTTGCGGTCGGCATCCAGTCGGCATTGAAGCCCGGCAAGGACAGCGTGATCACCGGCTATCGCGATCATGGCCACATGCTCGCCTATGGCATCGATCCCAAGGTCATCATGGCCGAACTGACCGGCCGCGAAGCCGGCATTTCGCGCGGCAAGGGCGGTTCGATGCACATGTTCAGCGTCGAGCATAAATTCTATGGCGGCCACGGCATCGTCGGCGCCCAGGTGTCGCTCGGCGCGGGCCTGGCGTTCGCGCATAAGTATAATGACGATGGCGGCGTGTGCGTTGCCTATTTCGGTGACGGCGCGGCCAACCAGGGCCAGGTCTACGAATCGTTCAACATGGCCGAGCTGTGGAAGCTCCCGATCATCTTCGTGATCGAGAACAACCAGTATGCCATGGGCACCAGCGTCAACCGCGCTTCGTCGGAAGACCAGCTCTATCGCCGCGGCGAGAGCTTCCGTATCCCCGGCATCCAGGTCGACGGCATGGACGTTCTGGCAGTGCGCGGCGCGACCGAGGAAGCGCTCAAGTGGGTCCAGGGCGGCAATGGCCCGATCCTGCTGGAAATGAAGACCTACCGCTATCGCGGCCACTCCATGTCCGATCCGGCCAAATATCGTTCGCGTGACGAGGTTCAGGCCGTGCGCGACAACAGCGACCCGATCGAGGGCGTGAAGAAGTATCTGATCGACGCCGGCGTCAGCGAGGACGAGATCAAGGTCATCGACCAGGATATCCGCAAGATCGTCGCCGAAGCGGCCGATTTCGCCGAAACCTCGCCCGAACCTGGAATGCATGAACTCTATACCGACGTGCTGGTGGAGCAATATTAATGGGTATCGAAATCAAGATGCCGGCGCTCTCGCCGACGATGGAAGAGGGCACGCTGGCCAAGTGGCTGGTGAAGGAAGGCGATGAAGTGAAGTCCGGCGACATCCTCGCCGAGATCGAAACCGACAAGGCGACGATGGAATTCGAAGCCGTCGATGAAGGCAAGATCGGCCAGATCGTGATTGCTGAAGGCACCGAAGGCGTGAAGGTCGGCACCGTCATCGCGACGATGGCGGGCGAGGGCGGCGAAGCGGCCCCGGCACCTGCGCCGAAGGCCGAAGCGCCCAAGGCTGAAGAAGCCCCCAAGAAGGCGGAAAGCGGCACGTCGAAGCTGGCGTCGGAAGCCAAGGCGACCTTGCAGGATCCGGACCTTCCGGCCGGCACCGAGTTCGTCAAGACCACCGTGCGCGAAGCGCTGCGCGACGCCATGGCCGAGGAAATGCGGTCGGACCCGCGCGTCTTCGTGATGGGCGAGGAAGTCGCCGAATATCAGGGTGCCTACAAGGTGACCCAGGGCCTGCTCGACGAGTTTGGTCCCAAGCGCGTCATCGACACGCCGATCACCGAATATGGCTTTGCCGGCATCGGTTCGGGTGCGGCCATGGGTGGCCTGCGTCCGGTCATCGAGTTCATGACGTTCAACTTCGCCATGCAGGCGATCGACCACATCATCAACTCGGCGGCCAAGACCAACTATATGTCCGGTGGCCAGATGCGCTGCCCGATCGTGTTCCGTGGTCCCAACGGCGCGGCCAGCCGCGTCGGTGCGCAGCACTCGCAGAACTATGGTCCCTGGTACGCCGCGGTTCCCGGCCTGATCGTCATCGCGCCCTATGACGCGGCCGACGCCAAGGGCCTGCTCAAGGCCGCGATCCGCTCGACCGACCCGGTCGTGTTCCTGGAGAATGAACTTCTCTACGGTCGCAGCTTCGACGTGCCCAAGGTCGACGACTATGTCCTGCCGATCGGCAAGGCGCGCATCATGCGTCCGGGCAAGGATGTCACCCTGGTCAGCTACTCGATCGGCGTGGGCCTGGCGCTCGACGCGGCCGAGCAGCTTGCTGCCGAAGGCATCGACGCCGAAGTGATCGACCTGCGCACGCTGCGTCCGCTCGACACCGCTACCGTGCTTGAAAGCCTGAAGAAGACCAACCGCCTGGTGGTGGTGGAAGAAGGTTGGCCGACCTGCTCGATCGCGTCGGAAATCGCCGCCGTCGTGATGGAAAAGGGCTTCGACGATCTCGACGCCCCGGTCCTGCGCGTTACCAACGAGGATGTGCCGCTGCCTTATGCCGCCAACCTCGAAAAGGCGGCGCTGATCGACGCGGCCCGCGTCGTCGAAGCGGCCAAGAAGGTCTGCTACAAGTAAGAAAAGAGAAGGGGCGGTCCGGATGGATCGCCCCTTTTTTTATCGGCTCTTTGCGAGCGGCTGTCAGGCCGGGCAGGAGGCGATCTGACTGCTGGTCAGGCTGCCCGCATTCTTCATCGCCTGGTCCGTGCGTTCGCGGACGTTGAATGCGCTGGTGTAGCGGATCGTCTTGCTGCCGAAGAGGCTGTCTGAGATCAGCGGCTGATAGGTATAGGCCACTTCCACGAACATCACTGCGGTGCCGCTGCCGGAGGCGATCTTGGTCGTTGCCGTTGTGCCTGGCCCCATGCCGTCCTTCAGGGTGGCGTCGCTGGTGCCATCCCCCGCCTTGCCATAGCTGGAGGTGAAGCTGCCATTGCCCCAGCAGCGCTGCCAACGAATATACTGGCCCGCATTGGTGCCGGTCTGGCTGTTGGGTTCCAGATCCGAAAGGAAGATGCGGCTGTTTGCCTTGAAGTTCTTGAGGTTGGCACCGGCCAGTTCGGCGCCGGTGAATATCTCGTTGATGTCGCCCTCGTCGATCGAGGTGCGCTCGCGTGACGCGTTATCGGCGACCAGCATCGCGATCTGACTGACGCGCATATGGGCGGTCGCGAGATTCGCGATTTCCAGACCGCCCATCGACAGCACCATCAGCACCGGCAAGGAATAGGCAAATTCGATAAGGGCCAGACCGGACTGGTCGTCGCGAAGGCGGCGCGCCAAGCGTGCGAGGGGGGGCTTGATCGAGCTCATGTGCAGATGATCGGCAATGTGGCCTGGTTGGACCAGGGCTGGTTGCGGATGGTGGCGTTGGCTGTGGCGGTCTGGGTGGCGCTCCAGCCGAGCAGTTTGGCCATCGGGAACAGTCGGGGCATGGACACGGTCACCTGATAGAAGACGATATCGTCAGCACCACCCAGGCCCGTGGAGCCTGCGCTGCTATCGTAGCTGCCATTGCCATTGGAATCCTCGAAGCAATCGCCTGTGTTGAAGCTACCAAGCGGTGCCGTATCCGTGGTGATCTTCTCCGGCTTGCCGACGCGCGAGAAGTTGTAATAGCTCTTCTTCGTCACCGACGTGGTGCCGTTCTTGCTGTTGATGGTCTGCATCTGGCTGTCGATATAGGCGTCGATCTGGGTACTGCTTAGCGTGCCGACCGATGCTGCGCGGGCGGCCCTGTCGAGCACGCCCTGAGCCACCGAGCGCAGATAGGATTGATAGCCCAGGTCGCCGACGCCCATGATGAACAGGCAGAGCGGCGTGACGATCAGGCCGAACTCCATCAGCGTCGCGCCGCGCTGGTCATGCCCCAGCCTGCGCGGGAGGGGGGGGAGCCAGCGCATCAGTTCGACAACCGCAGGCCGCCAATATTCTTGGCGATATTCTGGAAGGTCGTTTTCAGGTCTGCCGATGTGTAGTTCATGCTCCAGTGGTTGGCGCTGCTGGCGCAATTCTGCAGTTCGCTGCTCATCACATCCTCATCGCTGAAGCCGATGACCCAGATGACGATGCCCTTGGACTTGATGGCGTTGCACATCATTTCCATGCGCCGCTTGTGGATGGCGGTCAGGTCGTCATTCGAGGCGCCGGACGGGCCGTCGCGCTGGTCGAGCTTCTGATAGCCCCAGGCACCATAGACATTGTTATAGGCGCTCATGGTGCCGTCGGTCATGAAAACGATGTGGCGCGAGACGTTGAACCCATTGGGTGCGCTCGCATTGTCGGACGAGAAGATACCGGTCGGGGACAGGAAACGCGCACCCCACATCATACCGATGGTGTGATAGGTGCCGCCGACCGCGACCAGGCTGTCGACATAGCTGTTGTAGCTCGATGATTGGCCGGTCGGGACCGCGGTGCGGCTGGCATAGGAGGTCAGCCTGCGCGCTTGGGTCGGGCAAGCGACGTAACCACCGTTGATATTACTCGCGCTGTTCAGCCAGCTGCCGCTATAGGCGAGGGCTGTACTGCTACGCGAAAATTCGAGGTCGGGCCAGTGTGGGCGCCATTTGGTTTCCTTGCTTGTGGGCAAGGTGTCGATCTGCAGATCGTAGGCCGTTGTCGGGATTGTGCCGGTCGGGGAGTCCTTCGTAATGCTGCTATCGGTGTCGCGCTCCTCGATGCAGCCGTTCCAGCTCGATGTCGAAGACAGTCCTTCGCTATTGGACGCGGAATTATAGGCAGGATTGGTAACCGCGTTACCAGCGACGAAGCCGGAAACGTCGACGGGCAGCTTGGTGTATTCCCAACGATAAAAAGTCTTGCCCGTGCCGCCAGTATAAGTGGTGGCATAGCTTTTTGTGACAATTACTTCCTTGCGGACACATTTTTTGCCGTTGTTGCTGTTCGACGTCGAGGTCGCACCGTCATAGCTGTCGAAGCTATAGGTGGTTGTCGTCACATCGGACGGAGCGGTGCCACTGGTGGAAGGATTGCCGTTACCGCTGTTGTTGCCGTAGCTCGTGCATTGACTGCCCGTCCTCGTGCTGGAGGTGCTTGCAGCATTCGCATCCGCCGAACTGCTGTAGCAAGCGGACAGGCCGTAGCGCCGATAGCAGGTCTGGTTGTTCGACCCAGTTTCATAATAATAGGTCGCCTGGCGGGTTTGATAATCCCACGTCTCACCCGACGTACCGCCCTGCATGTAGCTGGCCGGCAGTAATTTCCCGACATTGACGGTGCTGCTATAGGGCATGAAGCCATAGCGGATGCGGCCGGTACTGTCCGAGCCCGGTCCCAGCGTATCGTAGAAATCCTTCACCGCCTGCTGTAGGGCGGCGAGCTTCGTTGTTGATCCGCCAGAGCCGTTCGAGATGCTATCCTTCATCGAGCCGGTCGTGTCGAGCACCAGCATCACATCCGTATTCCCGATGTCGAAGCGGGAATCGCAGTTAACCGCCAGCGACAATGTCTGGATGCCGAAGATGCGCATGATGGTGGTCGGGATCGTGGTGGCGGCCGAGACCTGAACTGTCGTCGTCTCGCCCGGTTTGCTCTGGATCACCGGCATGAAGCTGGTGGCACCGAAGGTGCCTTGCGGAAAGTTGAAGTCGAAAAATTTCTGCGCTTCGGCCTTGTTGTCATCCGTCATCGACGCGGTCGTCATCGCACGCCGTCCCGCCAGTGCGGCGGCGTCACAGGCTTGCTGCATCCGGGCGCGCACCATATAGGCGCGGCTCATGTCCACGCCGCCGCCGATCAGGCCGGCGAGCGGGATGATGGCTGCGGCCACCATGGCGAGCGTATTGCCCGCCTGGTTGCGCCGAAGCCGGCCGAGGAATGTCATCGCGCGCTTGATCTGCTTGCCCATGTTCCGCATTCACCCATGTCGCCCGTTTCCCCCCAGAAATCTGGACAGGGCCATAGTCGGCCATGCAACGGGACTGGTTAGGGTCTCTATGCGAAGTCTGGTTAAAGGATTGATAAGCCATTTTTAGATCGGGACCGAAATGATGGATCGCACGGACGATCTGGCGCCGCTGGCGCGCCTGCTTTCCGGGCATGCCGGGCGCTTTGCCGAGCGGCATCGCGCGCTGTGGGCACTGGACCAGCGCTTTGCACACATTGCGCGAACCACCAGCGATGCGGCGATCGGGCAGATGCGCCTTGCCTGGTGGCTGGGCGTCGTCAGTGACGAGGCGGGCGTCAGGGGGCAGGGCGAACCGGTGGTCGACTGGCTGCGCGCGATCGGTGCGCTGGACTCGCCCGGTATCCCGGCGATGCTGGATGGCTGGGAAGTGCTGGTGGTGGAGCCGGAGATCGACCTCACGGGTCTCCGCGACTATGCCGCCGGGCGCGGCGGAGGGCTGTTCCAGGCGTTGGCCGATGTGGCCGATGCGCCCGACTGGCTGATCGCAGCGGGGAAGGTCTGGGCCTTGTGGGATCTGTCCGCCCATAGTGGCGACGAAGCACTGGCGGACGCCGCCATCGGCTTGGCCCGCGACCTGTTGCCGCAGGTGGGCGATCCGCCGTGGCCCAGGGCGTGGAAGCCGCTGCGCATCGCCTATCTGCTGGCGCGGCATGATGTCGAGCGGGGGCAGCGGGCGCCGGTCGGGCTGACGCGGAGCATGGTCTGGCGCCTGATGCGGATCGCGCTTGTCGGGCGCTAGTCGATCGCGATAGGTTCTCTACCGTCACGAAGTGGGGAGCGGGCGATGGGACGGTTGCTGGCAGGTGGCATGGGGGCGTTGCTGCTGGTCGCGGCCGGCCTGTTCTGGTGGCAGGGGCGGGCGACCAACGAGCCGCCGCCCAAGGCGTTGCTCGCGCCACCGCCGCCACCAGCCAATGGGGCTTTGCCCGAGGGTGACCCCGATGCGGTCGGGGAGGCACCACCGATGCCCGGCGAGGCAAGCCCGCAGAGCCGGGAAGAAAAGCGCTTCGCCCGCTATGACCGCAATCGCGACGGCATCATCAGCCGGATCGAGATGCTGGGCAGCCGCACCGCCGCCTTCAAACAGCTCGATGCGAACAAGGATAATCTCCTGTCGTTCGAGGAATGGGCGGTGGCGACGGCGGACCGCTTTACCGGGGCCGATGCCGACAAGGACGGCAGGCTGACCCCGGCGGAATTTGCCACCACCGCGCCGAAGCGGGCGGCGAAACCGCGCTGTAAATGCTGAGCCTGACCGGGACGGTTCAGGCCGGTTCTACCACCTCACCCAGCCAGCGACCGAAGGAGGCGCGGGCGCGGGCGGTGTAGGCTTCCTTGCGCTGCTTCTTCTTGACGTCGTCGAGGGTAGGGAAAAGGCCGAAATTGACGTTCATCGGCTGATAGTCGGCGGTCTCGACATTGCCGGTAACATGGCCGAGCAGCGCGCCGAGCGCCGTGTCGGCGGGCGGCGGCGCTAGCTCCTGGCCCAATATTTCAGCTGCGGCGAAACGCCCGGCGATCAGGCCGATGGCGGCGCTTTCGACATAGCCCTCGCACCCGGTCATCTGCCCGGCGAAACGGATATGCGGCGCGCTCTTGAGGCGCAGCGTCGGGTCGAGCAGCTTGGGGCTCTGGATGAAGGTGTTGCGGTGCAGCCCGCCCAGCCGCGCGAACTCAGCCTTTTCCAGGCCCGGAATGGTGCGGAACAGCTCGACCTGGGCGCCATGCTTCAGCTTGGTCTGGAACCCGACCATGTTCCACAACGTGCCCGACGCATTGTCCTGGCGCAGCTGGACCACGGCATAGGGCCAGCGGCCGGTCTTGGGATTGTCCAGCCCCATCGGCTTCATCGGGCCGTGGCGCAGCGTTTCCGGCCCGCGCGAGGCCATCACCTCGATCGGCATGCAGCCCTCGAAATAGGGGGTGTTCGACTCCCATTCCTTGAACTCGGTCTTCTCGCCGTCGAGCAGCCCCTGGACGAAGGCCTGATACTGCTCCTTGTTCATCGGGCAGTTGATATAGTCCTTGCCCTCGCCGCCGCCGGGGCCGATCTTGTCCCAGCGATTGGCCATCCAGCATTCTTCCATGTCGATGCTGTCGAAATGGATGACCGGCGCGATCGCGTCGAAAAAGGCGAGATGCTCCATGCCGGCCGCTTCGCCGATGCTGCTGGCGAGCGCGGCGGCGGTCAGCGGCCCGGTGGCGACGATGGTCATGCCGTCGCTGGGCAGCGTGTCGATCCGCTCGCGCACGATTTCGACATTGGGATGTTCGGCCAGCGCGCGGGTGACGCCATCGGAAAAGACATGGCGATCAACTGCCAGGGCAGAGCCGGCCGGCACCTTGGCAGGTTCGGCGCGGTCCATGATCAGCGAGCCGAGGAGGCGCATTTCCTGATGCAGCAGGCCCACCGCATTCTTGTCCGCGTCATCGGAACGGAAACTGTTGGAGCAGACCAGTTCCGCCAGCCCGTCGGTCTGGTGCGCCGGGGTCATCTCTCCGGTGCCGCGCATTTCCGACAGGCGGACCTTGATACCCGCCTGGGCGAGCTGCCAGGCGGCTTCCGAACCGGCGAGACCACCGCCGATGACATGGATCTGATGATTGGACATATTTCGCTTAACTTCGCACTTTTCCCGCACATTCGGCAATTTCCGAACGCCAGTGGGACATATTGTTATGAGATGCAATCAGTATAGCGGGGCATGGTCGAATAGGACAGGGGCGGCGAAATTCTACTCCGGCGTGTAGGCCAGCCAGCCGCTGATCCCGCTGGTGGCGATCAGCGCGAAGCTCACATCGCGGGCACTCCCAAGCAGGCCGCAGCCATAAGCCACGCCGAAGCCGATGGCGGCACCGGCGAGCAACCAGAAGGCGCGGGCGGCAAAAAGGGGGCAATGATATGCCAGGACGCGCATCGACGTCGTCCCGATGATGATCGGGGTGGCGGCAACCAAGGGGCCGAACATAAGCGCGAACAGCAATATGAGGGGCAGGACGATGAGAATGCCCCAATCCACCGTAATGGCATCGGGTATGCGGCGGTAGAGAACCGCGGCCAGATAGAGCGTCACGAACAGCGGGCCGGCGGTCAGGATCGCGCAGCCGGCACCGCGAAGATGGGCAGGATCGGCATGGGGCATCGGAACCTCCCGAAAAGGGGAAGGGTGGGGCGCACCCTTCCGGCTGGCGATCAGGCGGTCTGGGGATGGCCGTCGTGCAGCCAGCCATTCACCTTGCGACCGAAATGGGCGATCGCGCCCATGTTGAAGAAGTGCATGCCGCCCAGCACGAGCACGGCGAGGCCGATCTTGGCGCTGAGGAAGCGGATCGTTTCGGCATAGCTGGTCGGCTCCTTCCCCAGGCTGAGCGTCAGGGTGATGAAGCCGATATTGACGAGGTAGAAGCCGACGACGAGCAGATGGTTGGTCGACCGGGCCAGTTGCGCATCATGGCCGAAACATTGAATCAGGAAGACCTCGCCATTTTTCGACAGGGTGCGCGCGACCCAGATGGTGATGGCGAGCGTGATGACCAGATAGAGGGCATAGGCGGTTTCAACCATGGTTCATCTCCTTTTGGCAGTCAGAGGGTGGTGGACGCGACCGGCCGTTCGGCGCGCTGCTTTATGAGGGCGAGCAGGTTCTTTTCGATGTCGCCCAGGAAAATTTCGCCCCACAGCCGGGAATAGCCATTGACCGGGGTCTGCATCCAATAGCGGGTGTCAATGATGACGCGGGTGCGGCCGGGGCCGGCCGGTTCCATGCGATAGCCGCCGGTCGTCACCTTGAAATAGGCGCTGTCGGGCATCAGGTGCCGGTCGGTGAACTGCCAGGCGTCGAGCCCGCGAAAATCGAAGCGCCAGCCGAGGCTGCGGCCCGGTTGCCAGTCGATGATATGTTCGCGAAACCGCACCTGCCGGCCCCAGTCGGCCATGCGGACCGCACCGATCCCTTCGCCCAGCATATGGGCGCCGAGCGGACGGGGCACGCCCAGCACATCCTGGGTGAAGGTCCATGTGCCATCGCCCGGCCGGACATCGGGGATGCCGCGCAGCAATGGCCAGATCCGGTCCGGGCTGGCCTCCACGATGATCGAGCGGCTGACCGTGGCGGTGGCATCGGGCAGGGGGATCATCGGTTCGACCTGCATCGCGATCAGCGGCATGGCGAGTACGGCCATGCAATAGCTGGTGCCGCGATCGCCAGCACGGCCGCGCAGCCGATAGGTGGCATAGGCGCCGGCCAGGCCGCTGGCGATCCAGAGCGGGGCGAGCATGACGATGCAGATCACCCCTTCCTTCAGCACCGGGACGGACAGGAGGATGGTCGCGCCCAGCATCCAGAGCGGCATCGTCATATAATAGCGGCGCGACCGCTCCGCCCAGGGGTCGCCGACATAGGCAACGAAGGCGGTGAGCGCGGCGGGCAGGAACAGCAGGAAGGTGAAGCTGACGAGGCCGTTCACGCGGGTCGCGTCGAGCAGCAGATAGACGGTGATCGCAAAGGCCATGGCCAGCGCGACCGCTGAGGCGATGCGCAGCGGCGCCGATCCGGTGCGAACGGGCGGGGTGATGGGATCGGGGTTTCCGTCATTTGTGTCAGACATTTCTGTAAACTCCGAAACTAGTGGGCGCGATCGGGCGTCGGGGCGCATCGATCAGCAGCGGCTAGTCCTTGCTCTTGCCGGTGGGGATGAAGCGGGCGATCTTGTTGCCGAGCTTCATGAGGGCGATCAGGGTCGACTTGGGCAGCTTGTTGACCTGCTCATACCAGTTGCCGAGCGTCGACATGAATTCATGCATGCGGGTGATGCGCTCGCGCACATGGGGCGGGCAACTCTCGTCCTTGGCGAGCCGCTGGGCGAGGTCATTCAGCAGGGCGATGGTCGGATCGATCTCGCGCCGTTTGCGTTCGGCGGCGATACGGGTGAGCATTTCCCACAGGTCGGTTTCCGCGACGAAATGGTCGCGCCTGTCACCCTCGACATGGACGCGGCGGACGATTGCATAGGATTGCAGTTCCTTGAGCGCGGTCGAAACATTGGAGCGGGCAAGGCCGAGCTGGTCGACAATCTCGTCGGCGGGCAGGGGGTGATCGGACAGATAGAGCAGTGCATGGACCTGGCTGACCGACCGATTGACGCCCCATTGGGTGCCCATCTCGCCCCAGTGGAGCAGGAACGCCTTGGCATCGGGATGATCGAGAAGTGGCATGACGTTCCTTTCTGTAAAAACAGAAATAACGGAAGAAAGTGAGTCGGGCAAGGGGTGGCGATGACGGAGGAAAAATCGCCGAGATCCGTCGAGCCCGTTGAAAAGTCGCGGCATCTCGGCAATCTGCGGGTCAGCAACGGAGCCCCTTATGCCAGCCCTGTCCGACGATCCCTCTTCCCTCGATACCTTGTCCACGCCCTGCCTGGTACTGGATGCCGACCGCATGGATCGCAACATTGCGCGGCTGCGCGCGCATCTGGTCGGGCTTGGCGTGGGGATGCGGCCGCATCTCAAGACCGCCAAGTCGGTCGAGGTCGCACAGCGGCTGATGCCGACGCCACAGGGACCGGCGACCGTTTCGACCCTGCAGGAGGCGCGCCGCTTTGCGGAGGCCGGGGTGCGCGACATTCTCTATGCGGTCGGCATCAGTCCGGCCAAATTGCCCGAGATACTGGCACTGCGGGCGCAGGGCGTGGACCTGGCGGTCGTGCTGGATTCGGTCGAGCAGGCGGAGGCGGTCGCGGCCGTATCGCGCACGGCCGGCACCGCCATTCCCGCGCTGATCGAGATTGATTGCGACGGCCACCGGTCGGGCGTGCAGCCCGACGACGTGGCGCGATTGCGGGCGATCGGCGCGGCGCTGGCGCAGGGCGGGGCATTGCGCGGCGTGATGACCCATGCCGGCGGCAGCTATGGCGCAAGGGGCGATGCAGAACTGCGCGCCTGCGCTGACGCCGAGCGGGACGCCGTGCTGGCGGCGGCGCGGACCTTGCGGGAGGCGGGGCATGATTGCCCGGTGATCAGCGTCGGATCGACCCCCACCGCGCATCACGCCACGGACCTGAGCGGCGTGACCGAGGTGCGCGCCGGCGTCTTCGTCTTCTTCGATCTGGTGATGGCCGGGATCGGCATCTGTTCGGTGGACGACATCGCCCTGTCGGTGCTGGCAACGGTGATCGGGCATCAGCGGGACAAGGGTTGGATCTTGGTCGATGCCGGCTGGATGGCGATGTCGCGCGATCGCGGCACGGCGAAACAGGATGTCGATCAGGGCTATGGCCTGGTCTGCGACCGGGACGGGCGGCCCTATGGCGATCTGATCCTGATCGATGCCAATCAGGAACATGGCATCATCGCGCTGCGGCCGGGGGCGTCCGGGACATTGCCGGACCTGGCGGTGGGCGATCGGGTGCGGATATTGCCCAACCATGCCTGTGCCACCGGCGCGCAGCATGATCGCTATCATGTGGTGCGGGACGGCAGCGATGCGGTGGAAGCGGTCTGGCCGCGATTTGGAGGATGGTGATGGACGTGCAGCGGATCGAGACCGACAAGGCGCCGGCACCCGCCGGCCATTATGCGCAGGCGACGATTGCGAATGGCTTCGTCTTCGTGTCGGGGCAATTGCCGGTGGTGGCGGGGCAGGGGCCGCGCAGCGACCTGTCGTTTGAGGACCAGGCACGGCTGGCGATCGGCAACATGCTGGATATCCTGGCAGAGGCAGGATGCGGGCCGGAGCGGATCGCGCGCGTCACCGCCTATATCGTCGGCGTCGAGAACTGGCCACATTTCAACGCCATCTACGCGCAGATGATGGGGGATGCCCGGCCGGCTCGCACGGTGGTGCCGGCACCCGAACTCCATCATGACTGTCTGGTCGAGGTGGACGCGATCGGCCTGCTGCCGGGCTGACTACGACCATGGGAGCGCTATCTTTCCGTCGCCGCCTGCCCTAGCGATAGGCGAGCGAAGGAGACAGGCGGATGAGAAACAAGGCCGGGGCGCTCATCGCCATGCTGGCGCTGTCGGTGCCCGCAGTGGTGCAGGCGGAGGACCATTATAAGCTGCTCGTCCTCGCCATCCCCAACAAATATCATTATGAATATATCCCGATCGCGCGCGACAGCCTGGAGCATCTGGGCAAGCTGCATGATTTCAGCTTCACCTGGGCCAACAACATGTCCGTCTTCGACGGCGATCTCAGCCAATATGCGGCGGTGATGTTCCTCAACACGCCGGGCGAGGAACTGAACCCGGCCCAGCGCGCCAGGTTCGAGGCCTATATGCGGGCGGGCGGCAATGCCATCGTCGTGCATCGCGCGCTCATCACGCCGCCGGGCGAATGGGCCTGGTACGAGAAGATGGTCGGGCGCAGCTTCGTCATCCATCCGATGGTACAGACGGCGGTGGTGACGCCGACCGACAAGGGTTTTCCCGCCACCTATGGCCTGCCCGATCGCTGGATCTGGACCGATGAATATTATGTCACCGCCAACCCCTATAAGGTGACGATCCATCCGGTGCTGAATGTCGAGGAAAGCAGCTACGACCCGACCAAAATCTGGCCGGGGCAGGTGGCGAAACCGATGGGGCGGGAGCATCCCGTCGCCTGGTATCATGCCTATGAGAAGGGGCGGGTGTTCGTCACCACGCTAGGCCATAATGGCGAGATGTATCGCGATCCGCGCTATCTCGACCATCTGATGGGCGGCATCTACTGGACGGCGACCGGGCGCGGTCAGTTGCCCTGACGGCGGCGCGGAACGCCCGCGCCGCCCGCTTTTCGATCACGCGGCGACCAGTTCGCCCTCGCCATAATAGGCGCTTTCGTCGAGAATGCCCTCGCGCTTGGCGACGATCACGCCGACCAGAACCTGGCCCGCGACGTTGACGGCGGTGCGCCCCATGTCGAGGATCGGGTCGATCGCCAGCAACAGGCCGGCGCCTTCGAGCGGCAGGCCGAGCGTCGAGAGGGTGAGGGTCAGCATCACGATCGCGCCGGTCAGGCCGGCGGTCGCGGCCGAGCCGATGACCGAGACGAAGACGATCAGCACATAGTCGATGAAGTGCAGCGGGATGCCATAGAAGCCCGCGACGAAGATCGCCGCCAGTGCCGGATAGATGGAGGCGCAGCCGTCCATCTTGGTGGTCGAGGCGAGCGGGATCGCGAAGGCGGCATAGCCCTTGTCGACGCCCAGCCGCTCGGTCACGGTCTCGGTCACCGGCAGGGTACCGACCGACGAGCGCGAGACGAAGGCAAGCTGGATCGCCGGCCAGGCCTTGGCGAAGAAGGGGCCGGGCTTCAGGCCATTGGCGATCAGCAGCAGCGGATAGACCACCAGCAGGACCAGGCCGAGGCCGAGATAGATGGCGGCGGTGAAGGTGCCGAGCTGCGCCAGCGCGCTCCAGCCATAGGTGGCGATGGCGGTGCCGATCAGCGCGGCCGAGCCGATCGGCGTCAGGCGGATGACCCAGCCCAGGATCGCGCGGACGACGGCGAGCAGCGAGCGGACGAAGGACAGGAAGGGTTCCGCCTTGTCGCCGACCTTCAGCGTGGCAAGGCCGACCGCGATCGAGATCACGAGCAATTGCAGGATATTGAACGAGATGCTGGTGCTGGCGCTGCCGTCGCTGATCTTGGTGCTACCCGACAGGGCCAGGCTGTTGCCGGGGACCAGACCTTTCAGGAAATCGAGCCAGCCGCCGACCGAATCCGCCTTGCCCATGGCGAGCGCGGTGCCGTGCAGGCCCGCGCCCGGCTGGACGATGAGGCCGATGGCGAGGCCGATGCTGACCGCGATCAGCGCGGTGATCGCGAACCAGAGCAGGGTCTGGCCGGCGAGGCGGGCGGCATTGTCGAGTGCGCGCAGATTGGCGATCGACGCGACGATCGCGGCGAACACCAGGGGCGGCACGATCGCCTTCAAGAGCGAGACGAAGATCGACCCGACCGTCTTGAGCGTGGTCGCGAGCCAATTGAGGTCGCCATCGGGGCCTGCGCCGATCTGGCGCGCGACGAGGCCGAGGGCGAGGCCCACCACCATGCCGAGCAGAACCTGGAAGCCGAAGCTGCGATAATTGAGGGCCATGATGGCATTTTTCCTTTGGACGACCGGCGCGCTATATCGGATGGCATCTATCCGATTGCGCGCAAGCAATTCTTTCAAGGGGTTCAGTGCGGATAAGGTGGCCCTCTTTCCGCGCGCCGTCCGATCAAACGCATGGAACGGCGCGATCCGCTATGCCACAATCGCCGCTCGGGTCCATCAGGGAGTGTAAATATATGCAATTGCGGGGGATATTGCTGGCGGGGGTGATGCTGGCAGGAGCGGGACTGGCAATGCCAGTCGGGGCGCAGGCGGCAGCGGATGCCGGCGCGGCCAAGGAGATATTGAAGCGATCGGTCGCCTTCAAAACCGTCGAGGGGGCGGGGCAGGTGCCCGCGCTCGCGGCCTATTATGCGTCGGTGCTGAAGCAGGCGGGCTTTGCCGACGCCGATATCGTCATCACCCCAATGGGCGAGACCGCGACCCTGGCGGCGACGATCAAGGGGCGCGATCCCAGCCTGAAGCCGATGCTGATGATCGGCCATATGGATGTGGTGGCGGCCAACCGTGCCGACTGGACGCGCGACCCCTTCGTCCCGGTCGAGGAGGATGGCTATATTTTCGGGCGCGGTTCGGAAGATAACAAATATGACTTGGCGATGATGGTAGCGACGCTGGCGCAGCTCAAGCAGGAAGGGTGGACCCCGCGCCGGACGGTCATCCTGCTCTTGTCGGGCGACGAGGAGACCAACATGGTCACCACCAAGGCGCTGGCGGCCAAGTACAAGGATGCCGAGCTGCTGCTGAACGGCGATGGCGGCGGCGGCCTGCTCGACGAGAGTGGCAAGCCCGTCCTCTACCAGTTGCAGGCGGGCGAGAAGACCTATGCCGATTTCGAGATCGGCTTCACCGATCCGGGTGGCCATTCGAGCGCACCGACGCCGGGCAATCCGATCTATCGGCTGGCCAAGGCGATCGACCGGATCGCGGCCTATCAGTTCCCGCCGATGATCAACGAACTGACCAAGGCGTCGCTCAGCCTGTCGGCGCAGCGGATCGGCGGCGATGTGGGGGAAGCGATGCGTCTCTATGCCGCGACCCAGGATCCGGCCTCTGCGGAACTATTGTCGAGCAGACCGGAATTTGTCGGGCAGGTGCGCACCACCTGCGTCGCGACCATGCTGTCGGGCGGCCATGCGCTCAACGCCTTGCCGCAAAGTGCCAAGGTCAGCGTCAATTGCCGCATCTTCCCCGGCGTGAAGATCGACGATGTGAAGGCGCAACTGGTCAAGGTGGTGGATGATCCGAGCGCGACCTTCACCACGCTCAACGACCCGACCGGCAGCGATGCCTCGCCGTTGCGCGACGATGTGGTGAAGGCGGTGGCTGCCGCGATCAAGGCGCGCTCGCCCGCGATCACGGTGATGCCGGGCATGTCGGCCGGCGCGACCGACAGCCTCTATTTCCGCGCGCTGGGCGTGCCCAGCTATGGCGTCTCCAGCCTGTTCATGAAGGCCGAGGACGGCTTCGCCCATGGCCTGAATGAACGGGTGCCCGTGGCCGGCATCGCCGCGTCACTGGCCCAGTGGGACAGCGTGGTGCGGGCGCTGGCGAAGTAACGGTTATCTTTAATCCGTTCGGGCTGAGCGAAGTCGAAGCCCGACACTGAGCGAAGCGAAGTGGCCTCCCGATGGTCGGCCGTGCCCTTCGACTTCGCTCAGGGCGAACGGATGGATATCAGCCCCGCACGGCCACCGCATTTGCGGCCGAGAGGACGGCCTTGACCGAGGCGGTCGCGACGTCGCTGTCGGTGCCGATGCCGAAGACGGTGCGGCCGTCGGCGGTGCGGCATTCGACATAGGCGGCGGCGTTCACGTCGGTGCCGGCGCCGATGGCGTGCTCATTATAGTCGGCGACCTCCAGCACCACGCCCAGTTCGTCGCGCAGCGCGGCCAGCACTGACGAGATGAGGCCGTTGCCGCGACCCGAGATCGAGCGTTCGCCGCCTTCATGGACGATCTTGCCGGTGAAGATGCGGTCGCCCGCGCTACCGCTCTCATGATAGTCGATCAGGCTATAGGCCTGGTCGCCGGTCTGGTGATAATAGTCATCGAACGCGGCCGAGATGTCGGCGGCATTGAGTTCGCGGCTCGACTGGTCGGCCAGCGCCTGCACCACCTTCGAGAAGTCCGCCTGCATCCGCTTGGGCAGCTTATAGCCCTTGTCCTGCTGCAGCACCCAGGCGACGCCGCCCTTGCCCGACTGCGAATTGACGCGGATCACGGCTTCATAGTCGCGGCCCAGATCCTTGGGATCGATCGGCAGATAGGGGACGTTCCAGAACAGGTCGTTGCGCGCTTCCTGTGCGGCAAAGCCCTTCTTGATCGCGTCCTGATGCGACCCTGAGAAGGCGGTGAACACCAGTTCGCCGGCATAGGGGTGGCGCGGGTGGACCGGCAGCTGGTTGCAATATTCGACGGTCTGGATGACCTCGTCAATGTCGCTGAAGTCCAGTTCGGGGTCGATGCCCTGCGTGTACATGTTGAGCGCGACGGTCACCAGGTCGCAATTGCCGGTGCGTTCGCCATTGCCGAACAGGCAGCCTTCGACGCGGTCGGCGCCGGCCATGATGCCCAGTTCCGCGGCGGCGACGCCGGTGCCCCGGTCATTATGGGTGTGCAGCGAGATCACCACGCTGTCGCGGCGCGAGATGTTGCGGCAGATCCATTCGATCTGGTCGGCATAGATATTGGGGGTCGCGCACTCGACGGTGGCGGGCAGGTTCAGGATCAGCGGCCGTTCCGGCGTCGGCTGCAGGATGTCCATCACCGCCTCGCAGCATTCCAGGCTGAAATCCAGCTCGGCGGTCGAGAAGGTTTCGGGCGAATATTCGAAATGCCAGTCGGTGTCGGGCATCCGCGCGGCATTGTCGCGCAGCAGCTTGGCGGCGTTGATCGCGATCTGCTTGATTTCCGGGCGTTCCATCTGGAACACGATGTTCCGCCAGGCGGGCGAGATCGCGTTATAGACATGGACGATCGCCTGCTTCGCGCCGCGCAGGCTTTCGAAGGTGGTGGCGATCAGGTCTTCGCGCGCCTGGGTCAGCACCTGGGGCATGACATCGTCGGGGATCGCGCCTTCCTTGACCAGGCCCGAAATGAAGTCGAACTCGGTCGCGCCGGCGGCGGGGAAGCCGACCTCGATCTCCTTAACGCCGACCTTGACCAGCAGGTCGAAGAAGCGGCGCTTCTTTTCCGCGTTCATCGGGTCGATCAGCGACTGGTTGCCGTCGCGCATGTCGGTCGACAGCCAGCGTGGCGCCTTGGTGATGACCTTGGACGGCCATTGGCGATTGGGCAGGTCCACCTGGGGGAAGGGGCGGTATTTCTGCGAAGGATCGGTCAGCATCATGGGATCAAACTACTTCCTGGCTCGGGACGCTATGGCGCGCTCCGGGGTACGACTTGACTGTGATGAATGCCCTTAGGCGGATCGACGCTGCCCTTAGCCGGAAGGCAGCACAAAAGCCACGCCTAAGGGCGTGTAAGTCGTAGCAGGGTAAGAAGCGCGACGCTCTGCATGATGCTGTCCCCATAAACGCGGACAGGGGGAGCGTAAAGCCGTTTCTTGCGAAAGGGGCGTCAGGCGCGACGGAAAATTGCGTCGATGGTCAGGTCGACCTTGTCCGACACGAAGGGGCGGCCAAAGCCCATGCCATAATGGCTGCGCTCGACGCTCATGCTGCCGGTGAAATGGAGCGTGGCGATACCGGGGGCTTCGTCGGGCGTGACGCCGGTCAGGCGGACGGACAGGGCGACTGCGCGGGTCTGGCCGTGCATGGTGAGTTCGCCCGGAATGATCGTCGCGCCGTCGCTGCCGGCCAGTGGCGCGTCCCTGGCGGTAAAGCGAACGGTCGGAAAATGGGCCATGTCGAAAAAGCTGTCGCCTTTCAGCATGGAGTCGGTCGAAGCATCGCCAGTGCCCATCTTCTCGACCGGGAAGCTAATGTCGACGTCGGCCCGCTCGGGCCGAGCGGGATCGATCACCACCATACCCTCAGGCTGAGTGAAATCGCCTTCATAGCCGCCAACCAGGGCCTTCACATGGAAGTGGACCCTGGTTGCTGCGCCATCCACGACATAGCGGCCCGGCGCATAGAGCGCAGGGCCGCCATCCGGGCTGGCCACCGCCGGCCCGCACGCGATCAGGCTCAGAAGCAGGATCACGCGGGCCGGGCGGGGGATCATCGCATCACTTCTGGAAGGCGACGATGATCTTCAGTTCGACATTGTCGCCGACGACGGGGACGAAGCCGCCCATGCCGAAATCGCTGCGCTTGATCGTGCCGGTCGCGACGAAGCCGACATTTTCCTTCTTGTTCATCGGGTTCGCACCGGCGCCGTAGAATTCGGCGTCCAGCGTCACCGGCTTGGTGATGCCCTTGATGGTCAGGTTCCCGGTGATGTCCGCGCCGGTCGCGCCGTCGGGCTTCACGCCGGTCGACACGAAGGTCGCGGTCGGGAACTTGGCGGCGTCGAAAAATTCGGGCTTGGCGAGATGCTCGTTCAGCGCCGGAATGCCGGTGGTGAGGTTGGCGATCGGCAGGGTGATCGACACCTTCGAAGCCGAGAGGTTGGCCTTGTTCAGCGTCAGCGTGCCGGTCGGCTGGGTGATGACGCCCATATTGTTGGTGAAGCCCATATGGTCATAGGCGAAGACGACCTGGGTGTGGCTGGGTTCGACGCTATAGGTGCCGCCGGTGACCTTGGCGACATCCTTGCTGCCGGGGACGGCCATCGGGGCCTGGGCGATGACGACAGTGCCGCCGGCGACCGCGATCAGGGCAGCGGCAGAGATCAGATATTTGCGCATGGGAAACGCTCTCCAAAAGCATTCAAGGGACGCGGCACAGAATATGCCACGTCCCTCGATTGTTCCAGAGGCGTAACCGGAAACGGATCGTTCCGGTTTGCCGCTATTTCTCCCCTCCCTTTTCAGGGAGGGGCTGCTGTCGGCTTAGTTCTTGTCCTTGTTGACCAGCTTGTTGGCGCCGATCCAGGGCATCATGGCGCGCAGCTGCGAACCGGTCTTTTCGATCTGGTGGGCGGCAGCCTGCTTGCGGCTGGCCTTGAGTTCGGGCTGACCGGCGCGGTTGTCGAGGATGAAGTCCTTGACGAAGCGGCCCGACTGGATGTCGGCCAGAACGCGCTTCATTTCCTTCTTGGTTTCTTCGGTGATGATGCGAGGGCCGGTCTTGATGTCGCCATATTCGGCGGTGTTCGAGATCGAGTAGCGCATGTCGGCGATGCCGCCTTCATACATCAGGTCGACGATCAGCTTCAGTTCGTGCAGGCACTCGAAATAGGCCATTTCCGGGGCGTAGCCGGCTTCGACCAGGGTTTCGAAACCGGCCTGGACCAGCGCGGTGGCGCCGCCGCACAGAACGGCCTGCTCGCCGAACAGGTCGGTTTCGCATTCCTCGCGGAAGTTGGTCTCGATGATGCCCGAGCGGCCGCCGCCAACGCCCGAGGCGTAGGAAAGGGCGATGTCATGGGCGTTGCCGGTCGCGTCCTGATGGACAGCGATCAGGCAGGGCACGCCGCCGCCGCGCTGATATTCGCCGCGCACGGTGTGGCCCGGCCCCTTGGGGGCGATCATGATGACGTCGATGTCGGCGGGGACTTCGATCAGGCCGAAATGGATGTTCAGGCCATGGGCGAAGGCGAGCGCGGCGCCGGGGCGCAGATTGCCCTTGATGTCGGCTTCATAGATGGCGGCCTGATGCTCGTCGGGCGCCAGGATCATCAGCACGTCGGCCCACTGGGCGGCTTCCTTGTTCGGCAGCACCTTGAAACCGGCGCCTTCGGCCTTCTTGGCGCTGGGCGAACCGGGGCGCAGGGCGATGGCGACTTCGGCAACGCCGGAGTCGCGCAGATTCTGCGCATGGGCGTGGCCCTGCGAGCCGTAGCCCAATATGGCGACCTTCTTGCCCTTGATCAGGCCGATGTCTGCGTCGCGATCGTAATAAACCTTCATTGGAAAACTCCTTCTCGTCCCCCCATGCAGGGGGCGTTAGACAATAGTGGTGGAACGGAACGCTGCTTGCGGCAGCGCGGAATGGAATGTCAGGCCGGCTCCTTGCCGCGGATCAGGCCGGCTACGCCGGTGCGACCGACCTCGACCAGGCCGATCTGGCGCATCAGGCCGACGAAATTGTCGATCTTCTCGGTCGTGCCGGTGATCTCGAAGATGAAGCTCTCGATCGTGGTGTCGACCACCTTGGCACGGAACACGTCGGCCAGGCGCAGCGCCTCGATCCGGTCCTCGCCGGTGCCGGCGACCTTGACCAGCGCCAGTTCGCGCTCGACGAACGGGCCGGCATCGGTCAGGTCGGTGACCTTGTGGACCGGCACCAGCCGGTCGAGCTGGGCGATGATCTGGTCGATCACCTTGGGCGGGCCGTTGGTGACGATGGTGATGCGGCTGATCGCATGGTCGTCGGTAATGTCGGCCACGGTCAGGCTGTCGATATTATAGCCGCGCGCGGTGAACAGGCCGGCGATGCGGGCCAGGATGCCCGCCTCGTTCGACACCGTCAGCGACAGGACGTGCCGCTCGCTCTGTTCTTCGTGGATATGCATCAGATGCTGTTCCCGTCTTCCATTTCTTCGCGCTCGGGGCGCGGCGAGATCATGCCGATAAAGGCATAGTGCCAATCATCGTCCTGCGGGTGGGCGAGGCGGACGGGAAAGGCCGTTACCGCGTCGAACATCCGCAGGAGATGTTCGCCCACATAGCGTGGGCCGGCCAGCAGCCGATCGACCTGCAGGCCATGATATTCGAACCCGCTATCCAGATGCACTTCCCATTCCTCATTGTCGGGATCAGCATGGTCGCTGGTCCAGCCGGTGAGTTCGGTCGTGCCTGTGATCCGTTCGAAATCCCAGGGTTCGGTCACGAAAATGCGGACCTTGGCGGGGGTGGTCACACCAGTGCCTTTGCCTCGTCCGACATGACGCCTTCGATCTGGTTGGGATCGAGCAGCATTTCGGTATGGGCCGCCCCCGACGGGATCATCGGGAAACAGTTGGACAGCTTTGCCACGCGGCAGTCGACGATCACGGGGCCGTCGGTTTCCAGCATCTGGCGGATGCCGGCCTCCAGTTCCTGCGGCCCTTCGATGCGGATGCCGGTCCAGCCATAGGCTTCACCCAGCTTCACGAAGTCGGGCAGGCTGTCCGAATAGCTGTTGGAATAGCGGCTTTCATAGGTCAGTTCCTGCCACTGGCGGACCATGCCCATATATTCATTGTTCAGGATGAAGATCTTGACCGGCAGGCGATACTGGCTGGCCGTCCCCATTTCCTGGATGTTCATCTGGATCGAGGCGTCGCCAGCGATGCAGATGCTGATGCTGTCGGGGTTACCCATCTGCGCGCCGATGGCGGCGGGGAAGCCATAGCCCATCGTGCCCAGGCCGCCCGAGGTCAGCCATTTATTGGGGTCTTCAAAGCCGAAATGCTGGGCCGCCCACATCTGGTGCTGGCCGACTTCGGTGGTGATGATGATGTCCTTGCCGGTCGCGCGGGTCGCCTTGTAGAGGTCCGCGATCGCCTTTTGCGGCATAATCTCGCTGCCGCTTTCGGGGTAGGACAGGCTCTTCTTGGCACGCCATTCGGCGATCCGCGCCCACCAGGGGGACAGGTCCGCCTTTTCATGGCCGCGCTGCTTCCACAGGGCGATCATGTCCTCCAGCGCGCTGCCGACATCGGCGACGACCGCGACATCGACATCGACGATCTTGTTGATCGAACTGCGGTCGATATCGATATGCACCTTGCGGCTGTTGGGCGCGAAGGCGTCCAGCCGGCCGGTGACGCGATCGTCGAAACGCGCGCCGATGCAGAGGATCAGGTCCGCCTGGTTCATCGCCCAATTGGCTTCATAGGTGCCGTGCATGCCCAGCATGCCGACCCACTGGTCGGACGAAGCGGGAAAGGCACCCAGGCCCATCAGGGTCGAGGTGACGGGTGCGCCGGTCATCGCCGCCAGTTCGCGCAGCAGCGCGCTGGCCTGCGGACCCGAATTGATGACGCCGCCGCCGGTGTAGAAGATCGGCCGTTCCGCCGCGGCCAGCATCTCGACCGCCGTGTCGATCGCGGCGGCATCCGCCTTGGTCTGCGGATGATAGCTGGCATGGACCTTGAGCTCCGGCCGGGCATAGGGCGCGGTCGCGATCTGGACATTTTTGGGAATGTCGACGACGACCGGGCCGGGGCGGCCGGTGGTGGCGATATGGAACGCCTCATGGACGACGCCGGCCAGCTTGGCCGGATCCTTCACCAGATAATTATGCTTGGTGCAGTGGCGCGTGATGCCGACCGTGTCCGCTTCCTGGAAGGCGTCGGTGCCGATCAGTTGCGTGGGCACCTGACCCGTGATGACGATCATCGGGATCGAATCCAGCAGCGCGTCGGTGATGCCGGTGACGGCATTGGTCGCGCCCGGACCGGACGTGACCAGGACGACGCCGGGCTTGCCGGTCGAACGGGCATAGCCCTCCGCCATGTGGGTCGCGCCCTGCTCGTGGCGCACTAGGACATGCTTGATCGTGGGGTGATTATAGAGCGCGTCATAGATGGGCAGCACGGCGCCGCCCGGATAGCCGAACACAACTTCGACGCCCAGATCAACCAGGCACTCGACCAAAATGTCCGCGCCGCTCTTTTCGGCCACGATGAAACTCCTCTTTTTTAAGATGCTGGCTCGCGGGTCTGCGCCGTCGCGCCCGCATTGGCAAGGCGCCAGCGTCTAGAGGACATAAAATGCGTGGTCAACCCCTATTGTTGTAATTTAATTGCTAATTCATTGGCAATTTCAGCATCAATCGGTCGCATTTCGCGATGCCAGTTCTGCGGCGGCTGGTTGGAGAACCAGGTATATTGGCGTTTGGCATATTGGCGCGTGGCGAGCTGGCCACGCGCCATCATCGTGTCACGATCGATGTCACCTTTGAGCCAGGCGGCGATTTCCGGCACGCCGATCGCCCGCATCACCGGCAGGTCGGGATTGAGGTTGCGGGGCAGCAGCGCCTCCACCTCGGCAACGGCGCCCTGATCGACCATCAGCGCGAACCGCCGGTCGCAGCGCTCGATCAGCCAGTCGCGCGGCGGCAGCAGGATCATCGGCGACAGGCTGATGCGGTCGGCGATGCCGCCCTGCTTGTGCTGCTGCCATATCTTCAGCGGCTTGCCGGTCGATCGCACCACTTCCAGCGCGCGGGCGACGCGGGTGGTGTCGGCCGGAGCGAGGCGGGCGGCGGCTTCCGGGTCTTCGCTGCGCAGCGCTTCATGCGCCTGCGCCACCGGCATGGCGCGGACGGCGGCGCGGATGTCGGCGTCTATTTCCGGCACCGGTGCGATGCCGTCGAGCAAGGTCCGTATATAAAGGCCGGTGCCGCCGACCAGCACGGGCAGCTTGCCGGCTTCATGGGCCGCGTCGATCTCCGCCCTGGCCTCGGCCGCCCAGCGCGCAGCGGAGCAGGCTTCCGCTCCGTCGATATGGCCGAACAGGCGATGGGGCACGCCACCCATTTCCGCTTGCGAAGGGCGGGCAGACAGGATCGCCAGGTCGGCATAGACCTGGCTGGCATCGGCATTGATGACGACGCCGTCGGCGATCTGGGCCAGGCGGACGGCGAGCGCGCTCTTGCCGCTGGCGGTCGGCCCGGCAATAAGCGCGACCGGTGGGCGGGATTCGCCCGGCATATGTGCGGGAGTGTTCATGTTCGTCGCGACCTTAGTGGCAGTTGAGACCCTGAAACAGGCGGATATTGCCGAAGCGGCCGGACGGCTGGCCTCTGCCGGCTGCGCCCCGGTCGATAGCGTCTGGCTGGACGAGGGCAAGGCGGCCGATATTTTCTTCGGCAGCGATCCTGTCACTGCCCGTGCGGCGCTGACCGATATTGGCGACCGGGTCGACGTGATCGTGCAGATGGCGGCGGGCCGCGAGAAGAAGCTGCTGATCGCCGACATGGATTCGACCATGATCACGGTCGAGTGCATCGACGAACTGGCCGACTATGCCGGGATCAAGCCGCAGATTGCCGAGATCACCGAACGGGCGATGCGCGGCGAGCTGGATTTCGAAGGCGCGCTGCATGGCCGGGTCGCCCTGCTGAAGGGCCTGCCCGACAGCGCGATCGACCAGTGTCGCGAGGAGCGGGTGGTGATCATGGGTGGCGCGCGCGAACTGGTGCGCACGATGAAGGCGCGGGGCGCACGCACCCTGCTGGTTTCTGGCGGATTCACCCGCTTCACCGGACCGGTGGCGGCGGAAATCGGCTTCGACGTCCATGTCGCCAATGTGCTGGAGATCGCCGATGGCGCGCTGCTCGGCACCGTCACCGTGCCGATCGTCGATGCCGCGCGCAAGCGCACCGAACTGGAATCTGCGATCGACGGGGGCATCGACCGTGCGCTGACGCTGGCGGTGGGCGATGGCGCCAATGACATTCCGATGATCGAGGGGGCCGGGCTGGGCGTCGCCTATCATGCCAAGCCCAAGACCCGCGAAGCGGCAGCGGCCGAGATCGTCCATGGCGACCTGTCGGTGCTGCTCTATGCGCAGGGCATCGCTTCGGCCGACTGGGTCCGCGACTGATTCCATATGCCTAACGGCTGGGCGCGCTTGAGGCACGTCCTGCCGTCATTGCACAAGGGTAATGGATTCCATTTCGCCCCTGAACCGTTGTCGTCGCACTGCATCCCGGCAGTGGGTCCAATTGGCGTTGCGACAGGATCGTGGCGCACAGGGAGATGATATGAAGATCCAGACAATGGCGCTGGTCGCCGTTAGCCTGCTGGCGCTGAGCGCCTGCTCGAAAAATGATGCGCCGGTGACCAGCGCGCCGCCGCTCGGGCCGGGCGCGATTGCCGGCACGGTGGCCGCAGACCGCAATGGCGATGGCTATGTCGACGGCTATTATACGTCGGACGGCATCTATCACCCGGTCCAGGGGCCGCCCTGTCCGCCGCCCCCGCCGCCGCCGGCACCGCCCCGTTCCGGAGAACGCGGCTGAGCAATCTTCCTTTCCGGGCGCGGCATTTCCGCCGCGCCCCCCGACATCCTGTTTCCCTGATCCTCGCCATGCTGATCGCCGGTTCCGTGCCGGGGATGGCGGCTGCGCAGCCGGCCGCCAGCGACACCGCCGCACGGTCGAGCGTGGCCGCTGAAATCCGGTCGGCGGCGAGCGGAAAGCTGCGCGATTTCTATGGCACGCGCGGCTATTGGCCGCTGTGGAGCGATAAGGGCAAGGTCCGCGCCGAACCGGCGGAAGCGTTGCTGGCGCTGCTCGACAGTGCCGATCAGGACGGGCTGCGACCGCGCGACTATGATGCCAGGGGATTGTTGCGGGCGATCAAGGAGGCCGATGCCTCGGTCGACCCCAAGGCGCTGGCGCGGGTCGATGTCGCCCTGTCAAAGGCGCTTGCCGCCTATGTCGCCGATGTCCGTCGCCCATCCAAGGCGGTGAAGATGCGCTATCTCGACCCCGAGGTGGAGCCGCAGGCGCCCGATGCGGCGGAGGTGCTGCGCGGGGCGGCGGTGGCGCCGTCGCTGGCGACCTATGTCGAGAAGGCGGGCTGGATGAGCCCGCTCTACATGAAATTGCGTGCAGCGAACGGCGCCTATGAAACGCGCTGGGGCGGCCTGCCGGCGGTGAGCGTGCCGACCGACATCAAGCTACGGCCGGGCGGATCGAGCGGCGAGATCGCGATCCTGCGCCATCGGCTGGGGCTGGCCGACGGGGTCGATTATGACAAGGCGCTGGCCGCTAAGGTTAAGCAGTTCCAGGCCGATCATGGACTGGACGCGGACGGCATTGCCGGCACCCAGACGATCGAGGCGCTCAATCGTGGTCCGGGCTATTATGCCCGGATATTGCAACTCAATCTGGAGCGGGCGCGATTGCTGCCCGGTCCATGGGTGCGGCATGTCGAGGTCGATGCGGCATCGGCGCGGCTCTATTATTATAGCGGCGGCGAACTGGACGGATCGATGAAGGTCGTGGCCGGCGCCAAGGAAAGCCAGACGCCGATGATGGCGGGCATGATCCGCTATGCGACGCTCAATCCCTATTGGAATGTCCCGCCCGACTTGGTCGAGCGCAAGATCGCACCCAAGATCCTGGACGGGGCGACGCTCAGGAAGATGCGCTACGAGGCGCTGAGTGACTGGACCGCCGGCGCGCAGACGCTGAACCAGAGCGAGATCGACTGGCAGGCGGTGGCATCGGGGCAGCGCGAATTGCGCGTGCGCCAGCTGCCCGGCGGCAATAATGCCATGGGGAAGATCAAGTTCATGTTCCCCAATGACCTGGGCATCTATCTGCACGACACGCCCGACCGGGCGCTGTTCGCCAAGCCGGTGCGGCATTTCAGCAATGGTTGCGTCCGGCTGGAGGATGCGCAGCGTCTGGGCCGCTGGTTCTTCGGCAAGACGCCGACGGCCGACAGTGACGCGCCCGAACAATATGTGCCGCTGCCCCGGCCGGTGCCGGTCTATCTCACCTATCTGACGGTGGTGCCGACGGCGGACGGGGTGCAGTTCCTGCCCGACGATTACGGACGGGACGGGGAGTAGCCTCCCCGTCCAACCGCCTCAATGGATGCCGGCGACCATCCAAAGTGCCATGGCGACCATCATGACATTCTCGGTCAGCGAGACGAAGCCGAGCGGCACGTTGCTGCTGCCGCCGACGCAGGCGCATTTGAGTTCGCGCTTCTCGATATACACCGCCTTGAACACCGACACGGCGCCGATGCCGCCGATGAACAGGGCGATCGGGATCGACAGCCAGGGGGCAAGGCCGGTCAGCATCAGCGCGCCCGCGCCCAGTTCCAGGAAGGGATAGACGCGGCCATAGGGAATGACGCGGCGGGCGAGCAGGTCATAATTGAGGAACATGGTCGCGAACCGCTCCACATCCTGCAGCTTCAGCATGGCGAGCAGCATCATGGCGATGGCGATGAACCGTTCGAGCGTCAGCAGGCCGACCAGCGGCGCCAAGGTCAGCCAGTTGATCGCCAGCGCCAGCAGCGCGGCGACGGCGAAGACGGCCATCACCGGCACATAGCTGGTCGCGCCGGGAACCGGCACCTTGAGGCCCAGGAAGCGGCGCAGATCGTCATGGCCGCCGATCCGCCGGCCATCGACGAAGATTTGCGGCGTCGTCTTCACGTCATGCTGCGCTTTGAACGCGTCGGTCTCGGCTCGGCTGGTAAGGGCGTGATCCTCGACCCGATAGCCATGGCGGCGCAGCAGCCAGCGCGCTTTCAGGCCATAGGGACAGACATGGCCGGGCATCACCATACGGTAGAGTTGAGCGACCTTTTCCGGTCCTTGGGGCATTGCATCGTCCTTGTGTCAGGCTTGTATCGAGTGCGATGCCCCTCATATAGGGTCTGTACCATGGTACGGAGTCAAGGCATGAGTATGACAATTTCCGCACTGGCCCGCGCGGGCGATGTCGGGGTGGAGACGGTGCGCTTCTACCAGCGGCGCGGCCTGCTGGATGCGCCCGATCGGCCGGAGGGCAGCGTGCGCCGCTATGGCGAGGGCGATGCGCGGCGGCTGCGCTTCATCCGGTCGGCGCAGGCGGCGGGCTTCACGCTGGAACAGATTGGCGAACTGCTGCAACTCGATGCCGGGCAGGATCGCAAGCGGGCGCGCGAACTGGCGGCCGATCGCATCGCGGCGCTGGATGTGAAGATCGCGGAACTGGAGGCGGCGCGGGCGGCGCTGACGCGGCTGGCCCGGCAATGCCATGCCTCCGATGAAGGGCCATGCCCGATCATCGCGGCGTTCGAGGACGGCGCTCAGACGTCCTGCGTCTGATCGTCCCGCTTCTGCGCCATCTGCCGGCGCGACATTTCCCGACGCACCGAGTAGCTGGTGGGATCACGGCGAAAATGGTCGCGCATCATGCGCCGCTGTTCGCTGATGATGTGCCAGATATCTTCCGGACTCTTGCCTTCGGTCATTGATCCGTCCGCCCTTTTCCGTTCGACTGCAGGGCGGGGAATATCGCTTTCGCAACGATCAATCCGTGAGCGCGATCACGTAAACGGCGCTTTAACGCTGTTACTTCAGATATATGCAACTCCGGCAGCGCGTGCGTGACAGGGTAAATGTTGGAAATCGCGCGCTTAACTTCGCACATTTCCCGCACATTCTGACATGATGTTACGTTCCGCTGATCCTATCGGAAAGCGGCGTGGGGTCACGATAGGAAAGAGCCGCCGGGAATGTAGCCGGGCGCCATGCTGTAGGACAGGCGTGCCTATTCCAGCCCGGCGACGAGGCCGTCGATCGCGCCCTGGAGGATGTAGCTGGCGGCGAGCTTGTCGACCAGTTCGTCGCGGCGGGCGCGGCTGGCGTCGGCCTCCAGCAGGGTGCGGGTGACGGCCTGGGTCGACCAACGCTCGTCCCACAGCAGCACCGGCAGGCCGATATCCGCGACATTATGGGCGAAGGCGCGGCTGGCCTGGCTGCGCGGGCTGTTGGTGCCGTCGAGATTGAGCGGCAGGCCGATGACGATGCCCTTGACCTGCTGCTGCGCCATGAAGGCTTCGAGCGCCGGCTTGTCCTTGCTGAACTTGCCGCGATTGACGGTGTAGGCGGGGCTGGCGATCGACCATTGCGCATCGCACAGGGCCAGGCCGATCGTCTTCGTGCCCACATCCATGCCGATCAGGCGGCCACCCTCGGGCAGGGCTGCGCGAAATTGTGCGCGGTCAGTCGTGACAAGTTTCATTACGTCTCAGTGTGTCTTGGTGAAAGCGGCCAGCCTTTGGCGGGCGTCGTCGCGCACATTGCCCCAGAACAGGCTATAATCATAGACGTGATAATTATTGCCGGGCAGCGTGTACGGCCCCATGTCCACCGGCTCGCCGATCATCAGGACACCGCTGGTGTCGCAGCGGGCAGGGACGATACCGGCGACCAGATGGGCGGGCTTGTCGGCGGCGCGGGCGTCGAGCGTGCCGATATTGGCGCTGGCGGGCGCATTGCCGTTGAAGGTGCCGGTGATCGGATTGGTGCAGAGCATGTGCGTGCCCTTGCGCGGCTGGCCATTGAGGCCCTGCTTGCGCTCGAAGCTTTCGACCACGGCGGACGGATCGGCCGGTTCGGCATAGCTTTGCCAGCTGACGATGCAGTGCGACTGGTCGCGCTTGGCGCAGGCGGGGAAGCCCAATGCAGGCAGGTCAGCCTCGACCGAGATCGGCCAGCCCACGGCGTAGATGGCGGCGACCCGGTCGGCGACCGGCTTGCCCGCCACCTGTTCGCGCACCAGTTGCAGCAGATGGCGTGACCCCTGGCTGTGGCCGGCGAGGATTAGCGGACCGGTGGGATTGGCCTTGAGGAAGGCGGTGAAGGCCTGGGTCACGTCACGATAGGCGGCGGCGAGCGCCTGGTCGCCCTCCGCCCCGGTGGTGAGGAAGGCGCCATAATTGGCCTGGCGATAGCGCGGCGCCCAGACATTGCCGGCGGCGCTGAAGGCGCTGGCCTGGCTCAGCACGAAGCGGCGCGCGGTCGCATTGCTTTCCGCATCGTCCAGCGGCGCATTCCAATGGGCATTGCCAAGCGGCGTCACATAGCTGGTCGGGTGGATGAAGAAGACGGCGGCCTTCTGCGCGGGCGGCGCGAGCTTTGCCGCGCCCTGCGGCGTCCAGAGTGCGGGATTGTCCTTGCTCAGGTCGGGGCGGGCGATCCACATTTTCGGATCGTCATAGGCGTTGGCGGGCAGGGGCTGGAGCGGCTGGAATGCTTCGCGCGGGACCATCACGGCGCGGATCAGCTGGCTACCCCAGACGCGGTAGGCGAGCAGCATCGCAAGCACCAGCACGATCAGGCCGGCGAATATATAGAGGAATTTGCGGGCCACTTGCTCTCGTCTCCATCCCTGTGCGGGGATCGCCCCGCCTTCTGCGGCCTGTCTGGCCCATGCGCAGTAGTCATGCAAGATGGGGGCATGCAAGATGGCAGATGGTGCAGCAGGACACTTGAAGCGGACTGGTGCGGGTGCTAGCGGCTTGGCCCATGTCGATAGACCTTCAGACCGTGAAAAAGATCGCCAGCCTTTCGCGCATTTCGGTGACGGATGCGGAAGCGGAAGCCATGGTGCCCGAACTCAACAATATCCTTGGCTGGGTGGAACAGCTGGGCGAAGTGGACGTGACCGGCGTGCAGCCGATGACGGCCGTCATCCCCAACCATCAACGCCTGCGCGACGATGTCGTCACTGACGGCAATGTGCGTGACAAGGTGCTGGCCAATGCGCCGCAAGCCGAACATGGCTTCTTCGCGGTGCCCAAGGTGATCGAATAATGACCAATCTGACTGATCTGACGGTCGCGGAAATCCGCGACGGCTTCCGCGCGGGCGATTTTTCGGCGCGCGAAGTGGCCGAGGGCTTTAATGCCAACGTCGCCGCTGCCAAGGCGCTGAACGCCTTCATCGTGGAAACGCCCGAAAAGGCGCTGGAAGCGGCCGATGCCGCCGACAAGGCCAAGGCGGCTGGCGAGACGCTGGGCGCGCTCTCCGGTGTACCGATCGGCATGAAGGATTTGTTCTGCACCGAAGGCACGCAGACCACCGCCGCGTCGCACATGCTGGAAGGCTTCGTGCCGACCTATGAATCGACCGTGTCGGGCAAGCTGTGGGCGGCCGGCGCCGGCATGCTGGGCAAGCTCAACCTCGACCAGTTCGCCATGGGTTCGTCCAACGAGACCAGTTACTATGGCAATGTGATCTCGCCCTGGCGGCGGGGCGGCGGCGACAATGCTGCACTGGCACCCGGCGGTTCGTCGGGCGGTTCCTCCTCGGCCATTTCCGCGCGGCTCTGCCCGGCGGCGACCGGCACCGACACCGGTGGCTCGATCCGCCAGCCTGCCGCCTTCACCGGCATTTCGGGTATCAAGCCGACCTATGGCCGCTGCTCGCGCTTCGGCATCGTGGCGTTCGCGTCTTCGCTGGATCAGGCCGGGCCGATGGCGCGCACGGTGCGTGACAATGCGATCCTGCTGGAAGTCATGTCGGGCTTCGACCCCAAGGATTCGACCAGCCTCGATCTGGCTGTGCCCCAGTGGGAAGCCAATTTGTCGAGCGATCTCAAGGGTAAGAAGGTTGGTATTCCCAAGGAATATCGCCCCGATGGCCTGAACGCCGAAATCTCCGCCATGTGGGATCGCGGCATCGAATGGCTCAAGGACGCCGGCGCCGAAGTGATCGAAGTGTCGCTGCCGCATACCAAATATGCGCTGCCGACCTATTATATCATCGCGCCGGCCGAAGCCTCGTCGAACCTCGCCCGCTATGACGGCGTGCGTTATGGTCAGCGCGACCTGCCCGATGGGGCGGGGCTGCAGGACATGTATGCCGCGACCCGCGCTGCCGGCTTCGGCCCGGAAGTGAAGCGCCGCATCATGATCGGCACCTATGTGCTGTCGGCCGGCTTCTACGACGCCTATTACACTCAGGCGCAGAAGGTCCGGGCGCTGATCGCGCGCGATTTCGAGCTGGCGTTCGAAAAGTGCGACCTGCTGCTGACGCCGACCGCGCCGAGCGCCTCTTTCGCGCTGGGCGAGAAGCAGGCCGATCCGCTGGCCATGTATCTGAACGACGTCTTCACCGTGCCGGCCTCGCTGGCCGGGCTGCCGGCGATGGCGATTCCGGGCGGGCTGGATTCGGCCGGTCTTCCGATCGGCCTGCAGGTGATCGGCAAGGCGCTGGACGAACAGACCGTGCTGAACGCCAGCCTCGCCATCGAGGAACGGGCCGGGTTCACCGCGCGGCCGGACAAGTGGTGGTAAGATGACCTTCCTAGAACTGGTGGGGGAACTTGTCGATTTGCTTAGTTCCTTCACTGTTTCTGGGAAACAGCGATATCAGCGTAAGGATGATCGACCAGCCAGGCGGCGGAAGATCGTCATTGCTACCGCGGAAGCGACATCGGATCGCCCCAGGACCAGTCTTTGGGGCAAGGGTCGCCGAAGCAGAGGTCGGATCGCTCCGACAGAAATTGATGGGCAAGAAGCGAAATGACTGAATCAACCTATCGCATCCAGGGCGCAACCGGCGAATGGGAGGTCGTGATCGGCCTGGAAGTCCATGCGCAGGTGACGTCGAACGCGAAGCTCTTTTCCGGCGCCGCGACGGCGTTCGGCGCGGAGCCCAATACGCAGGTCAGCCTGATCGATGCGGCCATGCCCGGCATGCTGCCCGTGCCCAACCGCGAGTGCATCCGCCAGGCGGTGCGCACTGGCATGGCGATCGACGCGCAGATCAACAAATGGTCGCGTTTCGACCGCAAGAATTATTTCTATGCGGATCTGCCGCAGGGCTATCAGATCAGCCAGCTCTATCACCCGATCGTGGGCGAGGGGCAGATCGAGATCGTCCTCGACGAAAAGAACCCCGAAGCCAGCACCAAGGTGATCGGCGTCGAGCGCATCCATGTCGAGCAGGATGCCGGCAAGCTGATGCACGACCAGCATCCCACCAGCTCCTATGTCGACCTCAACCGGTCGGGCGTGGCGCTGATGGAAATCGTGTCGAAGCCGGACATGCGTTCGCCTGCAGAAGCAGGGGCTTATCTGTCGAAGCTGCGGACGATTCTCCGCTACGTCGGTTCGTGCGACGGCAATATGGACCAGGGGTCGATGCGCGCCGACGTCAACGTATCCGTGCGTCGTCCGGGCGAAGAGTTCGGCACCCGCACCGAGACCAAGAATGTGAACTCGGTCCGTTTCGTCATGGCCGTGGTCGAGCATGAGGCGAACCGCCAGGTCGACGTGCTGGAAGCCGGTGGCAAGATCGTGCAGGAAACGCGCCTCTATGACCCGGATCGCAACGAGACCCGTTCGATGCGGTCGAAGGAAGATGCGCACGACTATCGCTACTTCCCCGATCCCGACCTGTTGCCGCTGGAACTGGACGATGCCTTCCTGGAGGAATGCCGCCAGTCGCTGCCGGAACTGCCGGACGCGAAGCTGCGCCGCTATGCGCAGGATCTGGGCCTGTCCGCCTATAATGCCGCGACCCTGACCGCCGACGCCGATACGGCACGCTGGTTCGAGGCGCTGCTGGCGGAAGGCGCGCGCATCCAGAAGAAGAGTGAGGGCGAGGTCGCCAAGGCTTCGGCCAACTGGCTGCTGTCGGAGCTCTATGGCGCGCTCAATCGTATTGGCAAGAGCCTTGAAGAAAGCCCGGTAAGCCCCGAGGAAGGAGCCGAATTGCTGGCGCTGGTAGCCGACGGCACGATCAGCGGCACGATCGCCAAGCAGGTGTTCGAGATCATGCTGGAAACCGGCGACAAGCCCGGCAAGATCGTCGAGGAAAAGGGCCTGAAGCAGACCTCAGACACCGGCGCGATCGAGGCGGCGGTGGCCGATGTCCTCGCCAAGAATGGCGACAAGGTCGAGCAGTATCGCGGCGGCAAGGAAGCCTTGTTCGGCTTCTTCGTCGGCCAGACGATGAAGGCGATGCAGGGCAAGGCCAATCCCCAGGTCGTCAACGAACTGGTCAAGAAGGCGCTCGCCGGCTGAGGCCGCTTCTCGATGGCCTTTCGTGATTGAGGGGGAGCGGCCTGACGGTCGCTCCCCTTTTTCGGTCAGGCCTTCTTCTTCAATGCCATGGATTTGCGGGCATTGTTGGCATATTCCTCGAAATTCTTCTTGAAGACGCCAACCAGCTCATCCAGCGCGGCCACGGCGTCCTCGCCTTCCTTTGCGGGGAAGAGCGACAGGCCATTCCCGCCCCACGCCTTATATTCGAAGTCGATCTTCTGGTCGTTGCCGAAGTCCCGAACCATGAACAATGTCTTGAGCGAGCGGCCATAGATCGCCGCCTTGTGATACAGCACATCTGCGGTGATGAGCTCGGAGTAGCAGGCGGCAGTGGAATCGGACCGGCGCGTCTTCACCTTGTTCATGGTCTTGCGCTCAAGCGGCGCTTCATGACGGATGATAACCGTGCCCGGCTTCAGTTCCAGCAACGTGGCCAGATCCAGCGACTGGAGTGCGTCAACCTGGCTGGGGCTGTCGAGCGCGCTGGCCATCTGTGCCTTGTTGCTGGCATCCTTGCCGGCATGCAGGGCGGCATCGAGCAAACCGCCGCCAAGCAGGCCGGTTGTCACGGAGGCCATGCGTTCGGCCGGCCATATGTGCAATTCGCAGGCCGGCGACGGAGCCTCGGCGGTCTGGGCCTGGGCGGCACTGGCAAGCGTCAGCGATGCCAGACCAACCCAAATGGTCTTCAACATAATTATTTCCCCCAATTGTCGTGATAAAAGCTGTTTAGTTACGTGTCCTTACCGGGCGGCGCAGATATTCCCCGAATTTCTCGACATTCTGTTGGAACGCCGATTTCAAGTCGGTCAGGGCCGCGCCTTCTGCCTCCGCCGTTTGCGGCGGGAACTGGGTAAGCTTGGTCATGGTCCAGGTGCCGAAACTGCGTCTCGCCGTCTGTTCCGATCCGAAATCGCGAAACCGGAACAATATCTTGAGAAAGCGGCCGGTAACGACATCCTCCTGAAAGATCAGGTCGTCGATCATGAATTCGGCGTAGCAGATCGATCCGTCCGGCCGGATGCGGCCCGCGGTCGAACGCATCGTCCGGCTGTCGAGAGATTCGTCATGCAGGACCAGCAGATGGTCGGGCAGGCCAAGCCATGAGGCCAGTGGTAGCGTAGCAAGCAGGGCGCGTTGGTCCGCCGTGGCAAGCGGATTGGCATGCATGGCCTTGTAGCCTTCGCGTCCCTGGACGGCGCCATTGACGATGCCGCCATGCAGCCAGCCATGATAAACCGAGCCCAGCCCGTTTCCCGGCCAGACATGTAGCTCGCATGGCTTTTGATGATCCGCATCTGCCGATGCGGCGTCGGCCTGTGCGTACGCCGGCGACAATGCCGCAAGCCATATGCCGACCAAGGTCGCGCACAGGCGAAAAATTCCCCCCATTCATCCCCCATTTAGGCTCAAGAGCCTGATTCCCCGCTAGTTATTCAGCACGGGCTGATGCCGCCCGCAAGAGGCCAATGAAAGGAGATGGCGCAGAGGGGAGCAAAGAAAAAGGGGCGCCGCTCGGGTGAAACCCATGCGACGCCCCTCTTTTTTGCCTTGGCGTCCCTTGGGGAGGAACATCATGCCGTGGCGCAACTGGCGGACCGGGAGGGTCTGTGGGGTGTGGCCCGCCAATTCCTTATTCAGACGTCACAGGACGAAGTTAACCGTCGCCCGGAATGAGATTGCGACGTGATTTTGTTGTTCTTCCGCACCGAATTCGCCACCGACGCGGAACGTGTCGGTGCCGCCATAGAGGCGGGCCCGGCCGGTCCAGCCGCTGGTGCGCTTGTCGGCGACCAGGACGAAGTCATCGCCATCCTTGAAATGGGCGACCGTGTCGCCGAGCGACCCGCCGATTAACTGGCGGCGACCACCTTCCAGTTCGAACCGTGCCCAGCCATCCTCGCGATTGAGGCTGCCGAAATCATAGCCGGCGGCGATCGTGCCGTTGGCGGTCATTTCGTCGCTGGTGCGGCCGTCGACCGTCAGGTTGAACGCGTCGCCGCCGCCGCTTTCGCTATAGCCGCCTTCCTTCAGGCGGTAATAGTCGATGCCCACGCCCGGACGCAGGCTGAAGCGGTTGAACTGGAGCTGGTAGGAGGCTCCGGCCGTGGCCGAGTAGAGCTTGCCCGACCAGTCGCCGGTCGCCTTGCGCACGACATCGTCGAGCGCGAAGTTACGAGTGCCGTCAAAGTCGATATGGGCCGCCGAAACGCGCGCGAACGCCTGGAGCGGACCCCAGCTGCCGCGCCAGTGGGCGGCCAGTTCGAACTGGTCGGAATCCGCCGAGCTGTTGGAGCTGTCGCTGGTGTCCCGGCCATGGATATAGGCGAAGGAGCCACCGAAGGCGCCAAGATCGGTCAGATATTCGACGCCGCCGCCCGCGCCCCAGCCATTAATGTCGTAGGAGGCGGTGTCACCGATGCTCTTGGAACTGCCGAACGCCACCTGTTGCAGCCAGAAGCCGAGCTTGCCGTCCTTGGTGCGGTAGATGCCGTTGGGATCGGACAGGATGCGTGCGGTCGCCCGCGAGCCGGCGGTGACGGCTTCGAAGGTGCTGCCGGAATGTTCGGGCAGCATCTGGCGCAGCGCACCGTTCAGCGTCTTGCCGTCGGTCACGTCCAGATAGGCGTTGGCCAGCGTGCTGTCATTGTCGAGCGCGTTGAAGATCGCCGAATAGGCCCTTGAAAGCGAACCGGTCAGGCCCAGTTCCGACGTGGCCTTGGCGGCGATCGACAGGGTCACGTCGCCGGTTGTCGTGTCGCTCGCGACGCTACCCTTGAACATATAGGGCAGCAGCGTCGCGCTATCGAGCGCGGGGGTGCCGGAGAGCGAAGCGGCGCGGACGATGACATAGTCGCCTTCCGACCCACCGACCTGGGTCAGTGCGACCTTCACCTTGGAACCGCTGGCGAAGCTGGCGGCGCCGGCCACGTCATAGACGGTGTTGGTGCCGTCGGCGCCGTTGATGGTGACGCCCAGCACCGAGCCCGAAGATGCGCTGAGCGAGGCGAGCGCGACCGATCCGGTGTTGCTGGCGGCCAGCGTGCCGCCGTTCAGCACCAGTGCCATGTTGCCGCTGTTGCTGATCGCGCCGGTATAGCTGGAGGTGCCGTTCAGCGTCATCGTACCGCTGGCACCGCCAAAGTCGAGCGCGCCGGTGACGCTGGCGGTATCGGCCAGGGTCAGGGTGGCGCCGGTGCCGGCATAGCTGAGATCGCCGGTCAGGGTCGAACTGCCCGAGAGCGACAGGCTGTTATTGCCCGCGCCCAGGCTGACATCGCCGACGATCCGGCCGGCCGAGACCGTCATGACGTCATCGCCAGAGCCGAGCTTGACGTCGCCGATGATGCTCGGTGCGGTCGCGGGCGAGGAGGCGAGCGCCTGGGTCAGCGTCACGCCGCTGCTGTTGGCGCTGAGGTCGATGGCGGTGTTGGTGAGGCCGCCGGTGGCCGAGATGGTGCCGGTGTTACTGAGGCTGGAGACGGTGCCCGAGGAATCGAGGATCGCGATCGCGCGGCCCTTTTCATCATCGGCGGCAACCGCCGCGACCGTGCCGCTGACCTTGATCGAGTTGACCTGCGCCCCGGCATCGATGACCAGGCCGCGCGAGGTGGTGTTCGCGAGAGCGGCGCCCGAAGCGGCGACGGTGCCCGAAATCTCGATCGCGTCGCTGGTCGCGCCCGAACCCAGGCGCAGCGCTGTGGCGTTGCTGTCATAGGAGATGGCGGTGATCGACCCGGCGACCAGGACGCCCTTGGCAATATCGACATCGCCGCCCAGGCCGCCGATCACCATCGCATTGGCATCGACGCCGTCATAGATGCCATAGCCCGCGATTGCGCCGCGCACGACCACGCCATAGCCCGAACTGTCGCCTTGGACCACGCCGATGCTGGTGTCGGCGGTGGCGGAGCCGATCTGGACTGCGGCCGCCGAGCCATAGTTGATGACCGTGGCGGTGGTTTCGGTGCTGTCGAGCAGGCCGTCATCATCGATGTCGGTGTCATCATCGTCGTCATCATCGCTGGCGGTCGGCGCGACGTCGAACACGATGCCGCCGCTGACATTGCCGGCGATGACGAGGGCGGGGCCGCCCTGCAGCAGGTCGTCGGCGTCGAGCTTGGTGACGTCGGTCGGCCGAGTGGTGGAGCGATAGCCCGTGCTGACGATCGTGCCCTGGATCTTCACTGCGCCATCGACATCGCCCAGCAGGGCGACGGCGGTGCTGTTCGCGCCCTTGGTGCTGATCGAACCGCGGATCGTGGCGTTGCCGTCGATATCATTGGCGACCACGCCATAGCTGTTGTCGCCGACGACGGCGATCGTGCCATAGGTCGACAGATTGCCGATCAGGGTCGAATTGACGCGTATGCCGGCGCTGTTATTGCCTTCGATCGAGATCGTGCCGGTGGTGTCGATATTGCCGGTGTGGGCCGCACCGGATTCGACCAGGATGCCATTGCGGTTCGTCCCTTTGGCGAACGTGCCGTCAATGTCGCCGTCACTGTCCGTGTCGGTGGCGGTATAATCTTCCGTTAGCGTGATCGTGCCGCTGTTGGTGATGTTGCCGGTGGTGCCGGCCTTGACCAGGATGCCGGTCGCATTGTCGGCATCGTTGATGGTCAGCGAACCGGCGTTGCTGACATTGTTGTTGCTGTCCATCGTGATCGCGGTACCGCTGGTCAGCGTGATGCTGCCCGCGGAACTGACCGTGATCGCATCGGCCGCGCCCGAGGCGACGGTGGATGTCTTGACGGCGGTGGTGGTGGATGAACCGATCGTGGTTTCCGCCGCGGCATTGGTTGCGGTCATCGCAACCAGAACCGGGGCGATGGCCGTGCAGGCCAGCAAATGTCGCATGATATCTCCTCTGAATGCCGCGCCGTTTGATGGGCACGTACATGCGGGAGGGACGCCGCCGCCGGGCGGGTTCCGTCAGCGAAAATGCGACGCAGGAGATTTAGAAGGCGAAATCGAGGCCGATGCGCACGGTGCGGGGGCGCAGCGGCGTATAATAGTCGGTGCTCAGGTCGAACGGCGTGCCGAGCGAGAAACGATTGCCGTCGCTGTCGAACAGGTTGGTGAGCGAAAGCGAGAGTTCGACCGGGCCGCGGGTGATGGCGGCCGAAAGGGCGGTGTCGACATAATCGCCCTGTTCACGCCCCAATATCGGCCCGACGCCCAGGCGCGACTTGCCGACATAGCGGGCCGAGGCCGACAGGTGCAGGCGCATGTCGTCGCCCAATGGCGCGCGATAATCGGCGGCGACGCGGCCACCCAGATTAGCGACATTGGGCAGGGTCAGCGAGCGCCCTTCATAGGAAAGAGCGCGCACGAACTGGGCCGGCTGGGTCAGGCGGCTGTCATTATAGATGATCGAGCCGTCCAGCGTCAGCGGCGGGATCGGACGGATCACGATCCGGCCTTCCACCGTATAGATGCGTCCATCGCCGATATTGGCGGTGGTCGGCAGGCCGATGCGGTCGGTGACGTCGGCCTGGATGTCGCGCCAGTCGGTATAGGCGACATTGCCGCTGAGCGCGACCGTGTCGCGGCCCGGCACGCCCTTGCGGAAGCCCAGTTCCATGGTCGAGATGCGATCATTGCGGAAGCTGCGCGCGCGCTGATCGTCGACCGCCAGGCCGCCGGGCCGGAAGCCCTGTTCGAACCGGGCATAGAGGGTGAGTCCCTTCACCGCATCGCTGAGCAGCGAGAAGGAGGGGAGGAAAATGGTTTCGGAGCGATCGGCCTGCGCTTCGACGCGGGCCAGGTCGGCGACGGCCGAAAGCATCGCCACCGGATCGATCGCCTCGCCGCTGAGGCGGCTGTTGGTGAGGCGTCCGCCGACGGTGGCGACCAGCCCCTGGAGTGGCTCGAACGAGGCTTCGCCGAACAGGGTCGCTTCCTTGATCCGGTTGCGCACGCCGGTGGCCGTGGCAGGACGTCCGCGACCATAGACCGGGACGCCCGGCAAAATCTCGATCGCCGGTGCGCTCAGCGGGCCATAGCCGGTCAGCGACCGCTGGATGGTCGACGTGCTTTCCAGATAGGAAATGCCCAACAACCACCCCAGGCCATTGTCGAGGTCGCGCACCAGCCGGTTCTCGGTCGAGAAAAGTTCGACCTTGTTGCGCTGGCGGAACAGGGCCGGCGCGCCGCCCGGCTGGGTCGCGTCATAGCTTTCGGCCAGGACATTGCGGACATAGCCGGTCGAGGAGACGAGGCGCAGATCGTCCCACTGATGCTCGATCCGCGCATTGGCCAGGATATAGTCGGAATGATAGGGCTGGGCGACGCTGGAGGCGCGTTCCAGCCGGCCGACCTCGCGGCTGGCATATTGCGCGTCGTCACCCTCGATATGCTGGTAGGCGGTGCTGAGATCGATGGTCCAGTCGTCGGCCGGTGCGATCCGCAGCGTGGCGCGGCCGCCATAGGTGCGGGTGCGGTTGACGTCATCCTTGTCGCGCAGGACATCATCGATATAGCCGCCCTCCTGCACGCCATAACCGACGACGCGCAGCGCCACCTTCTCGGCCACGATCGGCAGGTTGAGGATGGCCGACAGGTCGCCGCCCGGATCGCCATGCTGGGTCGCCGACACGCCGGTCGATATCTGGCCGCCAAATTGCGCGAGATTGGGAGCGTTGGGGATGATGCGGATGATGCCGCCGAGCGATCCGGCGCCATAGAGCGTGCCCTGTGGCCCTTCCAGCACCTCGACCCCGCCGACATCATAGAGGCGCAGGTCGGGATCGGGCGCGGCATAGTTGAGGCGCATGTCGCCCAGATATTGGCCGGTCGTCGCCTGGGTCGGCCCGGCAACGCCGGAATCGGCGATGGCGCGGATGAACAGCTTGTTGCGGCCGGCGCCGGCATGGGTGGAACTGAGGCTGGCGACGCGCGAGAGCAGCGCGGCCGTGCCCTGCGCTGCGTCGGCGGTCTCGAACAGGCCACCGGTCACGGTTTCGACCATGCCGGCATAGCGGGGCAGGGGAATGTCGCGCTTGGACGCAGTGACGATGATGTCGGCCGGCGGTTCCTGCGCGACCGGCGCGAGTTGCACCGCTGCGGCTGGCGTCGGCGACGGGGGCGGAGCGCTCTTGCGGGCACGCACGATGCGCCAGGTGCTGGCGTCGATCTGCCTGGCCTTGGCTCCGCTGCCGCGCAGCAACTGGGAAAGGGCGCCCGCGGTCGACATCCGGCCCCGGATCGCAGGGGTGGCGATGCCGGCCAGCGACTGGTCCGACATGCCGATGCTGGCGCCGGTTTGACGGCCGAGCGCCACCACCGCCTCGCCCAGGCGTCCCGGAGCGAGGTCGATCGACTGTCTGTCCGCCGCGCGCGCAGGCGATGCGGCCGCTATGGCGAAGGCGGTGACGAAAAGGACGTCAGTTTTGCGACCCATCCCCTTCCTTCAGCAGCCATCCATTCCCCTGTCGGATGGCGGACAGCCCCATCAGGGGCGCGGCAGCGGCGAAGAAGCGGGACGGATCCCGTTCCAGCCGGATCGTGCCGGTAAAGCGCATGGCCTGCGCGCCGGGCGTCGCGGCCAGCGTCACGCCCAGCGAGCGGGCGATATCCTGGGTCACGTCGCCGACCGGCGCATTGGCATAGATGAGCTGGCCCTGGCGCCAGCTGGCGACGGCCTGGGGCGCGACATCCATCACGCGCAGCCCTTCGGCGCCATCGCTCAGCGCGCGGCCGGCGGGCAGCGAGATGGCTTCGGCCTGCGGATTGTAGATCACCTTGCCCTCGGACACGCCGATGCGGGTGGCGTTGCCACTATGGAAGATGTTGAAGACGGTGCCGGCATCCTCGAACACGGCGTTGCCCACGGTCACGCGGAACGGATCGGCAGCGTCATGGCGCACGGTGAAGGCGGCTTCGCCCGCGTCGAGCGCCGCAAAGCGCAGATTTTTGCGATCGAGGCGCAACGTGGTGCCGCCGTTCAGTTCGATCGTCGTGCCGTCGTCGAGCGCGATGCTGCGGGTTTCGCCCGGACGGGTGGTGATGCTGTAGATATCGCTGCGATTGAGCAGGCCGACCGAGACGGCGGCGACCAGCGCGGCGGCGATCGCGCCGCCGCCGATCCAGCGCAGCGGGCGGCGGTGACGTTCGCCGGCATCATTGGCGGCAACAGGCATGACGACGGGTTCTGCCGGAACCATGTCCGCCAGATCCGCGTCGGCCGCCATCAGCGCATCATAGGCAGTCGCGCGTGCGGGATCGCCCTCCAGCCAGATGATGAAGGCGTCCCAGTCGTCAAATTCGGGATCGCGCGTGCGGATTACCCATCCGAGCGCCTCCTCGTTCATCATGGCCTGTGCCCTGTTCATTTCTTGCCCCTTGAAGAGCCAGACGCCGCCGATCCGCTCATTCCGTATCCAGACTTTGCTTGAGCGCAAGCATTGCCCGATAGGCCTTTTGCAGATCCTTCTCGACCGTGGTCAGGCTGACCCCCAATTCCTCCGCGATCAGCCGCTGGCCGACCCCCTCTATGCGGAACCGGCGGAACACCAGTTCGACGCGGGGGCCAAGATCGGCCAATATGCCGCGCGCCTGTTCCAGCCGCTGATTGAGGATCATGCGTTCGTCGACCGCCAGATCGTCATTCGGATCGGCCATGACCCCTCCGGCGCCTTCGGCCCAGTCCTGCTCGCGCCGCTCGCGCCGGGTGGCGGAACGATAGCGATCGAGCATCAGGTTGTTGGCCATGCGGTAAAGATAGGGCAGGGGATCGGCGACCGGCCCCAGATCCTTCGCCTCCAGCTTCATCCACATGTCCTGCAGCAGGTCCTCCGCATCCTCGCCCGCACCGCGCGCGCGCAGGAAGCGCAGCAGGGCAGCGCGATTCTGTAAGAAGATAGCAGAAAGGCCCGTGGCCATGCCTGTGGTGCGTCCGGTATTGGCGATCAGGCGGGTTGCCATAGAGGCAGGGGTGGGGTCTTGGCAATGGCAAGGCGCGGATCGAGCGGTCATGGCCTGAAATCATTTACCTGGCGCGCGGCTTGCTCTAGCCCGTTTCGGATATGGCAGGAGCGGACATGGCGACAGCGAAGGTGACGGATGCAGCAGCGGCGCGGGCGGCGGGGATGGACCCTGACCGGCTGGATGCGCTGGTGGATCATCTGGACCGGACCTATGTGCAGAGCGGCAAATTGCCGCATATGCAGATGCTGGTGTCGCGCGACGAAGTGCCGTTGCTGTCGGTCAGCCGGGGGCAGGCGCGGATGACCGGCGAGCCTTTGCAGGCCGATGCGCTGTTCCGCATCGCGTCCATGACCAAGCCGGTCACCAGCGTCGCCTTCATGCGGCTGGTCGAGCAGGGAAAGGTGGCGCTGAACGATCCGGTGACGGACGTGCTGCCCGAATTTGCCGACCTGCGCGTTGGGGCGGGCGGGCGCGGGCGGATGAAGCGGCCAATGCGGATGATCGATCTGCTGCGCCACACATCGGGCCTGACCTATGGGCTGCAACGACAGACGCCGATCGACGCATGCTATCGCGAGCTGGGGCTGGACGAGTTCCAGCAGAAGCGGTCGTCGGACGAGTTCATCGCCGCGCTGGCCAGCCTGCCGCTGGAATTTTCGCCGGGCGAGCGCTGGAATTACGGCGTGTCGACCGATGTGCTGGGCGTGATCGTCGAGCGACTGTCGGGGCAGGATCTGGAGCGCCATTTTCGCGAGCATATCTTTGCGCCGCTTGGAATGACGGACACATTCTTCACCATCCCGGTAGACCGGATCGATCGTCTGACCGACGCCTGGCGGCTGGAGGATGACCGGCTGAAGCTCAAGGATCGCGGCGCGCGCAGCAGTTGGCGGCGCAAGCTGCGGTTTCGTTCGGGCGGGGGTGGGCTGATTTCCTCGACCGCCGATTATCATCGCTTTGCCCGGATGCTGCTGCGCGGTGGCGAGCTTGATGGCGCGCGGCTGTTACAGCCCGAAACGGTGGCGCAGATGCGGACCAATCATCTGCCCGGCGGCGGCGACCTTGCCAGCATGTCGCAGGCGATGTTCAGCGAGGCCGATTATGCCGGGGTCGGTTTCGGCCTGGGCTTTGCGATGACGCTGGCGAACCAGCAATTTTACTGGGGCGGGGTATTCTCGACCTATTTCTTCATCGATCCGGTCGAGCGGCTGATCGGCCTGTTCATGACCCAGCATCTGCCGTCCAGCACCTATCCGGTGCGGGCGGAATTGCGGGCCGGGATCGGGGCGGCCATCGTCACGCGACGCGGTCGGGGCTGAGGCAGGCCAAGCCCGCAGAAAGAAGCGGGAAAAACCCATGCTGCGCTGCAAAAAATGGATTGGCATGGCGAAGCGCGCTGTGCCATCATCCCGGTGACTCATAGAGGGAGATCCCGGCCATGAATCTCAAGGGCGAGACGCAGCTTCCCAAGCCGGCACCCCGGCAGGTTGATCCGCAGATTCTGGCCCATGAGATTGTCGAGCGATTGACCTATCGCATCGGCAAGGATGCCAAGGCGGCCAAGCCGCATGACTGGCTGCATGCCGTCATCCTCTCGATCCGCGACCGGGTGATCGACGCCTGGATCGAGTCCACCCACAAGACCTATGAGGAACAGGGTCGGCGGGTCTATTATCTGAGCCTGGAATTCCTGATCGGCCGGCTGATGCGCGATGCCGCATCCAACATGGAAATGCTGGACGATTTGCAGGCCGCGCTCGACTCGCTGGGCGTCGATCTGGACCTGATCGCCGCGCTGGAGCCGGATGCCGCGCTGGGCAATGGTGGCCTCGGGCGACTGGCTGCCTGCTTCATGGAGAGCATGGCGACGGTCGACATCCCGGCCTATGGCTATGGCATCCGCTATGTGAACGGCATGTTCCGGCAGGAAATCAGCGACGGCTGGCAGGTGGAACTGCCGGAAAACTGGCTGGCGCACGGCAACCCCTGGGAGTTCGAGCGGCGCGAGGCGAGTTACGAGGTCGGGTTCGGTGGGCGCGTCGATCCGGCCGCGTGCGAGGATTGCGGCCCCTATCAGATGAGCTGGCGTCCGGCCGAACGGGTGATCGCCACCCCCTATGACACGCCGATCGCCGGCTGGCGCGGCAAGCGGGTCAATACGCTGCGCCTGTGGGAGGCGCAGCCGATCGACCCGATCCTGCTCGACAAGTTCAATGCCGGCGACCATCTGGGCGCGCTGTCCGAGAGCAATCGGGCCGAGGCGCTGACCCGCGTCCTCTATCCTGCCGACAGTTCGCCGGCGGGGCAGGAGTTGCGGCTGCGGCAGGAATATTTCTTCTCCTCCGCCTCGCTGCAGGACATCGTCCGGCGGCACATCCAATATTTCGGCAGCATCCAGACGCTGCCGGACAAGGCGGCAATCCAGCTCAACGACACCCATCCGGCGGTCGCTGTGGCGGAACTGATGCGCATCCTGGTCGACGAGCATGGGCTGGACTTCGACGAGGGGTGGGACATTGTCCGCCGCACCTTCGGCTATACCAATCATACCTTGTTGCCCGAGGCGCTGGAAAGCTGGCCGGTGCCCTTGTTCGAGCGGCTGCTGCCCCGGCACATGCAGATCGTCTATGCCATCAACAGCCGCTTGCTGGGCGAGGCGCGCAAGTCCGGCCAGTTCGACGACCATGCGATCGGCACCATCTCGCTGATCGACGAGGGCGGCGAGCGGCGGGTGCGGATGGGCAATCTGGCCTTTGCCGGATCGCACAGCGTCAACGGCGTGTCGGCGCTGCATACCGACTTGATGAAGGTCACGGTCTTTGCCGACCTGCACAAGCTCTATCCCGCGCGGATCAACAACAAGACCAATGGCGTCACCTTCCGCCGCTGGCTGATGCAGTGCAACCATGGCCTGTTCGAACTGATCCGCGAGGCGATCGGCGACCGGTTCATGGACGATGCCGAGGCGCTGCGCGAGCTTGACAATTTCGCCGACGACACCGCCTTCCAGGAACGGTTCCTGAGCGTCAAGCGCTTCAACAAGGTCGCGCTGGCCGACCTGCTGCGCAAGCGGATCAATGCCCGGATCGACGCCGACGCGCTGTTCGACATTCAGATCAAGCGCATCCATGAATATAAGCGGCAGTTGCTCAATATCATTGAGGCGGTGGCGCTCTATGACCAGATCCGCTCGCATCCCGAAAAGGACTGGGTGCCGCGGGTCAAGCTGTTCGGCGGCAAGGCGGCGCCCAGCTATCATAATGCCAAGCTGATCATCAAGCTGGCGGGTGACGTGGCGCGCGCGATCAATCATGACCCGTCGGTGCAGGGACTGCTGAAGGTGCAGTTCGTGCCCAATTACAATGTCTCCATGGCCGAGATGATGATCCCGGCCGCCGATCTGTCGGAACAGATTTCGACCGCCGGCATGGAGGCATCGGGCACCGGCAACATGAAGTTCGCGGTCAATGGCGCGCTGACCATCGGTACGCTGGACGGCGCCAATGTCGAGATGCGCGACCATGTCGGCGAGGAGAATATCGTGATCTTCGGCCTGACCGCGGCCGAGGTGAACCAGCGCCGGGCCGAGGGCTATAATCCGCGCGCGGTGATCGAACAGAGCCGGGAACTGGGGCAGGCGCTCAATGCCATTGCCAGCGGCGTCTTCTCGCCCGACGACCCCAATCGCTACAAGGATCTGATCCAGGGCATCTACGACCATGACTGGTTCATGGTAGCGGCCGATTTCGACAGCTATGCCGCCGCCCAGCGCCGGGTCGATGGCATCTGGCAGGATCAGGCATTGTGGGCGAAGAAGGCGATCCACAATGTCGCGCGCATGGGCTGGTTCTCGTCCGACCGGACGATCCGCGAATATGCCGCCGATATCTGGAAGATGGGATGATGAGAATGGCCGCGATCGGCGGAGACGGGAGATAGGAGCGTGCTGACGCCGGAGCAGATCGACCGGCTGGTCGAAGGGCGGGATGCCGATCCCTTCGCGACGTTTGGCGTGCATCCGGCCGATCCCGACGCCGGCAAAGGCGGTTTTACCGCCTGCGTGCTGTTGCCTGACGCCGTCAGCGTCAGTGCGCAGACGCTGGATGGCAAGGTGGTCGGCGAACTGGCGCTGATCCACCCGGCTGGCCTGTTCGAGGGCAAGGTCAAGATCCGCAAGCGCCAGCCGCTGCGCTATGAAGCGCAATATGCCGATGGCGGCCGCTATGCGACGATCGATCCTTATGGCTTTGGCCCGGTGCTGGGGCCGATGGACGATTATTATTTCGCTGAAGGATCGCACAAGCGGCTGTTCGAGAAGCTGGGCGCGCATCCGATGGAGCATGAGGGGGTTGCCGGCACCCATTTCGCGGTCTGGGCGCCTAACGCCCGGCGCGTGTCTGTGGTCGGCGACTTCAACCGCTGGGACGGGCGGCGCGCGGCGATGCGGCATAGGCAGGACGCGGGCGTATGGGAAATCTTCCTGCCCGAAGTCGGTATCGGCCACCCCTACAAGTTCGAGATTGTCGGACCGGATAGGGTGGTGCTGCCGCTCAAGGCCGATCCCTTCGCCTTCCGGTCGGAACTGCGCCCGTCGACCGCGTCGATCGTCAACGGCCCGCCGGCGCACGAGTGGGGCGATGCGCGCCACCGTGATTATTGGCGGAAGGCCGATGCGCGGCGCCAGCCCATTTCCGTCTACGAGGTCCATGCCGGGTCATGGCAACGCGACGAACATGGGGAGTTCCTGCATTGGGATGCGCTCGCCGAGCGGTTGATCCCCTATGTCGTGGGCATGGGCTTTACCCATATCGAATTGCTGCCGATCAGCGAGTTTCCCTATGATCCGAGCTGGGGTTATCAGACGCTGGGCCTTTATGCGCCGACTGCGCGTTTTGGCGATCCGGCGGGGTTCGCGCGCTTCGTCGATGGCGCACACCGGGCGGGGATCGGCGTCATCCTCGATTGGGTGCCGGCGCATTTCCCGACCGACGAGCATGGCCTGGCCCGGTTCGACGGCACCGCGCTCTACGAACATGCCGATCCGCGCAAGGGCTTCCAGCCGGACTGGAACACGGCGATCTACAATTTCGGCCGGCGCGAGGTGGCGGAATATCTGACCAACAATGCGCTCTTCTGGGCCGAGCGCTATCATGTCGACGGGCTGCGGGTCGATGCGGTCGCCTCGATGCTCTATCTCGATTATTCGCGAAAGCCCGGCGAATGGATACCCAACGACCATGGCGGGCGGGAAAATGTGGAGGCGGTGGCCTTCCTCCAGGGGATGAACAAGGCCCTTTATGCGGACTCTCCCGGCGTGATGACGATCGCCGAAGAATCGACCAGCTGGCCGCAGGTGTCGGCGCCGGTGCATCAGGGCGGGCTCGGCTTCGGCTTCAAATGGAATATGGGCTTCATGCACGACACGTTGCGCTATCTGGCGCGCGAGCCGGTGCATCGGCAGCATCATCATGACGACATCACCTTCGGCCTGCTCTACGCCTTCAGCGAGAATTTCGTGCTGGCGCTGAGCCATGACGAGGTGGTGCATGGCAAGTCGTCGTTGTTGCACAAGATGGCCGGCGACGACTGGCAGAAATTCGCGACGCTGCGGGCCTATTATGCCTTCATGTGGGGCTATCCTGGCAAGAAGCTGTTGTTCATGGGACAGGAGTTCGCCCAGCGCGCCGAGTGGAGCGAGCAACGGGCGCTAGACTGGCACCTGGTCGACCATGCGCCCCATCATGGGGTGCAGTTGCTGGTCGGCGACCTCAACCATCTCTACCGATCGCGCCCGGCGCTCCATGCCCGCGATTGCGAAGCGGAAGGGTTTGAATGGGTGCTGGTCGATGGCGCGGCGGACTCGGTTTTCGCCTGGCAACGGCGGGCGCCCGGCTTTGCCCCCATCGTCGTCATCAGCCATTTCACCCCGGTGCTGCGCCATGGCTATCGCATGCGATTGCCGGCTGGTGGGCGCTGGCGCGAGATACTCAATAGCGATGCATCCGAATATGGCGGCAGCGGTGCCGGCAATATGGGTGTGGTCGAGGCCGATGAGGAAGGGTGGGCGAACATAACCATCCCGCCCTTCGGAACCTTGATGCTGGAACTGGACTATTGATACCGACGGACGCGTGCAGGCGGTCGCGGGCACGAGAGAGGAGCCCTAATGCAACAACGCAATCAGCCGATCGCGCGCGACGCCATGGCCTATGTGCTGGCTGGCGGACGCGGCAGTCGCCTTGCCGAGCTGACCGATCGCCGGGCCAAGCCCGCTGTGCATTTCGGCGGCAAGGCGCGGATCATCGACTTTGCGCTGTCCAACGCGCTTAACAGCGGCATCCGCCGGATCGGCGTTGCGACCCAGTATAAGGCCCATTCGCTGATCCGCCATTTGCAACGCGGCTGGAACTTCCTGCGGCCCGAGCGCAACGAGAGCTTCGACATATTGCCCGCCAGCCAGCGTATCTCCGAAAGCCAATGGTATGAGGGCACGGCCGACGCGGTGTTCCAGAATATCGACATCATCGAAAGCTATGCGCCGGAATATATGGTCATCCTGGCCGGCGATCATGTCTACAAGATGGACTATGAGCTGATGCTGCAACAGCATGTCGACAGTGGCGCAGACGTCACCGTCGGCTGTCTGGAGGTGCCGCGCAAGGAAGCGGTCGGCTTTGGCGTGATGCATGTGGACGAGGCGGACGTGATCACCGCCTTTGTCGAAAAGCCCAAGGATCCGCCCGCCATTCCCGGCCAGCCCGACATGGCACTGGCATCGATGGGCATCTATGTCTTCCGCACCCGCTTCCTGATCGAACAGCTATGGCGCGATGCCAATGACAAGGACAGCAAGCGCGATTTCGGCGGTGACATCATCCCCTATATCGTGAAGCACGGCAAGGCCGTGGCGCATCGCTTCTCCAGCAGTTGCGTGCGGGCGGAAAGCGAGCTGGTGCCCTATTGGCGCGATGTCGGCACGATCGACGCCTATTGGCAGGCCAATATCGACCTGACCGACGTTGTGCCCAGCCTGGACCTTTACGACCGCAGCTGGCCGCTCTGGACCTATTCGGAAGTCACGCCGCCGGCCAAGTTCGTCCATAACGAGGAAGGGCGGCGCGGATCGGCGACCAGTTCGCTGGTGGCGGGTGGCTGCATCGTGTCGGGTTCCTCGCTGCATCGCAGCCTGCTTTTCTCCGAGGTGCGCACTCACAGCTTCTCGTCCATCACAGAGAGCGTCATCATGCCCAATTGCGTGATCGGGCGCGGCGCGCGGCTGCACAAATGCGTGGTGGATTCGGGGATCAGCATCCCGCCGGGCCTGATCATCGGCGAAGACCCGGCCTTTGACGCGCAGCATTTCCGCCGCACCGACAGCGGCATATGCCTGGTGACGCAGCCGATGATCGATCGGCTGGTGGCCTGAAACGAAGGATGATGATGAAGCTTCTGTCGGTTGCGTCCGAAATCTATCCGCTGATCAAGACCGGGGGGCTGGCCGATGTCGTCGGCGCGCTGCCCGGCGCGCTGGCGGGCCATGATGTCGAGACCAGGACCCTGGTGCCGGGCTATCCGTCGGTGCTATCGAAGCTGGGCAAGGCCAAGGCGGTGCGCCGCTATGACAAGCTGTTCGGTGCCCCGGCGACGGTGCTGGCGGGGAAGGTCGGTGACCTCGACCTGCTGGTGCTGGACGCGCCCGATTTCTTCGCGCGCGAAGGTGGCCCCTATGGCGATCATGGCGGCAATGACTGGGGCGATAATTGGCGGCGCTTTGCCGCGCTGGCGCGGGTCGGTGCGGAAATTGCGGCGGAGGGCGCGAAGGGCTGGGTGCCCGATATCGTCCATGTCCATGACTGGCAGGCGGCGATGACCGCGGCCTACATGCGCTTTGGTCCGGCCCATGCCGTGCCGCGCGTCGTCACCATCCATAATCTGGCCTTTCAGGGGCGGTTCGGCCCGGAGATTTTTGCCCAGCTGGGCCTGCCGGCCGAGGCCTGGGGCATGGATGGCGTCGAATATTATGGCGGCACCGGCTTCCTGAAGGCGGGGCTGGTGTCGGCCGATGCGATCACCACGGTCAGCCCGACCTATGCCGAGGAAATCCGCTCGCCGGTCCATGGCATGGGGCTGGATGGCTTGATCAACGGGCGCAGTGACAAGCTGTACGGCATATTGAACGGCGTCGATACCGACATCTGGAACCCGGCCGAGGATGAACTGATCGCGCGGCGCTACAGCGCGCGCGCCCTCAGCGGCCGAAGCGCCAACCGGCGGGCGCTGGAAAAACGCTTCGGCCTGCAGCGCGACGATGCGCCGATCTTCGTTATCATCAGCCGCCTGACCTGGCAGAAGGGCATGGACCTGATGATGGGGGCGATCGACCATCTGGTCGGGCTGGGCGCGAAACTGGCGGTGCTGGGATCGGGCGATCACGCGCTGGAGGGCGGTTTCCTGGCGGCGGCGGACCGGCATCGCGGCCGGGTGGGTGTGCAGATCGGCTATGACGAGCCGCTGTCGCATCTGTTGCAGGCGGGCGGCGACGCGATCCTGATCCCGTCGCGCTTCGAGCCGTGCGGCCTGACCCAGCTTTATGGTCTGCGCTATGGCTGCGTGCCGGTGGTGGCGCGGGTCGGCGGCCTGGCCGACACGGTGATCGACGCCAATGAGGCGGCGGTGAGCGCGGGCGTGGCAACTGGCATCCTGTTCGCCGGCGACGATCCGCTGGCGCTGCATGGGGCGATCGCGCGGACGGTGCGACTGCATGGTGAGCCGGAGGCCTGGCAGGCGATGCAGCGAGCAGGGATGCGCGCCGATTTCAGCTGGACCCACAGCGCGGCGCGCTATGCGGCGCTCTATCGCAGCCTGCTGGGACGCGACGCCGCATGAGCGCGGGCGGGTTCGGGCCGGTGATCGATGCCGGCGGAACTCGCTTTGCCGTCTGGGCGCCGGAGGCGAGGCAGCTATGGCTTTGCCTGTTCGATGCGGATGATCGGGAAACTCGCCTGCCGATGGCGCAAGGGGAGGGTGGCGTCTGGCAGGTCCATGCGCCGGACGTTGGTGCGGGTGCCCGCTATGGCCTGCGCGCCGATGGCCCATATAATCCGGATCGCGGCCTGTGGTTCGATCCCGACAAGCTGCTGCTCGATCCCTATGCGCCGGCGATCGACCGGGCCTTCGTCCATGATCCGATGCTGGCCGCGCCGCGCGGGCAGGGGGAGGATACGGCGCCGCTGATGCCCAAAGGGGTGGTGGCGCCGCCGTTGCCGCCAGTCGCGCCGGCGTGGCCGCGCTTCCAGCCGGGCGGGCTGATCTATGAATTGCAGGTGCGCAGCTTCTCGCTGCTGCATCCTGACGTGCCCGAGGCGCAGCGCGGCACGGTCGCCGCGCTCGCCCATCCGGTGGTGATCGATCATCTGCAGAAGCTGGGCGTTGGCGCGGTCGAGCTGATGCCCATCAACGCGTGGATCGATGAGCGGCATTTGCCGCCGCTCGGCCTGCGCAATGCCTGGGGTTATAATCCGGTCAGCTATTTCGCGCTCGATCCGCGACTGGCACCCGGCGGGCTTGCCGAATTGCGCGATACGGTGGCAGCGCTGCACGATGCAGGGATCGGCGTGATCCTGGACATGGTCTATAATCATGACGGCGAAAGCGACAGGTTGGGGCCAACCTTGTCGCTGCGCGGCCTCAATGCCCGCGACTATTTCCGGCACGAGGCGGACAGGCGGCTGATCAATGATACCGGCACCGGCAACAGTGTGGATTGCAACCAGCCGATGGTGCGCCGGATGATCCTGGAATCGCTGCGCCATTTCGTGGTGCAGGCGGGGATTGACGGCTTCCGCTTCGATCTGGCGCCGGCGCTGGGGCGGCTCGCGGACGGGTTCGATCCTGATGCGCCGCTGCTGGCGGAGATGCGCGCCGATCCGGTGCTGGGCGATCGTATCCTGATCGCCGAGCCATGGGATATCGGGCCGGGGGGCTATCAACTGGGCTCGTTCGGGCCACCCTGGCTGGAATGGAATGACCGCTATCGCGACGATATGCGGCGTTTCTGGCGGGGCGACGCCGGCACGATCGGCGCCTTTGCCACGCGACTGGCGGGATCGTCGGACCTGTTCGATGGCATCACCCGCAGCGTCAATTTCCTCGCCGCCCATGACGGCTTCACCCTGGCCGACTGCACCGCCTATGCGGACAAGCATAACCTCTCCAATGGCGAGGACAATCGCGACGGGCATGGCGAGAATTTCAGCTGGAACAACGGCGTGGAGGGGGCGAGCGACGATGTGGCGGTGAACGCGGCGCGGCGGCGCGACATCAAGGCGCTGCTTTCCACCCTCTTCTGCTCGCGCGGCACGATCATGCTGACGGCGGGCGACGAGTTCGGGCGCAGCCAGATGGGCAATAATAATGCCTATGCGCAGGATAATGGCATCAGCTGGATCGAGTGGGACGCGCGCGACCGGGAGATCGAGGCCCATGCCTTTGCTCTGGGGCAATGGCGGCGGCGTTGCGCCGAGCTGACCGACGTGGCGCTGCTGGGCGAGGACGATGTCGTCTGGCTGGACGAGGGCGGTCAGCCGCTGAGCGTCGCCCAATGGGAAGACCCCGCGCGGCGGCGGCTGGTGCTGCATTTCCGGGCGTCGGGTCTAAGCCTTTGCATCAACGGTGCGGAGGGCGATTTTCTTTTCGATCTGCCGGATGGTCCCCTGATGGTGCCGGGGCGCAGCGTGATGCCGCAACGCCGTAGCGTTATCCCGGAAGGTGCGGCCGCGCGCGATTGATGCGCGGCGATCCAGCCGTCATCCTGCCCACCGATCGGGGGCTTCCTTCGCCCGCCAAAGCATGGCTAAGCAGGGGCAAAGGGAGCAGGACGACAGATGACGGAAGCAGGATCGGCGGCAGGACCGGGATCGGACGAGGAACGGGATCTGCTGGGCGGGCGCTGGCTGACGGGTGATACGCCCTATGGCGCGATGATCGACCGGCTGCGCGATTTCCTGGATCATGTCGCGGCGGCCAAGTTGGACGACGCTACGGCGCAGGCGCTGGATGCGGACCTGGCCGCCTGGACGCAGCGGCTGACGCCGATGGTGGCGGACGAGGCGCATCGCATGTTCGGCCGGGTGCGCGATGCGCCGGGCCATGGCCAGGTGTTTGCGCCGGCTTTCATCCCCGATCAGATGGGCGATGATTCGCTCCATGCCCGCGTCACCTTTGGCGCCTTCCATCTGGGCGCCAATTATGCTGCCCATGGCGGGGCGGTGGCTTTGCTGTTCGACGAGATATTGGGCCTGCCGGCGAATATGAGCGCGCAGCGCATGGCCCGGACCGCCTATCTGCACGTCAATTATCGCGCGATCACGCCGATCGACAAGGAATTGCAGGTCAGCGCCTGGGTCACGAAGGTCGAGGGACGCAAGCGTTTCGTGCGGGGCGAACTGCGTGACGGCGATCTGCTGTGTGCCGACGCCGAGGGGCTGTTCATCGAATTGCTGCCGCATCAGCAATAAGGCGGGAACCATCGTGGCACTGGCCCGTTCTGTTGCATGAGGCCGCCGCACTTCCCCCCGCTCGGGCGGTCTCGCAGATCGGGCCCGTCGACATCCCCCCGTCGACGGGCCTTCTCTCTTTTCAGGACATTGTAACGAGCGCGCCATCCTGCGCGGCGGAGCGGCGGATCGCGTCGAGTATCGCCATGGCCGCGACGCCGTCATGGAAGGTCGGGATCGGGATGCCATCGGGCATCGGCCGACCTTCGACACCGGCGCGCAAGGCTTCGCACAGGCGGATGAACGGGGCGAGTTCGAACAGCATCGCCGCCTTGCGCGGATCGTCGGCTTCGATCGGTGGCAGGCCAAGGTCGGCATCGACCGGCAGGTCGCGCACGCCATCCCGGTCGGCAATCTTCACCACCCCCTTGTCGACCCACAGCGTGCCATGGGTGCCGGCGACGCGGCTCACATTCTCGGACGGTCCCCAGACGCCGGCACTGTGCTGGAGCACGCCCTGCGCGCCATTCTTCATGCGGAAGCGGACGATATAGCTGTCCTCCGCCGCGTCGGCCGGGCGGTCCGACACGGTGGGCAGGGTGGCGCTGAGGCTGTCGACCTCGCCCAGCCAGACGCGCAACTGGTCGACCAGATGCGAGCCATGGGCGCCGAGCCAGCCGCCGCCTGCGCCGGCATCGAACCACCAGCGCGGCATGCGGGCGGCAGGATCTGCGACGATCGGCAGGACGCTGGACAGGGTCACATAGCGCGGATCGCCGATCAGCCCGTTGGCGATGGCGCGACCGATCATCGCGCGATCGGGTGCCCAGCGAAACTCGTTGCCGATCAGGTGCGTGACGCCGGCCTGCTCCGCCGCCGCCAGCATCGCGCGGGCTTCGGCCAGGTCGGCGGCCATCGGCTTTTCGCAGAGGATGTGACAGCCGCGCTCGATCGCGGTCAGGGCGAGGGCGGCATGGCTGGCGGGCGGCGTGGCGATCGTCACCGCGACCGCGCCGGTGCGGTCGATCGCTTCGCCCAGATCCGTGAAGATGTCAGCGATGGTGACAGCATCGGCGCGGCGGCGGGTGCGGTCGGGATCGGTACCGACCAGGCCCGCCACCTCGAACCCGGCGGCGCGCAGGGCGGGCACATGGATGCGGCAGCCAAAGCCGGTGCCGACGACGATCGCGCGGGGGGCAGGGGGCATGGTTGGTCCTTTCGGGCGGGTCAGGTGGAGGCTAGGTGGCTGGCACGGCGGCGAAGAAGTCGATCCCGGCCTGGGTCGGGAAAATATATTCGAGATAATGGCCCAGTTCCGGCGCATCGACGAAGCAACTGTCCATGAAGCCCGGATTATGGCTGACATGGGGGACGGGCAGGCCGTCGGCTTGCGCGCGGGCGAGCAGGGCCTGCCACTGCGCGGCGTCGTGGATCAGATAGCCCAGATGATGATGGCGCAGCTGGAAAGCATCGCCGGGGGCGAGCCGGTCCATATAGATGGCCGATCCCGGCCCGGAGGCGGTCAGCAATTCATACATGACCGGGCCGACCCAGGCCAGTTCGACGCGGATCTGGCCGCCGGCCGCCAGCGGTCCTTCGAGCCGGCGGAAAGCGCCTATGCCATAGCGATCGGCCAGGATCGTCTGGGCGCGGTCGATATCGTTGGTCGCATAGGCGATCTGGAAATGGTCGGCGCGCAGTACGCCCGATGCCGGGTCGACAAGCGGCGATGGTCGGCGCAACAACATGGGCGCTATCCTCTCGGCATGATCCCGTTCGCGGGATTCGGTATGAAGATAGTATATGCTATCTTTATGGGGCAAGGCGCGTGCGCCCTGATCCGCCCCGGCGATATGGGACGATGATGATGCAGGAAATCGGCGTAGGCCTGATCGGCTATGGGCTTGGCGGGCGGGCGTTCCACGCGCCCTATGTGCTGGCGACGCCGGGCATGGCGCTGCGCGCGGTGGTCTCGCGCGATGCGGCCAAGGTCCATGCCGGCTTGCCGGGCATGCAGGTGGTGCCCGATGTCGATGCGCTGTTGGCACTGCCGGGGATCGACCTGGTGATCGTGTGCAGCCCGGACGAGCTGCATGCCGATCATGCGATCGCCGCGCTGCGGGCGGGCAAGCATGTGCTGGTGGACAAGCCTTTCGCCACCACGCTGGCCGATGCGCGCCGGGTCGCAGCCGAGGCGGAAGGCGCGGGCAGGTTGCTGGCGATCTTCCAGAACCGGCGCTGGGACGCCGATTTCCGCACCTTGCGCCGGCTGATCGCCGAGGGACGGCTGGGCGAGATCATCCAGTTCGAAAGCCATTTCGACCGCTGGCGACCGACCCCGGCCACGAGCTGGAAGGATGCGCGCGCGGCGGGCATCTGGCAGGATCTGGGGCCGCATCTGATCGATCAGGCGCTGTGCCTGTTCGGCAAGCCCGAAGGGGTGAGCGCGGATATTGCGGCTCTGCGCGAGGGGGCAGCGTCGCCCGACTATTTCCATGTGACGCTGCGTTATCCGCGCCATCGCGTGCTGCTGCATGCGACCAAGCAGGCGGCGGCGCATGGACTGCGCTTCGTCGTCCATGGCACGGGCGGCAGCTGGATCAAGCAGGGGACCGATGGGCAGGAGGCGGCGACGGTCGCCGGGCAGCGGCCCGAGGGCGCGGACTGGGGCGTCGATCCGCAGCTGGGCGATCTGACCGATGCGGCGGGCGATAGCCATATGGTTATGAATGAACGTGGCGATTATCGGCTGTTCTGGCAGGCGCTGGCCGATGCGATCCGGGGCGAGGGCGCCAATCCGGTGCCGGCGGACGAAGCGATCGCGGTGATGGAAATATTGGAAGCTGGCCTGCGCAGCAGCGCGGAGCGGCGCGAAATCCGGCCCTGACGGGTTGAAGATACATAATTCGGAAATATTTGGGCGAAGGGGGATTAAAGCGATCACTGAGGCGTAAGTGACGTATGAAACCCACGCCGCCCAAGGTCGTCGACCTGCTGCCCGCGCTGATGCGCTATGCCCGTCGATTGACCGGCAATGAAAGCGATGCCGAGGATCTGGTCCAGGATGCGCTGGTGCGCGCCTATGCCAATGCCGACAGCTATCAGCGCGGCCGGCCACTGCGCGTCTGGCTGTTTTCCATCCTGCACAATGTCTTCGTCAGCGGCACCCGCCGGGCGGCCGTGCGCGAACGGTTCCGCGCCGACGCCGTGGCGCAGGCCGAGCCGGTGGCGGCGCCCGCGCAGGAGCAGATGGTCCGGCTGCACCAGATCGAGGCGGCGCTGACCGCCCTGCCGGAGGAGCAGCAGACCGTGCTGCACCTCGTCGCGGTCGAGGGGCTTTCCTATCAGGATGCGGCCGACGCGATCGGCATTCCCATCGGCACGCTGATTTCGCGGCTGTCCCGTGCCCGCGCGAAGCTGCGCGCGCTGGAGGAGGGGGCACCCGCCGTGCGCCCCGGCCATCTGCGCATCGTGAGGGATTGAGCCATGGCGGAACTCACCATCACCGAATGCGAACTGCATGCTTATGTCGACGACCAGCTCGACGCCATGGGGCGGCTGGAAGTGGCCGATTATCTGGTGCGCAATCCCGATGTCGCCGCGCGCGTGCTGGCCGACCTGTCGGTGCGCGACGCGATGCGGGCACTGGCCGAGCGCGACGAGCAGCCGGTGCCGCAACGCCTGCACGACAGCGCCCGCAAGGTGGAGGGGGCGCTGCACCGTAGCCGCCTGCTTCGCCGGTTGAGCGGCGGGCTGGCGATGGCGGCGGGCATCGTCGCCGCGGTGGCGCTGGGCGTGGGCAAGCTGAACATGGGCGTGGCGCCGACGGCGCAGGCGATGCCGGTGTTCATCGAGGAGGCCTTGATGTCGCACAAGACCGCGCTGGTGCGGTCGCACATGAAGTCGCAGCCCGAAATCCCGCATTTCGACCCGGCCGATGTCCGGTCCGCCACCCATATCAACGTGCCGGTGCTGCCGGCGGGCTGGCGGGTGCTGGATGTGCAGCTCTTCCCGTCCGACTATGGGCCGAGCCTGCAACTGGTGATCGACGCGGGCGAAAAGGCGCCGGTGTCGCTGTTCGCGGCGCGCGCCGTCACCGGCCTGCCGGAAACGCCGCGCACGCAAGTCGTCGACGGCGAGACCATCGCCTACTGGGCCCGCAAGGGCACCGTCTATGTGCTGACCGGCGTGGAATCCCAGGATTTCCTGGCCAAGCACGCGGCCGATCTGGCCAATAATCAGGACGCATGAATGAGCATTGATCTCTCGCAACAGACCGGCGCGCTGCGCCGGCGGGCAGATGTCTGCGTCATCGGCGCGGGCGCGGCCGGCATCACCACCGCGCGCCGGCTGCTGGCGGCCGGGCATCAGGTGCTGCTGCTGGAAAGCGGCGGGCTGGACTATGAGCCGGCGACCGCCAACCTCAACGCCGGCAAGAATGTCGGCCAGGCCTATTATGATCTGGACGATGCGCGGCTGCGCTTCTTTGGCGGCACGACGGCGATCTGGGGCGGGCGCTGTGCCACGCTGGACCCGATCGACCTGCAGCGCCGCGACTGGGTGGCGGGATCGGGCTGGCCGCTGTCCTGGGACGAACTGCAGGACTATTATGGCCAGGCGCGCGGCATATTCGAGATTGGCGACGAGCCGGCGAGCGCCGAGGCGCTGGGCGCCCATGGCGTGCCGCTGCCGGGGTTCGATCGGTCGGAACTGCACATGCCGGTGTGGAATTTCGATCCGCGCTTCAACCGTTTCACCTTCGACGCGTGCCAGGATCTGCGCGACCATCCAGGCTGCGAGATCATCACCCATGCCAGCGTCACGAGGATCGTGACGAAAGACGGCGCGATCAGCCGGATCGAGGCGAAGGCGCTGGCCGGCGCGCATCTGCATGTCGAGGCGCGCGCCTTCGTGCTGGCGGCGGGCGGGATCGAGAATGCCCGGCTGCTGCTGGCGTCCAACATCGGCAATGAGCGCGACCAGGTCGGCCGCAACTTCATGGAGCATCCCCATGCCCGCGGCGGGCGGATCGTCGATGCCAAGGCCTGGCCGCTGCTCAAGGCCTTCGGTCGGCGGCACCGGATCGGCGGCCATGACATGGCGGCACTGATCACGCCCTCGGCCGATCTGCAGCGGCGCGAGGGGCTGCTCAACAGTTCGCTCACCATCGTCGGGCGGCAACCGGCGCGGGCGTCGCAATTCTGGGGCATGCGGGCCTATGGTTCGCTCAAGCATGACATGTCGCCGACGCGCAGCGGTCGGCGGCTATGGATGATGGCCAAGAAGGCGGCGACCTTCGCCCAGCGCCATGTCGATCCGCTGCGCCCCTGGCTGCTGCACAAGGCGGGCAAGCTGGAGATCGCGCTGCTGGTGCGGGCCGAACAGGCGCCCAATCCCGACAGCCGGGTGCTGCTGACGAAGGAGCGCGACGCGCTGGGCGTGCCGCGCGTGGCGCTGGACTGGCGCTTGTCGGCGATCGACAAGCATAGCGTGACCGGGCTGGTCGATGGCCTGGGCCGCGAACTCAAACGGCTGGGCATGGGCCGGGTCGAGCGGGCGGACTGGCTGGACGAGCCGGGCGAATTGTGGCGCAACGATCCGCTCATCTCCTCCCACGCGATCGGTGGCTATCATCATATGGGCACGACCCGCATGGCGACCGATCCGCGCCAGGGCGTGGTGGATGCGGACGGGCGGGTGCATGGCCAGGCCAATCTCTATCTCGTGGGGTCTTCGACCTTCCCGACGTCGAGCTGGGCCAATCCGACGCTGACCATTGCCGCGCTGGCGCTGCGCACGGCCGATCGGCTGTCGGTCGCGCTCAACCGACCGGTGGCGCAGCCGGTGCGCGTGCCGGGACTGGCAAAGGCGTCGTAGCGCTCGCTTTGAGGTTCGCCGAACGGCGGCGATGGGTGGGAAGCTGACTGGCGGCTTACGGGAAAGCATAGGCCGATAAAGGTCATTTTGCCATGCCGGAAAGCCCTTAAACGAGGTTGTCGGACACATCCTCAATCCGCCAGTGACTCTTGGTTCCACAACACTGAGCAATGCTGGCGACGTCATAATACCCGCTGAATTGCCTATTCACCTGTCCGAAATCGTGTGTTTTTCGGTGGGTTAGAAGCTATCGGTCATATGTGCATCGGAGAACGTCGCAGTATGATTGATATGCCACCAGCATTGCCTCCTTCAGAAGAACAGGTCATTGAGCAGCGATTGATTGAGTGCGGCCTTAATGCGAAGGGCTTATCGGTAAAATATGAGGTTCATCTTCAAAGCATAGAAATTGTAATTCGACCAAATGCTGGTGCAACTGTGGATCGTTTCAAATGCATCAAAGATGCTTCTGGATACGAGATCGTAACATTTGAAGATCGAAATATGCATGTTGCTTACAATGAATATGCTTCCGAACTAGCTCGTTCGCAGGCTTTAGATGGCTTCAAGGCATCTCTCGAAGAAAAGGGCCTATTGGAAGCTTTTCCAGAACGTCGGAAATTCCAAAATTTGCGCGAATACGCGAAGGCCCTCGAAACACATGGGGGCTTAAAGCCCGGCACCGCGTTGCGAGTTTCTGGTGACGTCATTGTCTTCGATCCGCCTCACAACGATAATAACCCGGCGGATTTTATGGAACGCTATTCTAACCTGTTAGCGATAGTCGGCTACGCCTCCGCCCTTGAACGCTTGGACTTCGGATTTATCGGTAACGCGGCTGTTTCGGAGAAGTGAAAACCGTCCGCTTCGGAGTGCGACGAAAGGCAGGTTAGATGACCGACATTGGTCGCTTCTCGACACGCTCGACATGAACGGACGTGGGAGCGTGCGGGCTGGGGGCGTCAATCCACCGGGCCGTGGAATTCGGCTTCGACAATGCCCAGGTGCCAGCCGGGCGGGACGGCGTCGGCGCCGGTGTCGCCGGCCTGGCGGGCGCTGGCCAGTTCCACCACCTTGCCGAAGGCGTCCTTGTCCTGCACCGCGCCGGTCTGGCGGATGCGCAGCGTCTGGCCGGTCGTGGCGGGGAAGCGCAACGTGGTGTAGCCGAGCTGTCGTTCGGTCTCGCCGCGCCAGACGCTCTTGCCGTCGATCGTCAGTTCGAGCGGATAGGATCGCGAGCGCCAGCCGACCAGCTTCAGGTCGATTTCGCTGAGCCGCACCGGCGTGGCGAAACGATATTCGATCCAGCCATTGTCCGGCTTGCCGTCGCTCGCCCAGCGGGTGAGTTCATTGTCGTCGACGGTGGCACCGGCATCGGCCTGTCCTGACCCGGCGCGGATGTCCTGCGCGAGGAATGTGGTGCGGTGCGGGGTGAAGCTGGGGGTGGCGGGTGTCGGGCCGCGTACCAGGCTGCCGTGCTGGAAGGTATCGGCGAAGTCGGTCGATAGACCGCCCCTGGTGGCGGTGGGCAGCTTGGTCGCGATCGACAGGCTGGCGGATTTCAGGCCTGGCGCGGTCGCGGTGAGCGACACCGTGCCCGCCTTCGTCCCCGCGCGGATCAGGACGCGGTTGACCCCGCCCTCCAGCGGCAGGTCGGGCGAGAGGATATAATTATCCTCCTCGCGCGCGGTGCCGGCATAGGAGGTGGTGCCGTCCGCGCCATGCGCCTTGGTCACCACCGCTTCGCCTTCGGTCTGGCCGGTGCGGACCTTGCCCTGGCTGTCGCCCTGGGCGATGCCGCCGCGCCAGAGCGCCGGCCCCTTGAGATCGAAATGGACCTTGCTGGCGTCGACCGGCACGCGGCGGCCCTGGGCATCGACCGCCTCGACATCGACCAGCGCGATGTCGGCGCCGTCCATGACGAAGCCGCGCGGCGAGACATGGGGGGTGAGTTTCAGCGCGACCGCCGGGCCGGTGGTGGAGAGGCTATATTCCGACGTCCTGCCATCGGCGTGGGTGGCGACGGCGCGCAGCGTGCCGGGCGCGAAGGCGATATTTTTCCAGCTGAAGAGGAAGCTGTCGCTGCGCTGGCCCTTGCCGAGCGAACGGCCGTTGAGGAACAACTCGACGCTATCCCCATTGGACACGACGCTCATGTCCTTGACCGTGCCGGGGGCATAGTTCCAGTGGCCGATGATGTGGGTGGCGGGGGTGACGCTGTCGACCCAGTCGTTCCACATCACCTGATGCGCGAAAAAGCCCTGCTTGGGGATGCGCACGGCGTCGACCTCGCCCGAGCGGCGGTAATTATTGTCGCCGCGATAATGGGTGTTGCTGTCCGACCAGATGATGTTGACGCCGCCCGAGCTGACGCGAGTGCCGGTGCCCGGCCGCATGACATAATAGTCGTTCCAGCGCTTCACATCCTCGATGGCATGGCTGTCCTGATTGCGATTATAGTCGGGCGCATCCTTGTGGAAGGGCGGCGTGAAATTGTCCTGATAGGCGCGGGCGGCTTCGTCGCGGCTATATTCCATCGCCCACATCGGATGCTTCGCGCTCTTGTTGGTATAGAGCATCTCACCGCCATATTCGGCGACCTTGCTGTCCAGCATCTCGCGCGATCCGATGGCGCGGCCGCCATGGGGATCGTAGAGGTCGCGGATCGCCTTCATCTCCGCCATATGCGCTTCGCTGATATTCTCGTTCCCGCTTTCGTAGAAGAGGATCGAGGGATTGTTGCGATTATAGATGATCGCGTCGCGCATCACTTCCTTGCGCTGGTCCCAGCGACGCCCGGTCACGTCGCTTTCGGCATCGCCCGCCGGCATCGCCTGCATCAGGCCGACGCGGTCGGCGGACTCGATGTCCTGCTTGGACGGGGTGACGTGCATCCAGCGGACCAGATTGCCGCCGCTCTCCACCATCAGCGCGTTGGAAAAATCGCTGATCCAGGGCGGGATGGAGGTGCCGACGGCGGGCCATTCGTTGGAGGTGCGCTGGGCATAGCCATGGACCATGATGGTGCGGCCGTTGAGGTCGACCTTGCCATCGCCGAAGCGGGTCTGGCGGAAGCCGGTCTTCGTATCGACGCTGTCGATGACCTTGCCCTTGTCGATCAGGCTGGTCGTGACGGTGTAGAGATAGCCATAGCCCCAGCTCCAATAATGGAGGTCGGCGACCGGCGCGGCGGCGGCGAGGGTGGCGGTCTGGCCGGGCGCGATCGAGGCGGCGGCGCTATCGAAGCGGGCGATGCGGCGGCCGGCGGGATCGCGCACTTCGACGCGGAGCGACAAGGCGCGGGCGGCGGCGCTGTCGTTGCGGACCTGGCTTTCGGCATGGATGGTCGCACGGCGGCCGGCGATGTCGAAGCCGTCGGCCCAGACATATTGGCCGGTGGTGCCCAGCGTCGAATAGAGCGGCAGCGTCTGATAGACTTGGCCCGTCAGGTGGAGCCGGACATTCTTGGTAATGCCGCCATAATTGACGTTGAAATTGTCATTGTTCCACTGGAAGCCGCTGCCGGTGGCGCGTTCCTTGTATTTCCAGTCATTGTCGATGCGCACGGCGATGACATTGTCGCCGGGACGGAGCGCAGCACTGATGTCGGCGCCAAAGGCCATGACGCCATGTTCGGACAGGGCGACCGAGCGGCCATTGACCCAGATTTCGGCGGCCTGGCGCACACCTTCAAATTCGAGGAAGGCCTTGCCGCGTGTCGCATCGGCGGGGAGGCTGATATGCTTGCGATACCAGATGATGCCGGTGGACAGCGCCTTGATGTCGCGGGCGAAGGCCTGCGTCTCGTTGAAGGCGTTGGGCAGGGTGACGCTCTGCCAGCCCTTTTCGTCAAAGCCGGGTTGCTGCGCACCGGTTTGGTCACCGGTGGTCATCAGCCAGCCGGGATTGAGATTATAGGTCTGGCGTGGCGAGGCGGTGACGGTGGATGCGTCATGGGCGGCGGCGGGGAGAGCGGGCAGAAGCGGCGCCAGCGCCAGCAGGGCCAGGCTACCCCGCAACTGACGCACCCGTGCGCCGACAGCCGATTTCCGCTTCATGCCCTTGCCCTCTCCGATATTGGTCAGGCCACTTTGGGCGATGCCGGACAAAGGGTCAATAGATATCCCTAAAAATGGATATGTGATCCATATATTGGTCAGTCAGGTGGGCGGCGTGTGTGGCGCCGCCCGCCCGATCGAGGGTCAGCGTTCGCCCTGCTTGCCGGCGCCCAGATAGAAGCTGGTGTGCGGCGGCTGGTTATAGGCGGTGTTCTGCCAGGCGACGCCGAGGCGGTAGACCGGATCCTGCATCAGCGTGACGAAGCGGTGCGTGGTCGGATAGGGGGTGGTGTAGATGCGCAGTTCGCGATTGTCGGCGCTGCGCCACACCACTTCCTCGCGCCAGTCGCCGATCAGGTCCGCCTGCAGCGCGGGTGTCGCCTTGGTGCCATTGTTGGACGACAGGCCTTCGGGCGAGAGCAGGGGGATTTCCTTGCCATTTTCCCAGTCCCACTTGGAAATGGTGGTCTTGTCGAGCAGTTCGCGCAACAGGTCGCCGTCCCACCAGATGGCGAAGTTCATCTGGCGCGGGCGCGGGCCGATCGGCTTGCCGGCGACGTCGAACAGTTCGGCCGAACTGGAATTCCAGAACTCGGCGCCCCAGTAGCGCGGATCGATATCGGCGGCGACGCCACGGCCGGTGTCCTGCTGTGCCGGGGTGGACCAGAGCATCTGGCCGGTGCGGGCGTCGAGCAGGGCGGAGCCGAGCTGGCCATTGCTCTTCACATCTTCGAACACGCCGAATTTTTCGAGGCCGGGGCGGGCGGGGTCGAGGTCGCTGACATGCATGGTGTCGCCATGGAAGAGCGGCTGGGTCCACAACCCCTTGCCATCGTCATCGACCGCCATCGAGCCGTAGATCACCTCGTCGCGGCCGTCGCCATCGACATCGGCGACCGAAAGCTGGTGATTGCCGCGTCCGGCATAGTCGGCCTTGCCCGGCTGGCTGCTGTCGAACAGCCAGCGCTGGGTCAGCTTGCCGTCGCGCCAGTCCCAGGCGGCGATCGCGGTGCGGGCATAATAGCCGCGGCCAAAGACCATCGAGGGCAGACGGCCGTCGAGATAGGCGACTCCGGCCAGGAACCGGTCGGATCGGTTCGCATAGCCATCGCCCCAGCTTTCGGTCAGTTGCTCGGTCGTGGGATTGCCGCCGGGATAGCGCGGCGGATCATAGGGGGCGGTGGCCAGCGCCTTGCCGGTGAGGCCATCGAAGACGGTCAGATATTCCGGCCCCTTGACGATGCGGCCCTGCATCGGCGCGACCTTGGTGCCATCGGGCAGGACTTTTGCGCCGGTGCGGTCGCGCTGGGGCACTTCGCCATCATGGCCGCGCCAGTCGGCCCTGGCGTCGCCGATCACCGTGCCGGTGCCGTCGACCGTGCCGTCGGCGGTCTTCATCGCCACTTCGGCGCGGCCGTCGCCGTCGAAGTCGAAGGCGAGGAATTGGGTATAATGGGCGCCGGCGCGGATGTTGCGGCCCAGGTCGATGCGCCACAGGCGCGTGCCGTCGAGCCGATAGGCGTCGAGCAGGACCGGCCCGCTATAGCCGCCCTGGCTATTGTCATGGCTGTTGGTCGGATCCCATTTCAGGATGATCTCGTAACGGCCGTCGCCGTCCAGATCGGCCGCGCTCGCATCATTGGCAGTGTAGCTGAACGACTCGCCGGCGGGGGTGACGCCGTTAGCGGGCGGCGTGAGGGGGATGGAGAGATAGGATTTGTCCCACATCATGGCGGGGGAGGGAGCGCTCTTGTCGCCGATCCGCTGCACCGCATAGCGGCTGGTCGGGCTGCCCTTCTTGTCGACGAAGGCGGTGGCTTCGCCGACGCGGCTGTCGTGGATCGGCTTGCCGTCGCGCAGCAGGCGGAAACGGATGGTGGCGGGATCATCGGCCAGTAGACGCCATGTAATGAGCATGCCGCCATCCTGTGCTGGTAGCGCTACCGCGCCGCGATCAAGTCGTTCGGCCGCTATCCGGGCAGTAGGGCCAGTTGCCAGTGCCATGGTCGAAGTCGCCAGCCCGAGCGTCAGGGTAAAGGCCCGAATAGTGGTGCGCATTTGCATCAATCTCCCCTCAGGATCACTTATGATCCAAATATTAGAATTGCATCCCACATATAGGTTCAGTAACTCTCCGTCTAGAAACTGATTCGACGACCGTGGGGAAACGGAGTCGGTCATGGGGTGTTCTGGGAGAGAGGGGATAGGCTATGCGCGAGCATACCACTGAAAGCGTGCAATATTTTTCCAACATCGCGATGGTTCGCCGGACGCTGAAAGGCGCTTCCGCCCTCGCCATGGCCGGCGTCATGCTGGTATCGGCTTCGGCTATTGCTCAGACAAATGACGAAGGCGAAAAGAAGCAGGGCGCCGCTTCGGCCGCCGATATCGTCGTCGTCGGCACCCGCGCCTCGCTCCAGTCGGCGATCAACCGCAAGAAGATCGCCAACACCGTCGTCGACTCGATCGTCGCCGACGATATCGCCAGCTTCCCCGACAAGAATATCGGTGACTCGCTCGCCCGCATCACCGGCGTCCAGTTGAGCCGCGATTTTGGCGAAGGCACGCAGATTTCGATCCGCGGTGTCGAGCCCGACCTCAACCGCGTCGAGATCAATGGCGTCAGCCAGGTCAGCGCCACCGGCACCCGCGCCGGCGACTTCCGCGAAATCGCGGCCGAACTGGTCAAGTCGATCGACGTCTACAAGGGCTATGCCGTCGACCTGACCGAAGGCGGTATCGGCGGCACCGTGCGCGTCGAAACGCGCAAGCCGCTGGAACTGAAGGATCCGCTCTTTTCGCTGACGGCGGCGGGCCAGAATCAGGAACTGACCGAAACCTGGAAGCCGCGCCTGACCTTCTTTGCCGGCGCGCCCAAATTCCTGATCGATGGCCTGGGTATCCTGGTCAACGCGACCTATAGCGACGTCGATACGCGCCAGGATTATATCAGCAACACCAACTGGTCGCGTCTGGCCGATTTCGATCATTCGACCGAAAAGACGGTCGCCGATCCGCTCTATGCCAATTATAACACCTATGAGAGCTGCGCTGGCGTTGGTGGCACCTCGACGGCCAACGCGACCGCGCGCCGATTGGCCTGCGAAACCCAGTTCTTCGACTGGGCGCCGACCGTGCCGCGCTATCGCCAGTGGGTGCGTAACGACAAGCGCATTTCGGGCGATGTGACGCTGCAATATCAGGTCGCTCCCAATTTCCGTGCCTATGCCAATGCGCAGATCAACCTGCGCAACCAGCGTCTGCAGGACACCAATTATTCGATCGACCTTGGCCGTATCGAGCGCTTCAATCTCGATCCCGCTCTGGCCGCTGGCACCAACGGCAGTACGTCGCGCCCGCGCGTGCAGCTGGGCACGTCGACGGTGAATGAAAATCATGTCGTCACCAGCCTGACCACGGCGGTCAATGCGGTGAATGTCGGCACCGCCGCCAATCCCAACTGGAATGGTGCGGCCAATATCGTCGGCGTCCAGCGCCGCGACTTCAGCTATGACCAGAACAGCAAATATTTCTCGGGTGGCTTCACCTGGGATGTAGGCAGCCGGCTGAAGATCGACGCGATGGGGTCGCATGCGACCGCCCATACCGAACAGGAAACCAACCTGATCTCGATTGGCACCAGCGTCGCTGGCATCAGCATCGACCGCAGCAACGACCAGGGGGTGCCGGTCTTCACCTTCCCGTCGAGCTTCGATCCGGCTGATCCCAACGTCTATACCGACTATTCGCGCGTCGGCGCCAATGGCCAGCCGCTGCCCGTGTATGGGCCGGCGCTGCAATATCGTCCGGGCCAGCTGAACAATACCGAAGACCAGCTGAAGTTCGATGCGGATTGGGAAATCGATCACCCGATCGTCAGCAAGATCGAGTTCGGTGGACAGTGGCGCCGGCAGAAGTTCCTCAACTATGCGGGCGGCGGCTCGCGCCTGCTCGATCCGACCTCGATGACCTATCAGTCGAGCGCCAACGTGTCCTACACGACCAACATCGTCGAGAACCCGACGCAGACCCGTAACGGCAATACCTGGTACATGACCCCCGCCCAATATCAGGCGATGGTGAGCGCGCTGGGTGGCGTGACCGGCGGCGCACCGCTCTTTTCTGGCCTGAAGGGCGCGCCTTCGGGCATCCCGAGCGCGATCGCCTTCCCGAATTTCGATGCCAGCGTGCTGTCGAAATTCTATGATCTGTCGGGCTTCGACCAGGATCTGGTGCTGGAGGCCAATGGCCTGCCGCAGATTCCGAGCGCGCGCATCGACGAGAAAATTTATGCCGGCTATGTCATGGCCGATGTCGATACCGAGATTTTTGGCATGCGTCTGACCGGCAATGCCGGCCTGCGCTGGACCCACACCAAGGATACCGGCGTTGGCACCAACATCAGCCGCGTGACCCGGATCAATGCGACCGGCGGCACCGAAACGGTGACGATTGCGGCGCAGGAAGCCCTGATTTCCAACAGCTACACGGATTTCCTGCCGGCGTTCAACGCGAACCTGGAACTGACCCGCGACCTGTTCCTGCGCGCCAACTGGGCCAAAAATCTGGCTCGTCCCAAGCCGGCCGATCTGGTGCCGAACATCAACTGTCTGGATGACCAGACCCTCATCGGAACCGATGATGTCTGCACCGCCGGCAACCCGGACCTGAAGCCCTATCGCGCCGACCAGTGGGAAGCCAACCTGGCCTGGTATCCCAATGCCGACACGATGCTGAGCCTTGGCTATTACAAGAAATATGAGTCGAGCTTCGTCATTCCCAACGTGACGCGCAGCGGTGTCGACCTGTTCCATGACGGCACCAGCTATACGGTGCGTCAGCCGGTCAACGGCTATGGCGCGCTGCTCGACGGTATCGAGGCGAGCGCCCAGACCGCCTTCACCTTCCTGCCCAAGCCGTTCGACGGCTTCGGTGCCAGCGGCAACTTCACCTATGCCCGCGCCATCCGCACCAACCTGACCAACAGCGCGACCGGAGCGGAGCTGAAGGAATATCCGGGCCTGTCCAAATATACCTACAATGCCAGCTTCTTCTACGACAAGGACTGGCTGAACTTCCGGGTGAGCTACAATTATCGTTCCAAGTGGCTGGATACGGTGATCAGCGCTACCAATGGCAACAACCCGCTTTATCGCAAGGGTGAAGGCTATCTGGACGGCAAGATCACGCTGCGCTTCCCGGAATATCATTTCAGCGTCTTCCTGGAGGGGCAGAACCTCAACAAGGAATATTCCAAGATCTATATCAACAAGGATATGCCGGTGGATCTCTATTATCCTGGCCGTCGCTTCTTCGTCGGTATCCAGGGCAAGTTCTGATCCCATCCCCCTTTGGGAAAAGGCAAAGACGCGGTTCCGGGCATGTTCCGGGGCCGCGTTTTCTTTTGCGGGTGAGCGCGATGAGGGATGGTCGAGTCATGAGAAGGGTGACGCGCCCGCCTTTCGAAAACCGCGGTGTGCGCCCCGGATATTGGCAGCGGGCGCGTCGCCCGCTCGATATCATCCGGGCGCGTCCTGTCCTGTCGTTTGTCGGCACGACAGTTGTGCGCCGTGCGCAGAAATGGCGTGGATGCGCGCGCTCGATCGGCAAGGATGCGCCGGGATCGGTTTCTATCGCGATGTCTGGGGTGGTGAGTCCAGCTGGGTTCGAACCAGCGACCTACTGATTAAAAGAGTGAAAGATGTGGCGTATTGTTTAGTAAAATCAAGCGCTTGGCTGCACCCATCTTCGAGCTGCTATCCAATGCGCCACAACAATTTCCATGGTCCAACAATAGTGCTTGGCACAAAATTGGACACAGGTTCGATAACCTTGATGGGCAACGTGAAGTTTTCTGCTCTCCTATCTCCCGATCTGCCCCCACTGAATTGCTCAAAAACTATGTTACCTGATCGGAACGCCCATGTTTGGATATGGAAGCCTGGAGCGTAAGGTTGGGCTAGCTTACGCAGACAACTGGATTTCCCGCTCGGATCCGGGCAGAGGTTGAGCGCACGCTAACGCCAGCGGCCAAGCGAAGAAAGTTGACTGCTGACCGAACTGCCAGTGATCGACGCCTGGCAGTCGCGCGCTTAGTTTCCGGGATACTTTCGCGCTTAGTCCACGAAAGCCGACGAGATCGTCACCTTAAGCTCTGCCGGCAGAAACGGCGGACGGCATTTGCGCCAGTAGCCTTTGGTATCACCTGTGCCTTCGGATCGCCCATCCCTAGATCGACGACGTTACGGGTGAGCCGTAAGCGTTGCAGCTTTTTCGAGCGGTGCGATCGCGGGGAGAGCGGGCTGCGCATTGGCGACCTACAAGAGGCACGGATGGAAGAGCCACGGTTTTGGCTAAGCGAACCGTTCTGCCCGTTCACGCAATGAAACTGCGCGAGGATTTTTAGCAAAAATACATTAAAACAATAGGTTGAATATGAAATAGCCGAGGATGAGCAATGTCCCCACGAGGCAAAGGCGATCGCCCAAAAAATCAATGCGGGACATGTGATTTTCCTCTCTTTCGGTGCCGTCTATTATCCTTGTGTGACGAAGCTACCCCAAAAAGATGCTCTGATAAATAGATATAATGCGTATTATATCAATGCGCACATGGTTGGCCATTAACCCAGCCGTGCGAGCCCTCGGGGCATAGCAGGATTCTGGCAGGTCTAGTCGTAACCTAGCACACCACTTGTTTATTCAGCAGATGATGAATAATGTCGCCTGATATCGATTCGGTGTTGACGTCGGATTGGGTGGGCAGCCGGTGACGCCCAGTAAAACTTCACGGCTTAAAAAAACGAGGACAGGGGATGCATGATATCGTGGTGGTGGGGGCCGGCAGCAATTCGCTGACCACGGCCTGCTATCTGGCCAAGGCTGGCCTGTCCGTGCTGGTGCTGGAGCGGGAGGAGCAATGCGGCGGCGGAGTCGTGTCGGTGCATACCGATCCGCGCTTCACCCATGATTCCCACGCAATGGGCTATCTGGTGCTGCTCGCCAATCCGGCGATCAAGGATGACGAACTGGAGCTGGAAAGCCGGTTCGGCCTGGAATTCGCTTATGCGCCGGCGCCTTTCGCATCGCTCTATCCCGATGGGGAGGGGCTGATCAGCTACACCGATTTCGACCGGGCGGTGAAGGAAATTGCGCGCTTTTCGGAACGGGATGCGCGCGCCTATGCCCAGTTGGTCGAAGAGGCCAATGAGATCATGCCGCTGCTGTCGCGCGGCTTCTTCATGCCGCCGATGCCGCATGACGGGTTCATCAAGCTGCTCGATGCCAGCGCGAAGGGTCGCAAGATCCGGGCCGAACTGGAAGGCAATGTGATCGACTTCCTCAATGCGCGCTTCGAAAGCCCGCATGTGAAGGTCCATCTCGCCAAATGGGCATCGGAGGTGATGAGCGCGCCGGATTATCCCGGCACCGGGCTGACCATGTATCTGATCCTGGGACTGGGCCATAAATATCGTATGGCGACCGTGGTTGGCGGCGCGAAGAGCGTGACCAATGCGCTGATCGCCTGCCTGCGCCATCATGGCGGCGAATTGCGCACCGGGGTGACGGTCGAGAAACTTGTGGGGGCGAGCGGGAAGATTAGCGGCGTCGTCACCGATGATGGCGAGGAGATCGGCGCGCGGCGGGCTGTGGTGGCTAACATCCATCCCTGGGATATCGGTCAGATGGTGCCGGGCGTGGACAAGGGCATCGCCGATCGGGCGGCGAAGGTCGAACTCAGCGAATATGGCGCGATCAATCAGCAGATCGCCCTGTCCGAACGGATCGAATGGATCGGTGGACCGGCCTATGACGAGGCTATCCTGGTCGAATGTATGGCGCCGGACTGGGACAATTTCCTCAAGCCCTTCGAGGCCTATCGGCGTGGCGAATTTCCCTATGACACGCTGCAGCCACTGGGCGGTCCGCAGTCGAATTTCGATTCCTCGCGTGCGCCCGACGGCATGACCGCCCTCTATCTCTATTGCTTTGCCCCGTTCGAGACGCGCGATGGCTGGGCGGTGGACAAGCAGAAGGCGGCGGACGCGCTGTTCGACTGGTTTTGCCGCTTCACCAGGAATATCGACCGGTCGAAGATATTGGGCCGCCTGGTGGAGTGCCCGCCCGATCATGCCGCGCACAGCCGGATCATGAAGCGCGGCGATATCATGGGCATCGCCATGACTGCGAACCAGTTGATGGGTGCTCGGCCGACGCCGGAACTGGCCCAATATCGCATTCCGGGCATCGACGGGCTGTTCCTGACCGGATGCACCACCCATCCCGGCGGGCTGGCGACGCTGGGCGGGCGGGCGTGCGCGATGAAAATCTACAAGGATTTCGGCATCCCCTACCAGGCCGGATTCGTCAACTGGTGAGACTGTTTCGGGAACGGATCGAGAGGAAAGGCGAGCATGCAACTTCTGACAAAAGACCGTGAGAATCTGATGACCGTGGAGCGGATCGAGCGCGCGGGCAGCGAGCTGGTCATTCATGGCGAGATCATGGGGGCGCTGCCGGTGCGGGCGGTGCTGACACCGGGCGAGGCACGCAAGGCTTTCCGGTTGCTCGACCTAAGGACCATGTTCTTCATCGGGACGCTGCTGTTTCGGCGCGACCGCGGGGCCTGATCGGCCGATGATCGTGCATCAAATAAAAAGGTTTGCTTGCGAATGATATTCTGACGTTCTATGGTGCGTCGGCATACGGCCTTTCAGAAGCCGTCAATCGCAAGGAGAGCCGATGTCCGAGGTGCTGGAACGCATTCAGACCGCCTATGCCGCCGATCAGGCGCGTGGTTTCAAGAAGGTCACCGCTGTTGTCGATCTGCCGCGCAGCTATGAGGAGCTGACGGAAGATTGGATGACGGAGGCGCTGTGTCGCGATGTGCCGGGCGCCCGCGTGCAGTCCGTCAATCTGGGGCCGCCCGACAATGGCTCGTCCAACCGGCGGCGGATCAGTGTGGTGTATAATGCGGCGGGGCAGGCTGCCGGCCTGCCGGAGCAATTATTCTGCAAGGCGTCCCATGACCTGGCCAACCGAATGGTGCTGGGCGTATCCGGCGGCGCCAAGGGCGAGGTGAATTTCTACAACCTCTTCCGGCCCCATATCGAGATGGAGGTGCCGACCTCCTATTTCGCGGCCTGGAATGAGGTGTCGTGCAATTCGCTCATTATCCTGGGCGACATCACCGATAGCGTGGAATCCTTCTGCGACGACAAGACCCCGATGAGCCTGGAGCGCGCCCGCAGCCAGATGCGCCTGCTGGCGCGCCTGCATGCGTCCGGCTATGCGAACGCAGAAGTGAAGACCAATCTGTCGCAGATGCCGACCTGGGAGGAATTTTATCACCGGTCCTGCGATTTCGGTCTGGAATCGGGCATCCGCAAGGCTTTTCACGAAGCGCGCGATATCCTGCCGGCATCGGTCTATGGGATGGGCGAAGACGGCATGTGGGATTGCATGCTGCAGTCGGTAGCGCGCCACGGGACGTTGCCGCGGACCATCACCCATGGCGACGTGCATCTGAAGAACTGGTATGTCGCCGGCAATGGCGAGATGGGGCTGAGCGACTGGCAATGTTCCAATAGCGGGCATTGGTCGCGCGACCTGATCTACACCATCGCGACCGCGCTGCCGATCGCGGATCGGCGCAAATGGGACCGCGAACTGGTCGCCTATTATCTCGACGAACTGGCAAGCCATGGTGGGCCGCGGGTCTCGCTGGACGAGGCCTGGCTCCATTGTCGCCAGCAGCTATGGACCGCGCTCAGCTGGTGGCTGGTCACGCTGTGCCCGCCCGAAGGGCTGCCGGACATGCAGCCGCGCGATACCACGATCGAATTCCTGACTCGGATCGGCACCGCCATGGATGATGCCGGTTCCGCTGCGGCCTTCGGCTGACAGTCGGAGAGGGGGGATGATGACCAGCTATCCGACGATCAGCGCGAAGGCGCAGCGCTTCATGCTGTGGTGGGGTTGGCTGATGATGATCGCCTTTGGCCTGTCCTACTGGCTGTTGATCCGCCTGCTGCCGCTCAATCCGGCGACGGACACGGCGGCGCAGGTCGCGGCCTTCTATCAGGCGAACAGCCTGCCGATCCGGATCGGGGCGGTCATCTGTTCCTGGTGCGCCGCCTTTGCCATTCCGATCTATGTCGTGCTGGTTGCGCAATCGATCCGGCTGGAAAAGGGCATTCCGATCTGGTCGATCCTGCAATTTGGCGGCGGCATGATGATGACGATCTTCCTGGTGCTGCCGCCGCTCTTCTGGGGCGTGGCCGCCTTCAGTCCGGGACGGCCGCCGGAGGTCACGCTGCTGATGCATGAACTGGCCAATCTTACCCTGGTGACGACCGACCAGTTCTTCATCTTCAACATGGTGCCGATCGCCTATCTGGCGCTGTCGCGGCGCGGCCATCCGCTCAATCCCTTTCCGCGCTGGTATGGCTATTATGTCGTCTGGACGGCGCTGATGTTCGAGATCGGTGCCTTTGCCTTTCTGCCGCGGACGGGACCGTTCGCCTGGAACGGGCTGCTGACCTACTGGATACCCTTCACCATCTTCGGCGTCTGGATGACGATGACCCTGATCGTCTTGTTGCGGGCGATCGGGCAACAGGAGGCGGCGCGCGCCAGCCATGGCTGAAGCCCGGCGCATTCCCGGCGAACCGGGGATATGGGTGCTGATTGGCGGCGATATGCTGGCCTTCTCGCTCTTCTTCCTGGTGTTCGCTTATTATCGCGGGCAGCAGCCCACGCTGTTCGCGCAATCCCATGCGACGCTGAATGGCGCGATCGGCCTGTCCAACACGATCATCCTGTTGACCAGCAGCCTGTTCGTGGCGCTGGGCGTCCGGCGGGTGCGGGCCGGCCGGCCGGGTGGGGTGGCGATGTTCCGTGCGGCGCTGATGTGCGGGGCGCTTTTCATCGCGCTCAAGGCCATCGAATATGCCGAGAAGATCGCGCACGGCATCACACCGCTGACCAATGATTTCTACATGTATTATTTCGCCTTTACCGGCATCCACCTGACCCATGTGCTGATCGGATCGGCCGGCCTTATCTATATGGCGGCGGTCGCGGCGCGGCGTCCACCATCGGCCGCACGGACGATGATCGTCGAGTGCGGCGCACTGTTCTGGCATCTTGTCGACCTGCTGTGGATCATGCTGTTCGCGCTCTTCTATCTGGTCGACAGCCATGGATAGCGGTGATCGTCGGCTGATATTCTGGTGGGCGGTCCTGCTAGGGTTGACGCTGCTGTCGTTCGAGAGCGGCATGCAGTGGCTGGATCAGGCGGCGATAGGGACCGCGGTGATCATCGGCATTGCGCTGATCAAGATCCGGGTTGTGATCCTGCAGTTCATGGAGGTTGCTGAAGCGCCCTGGTCGCTGCGCGCGCCGCTGGAACTGTGGATGCTGGGCCTGGGGGCGGCACTTCTGGCACTTTGCTATGGGGTGGCGCGCTGACCGGTCGCGCCACCGATCATTGATCCGCGCGCCAGCGGCCCAGCGGCTGTCCGGTCCATTGGAGAAAGGCGCGGCGCAGGCTTTGATGATTGCGGAAGCCGACGGCGCGCGCGATGTCCTTGGCGCCCATCTGCCCTTCGCGGGCGAGGATGAGCGCAAGGGCGCGGCGATGATCGTCGAGAATCCGGCCGAAGCTGGTCCCTTCCTGTGTCAGGCGACGCACCAGCGTCCGGTTGCTGAGGCCCAACACTGCTGCCGCACAGTCGATCGTCTGGCGCTCCAATGCGCCCGTGGACAGCAATTGGGCCAGGCGGTCGGAAAGGCTGGCCGATGCTGCGGCACGATCGCGAAAATGGCCCAGGATCAGGTCGAGCATTTCGGTATCGCGCGACCGCAATTCGGCTTGCAACAGGCTGGCGGGAAGGGTCAGTCGATTGGCGATCGCGTGAAAATGGGGCGTTGCTGGAAGCCATGGGGCATGGTTCGCGCCCGGCAGCGGCCCGTAGCGCAGCTCTATCCGCGCGACAGGATCGGTGATGCCGGTCGCTTCAGCAAGGAAAGTGAAGAAGGCGGCGATCCATTCTTCCACCAGGAAACGGCGGACGGCCAACGGCAAGGTGGCCGCTGGCTGGACGGTCATCGACCAAACGCTTCCCCGGACGCGCGACTGGAATCGCATGAGCGGCGCATCGTCGTCGACCCGGCTGAGCCAGATGGCGAGCGCCTGCTTGAGCGTGCCGCTTGCGGCGATGGCATGACCGACGATACCCAGATCGTTCAATCGCTCGGCCCGGCCAAGGCGCAAGCCGATGTCGGGCGGGCCGATCCGGACCATGTGCAGGATCAGGCCGACCAGATCGGCCATGGCCAGGTCGCGACCGGCTGCGATGGCCAGTGCGGCCTTTCGTTCGAGTGGATCGCTATCGGGAACAAGCATGCCGATCTGACGGCAAAGACTGGCATAGCGACGGATGCGCGTGGCGATGAGGCTCTTCATATCCGATCGTCCCATGGCGCGATCTGCATCAATCTTGGCGTGATCAGCATCATCAAGTCAATCGTTCGCGACTGTCCGCAGGGCTAGAATGAGGCAAAGGCCCAAGCCCGGCCGACGAGAGGATGACAATCGATGCTGACCGCCCGCAAGCCCGATATCGCGACAGACGATCCGCATCTGGCCTGGTCTACGGTACCGGAATTTGCCCATATCTATAATGGCGCGTCGGCGGTCATTCCCTATGTCGAACATTATCTGAACCATGTGATGGCAATGGTGCGCGACGGCCATTGTACCGACAACCCGGCGCTGGCAGCCGAACTCGACCAGTTCATCCGGCAGGAGGCGACGCATGCGCGCTATCACAGCCTGTTCAACAAGCGCATGTTCGGCGCGGGCTATGAAGGCCTGAAGACCGTCATCGATCGGGCCGTGGATGATCTGCAGCGGATGAAGGCCCGGCGATCGCTGGCCTTCAACGTCGCCTATTGCGCGGGGTTCGAGACGACGGCGACCTTCAGCGCGAAATTCCTGCTGGAACGCTGTTTCCCGCTGTTCAAGGCGGGGGATGCCTATGGCGCCAACTTGCTGCAATGGCATGTCGCCGAAGAATTCGAGCATCGGGCGACCTGCCATGCCGCGTTCAGGCAGGTGTCGGGCAATTATGTCGTCCGTCTGGCGGGGCTGGCCTATTCCTTCTGGCATATCAACATGCTGTTCGGACGGGCCACGGCGATCGTGATGGCGGTCCATCGCGCGGACATGACGCAGGCCGAGCGGCGCGCGTCGGTCAGGATGGAGAAGCGCCTTATTCGGCGGCAGCTTGCCTATATGTTGCCGCGGATGCTGCGATTGCTGGTGCCCTATTATGATCCCGCGCGATTGGCCGTGTCGCCCCGGATCGCGCAGGCACTCGACTATTACCGGCGCAACGACCCGATCCGGGTCAGCTTCGCCGACGCGGTGGAGACGGCGTGACGCCTATCCCTCCCGCGCGGTACGGTTGATCGCGCTCAGGGTCAGCGGGGTCATCACGATCAGCCAGACGAAAAAGGCCGATGCCGCGATCCAGAAGGATAGCAGGCCGTTCCAGGCGAAGGGGCCGGTGCGGAAGATATAGGCGAAGGCGCCGGGGACCAGCAGCAGGCCGAGCCAGATGTTGAGATAGCCGGCCCAGCGCGGGAATATCGGGTCGGGGCGCTTGTCGGTCAGCGTGCCGATGGCGATCGCCCCGAACTGGGCGAGGAAGGTCGGGAAGGCGGGGATCACCAGCAGCCAGGCAATGTCGTTGAGCATCTGGGTCAGTGCCGGGTCACGCTCCGGGCGGAAGGCGGCGATGGCCAGGACCATGTTGGGAAACATCAAGGTCAGCACGCCGATCGCGCCGGCGCCCAGTTGCAGGTCGGCGGGCAGGCGGCTGGCGACATGCATGTGCCGCATCTGGGTGGTGATGACGCAGACCAGCGCGATGAACCCGGAAATGCAGGCAAGCCCCAGGATCATGCCGAGGCGTATCAGCATCGCATTGTCGCGATAGACGGCCGCCACCTGCTGCGCCGACAGTTCTGGGCCGGGCGGCGGCACGAACCCCGCCATCAACAGCCCCACGCCCAATGTCGCGGCGCAAAAAGGTCCGCCCCAGGCGCAAATCTTCTGGTCCAGCAGGCTCATCGCTTCTCCCCCCGTCTATTTCAGGCTGCGTTGCGCAACGCGGCATCCGCCAGGATCAGGTCGGCGGCGCGCCAGGCGGTCGCCATGGCGGGACCGTTGGTGTTGCCCGAAATCAGCCCCGGCATGATCGAGCAGTCGACCACGCGCAGGCCATGGACGCCGCGCACGCGGGTGCGTTCGTCCACTACCGATTGCGCATCGCGCCCCATCCGGCAACTGCGCACGGCGTGAGTGCCGCACAGGGCGATGTCGCGGACGACGGCCAATATCTCTTCGTCGGTGATATGGGCCGCGCCGGGCGAGACCTCCGCGCCGACATAGGGGGCCAGTGCGGGCTGCTGCACATAGGCGCGGATATAACGGACCAGTTCGATCGCGGCGCGCCGGTCATGCTCGCTCGACAGCCAGTTGGGGGTGATGAGCAAGGGCGCATCGGCATCGCTGTCGCTGATCTCGACCGAGCCTTCGCTGTCGAGGCCGATCAATTGCGCGGTGAAGCTCATGCCCGGTTCACGTTCCACTGCCTGCATCGGGGCGACGGTATCCTTGTCGCGCTCCTCGGGCATGTCGAGCGTCCAGCCGCTGATATAGAGCTGGGCATTGGGCCGGGGTTCGGCTGGATTGGTCCGGATGAAGGCGCCCACTTCCATTGCGCCGTTGGCGAGCGGACCGTTTCGGAACAACAGATATTGGGCGACGCTGGTGGCGAGGCCCAGACCGCGCAGGCGGTGGTTGATGCCTTTCTCGCCCCCTTTGAGGCGATAGCTGGCGATCATGCCGAGATGCTCGCGGATGCGGCGGCCGACATCCGGGCTGTCGTGGATCATGTCGATGCCGTGGCGGCGCAGCAGGGGCGCCGGGCCGATCCCCGACAATTGCAGCAGCTTGGGCGATCCGATCGTGCCGGCGCTCAGGATGATCTCGCCATGGCAGGCATAGAATGTGCGCCGACCATCGACGCGGCATTCGACCCCGGCGGCGCGCTTCCCCTCGAACCGGATCCGGTCGACATAGACGTTGGTGACGACGTGCAGATTGGGGCGATGGCGGACCGGATCGAGGAAGGCGATGGCGGAGCTTTGCCGGCGCCCATCCTTGATATTGTAGCAATAATAGCCGACGCCTTCCTGATCCTCGCGATTGAGATCCTCATAATGGCGCGGCAGGCCCATCTGCACGCCGGCGTCGATCGCCTTTTCCGCCAGCGGATAGCGCAGCTTGTTGGTCGAGATATGGACCGGGCCGCCGACACCGCGGACGCCGTCGTCGCCCAGTTCATGATCCTCGATCGCGCGATAGCTTTGCTTCATCTGCACCCAGGACCAGTCCGGACCGGCCTCGCCTTCCCAGATATCGAAATCCTGCGGCTGCCCCCGGACATAGATCATGCCGTTGATGGCGGAGGAGCCGCCCAGGCCCCGGCCGCGCTGCCACACTTCCGACGGTGCATCGGCGGGGCCGACCGGATAGGTCCAGGCATAATCGGGATCGGTGACCAGCTTGCCGATGCCCTTGGGCATGTTGACGAGGAACGCCTTGTTCTCGCCGCCAGCCTCCAGCAGCAGCACCTTGTGATCGGGATTTTGCGACAGGCGGTTGGCGAGGACGCAGCCCGCCGATCCTGCGCCGACGATGATATAGTCGTAGCTGCCGGTCATGCCGATACCTCGGTCGCCATGCCGTCGAGGACGCGCTCGCCCGGATCGAAATCCAGGTTCAGGCCGCCGATGCAGTGGAAGAGAAGGCTGGGCAGATAGTCGGTCTGGCTGCCTGCGCCGATGCGGATATTCTTCATGCGCGCAAGCAGGCGGGGGAAGGCCAGGGTCAGTTCCTTGCGGGCGAGCATCTGGCCGAGGCAGCGATGCATGCTGGGCGCGCCGAAGGATATGTGTGTGCGGGCGTTCTTCCGGCGGATGTCGAACCGGTCGGGTTCCTCGAAACGCTGGGGATCGCGATTGCCGCCGTCATAGCGCAGCAGCAGGGTAGCGCCCGCAGGAATGATGACGCCGCCCAGCTCGGTATCATGGCGCGCGATCCGCCACATCGATGAGGCCGGAGTCTCGTAGCGCAATATCTCCTCGACCGCATTGTCGATCAGCGACGGATCGTCGATCAGCGCCTGCAACTGGTCGGGATGGCGCAGCAACTGGACCATGCCGCTCATCAGCGTGTTACGGGTCGTTTCGTTGCCCGCGACAGAGGTCTCGAAGGCCAGCGCGGCCGCCTCGTCATCGGTGAGTGGCGCGACCCCGTCGATACGGACGGTGACGAGATTGGAGATCAGGTCGTCGCGCGGCTCGATCCGGCGGGCGGCGACCATATCCTTGATGTAGCGGCGGAACTCCACCATCTGCCGAGCGGCATCACGCTCCTGTTCGGGCGTGCCCATGCGGCCGACGACCGTGATGACCGCATCCGACCATGATTTGACCTTGTCATATTTGTCGCGTGGCAGGCCCAGTATGTCGGCGATGATATAGGTGGGCAGCAGAACCGCGAACTTGTCGACGAAATTGACAGTGCCATGCTCGATGAAATCGTCGATCAGTTCATCGATCAGCCGGGCGATCGTCTCTTCCATGTGCGACACGCGGCCGGTGGCGAAGACGGCGTTGACCAGTGCGCGGAAGCGCTTGTGATCCGGATCATCGGAGGTCAGCAGCAGCGTCGCTTCGAGCGGTTCGCTCGCCAGGATCTGCGCGACCTCCGGATCGGCGCCGCCGCCGGCCATCAGCAGATGCCCGAAGCGGTTGGAGAAATCCTCGGTGCGGCGGGCAATCTGCTCGATCAGCTTGATGTCGGTCACGACCCATATCGCGCGGCCGGCCGGATCGGTCGTCTGGGCGATCGGCATATCCGATCGCATCTGCGCCATCATCGCAAAGGGATCAGCCAGGGTATCGCGATCGAAAAAGGGATGGGTGGCGGTGGCTGCACGCATGAAACCTCTCCTGTCCATGGTCGAGGGCGCGCATCTGCGGTGCCGATTGCATACCCTCGTCCGATCGCTGCATCGGCGATCGGTTGTTGGGAATGAGCTTAGCGTTGACTATGGTATGGTGCAATACCATATGCTTTATTCTCAATATTGGGGCATTTCATGACATCTTCGCAGGACGACCATCATCGCCGGGCGCAGGGTGCGCAGCAGCGTTTCACGCTGCCGGCCGACGCGCGGCAGATCATTCTGGTGCGCCATGGTTCGAGCACCGGCGCCACTGCACATGTGATCGCGCTGGGCGACCTGACGATCAGCAATCCGCCGCTGACGGCCGATGGCGAACGGCAGGCCGAGGCGGTCGCGCAGGCGCTGGCCGGCGAGGCGATCGCCGCGATCATGGTGACGCCGCTGCAACGCACGCAGCAGACGGCGGCGCCGCTGGCACGGGCGACCGGGATCGCGCCACGCTGCATCGATGATCTGCGCGAGGTGCATCTGGGGGACTGGGAGCATAGTTTCTATGACCATGCGGCCGCCGGGCATCCGCTGGTGTCACGCATGTTCGTCGAGGAAAGCTGGGACGTCATTCCCAATGCCGAACGGGGCGAAGCCTTTTCTGCGCGCGTCCGTCGGGGCCTGACCATGGTCTGCGATGCGATCGACGCCGGCGAGACTGCCGTGGTCTTCAGCCATGCGGCGACGATTGCGGAAATCTGCCGTCAGACCACGGGCAGTCGGGCCTTTGCCTTCATGGCGACGGAGAATGCGTCGATCTCGCGCCTGATCGTCGATCGAGACGGTGGCTGGAAGCTGCGCAGTTTCAACGAAGTGGGACATCTTCCCGGTGATTGATGCACCGCAAAATTAATGTTGTGCTAGCATACTATTTATAGCATGGGTCGCTCCAAATTCTGATGGAGAGACCCATGATCGTTCGTGCCCTTGTTGCTGCAATTGCCCTCCTGAGCGCCGGCGCAGTCGCGGCCGAACCTCTGGCGATCCCGCGCAATGCGCCCGTCGTCTCGTCCGATGGTGTCGTGCTCGGCAAGGTGGACCGGGTGCTGACCGCGAACGACACTGTGACTGGCGTCCAGCTGATCCTGGGCAGCAAGATGATCGTCATTCCGGGCGATACGCTGTCGCTCGACGGCGACACGGTCAAGACCACGCTCTCGCGCAAGGATGTCCGCGCGCTGCGCTGACGCGCGTCCCAGATCATGCCATTCTTGCAATATTCAACGATTGCAGAATAAAGTCGCATGATGCCTGTTTCTTCCTCGACCGCGCCGATGCGGCAAAAACGACGTGGACGTCCGCGATCCACCGAGGTCGGGGAGGGGGCGTCAGTCGCGGATGCGCTGCTCGACGCCGCGACGGCGCAATTCGCGGCGCATGGCTTTGATGCGGTAGGTGTGCGGCAGATCGCGGCGCAGGCGTCGGTCGACGCGGCGATGATCGCGCATCATTTCGGATCGAAACTGCAATTGTGGCAGGCCGTGGTCGATCGGCTGTCGCAGCGGCTGATCGCGCAACTGGCGATCTTGCCGGATGCGGATGAGGGGCGGGGGGATCGGCGGATCGATCAGGCGATCGGCCTGCTGATCGACTTGCTGTGCGATACGCCGGATCTCGCCGCCTTCATCCTGCGCGAAGTGGTGCTGGACAGCGCCCGATCGGAAGACAGCTATGCCCGGCTGGTCAAGCCGATCCATGACCGGCTGCGTCCGATCCTGGTCGACCATCTGGCCGGGCAGTCCGGGCAGGCGGATGCCGATCATCTGTTCATGGCGCTGAGCGGCGCGATCGTCGTCAGCGTGGCGACCCGGCCGCTGCTGGACCGGATGGGCGCGGCGGCCGGGGATGACGATGCGTTTCGCGCGCGGCTGAAGGCCAGCCTGCCGATCCGGACGGGCGGCCTGCCGGGCCTGGGATAAGCGGCCCGGCCGCCGCCAGGATCAGCCCTTGGCTGCCTCACCCTGGGCAATCTGATCGTCCATCACCTTGTTCCAGTGCTGGATGATCATTTCCTGATAGGCGCCCAGCCGCGTGCGCGGGCTGGCGGGGTCGGCCGAGTGGGCGCCCTTCTGGATCAGCGGCATGTTGGACATGTCCTGATCGAACACGAAGCCCAGAAAGCCGAAATCGGGGCAGTGCTGGAACACGCTCTGGTCCGCGTCCAGCACGACCGCCGGCGCCGAGGGCGGGGTCGGGCGTCCTTCGGGACAGGGCAGCAGCAGGCGGACGTCGAACCAGCTTTGTTCGGGATCGGTTTCGTGCGGCAGGAACTGATAGGTGAAGGGCACGGATTCCGACAGCCACAGCCCCATATGCGGGTACATGAAATAGAGGAAGCTATCCATCATGATGGCGTCGGCCAGATCGATCGGCCGGCCGTAAAATTGGGTGGCGACGGCGCGGTGCCATTCGCCCAGTTGCGCGCGGACATCACCCTTGGGATCGATCTGTGGCACGTCGGCCTGCGGATAATGCCAGTCGCGCATGGCCTGGGCGAACATCTGGCCGGCATTGAGCACGGTGGCGTCCGACGGCGCGTGCATGCTGGGCGTGGCCGAGCAACTGGCGTTGCGGCCGACATGGCCATGTTCACCCTGCCAGATATCATATTGGGTCTGGCTGTCGCCGTTGAACGGCACGGCTTCGGGGTGGGTGGCGTAGAGATGATAGGCCTCCATGAAGGCCTCCTGCGAGATTTTCCAATTGGCCTTCACCAGCTTGCGGAAGCGCGCCGCGGTGTAGCGGCGCTCGGGCTGGAACTGGGCGAAATGCTCGGGCATCGGCCCCAGAGCGTCGCGCAACGGCGCGGCATCCTTGTCGGCGTTGATGAAGAGGAAGCCGCCCCAGCGCTCCAGCTTCACTTCGGGCAGGGACGCATTGAGGCGGGTCAGTTCGGGAAAGTCCCAATGGCTGGGGATGCGCTTCAGCCGCCCGTCCACATTCCATTCCCAGGCATGATAGGGGCAGCGGATGGTTTCTGCCGATTCATGCTTGGCGCAGAGCATGGTGCCACGGTGCAGGCAGCTATTATGGAAAGCCTTGAACGCATCGGGCGCGGAGCGGACGATGAACCAGCTATGGGGGCCGACCTGCAGCGGCATGCGGTCGCCGACATTGGGAATATCTTCTTCCCGTCCAGCGAAGAGCCAGTTTTTCGACCAGATATGATCCTGTTCGGCCCTGGCGCGGGCAGGAGAGAAATAGCGGGCATAGTCGACGCTATTATTGTCCGGCTCGAAATTGCCATGGGCGGTCAGGGCCGGGGCGCCGGGCTGATGCGACTCACGCCGCCAGAGTTCGCCTGCCAAAGGGCGCTCGGCCGATCCATAACCCCGGATTTTCGCGGAAGTCGCCATGTTCGCTCTCCATATCTGATCCCGCCTTGCGGCGTGTCGCTTGAGTATAGTATAGTAGCATATCATTGGAGAGGGAAGATATGCAGGCGGATGTGATGAACGCCCTTGTGGTCGATGATGCGCGGCCGGCGATGGTGCGCGGAGACGCGCTGGGCATCGACTTTCCCACCAGTGTCGACGCCTTTGATGCTGCGGGGGCAGCGTTCCTCACGCGGGCGTTCCGCGCCACCGGCGTGCTGGCAGCGGACAATGACGTAGTCGAAATTGTCGCGGTGAAGGAGTTTTTCGGCGGTGGCATGGGCCGCAAGCTGTGGCTCGACGTGCGCTATGCGCGGCCGCAAGAGGGGCTGCATACGGCGCTGTTCGCCAAATTCACTCGTGAGTTCGGCGATCCGCTGCGCGATCTCTTCTCGCCGGTCATGGCGCCGGAGGTCCGCTTTGCGCTGCTATCGAGGGTGCCCGATTTCCCGGTGCGGGTGCCGGTCTGCCATTTTGGCGACTATAGCGCGGCGACCCAATGTGGCCTGCTGATCACCGAGCGGGTGCCCTATGGCCGGGACGGGGTGGAGCCGGTGCAGGACAAGTGCCTGGATTATCGGATGGCCGATCCGCTGGATCATTATCGCGCGCTGACGCAGGCAATGGCGGCCCTTGCGGCACATCATCGCGCCGGCCGGTTCGGCGCGGCGGTCGCGCAGGCCTTTCCCTTCGATCCGGCACCGCCGCCGATAATTCCTTATGACAGGGCCGCTCTGGACGAGAAACTGGCCGTCCTGCGGCTGTTCGCGGCGGATGCGCCGCGATTGCTGCCGGATGCGCTGCGCGATCCCGCCTTCCTGGACGATTTCTGTCGCGACGCGCCACTGGTGCTGGCGCGACAGGCGGCGATGCAGGCTTGGCTCAATGCGCAGGACGACATGATCGCGCTGTGCCATTGGAACATGAATGTCGATAATGGCTGGTTCTGGCGCGCGGACGGCGCGTTGCATTGCGGGCTGCTCGATTGGGGCGGCGTGGCGCAGATGAACCTGGCGATGGCCTTTGTCGGCATGAGCTGTGCGGCCGAGACGGACTTTCTGGCGCAGCATGAAGACGAACTGATCGACCTGCTGCTGGTAGCCTATAGCGAGGCTGGTGGCCCGGCGATCGACCGGAGCGCCTTTGCGCACGCGCTAAAATGGTCGATCGCGCTGACCGGCATGGCCTGGATGCTTGATGCACCGGCCCTGATCGCTGCGGAGATTCCCGATTTTCGCCAGGTGAAGGACCGGTTCGATCCGGAACTGCGCGACCGTTTCCTGCCGCGCGCGCAATTGCAGTTGATGACGGTGTTTCTCGATAGCTGGCGGCGGCTGGACATCGGCTCCGCCGTGCGCGCGGTCTGAACCTTAGAGGCTGTCCAGCGTATCGAGATCGTCCATGGCGGTCGCGATGCGACGGATGAATTCCAGCGTGATGTCGCGCGGCTGCATATCGGGCACATCGCCCAGCGGGGTCAGCGTCATCGTCCACCAGGCAAGCGTGGTCAGCATCTGTTGGCGATAATTGTGCCAGGCCTGGTCGAACGCTATTTTTTCGCCCCCTGCGGCGGTGAACGCATCGAGATAATAAGCGAGAAGGTCTCGCTCCCACAGCCGGCGCTGCTCGACAGTGAGGGCGGTGGCGATGGTGTAGGCGACGTCGCGCGACCAATGGCCCTTCGACGTGACCTGCCAGTCGCTCAGCCCCATCCGGTCGTCGGCGGTGATGTACCAGTTTTTGAGATGAACATCGCCATGGGTGATGGTGAGCGGCAATTCGCCATGCCGGGCCGAAGCGCGCAGCGTGGCTGGCCAGACCGCAGCTTCCCGGGCCATCAGGCGAGGCGGGACGATATCTGCGGCGGCGCGCAGGCCGGTCTCGCACATCGTCCTGAAATCATGATCGCGGTCGAGCGCCGCGAAGCGGTGATCGTAGCGGAACAGATGGGCCAGCCCCGCGTCAAGCTGCGGCGATCGATAGAAATGGCCGTGTAGGGTGGCCAGCAGCGCCATCTGGTCTTTGGCGCGCTCCAGCGTCATGACGGTGTGATGGGAGCAGAAGGTCACGCGCTCGCCCAGATCCTTGAGCATGATGATCGAGGCGAAGGAGTCCGGGTCATAGGCGGCGATCAGCGCCTCGGGCGCTTCGATCGCCAGTTGCGGGCGGATTAGATTGTAGAAGCTGGTTTCACTCAGCAGGGCGGAGGTCGACAGCAGGATGCGGTTCACCAGATCGACCGTCGCCTTGCAGAAGACCGAGCGGGGCAGTCCGAGCGCCCGGCCGGCCTCATTATAGGTGATGAAGATGCGGCGGCGGTTGGATGTACCGGAATCCGGGGCATCGAGCGTGATGGCGACGACCCGCGCCTCGGCATGGCCGCGGCACAGGATATGCGTCATCCATTCGGGCGTGATCGCCTCGTAGCGCCAGGGAATGTCGCCGGGATGGACGGCCGGCGGATCGTCCCGCTGGTCGCGGGCGAAGGCGGCCTTGATCCGTTCGATCCGCGCGCGGCTCATGCGGCGCGATCGGTCGCGTCGGCGAAGCGGGCGATGTGCAGTTCCTCATCACCGAACTGGCGGGCGATCACATAGAGCCGGCGATAGAGATGGCTGATATTGAGTTCATCGGTCACGCCGATGCCGCCATGCAACTGGATCGCCTGGCGGGTGACGAACAGGCCGCCGGTCGATGCCTGCACGTTGGCGGCGGAGACGGCGACGGCACGGACGAGAGGATCGTCGCCCTCCATCGCGCCGAGCGCGTGAAGCAGGAGCGATCGGCTCATCTCGGTTTCGATCAGCATGTCGGCCATGCGATGCTGGAGCACCTGGAAATTGCCGAGCGCGGTGCCGAACTGCTTGCGGACCTTGAGATAGTCGCGCGTGGCCCAGAGGGCGGCTTCCATGATCCCCAGCGCTTCGCCGCACAGGGTGACGAGGCCATGGTCGATAGCGCTGTCGATCGCGGCTTGTGCTTTCGCGCCGTCGGCAAGCAGCTGTGCCGGGGCATTGGCGAACTGGATGTCGGCGACACGGCGATTGTCGAGCGTGCGATAGGGGGACAGGGTGATGCCCGCGCCCTTGGGGTCGACCAGATAGAGGGCGATGCCATCGTCGCTAAGGGCCGAAACGATCAGCCTGTCAGCGAAATTGACACCCTCGACCAGGGATTTGCTGCCGGTGAGGGTTGTGCCGTCGCAACGGGTGGAGACGATGCGCCAGTCGCCGCGCCCTTCGGCCTCCTGTAGCGCCGGCACGATGCGCTGTTCGCCCATGACCAGCGCGGCGATCAGGTCCGATGCCGCGGCGTCGCCGATCGCGGCGAGCAACTGGGTCGCGATGACATGGGCGACAAAGGGTTCGGTGATGAGGGCGCGGCCCAGTTCCTCGGCGATCAGGGCATTCTCTGTTGCGCTGCCGCCAAAGCCGCCGGCCGCTTCGGACAGACCCGCGCCCAGCCAGCCCAGTTCGGCGAAGGTCGCCCAGTGAGCGGGCGCGACGCCGGCCGGGGATCGGATCAGGCGGAAGCGCTCTTCCCAGCCATATTCGCGCTCGGCGAAGCGGCGCACGCTGTCGCGCAGCGCTTCCTGTTCGGATGTGTAGGCGAAGTCCATCGGATCAAAGCTCCAGCACGGTCTTGGCGATCAGCGTGCGCTGGATCTCGTTGGCGCCGCCATAGATGGTGGTGGCGCGGCGAAACATCGCCTTGGCGGCGATGCCTATGCCATGGTCCGGGACAGGCGGGGCGAGGCCGTCGTCGAACATCCGATGTTCGGCATCGGGCGCGAGGCAGACGGCAAGGCCGCGGTCGCCCAGTGCCTCGTCAGCGAGGTCGGCGACGCGCTGGCGCAGTTCGGACCCGCGCACCTTGACCAGCGAGGCGATCGCGCCGCCATCATGCGCGTCCGACGTCAGCGCGCGCAGCACGGCGGTTTCCAGCGCCATGGTATCGATCTCTATCCGGGCCAGCTTCGCGCGAAAAACGGCATCCTCGATCAACGGCTTGCCGTTTTTTTGTTCGATCCGGGCGATGTCGCGCAATTGGGCGATGTCGCGCTTGGTATGGGGGACTTCGGCGCTGGCGGTGCGTTCGTTGCCCAGCAGGAATTTGGCATAGGTCCAGCCCGCACCTTCCTGGCCCACCAGATTGTCCACCGGGACGCGGACCTCGTCGAAGAAGAATTCATTGACGGTCAGCCCCTCGTCGATCGTCCAGATCGGGCGGCGGGTGATGCCGGGGCTGTTGAGGTCGATCAGCAGGGCCGAGATGCCGGCCTGCGGCTTGCAGTCCATGTCGGTGCGCACCAGCATGAAGATCATGTCGGCATGGTGGCCCTCGGTCGTCCAGGTCTTCTGCCCGGTGACGACATAATGGTCGCCATCGCGCACCGCGCGGGTGCGGAGCGAAGACAGGTCAGACCCGGAACCGGGCTCGGAAAAGCCCTGTGCCCAGAAAGTCTGGCCGGTGCGGATGCCCGGTAGCCAGGTCTGGCGCTGTTCTTCCGAACCGAAGGTGTAGAGGACGGGCGCGACCAGTTCGGGGCCGATGCGGTCCATGGTCGGCGCATAGGCGCTGCGCATCTCATCCTCGAAGATGAAGCGCTGCACGCCGGTCCAGCCCGGTCCGCCATAGGCGACCGGCCAATGCGGGACGGACCAGCCCTTTTCGGCGAGAATTGCGGCCCATCGGGCCTGATCCTCGCGTCGAGGGTGATAATCCTGGCGGCCGCGCCGGGCGAGGTCGGCGGGCAGGTTCGCCTCCACGAAAGCGCGGACCTCGGCACGGAAAGCCCTGTCCTCTTCGCTATAGGATAGCTGCATCGGTCCTCTCGAATCTTGTCTCTATCTAGTTCGCTAGCATATCATGTTCTAATTGCCTATAGCGAGGTGAAACAGGCGATGAGGGAGGCCGGCGATGCGGCGATATGACGAGACGATGCAGGCTCGGGAATGGCGCCACGATGTGCCGATGCTGCTGGAAATGGACGAGATTTCGCCAGACCTGTTTCGCAGCACGCGCAACCAGCCCAATGTCTATCGCTCGCTGTTCGGCGGCCAGATCGTCGCGCAGGCGCTGGTCGCGGCGGATCGCACCGTGCCGGGCCGGATCGTCCATTCGCTGCACAGCTATTTCCTGCGCGCCGGCACCGACAGCCTGCCGATCGACTATCGGGTCGCGCGGGTGCGCGACGGCGCGCGCTTTTCCACCCGCCGGGTCGAGGCACGGCAGGGCGAGCAATTGCTGTTCGTGATGGACTGTTCCTATCGGACGCCGATGGCCGGGTTCAGCCATTTCCGACCGACCCCGATCCCGTTCGATCCGGAGACGGGGATCGACCAGAGCGCTTTCGCTACGCTGAAGGCGCGCGACGGGCGCCATTATGCCGGGCTGCTCAAGGGCCATTATCCGGTCGATGTGCGCATTCCCGACACGATCGGCTTTCTGGAGACGCGGGCCGAGGCCAAGCGGCATTATTGGTTGCGTGCCCGAGGGGCGGAGCGGGTCGCGGACCCGGCGGGGCAGCGGCAGATATTGGCATTCCTGTCCGATTTCATGTTCGCCGGCGCGCCGTTGACCCGGCACACGGTGGCGCTGCCTGGCCCGCATCTGTTCGTCGCCAGCCTGGACCACAGCATCTGGTTTCATCGCGACGTGCGGTGCGATGACTGGCTGCTGTTCGAGACCGACGGTCCCAATGCGGAAAATGGCGTTAATCTGGCGCGCGGGCTGATCTACAACCGGGCTGGCGAACTGGTGGCGTCGATCGCGCAGGAGGCGCTGCAATATCCAGTGGAGGAGGGGGCGGAGTAAGCTCCGCCCACCCGGCGTCGGTCAGGCGGCGCGATTGGCGTCGTAGCTGTCGAAACCCATGGAAAGTTCGTCCGTGCGCGGCATCCGGGTGAGCTGGTTGCCGCCATTGACCGGCAGGTTGAGGCCGGTGACGAAGCAGGGGCCGGACAGCCACAGCACGGCGTCGGCATAATCTTGCGGATTGCCGACCCGGCCGAGCGGAATTTCGCGCGCGAAAATATCCTCGACGCCGGGAATCGCGAACAGATGGGCGGCGAGGTCGGTCTTGATCGGGCCGGGCTGGATCGAGTTCACGCGGATGCCGCGGCGGCCATATTCGATCGCCGCATATTTGACGAAACAGTCGGTCGCCGCCTTGGCGCAGGCATAGGCGAAATGCGGCTCAATCGGCTGGGCGGCGCTGTAAGAGGTGATCATGACGATCGACCCGTTATCGTTCATGATCGCCGCCATGGTGCGGACGAAATGGACCGCGCCCAGATAATTGACGTCGAGCGCCTGTTGCAGCGCCTCGGGCGTGGCGTCGGCGATCATGCCGATCATCGGCAGGCCGGCCGAATTGACCGCGATATCGATTGTGCCGAAGCGGCTTTCGACCTCTTTCGCCAATGCCTCCACCTGCAGCCGGTCGCCTATGTCGCAGGCGATGGCGTGGCCGCCGATCTTGGCCGCCAGGGTTTCCAGCGATGTCAGGTTGCGGGCCGCGACGACGACCTTCGCACCGGCCGCCGCCAGCGCCTCGGCTATGGCCCAGCCGGTGCCGCCGGGGGCGGAGGCGCCCATGACGACAGCAATCTTGCCCTGGATGCTCATGCGCTTTTACTCCCTTTGTTCAGTGACGCTGCGCCATCAGCGGCAGCGCCTGATAGGACAGATCGGTATGGGTGCCGCCAATGATGCCCAGTTTGGCCAGTTGCGCCATGTCAGCGGGGGCCGCGTCCAGGGTGACGAAGCTGTCCCAGACAAGGCGGCGGCGGGCGATCTTCCAGATGCCGGCGCGCCGATCATAATTGTCGAGATAGCGGCCGGTGACGAGAATGTGACGGACGATCGGCTGTTCAATCCGGTGATAGGCGAGGAAATAGAGTTCGCCATCGGCGCGGTCGCCGTCCAGCCGCCAGTGCATGTTGCAGATATAATGGGCGGTCAGCGCGAACGGCGCCATGATCTGGTCCTGCTGCGCGATGAAGGCGGCGGCGCTGTCGCAGAACAGCGTGCCATGATCGTCGATGGCATCCTCATGATAGACCGATCGCAGCAGCTCGCGGTCGCGCCGGTCGATTGCCCGGCAGTAACGCATGGCGAGGTCGCGCAGGGCGTCCTTGGCGAGCAGGGCGTCGATCGCGGCGTCCCGATCCATCGCGGTCAGGCCGGCACTGCTTCGCGCAGCGCATGCTGCGCCGCGAGCGTGCCGGCGCGGCGGCCGAACACTACCGAACTGCCGATGCTGGTGCCGCCTCCGGCATAGCGCTTGCCATGGAAACAGCCGAGCACTTCACCCGCGCCATAGAGCCCCTCGATCACCTGGCCCCTGGTATCGAGCACCTGGCAGTCGAGGTTGATGTCAAGGCCCGCGGCGGTGAAACCGATGATCGCGGCGCGAACCTCCACGGCATAGAAGGGGGCGGTCAGGATCGGCGTCAGCGGATGGCCGTTGCCGTCCTTGCGATAGAGCCGGTCCTCGCCGCATTCCCGGGTGTCGAGATTGTAGCGGCGGACGGTTTCGACCACGGCATCGACCGGCAGGCCGACCTTGCCTGCCAGTTCCGCGATGCTGTCGGCGCGGTGGGCAACGCCCTTGTCCACCTCGCGGGTGATGGTGATCTCTTCCCAGCTCGATGTCGCCAGGCCGCTATTATAGGGGTCGGCATAGGACAGGTCGTCGCCATTGGCGACCATGGTGGGGTGATCAAAGATCGCCCAGCAGCGCTTGTCGGTCTGTTCGTTGATAAGATAGCCGCACACGGCATAGCTGTCCCATTCGGCCATGAAACGCTTGCCCTCGCGGTTCACGGCGATGACCCATGGCGGCAGGAAGGCCTCGACATAGCGGCTGTCGAAACAGGGGGTGGGGTTGAGCAGGCCGGTATCATAGCCGGTGATCTGCGCGCCGACCTGTTCGCCTAAGGTGATGCCGTCGCCCAGGATGAAAGGGGCGTCGCGATGCACGGCCCAGGTGCGGTCGCCATGATAGGCGGCGGTCGGATACCATTTCTCCAGCATCTGCGGGCTGTTGCCAAAGCCGCCGGTGGCGATGACGACGCTGGGCGCGCGCAAATCCGTGCCGTCGGCGGTGATGCCGACCACCTTGCCATCCTCGACGATCAGCCCGTCGACGCGGGTGCCGAGCGCGGTTTCGACGCCGAGCGCGCCGGCGCGGTTGATGAGCGCGTCGGCGATGCCGAGGCCGAAGCTGCTGCAGGTATGGCCGCGCTGGATATCGGTGACATCGGAATGGACCAGCATATTGGCGGGAAATTCGACTCCCTTGTCCTTCAGCCATTCCAGCATCGCCGCGCTTTCATCGCAATAATAGCGGATCAGGTCGGGCCGCACCGCATGCTGGTTCAGCGTCATGATATAGCCGTAGGTCGCATCGGCGCTGTCGCTGATGCCCTTTTCGCGCTGCGTGCTGGTGTTGCAGGCATAGACGACGCCGGTGGAATTGCGGGTGGCGCCGCCCAGATGGTCGTCGGCCTCCACCACCATCACGCTGGCGCCGGCCTGGCGTGCCTCGATCGCGGCGGACATGCCGGCGGCGCCGGAACCGATGATGATGACGTCATAATCGCGGGACATGGCGGTCTCCTTGGGGCGCGATCAGGCGCGCGCGGGGATGGTGTTGAGATAGACGGGGTCCTGCCGGTCGCGGCGGCCGGGCAGGTTGTAATGGGCGACATAGCCCGCATCGCTGATCCGCGTGCTGGGGCGGATGTCGTTCCATTCATTGGTGATCTTGCGGCGCAGGATCTTCCACTGGCCGTCGCGCCGCTCGAACAGGTCGATATAGCGGCCGCCGCAATAATAATCGTGGCAGCCCTCGATCGTGCCGTCGGCAATGGCCTTGGCGGCATAGTCGTCGCCGAAGAAGCCGGTTACCGCTTCCTTGCCGCCCGGTGTGCGCTGATAGGCCCAATAATAGGCCTCGGAGGTCGCGAAATCACCGTCGACGTCGATGGTGCAATGGGTGACCGTGTGCATGCCGTCGAGGATGCTCTCGCGCAGCGACGGGATGATCGTTTCGGCAAATTCCATCGCATTGCCCGAAAAGCTGCCATGATCGTCGGTGCCATCGGGATGATAGATGGTGCGCAGCAATTCCAGGTCGCACCGGTCGATGGCGCGGCAATAGAGTTTGAGCACATGCTCGATCTCCTGCCGGTCCAACGCCAGACGCAATCTTGCTTCGAGTTGCTCGGCCATGCTGATCCTCTCGCTGGCGACTCTCTTATGGTCGCCTATATATGATATGTTGGCATACCATATTGTCGAGGGGAAGCAGGAAAGTGACGGGCCGCGCGATTTTCCCCCGCTCTATCGGCCGGTGAAATTGGGTCGACGCTTTTCCAGCACGGCATGGACCGCCTCGCCGAAATCGGCGGTGTAGGTCGCCAGCCCTTCATAGGCGACGCCGGCCTCGAACACAGAACTGAAGAGCTGGCGCAGCGCGATATTGGTCACCGACTTGGTGTAGCGGATCGCCGTCTGGGCGCCGCGCGCCAGCTTCTGGGTATAGGTGGCGACGTAAGTGTCCAGCTCTGCGGCGGGGATCGCGAAGGTGATGAGGTTGCAGCGCTCGGCCTCGACCGCGCCGATCGGCTCGCCGGTCAGCAGATAATGTTTCGCCTTGGTGAAGCCGATGAGTTGCGGCCAGATCAGCGCGCCGCCATCCCCCGCGACCAGGCCCAGCTTCACATGTGGGTCGGCGAACCGGGCATGGTCGGCGGCGATCACTATGTCGCACAGCAGCGCGACCGAGGCGCCAAAGCCCATGGCATCGCCATTCACCTTGGCGATCACCGGCTTGGGGCAATCGAGCAGGCCCATGACGATGCGGCGCATCGACTTGGCCTCATGCACGAAGGGCACGCGATTGCCCTGCACCTGCTGTTCCAGCCATTCGAAATCGCCGCCGGCCGAAAAGGCCTTGCCCGCGCCGGTCAGGACGATGACGTCGCTGTCGGGATCGTCGGCCGCGTCGAAGAAGACCCGCGCCATTTCCTCATGCAGGGCATGGCTGACCGCATTCAGCAATTCGGGGCGGTTCATGGTGATGGTCAGCACCCGCCCGTCGCGGGCGAAACTGAGCAGCGAATAATGGTCGAAATTCATGGCGGCTCCTGGCGCGGATCGGGGCTGGGACGATGGTCGTCGTTTCGGGATCAGAACACAATGTGCAGATGATCGAGCGCATGGATCGCGAAATGCGGGATGAACTGCGGTTCGGGATGATCGGGTGACAGGCGCATCGCCGGCAGCCGTTCGAGCAGGCGGCGGATGGCGATGCGCATTTCGCCACGTGCGAGCTGGTTGCCGATGCAGAAATGGATGCCGCGGCCAAAGGCGAGATGATTGCGTCCACCCTTGCGGCCCGGCTCGAAATCGGCTGGGCAGCTCCATTGCGCCGGATCGCGATTGCCCGCGAGATAGCTGAGCATCAGCACGGCGCCCTTGGGAATGTCGACATCGCCGATCCGGCTGTCCTCCAGGGCGACGCGCCACATGTGCGGCACCGGCGAGTGGGAGCGCAGCACTTCCTCGATAAAGCCGGGAATGCGGCTGGGATCGGCCTCGATCGCAGCACGCAGGTCGGGTTTGGTCAGCAGCAGCCACATGGCGGTGGTGATGCCGGTAGTGGTGGTCTCATTGCCTGCGACCAGCAATTGATGGGCGATCGCGATCAGCGCCGGATCGCTGAGCTTCTGGCCATCGACCTCGGCATGGACCAGGCGGCTGAGCAGATTGTCGGTCGGGTTTTCGCGATAGGCGACGGCGCGGGCGTGCAGATAATTCTGCATGTCGATCAGATGTTCGGTGATCTCCAGTTCGCGGTCGGGATCGAGCAGCGGGTTATTGCGCTCCACCGTGACGTCGGACCAGAGCTTGAACCGGTCATAGTCGGCACGGTCGACGCCCAACTGGTCGGCGATGATGTACATCGGCACCTTGATCGCGAATTCGGGCAGCAGATTGGCCCGGCCCTGCGGCAGCATGCCGTCGATCAACTCGTCGACCAGCGCTTCGATATAGGGTTCCAGTTCCTTGACATAGCTGGGGGTGAACGCCTTTTCGACCAGCGCGCGATAGCTGCCATGTTCGGGTGGGTCATTGGTGACCAGCGTGTGCATTTCGGGAAAACCGCGTTCGGCAAAGCGCCGGGCCACTTCCTCGGCCACCAGCGAATCATGGCGGCCGACGACCACCGTGGTCTTGTTGGAATAGAGGTCCGGCCGGGCCGAAATCTGGCCGATATCCTCATAGCGGGTGACAATATACATGTTGGTCAGCGGGTCCAGATAGACCGGCGATTCCGCAAGCAGACGATCGAGGAAGGGAAAGGGGCAGCGCTGGATATCCGGCATGGCAAGGCTGCCCGTCATTTCCTGCTCGATGATTGCCATACCCGCTCTCCTGTGCTTATTATGAAATAAGAAGCTAGCATATCAAATGCTAGCATATATATCAATCGGAGAGGATGGCCGATGCTCGGACCATTGGAAAGACTGTTGGCGATCGAGGACATCAAGCGTCTGAAAGCGCGCTATTTCCGGCTGATGGATGGCAAGGACTGGGTTGGTTTTGCCGAGCTGTTTTCGCACGATGCATCCTTCGACGTGCAGGGCGCGCTGGAGGAAAATCCCGGTCCCTCGCAGGAGCCGATCCGCGGACGCGCGGCGATCGTCGATTATGTCCGCCGCGGCATCAGCCCGATTACCAGCGCCCATTATGGCCATATGCCCGAGATCGACATACTGACCGAGGACAGCGCCACCGGCATATGGGCACTGGCGGACATATTGCGCATGCCCGACGGCGCGCCCTTCGCCCGCTTCCATGGCTATGGCCATTATCATGAACGCTATGTGCGGGAAGAGGGCGCCTGGCGGATCGCGGCGCTGAAGATCACGCGGCTGATGGTGGAGACGGCATGATGACCCTGTTGCGTCACCCGGTGCGTCAGATCGCCTATTTCGTGCCCGATATCGAGGCGGCGGCAATCGCCCATGTCCGGGCCTTTGGATCAGGGCCTTATTATGTCGCCGAGCATATCCCGCTCAGCCTGTGCCGCCATCGTGGGCAGCCGGCCGAACTGGATCATAGTTCGGCCTATGGCCAGTGGGGCGAGGTGATGGTGGAGTTCGTCCAGCAGAATAATCCCGGCCCGTCGGTCTTCCATGATCTTTATCCCGATGGAGGGCAGGGCATGCACCATGTCGCGTTGATCGTCGACGACATGCAGGCGGAAATGACGCGGTTCGAGGCGGCAGGGCATGCCACGGCGCTCTATGCCGAAGTGCAGCCGGGGGCGGGCTTCGCGATGATGGACTGCGTTGCGACGCTGGGCCATTTCGTCGAACTCTATGAGCCGACCCCGGTGCTGCTGGGCGTCTATGATCTGGTGCGGTCCGCCGCGCAGGGCTTCGACGGACGCGACCCCATCCGCAGCTTCAGCCTGGGCTGAGGATCAGTCGGCCACGGCATGGGGCCAGGCGCTGCCGAGCAGCTGGTTGACCTGTTTGAGCAGTTCGGTCAGTTCGGTCGCCTTGTCCTTGCCCAGCTTGTCTTCCAGCATGTCGCTCTGGTCGATGGCGGCGACGCGGAGCGGTTCCCGCAGCCGGCGGCCTTCCTCGGTCAGATGGACCATGACGACGCGGCGGTCGGCGGCGACGCGCTTGCGCTCGACTACGCCGGCGCGCTCCAGCCGGGTCAGGGTCTGGCCGATCGTCGCCTTGCCGATGTCCAGCCGCCGGGCCAGTTCGACCTGCGACAGCGGCGCGTCGAACCAGAGTTCGCCCAGCACATAGGCCTGGGCCGGGGCGATGCCGGTGCCGGTGATGCGCGCCATGTAGTCATTCTGGGTGAAACGCGCGAGCAGTTGCGCCTGATAGGACAGGCTTTCCTTGAACAGGGGGAAGGGGGCTTCCTCTTCGATCGGGCGTGCCGCATCCTGCTTGTCACTTGCCGTTGCCATGTTCTTGTCCCCTGTCCTTATAGTGGCCCCATGTCCCGACGGGGGGCGCCATCTTCCCCGAAACCGCCCCATCGGGTCAAGCAATCAGCTTTGCAGATGCGCCGTCGCCGTGGCAGCGATGGCGCCCAGTTCGCGCAGGCTGGGATTGCGGCGCAGCGTCAGCCCGCCATTCACCTGCAGGTTCTGGCCGGTCATGAAACATTCGTCGGACGCCAGCCAGACGACGGCGGCGGCGATGTCGGCGCGGGTGCCCAGTCGTCCCAGCGGATATTCGCGGGTGAAGGCGTCGACCATTTCGGGATAGTCGAAGGTGGTGCCGGCCATCGGCGTTTCGGTAAGCCCCGGCGAGATGGAATTGGCGCGAATGGCGCGCTCTCCATATTCGTTGGCGACGGTGCGGATGACATGATCGATCCCTGCCTTGGTGCCCATATAGGCGGCGTGATTTTCCAGCATGATGGTGGCGGTGGCGGAGGAAATCTGAATGATCGATCCGCCCGGCGACAGGGTGCGCAGCAGCGCCTGGATGAAGAAGAACGGCCCCTTGAACTGGATCGCCAATATCTTGTCGAGATCGGCTTCGCTCGTGTCATGGGTGGGTTTGAGCAGACCCCAGCCGGTGGCGTTGACGCCGATGTCGAGCCGGCCGAAATGGCTGACGGCAAAGTCGGCGGCGGCATCGACCTGCGCCTGGGACGTGATGTCGACCGTCACCGCCGTACCGTCGATTTCCTGGGCCAGCGCCTGCAGCGCGGCTTCATGGCGGCCGCCGACCACCACCTTGCAGCCTTCGGCCGCTAGCCGCCGGGCGATGTCCTGGCCCATATTATCCTTGCCCGCCGCGCCAAGCACCAGCGCCACCTTGCCCTTCAGCCGCATCATCCGCTCCATCCAATATCTTTTAGGTTAGCATATATACAGTCTGCTAGCATCCTAGTATAGAGGCAAGCCAGTAAAGGCAAACAAGGAGAGGAATCGCATGGCTGGAAAGCTGGAAGGGCGCGTGGCCGTCATCACCGGTGCCGCGCGCGGGCAGGGCGAAGCGACCGCAAGGATTTTCGCGGCCGAGGGTGCGAAGGTGGTGATCGCCGACATGCTGGAAGCCGAAGGGCAGGCCGTGGCGCAGAGCATCGGCGACGCGGCGCTGTTCCATAAGCTGGACGTGTCGGACGAAGGGCAATGGGAGGCGCTGGCCAAGGCCGCGACCGATCGCTTCGGCGCGCCGGACATCCTGATCAACAATGCCGGCATCGTCCATCCCGCATCGCTGAGCGATCTGACCAAGGCGGATTTCGAGCGGGTGCTGCAGATAAACCTGATCGGTGCCTGGCTGGGCATGAAGACGCTGTCGCCGGCGATGATCGCCAAGGGCAAGGGAGCGATCGTCAATATCTGTTCGACCTCGGGCCTGTGGGGCATGAACGGGCTGACCGCCTATTCCGCCAGCAAATGGGCATTGCGCGGCATCAGCAAGACCGCCGCGATGGAACTGGGCCACAAGGGCGTGCGGGTGAACGCGGTCTTCCCCGGCGGCATCAATACCGTGATGGGCAATGTCACCAACGAAGAGGCTTCGGAACTGGCCAAATATTATGTCGGCCAGCCGATCCAGCGCATCGGCGAGCCGGAGGAAGTGGCGCGCACCAGTCTGTTCCTGGCCAGCGATGATGCATCCTATCTGTGCGGCGCCGAGATCGCCGTCGATGGCGGCATGACCCTGGGCGTCTATGCGCCGTTCCTGCCGGGGGCACCGGCCTAACAGGTTAGAGGGGCGGCTGGCACAGGTCGGCCGCCCTGTCGTTTATGATCGCATTATAACCATGTGCTAACATACTATATTGACTTCCACCGCTGCCTCGCTAGCCTGATCGCATTGACCACGAAGATTCCGATGCGCCCCGGCGCAGACCGGAACGGCAAGGAGAGAGGCAGATGGCACCCGATATCGTGGTGGACTGGCCGACGGGCGACATCGCGCTGGTAACGGTGGGCGATGGCGGAGCCGCCAATCATAATGTGACCTGCGCGAGCGTATCGGCGCTTGCCGACACGCTCGACAACGCGATCGAGGACGGCGCGCGGGTGATTGTGCTGGCTTCCTCGGTTGAGGGGCACTGGCTGGAACATGCCTATCTCGACGATATCGTGAACCTGGTCGAGGGGCGCGCTGCGACTGGCGATCCGGCCGGCTGGTTCCGTTGCCTCCAGACGCTCAATCGCGGCAAGGCGGTGACCATCGCAGCGATCAACGGCGATACGTCGGGTGGCGGGTGCGAACTGGGCTGGGCCTGCGACCTGCGCGTGGCGGAGGAGCAGGCACGCTTCAGCCAGCCGGAGGTGATTATCGGTGCCGGCACCGGCATTGGCGGAACGTCGCGGCTCATGCGGCTGATCGGCCGGACGGTGACGGCGGAGGTCGTGCTGACCGGTGGGCAGTTGAGCGCGCAGCGTGTCTATGAACTGGGCGGACTTAACCGGGTGGTGGCCAGGGGGCAGGCGGTCGAGGCAGCGATGGCGCTCGCCCGCAGGATCGCCGCGCTGCCGCCACAATCGGTGGCAGGCATGAAGCAGATGCTGGGCGAGGCCGAGGATCTCAACCAGAGCGACGGCATCGCGAACGACCAGGCGATCAGCCAGACCCTGTTCGCCCATGCCGATAGCCTGGCCAGCATGAAGGCGATCCAGGCCCGCTTCGACGCAGGCGAAAGCATGGATGCGGTCTATTGGACGCAGGCCTGATCAGCCTTTCACACAGACGAATTTCAGGAGAGCGGCGATGGATTTGGGACTGGCAGGGAAGAAGGTGATCCTGGGCGGTGCGACCCGCGGGATCAGCCGGGCAACGGCGCAATTGCTGGCGGCCGAAGGCGCCCAACTGGGCCTTTTCTCGCGCAATGGCGATGCCCTCGACGATCTGAAAGCGGAGCTGGGCGGGACGGTGGTCAAGCGCGAGTTCGTGCTGGAGGAGCGGGACGGCTATAAGGCGATGCTGACCGGCCTGGCCGAGGAACTGGGCGGCTGCGACATCTTCATTCATTCGATCAGCTCGTCGGGCGCGCAGGGATCAATGGACTGGGACGAAAGCTATCGCATCGACATGCTGGGCGCGGTCGACGGCTGCGAGGCGCTGGAACCCTGGCTGGAAAAGTCGGGCGCGGGATCGGTGATCCTGATGTCGAGCACGGCGGCAATCGAGACATTCCTGATGCCGCAGGCGTTCAACGCCATCAAGGCGGCGGTCATCACCTATGGCAAGCAACTGAGCCAGGCCTGGGCGGGGAAGGGCATCCGCATCAACATGGTTTCGCCCGGCCCGATCAGCTATCCGGGTGGCAATTGGGAAGGCGCCAAGGCGTTGATGCCGGACCTGTATAACGGCATCGTCGCGCAAATCCCGATGGGCCGGATGGGCGCGCCGGAGGATGTCGCCAAGGCGGTGGCCTTCCTCGCCAGCCCGGCGGCATCCTACATCACCGGCACCAATATCGTCATCGACGGCGGCTTCACCAAGCGCGTCCAGTTCTGACGCCGGACCGGTCGAGACAGGGAGCAGCATGATGGCGACCAAGGCGCGCTATGCCGAAATCCGGTTCAACGACCGGCCGATCAAGGAGCCGCTGACCGATCCCGAAAGCTTCCTGTTGGAGCCGGGGACGGTGACGGCGGACTATGAGGCCAAGTCGCCCTGGCGGCTGGACCAGCTGCATCCCGATATCGCCGACTATCGCACGGCGCAGACCAGCCGTTTCATCGACCCCGCGGCCAAGGCGCAGGAGGAGGACAAGCTGTGGAACAAGGCCTGGCTGATCGCGGGCGTTGCCAGCGACATTGCGCAGCCGGGTGACTGGTTCCGGTTCGACATCGGTCCGCAGTCGATCATCATCGTCCGGTCCAAGCCGGACGAGGTCAACGCCTTCTACAATGTCTGCAAGCATCGCGGCAATGAACTGGTGCAGGAGGATTTCGGGAACGGCGCCACCTCCTTCACCTGCATCCTGCATAGCTGGCGGTTCAACCTGAAGGGGAAGAATGTCCGCGTTACCGACCGCGAGACGTTCCGCGACGAGGCGCTGTGCCAGAATCTCGACCTGACGCCGGTGCAGGTGCGGGTCTGGGGCGGTCTGGTGTTCGTGAACCTGGATGCCGACCCGGTGCCGTTCGAGGACTATTATGCCGATGTGATGCCGATGCTCGCCTCCTATCGGATGGACGAGATGTTCGTCGTCAAGGATCTGAGCGTCGAGGTGCCGGCCAACTGGAAGACCATGTATTCGGTCTTCAACGAGAATTATCATGCGCATGCCACGCATCCGCAGATCAAACCCTATGTCGACGATTATTTCATCCAATATGATTTCTATCGTCATGGCCATAATCGCAACCTGTTCCCGGTGGCGGCGGTCAGCCCGCGCTGGCCGGACGGGCGCTTCATCAACATGGGCCTGGCCTATATGATGCAGGAAGCCGGGGTGAAGACATCCGGCTTCAAGGGCGACGCGCGCCATGTGCGCCGCGCGATCCAGGCGGCAAAGCGCCAGCCGGACAATGCCTATGGTCTCGATTTCGCCGGCTTTACCGACAATCAGCTGACCGATGACTGGAACCCGTCGATCTTCCCCAATGTGACGATGAACATGCATCCCGAAGGGGTGCTGATCCAGCGCTTCCGCCCCCATCCGACCGATCCAGAGCGCGGTTATCACGACGTGATCGTCCTGTCGGCTCGGCTGGTCGAGGGGCGTCGTCCCCCCGCCTATATGGGGGTGGAGGAGGATGTCGACGTGTCCGGCACGGTTCGCCCGGCGCGGCGGCGGACGACCCATGAAAATCCGCAGGGCGGCGAGGTGCTGGAACAGGATATCGCCAATATGGTGACGCTCCAGCGTGGCATGCATTCGCGAGGGCTGAACGGCACGATCGTCTTTTCCGAGCAGGAACGGCGCATCCAGCACTTCCTGGCAGAGTTGGACCGCTATCTGAACGCCTGACGCCTGACGCCTGACGCCGGATGATGGGGCGCGGCCATCGCCGCGCCCGTTTTTTCAGAGGTCGATCTCCAGTTCATCGCCGACGATCCGGGTCGGGTAGAGGGTAAGGCTGTTCGGCGTCATCTGTGGCGAGAGCGAGCAGCCATCATCCAGGCTGAACCGCGCGCCATGGTGCGGGCACAGGATGAAATTGCCGCGCACCCGCGCACCATCGAGCGAGAGAAGCTGGTGCGGGCATATCTCGTCCATGGCGCGAATGCCGACGATGCTGCGGCACAACAGGACGCGGCGACCATCCAGATCGATGACGCGCGTGCCGTTTTCGGGAACGAGAGACAGGGGAATGCGGGGCACGGGTGGTTCCTCTCCATCGCTCATGCGCTGTCTCCTCGGTGAGATCATACGCATGAAGATAAGTCACTTGCATAAAATACTCTAGCATACTAAATCCGATTCAGGGACTCCGGCAAGGGGAAACTGATCCGCACGCCGATGGGCGCGCGATAGAGCACAGGGGGCGAAGAGCCCCGAACGGGTGAGGTGCATGACGGATTTCGGCATTGCGCGCTTTGGCGCCTATATTCCCCGCCTTCGGCTGGATCGTACGGCGATCGCCGCCGCCCATGGCTGGATGGCGCCGGGCCTGAAGGGGCAAGCCAAGGGCAGCCGCGCCTTCACCAGTTGGGATGAGGATGCGATCACCATGGGGGTGGAGGCCGCGCGCGATGCGCTCGGCGCGCAGGATGGCTCGGCCGTGCGGGCAGTCCGGCTGGCATCGACCAGCCTGCCCTATGCCGATCTGCAAAATGCGGCGATCGTCGCGCGGGCTATTGGCGCCGCGTCGGACGTCGCGACATCCGACGCGGCGGGATCGCAGCGGGCCGGTACTTCGGCGCTGCTTCAGGCGCTCAAGGGCAGCGAGCCGAGCCTAGTGATCGGATCGGACAATCCCTTCGGCAAGCCGGCGAGCGTGCAGGAAATCAGCTTTGGCGCGGGCGCCGCCGCCTTTGTCGTGTCGGACCAGGATGTCGCCGCGCGGCTGGTCGGTTCGGCCAGCGTCAACGACGTCTTCGTCGACCATTTCCGGTCGGCCGATGCCGATAGCGACTATGGTTGGGAAGAACGGTGGGTGCGCGACGAGGGCTATGCCCGGATCGTGCCGGCCGCCGTCAAGGCCGCCCTGGCCGACGCCCAGCTGGCGATCGGCGACATCCAGCATTTCGTCATGCCCTCCTATCTCAAGGGCGCGGCGGACGCGGTCGCGAAGAAGTTGAAGTTCGAGGGCGCGGTCGCTGGGGGGCTGGAGGATGGCGTCGGCTATGCCGGCGCGGCGCACGCGCTGCTGATGCTGGCGGCGACGCTGGAGAAGGCGCAGCCAGGCGAGCGCATCCTGCTGGTCGGCTTTGGCCAGGGTGCCGATGTGCTGATCTTCCAGGCGACTGATGCGATCCTGGCGGCGCGCCCGGCGCGGGGCGTGGCCGGATCGATCGCTGACGCGCTGCCGACCGACAGTTATATGCGCATGCTGTCCTTCGCCGGCGGGATCGAGGCGGAATGGGGCATGCGATCGGAAAAGAACGCAAAGACCGCGCTGACCGAACAATATCGGTCCGCCGGCCAGATGGAAGGGTTCAATGCCGGGCGCTGCGGCAGTTGCGACACGGTCCAGTTCCCGCAGCTGCAATATTGCGTGCGCTGCCAGGCGCCGAGCGAGCAGTTCAGCCCTGTGCCGTTGCGTGATGAGCAGGCCGAGGTGCTGACCTCCACGGCGGATTATCTGTCCTACCATCCCTCGCCGCCGCTCTGGGTCGGCTTCGTGCGCTTCGACAGCGGCGCCCGCGTGCTGATGGAGATGGTCGATATCGGCAAGGACGGCATCGATACCGGCGCGAAGCTGCGCATGGTCTACCGGATCAAGGAGAAGGACCGGCAGCGCGGCTATAACCGATATTTCTGGAAATCCACGCCGATCACGGCGGCTTGAGGAGCGCGACATGGCAACGGGTATCAAGGACAAGGTCGCCATCCTGGGCATGGGCTGTTCCAAGTTCGGCGAGCGCTGGGACGCGGGATCGCCCGAACTGATGAAGGAGGCGTTCGAGGAAGCGCTGGCCGATGCCGGGATCGAGCGGAAGGATATCGGTGCCGCCTGGTTCGGCTGTTGGGGCGACGGCATCAATGTCGGCAACAGCTCCATCCCGGCCGCCATGGCGCTGCGGCTGGAGGGCATTCCGGTGAGCCGGGTCGAGAATATGTGCGCGACCGGGACAGAGGCGCTGCGCGGCGCGACCTATGCGGTGGCGTCGGGTGCGGTCGACATCGCGCTGGCCATCGGCGCGGAGAAGCTGAAGGACACCGGCTTTGGCGGCCTGCCGCCGCCATTCAAGGGCACGTTCAACGACCTGTGGATGCCGATGGGGTCGGCGCCGGCCGGCTTTGCCCAGCTCGCCCCCTATTATCGCTCCAAATATGGCACCTCGAAAGAGGATCTGAAGCGGGCAATCAGCCATGTGTCGTGGAAGAGCCACCAGAATGGCGTTCACAGCCCCAAGGCGCATTTCCAGAAGGCGGTGTCGATGGACACCATCATGAATGCGCCGATGATTTCCGATCCGCTCGGACTGTTCGACTGTTCGGGGGTATCTGACGGGTCGGCCTGCGCCATCGTCACCACCCCGGAGATTGCCCGCGCGCTGGGCAAGAAGGATCTGGTCACGATCAAGGCGCTGCAACTGGCGACCAGTTCGGGGCGTGAAACCCAGACCAACGACTGGGACGGCAGCTATGTCGCGACCACGCGCGTCGCCGCCGCCCGCGCCTATGAGGAAGCGGGGATCAACGATCCCAAGAGCCAGGTCTCGTTGAGCGAGGTGCATGACTGTTTCTCCATCACCGAACTGGTGACGATGGAGGATCTGGGCTTTTCCGACGATGGCCGCGCGGTGTTCGATATTCTCGATGGCCGCTACGATCGGGCCGGGGCGATGCCCTGCCAGATCGATGGCGGGCTAAAATGTTTCGGCCATCCGATCGGCGCGTCGGGCCTGCGCATGGCCTATGAAATCTACAACCAGCTGCTCGGCCGGGCCGGCGAGCGCCAGCTCGCCAGCCCGTCGATCGGCGTGACGCACAATCTGGGCGGTGTTCCCTATCAGGGGATCGCGGCCATCTCTGTCCTGGGACTTGCCTGATGCCTGGTATCTGGTTCGATGAACTCGAAATCGGGATGGTGTTCAACCATCCCATCCGCCGTACCCTGACCGAAACCGATAATCTGCTGATGTCGACGCTGACGCATAATCCCGCGCAGCTGCACATCGACGCCGAATATATGAAGACGACGCCCTATGGCCGTCCGTTGATGAATTCGGCCTTCACCTTGGGGCTGATGGTCGGCATCTCGATCGGTGATACGACGCTGGGCACGGCGGTCGCCAATCTGGGCTGGGACGAGGTGCGCTTCCCCAATCCGCTGTTCGCGGGCGACACCATCCATGTCGTGACCGAGGTGATCGAGCTGCGGGAGTCCAAGTCGCGGCCCGACCAGGGCATCGTCACCTTCCTGCACAAGGCCTATAACCAGAAGGACGAACTGGTCGCCCAGTGCAAGCGATCGGGATTGCAGCTCAAGAAACCGGTGACGGCATGAGCCTGCCCATTCGGTCCTTCCTGTTCATCCCCGGCGACAGCGAGAAAAAGCTGGCCAAGGTGGACGGCATCGCGGCGGATGCCTTCATCCTCGATCTGGAGGATGCCGTCGCCGCCGCCCGCAAGCCGGCGGCGCGGGCAATGGTCCCGGCCTTCCTCGCGGACCGGCCACGGGCAGCGCGCAAGTCCCAGCTTTGGGTGCGGGTCAATCCGCTCGATACGCCCTGGACGCTGGAGGATCTGGCCGCGATCGTTCCGGCCGCGCCCGACGGCATCATGCTGCCCAAGGTCAACGGGCCGCAGGATGTGGCGCAGGTCAGCCATTATCTGAACGCGCTGGAAGTGGCGTCGGGCATCGCGCCGGGCTCGATCCGCATCCTGCCGGTTGCGACCGAGACGGCGGCCGCGCCCTTCCATCTGGGGGATTATGCGGTCGCGAAGCTGGAACGGCTCTATGGTCTGACCTGGGGGGCGGAGGATCTGAGTTCCGCCATTGGCGCCAGCGGCAATACCGACGCCAGCGGCGAATGGACCCACACCTACAAGATGGTGCGCTCGCTCTGCCTGCTGGGCGCGCATGCGGCCGGCGGCGAGGCGGTCGATACGCTCTATGTCGATTTCCGCGATCCCGATGGCTTGCGCGCGTCCTGCAAGGCGGCGCGGGCAGAGGGCTTTTCCGGGCGTGTGGCGATCCACCCGGCCCAGGTCGACATCATCAACGAGAGTTTCTCGCCCTCGGCCGAGGAAGTGGATTTCGCCCGCCGGGTGGTCGATCTGTTCGCCGCCAGTCCCGATGCGGGCACATTGGCCCTGGATGGCAAGATGCTGGACATCCCGCACCTCAAACAGGCGCAGCGCACGCTGGCGATGCACGAGGCGCGTCATGGCTGAGGGCAAGGACGCGCGCGGCATCTTTTCGCCCGAGCATGAACAGTTCCGCGAGACGGTCGCCCGTTTCGTCGACGAGGAACTGGTGCCGGGCCATCCGCAATGGGAAAAGGACGAATGCGTCCCCCGCGACATCTGGCGGCGGGCGGGCGAGGTCGGCATATTATGCCCGAACATTCCCGAAGAATATGGCGGCTTCGGCGCCGACTGGCTCTATAACGTCGTCGTCATCGAGGAACTGGCGAAGAAGGGGATCACCGGCCCCGGCTTCATGGTCCATTCCGAAATGGTCGCCCCTTATATCCTGTCGGCCGGCACCGAGGAACTGAAGCAGCAGGTGCTGCCGAAGATGGTGTCGGGCGAACTGATCGGCGCGCTGGGGCTGACCGAGCCGGGCGCCGGGTCCGACGTCAAGGAAATCCGCACCCGCGCGGTGCGCGATGGCGAAGACTATGTGCTCAACGGGCAGAAGGTTTATATCTCCAACGGCCAGTTGTGCGACATCATGGTCTGCGCGTCCAAGACCGACCCGGCGGCCGGTGCCAAGGGCGTCAGCCTGATCGCGGTGGACGCGCGCCAGCCTGGCTTCAAGCGCGGCCGTAATCTGGAGAAGATCGGCCTCAAGGCGCAGGATACGTCCGAGATATTCCTGGAGGATGTGCGCGCACCGGCCTGGCACCTGCTCGGCCGAGAAGGCGGGGGCTTCGGCATCATGATGGGCAAGCTGGCGCAGGAGCGGCTGACCCAGGCGATCCGCAGCATCTGCGTTGCCGAAGCGGCGATCGGATGGACGGTCGACTATACCGCCGAACGCAAGATGTTCGGCCAGACGCTCGCCGATTTCCAGAATACCCAATTCGTGCTGGCGGAATTGTCGGCCGAGGTGATGGCGGCGCGGGTCTTTACCGACTGGTGCATCCAGCGCTTCATGGCCGGAGAACTGAGCGGCGTTGACGCGGCCAAGGTCAAGCTTGTTGTCACCAACCTGCATGTGAAGGTGGTCGACCAGTGCCTGCAATTTTTCGGCGGCTATGGGTATATGACCGAATATCCGATCGCCCGCGCCTATGTCGACGCCCGCATCGTCCGCATCGCCGGCGGTGCGGCGGAGGTGATGAAGCAGATTATCGGGCGCGACCTGTTCAAGAAATGACCGGCGGGAGAGGGCGATGGGCAGGCTGGATGGCAAGGTTGCGCTGGTAACGGGCGCATCGCGCGGCATCGGCCGGGCCATCGCGCTGCGGCTGGCGGCCGATGGCGCGCGCGTGGGCGTGCATTATGCGACAGCGCGGGATGCAGCGGCAGCCGTGCGGGCGGAGATCGAGGCGGCCGGCGGCGAGGCTTTCCTGCTGCGGGCTGATCTGTCCGCGCTGACGGGGATCGAAGGTCTGGTCGATGACCTGCGCATTGCGCTGGATGGCCGGCTACTCGACATCCTGGTCAACAATGCCGGGATCGGCGCGAGCGGGACGATCGCGGACACGGACGAAGCCGGTTTCGACGCGCTGTTCGCGCTCGATGTGAAGGCGCCCTTCTTCCTGACCCAGCAGCTATTGCCTTTGCTGGCGGATGGCGGACGGATCATCAACATATCGTCGGTCGTATCGATGGCGGCCTATCCCACGACGATCGCCTATGCTGCGGCCAAGGCGGCGCTCAATTCGATGACGGTGTCGCTGGCGGTCGGGCTGGGACCGCGCGGGATCAGCGTCAATGCGGTGGCGCCCGGCGCGACGGCGACCGATTTCCTCGGCCCGATGCTGGACGATCCGGCGGTGGTCGGCATGCTGGAAAAGGCCAGCGTCTTTGGCCGGCTGGGCCAGCCGGGCGATATCGCCGGTCTGGTGGCCTTCCTCGCCGGCCCGGAGGCAGGCTGGGTGACCGGCCAGCTGATTGCAGCGAGCGGTGGCATGCATCTCTGAAAGGAAGCGCGGAGCATGGACGATCTGCTGATCGTATTGTCGAACCCGCGGGACGGGCGGCATGCCGAATTCAACGACTGGTACAGCCATATCCATGTCCGCGACGTCATGCGCTTGCCCGGATCGTCGGCGGTCCAGCGGCTGCGGCGGGTCGAGGTGGCGGGCGTCGAGACGGACCCGTCATTCGACTATCTCGCCGTCTATGAATGCCAGGATATTGAGCAACTGAGCGCCGGCCATGGCGCCGTGTTCACGCCGATGATGCTGATCAGCGACAGTTTCGACTTCGCCATGCGCGAGGCCTATTATACGCCCCATGTCCACCGGCAGGTGGCAGGCGCGGCGATCCATGAAGGCGACTATGTGATTGAACGGATCGGCGCTGCTGCCGGGCCGGAACTCGTCGCCTGGTATGATGCGATGCGGATGCCGGCGCTGATGGCCTTGCCGGGCGTCGTGTCAGGGACGTTCGCGTCGGTGGCTGCGCACCAGATGCTGGCGCCGCATGCCGATTCCCATCATGTCGGCCTGTATCGGACCCAGGATCTGGCCGCGACGATGGCCGGATGGAGCGAGGCCCCGGCCCTGCCGGCGGAGATCAGCCTGCGACTTGCCTGCTACACGCCGCTGATCCCGCGCTGGACCGCCGGCGATGTCGTCCACCCCTCGATCGAAGGCCGGCTGGCCGAGGCGCGGGCGCGTGTCGCGCTGGGCGATCGGGTGCATGCTGGCTTTCCCCCGGAACTGCACCTGTCCTGACCGGTCAGCCGGGCTGGAAGACTGGATAGTCGGTATAGCCCTTTTCCTCACCGACATAGGCATAGTCGAAATTGGCGCTGGCCAGCGGTCGACCGTCGCGGAAGCGCGTCACCAGATCGGGATTGGCGATATAGGGGCGGCCAAAGGAGATCGCGTCCGCTTGTCCACCGGCGATATAGGCGGCGGCGCTGTCTGCATCGAAGCTGCCATTCTGGATGATCGTACCGCCGAACACGGCTCGCAGCCGGTCCATGACGGGATAATCGGGCTTTTCCATGAAGCCCGACGCGATTGGTTCGATCAGGTGGATATAGGCGAGGCCATGATCTTTTGCGAGCGCGCCGATCGCTTCGGTTAGCGCGCCGGGATTGTCGTCGCCCATGCCCTTACGCTCGCTGGTCGGGCTGACGCGCAGGCCGACGCGACCGGGCGGAACTGCGGCAATGACCGCCGCGATGATCTCCTTGAGCAGCCGGATACGGTTGATGACGCTGCCGCCATAGCCGTCCTGCCGCCGGTTGGTCTTGGACTGCAGGAACTGGTCGATGATATAGCCGTTCGCGCCATGGATCTCGACGCCGTCGAAGCCGGCTGCGACAGCGTTGTGAGCCGCGCGGCCATAGGCAGCCACGACCTGGTCGATATCGGCCTGGGTCATTTCACGCGGCACGACATAGGGCTTCATTGGCAGGAAACCGCCCTGATACTCCTCCGTCGGGGGCGCCATCGTTTCGCCCTCGCCGGCGATCGGCGAAGGGCCGATCGGCAGATCACCCCCCAGATAATCGGGCAGGACAAGCCGGCCCATATGCCAGAGCTGGCAATAGATGCGCCCGCCCGCCGCATGGACGCTGTCCGTGACGCCGCGCCAGCCATCGACCATCGCATCCGTCCAGATGCCGGGCGCGCGATACCATCCCATGCCGAGCGGATCGACGGCGGTTGCCTCCGACACGATCAGGCCGGCGTCCGCGCGCTGGGCATAATAGATGCCCTGGAGTGCGGTTGGGACATGATGTGCGTCGGCACGGGCGCGGGTCAGCGGCGCCATGACGATCCGATTGGGACAGTCGAGCGTGCCGATGGTGATGGGATTGAACAGGGCGTCGATGGGCATGGTGGCAGGTCTCAGCAAGGGAAAGGACGGGGCGGGCAGGGGGAGAGGCCCTCCCGCCCCGAACCGGACGGGACGATCAGGGATCGAGCCATTCGCCCGGATTGATGCCGGCATTGGACCGGGCGAATTTCAGGATCTTGGCGACGCGCTCGCCCAGCACGGTCGGGTCTTTTGATGCTTCGCAGCTCGGACCATGCTGCCAGCTTTCCGCGACGGTGATGCCATAGCCCCAGACCTCGAACACGCGGCCGCTGACATAGCTGGCTTCGGGGCTGGCGAGCCAGGCGACGAAGCCGGCAATCCACTCGGGATCGCGCCGTTCCAACTGTTCGGGCGTCCATTCGCGCAGGCCCGCGGTCATGCGGGTTTCGGCGCGGGGCGCGATGGCGTTGACGGTCACGCCGATGCGGCCGAGTTCGCGCGCGGCGACCTGGCTGAAGCTGGCGATGCCGCCCTTGGCCGCGGCATAGTTGGCCTGGCCGATATTGGCGTAGAGCGCCGAATGCGAGGTCGTGTTGATCACGCGCGCGTCGGGCTGGCGGCCGGCCTTGCTTTCCATGCGCCAGTAATTGGCGGCATGGTGGGTCGGCGCGAACGTGCCCTTGAGGTGCACCTTCACGACGATGTCCCATTCCTCCTCGGTCATGTTGACCAGCATGCGATCACGCAGGATGCCGGCATTGTTGACCAGAATGTCGAGGCGGCCGAACGTGTCGATCGCCTGCTGCACCATCTCGCTGGCGTTGGACCAGTTGGATACGTCGCCGCCGTTGACGACGGCCTCGCCGCCCTTGGCCTTGATCTCGGCGACCACTTCCTGCGCCGGCGACAGGTCGGCGCCGCCGCCGGCCGCATCGCCCCCCAGATCATTGACGACGACCCTGGCGCCCTGTTCGGCCAGTTTCAGCGCATAGGTGCGGCCGACGCCGCGGCCTGCGCCGGTGACGATGGCGACTCTCCCCTCAAGCAAACTCATCTTTCATACCTCGCTCTTGCAAAATGGTGGTTGGACCGGCCCCTAGAGGGTGACGCGGCTGCCGCTGGCGGCGGATCGCTCGATCGCGTCGATAAGGCGGTGACGCTTCACCGCATGGTCGAAGGTCGGGCAGGTACTGGTGCCGTTGCGCAGATCGTTGGCGAGCCGGGCATAGGCCTGGGCGACATTCTGGGCGAAGGGCGGGACGTCGGGCGTCCATTGATAGTCGGCCGGGATGGCGAGGGGGCCAAGCGCCTGGTCCTCGCCGCGCGCGCCCATCAGGGTGAGCGGGAACATCTGGGCATGGCCGGCATCGGCGGTGGCGACGATATCGCCTTCAGTCCCGTTGATCTCCCAGCGGAAATTGGTGCCGCGCGAAAAGCCGCCGCGATAATGGACAGTGGCCACCGCGCCGCCCTCCAGCACACCCGATATTACGACCTGATCCTCCGCCGTCATCGGCATCTGCCTGCCCTCGGGCACCAGGGTGAAGCTGGTGCGGCGATTGGCGAGCGTGGCGGAGAGTTCGGTAAATTCGCCCAGGCACATCGCCACCGCATCAATGGTGTGGCCAAAGGGAATGGTCAGAAGGGTCGCGCCATTGGCCTTGTCGGCGGTATAGGCGTTGGGCTGGTCGATGAACGCGCCCCAGTTCATGCCCGATCCGACCAGCGTGGTGGACAGGACGTCGCCGACATAGCCATCGGCAATCAGGTCGCGGACATAGTTGAAGCTGGGGGCGGAGCAGGCCTGGAGGCCGACCGCACCGACGACACCCTTCGCCCTGGCGAGGGACGCGAGTTGCTCCGCTTCGGCCAAGCCGTTGCCCAGTGGCCATTCGCAATAGACATGCTTGCCTGCTGCGATCGCGGCGCTGGCCAGCTCCAGATGATGCGGCACCTTCACCGCAACGACGACCAGATCGACGTTCGGATCGTTCACCAGTGCCTGATGATTATCATAGGCCTTCGCCACGCCAAATTCGGCTGCGGCGGCATCCGCGCTTTCCTGCCGCGTCGTGCTGAGCGCGCGGATGTCATAGTCCGGCAGGGCCTGCAGCGCGGGAATATGCGAGAGTGCAGCCCAGCTGCGGCCGGGCGCTACGCCTATGATACCGACGCCGATCGTCATGCTGTCCACCTCTCCCAATATAGTCCGCTATGTTCTGATTAGCATGCATACTATATTGTTCGGAAGCGTACTGCAAGGTTTCTCGTCACACCAATCGTCGGGGCGAAGGGAGGTCAGACCTGGTTGAGGGTCGCCATCGCCGCCTGGAACTGGGCCGAATCGAAATAGTCGCGCCAATGGGTGATCAGGCCTTCGCGCAACTGGAAGATGCCCATGACCGGCATTTCCAGCCATTGGCCGGCCAGCAGAAAGCGGTCCAGTCGCTCGGTCAGGACCAGGCCGTCGGCGCCCTGGGCGATGTGCCGGACCTGCCAGTCTATCTCGGCGGCGTCGGCGACGAACAGGGACAGGCCCTCGCGGATCGCGGCATGGCCGACCAGCGGCGCCCAGGGGATATTATGATAGACGCAGTCGGGCGCCATCGCCGCGAGCAGGCCGTCGAGGTCGCGGCGGTTCCACAGGTCGATGAAGGCCAGGACTCGATCCTGATTGGTGGTGGACATGCTTGTCTCTCCCTTGGGGTTTGTGGTGCCCTAGCGACCGCTCCAACGCGGTGTGCGGCGCTCGACAAAAGCGCGCTTGCCTTCCACGCCGTCGGCGCTGTCCATCACGGTCTGGCCAAGCGGGTGATTGGCGATATCGAGTGCGGCGGCGAGATCGGGCAGGTCGAAGCTGGCATAGGCCGCCTGTTTCGAGCAGCGAATGGCGAGCGGGGCGCAGGCGACGATCTGCGCGGCCCAACTTCGTGCGCTGTTGATCAACTGGTCGGGCCTGACAATTTCGCTGACAAGGCCGATGGCATGGGCTTCGGCGGCGTGGACGGTGCGGCCGGTCAGGATGATGTCCATCGCCCGCTTCATCCCCACTGCGCGCGGCAGGCGCTGGATGCCGCCGCCCAGCGCCGCCCAGCCGACCCTGGGTTCGGGTAGGGCGAAGCTGGCGGTGTCGGCGGCGATGATGAAATCGCAGGCTAGCGCCAGCTCAAATCCGCCGCCAAAGGCCATGCCGTTGACCGCCGCGATCACCGGCAGCGGATAGTCGGTACGGCCATTGAAACCGGCAAAGCCGGTCGGCGCCAGTTCCATGACGCCGGTTTCCAGATTGTCCTTGAGGTCGTATCCCGCGCAGAAGGCGCGGTCGCCCGCGCCGGTGACGATGACGACGCGCACGTCGGGCAGCGTCGGCAGGCGGTCGAACACGGCGGCCAGTTCATGATGCGCTGCGGGATGCAGCGCGTTCATGCGGTCGCTGCGGTCCAGGGTCAGGATGGCGATGCCGTCCGCGATCGTCAGCGCATGAAAATCGCAGCGCTCTTCCTTCATGGTCATGATCGTCTGTTCACTGTTCCTGGAGCATCTGGCGGATGTTCAATTTGACCTGCGCCAGCGTTTCTTCGGTGATGCGCTGATGCTCGGCCGGGACGCCAGCAAGGATGGACTTGTTGAGCTTGTTGCCGACCTTCTGCATCTCGGCGATGACCTCGAAGCCCTTGGCAGTGATGAACACCCGGCGCGCGCGGCGATCGTCGACATCCAGTCGGCGTTCGACCAGGCCGGCCGCTTCCAGCCGGTCGATCAGGCCGCCGATCGTCACCTTGCCGACGTCCATATGCCGCGACAGATCGACCTGCATCATGCCGTCGCGGCCGACCCGCGACAGGGTTGCCAGCACCGACCATTGCGATCGGGTGACACCGCGAGAGCGCATCACCTCGTCGAACAGGGTGCGGCGCATGCGCGAGACGTCATGGACCAGAAAACCGAAGCGGAACGGCTTGACGACAGGGCGTGGCGCATCACTTTCGGGATTGTCCTGCGCCTTGTTCTTGGGTGCTTTCTGCCGTGAAGCCATGGCCGGTTTGTCCCTGAATATGCGATCTGTCTGGCATGATAGTACGCATGATACCATCCTAATGGGCGGATGGGTTGCAAATTTATAATATGCTATCATACTAAATTGCAAAGGCCGATGCGATCGAGCCACAGCCAGGAGAGCGCGCATGCTGTTGCACGAGGATTATCCCCATACGGTGCCGACTCGTGCCTGGCTGCGCTGGAAGGAGAATTATTTCTGGGTCTTCATGGACCCCGATCGCGACCTGTGCTGCCTGGCCCATTGCACCGCCGAGCCGACCTATGATCGCGCCTTTGCGTCCTTCACCGTCCTCCACAAGGGGCAGACGATCGTGAGCGGCAAGGAAGTGGCGATGCCGTCGCCCTTCGAGCACCAGAAGCAGCTCCATTATGGCGGGCTGACCCTCGACTTTCTCAAGCCCCAGACGGAGTTTCGGGTGGCGTTCGAGGACGACAATCTTTCCGCTGTGCTGCATTTCACCCGGCGCATGCACCTGTTCGATTTCCAGGCCTGTGCCGACGTCAATCCGGACTGGTTTTCGATCTCGGAAAATACCGCGTTCGAGCGCAACAGCTTTCGCCATCAGGGCCAGTGCATGAACGCGACCGGCCAGATCGATTTCAAGGCGGGTGATTGGGCGGGGACGTCGATCGCCGTCGATGGATCGGGCTATCGCGACCATAGCTGGGGCATGCGCAACGATCAGATGACGCTGGACCATGTCTGGGCCTTCTTCAACTTCCCGTCCATGGGCTTCCACCTGATGCAGGTGCGCAACGTCATCCGGCCGGAGAACAGGACGGCGGAAGGCTATATCGCCCGGCCCGAGGGCAATGAGGTGATCAAGGTGCTCACGATCGAGCATGTCGGGCAGGGCCCCGAGGGCATGCCGGACACCGTGATTTTCCGCGCGACGACATTGGGCGGGGAGCGGTTCACGCTGGTCGCCGATGTCGGCAATTCCTTTGCCCGCCTGCCGCTGCATTCACAGAAGCCGGGCGCCAAAGTCTATCTCAATGTCGAGAATATGTGCCGGGTGCGGTGTGAGGAGACGGGGGAGGAGGGGCTCGCCAATGTCGAAATCGGCGCGCTGATGGATGCATGACGGGGGCGGGGTGATGAACGCCGTACCGGAGCATTTCCGGCTCGACCTGCGCGACCATGTGGCGACGATCCTGTTCGACCGTCCCGACCGGCTGAATGCCTTCACCCGGTCGATGGCGCGGGATCTGGTGGCGCTGTTCGACCGGATCGATGTGGATGACGATATTCGCGTGGTCATCATTACGGGGGCGGGGCGGGCGTTCTGTGCGGGCGCGGACCTGTCGGCGGCTGGCTCATCCTTGTCCACGCGGCAGCCCGACGCAGGCGAGGTCGACTGGTCGGGCCCTGAAAATCGCGATTTTGGCGGTCTGATCAGCTTGCGGATCTATGATTGCCTGAAACCCGTCATCGTCGCCTTCAACGGGTCGGCGGCGGGCATGGGCGTCACCATGGCGCTGGCGGCCGATTTCCGGCTGGCGGCGCAGGACGCGAAATTCGCGCTGCCCTTCACCCGTCGTGGCATCGTGCCCGAGTCGGCCTCAAGCTGGTTCCTGCCGCGCATCGTAGGCTTGCCCACGGCGCTGGAATGGATGCTGACCGGGGCGACCTTTCCGGCGTCGGAGGCATTGGCCAAGGGGCTGGTGCGATCGCTTCATCCCGTCGACGAACTGATTCCTGCCGCGCGGGCACTGGCCGCCACGATCAGCGCCAATGCGGCGCCGGTGTCGGTCGCGCTGACCCGGCAGATGCTGTGGCAATCCATGGGCATGCTCCATCCGATGGAAGCGCACAGGATTGAAAGCCGGGGGATTCATGCGCGCGCCCGTGCTGGCGACATGGCCGAAGGGGTCGACAGCTTTCTCGCCAAGCGGATGCCCGATTTCCCCGACCGGGTGTCACGTGACATGCCCGATTTCTTTCCCTGGTCGCAGCCCGTCCATTTCTGCGATCCCGCCTGACTGCGACATTTGCGTCACGCCAACGATGCATTGACCCGAGGCAATGAGATTTGCGGCTTTGCCCATTGACCGGGAAGAGGTTTGCTTTATAAGTGCGCATGCATACGATATAAGAGCGTTCGATACTGAATAAGCCTAAGTCGCATTTCGGGGCCGCATTGGATGCTCGAATGAGACGAGGGACATTTTCCAGAATGATTCTGGAACGTCGAAAATCCGGAATGCGGAAAAAACATAATCGCATTTCTGAATATATGTCGAAAATTGAGGGAGGATGATGATGTCTGGAGCATCCATTAATTCTGTGCGCCGTTCTGTGCCGCTGCGGAGCAGGCTGATGCGGGGGGGCGCGGCAATCGCCGGCGTGATGGCGTTTGCGCCGTCCGCACTGGCGCAGGTGGAAGCCGCAGCCCCCCAGGCGCAACCGCAGGAAACTTACCAGCTTCAGGACATCGTCGTCACCGCGCAGAAGCGCGCGCAGAATGTGCAGGATACGCCGCTTTCGGTCACCGCCGTATCGGGTGAAGCGCTGGTATCGCAGGGCATCACCAACGTCCAGGAACTCAGCCGCGTCGACCCCGCGTTGCAGATCGGTATGGCGACCGGCACGGTGACGACCTTCATCCGCGGCATCGGCAATCCGGTCACGACATCGGGCAATGAGGCGAGCGTCCCGGTCTATATCGACGACGTCTATTTCGTGCGCGCGTCGGCGCCCTTTTTCGATCTGGTCAGCGTCGACCGGGTGGAAGTGCTCAAGGGGCCGCAGGGTACATTGTTCGGCCGTAATGCCTCGGGTGGCGTGATCTCCATCTATACCAAGGACCCGAGCCAGAACGCAGAAATGGAAGCCCGGATGGGCTATGCCAATTACGAGACGATGGATCTGAAATTCTATGGCAACATGCCGATCACCGATCGGCTGGCGGCCAATTTTGCGTTCAGCTGGCACAATCAGGATCAGGGTTGGGGCCGGAACAAGAAACTGGTCGACCAGCTCGACACGTCCAAGGGCTATCAGCCGGGCGGCGACGATTATTGGAAGGGCCACAGCGTCAGCCTGCGCGGCAAGATATTGTGGGAACCGACCGATACCACGGCGATCAAGCTGATCGGCTATTATCAGAATAGCTGGAGCCAGATCGGCATCTATTCCCGGCCTTTCCCAGGGACCGTCGGCGGCTCGCCCGATCCGGCCCATAATGGCGCCGGCGCCATTCCCAATGCACCGGTTCCTTCTCAGGTCTTGCCGCCGCTCGACTTCTACGATGTGTCGCTGGCCGAAGAACAATATGATCAGTCGGAAGGCTGGGGTGTGTCGGCGCGCATCGACCAGGAATTGGGCAATTTTGCCGACTTCGTCAGCATCAGCGCCTATCGCAAGAATAAGGAACTCTATCATTCATCGGGCAACTATTCGGATTATGACTGGCTGGTCTATGATCTGAACATCGTCGACAAGCAGTTCTCCCAGGAATTCCAGCTCAAGTCCAAGGCGGCGAGCAAGATAAACTGGATCCTGGGTGCCTATTATCTCAACGCGGACGGTGGCTTCAACCCGACCATCATCGGTGGTCCCGGTCAGAATGCCAATGGCATCGACTATATCCGGATACTCGGTCAGCAGAAGGTCAAATCCTATGCCGGCTTTGGACAGGTGACCGTGCCGCTGGGCGAGATGACGAATATCACCGGCGGCCTGCGCTACACGGTCGACAAGGTTGCGGGCCACGGTTCTACCGATGTGCATTTCTTCCCAGGCGTGTTCGGGCCGGACCCGTTCGTGCTGCGGGCGCAGCAGTTCGACGAGAATAATGACTTCGGCGGACCGCTGGGTATCAGCATCGTGGATGGTGACAATCCCAACGCCAGTCGCACCTTCAAGAAATGGACCTACAAGGGAACCGTCGATCACAAGTTCACTGACGACATCATGGCCTATGCGACCTATAGCCGGGGCTACAAGGCAGGCACTTTCAATACCTTACCGCTGGATCAGAAGGCGTTGCAGCCGGAAGTGGTGGACACTTATGAGGTCGGCCTGAAGACCGAATTGTTCGACCGCCGGGTCCGCCTGAACATTGCCGGTTTCTGGAACGACCTGTCGAACCCGCAGATCCTGGCCCAGCGTAACGGCCTGGTGTTCCTGAAGAATGCCGGCTCCGCCCGGACCAAGGGCGTCGAGTTCGATGCGACGGCGGTGGTCGCGCAGGGGCTGACGCTGCGCCTGGGTGGCACCTATCTCGATGCCAAATATCGCGACTTTGGCGATGTCGATGGCGATGGCGGGCTGGATTGCGCATCCTATGTCTATTCGCCGACGGCGCCGGGCAATCTGGACCAGATCAACATCAACTGCAGCGGGCATCGCATGCCCTATGCGTCGAAGTGGAAGTTCAGCGGCGGCTTTACCTATAATACCGAAATCAACGGTTTTGGCGAAGTCAACCTGGACATGAACGGCAACTGGTCGAGCAATTTCAATTGGGACGCCGACAATCTGATCAAGGAGCGGGCGCGCTTCATTCTGGATGGGGCGATCGGCGTGACGCCGGAGAGCTGGGATAACGTCCAGCTCCGCTTCTGGATGAAGAACATCACCAACCGGAAATATAACATCAACTATTATGCCCAGGCGTCGGGCTCTGCCTTCTCGTCTGCGCCGGGTGCGCCGCGCACCTATGGTGGTGAACTTGTCTTCAAGTTCTGACGCCGGACGATCGGGATAAAAGGGGGAAGGGAGCGACCAGACAATGGTCGCTCCCTTTCCGTTTGAGGCGGAGAGACGCGATGCAATATTGGCTGCATATACATAATACCCCGCCCGAGCAGGGATTGGTGCTGGCCGAACTGGCCGAACAGATCGGCTTTGAAGGCGTGCTGGGCGACGATCACTGGTTCCTGCCCGCCGGTTCGGGCGACCATGATCCCAACGAACGCGCGCCACTGCCGATGGACTATGTGTTCCCCGACATCTTTGCCTTTGGCGGCGCAGTTCTTGCGCGGACGAGCCGGTTGAAGTTCGGTTCCTGCATCATGGTGCTGGCCAATCGGACCAATCCCTTTCTGGTGGCGAAGGCGGCTGCGACCCTCGCCCGGATCAGCGGCGACCGCTTCGTGATGGGCGTGGGCACCGGATGGATGCGCGACGAATATGACATGGCCGGTGTCGACTGGAAAACGCGCGTGCCGCGCACGGTCGAGATGATGGAAATCCTGCGCAAGCTGTGGGGGGAGGGGCCGGTCGAGCATCATGGCGCATTTTTCGATTTTCCGCCGACCTTTGCCGAACCGCGCCCGGCGGCGCCCATCCCGATCTATATGGGGTCGGTCGCGCCGGCGGCATTGCATCGGACGGGCATGGTCGCTGATGGCTGGATGGGGATGACGACCAAGCTGTCGGACCTGGCCGGGCAGATCGCGCTGATCGAGGAAGGCCGGCATGATGCGGGGCGGACGCATCTACCGTTCCAGTATATGGTGGGCCTCGCTCGTAACGAAGACGGTTCGCTCCCTTCGCGCGATGATTATCACAGGGCGGCCGAACTGGGCGTGACCCAGCATCATGTCGGGCCGATCGACCATGCGCTGGGCGTGCTGCGGTCCAGCTTCGACGACAAAAGGCGGTTCGTCGAGGATTTCGCCAACCGGGTTATGCGCTGACCCGATGAAGGGGCGCCGGGCTATATGCCCGGCGCCCCTTTTACGGACAGGCGTTCGTCAGCGCGCGATGTCGCGATCGATCAGTTCGTGCCAGGCCTGGATCATGCCCTCCTGATAGGCGCCGAGGCGCGAATGGGGCGCGGCGGGATCGGCGGCCTTCAGGCCGCGCTGCACCAGCGGCAGATTGCTCATATCCTGATCGAAGATCATGCCCAGGAAGCTGTAGGCCGGTGCCATTGCCGCGATGCTCTCATGCTCGCCAATCTCGATCATTTCGGCGGCGGGTGGGCGCGGTTCGCCCTCGGGCCAGGGCATCAGCAGACGGACGTCGAAATAGCAATAATCGGGGTCGGTCTCGTGCGGCAGGAACTGGTAGACGAAGGGCACCGCTTCCGACAGCCACAGGGTGAAATGCGGGTAGAGGAAATAGAGCGAGCTATCGACCATCACCGCGTCGGGCTGACTGTTGGGGCGGCCATAGGCATCCTGATAGACGTCGCGCGCCCATTGGCCGACCTGGGCGCGAATATCCTTGTCGGGATCGAGATCGGGCATGGCAGCATTGGGATAGTGCCAGACCTGCTGCACCTGCGCGAAGGCCATGCCCGCCGCGAGTGCGGTTGCCGATGAATCCGCATGCATGCTGGGCACGGCCGACGGCACCGCCTCGCGCCCGACGGCGCCCATCGGCGTGGTGAAGATGTCATATTGCGACTGGCTGTCGCCGGTGAAGGGAACGCCTTCGGGATGGGTGGCGTAGAGATGATAGGATTCCTGGAAGGCTTCCTGTGTCGCCTTCCAATTGGCGTGGACCAGCTTGCGGAAGCGCGCCTTGGTATAGCGGTTCTCCGGCTGGAAATCGCGGAAATGCTCGGGCATCGGTCCCAGCGCCTCCAGCAGCGGCCCGGCATCCTTGTCGGCATTGATGAAGAGGAAGCCGCCCCAGCGGTCCAGCTTCACTTCGGGCAATGATCCGTTGAGGCGGGTGATGTCAGGGAAATCCCAATGGCTGGGGATACGCTTCAGCCGGCCGTCCACATTCCATTCCCAGGCATGATAGGGACAGCGGATCGTCTCGGCCGATTCCTTCTTTGCGCAAAGCATGGTGCCGCGATGCAGGCAGCTATTGTGGAAGGCCTTGAACTCATCCTCCCCTGACCGGACGATGAAATAGCTGTGCGGGCCGACCTGGAGGGGAACACGGTCGCCGATATCGGGAATATCCTCCTCGCGGCAGGCGAACAGCCATTGGCGGGTCCAGATCTTGTCCAGTTCCAGCTTGAAGAAGGCCGGGTCATGATAGCGGGCATAGTCGATTTCGCGGCGATCGGGCTGGTGGTCGCCGCGCGCGGCCATGGCGGCGTTATTGCCCACCGAGTCGCGATCCCATAATTCGCCCAGCAGCGGTCGATCCTTGCTGCCATAGCCGCGCACCACGTCGCGCGTCAGGGTGGTTGCCATGCTACTCTCCTTGTCGGCGACCTTCCCGATCGCGTCATTCGTATGCTAGGATACTATACCGATTGCGCGCCCTGTTCAAGGCCGATCAAGGCGCGCGGCCGGGGTCAGGCTTCTGCCTTGTGCATGCCGGGAATGGTGCGCTCGTAGCAGCCATAGCCGGGGATCGCCCCATTCAGCGTCAGCGTTACCGACTGTTCGTCCAGCACCAAGGTCGGCCCCGGATCGCTGGCATAGACGCCGACATATTGGTCGTTGGGCGACACCAGCGACAGATAGGAACTGCCATGATAGCCCGCCGTGTCGATGGTTAGCGTGCCATTGGCATAGCGCAGGACGAAACGGATCGGCGCCTCGTCCTGGCCGACATGCTCGCATCGTTCGATCGACACGATCTCCGCATCGAAACCCTGATTGCCTTCGTAGACGATGGCTTCGGAGAAGACGACCTTGCCGTTGCTTTTGGTCTTGGCGTCGAACAGCATGAAACTGATGCCATTGTCGAAATAGCCTTGCAGCCATTGATGGCTGTGCAGGTCGACATTGTCGCGCGCGCCCAGACTATGGTCGCGATTGGCCATGGCGTCGAACGCGAAATCCTGTCCGTCGATCCGGAAGCTGCCGGTCAGGCGACCGGGCTGTTCGATATGGCCGGCGGGCAGGAAGTCCTGCAGGCTGCCGACCTTGTGCAGATCCCATATGTCCGCGTCGGACTCGAAGGTCAGGTCGAAGGTCATGGGACTACGCCGCCCGTCGCCGACGATGCCGTCCAGCATCTGCCTGGCGGGGACGCGCATCACGCCGCCATTGAAGCTGTAGGCCAGCTTGCGGCCGGGCTCGAGGATGCGGATGGCGAAATGCGGTCCGCCCGGACCGTCCGGTGCCGACCGGGCATTGCCGATCGCGCGATGGGCGATCACCGTATCGTCGGGCAGGCGGATGATGATCATTTCGCGGAACATGGTGAGGTCGTGGCGCCAGCGGCCCATATGGAACCAGAAGCCGACGCCGCTTTTGGGATCATAGCCCGCGAGGCAGAAATTCTCGCTCCAGTTGGCGATGTCGGGGAAGGGCCCTTCCCATGGTGTTTCCTTGACCGGTACGTCCACTTGCCTCTCCTTGGCTGAATGATTGGTCGGGCCTTGAACCCGATCACAATAAAAGGTGCTAGCATATTGTTTGCCAGCGTCCTATCATGCCGTCAAAGCAAAGTTGCACGGAACAGGATGGGAGAGGCGCGTGTCCGACACGGACTGGAACAGCAATCTGGGCGGCGGCTTTGGCAAGCATGTCGCGACCGACGAATATTTCCATGGCACCGGCGAACCGGCCGACTCACTCACGGAAACCTGGTACTGGAATTTCCACATAGCCGAGGCGGCGATCAACTGTTTCGCCTATTGCTGGGTGCATCCGACGCTCAAGGTCGTGACGTCGGGGCTGATGATTTATCAGGGGCACAAGGCGAGCCATCTGGCCTGCGAACTGTTCGAGTTCCGCGATTTCATGTCGATCGGCGTGATCGGCGACGGCAGCGACATCCAGTTGCCCAACGGCCTGCGGGTGCAGACGATCGTGCCGCTGGAGCATGTCCGCCTGACCTTCGACGATCCGCAGCGTGAAACACGCGTGGCGGTCGATATTCGCGGCGTCGGCGTGCCGATCATGCGCGCCAACAACAAGCATTTCGAGCAGGTCATGCATGTGACCGGCGATCTGCTGCTGCGGGGGCAGGCGCACAAGGTGGATTGCCTGGCGGTGCGCGACCGTAGCTGGGCCGAACCGCGCCCGGAAAATCATAATCCCGCGCCGCCCTATACCTGGGTTACCGGCACCTTTGGCGAGGATTTCGCCTTCAATGTGGGGTCGCATGACGACCCGGATCGCGATCCCGACTGGAAGGGCGTGATGGCGGCGCCGACCCGGATCTTCAACGATGGCTGGGTCGTGGTGAAGGGCGAGCAGCGCCGGGTGGTCAAGTCGTCCAAGCTGACGACCCGTGGCGGCGACCGGCAGAGCCCGGTTACCCATGATTATCAGTTCGAGGATGACAAGGGCGATCGCTACAGCATCAGCGGGCGGCTGATCGCCCAGACCGACTGGGGTGGCTGGTCGAACATGACCTGTCATCTGGGCCTGGTCGAATGGGATTGGGACGGGCGCACCGGCTATGGCGAAAGCCAGGAAGTCCAGTGGAACGACTATGTCTGGAAGATGGCGCAGGCACGATGACGGGCGTGCGCATCCTGGCCTGGGTCGTGATTGCCATCATGGCCGCGAACATGGCCAATGTCGCGATTAACAGTGGCTTCGACCATGGCGCGGGCTTCGACACCTTCCTCGCCGGCGCAGCCGATCCCTGGCAGTTGTTCATCAACAATGATCTGGTCACCGGCCTGTTGTTCATGGTCGGCTGGATCATCCTGCGCGAGCGGGGCGGGCGCGGGCTCGACACGCTGGCCTGGTGCTGGATGGTGATGTGGTGGGGCAATATCGTGGTCGCCGCCTATGTGCTGCGTGCTGTCGGGCAGGCGGACGGCGACTGGCGCCGCTTCTTCATCGGGCGCTTGGCCGGGGTGGTGCCGGCTGCGCCGCTGTCCTCCATGATGCGCCTGCTGTGCGGTGTGGCGGCACTGGGCGTGCTCGCCTGGACCGCGCGCGGCCTCCTCGCCACCGGCGGCGCCCCGATCGCGATATTGGGCTATCTGCTGGGGTTCACCCCGGTCGTGCTGACGCTGGCGCTGCTGGCCGTTCCGGCCAGGCAGGCCTGAAATCAAGGGAGGCGGGGATGCCGGCCTATATGGTGGTGGATGTGCGCTATGACGATCTGGACTGGACGCAGGCCTATCGGCGCGACGTGCCGGCCATGATCGCGGCCCATGGCGGCCGCTATCTGGCGCGATCCTCGCCGGTCGAGCGGCTGGAGGGGGCGGGGGAGCCGCCCGATACGCTGGCGATCGTCGAGTTCCCGACCATGGCGGCGGCCCGCGCGCTGCTGACCAGCGTCGAATATCAACCCTATGCCTGCGCCCGACAGGCTGGCGCGCGCACGCAAATCTATCTGCTGGACGGCCTGTGACGCGCCTATGCGGCGCCCCTTTTAACGACGGGTGATGCGAGATGAAGGTCCTTATATTCGGGGCGTCCGGCTATGTCGGTAGCCATGTCGCCAGGCATCTGGTGCAGAGCGGTCATGCGGTCAGCGGCGTTGTCCGCACGGAAAGCAGCGGCCGGATCGTTGAGGATCTGGGCGCGACCGCCATTCAGGGCGACATGTCTGATCTGGCCGCGATCATCGCCATGGTCCGGGACCATGATGCCGTCATCTGGGCGGCGCAACTCATGTTGGAAGACGAGTTGCGCGTCACCTCTGCCTTGATCGATGCGCTCGCCGGCAGCGATCGTCCGCTGATCTTCACCAGCGGCACCAGCCTGATGTCGATCCCGACCGGGGGCGACTGGGACGAACGCAGCTTTGCCGAGGACGACCCCTTCGAGCCGCGCCGCCAGATCGCGCCGCGCCTGGAGGCCGAACAGATTGTTCGCCAGGCCGTCGATCGCGGCGTCAGGGGCATGGTCATCCGCCCGCCCCTGATCTGGGGCAATGGCGGATGCCGGATGATTGCCGACTTCTATCATTCGGCGCGACAGACCGGCGCGGTCTGTCACATCGGCCGTGGCCTCAATGTCTATTCCAATGTCCATGTCGATGATCTGGCCGAACTCTATCGGCTGGCGCTCGAAAAGGGGCGCGGCGGCGCGCTCTATTTCGCGGTCAGCGGCGAAGTGTCCTACGGCGTCATGGCGCGGGCGATCGCGGACAGTTTGCAGGTCGAAACGCGCAGCGTGACCGTCGAAGAAGGCTGCGAGATATGGGACCGCTTCATGGCGCGCATCGTCCTATGTTCCTGCTCGCGGCAACGCTCGCCCCGCGCCCGTGAGGAACTGGGGTGGAAGCCGCGGGAGGACCGGTTGGATATATTGGAGGAGTGCCGCAATCCCGCCTATGCGCTGGACGCGGCACGGTCGGTGCCGTCCTGGGTCCGCCCTGGCACATCATGACAAGGGAGCGCGCCGGTTCAGTCCGTCTGCACCTGCGTTGAGGGAAAGAGGGCAGGGCGTTTTTCGATGAAGGCGCGCACGCCTTCGCCGAAGTCGGGATCGCCGACGCAGGCGACGATGCCGGCGGTTTCGGCGTCCAGTATCTCGGCCAGCGTGCGCGACGCGGCGGCATTGGTCATCGTCTTGGCGAGCATGATCGCGCGCTGGGGCGCCTGGGCCAGACGCTTGGCCATCTTCATCGCCTTGTCCTCCAGCACATCGGCCGCCACGACGGCATGCAATATGCCCAATTGCAGCGCCTGGGCGGCATCGACCTTGGCCGCCGTCATCAGCAGCATGCGGGCCATGCGGGTGCCGACCACCTGGGGCAGCACGGCGGTGACGCCGGCATCCGGGGACAGGCCGATTTTCTGGTGGGCAAAGACGAAGAGCGCGCTGTCGTCGCCGATCGCATAGTCGGCCACCAACGGATAGAAAAGGCCGGCACCCGCGGCCGGGCCCCGGACCGATGCAACGATCGGCCGATCGAAGGCGGCGATCGCCTCCACCAGCAGGCGGGCGCGGGGCAGGCGCTCGGCAAAGTCCGCTTGGCGGGTGGCGACATCCTGCTCGATCGACTGGGCAAAGCCGGCTACGTCACCCCCGGCTGAGAACATCCGTCCCTCACCGCGCACCAGAATGCACCGCACCGCCGGATCGGCCTGTGCCGCATGGAACAGCGCCGTCAGTTGCGGCACCGTGGTGCTGGGGATGGCATTGCCGAATTGCGGCCGGTTGAAGGACAGGCGCAAGACGCCTTCGTCCAGATCCACCAGATAGCTTTGGTCGTCGGCCGATTGGATCATGTCATATTCCTTGCGACCCGGCCGCCGTGCGACGGCCGGGGGGATCGGTCAGGCCAGCGCGGCCTTGACGGCGTCGGCGATGCTGTCCGGCGTCGGCGCATGGGCCTGTTCCAGCGGCTTGGAGAAGGGCACCGCGCTATAGGCCGCGCCGACCCGCTGCACCGGCCGCTTGAGCGTGCCCCATAGTTCTTCGGTGATGACCGACGCGATTTCCGCGCCGATGCCGAACTGCTTGACCGCTTCATGGACGATGACGGCGCGGCCGGTCTTGCGCACGGAGGCGAGCACGGTCTCGCGGTCCCACGGCGCGATCGTGCGCAGATCGACCACTTCCACCGATATGCCGTCCGCCGCCAGTTTCTCCGCCACGGCCAGGCTGTGCGTGACCATCAGCGAATGGGCGATAATGCTGATGTCGCTGCCTTCGCGCGCGACCTTGGCCTTGCCGATCGGGATGATCTGTTTGGTCACCGGCGCCGGCGTCCAGTAGCTGGGCAGGTTTTCGATGAACAGCACCGGATCGGGATCGTCGATCGCGCTGCGCATCAGGCCATAGGCGTCGTCCGGGGTGGAAGGCGCCACCACCTTGATACCGGCGGTATGGGCGAACCAGGCCTCCAGATAGTCGCTATGCTGGCCGCCGGTGGAAAAGCCCGATCCCGTCATGGTGCGGATGACCATCGGCACGCCGGTCTGGCCACCCGACATGAAGCGCAGCTTGGCCGCATGATTGACGATCATGTCCATCGGTACGGTGATGAAGTTCATCAACATGATCTCGGCCACAGGCTTGTAGCCGCCGACCGCCGCGCCGATAGCGGCGCCGATGATGGCCTGTTCGGAAATCGGCGTCGACTTGACCCGGTCTTCCCCAAACTTGGTCGACAGGCCCTTGGTGACGCCCATGACGCCGCCTTCCTGCACGTCACCCACTTCCTCGCCCAGGACGAGGACGGTGGGATCGGCGGCCATCGCGTCGTGCAGGGCGAGGTTGATGGCCTCCACGATCGTCATCTTCTTGATCTCGGTCATGACATCCTCACGCAATTTCTTCGGCGAACACGTCGCGCTTCAATTCGGCTAGGTCGGGGAAGGGGGCATCCATCGCCGCCGCCAGCGCCGCGTCGATGCGGGCGTCGATATCGGTCTCGATCGCCTTGAGTTCGTCCTCGCTGGCGATACCCTCGGCTATCAGGCGCGCGCGCAGGATCGGCATCGGATCCTTGGTCTGGGCATCGGCATAGAGATCCTTGTCCATATAGCCGCCGGATTCGCCGAGCAGATGGCCGTTGAAGCGGAAGGTCATCGCCTCGATCAGGGTCGGGCCTTCGCCGGCGCGTGCGCGGTCGATCGCCACTTTGGCGGCGCCATACATCTCGTCGGGATCATTGCCGTTCACGGTGACGCCGGGCATGCCATAGCCGGCGGCCCGCTCCGAAATCTTCTCGACCACGCGCGAATAGGCGATGCTGGTATGCTCGGCGTAGAGATTATTCTGGCACAGGAAGATGACCGGCAGTTTCCACACGGCCGCCATGTTCATGGATTCATGGAAGGCGCCGATATTGGCCGCGCCGTCGCCGAAATTGGCGACCGACACCCGGTTCTTGCCGTCCAGCTTGGCGGCCCAGGCAAGGCCGGTGGCGATCGGCATGGAAGAGCCGACGATGCCGGTGGTTACCATCATGCCCTTTTCCGGACAGGTCAGGTGCATCGGCCCACCCTTGCCCTTGCAGGTGCCGGTGACCCGCCCCGCCAGCTCAGCCCACAGCGCGTCCAGCGGAAAGCCCTTGGCCAGCATGTCGTGGATACCACGATAGATGGTGCAGATATAATCATCGTCGGTCAGGCTGACTGACAGCGCCGAAGGAATGATCTCCTGACCGCGCGGGCTGTAATAGGGCATGACCAGCTTGCCGGCCATCATCTGCTTGATGACGCGCTCGTCATTCTGCTTGATCAGCGCCGCCTTCCTGTAGATTTCCAGAAGCGTTGCCGCATCCGGTTTGGGATAGTTGGACATGGACCTCTCCTTGGTCTTGTTCAGTAGGATTTGGGCAGGTCGAGCACCTTTTCCGCGATGAAGCTGAGGATCAGCTGCTCGGTGATCGGTGCGATGCGCAGCAGAATGGACTCGCGGAACAGCCGTTCGACCTGATATTCGGTCGAATAGCCCATGCCGCCAAAGGTCATCACGGCGCGGGTGCAGGCGTCATAGGCGGCACGGCCACCCAGGAACTTGCCGGCATTCGCCTCCGCGCCGCATGGCTTGCCTTGATCGTAGAGATTGGCTGCCCGCATGATCATCCAATAGGCGGATTCCAGATAGGTCCAGTTTTCCGCCAGCGGATGCTGGATGCCCTGGTTCTGGCCGATCAGACGGCCGAACACCTTGCGCTCGCCGGCATATTTGGCGGCGCGCGCAAGGGCGCCGCGGCCCAGTCCCACCGCCTCGATGCCCACTAGGATGCGTTCGGGGTTCAGGCTGTGCAGGATATAATGGAACCCCTTGCCTTCCTCGCCGATGCGATCCTCTTCGGGCACGAAATAATCGTCGATGAAGGTTGCGTTGGAATCGACCGCATTGCGGCCCATCTTGGGGATGCGCCGAACCTCGACCTGGCTCTTGTCGAGATCGGTATAGAACAGGGTCATGCCGTCGGTCGGCTTCTTGCACTGGTCCTTGGGCGTGGTGCGGGTCAGCAGCAGGATCTTGTTGGCGACCTGTCCCGACGACGTCCAGATCTTGCGCCCGGTGACGCGGTAGCCGCCCGGCACTTTGGTTGCGAAGGTCGAGATGCTGGTGGTGTCGAGCCCGGCATCGGGTTCGGTCACACCGAAACAGGCGCGGTCGGTGCCGTCGATCAAGGGCTTCAGCATCCGCTCCTTCTGCTCGGGCGTGCCGTTCACCACCACCGCATGCGGACCGAAGATGTTGAGGTGCAGGGTGCTGGCCGCCGAATAGCCGCCGGCGCTGCACGCCACTTCATGCATCATGATCGCCGCTTCGGTGACGCCCAGATTGGCGCCGCCAAATTCCTCCGGCATGGTGATCCCCAGCCAGCCAGCGTCTGCCATCGCCTTGTGAAATTCAAAGGGGAAGGTTTTTTCCTGATCGCAGCGCGACCAATATTCGTCATCGAACTGGTCGCACACCTTGCGCACGCTGTCGCGAATGGCCTCATGCTCTTCGGAAAAACTGATGTCCACGCAAACCCTCCCATCTGATCGGCTGGCGGACGTTGCGCGTCGCTCTCGCCTATATAATATGCATGATTACTATATGCTAGTTTGCATATGTCAAGGCTTGCGAGCGGCATTGCGGCCGCAAATCCATTATCGTAATCTAGCATATCATAAGCGCGATCATGCGCTATCGAAAAGGGAGAGGGCGATGACGATATGGGGCAGGAAAAGCTGGTTCATCACCGGGGCATCCAGCGGTTTTGGCCGGTCGATCGCGCGGGCCGTGCTGGCGCAAGGCGGGCAGGTGATCGCGACGGCGCGGGATGTGACGGCGCTGGACGATCTGGTCGCTGCTGGCGATGGGCGCGCCGTCGCGCTGCCGCTGGACGTGCGTGACCCGGAGCAGATCGGTGCCGCGATCCGGGTGGCAGAGGCTCAGGGCGGATTTGACGTGCTGCTTAACAACGCCGGCTACGGGTTCCTGGGCGGCGTGGAAGAAAGCAGCGATGCCGAGATCGCGGCCCAGTTGGACGTCAATTTCTTCGGACCGTTGCGACTGATACGCGCGGCCTTGCCGATGCTGCGGACGCGGGGATCGGCCTATATCGTCAACATGTCCTCGATCGCCGGCTGGCGCGGGCACATGGGGGCGGGTTTCTATTCGGCCTCGAAATTCGCGCTGGAGGGATTGTCGGAATCGCTGGCGGAGGAAATGTCCTCCTTCGGCGTCGGGGTGCTGATCGTCGAACCGGGCTTTTTCCGGACCGATTTTTCGGGGCGGTCGATCGCGGAGCCGGCCAGCCCGCATCCCGCCTATCCGTTCCTGGTCGATATGCGCAACTGGGCCGGCAGCGTGGACGGCGTGCAGCCGGGCAATCCCGATGCGGCCGGGCCTGCCATCTTCGCCGCCATGGACAGCGATACGCCCCCCTTGCGCCTGCTTCTGGGCAGCGATGCCTATGGCTTTGCCGACGACGTGCTCAAGCAGCGCCGCGCCGAGGTCGATGCCTGGCGCAGCCTGTCCGAAAGCACTGATTTCCCGGGAGTCTAAAGCCCGAACTGGCGGATATGGTGACCGCCGAAACTGTCCATCAGGTCGCCATGTCCGGTCAGCCCGTCGCAGGACAATTCCATGAAATGCATGTAGGTGACCAGGTTCTGCCAATACATTTTGGGGATCATGGCGATGGTGCTGGCGGTGAAGCGATGCACCTCGCCCTGATCATCCTCGATATCGACCGCGAAGCCGCGCACCAGCAGGCGACTATCCTCGTCGAACAGGGTGCGGGTATCGATGCGGACCACCGGACGCGCTATGCCGTCGACCGATATCCAGCCGCTGCGCAGGTTGAGGCTGGGCGTGCTGCCGCCCGATTCCCATTTGTTGGCGCCGCTGCCGTCCGCGCCGCCGACATGGCTGTGCCAGTCGGGGCCGAATTCGGCCCCGTCGAGCATGCCGGTATCGATCCAGGCGATGACGAAGCTCTTGTGGATGCCGCCCTTGCCGTCGTCGATCCAGCCGGTCATCCAGCGATAGGGCGGCGTGCGTTCGGGTTCTTCCGGGCGGTTATAGCCCCAGGACCGGTCGCGCATATAATGGCCGTCGATCCTGTAACTTTCGCCGTCAAGCACCAGTTCGCCTGAAGTCTTGAGCAACTGGGTGAAATGCTTGCCGCCGGGGCGTCCCACGGGGGGCAGCGCAGCGCGATAGCGCAGGCGCAGCGCGAAATTGCGGCTCGGGTCATCCGCCTCGATCAGGATATCGTCCAGCGGATCGATGATCCGCGAATGATAGGTCATCGATCCGGCCTGGACCGTGAAGTCGGCTATGTCCGGCACGGCGGGCAGGTAGAGATGTTCCTTGAAATAGTCGGCCGCCAATTGATGCGGCAATATCCGTTGCCCCTTGTGGACGAAGATGTGCAGCGACATCGTGCCCAGGGCATGGTGCCAGAGCAGGTAGATGTTGCAGTTGATCGCATGCTCGGGAATGTCGAAACCATAGAGATTGGTCTCGATCGCGGTGAAATGCGCGTCCGGCCCCACGGGATGGAGATAGTCATCCGCCGGCAGTATCGGCGCGAACGGCACGCTGGCGCCGACATAGGAACTGGTCCTCAGATTGCCGGTCATCGTCTTGGCCCCTTGTCTTCAAAGGCAGGATGGATCAGCGCGCCCTCGGCCACGACCTGCGCGGCGAGATAGTCGCGGATGGCGGTGCGGACCGCCTGATAGGCTGGGTCGCGCTGCCGCGCCGCGCGCTGCTGCTGTAGAAGGATAAGCACGTCCTGAATGGCGCCGCCCAGTTGCGCGCTTCGATCGCCCATGATCGCGAGCGAGGGATAGGGCAGGTCTGTGTCGGTGGCATCGGCGAGGACGCCATGGATTGCATCGGCACGGGCACCATCGCCGATCGTCGCGAAATAGGCGGCGATGTCGCGCAGCAAGGCTGTCTGCATAGCAATGTCGTCCGTCAGGATTTGTCCCTCCTGATCGATGCGCAGGGCGACATGGCGCAGCAGATGGCCGATCGTGGCCAGCGCGCTGCGGGCGGTGGTGGTCTGGACCGCCGGTTCGACGACCGCGACCAAAGTCGCTTCGATATTGCGCACGATCTGCACAGCGGAAGGATGGATCATCGGCCTATTCCATATCGACGGAGATGTTGAGCTGGGCAAAGCGCGGCGCGGCGATCGGCGGGGCCATGCCCATGGCGGACGCCAGGATATGCTTGGCCAGATGCTGCACCTCGCTCGCGGTCCAGCCCTGGCGGATATGGGCATCGGCGCGGCGCAGCGACGCGGCCGAATTATGCGACATGATGGCCAGGCGCAGCGCGCGGATAAGTTGATAATATTGCACCGCCTGCGGGATGATCCGAATGCCGGTCAGGTCGGCATAATAGTCGAGCGCCGGACCCAGGCCCCAGAGGATTTCGCCGTTGCGTTCGATGTCGACCAGAAAGCCCTGCATGAAGGCGAAGTCCGATGCCGGATCGCCGATCGTCACTTCCTCCCAGTCGCTGAGCGCCACCAGGTGCTCGTCGCGAAATACCTCCTCGCCATAGCCGTTGGTGCCCTTGCACAGGCTGAGGCAAGGGGCGGGCGGGGCATGATCGGTCAGCCATTCGATCGCCTCGATCAACAGCGGGATCGGCTCGGTCGCCAGCGCCAGATATTGCGCGCGGGCATGGCGCAGCGCGCAGGGGGCAGCATCGGCCTCGTCACGGGGAACGGGTAAACGCTCGCCAAAGCCAAGCGTGAGCCAGTCGAGCGCATGGACGCGGGCAAGGGCGGCTATATGCGCCTTTGCCATGGCGATGCGCAGATCATCATAGGCAGGGTCGAGATCGGAAAAATGGGCGATGTTCCAGTCGCCATCGATCTTTTCGCGGGCATAGAAGGGGCGTTCGGTTCCCGCTTCCCAGAACAGCGCGCGGGCGGTCGGCACGTCGGCATGGTTCAGCCGCTCATAGACGAAATATTCCAGGTCCAGCGGATTGGGGTCGGTGCTGCCGGCCGGGAAATCGCTGCGCAGTACCAGTTCGCGCGGTGGACTGCCGTCCAGCCGATAGGTGACGAAGCGGGTCTCGCGCGACGATCCGCGCGGGAAGCCCTCGACCCGATCCACCACCACCTGTCCGCCCAGATGCGCGGACAGGATGGGGGCCAGTTGCGCCGGCGTGAAGTCCATCGTCATGCGAAACCATAAGGCGCGTAGGGGCCGTTGATGAACAACTCCACCTGAGCCGCGCCGGTGCTGATCGATCCGTCAGGGGCATGGGTGGTGACGCGGGCCAGATATTCGGGGCCATGCACCATGTTGCCGATCGACGTGCCAGTGTTGAAACCCTCCGCTGCCGCCGCGCCGCTGACGGCATAGGGCGTATATTCGAACGGCTGAACAGAATAGTCGCCCTCGTCCCATTCCAGCGCCAGTTCTTCCGACCCGTGATAGGTGAAGAAGGTGCCGCCATCCTTCCAGCTACCGGGAAAGGCGCCCATCGGTTGGACGATCCAGGGCGGGGTTTCGATGTCGAATATCTGGCGCCATTCGCGGCCCTGGATATCGGTCAGGAAAAATCGCGCCTGCTTGAGGATGCGGGTGCCGGGGATGAAGTCCATTTCATGGCGGCCCGATGCCAGTTCGATATCCTCCTCGCCCCAGCCGCGGAAGATGCGTCCGTCAAAGGGTGTCCCGAACACGTCGTTCATCTTGCACTGCACCCCCTGCGCGGTTTCATGCACATGGTAGAAGCCGCTAAAGGGTTCGGTGCGAAAACAGGTCCAGAAGCGCAGGGCGCGTTTGGGGCCGTCATCATTGGCGGGCGGGGGCAGCAGCGCCGGCGACGGCGACAGCGGCGGCCGCGAGGCGTAAAGACCCCAGCTATGGTCGCGCGACCCCGACCAGTTGTCCGGCTCGACTTGCCAGCTACGATCCCGAAACTTGATCCAGCCGCTGCACTTGCCCGGCTGCGAATAGCGGGTCTGATCGGTCGTCCGCCGTCCGCGGTAGGTTGCGGTATGATGTTCCTCCAGAAAGGCGGGTGAGGTGCCTTCCCAGACCAGGTCGAAGCTGAGGCCGCTGCCATGGTCTGCCATTTCCAGCCGGATGCGTTTGAGCGGTTCCTCGATCGTCATCCGATATGGGCCGATTTCGAGCGCGAAATTGCGGCGCCAGCAACGGTTGAACCGCACCGTGATCTGGTAGCCCGCGACATTCAGCAGCGCGCAGCCGCCGATCATGTCGGTATTGGGGTTCACCCGCATATAGGTGCCCAGGAACAGCTTCTCGTCGGCATTGAACACGCCGAACCAATAACCATCGTCCCAGGCATAGTCGGTGGACGGGATATGGCTGAAGCTATGGGGGGCCTGATGCACCGGAAATTCGTCATAAGGGGTCAGCATGGGCGCGGCTCCTGCGCTGGGGGACGAGTGGGACGGCGAAGGCGTGGTCAGTGCGGCGTCAGCCCGCCATCGACGAACAGTTCCGCCCCGGTGACGTAGGAGGCCGCGTCGGATGCCAGGAAGGCGACGACGGCTCCCACTTCCTCGGCATTGCCCATGCGCCCCATCGGGATGGCGTCGCGCAGCGCCTGCACCTGGGGCAGGTCGGCCTTGGCATCGCTGCCCAGCAGCATTTCGGTCGCATGCGGGCCGGGATGGACCGAATTGACGCGGATGCCGGTGCCAGTCTGTGCCAGATGGATCGCCGCCGACTTGGTCATGTTGGCGACCGCTGCCTTGGTCGCCGCATAGCTGGTGGTGATGGCGCTCACCCGCTGGGTCGAATTGGACGCGATATTGACGATCGCACCGCCTCCGCCCGCCTTCATCACGGGGATCAACGCCTGCATGCCGCGAAAGGCGCCGAGCAGGTTGATGTCGAGGATGGCCTGGAAATCGGCGAGGGTCAGATCCTCGATCGTCGCGGCGGTCGCGATGCCGGCATTATTGACGAGGATGTCGATCCGGCCGAAGCGATCGACCGTCGCGGCCACCGCTGCTGCCCAGCCAGCCTCGTCGCGCACGTCGAGCGGGGTGAAATGGGCGTCATGCCCGACGGCGCGCAATTCTTCCGCCGTTGCTTCGCCACGATCGGTCAACAGGTCGGCGATCATCGCCTTGCCACCCGCTTCGCAGATCGCCCAGGCGCAGGCGGCGCCCAATCCGCGCGCACCGCCCGTAATCAGTGCAATTCGGCCATTTAGGTCAGGACTTTTGGTCCGCCGCATCCTCTCGCTCCACTTCGATCAGGCATGAGTCTTTCTCATTGCATAATTAGAGTGCTAGCATATCATATTAATGATAACTAGTGGCAAGGGCCATGACCGGAGAGGATTGCGCGATGACGCTGAAGCCGATGAGCCGTATCAACCAGATTGCCTATATGGTGCCTGATCTGCATGCCGCGATCGACTGGTGGACGCAGGTGATGGGGGTCGGCCCCTTCTTCATCTTCCCGCCCTTCGACGTGACCAAGGGAGACTATCGCGGCCAGGCGCATATCGCCGAATTCGGCGCGGCGATTGCCTATTCGGGTGATCTGATGGTCGAACTGATCGAGCCGCGTGGCCCATCCATCTTCCAGGAATTTCTGGCCGACGGGAAGACGGGCGTCCATCATCTGTGCGTCTTCGCCGATGATCTGGCCGAGGCGGAGCGCTGGGCCACGCAGCGCGGCGGCCGGCGCCTGCAGGGGGCAAGCTTCGCCGACGGCTCGGCCCTTGCCTATTATGCGATGGATGCCGGCGAGAAGGTGATCCTGGAAATCGCCCAACTGACGCCCGCGGTGCAGGGGCTGTTCGCCGCGATCGAGCAGGCGGGCGCGACATGGGACGGGGTGACGAAAATCCTGAGCCTGCCGGCCGCCTGACGGCCTTTCCCCCGAAAGATGGACGAGGCGATCGCATGTCGAATGCTCAATATCTCTGGAGTGTAGCGCGGGGCTTGCGAACGCAGGTCCGCCCCAGCGTCACGGATGCGAGTGCCCGCGACGCGCTGGACAATGGTGTCCGCATCCTGACCAGCGTCGCGAACGCGCTGGAGTGGGATCCCACTGCGGACGGACCGCTGGCGGATACCGACAGGCTGGGGGGACCGCCCGAAAATGCTGCAGCGCATAGGGACACCGGCCGGGCGATCGCGGCTGCGGCGGCTGGGCTGGACGCCGGCCTGCCGCCAGCCATGGCGCGCGATGCGATCGCGTGGGAAAAGGCGCTGCTCGACGCCGTGCTGACCCGCATCGATGCAGTCGAGCGGGCTGGACCGGCATCGGGCGATACCGGCGTCAGCATTATCGATCCGGCGCGCCTGCAAGCCTATCTGCGCCAATTGCCTGGCTGCGCCGATGCCGAGATTACGACCTTCCGCCTGATCGCCGGAGGCCGCTCGCGCCAGACCGCGCTCTTTTCCATAACCGGTGGACGCGATCTGCCAATGGATATGGTGATCCAGCGCGGCATTCCCGGTCAGGCGGGCAGCGCGGCTTTCCTGGGAGAGGCGGCCCAGCATGCCCTGCTGTCGCGCCTCCATGCGGCGGGTATGCGCGTGCCCCGGCCGCTGCTGGTGGAGGAGGCGCTTGGCTGGCTCGATGCGCCTTTCCTTCTGTCCGAGCAGGTTCCAGGCGCGCCGGTGCAGCCCGACTATTGGCTGCCTGCCGACGATGAGCAGGTCGTGCTGGGCCTGGCGCGCGAGATGGCGTTGCTGCATGCTCAGCCGGTCGACGACGTGGGTGAGGGGCTGCATGCGCCGCGGAGCGCCGGCGGGGACTGGCAAGCGGAACTGGAGCAACTGGCATCGGCCTGGACCGACAATGCGCATTGGCCATCGATCACCATGTCGGCGGCGATCGCCTGGTTGCGGGCGCATGTCGGCGATCTCGACGATCGCCGGGCCATCGTCCACAACGACATGCTGTTCCACAACATCCTGGCGCAGGACGGGACTATCACGGCGGTGCTCGATTGGGAGCAATGCGCGATCGGTCACCCCGGCGAGGATCTGGGCTATTGCTATCCCGCCGTGATCGCCGTGACCGACTGGAGCCGGTTCATGCAGGCCTATCGCGCGGCGGGCGGTGCCGACATTCCGCAGCGCCAGATCGATTATTTCGCGCTGCGGGCCGGACTGCGGCTGATGAAGCTGGTGATGGCCGGCGGCCGGGATTCCTTTGAAAAGGGGCTGAGCGACGATGTGCTGGTGGCCAGCGCCGGCGCGCATTTCACCCAGCGACTGCTGCACCGGATCGCGCTGACGCTGGATTCGATTCTGGAGCGCGAGGCATGAGCGCCGTCCGCCCCTTCACCCTGGCGGTGCCGCAGGCCGAACTGGACGATCTGCACCGGCGCCTTGACCAGACCCGCTGGCCGGAACGGGAAACCGCGACGGGATGGGATCAGGGCGTGCCGACAGACCGGCTGCGCGCGCTGGTCGATTATTGGCGGCGCGGCTATGACTGGCGCCGCTGCGAAGCGATGCTCAACGGCTTCGGCCAGTTCAAGACGATGATCGACGGGCTGGACGTGCATTTCCTGCATATCCGATCGCGCCATGACGGGGCGATGCCCCTGCTGCTGACCCACGGCTGGCCCGGATCGGTGATCGAATTTCACAAGGTTATCGGCCCTTTGACCGATCCGCCCGCACATGGCGGTAATCCGGCCGACGCCTTCCATCTCGTCATTCCCTCGCTGCCTGGCTATGGCTTTTCGGACAAGCCCGCAGAAACCGGCTGGGGTGTCGAACGGATTGCGCAGGCTTGGGCCGCACTGATGGATCGACTGGGCTATGACCGATATGTCGCGCAGGGCGGGGACTGGGGATCGTCGGTTACGGTGACGCTGGGGACGCAGGCACCGTCGGGCCTGATCGGCGTCCATCTCAACATGCTGTCGATCATGCCGCCCGATCTGGGGGACCAGCTTGATCCTGACGAACAGCGGGCGGTGGCGGCATCGCGCCATTTTGCTGATGTCGAATCTGCCTATGCCCGGTTGCAGGCGACCCGGCCGCAGACGATCGGCTATGCGCTGGCGGACTCCCCGGTGGGGCAGGCGGCGTGGATTTATGAAAAGCTGCGGGGCTGGAGCGATTGCGATGGCGAGCCCGAAAATATCTTCTCCCGCGACGAGATGCTCGATGCGATCATGCTCTACTGGTTGACCAACAGCGCAGCGTCGTCGGCGCGGCTCTATTGGGAAAGCATGGGCAGTTTCCGGCCGATGAAGGTCGATCTGCCGCTCGGCTATACCCAGTTTCCCCGCGAGATACTGGCGCCGCCACGGCGATGGGCGGAACAGGTTTTTAGCCAGATCATCCATTGGAATAGCGTCGAGAAGGGCGGCCATTTCGCTGCGTTCGAGCAACCGGCCCTGTTCGTGGAGGAGCTGCGAACCTGCTTTCGGCGGCTGCGTGAATGAAACCCATCGCGCCCACGATATGCGATAATATGAACGATATGCCTGCATATCATATGCAATTGTCGATTTTTGCTGCATATTGTTCGCCGGTGGGCCATGATGGCCGCAACGCAGTTATGCGCAGCTATGAAGATGAACGAATATGAAGAGCAAGAAGAAGACCGCAGAGACCGTTGCAACGCCGGGTGAGCGCCCCTCGGCGCAGCAATTCACCTTCGGCTATCTGGTCCATGACGTGTCGCGCATCCGCCGCACGGTGATGGATCAGATGATGCGTCCCTATGACATCACCCGCTCGCAATGGTCGGTGCTGACGACCCTGTCGCGTGGCGGCAATGACGGGATGATGCAGGTCGATCTCGCCCGACTGATGGAAGTGGGCAAGGTCACCGTCGGTGGCCTCGTGGACCGGCTGGAGGAGTCGGGCCATGTCGAACGCCGCGCCGACGCGACTGATCGTCGTGCCAAGCGCGTCTTCATCACGGAAAAGGGGTTCAGCCTGATCGGCCTGATGGTCGAGGTAGCCTCGCAGATGAACCAGCGCATCCTGTCCGGTTCGACCGCGGAGGAAATCGCGATCTGCGAGAAGGTGCTGGCGCGGGTGAAGAAGAATTTGAAGGAAGTCCTGGTCGAACAGGGCGGCGGCGTGGCCGACGACGCCGAAGGCCGCCTGGACGACGCGACAGCGAAATAAGGCGCGAAATAAGGAAAGCCCATGTTCTTTCTCATCATGGCCGCCGACCGGCCGGGCCTGCTCGAAAAGCGGCTGGAACATCGTCAGCGCCATGTCGATTATTGGGTCGGGCAGGGCGCAGCGCTCAAGGTGGCCGGCGCGATGCTGAGCAGCGATGCGCCGGACGCGACGCCAATCGGCAGCAGCTTCCTGTTGGAGGCGGTTGACGAGGCAGCGGCACGCGCGCTGGTGGCAGCCGACCCGTTCACGACCGAGGGCATTTTTGGCGACGAATTGGTCGTGCAGCCGATCCGTCCGGCGATCGGCGTGTGGCGGCAGGACTGATCCTGCCGCTCAATCCTCGCCGATATAGATTAGCGTCTTGCCGGCATTGCTGCCGGTGAACAGCGCTTCCAGCACAGCGCTGATCCGCTCCAGCCCCGGCTCCACCACTTCATCATGATGGAGCTGGCCGGCGATCAGCATGTCGCTCAGCCGGTCGATCGCTTCGCTAAAGCGCGGCACATGGTCGAAGATGACGAAGCCGGTCCAGGTCAGTGCGCGCATCAATAACTCGCGTTCGTTACGCAGGCCGGTGGGCGGTGGCGACCAACTGGACGTGGCGGCCGTGCCGCACTGGACGATCCGGCCGAAGCGGGCCATGGCGCGGATCGCCGTGTCGAGAATCCACCCCCCGGTATTGTCGAAATAGATATCGAACCCGCCGGGCTGGGCGGCGGCCAGCGTCTCCGCCAGGTCGCCTGTCTTGTAATTATAGGCGGCATGATAGCCGAAGCGATCGACGCAACGCGCGACCTTGTCGTCGCTGCCGGTGAGGCCGATGACATGCGCGCCCGTCTGTCGCGCAATCTGGCCGACGATGCTGCCGACGGTCCCTGCCGCCGTGGACACCAGCACCGATTTCCCGGCGGATGGCGGCGCGATGTCGTGCAGCGCCAGCCAGGCGGTGACGCCGGGCATGCCCAGCACGCCGGCATAGGTGGATAGTGGCATGCGCGGTGTCGGAATGTGCGACAGCAGATCAGCACGGGTGACGAGCGCATAATCCTGCCAGCCCAGAAAGCCATAGACGACGTCGCCTGCCTGTATCGAAGCATCGCGGCTGTCGATCACCACACCGACGGCTAGCGCGCGCATCGGTGCGTCGATCGGCGTCAACGCGGGGTTGGAGGCCCAGCCGCGCTGGACCGGATCGGCCGAGAGATAGAGATTGCGGACCAGGAACTGGCCGGCCTGCGGCGCGACGACCGGCGTCTCGCGCAGGGTGAAATCGCTGCGGGTGGGGCTGCCCTGCGGGCGCTGGGCCAGCACGATCTGGCGATTGCTGGTGCTGGTGGTGAAGGCGGGAATAAGGCTGGTCATGAGGCCGTTTCTTAGAGGAAGATCGTGGGCTGGGCGGCATCCTGCGGATGGACGCGTGACGGTCCGGCCGGATAGAGATCGAAGATCGATCGGTCGCCTCCCATCCCGCTCAGCAATTCCATCGTCATCGGCGCGCTGCAGCAATCGAGCATGGCACGCACCGCCTGCTTGAACCCCTCATCCTTGCGTAGTTCGGTAACGACCGCCTCGTCGCGATAGGATTCGAGCACGACCAGCTGGTTGGGATCGCGTGCCCAGCCATAATAAACGAAATGGGTCATGACTTCGATCGCCCCGGCATGGGCGCGCCACAGCCCGTCCCAGATCGCGAGAAACTCCGCGCGCCGGTCCGGCGCGATCGTCCAGCGCGAAATGAACAGGTTCGGCGTGGTGTGGATGCGGCTTTCCATTAGCGGCGCCCCGGCGCGTCGCGGGGATCGTCGCTGACATAGCGGGCCAGTGTCTGGTGCAGGTGCCGGATGCGCACCTCCTGATAGGCGGAATAGATGATGTCGGCGTCGCCGCCGTCGCGCATTCCGGCCTGGCACTGGCGCAGGCCGTTGACGTCCTGATCATATATCTCGCCATGCCAGGGAGGCAGCACCCCCGCGCCGGCGAATGTGTCTGTCTCGCCCAGCTCGACCTTCTCCACTTCGGGCAGCCATTGAGCGTCGGCTGGCTTGGGCTTGAAGATCATGAACTCGAAAGTTGCGCGGTTGGGATCGCCCCGGACCGGGAGGAAGCGATAGACATAGGGGTAGCCCAGCGAGCGGAAGATGATGAGGTTGGGAAACAGCGAATATTGCACGGCGTCGCCCGCTTCCGCGTCCGACATGGCGGAATAATCGACGCCATGCGCTTCGCCCATCGCCGCGCGCATCCCCGCCGCCATGAAGTGGCGGGCCTTCATGCCATCCTCCAGTGTCGGCGGCACCGCACCTGCAAACACCACCGACAGCGCGGAGTTGAGGATTTCCTGTTCCGACAAGGCGCGGGGCAACTGGTCGCTCATGATGCCGGTCGGCTCCATGAAGCGGCTGACATGGGGATCGTCGGCCCAGACATCATATTGGGTGCTGGCATCGCCGCCAAAGGGCAGCGCCTGGGCATGGATGCCGGCCAGATGATAGGATTCGACGAACGCCTCGATACAGGTTTTCCAGTTGGCGTCGATCGTCTTGCGGATCACTGTCGCCAGATATTTGTCGCCATAGGACCAGTCGGCGAAATGCGCCGGTATGTGGCCCAGATAGTCGGCCAGCGGCGGCGCATCGGCATCGCGGTTGAGGAAGACGAAACCGTCCCAGCGCTCCACCCGCGCCTGCGGCAGATGCATATTCTCGTCCTTGAGGCCCGGGAAATCCCAGCGCGAAGGCACATGCGCGAGCGTACCATCCAGATTCCAGGTGAAGCCATGGAAAGGGCAGGAGAGTTTGGCGACGCTGGTATCCTGGGCGCACAGCTTCATGCCGCGATGCAGGCAGCTATTATAATAGGCCCGGATATCGTCGGGACCGCTGCGCACGATGATGAAGGACGCGCCCGGGCTATCATAGACCACGCAGTCGCCGACTTCGGGGATCTGTTCTTCGCGGCAGGCCATCTGCCAGACGCGAGGCCATAGCCGCTCCTCTTCCAGCGCGGCGAAGGCGGGGCTGCGATACTGGTCGCGCGGCACGCGAGCGACGGGCACGTCGATCTCGGAATATTCACGCAGCACGGCGGGTGCGGGGATCGGATCGTCAGCGATCACCTGCTGGAACAGCGGGGCGGGGCTTTCGCGATAATCGGGCGCGAATTTGGTCTGGCTACCCATCGATCCTTCTCCTTGGACATGGTCGGGCAGCCTTGCCGACACCGCCATTCTCTTCCGGTCAGATCATAGGCCAGCATACCATATTGTCAATCTGGTGTGCTGGCATATCATTTCTCGCTGGCATTTCGGATTTAAGATTGCTAGCTTATCATTCTAATACGAACCAAATAGGAGGCGCGCAAGCGCCGGAGGGGATGACGGCGCGATGGACATCGAAAAGATCCGGACGATGGCGATCGATCCGATCATCCAGCCCTATGATAGGCGCGATGCCATCCTCTATGCGCTGGGCCTGGGCTATGGCGCCGACCCGCTGGACGAGGCGGAACTGCCCTTCGTCTATGAGCAGCATCTGCGCTGCCTTCCATCCTATGCGAACATCCTGTGCCATCCCGGTTTCTGGGCGCAGGATCCGCAGTTCGGCATCGACTGGGTCAAGATATTACATGCCGAACAGGATCTGGTGATGCATCAAGCCTTGCCCGCGACCGGTGCGATCCGGGGCGAATATCGCGTCGCCGGGCTGGAGGACAAGGGCGAGGGGCGCGGCGCACTATTGCATCAGGAGAAAGACCTGTTCGATGACGCGACCGGCGATCATTTGGCCACCGTCCGCTCCACCCTGTTCCTGCGCGGCAATGGCGGGGAGGGGGGCTTTGGCGATGCGATGCCCGCTGCGCAACCGGTGCCCGATCGCGCGCCCGACCGCATCGTGGAGATCGCCACCCTGCCGCGCCAGGCGCTGATCTATCGCCTCAGCGGCGACTGGAACCCGCTCCATGCCGACCCTGCCATCGCGCGCAAGGCGGGATTTGACCGGCCGATCCTGCATGGCCTGTGTACCAAGGGGCTGGCCAACCGCGCGATATTGGCCGGCTATTGCGATCATGACGTGGCGCGCTTCCAGTCGATGTTCGTGCGCTTCAGCAAGCCGGTGATGCCGGGCGAAACCATCCGCTTCGAATTTTTCGAGGAAGGCGCTGGCCAATTGCGCTTCCGGGCGGTGGCGGTGGAGCGCAACGCAGTGGTGCTTGATCGTTGCTCGGCCAGCGTCGGCTGACGGAGGGCGCGCGATGCATTGTCTGATCCTTTATTATTCGATGACCGGCCAGGCGGAAAAGGCGGCTGGCCTCGCCGCCGATGCCGCACGCGCCGCAGGGTGGGACGTGACTTGTTGTCGCATGGCGATGTCCGACCCGGCCGATGTGCTGGCGCGACCGATGAATGTCGCCGCGTCCAAGAAATGGACACAGGGCGCACAGAAGGGGATGACCGTTCCGCTCACCTATGATCCGCCTGATGCAATAAACGGGCGCTATGATGCGGTGCTGCTGTTCAGCAATACCTGGGGCGATCACCCGTCGGTGCCGATGCGTTCCTTTCTCGAAAGCCCGGCCGCCAAAGCCGTGCTGTCGGGCACGCCGTTCGGCGCCTATATCGTCTGTCGTCGGCTGTGGCAGAAGAATTTGGACATCGTCCGGCAATTGGGGGAGGCGGCCGGTGGCTGCTTCCTGGGCGGCGAGCCCTTCATGCATCCTGGTGGCCAGATCGGCAGCCTGATCCAGACCATCACCTATCTCTATCGCACCGATGGCGGGCGCCGGCGCTTTGCCGGCTTCCCGCTGCCGCGCTACGGCCTGTCCGACGAAGCGGTCGCGCGGGTGGCCCCCTTCACGCGAAACTTGCTGGCGCGAGTCAGCCAGGCATGAGCAGCCCGGTTGAGGATTTCGACCGCATCGTGGCGCTGGAAGGTGGCCATAATTTCCGCGACATCGGCGGCTATCGCGGTGCGGACGGGCGGATGGTGGCGCACGGCCTCGTCTATCGGTCGGGTACCCTGTCGGAACTGACCGACCGGGACCATGCGGTGATGGACGCGCTGGGATTGGCGCTGATCTGCGATTTCCGCTCGACCCGCGAGCGGGAACGGCGGCCGTCGCGACTGCCGCAAGCGGCGCAGTATGAAATCTGGGCGCGAGATCATCCGATGAGCGCAGGCGACCTGACCGAAGCGATGCGGCATCCCGATGCCACGCCGGAGAGATCGAAGGCGCTGATGGTCGAGGCGTATCGCGATCTTGCCTATGAACAGGCCCCTTCCTATCGCGAACTGTTCCGTCGGATCGCCGCCGGTCCGTTGCCGCTGGTTTTCCACTGCGCAGCGGGGAAGGACCGCACCGGTATCGCCGCGGCCTTGCTGCTCGACCTGCTGGGGGTGGCGCGGGCGGATGTGCTGGCGGATTATGCGATCACCGATCGCTTCTTCGCACGCGGCTGCGAACTGGTGGCGAAGGACCCGTTTGGCGATCGGCTGGCCGGCATCAACCCGCGCATCTGGGAACCGATGATGCGCGCCGATCCAGCCTATCTCGCCGCGATGTTCGAGACGGTCGAGGTGCGCCACGGATCGGGCGAGGGTTTCATTCGGGACGAACTGGGGTTGGACAGCGCGCTGATCGACGCGATCCGGGGGCGGTTGCTGGTTTAGGTCCGTTGCGGCGCGTAAGGCGTATCCACCGCCAGCGCGAGCGTCTCGTTCACCACCGACCGGCCCAGCGCGGCGATGATCTCGGGAAAGTCGGGGTCCGATTGCAGCGCGTTGATCGCCGTGAAATAGGCGCTGGCGTCTGGCACGTCCCACAGATGGATGATGGTGTTGAACCGTTCGGTCTGTTGCAACAGGGCGTGGAGCATCTTGCAGCCCTGCGCTTCCATCTTCTCTCGGACCTTCGGTGCGATCGCCATGAACTCCATCAGGCCGGCATAGGAGAGTTCCAGCCGCGCGATCAGATACATGCCGTTTCTCCTGCGACGGCGGTCAATCCGCCTGCTCGATGAAATATTTGCGGATCGCCGCGCGCTGCACCTTGCCCGATGCGGTGCGCGGCAGCTGCACGCCCACCTCGATCCGTCGAGGGATCTTGTAGGCCGCCAGCGATAGTCGCGCGAAAGCGATCACATCGTCCGCCTCGACCGCATGACCGGGGCGCAGTTCCAGCGCCGCGGTGACGCCCTCGCCCCATTTGGGATGGGGCAGGCCGAACACTGCGCAGTCGAGGATGGCCGGATGGTCGCGCAGCACCGCCTCGACCTCGGCCGGATAGACATTCTCGCCGCCCGACACGATCATATCCTTGATCCGGTCGGTTAGGAACAGGAAGCCGTCCCGGTCCAGCCGCCCGCCGTCGCCTGATCGATACCAGCCCTCGATCAGCGCTTCCGCCGTGGCCTCTGGCTTGTTCCAATATGCGATCAGCAGGCTTGGCCCCTTCACCCAGATCTCGCCGGGCGTGTCGATCGGCAGCAGGTCGCCGTCCGGTCCACGAATGGCGATCGCGAAGCCGGGAAGGGGACGTCCGACCGATCGCAGCAGGGCCGGCCTGCTGGCGTCATGCTGGTCCGGTCCCAGGATCGACATCGTCCCCGAAATCTCGGTCATGCCATAATATTGCAGAAAGCGGCAGCCGATGCGGTCGACCGATCGCTCCAGCAGGGCCGGGTCCATCGACGCCGCGCCATAATGGATGCCCCGCAGCGTTGGCACACGCACGCCGCGCGCATCCATCTCGCCGATCAGACCGCGGACCAGGGTCGGCACGATGAAGGTACGGGTGATGCCATGGGCCAGGCAATTGTCGAGAATTGTCGCTGGGCTGGTGTCGGCGATGACATGGACGGTCGCGCCGCGCACCAGCGCCGTGCAGACCCAGGACATGCCGCCGATATGGAAGGAGGGCAGGGGCGAGAGCAATATCTCGTCATCGCCCCAATCGGCGAAATAGCCGGACCGGTTTTCGATATGGCGGTGGATGCCGAACGCATATTGCGACGTCACCACCCCCTTGGGGCGACCGGTGGTGCCGCTGGTATAGAGTTGTAGGCAGGGCGCCTGCGGATCGAGCGGCTGGCGCGGGGCGGGCGCGGCTGCGTCTATCCGCGCACGCAGGCCATCCGCGCCCTCCGCATCAACCACGATCCGCGGCAGGCCCGCACGATCGGCCTGCTCGATCAACGGCAGAAATTCGGCGTCGCACAGGACTAGGCTGACGGCGCCATCCTCCAACACATAGCGGGTTTCCGGTGCGGTGTTGCGCCAGTTGACCGGCACCATCACCGCGCCGGCGCGGATCGCGCCGATCAGCATCAGGAAGAACAGGTCGTTATTCTTGCCGATATAGGCAAAGCGGCCGCCCGGCCCGACCCCATAGTCGGCGAGCAGGGTGACGGCCGCGTTGCAGCCCCGGTCAAGCTGCGCGTAGGTCCAGCTATGCGGGCCGAAGACGATGGCCGTCTTGTCCGGGGTGGAGGTCGCAAAGCTGTTGGGATATTCGGATGGCAGGATGAAACCGCTTTCGTCCAATGCCGGCCCCTGCGCATAGGCCAATCCGTCGGCCAGACCGCCGGAGGGCGTAGCAATGTCAGAAAGCGACATTGTCGCCGCCCTTGGTCTGCATCATCGCACGTGCATCGTCCGGTGTGGCGATGGTCCGGCTCAGTTCCTCCAATATGCGGCGGATCTTGGCGACCTGCACCGCGTTCGACGTCGCCATCTGGCCCTTGCCGGCATAGAGGCTGTCCTCCAGCCCGACCCGCACCGATCCGCCCAGCAGCGCCGACAGGGTGACGAGCCGCATCTGGTGCTTGCCGGCCGCCAGCGCCGAGAAGATATACTCCTCGCCGAACAGCCGGTCGGCGGTGGATTTGAGGTGCATGACATTTTCCGGGTCCGGGCCAAGTCCGCCCAGAATGCCGAACACTCCCTGGATGAAGAAGGGCGGCTCGACCATCTTGCGATCGACGAAATGGGCGAGATTGTAGAGATGCCCGACATCATAGCATTCAAACTCGAACCTTGTGCCTTGTTCGGCGAGCAGGGTCATCGCCCGTTCGATCTGGGCAAAGGTGTTGGACAGGATGAAATCCTTGGTCATGTCCAGATAGGGCTTTTCCCAATCATGCTGCCAGTCGCTGATCTTCGCCCCCGCGCCGGAGATGTTGAAGTTCACCGATCCCATGTTCATCGAGCAGACTTCGGGCTGGAAGGTCCGGGCCGGAGCCAGCCGGTCGTCCAGGCTCATGCCCAGGCCGCCGCCGGTGGTGATGTTCAGGATCGCGTCGGTCGACTGTTTGATGCGCGGCAGGAACTGGCGGAACAGTTCGGGGTCCTGGCTCGGTTGACCGGTCTGTGGGTTGCGGGCGTGCAGGTGCAGCATCGCCGCGCCGGCCTCCGCCGCTGCGATCGCCTCCGCTGCAATTTCGTCCGGCGTGATCGGCAGGTGCGGCGACATGGTGGGGGTGTGGATGGAGCCGGTCACGGCGCAGGTGATGATGACCTTGTCGGTACGCTTCATGTTGTTCCGGCGCCTGACACGCCCCTCCCGTTATTCTTCTGATATGATTGCGGCGGCGCGGGCGGCTATTCGATTTCGCCCAGGATAGTGCCCACTTCATAGGTCTCGCCGGGCTGCTTGAAGATACGCAGCGTGCCCGAGACGGGGGCTTCCACCTCCTGGGTCGACTTGTCGCTTTCCAAAGCGAACAGCGGTTCGCCCGCCTTTGCTTCGCCGCCGTCGACGACCATCCACTCGGCCAGCATGCCCTCGTTCATCGAGAAGCCCAATTTGGGCAGGATGATTTGCGTGGCCATTGTCAGATCCCTTCCTGTGTGGCGGTTCTGCGCCCGCCAAATGTAAGCTTGCGACCTAATAAGTAATCTAGCTTACTGGATTCGTCCAGCAAATTGCGTCGGGCCTGCCGGCTTCATTCCCGGCGTTGCTCTCGGCATTGATATGCGTATATATGATTATGATATGCAAGCGTCCAAATATGCAAAGGATGCCGCCGATGGAGAGATTATGCTGATTCCCGCCAATCGCCTGCTGGATGCTGCCCGGATCGAATTTGCGCGCTTGCTACCACTGCTGGCGGATAGCGGGATCGACGGATCGGCAGCGCAATCGGTGGCGCATGCGCTGGGCCTGATGCAGGCGCGCGAAGCCGGCGGCGTGGCGCATGTCCGCGGGCAATTTCGCCAGTTGGCGCAGACGCTCGACGGGCTGGGCGAATTGATCGACGCGACTGAAACGCGCCGTGTGATCGCGCAGGCGCAAGACATGGACGAACTGGCCGGGCTGGAGGCGCAATGGACCGCCGCATTGGCCAGTGCCCAGCGCGCGGTCCAGAACGCCAATGCCGCCAATGTGCCGGCGGATTGGCGGCTGGCGCTGCTGCGGACCCTGGTCGATTGGGAAACGGCCGATCGGCAGGCCCAGATCGGCAAGTCCGTCGGCGCGATCGACGAGAATGCGACCGAGATTACGCGCGAAAAGCTGACGGCCTATCTGCGCGACCGGTTCGACGATCCCGGTCTCGTCGTTACCGACCTGCATCCCATTTCCGGCGGCTTCGGCAAGCAGACCACGATCTTCGCGGTGGAAGGGCAAAGCCTGTCGGGCGAATATGTCATCCGGCGCGACATTGGCGAAAATGCCGGGCTGGATACCTCCTGCCATCTCATCCACCGCGAATATCCGGTCATTCGCGCCGCGTTTGAACAGGGCTTTCCCGCCCCCGAAGCCTTGTGGCTGGATACCGATCATCCGCTGCTGCCCGGTGGCCATTTCATCGTCATGCGCAAGGCCGGGGGCAAGGTCGCCGGCAATTTCTTTGGCGCGCAATCGGCGATCCCGGAGGACCTGGCCGATATATTGGCGGACAAGATGGCGCAATTGCACGCGATCGAGCCGTTGCGGAAACTCGGCGACCTCACCGATACGATCCGCACCGAACTGTGGGACCTGCCGCTGCGCGATTGCGTCGAACGCTATATCCGCAACTGGTATGATTTCTACCTGCGCGAACAGCATACGCCGTCGCCAGCTCTGGTAGCACTTTATGGCTGGCTGCTCGACAATATCCCCGACAGTTCCGGCACGCCTCGCCTGATCCATGGCGATATCGGCTTTCATAATTTCCTGATCGAAGACGGGCAGATGACCGCACTGGTCGACTGGGAATTCGCGCATATCGGCGATCCGGCCGAGGAACTGGGCTATGTCAACGTTACCGTCGGTCCGTCGCTCGACTGGCAGCGCTTCATGGCCCGCTATCAGGCGGCAGGCGGCAAATATGTCAGCCCCGAAACGCTGCGCTTCTATGGTGTATGGGCCTATGTCCGCAACGCGAGTGGCGCCAATATCCTTTCGACGCGGCTGATATCGGGCCTGGCCGATGACTTGAAGCTCGCCATTCTGCCTTATTTGCATGTGCCGCCATTCCTACAAGGCGCCCGAGCGCTGATCGAAGCCGAACTGGCCGCCTGAGCCTATCCCGCAGGAGAAATATCGATGCCCAGCCTGATAGTCGTCAATCGCTCCGGGGAGGAGCGGATGGTCGAGGCCACCTCCGGCCTGTCCATCATGGAGATTTTGCGCGACAACGGCTTTGACGAACTGCTGGCGTTATGCGGTGGCTGCTGCTCCTGCGCGACCTGCCATGTCTATGTCGATCCGAAGTTTCCGGCCGCAATCTCCGCCATGAGCGACGATGAAAATGATCTCCTCGATAGCTCCGATCATCGGGATTCCGACAGTCGGCTATCCTGCCAGATCATTATGTCCGCCGAACTGGATGGAATGACGATCCGGATCGCCCCCGAAGACTGAGAGGATCGACGTGTAGAATAGGCGTCCTGGGCCAGAGATTTGTCGTTATGCTTGGCTTGCCTATGCTCAGTTCATGCACGAGCCATCATCGAAGGGGGCGCGCAAAACGGCCCCACAGTCATCGTCTTTTGTAAAAAAACTTTGGGTACTTCGGGAGTTGGGCGGCTGGAAGTCCGAGGTTCTGGTCAGGCGATATGCCCAAATGTCAGTGCAACATCTCAGGCTATATTCCGACCTTCTGATTTTTGGTGACACAAAGCCCAAGGGTTATGTGTCTGAAAAGTCTGAGGTGCCAGCGCACACTTTTGTACACGTTCAGAGCCGACCGCACCTCGATCTTGTAAAGTGAAGTGCGTTAAGTATCTGATTGCAGGTTAAAAATGGTGAGTCCAGCTGGGTTCGAACCAGCGACCTACTGATTAAAAGTCAGTTGCTCTACCGACTGAGCTATGGACCCCCTGTCGAGACCGCTCGCACTAGTGGCGTGCGGGCGGCTGGTCAACCTCTTGTGGCACGATGATAGGATGCTTTTCGCAAAAGCGCGTGCAGATGCCGCACGCTCTGCCCGGAAGGCGGGCATTTCCACTCGGGCGCGATGGCGCTGAGCGGGCGCAGGACGAAGTCGCGCTGGGCAAAGGCGGGGTGGGGGATGGTGAGGTCGCGGCTGCGCCAGTGTCCGCCCGACCAGAGGATGATGTCGATGTCGAGCCGGCGCGCGCCCCAGCGCTGGAAGCGGCGGCGGCCAAGGCCGGTCTCGATGCCCTGCAGCGCGGCCAGCATGGCGGGCGGGGGCAGGGCGCTGTCGACCAGCAGCGCGGCATTGGCGAAACGGCGGCGCGAGGGGCCGAGCGGCGGCGTCTCGATCGTCGGGGACAGGGCGACCACATCGCCCAGCGCGCCGATCCGTCGCACCGCTTCGGCCAGCAGGCGCGGCGGCGTCAGCGGGGCGGAGAGCGGCCGGTTCGAGCCGATCGAGAGCGCATAAAGGTGGCGGCTTGTGTCCGGCATGGTGCAGCGCCTATCTGAGCGCCATGATCCTGCAAAGCCCCCTTTCAAGCGAACCGCCCCGCGACTGCCCACTTTGTCCGCGCTTGGTTGCGCTGCGCGCGGAATGCCGGGCGGAACATCCCGACTGGTGGAACGCGCCGGTGCCCGCCTTTGGCGACCCGATGGCGCGGATCGGCATCATCGGCCTGGCGCCGGGCAAGCAGGGGGCGAACCGCACAGGCCGGCCCTTCACCGGCGATGTCGCGGGCGAACTGTTCTTCGCGACGCTCAAGAAGTTCGGCCTGGCGCAGGGCAATTATGAGGCGCGGGCCGATGACGGGCTGGAACTGCGCGATGCGATCATCATCAATTCGGTCCGTTGCCTGCCGCCGCAGAACAAGCCGGTGCCGGCCGAGGTGCATGCCTGTCGGCCGTTTTTGGCTGACGGCGTGGCGCAACTGCCGCGGGCGCGGACCTTCGTGGCGCTGGGCGAGATCGCGCATCAGTCGGCGGTGAAGGTGCTTGGTGGCAAGCTGCCCAAGGCGCGCTTTGCCCATGGCGCGGAGCATCGCATGCCCGACGGGCGGATGCTGATCGATAGCTATCATTGTTCGCGCTACAACCAGAATACCAACCGGCTGACGGCGGAGATGTTCGAGGCGGTATTTGCGCGGGCGGTGGAACTGGCGGGGCTGACGTCCGCCAATTAGGCGCGGTGCGGGCCGAACAGGATGACGCCCGCGCCGACCAGGCTGAGCGCCACGCCGGCCATGTCCCATCGGTCCGGTCGCACGCCTTCGACCAGCCAGAGCCAGAGCAGGGCCGAACTGATATAGACGCCGCCATAGGCCGCATAGGTGCGGCCGGCCGCCGCCGCATCGACCAGGGTCAGCAGCCAGGCGAAGAGCAGCAGCGACCCCGTGCCGGGGATCAGCCACAGCATCGACTTGTCCATCCGCAGCCAGGCCCAGAAGGCGAAGCAGCCGGCGATTTCGGCCAGTGCGGCGGCGATATAGACCAGGATAGAGGGCATCAGCCGATCCGGGTCCGGGCAGCGGGCGCCATCAGATATCCTGCGCGATGCGGCCGTAAAGTTCGGGGCGGCGATCACGGAAGAAGCCCATGCCGGCGCGGTGGATCTTCGCCTTGGCAAGGTCCAGCGTGGCGACCAGCGCGCCGTTGTCCTTCGCGTCAGCATCAGCGAGATAGTCGCCCCATTCATCGCTGATGAAGCTGTGGCCGTAGAATTTCTGGCCCTCTTCCTCGCCGATGCGGTTGGCGGCGATCACCGGCATGCAGTTGCTGACGGCATGGCCGATCATCGCGCGGCGCCACATGCGGCTGGTGTCCAGCTCCGCATCATAGGGTTCGGAGCCGATCGCGGTCGGGTAGAACAGCATTTCGGCGCCCATCAGCGCCATGCAGCGCGCGGTTTCGGGATACCATTGGTCCCAGCAGATGCCGACGCCCACGGTTCCATATTTGGTCGGCCACACCTTGAACCCGCTATTGCCGGGGCGGAAATAATATTTTTCCTCATAGCCCGGACCGTCGGGGATGTGGCTCTTGCGATAGACGCCCATGATCTCGCCCTCATCATCGATCATGGCGAGCGAGTTGTAATAATGATGGCCGTCGCGTTCGAAATAGCTGGTCGGGATATAGACGCCCAGATCCTTGGCCAGCTTGCGCATTTCCTGCACGGCGGGGTGCTGGTCGGTCGGCTGGGCGCGGTCGAACAGGGCTTCGTCCTCGACCCGACAGAAATAATGGCCCTCGAACAGCTCGGGCGGCAGGATGATCTTCGCGCCGCGGGCGGCGGCCTTGGTCACATGATCGGCGACCATGGCGATATTGTCAGCCATGTCGTCCGAAAAGGCGAGCTGCAGGGCGGCGACGGTCACGCGGGTCATTCATCACTCCATGATGGGTTCGCCGCGCGATATAGGGGCTATGGCGCCGCCGCGCTACCGCGAAGCGCCTACAGCAGGGAAGCCGATTGCTTGAGCACCATGGAACACATCTTGCCCTTGGCATCGCCCTTCAGGCTGCCGAGCGAAATGTCCTTCTTGCCGGCATGGATGATACCGCTCTCGCCGGACTTGAACGCGCCCGAGCCTTTGACGCCCGGTTTCTTGTTCAGCTTGTCCAGCATGGCATTGGCGCTTGTCGCGTCGACGAGGCGGTTCTTGACGCAATAGCCCAGTACGCCAGCGGCGTTTTCAGCGCCCATGCCGACGATGCTGGGCAATTGGGCGATGCCGGCGCTGGCGCCCAGCAGGATCAGTGAAGTGGCAAGGATCGGACGAAACATGGGGCAATGCTCCTGAAGCCGGGCGACGCTGCGCCGCCCGGCCCGGAAATTGCGCCCGCATGCGCATCCCCGCAACGGGGACTAACCCCTAGATCAGCGAGGGCATCTGCTGGCTGCAGCAATGGAAGCTGCCGCCGCCCGACAGGATCGCGTCGCTGCGCAGGCCGATGATCTGACGCCCCGGAAAGAAGGGGGCGAAGGCGTCGAGCGCCGCCTGATCATTGGGCTGGCCATAGATGGGGACGATGACGGCGGCATTGCCGACATAGAAATTCATGTAGCTGGCCGGGATCGCTTCGCCATCGACCAGTACCAGGCCGGGCGAGGGGATGTCGACCACGTCGACGCCATGCGCCTTGGCGCGGGCGCGGGCGTCGGCGTAGATGGCGGTGTTGGGATCGTCGGGCGTGGTCGCGATCGGCAGCGCCAGCTTGCCCGGCGCGACGAAACGGGCAAGATTGTCGACATGGCCGTCGGTATGGTCGTTGAGCAGCCCATCGCCCAGCCACAGCATGTCGGACAGGCCGAGCGCGCCGGCCAGCAGCGTCTCGATCTTGCCGCGATCAAGGTCCGGGTTGCGGTTGGGGTTGAGCAGGCATTGCTCGGTCGTCACGAACAGGCCGGTGCCGTCAGTGTCGATCGCGCCGCCCTCGAACACCCAATTCTGGGTCGAGGTCGCCATGCCGGTGGTTGCGGCCAGGCGCGCGCCGATATCCTCGTCACCGGGCATCTGATATTTGCCGCCCCAGCCGTTGAAGCCGAAATCGACCAGCGCGCGCTCCCCGGTCACGCCGTTCAGCACGGCGATCGGCGCGGTGTCGCGCAGCCATACGTCGCCCAGATTGTGGACGGCGATGGTGACACCCGGCGCGACCAGCGCACGCGCAGCGTCGGCATCCGCCTCATTCGCGACGACCAGGCGCACATCTTCGCTCTTGCCATCGGCATGGAGCGCACTGGCGAAATCGGCGATCTGGCGGCGGGCACCGTCAAAGGCGCCGGGCCATTCGTCCGGGTTGGTCGGGAAGCCGATCCAGGTCCAGTCGTGCGGCGCCCATTCGGCAGGCATACGAAAAGTCATAGATTTGTCCTTGCCCGGCGCGCTGGCCGGTCCGAGATAGCGGGAGAGATGTTGCGCGCTCCATAGCGCAGGGTCGCGGGTCTGGACAGAGGGTGTAGCGGGTGAAGAAGAGCGTATCGATCATGCTGGCGGCACTGATGCTGGGCGGGGCGCCGCTGGCGCGGGCGGCGGACCTGCCCGAGTGGCTGACCGGCGAATGGCAGCAGGAACGGGGCGACCGCTGGACCGAGGAACTCTGGTCGCTGCCGCGCGGCGGGGTGATGATCGGCATGGGGCGCAACGGGCGGGGCGAAAGCCTGCAAAGCTGGGAAGTGATGCGGATCGTGCGCGCGGCGGACGGAACGCTGACGCTGCATGCGGCGCCAGAGGGCGGCAAGGAGACGATCTTCCCCGTGCTGGAGCAGGGGGTGCGCGACATCAGCTTCGCCAATCCCGACCATGATTATCCCCAGCGCATCCGCTACTGGCGCGAAGGCCGGCTGCTGATGGCCGAAACGGCGATGATGGACGGCAGCAACGCCCAGAACTGGACCTATGCCCCGGCGGGGCAGTGAAAGGGATTGCGACCAGAAGCGGAGTGCGCGCCTGACGGTGGGGCGATTAATATCGTTGCATTATGGGACTTATCTGGCAGGGTCGGCGCTCCACCACCAGAAAAGCAGGAGTGGGTGCATGATCATCTATGGCGCGCGGCCGTCGCCCTTTGTGCGCAAGGTCATTGTCTTTGCAGCGGAAAAGGGGATCGATGTCGAGGTGCGGCCGGCCGGGTTCGGCAAGGGCGGCGAGGCGTTCGAGCGGGCGTCCCCCTTCGGCAAGATCCCGGCCTTGGTCGATGGCGACTTCGCGATCAGCGATTCGACCGCAATCATAACCTATATGGATGCGCTGCATCCCGAGCCGAACCTGATACCTATCGAGGCGAAGGCGCGGGCGCGGACGATATGGTATGAGGAATTTGCCGACACCATCGCCCAGCCGGTGGGCGTCGACATCTTCTTCAACCGGGTGGTCGGCAAGCTGCTCGACATGCCGCATGACCCGGCCCGTGCCGACCGGGCAGAGGCGGAGAAGATGCCGGGCATCTATGATTATCTGGAGGCGGTTCTGCCCGACAGCGGCTGGCTGGTGGAGGATCGCTTCACTTTGGCCGACATTGCGGTGGCCTGTCCGCTGATCAATGTCTGCTATTGCAGCAACGGGTTGAAGGACGGCCGCTGGCCCAGGGTGAGGGCCTGGCTCGACGGGCTGCGGGCGCGGCCGAGCTTTGCCGCGGCGATGGCGCTGGAGGCGCGGATGCTGGGGAAGGTTGCGTAACCCATATGGAACATTCTGCTTGACATCGTCACGATGATCGGGCAGAGAAGGGGAAAGTCGATAATTGCGACTCGCCGGCGTCGGTCGGTGGTGGCATGATGGATCGGCTGGGCTGTGGACGGCAGGGTTTTCGAGGGCGGCTTTTGGAGCTGGGTCTTCTAGGTTTCGTGGACAAAGGTTGACAGCAGGATCGGGCGTTGATTCAAGGCTGCCTTTTGGAGGTGGCGTTGGGCGAGCGTATTGGGCTGACGGAGGACGAGTGGGGGATCATCGGCACATTACTGCCATCTGAGCGTGGTCGTGGCTGTCGTCCAGCACAGGACAACCGGCTGTATTTCGAAGGCATGATGTGGATCGCCCGCACAGGTTCGCAATGGCGCCACTTGCCGGATGAATATGGCAAGTGGAACAGCGTTTTCCGCCGCTACCGGCGCTGGGTTACGACCGGGGTGTTCGAGGCGATGCTCGAGACACTGGGCGAAATGGTGGCTCGTGATGCCACTGCGGACATGATCGACAGCACCGTGGTCCGAGCACATCATTGTGCCGTCGGCATAAAAAAGGGACTCAGGAAACCGAGGCGCTTGGCCGATCGCGAGGCGGATTCAGCACAAAGCTCCACGCCCGCTGCGATGCCAAAGGCCGACCGCTCGGCTTTGTCCTGACGCCGGGCCAGAGCCACGATATCCAAGGCTTTGGCCCGCTGTTCCGTTTGATTGCTCATAAGATCGAGGCATTGTTGGCGGACAAGGGCTACGATGCAGATGCCATCCGCGAGGAATTGGCCAATGCTGACGTTGAGGCTGTCATTCCCGCCAAAAGCAATCGGCGCGATCCAATCCCACACGATCGCGAAAAATACCGTTGGCGCAATCTTGTCGAACGCCTCTTCAACAAACTCAAGAACTGGCGGCGTATCGCAACTCGATACGACAAAACCAAAGAGTCCTACCTCGGCTTCGTCAATCTCGTCTCAGCCCTGCAATGGATACCCTTTGTCCACGAAACCTAGCACTGGTCGAATTCCTCGCCGATATTACGCTAGCTTCAAGTATGTCCGCTTTACGCCATCATCACAATGACAGCCGACCATCGGCTTTCCACCCGAAAAGGTCCGCTTTTGCCGCTTTCATACCCGGAAGCAGCCATTCCGCTAACACCCATAACCGTCGCTCGCGGGATCAAATGGCGCCAGGCGTTCCGATAGGACGCTCGGGACAGGCTTGCGCCGGGGCGCTTCATTCTTCTCACGAAAGCCTGCAGAGAGCCTCGCCGCCAGAACGCCCCCTCGCCTCCATCGTCAGGCCTGGCCAGCCACGGCCCGGTCGAGGCGATCGATCAGCTTGAAACCGATATATTCGTCCCGTCGATAGCTGCGGTGCATCCCATTGCCGCGATCATATCGATGGCCGACATTCCAATAGCGCAGCATGCGGCGCTTCACCCGGCCCCAATAACTTGGCTCTTCCATGAGGGGCACATCCATGACGGGCATGTCATAGCCACCATGTCGATAATAGGCGTCCCAATAGCTCATCACGCGGCACTTGGTCGTCCGCCAATAGGCCGGGTTTTCAGCAATGAAAGCGGCCAGCGCCAGGGTCATGTCCGGCGTGAGACCGGCCGCTATGTCTTCCAGTATCTCCACGATATATTCGCCGATCAGCGCGACGATGAACGGGGCGGCCCAGGGCTGAAAATCGCCGATCAGATCGCGCGCGGCAGCCTGGCGCAGGAAGCCATCGCTGCTGCGCGTCTGCAACGCGCGCGCCAAACCCCAGGCCGGATCGCCCTTGCTCAATCGCAGCCGGTCAGTCGCAAAATAGAGGCGCGCCGGAATCAGCACGCCCTGTCCTTCAGCCTGGACCGCAAATCGCTCCGTCCATTGTCGACTTGTCAGCGCCCGAACCGCCGCTTCCCCGGCCGACAGAGCCATGGAGCGATGCGCCGGCGCAAATGCCTCCGCCAACATCAATCCATTGATTTTCGTCAGCATCGCAGGACCGCCCATGGGGGAACATTAGGCCTTGTGGACACATTCGGTGCCCGTCAAATGGCCGGGATGGGTGGGAAGCGGAATGTCAGCTTTTGGAGAGTTGACCGGAAACAGCTGACGCTGTGCTGTAAAAAATCATTCGACACAATTGCACAATTGCGAACAAGGGAAATCACTGTCAGCCTTCCCTTATGATCAATCCCATTACACGCAGCTTATGCCTGATCGTAGTTTCCACAGCTTCGCCTGCTGCCAGTCAAAATTTGGATGATCCCAAAAGACTGCTGGCGGTTGATGGCCATCTAAATGCGCATTGGGAATACCCGCACTTTATCCCGGATAAAAATTCAGGCCTGCAAGTCATGGATTTTCAGATAAAGGAAGAGAAATGGCAGGAATTCTACTTTGCACCTGTACGTCAGATGATGACATCTGGTTATGACGAAACGATTTGCTTTCGCGTTATTGGGCAGGGTTTCCTTGCGCCCCGGCGGCCGTCATCCATGCAGCCATGGGAGGGAAGTCAGTTCATTTTTGTAAAAATCAAGAAAATGAAACGCCTCAAGTCTGACAAAAAATGTGCCACTCCCCTCACGTAAACGGGAGGGAGAACAGTCCGAAACTGCTCGTTAGCCGTCCAAATTCAACATCGTCATTGCCAGCGTAGCGAAGCAAGGGCGGGCGATAATCGAGGCTCGCCCTTCACCGTCGGCTTTTGCTGGTGCGCGGTTCTTCTGGTAGGATCGGGGCGCGGTTTTGGAGATCGGGCTTTGGAGATCGGGCGATGCTGGTTGGGCTGATCCTGTTGGCGGCGGTGGGGGCGATGATCGCGCTGTCGCTGCGCGCCGATCGGCGGTTCCGGGCGATCGACCGGCTGCCGATGCAATGGACGCTGACCGGGACGGTGAGCTGGCATGCGCCGCGGGCCGTGGCGCTGGCCTTCACGCCGGTGCTGGGGACGATGCTGATCCTGGTCATCGGCGCGATGGCTTTGTGGGTGCCGCCGCGCGCAGGACAGGAGGGGCTGGTGATCCCGGTGCTGCTGGCGATCGCGACGGGCATGGTGGCGATCCATGCGCTGCATATCTGGATGATCGGGCGCTGGGCGAAGGCGCGGCACTGAACCGGCATTGGGGCTGAGGAGGCGAGGATGCTGCGTGTGACCCGGAGCAGGATGGCGCTGATGCTGGTGGCGCCGATGGCGATGCTGCTGCACGCGGGCGCGCGCGGCGCGCCGCCGACAAGCTGGGCCAAGGCGGGCGTGTCGCTGGCCGACTATGCCGGCGATGCGGGGGCCTGCGCGGAGGCGACGCGGAACAGGACGGTGACGGTGCGGCCGGAGACGGCGCAGGCGCTGGATGCGCTGAGCATGGTCGACCTGGCGATGATCCTGCGGACCTATGGCGGCGATGGCGACGCCAGCCCGCTGATGGCGGCGGCGAATATCGGCATGCATCATGACGCGGCCAATGTGGCGCGGCGGACGGTGAATTTCGGCGCGAAATATCAGGCGATGACGCGCAGCGACGTGCGCGCGCAATTGCAGGCGGCGCTGGACCAGTGCCTGGTCGAGCGCGGCTATGTGCGGATCATGCTGACGCCGGAGCAGGCGCGCGGGCTGGCGAAGCTGAAGCGCGGGACCGCCGAGCGCACCGCCTATCTGCACGCGATCGACAGCGATCCGGCGGTGATCGCGGCGCAGCGGGTGGTGGAGGAATGACGGTGCGGGTCGGGATTGTCCTTGCCAGCCTGGCCTTGTGCGCGGCCTTGTTCTGGAGCGGGACGGCGCTGGTCGCGCTGATGATGGGATGGCTGGTCGCGCATCCGTGGGCGGCGAAGGCGATGGCGGCGCTGCCGATGCTGGTGCTGCCGCTGATGGCGGCGGTGGTTTCGCGCGGGCGGGAAGAAAGCGGGGCGCGCTGATCGGTTGGGTCGCGCCGCTTTACAGGGCGGTGCAGGCAGGTAAGACACTCGCCCCATGAAGAAGATCATCCTGCTCGCCGCCGCTTCGGCTCTTGCAACCCCAGTGCTGGCGGCCCCCGCCGCGCCTTCTGCGCCCGATGCGGCGCGATTGAAGGCGAGCGTGGAGAAACTGGTGAGCTTCGGCACGCGCCATACGCTGTCGAGCGCGACCGACCCCAGGCGCGGGATCGGCGCGGCGCGGGCCTGGGGCAAGGCCGAGTTCGAGAAGATCGGCAAGGGTTGTGGCGGCTGTCTGACCGTCGAGACGGTGGCGGATCGCTTCACCGGGCCGCGCGCGCCCGACGGCGTCGAGGTGGTCGACGTGCTGGCGATCCAGAAGGGCACGGGTGATCCCAACGAGGTGGTGATCGTCGCGGGCCATATCGACAGCCGCGTGACCGATGTCATGAATATCAGCAGCGATGCGCCGGGCGCCAATGACAATGCGTCGGGCACGGCGCTGGTGATCGAGGCGGCGCGGGTGCTGGCCGGGCAGAAGTTCAACGGCACGATCGTCTATGCGCTGCTGTCGGGCGAGGAACAGGGGCTGTGGGGTGGCAAGCTGCTTGCCAGCACGGCCAAGGCGCGCGGCTGGCATGTGCGGGCGATGCTGAACAATGATATTGTCGGCAATACCGTTGGGCAGAATGGTCAGGTGGTCGCCGACCGGGTTCGGGTGTTTTCCGAGGGGATTCGCGCGGGCGACGATGAAAAGGCCAATATGACGCGCCGGGCGATCGGCGGTGAGGATGACGGCCCGTCGCGGGCGCTGGCCAAGGCGATCGACGGCATTGCGCAGGCCGATCCCAAGATTGGCCTTGAAGTGCTGGCGGTGCGGCGGTTCGACCGGTTCGGGCGCGGCGGCGACCATTCGCCCTTCCTCGACCTGGGCTTTCCGGCGGTGCGCTTTTCGGTGGGGATCGAAAATTATGACCGGCAGCATCAGGATCTGCGCACCGAAAATGGCCGGGTCTATGGCGACACGGTCGAGGGCATGGACTTTCCCTATCTGGCTAAGGTGACGGCGCTCAATGTCGCGACGCTGCGGCGGCTGGCCGATGCGCCGGCGGCGCCGGCGACGGTATCGCTCGATGGCGCTCTGTCGATGGACACGCGGGTCTTCTGGGACGCGGTGCCGGGGGCTGCGGCTTACAAGGTCTATTGGCGGCGCGCCGACAAGCAGGACTGGAGCGACAGCCGGGTCGTGACCGGCGGCACGCAGACGGTGCTGAAGGACATTGTGGTCGACGATCATTTCATCGGCGTCGCGGCGGTGGCCAAGGACGGGGCCGAGAGCCTGGTGACCTTCGGCGGGATGGCGCCGCGTAAATAGGATTTGGTTCGCGCGGAGACGCGGAGATTTTTTGGAAGGCCGCCTGCGGGCGGCCTTTTTTGTTGCGCGTGGTTTGGGGGCGGGCGGCTTCATGGTGCCGGCTCCTGCGCGAGGCAGGGTCGGGAGATGGATTCCCGCCTTCGCGGGAATGACGAAGAAGCGGAGGGGGCGGGGATGCGGATGGCCGATTGCGACTGGGTCGAGCAGGCGGCGGTCTGGCCCGAACTGGCGCGCTGGCTGAGCGACGATGCCGCCGAGCGGCTGGGGTGGGACTGGCATTTCCTGGCGCGGCCGGCGCAACTCGCCCCGGCGGGCGACTGGCGCATCTGGCTGATGATGGCGGGGCGCGGTTTCGGCAAGACGCGGGCCGGGGCGGAATGGGTGCGCGCCATTGCCGAGGGCGATCCCGAGGCGCGGATCGCGTTGGTCGGCGCGACCCTGGGCGAGGCGCGCAGTGTGATGGTGGAGGGGGCGAGCGGGGTGCTGGCGGTGGCGCCCTGGTGGGCAAGGCCGGCCTATGCCCCGGCGCTGCGCACGCTGACCTGGCCCAATGGCGCGCAGGCGCGCCTGTTCGGCGCGGCCGAGCCGGAAAGCCTGCGCGGGCCGCAGTTCAGCCATGGCTGGACCGACGAGATCGGCAAATGGCCGGGTGGGCAGGCGGCCTGGGACAATATGATGATGGCGATGCGGCTGGGCCGCGATCCCCGCGTGGTGGCGACGACGACGCCGCGCCCGGTGCCGCTGGTGCGGGCGCTGGTGGCAAGAGAGGGCGCCGATGTGGTGCTGACGCGGGGGCGGACGGCGGACAATGCAGCGCATCTGGCGGCCGGCTTTGTCGACGATGTGACGCGGCTTTATGGTGGCACGCGGCTGGGGCGGCAGGAACTGGACGGCGAACTGATCGAGGAGGCGGAAGGGGCGCTGTGGACCCGCGCGGCGCTGGAGGCGTGCCGGGTGCGGCATGTGCCGGGGGCGCTGACGCGGGTGGTGGTGGCGGTCGATCCGCCGGCGACGGCGGGCGGCGATGCGTGCGGCATCGTCGTGGTCGCGCTGGGCGGGGACGGGCGCGGCTATGTGATCGCCGACGCAAGCGTTACGGGCTGCTCGCCCGAAGGCTGGGCGCGGGCGGTAGCGCAGGCGGCGCAGGGCCATGGCGCCGACCGGGTGGTGGCCGAGGCCAATAATGGCGGCGACATGGTGGCGAGCGTGCTGCGCGCGGCGCAGGAGGCGCTGCCGCTGCGGCTGGTCCATGCCAGCCGGGGCAAGGCGGCGCGGGCCGAGCCGGTGGCGGCGCTCTATGAGGCCGGGCGGGTGGCGCATCGCGGGGCCTTCCCGGAGCTGGAGGACCAGATGTGCGGGCTGCTGGCGGGCGGTGGCTATGTCGGGCCGGGGCGCTCGCCCGATCGGGCGGATGCGCTGGTCTGGGGGCTGAGCGAGCTGATGCTGGGGGCCAGGGGCGAGGCGCGGGTCAGGGGGCTTTGAGGGGATGGGCGGAGCGTGCTGCGTGATTGATTTTCGCGCGGAGGCGCGGAGAAGGAGGAATGGGTGGGTAGCGGACATTCCCCTTTCCATCCGGAGCCTCTCCTATGGTACTCGGTGACGATGCCGATATCCGTGTTCGAAAATCGTTTCGACGAGCCTATTATTTTTATCCTAGAGCCCGGCGAGGTAAGGTACGAGATTTCGCCGCTTGCTCGCATCGGCGTTCGGTACTCATTCGAGGCGGGCATAGTTGACCGAACGTTCGCCTATATGGGTGAACGAACCATCGAGTTCTGGTGTCACAGCGATGATCGGGAAGTGGAGATTGTGGAACCCAATGCTTTCGATCTCTTGCTCCGAGACATCTGTGTAATGGGAGGCTACTGCGGCAGGCCTACAGTCCATGTTACAGACCTGCTACCGTCCAAGGGCTTCGTAACTGCTGCTGAGTTCGCAACCTTAGTAGTCGAAGCGGAGGGCGGCGGTGGCAACGAAAGTTGGCTAGCATCAAAATTCGTGGAGCGCATGGGCAGCTCTTGCGTTCCTGCCGAAATCCTTGTGCAAACTCTCGATAATCCTTTTGATGTTGATTGACTGAATGTCCGCTTGTGGTCGCTTCAAGACCATCCTCCCCTGCAAGGGGAGGTGGATGGCCGAAGGCAAGACGGAGGGGGGCTCTCGATAGGGCGACACCCCTCCACCACTGCGTGGTCCCCCTCCCCTTGCAGGGGAGGATTTTACCGCCGCAAATGGTCGTTAGCCGTCAAAGCCCGCCATCGTCATTGCGAGCGTAGCGAAGCAATCCGCCGGCGCGAGATGGATTGCTTCGCTGCGCTCGCAATGACGGGCGATGGTGGCTTTCAGACCATCTTCTCCATGCCGGGGCGGAATAGGCCATGGATGCGTGGCACAATATTTGGTTTCAATATGATACCTTTATTTCCATGCGCGCGGGCGCTACATCGAAGCGTCATGGGCCGGGCTTAGGCTGGCGCCGTTGCAATATAAGGATTTCTCATGCTGATCGACCGTCTGAACTGGCGTTATGCCACCAAGAAGATGAACCCGGACAAGGTGGTGGCCGAGGACAAGGTGGAGCGCATCCTGGAGGCGGTGCGGCTGGCGCCGACGTCGAGCGGGTTGCAGCAGTTCGAGGTGATCGTCGTCACCAACAAGGATTTGCGGGCGAAGATCCGGCGATCGCCTGGGACCAGGCGCAGGTGACCGACGCGTCGCATCTGGTCGTCTTTGCCGCCTGGGACAATTATACCGCCGACCGGATCAACGGCATGTTCGACCTGGTCAATGACGAGCGCGGTTTCCGCAACGAGGGCTGGGAAGCCTATCGCCAGATGCTGCTCAACACCTATCCGCAGCGTGACGCCCAGACCAATTTCGAACATGCCGCGCGCCAGGCCTATGTGGGCCTTGGCATCGCGCTGACCGCCGCCGCCTTTGAAGAGGTGGACGCGACGCCGATGGAGGGCTTTGACCCCGCTGCGCTGGACGAGATACTGGACCTGCGGGCGCGCGGCCTGCGCTCGGTGGTGATCATGCCGCTGGGCTATCGCGCGGACGAGGGCGACTGGCTGGTCAATCTGAAGAAGGTGCGCCGCCCGGCTGCCGACTTCATCTCGCGCATCGATTGATGGCGCCGGGATAGGGATTAACCGCAATAGGCGGCGGTCCGTGACGGCCCCTATATGGGGCTGTGAACAAGGAGGACGGGCGCCGGAACAAGGCGCTCTCCTGCTTCGTTTCGCACCGATCAGGAGTGACGGACATGAAGATGGTCAGGATGATCGCGGCGGTGGCCGCTGTTACGATGGTGGCAACCCCGGTGCTGGCGGCAAGCCTGAACAGCAAGGACCGGGCGCGGGTGGCGCGGGCCAATCCGCGCGATCGCGACGATGTGCGCTATTGCCTGCTCCAGGGCAAGAAGGGCCGCGACAAGGGCACCGCGATCGGCGCGGGCGTGGGCGCGGGCGCGAGCATCATCGCCGGCGGCGGCGTGGGCGAGACGGTGCTGGCCGGCGCCGGCGGGGCGGCGGCGGGCCGGATCATCGGCAAGGGATCGGGCACCAATTCCCGCTGCGACGAGGTGCTGCGGCGGAACAAATGATCCGGGCGTGAGGCCGGACGAAAGGGGCGCGGATTTCCGCGCCCTTTTTCGTGGATATGGTCAGAGGCCGGCGGCCAGCACGCGCAGGGCGGCGTGGGGCGAGGCGACGAGATGGTCGCGCATCATGGCGCGGAAGGCCGGGGTGGCGCTGGTCGCGGCGGTCTGCATCCAGTGGGCGGCGGCGGCGATGTCGCCGGCGTCGGCCAGCAGCCGGCCATGGTTGAACTGGCCGCGAAAATCGCCGCCTTCCGCCGCGATGCGATAGCATTCGCCGGCGCGGTCCATGTCGCGGGGGAGGAGGCGGCCTTCCTCATGAAAGGCGCCGAGGAAATTGATCGACTTGGCATGGCCGAGCGCGGCGGCCTTCTGGAACCAGCCGAGCGCCGCCAGTTCATCCTGGGCCACGCCCGCGCCGAGGCCGAGCGCGCTGCCCCAGTTGTACATGCCCCAGTCGAGGCCCGCTTCGGCCGCGCGGCGATAGCAGGCGGCGGCCGCAACCGGATCGACCGGCGTGCCCCAGCCCTTTTCATGGCAGCGGCCGACCATGTTGATCGCCATCACATGGCCCGAGGCGGCGGCCAGGCCGAACTGGCGGAAGGCTTCGGCCGGGTCGGCGGCGACGCCCCGACCGTCAAGCAGCAACTGGCCATAATAGGCCTGGGCGTCGGGCAGGCCGGCATCGGCGCCGGCGCGGATCAGCGCGGCGGCGGCCTGCGGCGAGGCGGCGAGTTGCGCGCGCATCTGGTCGGCGGTCTGGGACAGGAGGGGTGAGGGGGCGGTCATGGAGATGGTCTCTAGGTCAGATATTGCGACTGATTAGCAGGATGGGGCGGCACTGGAAACAGGGCGGCAATATTTTGGGTGGATCAACTGCCCCTCTCCAAGTTCCGGTAGGCGGCTGGGCGCCGCTTTCCAGCTTTTGGCAGGCGGCTGGCGCCGCGGGCCTCCACTATTCTCTCCTCAAAGGGGCGAGGATTTTTGCCTAAGGGATGCGCCGAAGCGGAGGGGGCGCCGGCCCTTTATCGATCCGTGAACCGAACCCAGGATTTTACCTCGGTTTCCCTTGGTCGGCCCTGGTCGTCGAGCGCCGGCAGATAGCGCTGGCCCATCGCCACGAGGCAGGCGGTGTCGTCATATCGGCGCGTGCCGGATGATCGAGTGATGCGACAGGATCGGGGGCGGCCGGTGGCGTCGAGCCGGACGGTATAATCGCTTTGCAGCCCGGTCGCTGCCTTGTCCGGGTCGCTTGCGATCGGCGCCTTGCCGTCGAGGGCGATCGGCGTGGCGCCGCCCATGTCGCCCTGGAAAGTCGATGGTGCCGGCTCCCAGAACAGGCGGACGACCGGGATCGTCCCGTCCAGGCCGTTTCTGTCCTTCATCGCTGCCATCCAGCCCATCTTCATCATGGCGAGCCGGCAGCTTGCCACGGCGATGGCGGTGCCGCCGACAATGGCCGAGGGGGTGCAATCCAGCTGCTCGCTGCCGGTGCGGCGCGTGATGCGGACGGTGGCGGCACCGGTCGATGCGGGCGGCAGGGCGACGAGCGCATAATCCTGGGTCGTCGGCAGAACGAGGGGCGTGGCGGCCGGCCCGCTGGCCTGGGCGAGTATGAGCAGGATCGGTGCGAGGGGCATGGGCGCAGATTTGATCGCCGCCCGGCTTTTGTAAAGGGCGGGGCCCCTCTCCAAGTTCCGGTAGGCGGCTGGTCGCCGCTTTCCAGCTTTTGGCAGGCGGCTGGCGCCGCGGGCCTTCCCTATCCTCTCCCCGAAGGGGCGAGGATTTTTTGCATAGGGGGATGTTCGGATGAAATGGTTCGGGATGAAGGCGGCGGCGGGAGAAGCCGGAGAGGAGGGGCGGCCGGTGCTGGCGCGGGCGTGGGGATCGGGCGCGGTCGCGCTGGGCGAATGGCCGGCCAGCTATGAGGCGCAGCTGCGCGCCGGGGTGATCGACAATCCGGTGGCGCAGCGGGCGATGCGGCTGGTGTCCGAAGGGGCCGGGGCGTGCGCGTTGAAGGTCGGCGGGGTGGATGCCGGGATGGATGCCGGGGCGGTGGCGCGGATCGGGGCGCTGGTGGCGCGGGCGTCGGCGGGACAGGGCCTGATCGAGACGCTGGCGAGCCATGTGCTGCTGCACGGCAATGGCTATGTCCAGGTGATTGCGGGCGCGGACGGGATGCCGGCCGAGCTGTTCGCGCTGCGGCCCGAGCGGGTGAGCGTGGAGGCGGATGCGCGCGGCTGGCCGGCGGCCTATCTCTATCGCGTGGGCGAGAGCGTGACCCGGCTGTCGCCCGAGGATGGCGCGGGGCGGACCAGCCTGCTCCACATCCGCGCGCTCCATCCGCTCGACGATCATTATGGCCTGGGCTGTGTCGGCGCGGCGGCGGGGGCAGTGGCGATCCACAATGCCGCGCAAGTGGTGGCAGTTATACACCGATTTTCGCGCTGTTATGAGGGTTACGCCCAGGCGCGATAGGTAGAGGGAGCGTCTCCTAAGAGTCCGTTTGGAAAATCAGGGATGAGCGTTTCGGCGTAGTAGGTTTCCACCCATGGCGACGAGGATCATCGCCTGTGAGACGTCGATGCGCTTTTCGTAGTCGCGGACCAGACGGCGCCATCGGGTCATCCATCCGAAGGTGCGTTCGACGACCCAGCGGCGCGGAAGCACCTTGAAGCCCTGCTGGCGATCGCTTCGACGGATGACCTGCACGACAAAGTCGAGGTAGCTGGCCTTGTCCATGAGCTTGAGGCGATCATAGGCGCCATCGGCAAAGAGATGCTTCACCCACGGCCAGCGCTTGCGGATGCCATCGAGGATCGCCTGAGCGCCTGCACTATCGGAGATATCGGCGGTAGTGAGGTTGACCATCAGCAAGCGTCCATCGGTGTCGACTGCGATATGCCGCTTGCGACCGACGATCTTCTTGCCTGCGTCAAAACCGCGCTTTTCTGCGGAAGGCGCCTTGACCGACTGGCTGTCGATGACCGCCGCACTGGGGCTGGCTTCTCGCCCCTCACGTTCTCGGTCCAACATCAATTCGATGTCGTGGATCGTCTGGAACAGGAACCTGCGTGCCAGCTCCCGAAACCAGCCATAGACCGTCTGCCAGGCGCCAAAATGGATCGGCAGCATCCGCCAACCACACCCCGATCGCACCAGATAGCGGACCGCGTTGATCACTTCGCGGAAATCCACCTCGCGGGGACGGCCTCGACGACCCGGCTTGGGCATCAACGGCGCAAGGCGATCCCATTCCTCATCGGTCAGGTCACTGGGATAACGCTTCGTCTTCTTCGCAATCTGGGCCATCCGCCCCCGGCTCTGCTGCGTCCACATCCAGAGCCTGAATCACGCAGATACGCCTATGACAACCCCTGCCGCCGATTTCCCAAACAGCCTCTAACAGCATTTATGTCTTGCCCAAGTGAGAACGATAGCGGAATGATCTAAAGGTAAGTCACTGAGAATATATTGTGTTTGGAGTGTAGAAATTGGCAAAGCGACCAACCAAGGCAGGAGCGTCTGACCTAGCACCAAATGTAAACATGAGCCTCGCAGACATGCATGAAGGCGTGGCTCGGCTAACGAAAAGGCTAGAAGAGTTAAACGCCTTCAATGCCCGAAATATGGTGGAGGAACATCCACCTGAATTGAGAGCTTTGGAAACCTCAATCGAACGAGCGCTTGCCAAGACATTTGGCGATAATACATCTGATTTTCGACGATTTTCCAGTGCGGCGAGCCTGCGCTGGTCTCCTATGGTATTCACCGTTGGATCAAGAACGCCTCTTTCCGAATATCAGGACGCGACTGCGAGAAAAGCTGAAGCGGCTCGTGCGCTTTTAGGGGAAGCCATTAGAACCCTCGAAGAGGATATCAGCGAACAGGCGCAACGCGGTAACGCTATTGAGCTACCATCAAATACAATTCCGTCGAACGACGTGTTTGTTGTCCATGGACACGATGAAACTGCCAAGGAGCAGTTAGCACGTTTCCTCGAAAAGCTGGGATTAAAGGCGATCATATTGCATGAGCAGCCAGATCAAGGTCGGACGATCATTGAGAAATTTGAGGATTATGCTGAGCAAGTTGGCTTTGCGGTGATCCTGCTGACACCCGACGATTTAGGCGCGGGTAAAGCGCAGCCAGTGCAAGGCTCTCGCGCTCGTCAGAATGTCATTTTTGAATTGGGATACTTTGCGGGAAAGCTCGGTCGCGGCAAAACATGCCTTCTTCGCAAAGGCGATGTGGAAATGCCGTCAGACCTATACGGCGTAATCTATTCAGACCTCGACGCAAATGGCGGCTGGAAGATGAAGCTGGTTCAAGAAATGAAAGCTGCGGGGTTGGACTTTGATGCCAATCGAGCGTGGTAAGCAGCGCGATCAGCGCTAACCTCACTTGAACAGACTTAGTTGGTTTGGGTCTGGGATCGCGGGATAATCAGAAAGCCGCTCAAGGATGGAGTTGGCAAGCTCTGTGGCGGCTTTCTCCCTCATTTCCTCGTCAGGCATGGTGATGCCAACACGCGCCCACGCAGGGGCATGAAGGATGGCCTCTGATAGCTGCTGTCGGTCGAGTCGTTCCATGCACCAATCATGGAACAAATGGAGAACGAATGGCAAGAGCGTTGCGATAAGCTGTGGGTTCAGCCCGCTTTCTGCTGGGCTTTCAGATGGTCGATTATGTCCATAACCGTGAACTTGCCTGATTTAAGGCCATCTGTGATCGCTTTGGTCGCAGCCGTATCGCGGGCGCGCTCTTCTGGGGTCATCCTACTGAGCGCAATTTGGCGCTCTAAGGCAAAGGAAGCACGGTCACGTTCAGCATCAGCTTCAATCTCAGCGACTTCGCGCTCATATTGCGCCTGAACGTCTTCAAGATAGCGGATATGCTCTTCACGAAGCTGGGCAAGCTCGCGAGTGACCTCTTCCTTGTAGTTTGCAAAGCTAGGGAGGCGGCGAGGCCAAGGCACCCGTCCAGAAGTTGGGCGCATCGAACGAACCTCTGCCAGCACTTCTGCCTCTACCCGCTCTAGGTTGGCTTCTGCCTCAGCCAGATCAGTGATGCGCTGCTCACGACGGCTTTCTATGTAACCTATGCGTTCGCGGTTGTGACTGATGTTGGTTTGGACGGGATAGCTATCAAAGCCGTTCCGCCCATAATGGCGCGAAGCAAATCCGTGAGGATCGCTGTCATACTCGTCTAAGCGGCTGGAAATCTGACGCCCATTGAACTCGTCTGCTTTGATCGCAAGGCGAGCTTGCCGCACTTTCTCCTGAGCGCCACGAATGCGGGCGGCTAGGCGCTTGGGTATCTCAGGTTTTTTTGCCATCGTGGCGTATCATCACACGCGAGGCGCTTCCCACACAACCCCGTCAACGAAGAGAAGGACGCTATCTGACAGCTTGCGAAAAAACACCTGCTCGCCGTCATATTCAAACTCGCCTTCATCCTTGTTCCAAAAGCGAGGATCAATATCGAGATATTCCGTCACGTCTTGAATAAGCTGTTGCATGGTGCAGTTCCTTTGTAACTGCCAATCCATCTAAACAGGTCGTTCAAGGCGTCGATATAAAAAGCCTACTTTTGCGCGATGATTGCCGCACCATCCCGTGCATCATATGTCACAATCTCATACAGATCACTTACTGCGATTATCGCGCCAAAAAGCAAAATCCATTTCTCCCATGGCTTAAACATAACATTCTCCTTAAAGTTAGAATGTCAGCCTGAACTAACGAACCTTGAAGTCGATATCTGCCATGCCTTTTTGTATCGACTTCCAATGATAAGACCTATTGATCGTCTGTTGGCAACAAACAAAGGAGCCAACAATGACGTTCAAGAAGATGATCCAAGAGGCTACATTCCAGCGCTTGCGGGCGAATTGGGATCAGCAGCAGCCGCTAAAAGGCACTGACGGCGAAATCGACTTCATCCCTATCTGCAAGCTGTTCAATCCCTGCGGCGCGGCAACGTGGCTACTCACGGAATGCGACGAGGACGGCTTGGCATTTGGCCTATGCGATTTGGGCTTTGGTACGCCTGAGCTTGGATATGTCAGCCTAGATGAACTGGCAGAAATTAAGATGCTCGGCGGTGCCGTTGGCATTGAGCAGGACGTTACCTTTGTCCCAACCCAATCGCTGTCTCAGTATGCGGCGGAGGCGCGCAGTCAGGGACGCATAAAAGCCTAATCCGCCCCACTACTAGTGAAGCCCCGTAGAGCAATCTGCGGGGCTTTCCATTCTGCTAAATATGCGATGGAAAATACATCGCAACGCGCAGGCTTGGCGCTCATCAAGCAATATGAAGGATGCAAACTCAAAGCCTACAAATGCCCTGCTGGCATATGGACGATAGGCTACGGCAGAACCACGAAGGTCAAGGCAGGCGATACCTGCTCACAGGCGCAGGCCGACGCTTGGCTGATTGAGGAATACGACGCATTTGAACGTCAGGTTCTCGCCCTCGTCAAAGTGCCACTCACTGCAAACCAGTTAGGGGCGCTTGTCAGCTTCACCTATAATCTGGGCGCTCAAAGCCTCAAAGAATCCACTTTGCGGCGCCTGCTCAACGAAGGCGATTATGATGGTGCTGCCGGTCAATTTGCTCGCTGGAACAAAGCGGCTGGGAAAGTCCTAAAGGGGCTAGTGAAACGCCGTGCGGCTGAGACTGCGCTGTTCCTTCAACGATAAAGATAACATAACGATGGAAAAGAAAATCAGCATACTGATTGAATGGCGCACGTTTGGTAGCATCAGGGCTTGCTTCATTGATGGCCTGTTTGGATTGGCCTATCATCAAGACGAAGAGACAGGAGAAGTCTCTACTTGTTGGGATAGCAATTCGCTTGCCGCACTTTATGATGGCGCACGTATATAGCCAACAGAAAGCCCGCAACTGTCGTGTCAGGAGCGGGCTTCGTCGTGAAAGTTATTCTGGGTCAAAGAGGTTGGCGAGCATTCTGAAATGCGCTGCAATCTGCTTCTCCTTGGTTTGCTTGGCAGGTAGTGCCGCGACAAGCGCAGGGCGTTGAGCGACAGGCTTTGGCCCCTGAAATGCCTGTATCGCGCCGTTCGCTTCCACGTCGCGCGTTTCGCTGATGAAGCTGAGGCCAATAGCTGGGCCTGCATGTTCCAGCACTGTCTGCCCTCCAACGAGCTTCACAAGGAATGTTGGGGTGCCGCTGCCCTTGCTCAGCCCATAGACGGCAAGCTGCTGCACTAAGACGCCTGCGATACGCATGAAGCGGTTCACGTCTGGCTCAAATCCCAAGGGGAAAAAGACGCTGACGAACTGGCCGCTTTTGCGCTCAGTTTCGACAATCAGGAAATGCCACGGCATCTGCTTGAGGGCATTGAGCAATTCGACCTCGTAGCGCTTTTCATATTCAAGGACGACGCCAGTTAGGGCTTGGACGCTCTGGTGGTTATGCTTTCCTGCTGGGTCATATGCAGTCATGGACCAATAAGCTGGCAGCGATGCGTCATGTGGAAGCAGGTCGCATACCGACTGGATAGCTTGACGTATCTCGTTTTGGTTAGCTTCAATATCTAATGATGGTCTGATTTCAGTTGTGGCCTTGAAGCCTGTGAGTAGTGTTTTCATTTGAAAATATCCTATTTAACAAACGCGGCAAAGCGCCTCGCTTTCAAGGATATTTATCGACAGGCGTGATTTCAGGCGTTCTTAGCCCTGTTTCTTGTAGAAACCCCTCAGTATCTCTTCCTCAAGTTCCGTCACGAATGGCACTGGATATGGCTCTGCCAACAGCTTCATGATCGTTTCAAGGTGTTGATGGTCCTCTGCAATGCGGAATATCAGTTTGCGTATCTTCATCTTTTTATCAGCTTCCCAATGTCAGCCATGCCTTTGCTGCCTGCGATGCTGCCAAGGATGATGAACACGACGTTCCAAAAATCCTGAGGGAACGCGGCCAATGCGCCTGCATACGCCAGCAAAGTGGCGGTGTTGAACCAGCCAACCACAAAGAGCGCGACGAGAAGGAAGAACGCACAAGGTCGCACCCACCTCATAATTCCGGTCGCAATGCCGTCATTATCAGCCAGCGGCTTCAAGGCACTGATAACCTTCTTGATCCTGTCTTTGAGATTCTGGAACATACAGGTATTTATCAGGCAATATGAAACCCCGCTGGTTTAATCCAACGAGGTTCCACGGAGATAGTAAATGCCTATTGTCTTAGATATGGTAACGTCTTCGACATATCTATTTAGTCCAAAGCGTCAAAATCCCGTCATTTCGGAATAAACGCCTTTATATCTGGTTGCTTGCCTGATGGCCTATAATTCTGCTGCTTCACGAATGGGATTGCAGGACCATTGATGCCGATCAGGGAAAATTCTGGCGCACCACCAGCCAGCGGCGTGGATTTCATCACGATACACTGAGCAGTTGCAGGTGCCTTTTTCGCCTTTGGATCGCCAGCAGCGAAGATTGGGCTGTATTCAAATGCGAAGCGGCTTTCCAAACCGTCAGTGGCGACAGCGATCCTTTCAAGCACCTTTTCCGCCAACTCGCCGTCATGGGCATCAGCCAGCTTCTTCATAACCTTCTTGAGCTTGCCGTCGAAAACGAGGTGTTCCTTGGTGCCGTCTTTGTAATCGAGATTGCCAGTTGTGCCGCTGGCGTTGTCCCAAACGCTGGCCGTGACGCCTGACGTGCGATCCAACGCCGCTTGCGGCTGCGCTGCTGCCTGAGGTTTTACAGAGCCATTCTCGCGCTCAAGGCGGTCAATTGCCGCGTGTGATACTGCCTCCCAGCTACCATAGTGTTCAACCAAGGCCGCCCATAGCGCCTCAGGATCATTCGATATGGTAGTGGTGGTTTGGACGCCGATCTTTTTGCGCCAGTCTGAGCGGACTTTCCTGCTGATCTGGACAGGCTGATTTACGTCAAGGTCCAAGCCAAGCTGCATATTGATGGTCTGGATGAAATGCTGCGCCTGCTTCTCAGTGAGCGCTTTGCCATTAAGCAGTTGATCGCGATACTGAGTGATTGCCTTGCGAGTTACGCCGCCGCCCTTTGAATTTGTTTCTTTGGATAGGATTTGCTGAGATAGAGCAATCCAAGATGGTGTTTTCGTCATTTATGTTTTTCCTATAGCATTGCCCTTTAAAGATGCATTCCACTGCATCTTGTCTCAAATTCAAATCCTATGGGCGGCAGCTTGCTATAGGATTTGTGGAATTTAAGACGTAACTACCGCCCAATATTATTTAGTATTTTATTGTAAATTACTCTCGATACGGAAGTCTATTTTAAAATCGCGCGGGGCCACTTCCATTTATGGCGAACTGGCGAAGCCTAATGCTGTCATGTGCTTTCCAGTGGGCGAGCTAATTAGGCCGTGAGCAGCTAATCTGCGAATGGCCTAATGCGAGTGATTGAACGAAGATGAAAAAATCCAACGCAAATTCGTTACGAATTTATTTTATGCGACCTGTAAGGTCGTGTATGTGCTGAAAAAGAAAATGGAAGAAGAAGGCGAGTAACTTGAGCCTTCGCCATTATTTTATTTTATATTATTATATCATTATAAGCCTCGGAAACCCGCAGAAATACTAGGGTTTTCAGGGCAATTTGTCACCCTGATGTTACTTTGGTGTCACTATGATGTCACTATGGCGTTACTTTGGTGTTACTTTGATTGGGTAACAAAGTAACAATGTCACCCTGCCAAATCGTAAACGATGGAAATCGCGCCATTTTGCGGCGGGGCGAAATCCATAAATACTGGATGAAGACCATCCCCACGCACCAGCCCCACCAACTCATAGACCTGTTCGTCCGCGCAGGCTTCTATCAGGGCTTCAAGAACGACAAGCAGCTCAGCCATTTCGCTAAAAAGCTGGGATCGACGCCAGAGGCCGTAGAGCAAGCCATACTGGATTTGGACGGCAGCGGCTTCACTGACGGCATGGCACTGCGCCGCCTACGCTATGTGTTCCAGCAATATGCCAAGAAGGACGCAGATTTAGACACCCTAATCGAACGGTCAGAATGGCAGATGGTGGGCAAAGAACTGAACTGGCTATGCCGTATGGGGTTCTTGGATATGGAAGGCGGCAGCGAGACAACAGCGGCGACCAATCCGCGCCTTGAGGGCTTTCCAAAGCAGGAGTTCGTTGGCCGCGTTCGTTACCAAGTCAGAGGGATTTAAGCCTCTTTGCGGGGCAAGCGCTGAGCCAAATCCAGCACATTGTCGTTTAGCTGTTTGATGCCCACCTTCAATTCGTCCAGCGTTGTGTTGATATGTCGATAGTCCGTCTCAATGACGGTGATGCGCCGTTCGTGATCGTGGAGCGAGACAGACAGGGATGACATGCCTTTCACGTCCTTTTCCAGTTCGTCCAACCTGTTCCCTATCTGGGTAAAATCCTGAACTTCCTTCGCGGTGCGATCCTTCATCCAAGCGCCACCCTTTATGATGGCGAACAAAGCACCCAAAAACAGCAGGAAAGGCATTAGGCTTAGGGCTGAGTCATATGGCGAGAGCGCGGTGGTCTTTGGTTGCACAACAACCTGAGTTTCGAGCTTCGTTGTGCTATGCGTTTCATTCGTCATGCCATTGCGGCCCTCCCTGTTTCCAGTATTTAATTGGAACAGAGAATGGGCCTAATATTACAATGGGTTAAACTGCTGGACCTGTTAGCTTGAAGCAATCCACTGTCATGATGGATTGAAGCGACGGATTGCTGGCAATGTTATAGCCGATGCCAATGCGGTCAGGACGGTTGCTAAGATAGTCTGTCACGCCCGTTTGCCCGACTTGAAGCCAGTTTTTGCCATCATGGCTGACATAATAGGTCAACGTCGAACCAACGCACGATGCGCGATAGAATGTCGGTTGCAGCGAGAAATTATGCATATCCAAGCCGCCGCCATAACTGGTCAGGCTGGCAAAATAGATCACGCCAAATGGCGAATATTCGTTGTTCTGGCCAATAAGGACTTGCCTGCCGCTGATGCTGTCCATGAGGATCAAACCGGCCTTTTGGTAAGCAGCATCGTTCATGGTGATTGGCGCGTGGATGAAAACGTCCCAATCCGCCGCTTTGTTGGTCAATGTCCTATATGCGATGCGGCTAATGTCGCCAGATGCAGGCGCAGGGCCGCTTTTCACCATCAACCCAACGTCAGCATCGTCAGCAATTGCAAGATTGGTTGCATCACCGCTGAGCAAGGTCAGCGAACTCGCTAACGGAGGATCGAAATACCAAGGCGCGCTTGTACCGCCGCCACTGCCTGCTGGCCCTTGCGGCCCTGTCTCACCAGTGTCGCCCTTTGGTCCTTGCGGTCCTTCTGGCCCCTGTAGTCCTGTATCGCCGGTGTCACCTTTTGGGCCTGCTGGGCCTGTGTCACCAGTATCACCCTTTGGACCCGCTGGGCCTACCTCTCCGCTGCCGCCTGAACCTGACGGAGCGTTGATCCATTGCGTATTGAAGTCAGTGCCGTCGATCTTCGATAGGATTTGACCGGTTGAACCGCCCAACGGGACCAATGCAGCAACATCGCTGGCCACATTGCCTGCTTCAATGGTGTAGCCATTGGTGAGCGTGATTATCAGCGTCCCGTCTGGATCAATGGTCGCGTCTGAAACGCTGTCACCATTCATGCCGGGCGTTCCTGGCAATCCAGATGGGCCGGTTGCACCTGCTGGCCCCTGCGGACCTTGAATACCTTGCAAGCCCTGTGGGCCTTGCGGACCTACTGGCCCCGCTGGGCCTGTATCACCCTTTGGACCCTGAGCGCCTATTGCACCTGCTGGGCCTGTCTGCCCTTGTATGCCTTGCAATCCCTGTATGCCGCGTTGGCCAGTATCGCCTTGAGGACCAACTGGGCCTTGCGGGCCGACTGCGCCCTGTGGGCCTTGCGGACCTGCTGGCCCCTGTGTGCCTTCTACAGTGAGGCCGCCTAATTCGTTTATCTCGATGATTGTTGTTTCGTCGGCTTGTTCAACAATCCTAACTTCATTGTTTTTCATCTTATAGGCTTCTCTCCATATATGTGCGTCCTGCGAACAGGGTTATGATCCTGCCAGTCTCTAAGGTTATATAATATTGGTAATCGCCATCAGTTGATGACGTGATATCGCTTAGATCGCTGTTTTTAAGAACCAACGAAAGCGACTGCGTTGTTCCGTCCCATGTGATCCCATCTCCTAAGCTGAGATTCACAATCTCATTGCCCTCAACGGCGATCTTAAAATGGGCATCAGTGACGGTTCGCTCAACAGGGTTTCCGTCAAGGTCTTTATCCTTGATGATATGCAGTTTGCGGAGGACCACAACGCCATCTGGCTCCTCTGGATAATGTCTCAAATGTAGCACTATAGGCAGTCTCCTTAGTTAGCCTTGTATGGCGGATTGTTGGTTGTTTGATGGTATTGGAACCATGTGCTGCCAGCAGTCGCAGCGCCCTTTGCGGTTTCGCTGGTGATCTTGCTTTGGCGATATGCGAGCGCATTCGTCTCAGCTTGAACCAAGGCGCTGTCCGTTCTGCCCATGTCGCGGAGCAATGACGGTGCTGCCAAAAGCTGGTCCATCGCCTGACCATCACGCGAACTGGCAGAGCCATTGTTGTTCCAGCTATCCCAACTAAAGGCCGCATTTGAACCTTGGGCCGTTGCGATAGCGGAATAAGTCTGAGGCAGGTTTGCAGCTACGCCACCAGCCGACGATATCATTGCAGGCGTCCAAAGCGGCACGGTGTAATCAATCTCATAGGAATTGATGTTCATGCCGCCATTGAGCCTGCCAGTGGCGCGCTTTTGATGCATGGTGATGAGCCAGTTCACGACAGCTTCGGCCTTGTCAGATGCCGCTCTGAGCGCATCGTTGAAGCCGATCTTCTCAGCGGCATGGAGCGCACTGGTCCAATAGCCAATCATGAAGTCATGCTGCCAAACGCCGTAATCGTCGTTCCATAGGCACGGACCAAAGCGCTGAGCGCCTGCAAACATGGCATTGTTGCCGCCGCCGCTGATGTTCGTTGGCGGGTTCAGGAATCCAACTTCGCTGGCATAGAAATTGTCGTAAAAGCCCTCAAAGTCGAACACGACCCAATCAAGGATATCAGCGCGGCTATAGAGCCTGCTGGAATTGCTGGATGCGGTTTTCCATGCGATTGCCGCGTGCATATATTTCCATGCAGCGCCGCGTGATGCGAACTCGCCAGCTTCACCCCAGCCGTTGTTCAAAATCCAATTCAGATAGAGACGCGCCTGATCGCCAAACTTGTGGCCCAGCATCGCAAACTCAGGCGATTGCCACATGAGCGATCCCCAATGTGGGAATTGGTGGGCGTGGTCTTGGTCAATCTGGTTGGTGCCAAAATATGGCTTGTCGGAAGCAACGCCACCATATGGCACTTGGACGCGCAGCGGATTGTTCGCCGTGACGAACTCATATGGGCGACCGCCCTGAATGTAATAGGCTTGCTCTGCTGGAGTGCCGCTCTCGCCACCGCCATAATAGTGATTTCGCAACGTGATATTGCGGCGCGCATCGCCCTTGTAGAGCGGCGTCAGGCGTCCATTTTCAAAGCAGTGGAATGGATCAGACGCATAGCCAGTCAGATAATCCAAAGCGATTTGCTTCATGTCTCTGTTATCGTGGAGACGCTTTGAGGTCACGTCGCGCGCATAGCGAGCAACAGGCTCAGGCATAATCTGACGATCATCACGGACACCGCCCGGACCTGTAATTGGTGAACGGCCCATCTGATTGAACGGGGTATATTTCAGCCATGTATTGGCGTTGGGAACCATGCCGTTTTGGTCAGAGCCATATTTCCACGGATTGAGTGTGTTGGTGCCAGCCGTAACGAGGTCGTTGTAGGTGCTGCTCTCCCAAGGCATCCAGCGATAGTTCGCAAAGCCGTTTAGCTGTTCGCCTGTCCCTGCGCGCAAGTCGCCGCCGTTGACTGATGCACCGCCCTGAGAAGCAAATGGCACGGCAATGTCATAGGTAGGAACGCGGCTCCAAATCTCCTGCTGGGTATAAGCTGGCGGCTCTGCGTGTGAGCGCCAGATAACGCCTGAGCGGACCGTTCCTTTCGGATACCATTTGTTAGCCGCAGTCACCATTGGATTGCCGCGACCATCAAGTGACCCGCTCCAAGAAACGCCTGTAGCTGTGGTGTTCAAAGGCTGGCCATTTGGCTGCTCAACGCGGCCAAGCAATGTGCCTGCGTTGTCGTAGATCAGCCATTTATGCGGCACCATGTAGCTGTCTTTGCCTTGCGGATCGCCAAACGGATTTGCAGGCATTTGGGTGGTGTCCCAATCATAGCCGAATTGGAACTGCACATAGGTTCCCATGCGGATGCCTTCGCAATAGTAGTTTATGCCATTGATGTTTGGCACGGCTCCCTTTGGTAGAACCTCAGTCCACGGCGCTTGTGCGCTGTATAGGTCAGCATCCTCAAAGCGGCAGTTTTGCGCCGCTGGTTTGGTCATCACCAACTCATTTGGATGGGCAACGCCTTCGCCGCTGGACCAATCTTCAAGGACGGCCTTGTATGCGCGGCCAGCAGGCAATGTCATTTCGCCAACGACGACTTCCATATTGAATGCGTTTTGTCCCGCCGCTTGATAGCTGACGGTGACGGGTGCCTGTGCCGTTGAGAAGCTGCGAGCATCGACGCAGAGCATTTCCAAATCGGCCGCAGTGATCGCGCCGCTCGTGGCAGTTTCGTAGGTGCTTTCGACCACAGGCTTACCAAAGCCAACGCTGATATATGCAACGTCGAGGTTGTTCACGCTGTCTGAGGTATTGTTGCCTGAGGAATTGCACTCCAGCGCCATGGCTGGGGTTATGCGCAACTTCACTTCGCATGGCTTGTCTGCGCCTATCTGGACGCCATCAGCATAAAAGCGGATCGAGCCACCAGCGCCGCCCACATTGTCGATGAATTCGACTGACCATGTTTTGAGCGATCCAGCCGCAAAAGCAGGATCGTCATCGCTGACAACCTGCGTGGACGAGCTGCCACGGCCAACTGTCACGGCAAGGGTCGCACTGCCTGACCAGTGACGGCGCAATGTGAATTCGCCAACCATGTAATCATACAGGGTCGCTAGGATCGGATACTCCTCATTCACGATGCCTGAGAACGTCAGTCTGATGCTGGCTGGGGTCTGCGTAGTGCCGTCGTTCGTGGTCTGCTTGAACGACAATGCCAGCGGATCAGTGATAAGATGGATATGCCTCATGAGGCGCAGACGCCCGCCAACCATGCTGCTGTTATCAGACGACGCGCCGCCTGAACCTGAGTAGACGCGCTTGTAGATGACGTTGGACGATCCAACGGCATCTCCGCTGACTGGCCATGGCGAACCAGCGCTTGAGATTGTCCACTGGCTGGCAACCGGCACTGTAATTTCGTTGCGGCGCTCAATGGCAAGGGGAAAACCTGACGGCACGGTAAGCGAGAAATTCGCGGTGCTGCCTGCGAGATAGATGCCCAATGGGAAAATAGTGCCGGGATCGCCGTAAACTGTGCCTGACCCTGACAAATCCAGTTCTTCGTCACTACCGCCTGGCTGTGGCTCAGGGGCATTTACGAGGCCCAAAACCACGGCAATGCCTGATGTGGTGGTCTTCGCCCAAATCGCAATGCCCGCGTCTGGTGTGCCGCTAGGAATGATAACCTGAGCGGATTGCGTCAGGTTCATTGGCGGGTCGCCTGCTGCGACTGGAACAATGACGCTGATGCCGCTGCCGCCTGCTGGCTGGCCGCTATACTCGTTCAAGTTGACGATCGCGCCCAAGCCAACCTGTGAACCGTCGCGCCCGTCTGTGCCTTTGAGGCTTTCCAGCCATTCCGCTTGGGTGCCAACAAATCCGTTTTTGACGGCTGTTTCATAGGCGCTATCGCCACCTTCAACGCCGTTTTCGATTATGTCGCTGGCTATGTCGATGAGATCGAGGACGTTGCTGTTCAAGTCCTGCACATTGGTCTGCGTCGGGATAATCGCATATGAGGTGTTGGAAGAGGTCGAACCTGCATATGGCTTGGTCAGCTTCATTTGCGTGGAATTGACCACGCCATCTAACTCATACAGCGAATTTCCGATTTGAAGGGCGTCACCCTTTCTGATGCTGTTAGGGAAGTTGGTTCCGTTCCCTGTTACAATGTCTGAGCCATTTGTTAGATTAATCGTCCCAATCTTATACCAAGCCATGCGGTGGTTTTCTCCTGTTTATACAGGAGTATTTATTTTTGCTGTTTAGGTATGCGGTTCTTCACCTCGTCAATCGACGCTTTCCAAGCATCGTAGCCGCCATGATAGAGAGTATCTAATTGCTCTTCGATTGAAGGATATGCTGCGCGTCTCGCTTCTGAAAATCCCTTCTTGATGTTTACCTTCATTCCCCCTCCAATGGTCCTGTTGGAACCTCAAAATATGCTGCTTTATGTCGTGGATGATCCACGTAGATAAGGACCGTCTCAAATACGTCCGCATCAAACTCCAATGTGCCATCATCAACGGTGATATGATTGTCGCCAAACATGATGGTCGCACCAGACGGGATATTCCCGACATGGTTGAACGCCACTGAGATTGGCAATTCAGCTTTCAGATTGACCGTCATTTCAGCGGCATCGAAATATATGTCGTTGGGGTTCGTGCCGTCAGCCACATTGGCTGAATGTGCTGCATCCTCTGGCGCCTGACATTCGCCGTCGATCAGGCAGATAAGCGATCCCGCTTCATTAAAATATGCTGTCGCCATTATCTCTTGGCTCCGTTCAATGTCATTACGATATCCCTCACATAGAAGTTTCTGGCCACGGAACGCGGCGTAAATGCCCCTGAGACGCAACGAGCCAAGACGCGAACCTGAGGGCCATCAACTACAGTGCTGACCTGACCAAAATAGCGGCTGTAGGTATTTCCGTTGTCGGTCGAGATACCCAAGGTGATTTGCTTATTCAGCACCCAGCCGCTGCCTATGTCAGTGTAGAGCAGCACTTGGCATGAGGCGTCATATTGCAGGGTCGCGTCGATGGTGAACGACACGTCGATTGTGCCTGAGCCAAAGACGCCATCGCCTATGGTCATAAATCCTGTGGTGATGAAATCGGCTGATCCGTTGGCCAGCACATAGGCATCCGCCGCTGTGGCGACTTGGTTTGCCGTGATAGCACCGCCTGCGATTTTCAGGGTGTTGACGGACAAATCATCAATCTGCGCGCCTTTGATGGTCGCTCTCTCAATGACAGCTTCTTTGATCCTGACTTGCCCAGCTACCACCTCAAATGGGTATTCCGCGCCGCCCGCATGAGCGATAAGGAAACGGTCAGCCAAGAAGGCCATCTCGCTGTTGCCATTAGGATCGCTTGCCAAGCCAAAGCCTGACACACGGCCAGCATTGTTGATGCGAAGGGTATATTGGGCGCTTAATCCGTCCACTGTGCTGCCCTGTGCGGACATGCTCTGCTGGATGGAAACGAACTGGTCATCATAGCCAGCCGTAATCTGGTCTATTCGCTCGCCTAGCGCGCCGTCGCCATCAGCTATAGTGCGGCTAACTTCCTCAATTGCGGCCATCCAACCATCATCGCCCATTTGCGCTGATAGGCTGTCGATACGCTCAGACAGCGCGCCGTCTGCATCTGCATATGCTGTCGTGATGCTCTGCGACGCGGCGGTGATTTTGCCGTCTATATCGCTGTTCCAGACGGCTGACTGATCGGTGATGCGCTGGGACAATGCGCCATCAGCATCGACAAGGTTCTGTATCTTGTCATTGAACTGTGCCTCGTTGTCGTCAATGCGGCTGGCAAGCTGGGTATTCATTTCAGTCAACGCCTCGTCCGCGTTGGCTCTGGCAATCAACTCCTGTGAGATTGCCGTCTCTGCATCACCCACGCGAGCGCCCATCAAAAGCACCTGCTGGCTTATCGCATCGTCGGCATTTGCCCGTGTTTCCTGCTCAAGCTGAAGGATGCTCTCAGCATCATCGACGCGAGTTTCCAGAATGAGGATTTTGGATGATACCAGCGTCCCATCCTCGATTGAGGTTTTCAGTTCCTCAATGGCGCGATGGTTGTTGTTTGAATATGCGCTGGCCACCTTGAGAAAGGCCGTGCTGCTTTTCACCTGTAGCGCGGAAAGATGCTCCAACTGCTCGCTCAAGGTCGGCAGCAATATGCTTTCTTCGCTCAGGGTATGAAGCTGCACCGTAGCTTCGTTGAGAAGATCAGTGCCAAAAGCATCATATGCGGCATAGGTTATGAAATAGTCTGTGTCAGGCAGCAGGCTCAGCGACACCTCATTGTTAGGGCCGAGATATTTGGACGTAATCTGATCCTTGCGGACTGGCGATTGCGTATCTGCCCATACACAAAAGCCAGCCCAATCCGTGTCATCAGGCTTGAGGAAATTGAAGCGCACCATGTCATAGCCGTTGAACCACGTCATAGGCGGCACGTCTGGCGCAGGGTTCAAGGCGTCGATTTCCAACTCAGCGGACCAGTTGCCTGCGCCGTCTTGGGTGGAAAGAAACACCTTGGGCGAGCGAGTAAGCCCAGCCTTTAGGTTCTCTTCAAAGGTGAGAACGTCCTTATAGCCGCGCATCCCGTCAGGCTTGGTATATTGGGCCGCGTTCTCTGCATCCACGAAATGGACAACCGTGTCAGCCGCACATTCGTATCTGACGCGGTAGCGAAATTCTCGTCCATTCTGTGGGTTTTCCTCAAATCTGACCGTCAGGTCATGTCCTGTAAACTCTACTGTTGCCACTCCTTAATCGAACCCCACGAAAACGGGAGGAAGCACTTGCCCTTCTTGGCCTTCGCCATATGTGAAATCATGTTTGAGCAATGCGGCCTCTCCTGACCTATTCAGGATATTTATTGCTCTGACGCTGAACGTGTATGTTCCTGGCTGTGCATCTTGCATGGTGCAGAATGTGCTGTTGCCATTGTAGATACGTTCCCAAACGCTGGTGTTTGGTCGCATCACTTCAACGACATAGCCATTGATCGGAATTTGCTGCCCAAGGTTCTCGCCTACAGGAAGGACATTCACTGCGTCCCATGACAGGTTAATCTCATGGTGGACGCCTGTTAGATCATCAACCCAGCTATTGTTGCTCGCTTTCAATCCAGTTGGTTGCGGAATATTGAGCGGAATCTGTGACCATGGAATATCTGGGACAGGCACATTGCTATCAAGCCAAGCATATTTGCCTTCGATATGAAGCTGGGCGGTGACTGTGTAGGAAGCCATGCCGCTTTCTTTAATGTCGATGATGCGGAACACTCTTGGCTTGATGCCTGTGGCTGTCGTCTCAATGATGCTGATTGGCGTTCCAGCTTCAAGGTCGGTCGTGTCGAACGGAATATCAGCGGTCAGCGTGTCAGCGGTTTGGATGGCAACAGGGCGAACGCTCATGCCATTGTCGCCCACGTAAATGCGCGCCTCGTAACTGGTGTTCGCTTTCAAGGTGATGGCGTTGTCCATCCGCGCATAGGTCGGCGTGACCAGTTCAACGCGACCTGTTGGCGCTAAGCCTGACAGGTTCCAGTCGTGGATTTCGATCAGTTGGCCCGGCACATATGCAGCGGCGGCCAGCATCGTATCGAATTCGACCGTCTCATGCTCTCGCTGGCTGATGAATGTCAGCAGGCGCGCATAGTCATATGCTTCCTGCTTGTTGGTGCAGCCGATCTTGTAGACCCTGTTGGAGACGATGCCGTTGTTCGACAGGTTCAGGGTGCGATTGCGGGCAATGGCCGCGTCATCGCGATACACGACAAGCGCCTTCCTGCCGTAGTCGTCCATGTTGTCATACTCAACGAACGTCTCGTTGATGCGCTCTTGGGTCTTGGTGCTTTTATAGCGGAACAGGCCATCCTTGATGACGGCGTTGTTGACGAAATGGTCCACGGCAGTCTGTGGACGGTCCTGCGCCAATATGATTTGAGAGCCTGCAAAATATGGCACGGCGCGGAATGACTGCGCCAATTCCCTGAGCGCCTGCCATCCTTCCTGCTCGTCCACGAACTGCTTGTTGAGCGAAAAGCGCGGGCGGCCATTGACTGTCTGGTCGCAATATTGGGCGCACTGGTAGAGCGAGAACGGATTGAAAAAACTCTCAGGGACACCGCAGGCAATTGCGGCATTCGTGGCCAACTCATACCAATGCCAGACTGGATTGCTGGTAACGCCATATTTCCACGCGCCGTTCCAAACGCCGCTATATGTGCGGGTGACTGGATCGTAATTGTCTGGGACGCGGACTTTCTGCCCAGCGCATATCAGCGCAATCTCAGGCCATGAATTCGCGTCGAACTGCGCGAGGTCGATCGCTGCGCCAAACAGCGCTGTTGGAACCTCACCGCCGCTGCCGTCATAGGCAAGTTCGATATTCCTGACTTCTTCCCATCCACGGAAAGCCGTGTCGTTCTGTAGCCTATCGTCCTGGCTGTCTTCAGTGACGCGGAAAACGCGGAACATCCAAGGCAAGGCATCATCTTTCGCACCCGCTGGCGCATAGATGGCGAATTGGCGGTCGATAGGATCGCTGCTCTTTTCCTGAATCCTCCATGTGCCTGCTGGCTGCCAAACTGTGTCATTGGCCAGCTTCACCTCAGCGCCGACGGTGCAGTCCGTGGTTTTCTGGCTTCCCTTTTTGCTGGTGTAGAGAAGCGCATTGTAGCGGATGCGCAGCTTTGCGCTGTCCACTTGGCTGTCTGTGACAGTGTTGGTGATATAAATCTGTGTGCCGGCGGTATTGAGCTTTCGCAGTTCAACGGCAGCATCAAAGACGTTGGTGACGCCCGGTGTTATCGGTGATGCGGTCTGACCCTCGATGCCACGGCGTTCCGTCCAGCTAACGCCCTTGTAGTTTCGCGCCCCTGTGCCGCGATCACGCAACGGCACTTCGTTGATGAGGATATTCTTCTCTTTATCCTCCCATGTAGACCCAACGATGCCGCCTGTTTCGCCAGCGCCGTAGGCCGCAAGAACCCGCAATGTGGCATCTGAAAACGTGGTGTTGGCGATGGTCTTGCCGCCGCCTTTTTCACCCTGCACAACCTCAGCGATATATCCGCCTTCGCCGGGATCATAGACTGATGTGCCGCTGGCATCGCCTTTGCCTGACACGTCCAGATATGTGCTGCCGGTCTTCTGCTCGATGAGCGCGGCTAAGGCGCTGCCGCTGGTGTTGGCACCGCCTGAGTTGGTTATATCAACGCTCGTCTCAATGACGTTGAAGCCGCAAAGAACGCTGTCGCCCGCCACATATGGCAGCACCACGCCTTCCTCATTGGTATTGAGGCCGTTTTCGTAGAGCGCGGATTTACGCTTATCGTTCTTGGTCTGGGTTGGTGGAAACAGCAGGCTCATAAGCAGGCTGATGCCGACACTAACGGCAGTCGTGACGAGAGCCGTGACGAGCATGGCAGTGGTGATTTCATGGCCGCTGATGAATGGCGCGATATGGATCACTGCGCCGTCGCGGACTTTCCATCCATGAAGCTGATCGCGGCTGAGGCTGGTCGCTTTGGCCAGCGTAGGGCCGACACACACCATGGCTGGCGTGATATCCAATTGCTGCTTGATTGGGTAATATTGCTCTAGGAAGTCGAAAACGTCTTTGATGCGATTGACGTAGAATGTCTTTGCTCGCTTATGCCCGTCAGGCATCTTGTCCTTGAATACGCCGTGTAGATGAACCTTAACTAGCATCCATCAGTCTCTCCTTATGTCTCCAGAAGCTGACTGCCCAACGTGACAGCAGCGATTCCTCATTGTTCATTATCCATTGCTCGCTCAGCTTCATGTTTGGCTGATGCAGGTATGTGGCTTCACCCAGATAGATGGCGCAGTGGTTCGCCGTTGCGCTGCGCCAGTGCATCAGGGCTAAGTCGCCATATCGGCGCTCATGGCGTTCGATCCGCTTGAAGCCCAAATGCGGTGGCCAATATGCAAACGGATCTTGCCCACGCGCATGATGATGGTGTGCGCCCGGTTGCCTCACTCGCGGAATGGGATCTAGCTTGATGCCGTGCGCTGCATACCAGTCCATGCAAAGCGTCCAGCAGTCGCGAACGCCCCAAAGAAACGATCTGCCAAGCAATGCGCCCTGTGGGGCATCTGGTCCCCATATCTCAGGGAACGCCGCGTCATAGACGCTGACAGGGCGAGTATCAGGATTGCCGCGCACTGCGACAATTCCCCAATTCCAGCCGGTAGCAATCTGGCTCTCTGTGTCCCTGTCGCTAGGCTCTGGGTTGCCGTTGGGATGGCTATGCAGAAACAGCCGCGGCCTGCGCTTGAGCAGTCTGGCTTGATCCTCATGCGACAGCTTGAACTCAAATGCGCCATCAACGCCGTCCGCGATGTTGGCTATCTCTTCCCATGTGCCGTCATCCCAAATGGCAACGACTGCTTCACGCGGATATGCTTTGAGGAAAACGGGCCTGATCGCGGCCCATTGCGCGTCTGTGATGAGGTGCTTCATCACATATTTAGCGAAGCAACTGCGATCCTAATCCTGGGTAATGCTCGCGGGTCATCTTGAAGCTGGGGATTTTGGCGATTTGGAAATCAACGTGCGTCGCCAGTTCGATATCAAGCTGTCTGCCATTGCCTGATGCTGAGTTGAGCAGATAGCGCGCCTCGCTGAACGCCGCATATGGATTGCCTGAAACAACGTCCTGATAGAGCGCCTGATAGCGGGTCACTGGCGCCCCTGTGGCAAATTCATATTGGCGCAGCGTCACGTAAAGCTGGCCGTTTACGTCTGGGATGCTGATCGACGGACGGACGAGATTTTCACCACCATCCTGCCAGCCTGACGATACGAACGGCACTGGAACCCATTGCCTATTGTCCCAAGCGACTAAGCCCTGAACAGGCGTTGCCCCCGCATAGGTGCTGCTGTTGCAGAAATAATATGGCTGATCGCCAAAGGCCGTGAGGTCGATTTCCAGAAACTCGACAAGCTGGTTGAAGGTCGATTTATGTAGATTACTCATACTGTATTTATGAGAAAGCTACATCACGCCCTTCTGCGGCTCGCAAACCTCTTCGCAATTAATTCAGGACTTTGTTTTCTGCCTCTCAAGGGGGAAGGTCTGCCAGTGAGGGCACTTCTTAGTCTGTCTCTCGTCTGGTTTGATATGGGGCGTCTTTTGCGTTGATTGCGACGCTGTTCTGACTTTGTAGCCCATCTTACATTGTCTGGCTCATAGCCTTTATCGTTGTCGATGCGCTCTAAAGTGAGATCAGGGGATGGTTTAGGCCCAATGCTATCAAGGAAGTTCGCAAAGCCGTTTTTGCCGCGCCATTCATCGCAAACAGAAATTCCTCTGGCACCGTAGTCTTGGTATTGAGGATGGTTCGTGCGATGGCATCTGCCTTTGGCGTTGTTAAGAGCTTGATACTCGGACTTGTATAATTTCGTGACATAAATAGTCATAGCTGACAGGTTCCTTCTGTTAGTGCTGCTGGGAGTTGTGATCCGCGAGCAGCATTTTTTGTCAGCTATTTATTTTATACGACATCAAATCCCATGCTGAATGTGATGAGGTTCCTGCCATCTTCACGCTCTTGGATGGCATAGCTTTCCGTAGGGCGCAGATTGATTTCGCCCCTAATGTTGCAGGTGTATTGATACACTGCATTGAAGAAGCCTGCTTTCAGTTCATTGAGCAAAGCCAAGGCATCAGCTTTTGGCAAAATCCAAGTGAGGTTAGCTGATTCAGTCCATGGCCTGATACCAACGGTGCCACTCATTTTGAGCGCACCCGTTTCCATGCTGATCTTTTTAACTGAACCTTGCCAATCAATCGGAACTATCAAATATCCTTGTTGTGGTAATGCTGTCATCCAATACGCTTGCTCCTGCTCAATTCCGTTCTGATCTCATTGCGAATGTCACGCTTGTAGGCATCCAACTGCGACTTCATCTGCTGGACGCTATTGTCGTTTGCCGTGCCGTAGATATTTATTGAGGTGCCGCCGACTGACACGCTGCTGCCGCCCATCGCGCCCAAATCGCGGCTGTTGACGATCCTGCCAGCAGAGTTCGGCACGAATAACTCGCGCCCACGCTCACCAACCATATAGGCTGTGCCGCCGTTGACTGAGCCACCGCCAGCGCGGAAACCACCAAAGCCAAGTGCGCCTGTAATCGCGCCAGTGAGCAAGCCGCCTATGCCGCCGCTGCCGCCAAGCGAGTTCATCTTATCGCCCAATATGACGGACTGGATGATGGCTTTAGCTATGTTCTGTAGGAAGCTCTGGAAGAAGTCCTGCATCGCACGTTGCGGGTCTTCCCATATGTTCGATAGGACGCCCTGCAACTGGTCAGCCTGTTCAAGCTGGGCCGTGATGCTGACATTCTCAAGCTGGGATTGCTCCAAGGCATTGATACGTTCAATGCGCTTTTGGATTTCCTCATTTGAAGCGCCAGATGCTTTTGCTTCATCACGCAATGCCTGAGCGCGTTGCTGAATCTGTGCAACGTCGCGTTGCTGCTGAGCCTGATTTGGATTTACCTGTTCAAGAAGCTGTAGCTTTGTATCTTGCTCCTCCTGCCCAATCGACTTGTCCAACTGCTTGAGTTTGTCGACTGCCTTGAGGGCTTCAATCTGACGGTAGATGGCGCGGGTCTTGTCATCGAACGCCTTAATCTCACTAGTAGTGAGGTTTTGCCCGTCTTTGATGCCAGCACGGCGGCGAGCCTCTGCGACATACAAGTCCTCTTCGCTGAGGCGCATGTCGTTGTATTTCTGCTCAAGCGCCGTGAGTTCGTCGCGCATTCCCTTCGATTGCTGGCCACCCTGCAGGGCTTTCACCAGCTTGACCACGGCTGCGGCCTTTTCGTTGGTCAAGGATATGTCGCGTGGGAGGCCAGCACGGACCAATGCGTCCCTGACTGCCTTCTCTTCCTCCGTTTCGCTCAACTGCAATATGCTGTCGTTCAGCGCGCGGATGGTGTCGTTGTATTTTTTCGCTGCCTCTTCGGCTTCCTTCTTCGCCTTCTTGGCTGCGTCATCCGCTGCCTTCTGCTTCTTGGATGCTGCATCGCTGGCAGGGGTATCTTTGGTTGTCGGTGTCGGTGTCGCGCCGACGCTATCTAGGCTGGCAGTCTTGCCCTTGTTGCGGCCTGACATGCGATCCAACGCCGCCTGATTGGCGCGGGCATCGCTATAGACCTTCGCTGCTTCTGCCGCCGTCTCTTTGATCGCGCTGCTGGCAATGCCCATCTGCCTTTGCAGTGCAGCACCCACGCCGTCGAACGCGGTGAAATTGCCGCTGAGGAATGACGCAATACGGCCACCAATCTCTTGGAATATGCCTGTAACGGACGCGAAAGCCGCCCTGAACAGCTTGGGAATATCTAATGCGACAACCCTGACGGCTCGCAAGATACCCATGAAAGCCTGTCCCATAGATTGCGTGGACTGGATGCTCGACAGGCCGAGCCAATCCCACAAACCACCAAAGAGGCTTTGAACGGTGCTAACTACCGTGCTGATGACGGAACTAAGTGCGCCGAAATACTCGCCAATCAATGTGGCTACGACTGATGCGGCTTCACCGACGAGATTGAATGTCAGGCTTAGGGTTTGAAGCAGCGTGAGGCTTTCATCGCCACCGCTGAATGCATCGAACACACTGATGATGCCTGAGACAAGCTCAGAGGCGATATCAACGATGCCGCCGAAAACGGAGCCAATGCCCTGCAACATAGGCGTTGCGGACGCCAAGCCAGTGGTCAGCCCATTGACGATATCAGCAATAGACTTGCTGAAATCACCTTCGCCTATGGCAGCGAACGCGAGGAAAATCTGGTCAGTTAAGCCAGCCCATGCGCCTGCCAATGTCGCCGTCTGGCGCTCCATTGCGCCCGCGAACTGGTTGTTACCAATGCCCTGTAGGTATTTTTCAATGTCAGCGGCGTTCTTGGAAACCTCAGTGGTGACGCCTTGGAAAGTGAACTTTACCTTGTCACCTTCCTGCTTGGATTTGATGCCGAATTCCTTGAGGCGTTCAAACTCGCCCGTGGATGCGTCAGCGACAGCCTCGATCATCTGATTGAGGTCTTTGCCCATGGCTGCGGCGGTGTTGCCGTAGCTGGTGAGAGCAGCCTCAGATGGAGTTAGCCCGGCTTATTCATGAGCCCGCTGCACTGGGGTATTTCGGGTTTGGTGGGTCGGTTGCCGCGTGATCTGGGCGAGCGCCAGCGCCGGCGTTTTTCACCGCAGCAGGAGCAAAGGGCTTTTCGAGGTTGATGGACGAGGGCTCGGGCTTTCGGCGGCACTGCCGCACTGGCTATGTCGGTGCTGGCCGGAGACTGGTGGCGATTGCTTTGAACACGTCGGCCTCCGGGCAGGCTGACGCGAAGGCGAGACGGATACGCGAGGAGGTTTCGATGACGCGGGCAGCCACCTTGAGCAGCCGCAAGCGTAGCGTTGCGAACTCGGCCGTGGCCAGCGCGGTGGTCTTGGGGATCGCCTGCTGGACGCGCCACAACAGCCAGTAGGCGGCGGTGTGTAGGATGAGGCGCATTTGATTGGCATTGGCTGAGCGGCACGAGGTGCGATCGCTGGCGAGTTGAGCCTTGTGGCGCTTGATCAGGTTTTCGGCTTGGCCGCGCGCGCAGTAAAGCGTGTCGTAGATATGCTCGGCCGAGCCTTCGGTCAGCGAGGTGACGACGTAGCGGATATCCATGCCCAGCGTGCTGGCCTCGATCCGGGCGACGACGCGGCGCTGGCAGTTCCAGCTCTTTGCGCCGTAGTGCGTCTCGGCATAGTTGCGCAGGACCGGATACTGGGCCGTGGCCCGCTTGACCGCGCAGGCGTCTGCGATGGCAACGATGACCGGATCAGCACGTAGCGCGGCATTGGTCGGCAAGCCGAACACGTAATCGACGCGGTGGGCCTCGCAGAAGGCCATGACTTCGGGGCGGCCATAATGCCCGTCGCCGCGGAAGGTGATGTGCGTTTCTGGCCAGTACCGGCGGATATGACGCACCAGGCGCCGGATGTGGCCGGCAGCTTCGGCGCCTGACGGCGTCTTACCGGTGCGCAGCAGCATCGCGACCGGACGACCGGTCGCGGTGTCGTACACATGGATCGGCAGGAAGCAGCGCTCACCGTGATGCCCGTTCCAGAAGGACAACTGCTGATAGCCGTGCACGACATCGCAGGTGTCATCGATGTCCAGCGTCACCGCCACTGGTGGAGCCGGATAGCTGGCGCAGTAGACGCCGATCATCTCGGCCATCATCCTGGCCAGCTCACGCGTGGTCGGAGCATTCTCCCAGCGGCTCATCGTCGGTTGGCTGGCAAGCCCCGCGCCCGATCCCGGCAACTTGCCCAGCGCCAGGCGGAAGCCCGGATCGTCGCGCAGGGCGTCGAGATCATCGGCATCTTCATAGCCGCACGCGATCGCGAACACCCGGGCACGTAGGATGTCATCGAGGCGATGGATCACCCGCGTCGGGTCACGCGGATCGGCAATGCAACCCGCAAGCCGCCGGCAGAGCCCCATCGCGCGCTCGGCCTGCGCAAGCAGCAGAACGCCGCCGTCCGAGGTCAGTCGGCCACCGTCAAACGCGGCTGTGATCTTCTTCCCGCCGACCGCTGGGAATCGGAATGAAGTTGCGATATCGTCTTTCATGGCGGGTGTGGCCTGTGGCATTTTCTGCCCTGCAGCAGGGCCGGCGTAGACACCCAGTTCCTAATTCAGATCAGAGGCTTATGCCACTCCCGCCAACCCTTCAGGCCCCCGTCGGTGAATAAGACGGGTTAGGCCCAGCGCCTTCAGCTTGACGAAGCCCTCAATGGCTTGGTCCAAGGAAAACGGAGTGTCCTGCGCAAAGCGGGCAAGCGCCTGAAACGCCACGCCAGCGCGATCAGCATCACCAACAACAGTGGTTAGGCTGGCCTTGTAGGATTCGACCTTTGCGCCAGCGCTGAGTGCAGCAGCACCAACACCAACAATGGCCGCGCCAACAGCAAGAGTAGCGCCCGCAACGGCACCTGAGCCAAGGGACATGATAGACCCGCCAAGCGGGTTCATGCTGGCAGCAGCATCCACGGCATTGGTGCGGAGAGTGCCTAATGCGCCACTAGCGCGGTTAACTGGTGCTGGGTTTATATCGCCGAGCGGATTGCCAATGCGCTGGCTTCTAATCTGCTCAAGTTCACGACGAAGGCGGGCTAATTCCGCCTGTGCTTCGCGGGCATCCTCTGGAAGTGAGCCTAGCGGGTCAGACTGCGGCCTAATGCCAGTGATGGATTGGAGCGCCTGACGGGTGCCGTTGAGCGCCGTGGTCGCCTGCTGAGATTCAGTAGGCAGATTGCCAAGGAATGCGGCTCTGACCCTAACATTGTTGATCGAGCCGAGCGCATTGCGGATTGTGTTGGAAGCAGTGGAAGCCCGTCTTTCGGCTCCTTCCGCTGCTGATATGAATTGATTTAGCTGTCGGATGGCACCTGAGGCATCACCATCCAAATTAAACTCTAACCTGTCTTCTGCCACCTATAAGCGCGCTCCTTTTTCTCTTATTTATGGAAGCGCTATTTCGATGCGGCTTTCGCGGCATCTGCCTCAGCTTTAGCAAAGGCGGCATCTAGGGCGGCTAAATCATCGCCAAAGTCGGTAATACCCAATCTCTCATTCTCTGCGTCTTCCATGAGTTCTGATTTGCGGAGAACGATCATCAGGTATTCAACGATAGTCATGTCCCAGATTTCACTGGGCTGGATGCCAAGTTCAATCAGCGTCGTGTAGGCAATGTCACTGCCTGACGTTAAGCTGCTTCGTCGTCCGCCTTTTTTTTAGATTTCTTCTCAGCCTCAGCGAGTAGCTTTTCATACTCAACGCCCATTATGGTGCAGATGGCATTTTGGAGTTCTTTCAGCGCTTCTTCATTGAGATCATCAGCGCCTTTGAGCCAACCCATGATATTGTCGCGGTCCATCTGGTCCTTGAGAGACTTGGATGGCTGTTCCGCATCATAAAAGTCGATCATGAAATTGAATAGAATTTCCACTGGTGCAGTCATCTGATTTGCGTTGATTGCTGCATAGTAGAGAGGATTGTCGGTGCCTGTCGCGGCTTCAAACTTCTTGAGATTGATGAAGTTCGCTTGCAGTTTCATCGTGTAGGTTTTGCCACTCTCTTTATCTCTCAATGAGAATGTGGCTGCGCCAATACGGTCTTTAAAATTCATACGTGAGCATCCTTATTGTTATTGGAGGGCGACAAGGAGGAATCCAGTGCCGCCCTCTGCTCACGTATTTAGCTTATGCGCCCGGTTCGTATGCTCTTGCTGGCAAATTGCGTTCGTAAGTGCCTGAGCTTTCGAGGGTGAAGGTAAATTCAACCAAGCCTGTCGCGGATGCTTTTTCCTCAGTTTCTGAGACGAGGAATGCGCCTTCGATGTAGATTTTATCGAGCGGGTCGTTGCCTGCTGAGATATTCTCCTTCGCACGTCCGCTAACGTCACGGACTTGGAAGCGCACAGTTTCACCATCGGCAGCGAGCAAGGCATTGTGGCCAGGATCGTTCTCAACGACTGTTTCAGCAGTCCCTTTGATTGTGACCTGACGTGGGCCTGCATCCTTTACAACGTCATATGATTTTGTGTTGTAGCTTTCCACGTCTGACTTAATGCCGATTGTGATTTCGTTTTCAGTTCCGACCATCACATAATCAGCGTCATCCTCTGGCGATGCTACATTTGCAATGAATAACTTTAAGTTCTTACCTTTGAATAAGGCCATTCTGGAATCCTCCATATTATGCTTTCGATTATTTATGGAGAAGCCAGAAAGCCGTTTATATTAGGCGGTAATGTAGAATCTCACTGGGTAGAGTGAGCGGTTGATTGCATTCTCAGGTTCAGGTCTGCTTAGAAATCCGCTTGTTTGAACAACACCTGTTCGATCAAGGATGCATAAGAAGCGCTGACTTAGTTTCAGGAATGAGAGCGACATATCATCGCCCCATAGGTTCAGGTTTCCAGTCCAAGAGCCTAGCTTGTCATCAATGCAAAGAAGGCCGTCCAAAGTGACGCACGGCACCATAGGTTTGCCCACCTGATCCGCAGGCGGAATGCCCAGATGAAACGGCATGTTCATTGAACGAAACTCAGGGTCGGCCTTGATCGCGTCCGCTATGGTTGTGGTAAAATCGTCTAAGGTCATTTGGTCATCTCCCTGAGCTTTGCGCGGACACGAGCGAGCAGCTTGGAGCGCATTTTCTGAATGGCTGGCTTGATCGTTGGACGGGCAGGCATCTTGCTGGTGCCTTCCTCCACCCATTTTGAGTGTGGAGCATCTGCGTAGATGCTGATCTGGTTTTGGTTCACCGCGCCGCCGATAGAGTCACGAAACTCGCCTGAGGCCACAGGAGCAATGGAACGGGCAGCAGGAACAACGTCTTGCTCTACCCAATCCTCAGCAGCGCCCATGAAGGCATCCTGCTCCATTGCTGTCCTGATATCCTTGGCGCGGCGGATCATCACGTCGATGCGCTTGATCGTCATTTCACGGACGCCTCCTGCATCAATGCGCCGCGTGATCCAGCCTCATAGACGTTGGCTGTGATGACCTTCCAACTGGCAGAGCCGATGGTGATCGTCGCGCCCACGATGGAGCGGTCTAAAGCAGGCAGGTAGATGCGCTTCTCATATGCAGTGGCACCAGCCTGAGTGACGACTTTGACGGTCGCCTCGTAGGCATATGTCTCGACAGTGCCTTTCTTTGGCGCACGTTGATCCAATGCGGTGCTGGCTTGCCAAGTGACTGTTGCAGGTTTGCCGTTGCGTTTGATAGCGTTGAGGATCGTCTTTTGCAGGGCCATGATTATGCCCCCACAATTGGCTGTCCAACGAACGCGCCGAATTGAGCAGTGCGCTTATGGATATCAGCAGCTTCGCGGATCGCGTTGACGTAGGCGATTTTCAATCCGCCCGGCAGTTGCAGCCCTTGGGCATCGCCTTGGGTATCTGAGACAAGGTTGGAGCCGTTTTTGCGCAGCGCGGCGATAAGTGCCTGCGCCTCCCTAATCTCCAATGGCACAACATCGTCTGGGATGGTTGGCGCGGCGCTGGAGCCTGACAGGAACATGATCTTGTAGAGCAAGAAATCCTCGTCAGAGGCTGGAATGCTCCACTGAGGTTCGCCCATCTGCCTATAGCCAGGTCGAATGACGCCCTTGCGCGGCCATGCTAGGTTTTGGTCTGGTGTTGCTGGACGGCCTGCCCACGCGAATAGCTGGTCCAAATCGCGGGCAGCTTCGATGAGATATGGCTCATCCGTATTGGGGTCTAGCTGAGTGCCGACCTCCATAAAGCTGGCATGGACGGAGAGCAGAATGGCATTTGCCTCTGCGATGGTGAGATATGAATTTTGGTTGGTTCCTGTGGTTTCGATAGGCATCCCCGCGCGTTCCTGTGACTGTTTCCAGTATTTAGCGGACGCGCCTGCTGCTCACGGAAAAGGGCTTTGAAGTTGCCTCCAAAGCCCCTGTTTCCTTGCTATCCTGAGGGATTAAGCTGCCTTTTTGTAGAGGCCACGCAATGCGCCGAAATCAACCACTGAGGATGAAGTTCTGCGACGTGCGAGATATTTCACGAACACCTTGTCAGTGAGGTTATCGACGGTCCAGCGAAGCGGGCTTGCGTCAGCAATGACATAGCCACGGCTGAAATCGCCATACACTGCGAATGGCACGTCTTCGCCATCTGCGAAGGTTGGGATGAAGTCTGAAATGACATAGCTGTCGCCAAAGATAGCGCCAGTGGTGCCGCTCTTCACGTCGCCCATTGACCAGATATAACGGCCATCCAAGTCCTTGAGGGTCATCAAAGCCAATTCGGTTTGCTTGCCGAACATCCAAGTGCCGTTGTAGCGGTTTGCCAAGGTTGAACGTGCGGTTGCAAAATCGGTGAAGTCTATTTCTGTAGCTGATGCAGTTTCAACGCCTGCCAATGAACCCAAAACTGAGGTGCGTTCATTCACGCCAGTCACCAATTTGGTTTGTGAGAGCAAGCCATTACGGATAGTTCCGCCGGTTGCGAGTGGGTTTTGAGTCATGCCAACAAGGAACAACTCTGACTCTTTTTCCGCGATAGCTGAAACAACGTCTGAAGTGATAACGTCAACCAAGTTGATGATTGCATCGCCTTCATGCGCCCAATGGGTCGCCTTTTCTTCAGCATTCACTTCAAAGTTGGTGAAGGTGATGGTGTCGAATTGTGGAGCAACAGTCTGATGGATCGCGCCAAATTCAGCTCTGGTTGCAGCAGTGCCGCCGTTGAATTTGATTGGTTGAACGTAGTTCATACCTGATTGGATGACGCGGGAAACGCCACGCAATGGGCTTGATTGGCGCAACAGGGTGTCGATCAAACCGCCAAATATCTTTGGAAGCACGTTACCGCCTTCTGTGGCAACGGTAAGGGAAACTTGGTCGCCAACTGCTTTGATAAGCATGTCACGGCCTTCGCCACGTTGAAGCACTTCGTCACCATGTTTGAACCACATGCCGATTGCTTCTTTAACCAAATCTGCTGATTCTTCGATGGAATCGACGTTTGGTGCATTTTTAGCAGCAAGCAAATCTGAAACAGATGCTTCGATCTTGCTGATTTTCTCTTGTGTAACAGCATCACTTGATTTGATGTTGCTTTCTGTCTCAGTGCGTAGCGCTTCAACGCTATCAGTGAGAGCCTTGATTTGTTCAGGTGTTAAATCGCTCATTCTTGAGTCTCTCCTTATTATTTTTTAGTTGACCCAAGGAATGCGCTTGGCTGTTCACATAAGAGTCCTTCTCCCTGCTCAGCTAATGAGTGGGCTACGAGTTATTTATTAGGCTGGTTCAGAGTTGCCGTTATTTGCGCAGGATCGCGAACAGGCGGTCCAATTCGCTCTGCACGGCTTCCGCTGCCGCCTTGGCAGCTTCGCTTTCTGGCTCGTTGAGCGACAATTCTGGCTCTGCCTCAGGCTCAACGACGGCAATGTCATCGTCATTCGCTGCGTCATCCATCTGCTTGGCGACGAGGAATTCGATATAGTCTGAGACGGATTTCTGCTGCTCTAGGGGCAGGTCCGCAAAGCGGCCTTCCAAGCTGCTCTTGATGCCTGTCAGGCGCGCTTCCACGTTGCATGGGAACGTGACGACACTGACCTCAAAGAGGTGGATTTCCTTCAATCGCTGGATTTGACCCTCTTTGGTCTGCTCCACGACGATCTTGTCCTTGGGGACGCGGTAGCCAATGGAGAAGGAATCCAGCGCACCCATTTTCATAAGTTCGCGGGTCTCTTGAGCGCGTTGCGTGTTGGCAAACTCAGCCTTGATATAAAGGCCGTGGTCATCCTCGCGTATCTCTTGGATTACGCCGATTGGTTCTTGTTTGTTATGCTGCCATAGGAAGCGGACGCGACTAGCGCCTTGCTGGATGCTCTTTGTAAAAGCGCCTTTCTCAACAACGTCACCAACCTGATCGACGTTGCCAAACTTGCTTGCGTAACCTTCTACAATTCCTTTCTCTGCATCAAAGGAGTCAATTCTAAACTCCTTAAACCTGATATCATTTGTCATTCGTGTTTGCGTCTCCTCTGTCTCCTGAATCTGCGTTGAAACCTACTGGCCCTTTGGGCTTTTCCTCTGGCTGACCATTCTGCGCAGCAATTGGCTTCATAAGCTCGTTGCCATCATCAACGGGCGGCTTGCCCAAGATGGCGCGCACTTCATTGGCCGTGAAACAGCCCATGGAAGCCATGTCCTTGGCCATTTGAAGCTGATCGTCCTGTATGTGGTCGATCTGCGTTTCATCGACCTTCAGCGTGGCGGTGGCGTCGATGTATTTGCGGATGCCCCACTCAAGCTGGCCGACGAGCCAATGGGCTTCTGGGCCAATGAATGTGCGGTAGAATATCTTGTCGCCTGCGCGCATGTTTGCGTAGGTCGTCTGCGTGGTGCTGTTCAGCAGAACCCCAGGAACCTTGAATGCATCTTGGATGGACGCGGCCTGCGCAGCACGGACGTTGATAACGTCAAGTTCGCCAAAGGTGAGCTGGGTGCTGACGAACTCCATGCCGTTGGCCAGCACATTGATGTTTTTCTGGTCATTAAGCTGGGAAAGGAAATGCTGAGCGTCAGCCATATCCTTCTGCGTCCTGATGGTAGGCGCAGTGATGAGGCCGCCCTTTGCGCCGCCGTTGCCAAACTTGGTGGCAATCAATTCCTCGATGATGAGCCAAATATCGACAGAACGAAGCGCACTGTCGCCTGCTCCTGCGCCTTCTGTGGCTGACAGCGGGTTATGGTGCGCAATGCGCTGGAGATAGCCGTCAACGCCTTTGTAGCTGGTGCCGTTCAGTTCGAGGCAGCGGATAGTGTTTCCAAGGGAGTCATATTGGAAGATAAGCTGCGGCGGCGTATCTTTGCCGCTCAATCTGGCGGGGCGATACTCGTATTGCTGCTTCTTCACATTGTTGGAAACGAGATCCTGCCTCAATGCCCATATATACGGCTCAAACGGGTTCCTGAGGTCATAGAACAGGTAGAGGTCGCCGCCGATCGACAGGCTGGTTTCCCATACGCGCAGGGCGTTTGAGAGGGTCTTGTCGGTTGGATTGGGGGATTGCAGCAGCTTTTTGGTGCTGGCCTTGCCCGTCACAAGCAGGTCGATGTTTGCGATACCTTGAGCGCGCTTTTCGATGCAGGCGCGGCTAACAGAGCATTGGAAATAGAACTTGTTGGCGCGATCCGCGAAGTTGCTGGCTTTGGTCCAGTTTGGTTTCGTGCTGGCTGGTGAAAACAGCGCTGATATGTCGTATGCTAGATCATTCTGTAGCTCGAAAGCGGCATAATCATAGCTTTTCTGCTCAGATGATACCGCTTCGATATTTCGTTTTATGAAGTCATCAGCACCGCCTTTTATAAAGTCGAATAAACCCATCATTTAGTCCCGGAATATATTTTCCAGTATTTAGCTAAGTGATTGGTTGGTGCTTCGCTTAGACTCGGAACCTGACATTGGGGATTGAGAAGCCAAGGCCAATGAATGCGCGTGGCTTGGCTATCTCACGCAAGCCAGTGGAGAGAGCGTCAACACGGTCAGGTGATGCATTGCGATCAAGGAGGACGTCATAGAAGTCCACCATCTGCTGCATAAGTTCAGGAAAGCGACCAAAGTGCTGGACACGGCCTTGCTCGTATAATGCCTGCGCCTGCTCTGCGCGGTCCTTCTTGCTGGCTTTGGCCGTTTGCTGGATGCCCTCAACCCACATTTGGGGTTCGCCATCCATCAGATATTCGTCGATGCCTTGGTTTGCGTTGGTTTCGACAAGAACGCGGTCGCCAGCATGGCAATAGGTGCGCCAAACATGGATGACCTCTTCACGCCATACAGATGCTTTCCCTTTGCATGAGAAGTCGCCCAGCACCCAAAGATCGTCGCCTTTGCGGCCAAGCAGGATAATGCCGTTTTCATCGCGGCCACCGCCAGAAGGGTCGATGGAAATCATGCGCTCGTCCATTGTCTCAGCGAAGGCGCGCAATGACACCTGAGGATCGCGGGTGACAAACTCCAGTTCCTCTTTGGTCCAAAGGAACTCGTCTGCTCCGACCCATTCGCCCTGTGCCTCTTCCGCGAATTTCTTGTCTGAGAGGTTTGCACGTTGACCACGGAAGAATGTCGCTGGGAGGTTCTTGTTCTCGCTGCTGCCACCTGTGGTGACGATGGTATCTGGTAGCTCTTCCACCTTCTTGAGCCATTCAGCGCCACGCAGCGGGGTGGAAGTGAGGATGATCTTGGGGTTTGCGCCTTCACGGACGCAGTTTTGTATGTTCCCCCAACTGACTTCGCCCTTTGGCCATTTGATAAGCTCGTCGGCATATGCCCACGGCACGGACAGACCACGGATATCTTCTGGGTTGTCACCAGTGCGGACCACGGCGGTTGAGCCGTTAGGCCATTGCACTTCCAGCTTTCGTTCACTGTAGACCGGCTGGAAATCAGGTGCGGCCAGCGCTTTCAAGCCAGATGGCCCATTGAAGATGGTGGCGTAAAAGTCCTTGTGGGTGGCGGCGACTATGAGACCCTGTTGACCGGGAAAAACATAGCGAGCCAGCTTATTGATCGCGGCTGATGCCGCATGGTTTTTGCCAAAGCCGCGTCCAGTGCGGAGGAACCAAATATACCAGTCGCCATCTGGCATTTCCTGCTTTGGTCGCAGGGTAAAAGCTGGGTCTTGTAGTTCGTATAGGACGGCTTGATGTAGGTCTGATGAGAGCCGCAAGGCGGCTGCTATGATCGCTTGACCATCAAGGCCGTTGAATATCTGCGCTTTGATCCACTTCTTAACTTTCTTACGTTGTTCTAATAAATTCACTCGATAGGTTTCTCCTTGTTCATCTGCTCAATCTGTAGGTCTATGACGTTCAGCGCTTTGGTAAGCGTCTTAGCCTGAGCCAATTCCATCTTCTCAAGGTGCTGAATGCGCTTCTCTTCAGCTTCATATTTTTTGAGGATAGCTTCTTCGACCTTGATCGCATTGGCTGCACGGTCCTTGCTCTTCATGTCCCCGTAGAGCAGTTCCATGAGGGCGATATCCAAGCTGGTTTCGACATGCCTCTCAGCAAATTCCTCACGGCTGATGCCGCTGACATAGGCCGCTTTGATCTTCTTGCGGACTGACACGACAATATCCTCAGCCTCGTTCTTCCACGCTGACGGCGTATGTAGGCGCACATGGGGAACGGCTGGCGCAACAGGGTCTTCCAGAATTGCGCTGATAAGCTCTCTGCCGCTTTCCTCGTCCTCAATGTATGTGTGGAGGGGATCGCGCTCATATGGCGCTGAGAGGGGCGATTTTGGGCTGTTTCGTAGGGCGCGGCGCTCAATGGCGCGGGGGTCGTCTTTGTCACTCATCCCGTATTTAGCGGGACCAGCCATCTTACTGGAATGACGAGGCACTTGCCGTTAGACACCGTGCGACAGGTTATTTCAGACGGGTGGGACTGTGTTTAATCAGGGGTTATCGACTAACGACCGCAAACGCCTTCTTTCGATTGCGAAGGTCATCGTAAAGGAATTCACTCACGGAGACTGGCAGACCTTAGGCGCGCACACGGCTTCCCTTGATACGGTGACAGGCCATCCACGGCTATTGCGATCTCTGAGTTTTGGCGACGAGGATTACGAGGGCTGCGCCCATACGGTCCTCAACACCATCGTTGAGCGTGACATTGATAACCTAGCGATCATTGAGGAATTTGTTGGCGATCGCTACGAAATTGAAGGTATCAACGTGTCCACAGCGCCCAGCAAGTCGCGGCCAGTGATCTTCCACCCCAGCGTTTTTGAATTGCCTGACAGTGGCCTCGAACGTGACCTCGTTGCGGTGATGTGTCCATTTACCAGCGCAATGGAGCCTGTCTTTGAAGCCATCAACGACGCCTGCATAAAAACAGGTTTCCGCGCACAGCGCGCGAAAGACATCTGGGACCACTCAGTTCTCATACAGGACATTTTCAGCCTAATTTTCCGTTCTCATATTGTGGTGTGCGACTTCACGGGCAAAAATCCCAATGTGTTCTATGAAGCTGGCATAGCCCATACGCTTGGAAAGCACGTCATACCTATCACGCAGAGCGCGGATGATGTGCCTTTCGATCTCAGGCATCACCGTTTCCTGCCATACCTCAACAACAATGAGGGCCGCAGCGATTTAGGAAGCGAACTTGCGAAGCGATTTGCCAAACTGAGGTGAGCCATGTGGACTGAGATTGCAGTAGCCGCGATCAGCGTCGGCGGCGCGCTTGGCGGTATCTGGTATGGTTCCTTCCTCAATCGCAGGAGTGCGTTGGATACCGCACGGCAACTAGCCGATCTTGACCATCATAAGTTCGCCCAGCAGCGACTTTGGGAAGAGCGGAAGAGCGCATATGAAAGGATTTTCGCGCAGATAAGCATCATGCACGGTGCTGCATCGCTAATGACTTACTACCTGTTTGGGAACGATACAGACCCGCCAGAACGATACATGGCAAGCGATCTGCATAAGCAGCATGAAAAGGACTTTCACGACGCATTCCAGAACGTGCATGTGCTGATGAAGACACACGCCCTGATACTCTCAGACGATTTCACCAACCTTCATGAAGAGTGGAAGCGTGAGCTTTGGAAAGGCGACATTGATGAGATCGAAGAGTATCAATCTTATATGAACTTTGACCAAGTGATGACTAAGTATCTCGCACTGTTCAAGGAAATCGGACGGCGCGAAATCTCGTCAAGCTGACCCCAAAAGGCTGAACCTTGGCGTGTGTCAGACAGGTAGTGCCTTGGCGTCGAGCCAACCAATGAACCTATGTCTTCCCAATCCAACAGCCATACCAATGACCATATAAGTCAACCAAAAACAGAATAAGCCTGACTTTACCATAGCAATCAGGCTTATCATTCATCCATCATAGCTAACCATACAGTGGATAATTAGAAGTCAATACCAGATATTTTAGACATATGGCTCGACTTTGACGCTGATGGATATAGTCAGAAGATATGGAGTTCTGACTATCTGCGATTAAGCCGATGGTGGATGGAACCAAGCCACTGAATCGTGTCAATCGAACAATCAGACATAAAAAATATAAATCTGCCTATTTCTGGTCGATTTGACACATCACCTTGTTAGACAGAAGAATGAAGGTCTGACCTGAATGATCGGCTCGATGATGGCCATGATCCAGACATAGTGAACCTAACAGATGGTCTGCTAGAGTCGATACAAAAATGCCGTGCTGAATTTAACTCCAACACGGCCCTGATGATTAAACCACAGTCCAATCATCATATGGTATCTTGGACTTCAATGGTGGCGCTGGGGCATTCGGCGGGGTTGGCTGCACAGTATAAGTCACATCATCGCCAAAGACGATTTCCATACCATTAGGCAGGATGGCCTTTACCAATCCACCTGATACCCGCCCATCGGAAAATTCGAGCGCAAGTCTGTCGCCTACGTTGAAGCGGTAAGGCGGCTGCTCTTGGCCATCCCACATACTGGGCAGAATGTAGAGGCGCGCGCCTTTGCCTAGCGCAGCATGGAAACATAGGACGGTCCAGTTCAAGGCATTCCCCTTTCGCAGTTGACTTTGACACAGGTAGGAAGAGTGCGTTATTTTTCAATAAACTTGTGATTTAATGGCCTTTTCTGGTTGACAGGGTGGAGGAAAAAAAGGCCCAAACCTGCCCATTCTCCTATCTGACCACCATGGTTCAGCTTAGTATTTCCTCAATCGCTTCTGGCTTAACTCCGTGCGGTCAGGTTTCCGCCAGTGTGACTTCTGCGTTGGTTGATCCCAAGGTGATTTAGGGGCTTTGAATGAAAGCGTGGTGGCATCGCAGGAGCGGATTGGCCAAGGTGTTCATCATACTGATTACACCTGGCACTCTGCTTATCATCGTGGCGATTGTGATGGGCGCTCTGCGCGCTGTAGGGGTTTTGCCTCCTGCCCCTGAGGTCCACATCACCCCATATTCCAAGCGGCCAAAGTTCGACGTTCACAAATGCTGGTGGCGAGAGACTGAAGCACGATATGGCTCGCAGGTCGCCATGGAAGACCTAAGCGATGACGCGCAGTTTCTGATTATCAGGGAATGCAATGTCCAGAAGGATGAGTTTTACGGCTTGAGGTGATCTAAATGGGGCAACTTCCTACCTTCCTGACGGACATTGATGGCTGGGCCGTTGGTGGAGCCATTTTCAAATGGGCTGTATGGCCAGCTATCATTGCTGGGTTCGTTTCGTGGAAAACCACCAACAGGACTATCGAGGCTCAGCGCGAGAGATTGCGTCGTGAGTTCCAGTTGGAGTTTGCCATTGAAGCAGCCATTCAGGCGCTCTTATCGAGTGAAGATTATGCCATGCGATCCTTTGATAAGATCAAGCATCATCTGCCCGGCTTTGAGGATGACAAATTGCGCCAGTATCTCATTCGCTCAGGGGCGGTGAAGTTCTCAGGCGAAGGCGGGAACGAGCTATGGGGTTTGCTGGAAAAGCATAAGGGGCAGGCTTTTAAATGACGTGCATCGACTTTTCGTGGGTGAACTGGAATGCAATCGGCACTTGGTTCTTCAACTGGCAGACGCTTATCACCGGCTTCATGGCCCTTGGCGCTGCGTTCGTCGCCCTACAGCCTGTCAGGAAGCAGCTTGCCCTTATGCGGGCGCAGAACAACGTCATGGTCCGCGAAACCATAGGGCATATGGTTGTGACGTTAGATGCCCAATGCGACCGAATGAGGGAAATTGCTACCAAGCCGATATCTGACATTAGCAACGACCTTGAGTATCACGAACAGGTTGGCCCACCGTCAGGTATAGAACAATGGTATTCTGCTACACATAGCAAAGCCAATGGCCTCTACCGTGAGCTAAGAGCGCTATTTGCCCAATCGCAGGATGTTGAAGCCGTCGAGAGCAGCAAGGACGCTCTGTTAGGGGCGGCCGAGAAACTAGCCGATGCCATGTCGGATATTTGCCAGCCTATCTATGCGACTATCCACGTCACGGAATACGAATGGACAGACGAGCAAGAGGCTGCTGCCTACGCCAAGGCTAAAGTGGCTGAGACAGAGATAGAGGCAACCGTGGCGGCAGTGTCTGTTGCCTTTCATGACCTCAAAGCTGCATATGCCGATCAGCGCGCCGTGCTGGTGCGTCAATTGCGCGTGATTGATGATGGACTGCTCAACGGTGTAGCCCTGAAAGAAAACTGAATTTCAGCGATTTTGCTGTTTCAGGGCTTACGAAACCCCCGTTTTCTGCGGCTTTTCAGGGCACGAAATCGGGGTTTTTCGTTGTCAGCTATAGGACATGGGCCTTGGCAGTAGTTTTCTGCTAAGCCGTTATTTCAACGTATTGGGGGCAATATGAGCGGTGAGGTTAAGAAGTCGGCCACGTCAGCGACAGGTGGTAGGAAACGCACTCCCAAAACGACGGTGAGCAAACCTAAGGCGGAAGTCCTGCATCCAATTGATGGAATGTTGGATGAGGTTGAAGGCACCCCGCAAGGCATGGCGGCCAAGGCATTTGCCAAGATTATGAACAAGATCAGTGGCAATGCGTCTGAGAGCCAGAAGGCGGCAATCGACTCAATCAACGCTACGGTTGAGGAAATGGGCAAGCTGCACGAAGGAATGTCTCCTGCGGAAAAGCTCAAATTGGCTGAGCAGATGGCAGAGGCAGGCAAAGGGGCTGAAAGGGTCAACGAAAGCAATAACTCCACATGGCGAAAGCTGGGCGAATATGCCGTCGTGGGCTGTGTTGTTATAGCGGGCGGCGCCCTCATGATCGTCACCAAAGGGCGGGCGTTGAAATTCATTCCTAAAGGATGATCGTCTCAAAGGATCAATCTGGCGGCAAATAGGTCTGCTTCCGTATCGAAACGAATGCGGCGGACTAAGCCTATGCCTGTGACACCATCTTGGTGCGGTAAAATCTCAACTGTGGCGAACATTATGCCGTGATGATCGCAGAGATTTTGAAACGCCCTGAATGCAACAGGGCCATGAATGTCGATATATGCGTCGGTCATAGGAGCAACCGTAAGCGCTGTTCTGCCCCCACCTTGCGCGTTTGAAGCGTAGCGCCGAGTTTCCGCGCCCTGATTGGGCTGGAGTGCGCTGCTACTATGATAATCTCGGGTGATGATCCTGTGAGCAAGGGCGCGCAGCGGTTCGAGGTGTTTACGGGCGCGGGCAAGCGGCGAGAGTGGCCGCCCGAAGTGAAGGCCTCGATTGTTGCAGAGTGCTATTCGGGCCGGGACGGGGTCAGTGCCGTGGCTCGCCGGCATGGGCTCGATCCCTCTCAGGTTTACGCGTGGCGGCGGGATTTGCGCAAGCAGCTCGAGGCCAAGGGGGGGATCCTGCCTTCGGAAGAGCCGGAAGCGGTCGCGTTCGTGCCTGCCGTAATCGAGCCCAGCGCGGTGTCCGGTCCTGCTCCCACGCGTCCCCGCCGTCGACGTTGCGCAGCAGCTGCAGCTGTCGAGCTGGAGATCGACGGTGTGGCAGTGAAGATCGGCCGCAGTGCCGACGTCGGTGTGATTGCCGCGGTGATCGAAGCGCTCAAGGCGACGCGATGATAGGACCTGGGGCTGGCGCGCGCGTGATGGTCGCGACGCGCCCGGTGGATTTTCGCAAGGGACCTGACGCCCTGGCCGCGCTGGTCGGAGCCGAGTACGGCGGCGATCCCTATTCGGGCGTGATCTACGTGTTCCGGGCGAAGCGTTCGGACCGGATCAAGCTGGTCTGGTGGGACGGCACGGGCCTGTGTCTGATGGCCAAGAAGCTCGAGACCGGTGGCTTCAAGTGGCCGGGCATCCAGGACGGCGTGATGCGCCTGACCTCGGCGCAACTCGGTGCCCTTCTGGAGGGTCTGGACTGGCGCAGAGTGCACGGTGGACGCCGTCCCATTGTCCCGCAGATTGCCGGTTGACGGGGCCTTCGCCTACTGATTCACTGCCTGCCATGCTCATGGAAGCGGACCTCCCCGACGACGTTGAAGCGCTGCGTGCGCTCGTCCTCGAACAGGCCCGCGAGCTCGACACGCTCAAGGTTTTCCAGGCTGATGTGGAACGCCTGAAGGCGATCATCGAGGCTCTGCAGCGCCACCGTTTTGGACGCCGGTCAGAGCAGTTCGATCCTGATCAGTTCGAGCTTGCGCTGGAAGAAGTCGAGACGGCGTTGGCTGAAGCCGAGCATGCCAGGGACAAGGCAAGCCGGACTCCCGCCGAGCGCCCCCGCAAGAGCAACCGCGGTTCGCTCCCTGCCCATCTCGAACGGATCGAGCAGGTCGTCGATGTCGAGGACAAGGCCTGTCCGTGCTGCGGCGGCGCGCTCCACCAGATCGGCGAGGATGTAGCCGAACGCCTCGACGTCGTGCCCACGACCTTCCGTGTCCTCGTCACCCGCCGCCCGCGCTACGGTTGCCGCTCGTGCGAGAGCGCCATTGTGCAGGCCCCGGCACCGGCGCGGATCGTCGAGGGCGGCATTCCCACCGAAGCGCTGATCGCCCAGGTGCTGGTCGCCAAGTACGCCGATCATCTACCGCTGTACCGCCAGGCGCAGATCTACGCCCGGCAAGGCATCCAGCTTGATCGATCCACCCTGGCAGACTGGGTCGGACGGGCAGCTTGGTATCTGCGCCCCTTGCGCGATCACATCCTTGAGCGATTGCGACGATCAGAACGACTATTTGCGGACGAGACTACGGCGCCGGTGCTCGATCCGGGGCGTGGGCGAACCAAGACCGGCCAGCTATGGGCCTATGCCCGCGATGACCGACCTTGGGGCGGCGATGATCCGCCGATGGTCGCCTATGTCTATGCAGCCGATCGCAAGGGCGAACGGGCAGAAGCGCATCTCGGTGATTTTGCAGGTATCCTGCAGGTCGATGGCTATGGCGGCTATGCCGCGCTCGCCAGGCGCCGCCAGCAGATCAGCCTCGCTTTTTGCTGGGCACACGTCCGGCGCAAGTTCTACGAGCTGGCCGACAACTCGCCGGTGGCAACGGAAGTGCTGCGTCGCGTCGCCTTGCTCTATGCCATCGAAGATGAGGCGCGAGGATTATCGGCGGAGCAACGCCGGGCTGTTCGCCATGACCGCAGCCGCATCATCGTCGATGATCTTCGCCAGTATCTCGAGGCCCGCATCCGCCAGGTCAGCGCCAAGAGCAAGCTCGGCGAAGCGATCCGCTACGCGCTCACCCGCTGGGATGGGCTGTCACGCTTCCTCGAGGATGGCCGCATCGACCTCGACAGCAACACCGTCGAACGCTCTATCCGGCCCCTCGCGCTGAACCGCAAGAATGCCCTGTTCGCCGGTTCCGACGAAGGCGGCGACAACTGGGCGGTGATCGCCACGCTCATCGAAAACTGCAAGCTCTCCGGCATCAACCCGCACATCTGGCTGACCGATACGCTGAACAGCCTGGCCAACGGTCATCCTGCGAACGGCGTCGCCGAACTCATGCCTTGGACCACCGTGGGCTGAGAACACCGCTTACGAGCAACCTAGCCGCTGTGAGGTCTATTTCACTCCTGAATGCGATGACGGCCTTTGATTCTGCGCCGCCGTATGAATGGGCGACTGCTTCGAATGACACCATCATGTGGTCGATTTCATGCTCAGCGAGCATTCTGGAATAGTAATTTAATCCTATTACGATGCCATCCAATGTGAACGATGCTTCAAATGGATAGTCGCGAAGGCGTTCTTCAAAATCGCCGCTCTTTTTCAATTTGGGTTGGGTCATAGGAGTAACCTCGCTGCTGTGAGGCCCGCCTCGGTGGCAAACGATAATATGATGCTGAATTGCCCTCCATCATCGCTGATTGAGTATCTGCATCCAAACGCGATCCCTTGGCGTTCAATATCGAGGATACAAGAAAGCCATCTGGTTTCACCGGCACGATCACCGCGCGAAAGAGTGCATAGGGTCAGTTCCCTCACTGCTTCTTCCCCCATATGCTCTGCCTGAGGGTCTGCTGTTTCTCCTCGTTCTGGATCAGCTTCGTGATGCGGGCCTGTATGTTTTTCAGGACTTCGCGTGTCTTGGTGACGCCGTTGATCGCCATTGAGACCCGGCCCATGACCAGCTTGAGATATCTGGTCTGACGCTCGATGGCTCTGGTGTTGCGCTCGATCTTCTCGGCAAGGTTCGCCAAGGATCGTTCGTGGCTGTCGATTGCGCGCCTATGTTCGATCCAAAGGCGCTGTTTGCTCTGACGGACGATCTTGCCCACGTAGGTCTGTGAGAAGCCTACTTCCTTGGCGATAGCCGTCAGGGGCTTTCCCTCTGCGGCAAGCTGCTCAATGCGCTGTTTCTCTTCCGCCGTCGCTTTGCGGTATTCTGGGGTTTCGGTCATTTCGTTCCCCCGCAAATCTCGTCGTTAGATGGAAGGAGGCCTATCGTTTGCGCGAACTCGTAGTTCGCCGCAGTTCGTTGGACATCAAGGTAGACCATTCCTAGAATGCAGGCGATAATGATGGCTAAGGCGATGATGCCGCCGCCAATCATGATGAGGCAATCCATCATTGGTCGCCCTCCTTCAGACTAAAGCCAGTGATTTGATCCTTTGTGTTGAGTTTGAGGGTGAACACCCGCACTGCCGCATCCGTTACCGCATTCAGTCTAGCATCCGCCTCTTGAAGCCTGCGAACCGCTTCCTCTGCCGCGCTCTTGGCCTCTTCCTCGCGGTAAACCACCAACGCTATGCATTCTTCCAAGAGCGCCATGCGCTGCTCTAAATCCGTTACTGCGTTTTCTAATCTATCCATTCCCATGCTTAGTTCCTCTTTTAGCATCCATTTGTATTTATGATTTCAGGACGAAAAAGCGGCGATATGTCTGGATTGGTATCGCTTAAGGAAAATCAGGCCTTATCGAATGTTTTGTAACGCAGGAGGTTTAGATGAAGGCAATTATCCATAGCGAAGAAGAACGTGCGCTTATCCTTGATCGTATCAGTGGCCATAACCCTGAAAAGGCAAAAGCGCTGTTGCAGCTATCGTGGGCGACTGGCTTGCGTTGCGCAGAGATTGCAGGCTTGCTTGTTACGGATATTGTCTACTCAGATAATCCCAAGCTGGTTGTCCGCGCAGCAGTTTCCAAAACCAACGAGGCGCGTGAGATTCCGCTTTCTGCATCTGCGCTTAATGCAATCCACATTCTCGCAGACAAACGCACGTCAGGGCATCTTGTGCTTGGGCGTCAGGGCAAACCCTATACGCCTCATTCGTTGAGTGAGCGCTTTAAGAAACTGTATAGCAGCGCAGGGATCAAAGGCAGCACGTATAGCGGTCGTCGCTCGTTGGCTACGCGCCTCGTTGATGAGGGCGCACCGCTTCCCGTTGTGCAGCGTATCCTTGGGCATAAGAACCTCACTTCAACCATGCATTATATCGGTGTAACAGACAGCATGGTAAGCAAGTGGATGCAGAAAGCAGCTTAATCAGCGCTTTTCTTCCATCGACGCTTGGCACTCTCGCTCATTTTTCGCCGACTTTCTTCGGAAAACACTGTGCCAAGGCGAGCCTTACGAATAGCTTCCTTGTGAGCATCGGTTTTGGGTAGCTTTAGCTTTTCGATTGTTTGAGCCGAGTGCCTTCTTCGTTTGCCTGCTTCGCTGATTTTGCGGCGCGTCTCTTCAGAGTGTTTTCGTCCCTTGTTGGCGGCAGCGAGGGCATTGCAATGGGCCGTGGATCGTGGCGGCTTCTTTGATCCCAATTTCGTGGAAAAGTGGCGTCCTGCTGATTGCAGATTGAGAAATCTGTCTGATGATACAGCCCCTGAGTAGAACATCATCATCTCTTCCACCCATAGAGCGTCTTCTTTATCATGCCTTAAGTATGTGACTACGATATCTGGCTCCCCGTGCTTGTCCCGAAAATCAGGAATTAGCTTACCAGATGTGAAATAGCTTACCCACAGTTCTGCGGGATTGCATCCTTTGGCATGACGTTGCCCGATGTAGTATTTTTTCTGCTCACTCCATCCAATGATATAGGTGTAAGGTTGGGTATAAATATGCATAGCTGACAGGTATCCTCTGTTAGAACCCCTGAGCGCTGGCCCGCTGTGAGGGGTATTTTTGTCAGCTATTTATCACTTTTTGGTTCTGAATATGATTGACGGACATTATTGATTATATAGGCAGACGGCAGCAGCAACGTAGAAGAGAAGGAAAATCCAATGGCTAACGTATCGTGGAAGACCTTGATTAAGCCAGTTTCGCAGAGCAAGGAATTTAAGCCTGGCAATGCTGGTGGCATGTCCGCAAGCGCCCGCACTGCGCAGGGCATGGATAAAGCCCTTGTCGCGTTCAAGGCTGGCAACAAGGACGTAAAGCGCCCCACGATCATCAAGAAGGGCGACGAGGTGAAGTTCAGCGTCCGCTACGCCAATCAGGCGCTCAAGCTGGACGGCAAGGACGGTGAGTTCGTCGTTCCCGCCGACAAGTTTGAGGAAATCTACGGCGCGATCAAGGCCGCTATCGTTGCTGGTGAGTTTGATAGCCAGCTTGCGCCCATGGAAACCAAGAGCAAGGACCGTGGCGCGAAGATGGTCGCCGCGAAAGCTGCTAAAAAGTAAGCTGTCAGAGCCTCAGACACGCAAAAAGCCCGTCGCTGTCGTCAGCGGCGGGTTTTTGCTTTAAATTTCATCCAGCTTGCTGACTTGGCTGCTGTGTGACGTTGACCGTCTCACTTGCAGATTTGATAAGCCAACCAGTCTTCAGGCTTGAAGCCCAGATAATATAGATCAATCTGAGTCCATTTTCGAGTTGGATCGAGCATTTCGTTGATAACGCCGTCAGGGTCAGTGGTGTATCCATAAACCATACGACGTTGTATATGACTAGCCCATTTAAGCTCTCCCGTTAGCAGAAAATCTGACCCAACTTGAACAGTGCTTTTGGAAAAGGCATTTTTGTTCAATGACATGCACGCACCGGCGCGAGTGTTACCACTACATTTTTGGGTTTGGTTGAGCTTGCAGAGGCTTAGGTTCGCGGCGGCAGTTCGCTGATATTGGCCGGCAGCGCGATGCCGGTTGCCTTGAAGACATTCCCCACCTGGCCCGAAACGTGGGTGCGGGTGGTAATGACCTTGCCGTCCTTTTCGATGGTGGCTTCCTGAAGGCGATCGAGATCGTTGAGGAGCGGCTGCCATTCGGGCTGCAGGCCCTTTTCCTGACACAAGCGGGTCAGTTCCTTGGCCAGCGTCAGAGCGAGGAACGAGACAAACACATGGCCGCGGATAGCGGCATCGGACTGATGGAAGATGGGACGGGTATCGAAGCTCGCCTTGGCGACGCGGAACAGGGCCTCGACCTGAAGCAAATCACGGTAGCGGATGACGGCCTGTAGCGGAGTGATCCTGGCATTGGTGCGCAGCACGCTGATGCCGTCGTAGCGCGCCTCGTCGGCAAGCTTGCCCATGTCGATCTCGAAGGTCTTGCCGCTGGCCTTGAGATAGCGGCGATAGGCCGAGTTGCCGACCAGGGCCTTGTCGCCCTTCTTCAACTGGGTCTGGAGGCCATCGATGATCGCTTGCCGGTCGGCCTTGTCCTTCCTTGCCTCAGCTTCGTTGAGCGTGACGACGTAGCGCTGGGCATCTGCGCCTTTGCCAACGCGCACTTCCTTGACCCACAGCTGGGTGTCTCCTGCCTGTCGCTCGAGGACCAGGGGTACCATCGGAGCAGTGTCGGCAAGCACGACATCGCGGATGACGTTGCTGGTGCGCTCTCGCGCACCCAGGATGTATTCCATCCCCAGCTCTTCAAGGGCGGCGATCGTACCGGCACTGATCATGCCGCGGTCGGCCACGACGCACGAGCGGGTTATCCCAAAGCGGGTACGCAGGCGCGTGACGATGGGCATGAGCACCTTCACGTCGGCCGTGTTGCCCGGGACCATCTCGGTGCAGATCGGACGCCCCTCGGCGTCGATCACCACGGCCAGGATCATCTGGGCAAGCTCGGGCCGGTGGTCCTTGGAATGACCACGCCGACCCAGCGTGTCGCCGCCTGCACCGTAGAACGAGAGCGACGTCGTATCCATGAACACCAGGCTGAGATCAGTGAACAGGTCCCGCCGGCGATCGAACAGCTTCTCCTCGATCACGTCCTTCACACAGCGAGGTGCCAATGCGCCTTCTGCCTTCTCCTCGATCTCCTCGCCGAGCCAGGCCATGGCGCGATAGAAGTGATGGAGGGCAAGATCCTCGCTGCCGTCGATGGCGTAGCTCTCCATCCAGTCCAGGCAGGCTCGGTCCGAGCCTGAGACGAACAGGCGGTGCAGTGTAGCGACAAATACGGCGCGCTCCACGGCAAAGCCGAACTGGCGCCCTTCCAGCACCTCTTCCAATACAGCATCGATGCCAAGCCGCTGCCACAGGCGCCCGAACAGCAACGGGCCTCCGATCCTGCGGGCTACGATCCGGCCTGCATCGATATCGGACAGAATGATGCTGCGCTCTGCGTGACGTGCGATCGAGGCGGCCAGTCTGTCGAGTTCGCCACTTGCGGCCAGCGCATCCTTGCGGCCCAGAGCCTTGATCGTGCGCTGGCGGACAGTTTTGCCCTCGCGCACGCTCTCGACCAGGTAAAGATAGCGGTGGCCGCGCGCGACTCGTTCGACGACATACATGGCCAGGTTGTTACTGCCTGTACTCGTAAAGATAAACCAAACGGCCAGTTACAGGCAAAATGTTGTTAGCACATCCGGTTTTGCCCCCAAACCCACGCCTAGCAAAATCAAATACTTACCAGCTCGCGTTCCCTGCGTGTTCCGCCGGCACTGTTCAACTTGGGTCTGACAGCCTATAATTTGTTTTCCATCGCTTAGGTTGTTGCGCGTTGATCCACGCATCAACCTCTTCGTAGGGAACATGCTCTGTTTGCCGCTGCACTGTAGGCGACCAAAACAATCCAACTGGAACCTCATAGTCACACTGACATTCTTCCAGCATTTTCTCACCAAAGGCATGGCGCAGCATATAGTTTGGTTTGTTCATAATGATATCTTGTGCGATATGGTTCGCGTTGAACGAACGCCAGTCGTATTTTACTGATAATGTCTTTTTGTATTCAATCATAATTTGATGAATTCCTATTTTTGACGCACTTCCCCATCACGCAAATCCATGTCTGCGTGTGGGTCGGTGCTGAGTTGTTGGTGATTGCTGCTGTTAGGCCGCGTTGATGTTGGCGAAGATGCCAGTGTCGATTACTTCGACGGTCTTGCCCTCAGGCTTTTCGTGCTTGTAGCCAGTCAGATTGTCGAAATAGGTGACGGGATCAGCGAGCAGTTTGCTGGGGTTCTCACCGCTGCGGCAGTCAGTGACGATGCTCTCAATCTGCTGCATCGTGAGGTTAGTGTAGACCGTGCTGCACCAGCGAGCGGCGATAGCGACCTTGATGCCGTTGAGGCTGTTTGCTTCCTTGCCAAGGCGGGCGAGCAGGCGCTCAAGGTTGCTCAGGTCAGACAGCTTAGGCTTCTTTGCCAGCTTAGCGGTGCTGAACCCAATGCGGCGTTCTGCACGATCCCAACGGGGCTTGTAGTTGGTCGCTTCCTCAGTGGTTGCGGCCTGCTGGTTTTCGATAACTTCCATTTTCGTATCTCCTCTTTGACGCGGCACCGTGCGGCGTCGTGAGGCATTGATACGGCAGGGTTGGCCTGATACGTGATTGACTTGATAGTTTCCAAGATAACGAGCCAACCTTGAGACAGCTAGATCGCCAAAAGCAGCTTGCGCGCATTGAAATGGTGAAATGGATGACGCTTTGGCAGCAGTTCCTTGTTTTCAGCCCCAGCTATGAACTTGCCCGCCGATTTCGCGCAGGCGATTTAGATGGCTCTGAGAGCCTGCCGTCAGATTTCGACGATGTGTTGGCGGTCTATGACGATCTTGGAGAGGCAAAATTCAGCCAGTTCAGCGATTGGTGGACGAGGAATCGCTACCGCAACTTCGGCTTTGCGGGTGACAAGTTGCCGTCCATCACGCGCTTGGGCGTCATCAGCGACAGGGATGCTACTGATCTAGGAAAGGCTGCGGCAGACTATATCAACGGCGACTGGTCTGAGCAGGGGCAGCCAGCGACCATTATCGCGGCGATCCCAGCAGGATTGGCGAAAGCGCAGATTATGCGACAGCTATCTGCGTTGCTGGACGAACTGCCTAAGGCTGGAAATTCCCGTCAGCACGACGCAAACGCGAAATACGCGCTCTTCGGCGCTAAGCTGCACCGTGACAGTGTAAAGAGATATAGAGACGTTCTAGGCGTTAGAGCGCGTCATCCCAAGGCGACCCTATGGCAAGTTGGCGCAATGGCGCGGCTCAGCCGCCAATATCGTGGCATCAGGTCGTCAAAGGATGGCACGTTTGAGGATCGCAAGAACCTAAAGGAATTAACGAGCCGCGCGCTCAACCGTGGACGGATGATCGCTGAGAATGCCGCGAGGGGGATATTCCCAAGCTACGCCAAATGCGAACATGCACTGCCAATGGACTACCTACACATTGAGCTGTTGCGGTTGGAGGCAATGGCAGCGAGACAGGCTAGACGCGAACCCGTTTGAACGCCTCGTCAATGACTGTTGCCCTATCGTCCGTTTGGTACGCATCCGCTAGGGGCCGCCTTGTTCTGATGTGACCGTCGTCGGATTTAGCGCGAGTGCAAGCGTGGTGGTTTGCACTGGATTTAGCGAGAGTGCGATGGATCGGATAACGGTGATTTCGGGGCCGGAGCGGCGCCGGGCGTGGACGGCCGAGCAGAAGGAAGCGCTGGTATTGGCGGCCTGTGCGCCCGGAGCGGTTGTAGCGGATATTGCGCGGGCGGCGGACATACATCCGAGCCTGATCCATCGCTGGCGGCGGGAGCTGACACAGAGGATAGGTCCGTCGAGCACCGGGGCGAGCTTTGTGCCGGTGGTGATGAAGGCTGATGCCTCCGCTGACGTGCCGAGCGAGAGGCAGGGCCTGCGCGTTGCAGCGGAGATCGAGACGCGGGGAGCGGTAATCCGGTTCGGCGATGAGGCGGGGCCCGAACTTGTCCGTGCGATCCTGGGGAGCTTGCGATGATCCCCGTTTCTGCGGATGTAAAGATTTGGATAGCGGCCGGTCATACCGACATGCGTCGCGGCATGGCTACTTTAGCCCGCCAGGTGGAACAGCATCTGGGGCGACGCTTCCATGATGGGGATTTATTTGTCTTTCGCGGACGTCGCGGCGATCTGGTGAAGATTCTGTGGAGCGATGCGCTGGGCGTATCGTTGTATTCAAAGCGTCTCGCACGTGGACATTTTATCTGGCCCTCGGCCAAGGACGGAGCGATCGCGCTTACCCCCTCGGCGCTGGCCTGTCTGCTCGAGGGGATAGATTGGCGCAATCCGCAGAGAAGTTGGCGACCCAGTCAGGTTGGTTGACGGCGCAGGCATGCGGCGCCTGCTCAAAAACCGGGGCGTCGGGTGAGATAAAAACCGCTCAAAATCCTAGAAAACCTTAGGTTTTGTGAGCTTTTCTCGCTATAGACGGGCATGCCCTCGAGCGACGACAGTCCTGAATTTTTGAAGCTGCGCGCCAATCTCGATGCAGCGCATCAACTGGTCCAGGAAGCTCAAGCCAAGGCACTCGAAGCTCAGACCATGGCGCTCGAAGCGGAGGCAAAAGCCGCCCGCGTTGAGGCGATCAACGCCGACCTTCTTGCCCGCAATGCGCATCTTGAACTGATTAACGCGCTCATGCGCCGCGACAAATATGGCGCGAAATCGGAACGCGCGAGCCGGCTTATTGACCAGTTCGAGCTGGGCTTCGAAGAGCTCGAGGCCGATGCCAGCGAAGCCGAGAGCATCGCCGCGCAAGCCGCGGCCAAAACTACCACCGTTGCTCTCTTCACCCGTCAGCGGGGACCCCGCCGCGACTTCCCGGCTCATGTGGAGCGCGAGAAGCGAGTGATCCCCGCACCCGAGCAATGCCCCTGCTGCGGCTCGGATGCGCTAAGCCATTTGCCGCCCGACATCACCAAAACCCTGGAGAAGGTGCCCGCACGCCACAAGGTTATCGAAACGGTGCGCGAGAAAGTCTCCTGCCGGCATTGTGAAAAGATCCGCCAGGCCCCGGCGCCCTTCCACGTGACGCCCCGGGGCATGTTCGGCCCGCACTTCCTGGCCGATCTCGTCTTCCAGAAATATGGACTGCATCAGCCGCTTAACAGCCAGCGCGACCGCCTGGAGGTGGAGGGCATCCCCCTGAGCATCTCGACGCTTGCCGATCAGGTCGGCGCCGTCTGCGCCGCCCTCAAACCGATCTCCCTGCTGAACGATGCCCATGTGCTGGCCGCCGAGCGCCTCCACGCCGACGACACCACTGTTCCTCTCCTCGCCAAATACAAGACCGAGGTCGCTCGCATCTGGGACTATGTGCGCGATGACACCCCCTTTGGTGGGGCGGCGCCGCCGGCGCTGATGTGCCGTTACTCCCGAAATCGAAAGGGCGAACATCCCCGCGCGCATCTGGCTGGCTATACCGGAATCCTCCAGGTCGACCGCTATGCCGGCTTCAACGAGATGTTCAAGGAAGGGTGGGCCGATAAGGCCATGACCCGCGCAAACTGCTGGCAACACGGTAGGCGAAAGCTGTTCGTACTGGTCGATGTGGCCAGTCAGCTGAAGGGCAAGAAGAAGGGGAAAGTGCCGCTCATCTCCCCACTCGCGCGGGAGGGACTGGAGATGATCGACCAGATCTTTGCCGTCGAGCGGGATGTCAACGGCAAGACTCCCGAGGAACGCCTGGCCGTTCGCAAGGAAAAGGTCGCCCCGTTAGTCGATCAGCTCAAGGCCTGGTTTGATACCCACCGAAAGACCCTTTCCCGGAAAGATCCCGTGGCCGAGGCCATCGCCTACTTCCTCAATGACTGGGAAAGCTTCACCACCTTCCTGGAAGATGGTCGCATCTGTCTCACGAACAATGCCGCGGAGCGGCCGTTGCGCAGCGTAGCTCGCGGAAGGAAGAGCTGGGGGTTCGTGGGATCGGACCGGGGTGGAGAACGCGCCGCAATGCTGTTCAGCCTGATCGGCACCTGTCGGCTCAACGACGTCGATCCGCTCGCATGGCTCACCGATGTCCTCGCTCGCATCGCCGATATCCCCCAGAACCGGCTGCACGAACTCTTGCCCTGGCACTGGAAAACCCTCCAGAACAGCAAGCCGGCCGAAATGGCCGCCTGACAAACCGTCTCGTCGCTAGCCACAGTGCAAACCACGGTGCTTGCACTGCCGCTAACTCGCGCGACTACTCCCCCATCGCAAGGCGGCCGCTATCGGATGCGTACTCCGTTTGTAGGGCTTCGGTCATTTCATCAACGATCCTATCACCGCTGAGCGTGAAGCCAATCGCTTCGCCGTCCGCATCGTAGGTGGCTGAGAAACCATCATCGACTTTGACCGTGAACGTCCTGTCATCGTTGATGTTGACCGTGTTGAGCAGGCGGTTGAGCAGCGCAGTCATTTTTGCGCGGGCCTCAAACCGCTCGCCCTCGTCCTCATTGTCCAATTCGTTGCGAAGCTGGTCGACCAATTCAACGTCTTTGGTTTTGGCTGGCTTTGCCGCCTCAATGTCCCGCTGCAATTTCACAGCCGCCAACTGATCCGTCAGCGATTCAATTTCAGCTTCCAAATCCGCAGCCTTCTTGATGAACGCCTTTAAGGTCGGGTTTTCCGCCAGCGCCTCAACGATGTTGTCCAACTGAGTCTGTTTCACCGCTATGTCGCGCTGAATGTCCGCCATCTTCGTGTCGAACGCCCCAATGACTTTTTTCTCGTCCTTGTGCTTGGCAATGAGCGGCAACACCTTGTCCAGCACGATACGCTCGATCACCTCATATGGGATATGGGACGGGTTGGTGCAGACTTCATGTTTATAGCGAGCCGAATTGCATTTCAGATATGCGTGGGTTTTCCGCTCGCGGGTGAAAGTGCCGCTCTGCGTGGTGAGTTTATAAGTCCGCGTCCGCTTGAGATAGACGGCTGCGCCGCCACAGACGCCGCACTTTGAAAGCCCCAGGAACAGATTGACGGTGCGCCGCCGCTCAGCACCGCCAATGACGCGGCGTTTCTCACGGATGGCTTGAGCCTTATAAAATATCTCTGGGCTGATGACGGTTGGATAATAATCCCGCGACAGGGTGACGCCCTTGAGCGTGACATATTCGCCCATCACAGCAGGGGTCATCAGCAGCTTGTGGATATAGCGGATGGTCCAGACATTCCGCTCCTTGAACCGCTTGGAAACTGACCAGCTATCTTCCCCCAATTCGTTCAGCTTATTGAGGATCGTGAGGCTTCCAAGCCCGTCGCAATACCAGCTATAAATCTGGCGAAGGATGCCTGCGCGATGCTCGTTCAGGACATATGTGCCATCTTTAATTTCCAGCCATTGTGGGCATTGGCTGGAGAATGCAGCCTTTTCCCCATTGGCTATGCGTTCGTGGATATTCGTCCAATTGGCTTTGGACCGCTCTGACTTTTTAAAACTCTCTTCTTTGCCCAGCGCACCTTTGATGATGACGGAGAGCAGGTCCATCAGGTCGCCATCGTCGCCAGCCTTATAGATATGGCCGTCATGGTAGGTGGCAACGTCAACGCCAGCTTCGTTGAGGGACCAAATAAGCTGAGCGGCAGCTTTCGCACCTTGGCGCGATAAGCGGTCCACGTTCTCGCAGACCAGCACAGCGCCGTCACGGAATACGCCGTTCCGTGCTTTCAGCTCGAATTCGTAAAGTGCTGCGCCCTCCTCGCGATTCGCGCCCTTGAACGCGCTTTTACCGTCATCGCGAAGCTGCTCTACGACATTCCAGCCACGATCTTTGGCAAAGGATGCACCATAGCCAAGCTGGCGCTCTATGCTGATTCCTTCGCGCTGAGCGAGCGAACTGAACCGCGCATACAAATAGGCGGGCTTGGATTTTTGGGCGTTAGGGAAATCGTGATCGTGCTGGGCCATAGTGGTGCGTTCCTAACCAGTTAGCGTTAGAAATGTGTGTATAACCGTCACCGCATTGGCGACGGTGTGGAACAAGGCGCTGCTCGACAATGCGGCGCGGCCTTCGGGCGCGATGGTCTATGCGCCGGGCGACGGATCGGTGCTGAGCCCGGAGCAGTTTGAGCGGGTGCGGCGCGAGATGGAGGCGGCGTTCAGCGGCGCGGCCAATGCCGGGCGGCCGATGCTGCTGGAGGGCGGGCTTGACTGGCGGGCGATGAGCCTGTCGCCGGCCGAGATGGACTTTGTCGGATTGAAGGCCGCGGCGGCGCGGGAGATCGCGCTGGCCTTTGGCGTGCCGCCGATGCTGATGGGGCTGCCGGGCGACAATAGCTACGCCAATTATCGCGAGGCGAACAAGGCGCTGTGGCGGCAGACAATCTTGCCGCTGGCGGGCAAGATCGGCGCGGGGCTGGCGCAGGGACTGCAGGGCTGGTGGCCGGGGCTGAGCCTGGCGCCGGATCTGGACGCGGTGCCGGCGCTGTCGGACGAGCGCGCGGCGCTGTGGGAGCGGGTGGCGGGGGCGGACTTCCTCTCTGCGGAAGAGAAGAAGGCGATGCTGGGCATCGCCTAGCGCTGGCAATGGCCCTGTGCGGCCCAGCGGCCGCCGCTGTCTAGGCAGCGATCTTGGGCGAGCCAGTCGCTTTGCCAGAGGCAGAGGGCGGCGGCGATCAGGACTAGCAGCCCGCCGAGCAGCGCCCGCTTCACACCCGCTTCACAGTGGCCGGGCGAGGCTGTCGAGACGGCAAAAGCCGTTGTCCATGTTCCAGCTGCCGCCCTGCAACAGGCAGTCGCCGGCGCGGAACAGGCCGAAATGCCAGGCGATGAGGCCGAGCGCGAGGATGACGAGGGCGATCAGCAATTTGCGAGGGGTGCGCTTCATGTGCGCCCAGATAGGGGCGCGCGGCGCCCAAGGGAAGGTGGGGCCATGAAAGAGGAGATGCTGGCGCGGCTGGTGGCGCAGGCCGAGGGCGCCGGGCTGCCGGGGCGGGGGGACATGGTGATGATCCGGGCGCTGATCGAGGAGGCGAGCGAATTGGGCGCCGGGCGGGCGCTGGCGCGGCTGGGGCTGGAGGACCGGCGGGCCGAGGCCGACATGCGGGAATTGCGCGAGCTGCTGCGCGCCTGGCGCGACGCGAAGAAGGCGGCGCGCGGGGCGGCGATCGGCTGGGCGGTGCGGATCATGATGGCGCTGGTGCTGCTGGGGATGGCGGTGAAGATGGGCCTCATCGGGCTGGTTAAGGGATGAACGGGCGGGGGGATGCGGGCGCGTTGCGCTTTGCCGGCTATGCCGCGATCTTCGACCGGGTGGACCGGGGCGGCGATGTGGTGCGGCCGGGCGCGTTCGGTGCGGTGACGGCGGCGCATGTGCCGCTGCTGTGGCAGCATCGGCCCGGCGCGCCGATCGGCCGGATCGAGATGGCGCGCGAGGACAGGCGCGGGCTGCGGGTGATTGGCCTTGTGTCGCGGGCGAGCGCGGCCGGGCGCGAGGCGGCGGCGATGCTGGCGGCCGGCGCGGTCGATGGGCTGAGTTTTGGTTACCGGGTGAAGGCGGCGCGGGGCAGGGGGCCGCGCGAATTGCTGGCGCTGGAACTGGTGGAGGTGAGTTTGGTAACGCACCCGATGCAGCCGCTGGCGCGGGTGGTGGCGGTGGAGGGGGACTAGACCCCCAGCCATTCTAGGCCGTCGGGTAGCGGGTCGGCGCTATAGTCGAGTTGCAGCACGCGGCGGTGGCGCGGGTTGGTGGCGGCGTCGGAGGCGTGGAGGATCGGCGTGGCGTAGAGCCAGATGTCGCCGCGCGCCGCGAGGCAGGGCTGGATGCCGCAGCTTGCGACGAGGGCGGCGACATCGGCTTCGGCGACGCGGCCATGATGGTGGGAGCCGGGTGCGATCAGCAGCGGGGCATTGTCGGCATCGACCGGATCGAGATGGAGGCGCAGCGTCACCATCGCGTCGAGCAGCGACTGGGGCGGGGCGACATGCTGGATGCCGGACTTCATCGTCCAGGGGCCAAAGCCGGGCGCGTCGATGCGCCGGCGCACGGCGATGGTGCGATCCTGATGCCAGCCCAGCGCCCAGTTGGTGGCGGCGCTCTTGTCGAACAGAATGGCGCGGACCGGGCGGCTGGCTGCGCCCTGATGCGCGGCGGCCTGGCGGCCGATCGCGCCGGTCGGGCCGAGCAACGGACCAAGCGCGGGCAGGCTGGCGAGGCGCAGGCCCGGCTGGTCGGGCGGCAGATCAGCGAGGGCGGCTTCGATCGTGGCGAGATCGGCAGGGGACAGCGCTGCGGGAAGATGCTGGGCGCCGTGGGTGGCGAGGGTGAGGGGCATGGTCTTCTCGTCGCAGTTCAGGCCGGACGGGGGTCTTTACCGAAACGATTGGGGCCTTGCGTGCCGGGCCAGAAGGTGAAGACCAGCATGGCAATGATGGCCAGACTTCGAATGATGGTCAAAGGCAGCGGCAGTGACAGGATTTGGCCGTCGTCCGCCCATCTATGGTAATTATCCGTCATGTTGAACGCAATGATCACCGGGAGGGGCAATGCCCACCATCCTGATCGATCTTGATCGTGCAGGCGGCGTGCAAAGAGAGCGAACAGGGGGATTGCGGTCACGATCTGCATCAGGCTTAACAGAAGAACCCTTTGCTGTAGCGACATTATGGTCATGCTTCCAAAGCCGATGACGATTCCGAGCAGGGCAACGGCGATCTGATAATAAAGCAATTCCGATCTGCGGGCGCGGCCGTTGAAATCCAACGTGCGTTGGATGCTGTGCAATATCAGGCTGAACTCGGCCCTTGAGCCGGCTGGATAACTCATTTGATCGTCCCCCGTTTGATGGATGGGCGGAAGGCGTGGAAAAGGCAACAGGGGGAAGCACTCCCCTCTCCAATTGCGCCTAGGCGGCTTTGCCGCCAAGGCTCCGTATCCTCTTCCCGATGGGGCGAGGATTTTCTTTTTGTGGGCGGTCCCAATCGGGGCCGCCCTTTTTCGTTTTGGCAAGCGGGAGATGGTTATGACGGAAGTGGTGACGGACGGGCTGGAGGGCGCTTTCGAGACGGTGGCGCAGGGCGAGCGGATCGCGGCGCTGGAGGCGCAGCTGGGGGCGATGCGGGTGCAGATGGGGCGGCCGGCGCTCGATGGGGTGAAGGGCGGCGAGGTCGATCCGGCGCGCGGCGCCTTTGTCGAGCGCTATCTGCGGCAGGGGCTGGAAGCGGGCGTCGAGCTGAAGAGCTTTTCCGGGGCCAGCGGAGCGGCGGGCGGCTATGCGGTGCCGCGCGAGATCGACCAGCTGATCGGGTCTACGCTGAAGGCGATTTCGCCGATCCGCGGCATCGCCAATGTCGTGCGGACCGGGACGGCGGGCTATCGCAAGCTGGTGACGGCCGGCGGGATCGTGTCGGGCTGGGCGAGCGAGACCGGGGCGCGGGCCGAGACGGGCACGCCGAGCTTCAATGAGATCGCGCCGCCATCGGGCGAGCTTTACGCCAATCCGGCGGCGAGCCAGGCGATGCTGGACGACGCGCAGTTCGATGTCGAGGGCTGGCTGGCGGGCGAGATTGCCCGCGAGTTCGCGGTGGCCGAGGGGGCGGCCTTCGTCAACGGCAATGGGACGAACAAGCCCAAGGGCTTCCTGACCTATACCACCACCAGCGAGGTGGACAGCGTGCGCGCGTTCGGGTCGCTGCAATATGTTGCGTCGGGGGCGGCGGGGGCCTTTGCGGGCAGCAACCCGCAGGACAGGCTGATCGACCTGGTCCAGAGCCTGCGCGCGCCCTATCGCCAGGGGGCGAGCTTCGTGATGAACTCGGCGACGCTGGCGGCGATCCGCAAGATGAAGACCAGCGATGGCGCCTTCATCTGGCAGCCGGGGCTGGCGGCCGGGCAGCCGGCGACCCTGCTGGGCTATCCGGTGGTCGAGGCGGAGGACATGCCTGATATCGCCGCGAACAGCCTGTCGATCGCCTTCGGCAATTTCCAGGCCGGCTATGTCATCGCCGAACGCAGCGACACCAGCATCCTGCGCGATCCGTTCAGCAACAAGCCGTTCGTCCATTTCTACGCGGTCAAGCGGATCGGCGGCGCGGTGGCGAACAGCGAGGCGATCAAGCTGATGAAGTTCGCCGCTTCGTAAACGAGCCGGCGGCAAGCTGGTGAAGTTTGCTGCTTCGTAACGGTGTCGGGGGTGGGGGACAGCCCCCACCCCAACCCCTCCCCTGAAGGGGAGGGGCTTTTTTGGCTTTGTGGGGGAGCGGGGCGTGGTGATCAGTGAGGGGGCGATCAGCGAATGGGTGATGGCGGACCTGGTGCGCGAGGTCTGTTTCGATGTCGGCGACGGGCCATTGCTGCTGGGCGGGGCGCTGGCGGGCTACCGGGCCTTTGCCGATGCGCTGGGGACGGGCGCGCGCTTTCCCTATATGATCGTCGGGGTCGATGATCCGGCGGCGTGGGAGGCGGGCAGCGGGGGGCTGGACGCGGACGGGCGGCTGGTGCGCGAGCCGATGGCGTCGTCGGCCGGGGGCGGGGCGGTCAGTTTCGCGCCGGGCGAGAAGCGGGGCGGGCTGGTGCTGCACAGCGGCTGGATCGCGGCGGTCGAGGGCCATGGCCATGGGCTAGCGGCAATCGATGGCCTTGGCGAGGCGCTGGCCGGCAAGCAGGAGGCGAGCGCGGGGCTGGACGCGCTGGCGGACATCGCGACGACGGCCTTTGGCCGCAGCCTGCTGGCGCAAGGCGATGCGGCGGCCCTGAGAGGGCATATCGGGGCCGGATCCGTGCGGGCGGTGGACGTGTCGGGCGGCACGACCGGATTGGCCTTCGGTGGCGGGCCGGTGATCGATAGCGGGGCGCTGACCCTGGGCGGGACGCTGGCGATCGGCCATGGCGGCACCGGCGCGACCAGTGTCGCTGGCGCACGGGCTGCGCTGGGGCTGGGCGACAGTGCCGTGCGTGCCGTCGGGACCGGTGCGGCGACGGTCGCCGCCGGAGACGATATGCGCATTGTCGGCGCATTGCAGAAGGCGGGCGATGTGATGGGCGGGCCGCTGATCCTGAGCGGGATGCCGGGCGCCGATCTCCATGCCGCGACCAAGGCCTATGTCGATGCGCAGATGCAGGCGATCGATGCCAAGAATAGCGCGAAGCTGGCCACGACCGCCACGATCAGCCTGGCCGGGTTGCAGTCGGTTGACGGCATCATGACGGCGAGTGGCGACCGTATCCTGGTGAAGGATCAGGCCAACCCGGCGGAAAACGGCGTATATGTCGCGAGCGATGGCGTCTGGGTGCGGGCCATCGATATGGACAGTTGGGCCAAGGTCGCCAATGCCAGCATCTGGGTGGAAGCAGGCAGCGCCAATGCCGACCGGGCATGGGTCTGTACCGCGAACGCCGACGGCACGCTGGAAAGCAGCGCGGTTGGCTGGAGCCAATATGCCGGACCGGGGGCCTATCAGGCGGTCAATGCCAATCTGACGGCGCTGGCAAGCGTGGCCAGCGCCGCCAACCGGCTGGCCTATTTTACCGGCGCCGGGACGGCGGGCGTCGTATCCTTCACCAGCTTTGCCCGATCGCTGGTCGATGATGCCGACGCGGCGGCGGCAAGAACCACCTTGGGATTGGGCGCGATGGCGACGCAGTCGGCGACGGCGGTGGCGATCAGTGGCGGGAGCGCCGTGCTGAGCGACCTGGAGGTGAGCCGGACGGCGGCCAGCCAGGCGCTGCGGATCGGTGCGGATGCGGGCTATATCAATGCTGTGCAGTTGCAGACCGGCACCAGTGCGCGCTGGTCGCTCAGCCGCAACGGCAGCGCGGAGAGCGGCAGCAATGCCGGATCGGATTTCGAGATCCGTCGCTTCAACGATAGCGGCGTCTATCTGTCGAGCCCGTTGCGGATCGGCCGGGCCGATGGCGTGACCGTGATCGAGGCCGGGCTGCGGCCGGCGGTGGACAATGGCGTGGCGCTGGGCGCGGCCGGCTATCGCTGGTCGGTCATCTATGCCGCGAGCGGGACGATCAATACGTCGGATGCGCAGGCCAAATGCGATGTCGGCGCGGTGCCCGAGGCGCTGCTGGACGCCTGGGGCGACGTGCAATGGCGCCAGTTCCGCTTCGTCGATGCGGTGGTGGCCAAGGGCGAGGATGCGCGCTGGCATGTCGGGCTGGTGGCACAGGCGGTGCGCGATGCGATCGACGCGCGGCTGGGCGAGGGGGCGGCGGTGCGGCTGGGGCTGCTGTGCCATGACGCCTGGCCGGCGGAGGCGGAGGAGCGGGATGGGGAGGATGTGCTGATCCGACCCGCGCGGGAAGCGGGTGAGCGCTGGGGGCTGCGCTACGAGGAGTGCCTGGCGCTGGAGGCGGCGTGGCAGCGGCGGCGGATCGACCGGATCGAGGCGCTGGTGTCGGGAGGCGGCAATGCTGGCGGGTGAGGCATTGGGCGCGGCGGTGCTGGGCGATGTGCGCGACGCGACGGTCCCGCGCTGGAGCGGGGCATGGGCGGCGGGGATGCGGCCGGGACAAAGCGCGCGGGTGCGGGCGCCGGCCCGGACCGAGCGGCCGGAGGCGAACAGGGGGAGCGACAGGGCATGAGGCTGAACATCAAGGATCCGCAGGCGCGGATCGACCATGGCATCGACTGGTCCGCCTATCTGGCCGGGCAGAGCCTGACCGGGAGCGTGTGGACGGTGGTGCCGCTTGAACCGGGCGGCATGGCGATCGACCAGCATGGCTTCGAGCCGCAGCGCAGCAGCGTCCGAGTGAGCGGCGGGATTGCCGGCCATGTCTATCGGCTGACCAACCGCGTCACCCTGTCCGACGGGCAGGTGGATGAGCGGTCTATCGGCTTTCGGGTGGAGGAGCGCTGATGCTGGCGGAAGCGGACAATGGGGCGGGGCTGGCGGCGTCGATGGCGGAGCTGAAAGCCTATCTGCGGATCGAGAGCGATAGCGAGGATGCGGTGCTGGCGGGGCTGCTACGGAGCGCGGGCGCGCTGTGCGAGCAATTTGTCGGTCAGTGGCTGATCCGGCGGGGCGCGCGCGATACGGTGCCGGCGGATGGACGCTGGCACCGGCTGGCGGCGCGGCCGGTGGTGGCAATCGGTGCGGTCGCGGCGGTGGACGATGCGGGGGCGGTCACGCCGTTGCCGGTCGAGGCCTATGCGATCGACATCGATGCGTCGGGCGATGGCTGGGTACGGGCGGTGCGGCCGGGGAACCGGCTGGCGGTGGACTATCAGGCCGGGATGGCGATGGACCTGAACGGCGTGGCCGAACCGCTGCGCCAGGGGATCATGCGGCTGGCGGCCGAGCATTTCGTCGCGCGCGGTGACGAGGGCGCGGCGCCGCCGGCGGTGGTGAGTGCGCTGTGGCGGCCCTGGCGCAGTATGCGCCTCTCGTGACGCGAGATGTCATGCGGGTGACGCTGACGCGGCGGATGGAGGAACGGGCGGCGCGACGGCGGGCGGCGATTGTCGATGCGCTGGACGCGCAGGGCGTGGCGGCGGCGATCGAGGGCGAGGCGGTACGGGCGTCGGCGCCGGGGCTGAAGGCGCGCTGGATGGCGGACCTCAGCCTGCGCGAGGCGGGAAGGAGCAGGACATGAGCGCGGAGGTGGCGATACGCAGCGCGGTGATCGCGGCGCTGAAGGCCGATGCCGGTTTGATGGATCGGCTGAACGGCCTGTTCGACGGCGCGCCGGCGCGGGCAAGCGCGCCCTATGGCGTGGTGGGCGAGTGTTTGGGCAGCTACTGGGGCGCCAAGGATGTCGAGGGGCGCGAGCTGCGCCTGTCGATCAGCCTGCATGACATGGCGGAGACGGCCGGGCGGCTGGGCGAGTTGCTGGCGCGGATCGACCCGGTCATCAGCCTGGCGCAGGCGAGCGGCTGGCGGATCGTCACCGCCAGCCTGTTGCGGTCGCGGATTGCCCGTGCGGGCGAGCGCGGCTGGCTGGCGGTGGTCGACTATCGCATCCGGGTGGTGCGCGAGGGCGCCTGATCAGCCGCCGGGCTTATTATAGTCCTCATATTCGCCGATGATCTTGTCGACATATTCGGACACCTGATCGTCGGCATCGGCCTGCGCATCCTTGTCCGACATGCCGTCGGCCTTGTCCTGCGCGAGGATCGCGGCGCGGAAGGCCGCTTCCTTGTCGGCGCAGGTCTTTTTGAGCTGACCCTGAAATTCGCCGAGCGGCACCTTCTTGTCGAGCGAGGGCTGGACCTGGGCCGAGAGGCAGCCGGCAAAAGCCTTGCGGGCGGCGCCGATGGCGTCGGCCGACGGCGCGGCCGCGAGCATCATCAGAAGGGGGGCAACCACGAGCATCAGACCTCTCCTTTAATCCGCGTTTTAGAACGCTTTGTCTGACGGGAGAATGCGCCATGGGCGTCGAAAAAGGAAGTGCGTTTCTGTTGAAGGTGGGAAATGGCAACGTCCCGGCAATATATGAGACGGTGGCCGGGATGCGCACCACCCAGCTGTCGGTGAACGGTGAGGCGGTCAACATCACCAGCAAGGATTCGGGTGGCTGGCGCGAGCTGCTGTCGGGCGCGGGGGTGCGGTCGGTCAGCGTGTCGGCGGCCGGCATCTTCACCGGATCGGCAGCCGAAATCCGGGTGCGCAACCATGCGCTGGCGGGCACGATCGAAGATTATGAGCTGAGTTTCGAGAGTGGCGAGCGGATGCGCGGCCGCTTCCTGGTGACGCGGCTCGACTATGCCGGCGACTATAATGGCGAGCGCAACTATGCGCTGAGCCTGGAAAGCAGCGGCGCGGTGGTGAGCGAATGAGCGGCGGGGCGGTGAACCCCGTGCGGGGGGAGGCGGCGCTGGACCTGGGCGGCGAGACGCTGGCGCTGCGGCCGAGCTTTGCCGCTTTGGTGGCGGCGGAGGAAGAGCTGGGGCCGCTGTTTGCGCTGGTCGAGCGGGCGGCGGATGGGAAGCTGACGCTGGCCGAACTGGTCGGGCTGTTCTGGTATTGCCTGGTCGAGCGCGAGGGGCTGAGCCGGGAGGCGCTGGGCGAGGCGCTGCTGGCGGCGGGCCTCGCGCGGGCGACGCCGGTGCTGAAGGCGATATTGCAACAGATATTGGCGGGACGATGACGCGCTTTGCGGAAGGGGCGGGGCAGCTGGCGGGGATCACCGGCTGGCTGCTGGGGTGGCGGCCGGACGAGTTCTGGCGCGCCACCCCGGCGGAACTGCGCGCCGTGCTGGCGGCGATGCGCGGCGAGGAAGCGCCGGTCGACGGGGTGGATGCGGGCGCGCTGGCGCGGCTGATGCAGGCGATGCCGGACTGACCAAGATCAGAAAATGGGGAGCGCCATGGACGAGGACATCGAGACATTGGTGGTGCGGGTGCGGGCCGATACGCAGGGGCTGGCCCGCGATGTCGAGGCGATGCGGGCAGGGCTGGAAGGGCCGCTGGGCGATGGCGCCGACCGGGCCGGGCGGCGGATCGAGCAGGGGCTGTTGCGGGCGGTGCGCACCGGCAAGTTCGGCTTCGAGGATCTGCGGCGGATCGCCCTGTCGGTGCTGGACGAGATTGCGGCAAGTTCGCTGCGGTCGGCCGTGGGCGGCGGCGGTGGCAGCGGGGGCGGGCTGGTGCAACTGGGCGCGTCGCTGCTGACCAGCGCGCTGGGCCTGCCGGGGCGGGCGACCGGCGGGCCGGTGGCGCCGGGACGCGCCTATATGGTGGGCGAGCGCGGGCCGGAACTCTTCGTGCCGACGGCGAGCGGGCAGGTGGTGCCGGGCAGTGGCGGCGGGCGCGACGTGCGGGTGAACATCGCGGTGCAGGGGCGCGGGAACGAGAGCGAGGCGCGGCTGCTGGCGCGGAGCGCGCGGCAGGTGGCGCGGGCGGTGCGGGGGGCGCTGCAATGAGCGGGATCGATTATTGGTTGGCCGACGGAGGCTCGGCACATGGGCGGGGGCAGGAAAGCCGCTTCATCAAGCGGTTCGATCCGATGTGGTGGACGGTGAATTTTCCCCGGCCGATGATGGCGAGCGTGGTGACGACCGGGGCAGACGCCATGCGCGCCGATGCCGTGTTCTACGGCTCTGGCGATCTGGCGGGGCTGATCTGGGACGCGGAAGACCAGTGGAGCCATCCCCTGCTGGCCTATGAGACGGCGCGGGATTTCCGGCAGTGCGTGCTGCGCTTTCGCTGGCGCAGCGGCGGGCTGCGACGGCTGGACGAGACGCATGGGCCGACGCTGACGATCGAGGGGCGCGATGCGGATGGTGCTCCGCGCGCCTGGTATGTGCGGCTGTGGAATTATGCCAGCGGCGGGCCGGAAGATGCCGAGATCGTGCTGGATTTTGCCGCGCTGGAGGGCGGGTTCCGCTTGCCCGACGATAGCGATCCGGTCTGGGCCGGCGATGTCGACCGGATGTTCATTTCGCTGGTGCCGCCCGCTTATGATGCGGGCGATACCGGCTTTGCCGTGCCGGTCGAGGGCTGGGCGGAACTGAGCGACATCGCCTGCGACGGGGCGGGATCGGTGCTGACGGTGGGGGACGTCATGCTGCCGGAACATGGGCTCAGCATGGCGACCGGCTATGACGATAGTTTCAACCAGACGCCCGAGCGGCTGGTCGCGGCGATCCATGCGCTGGGCTATCGCGGGGCGATCAACCATTATGTCGGGATGAGCCATTATTTCCGGCTCGAACGGCTGGGCGCGGGCCTCTATGTCAGCCTGGCTGGCGGGGTGCTGAACGCGCCCTGTGCCGCCTGGCATGCGGACTTTGCGCGGCGGGCCAAGGCGATGGGGCTGGGGATCATCTGGTCGCTATCCTATGAATTGTTCGACGCCCATTGCTGGAATGACTGGAAGCAGCGGGCGGAAAATGGCGACCCGGCGCTGACCGGCTGGTCGCCGCCATCGACCCTGTTGTCGCCGGCCCATGGCGGGGCGATGGGCTATTTGCAGGCGGTAGCGGGCGCCTTTGTTTCCATTGCCTTGGACGCAGGGATTCCGATCCTGTTTCAGGTCGGCGAACCCTGGTGGTGGGTGATGCCGGCGGATGGGCGGATCTGCATCTATGATGATGCGGCGCGGGCGGCGCTGGGCGAGAGCCCGGTGTCGATCGCCGATGTGCGCGGTGCGCTCGGCGCGGCGCAATGCGACCTGCTGGATGAGGCGGGGGCGCTGCTGGCGGCGTCGACGGCGGCGCTGTGCGCGGCGGTCAAAGCGCTGGCGCCGGATGCGGTGACGCATCTTTTGGCCTATCTGCCGACCGTGCTGGACCCGCTCGCGCCCGAGGCCAAGCGGGCGAACATGCCGGTCGGCTGGGCCGCGCCGGCATTCGATGTGCTGCAACTGGAAGATTATGACTGGGTGACGGAGCGGCGGCCGCGACTGACCGCGCGGGGCGTCGAGATGGCGAGCGCGCGGCTGGGCTATCCGGTCACCGAGCAGCATTATTTTTCCGGTTTCGTGCTGTTGCCTGAGCAGGCCGACCAGTGGCGCGCGATCGCGGCGGCGGCGCAGGCCTCGGTCAGGCGCGGCACGGCGGCGACCTATATCTGGGCGCTGCCCCAGGTCGCGCGTGACGGCTTTACCTGTTTCAGACTGGATGGGGAGGATGCGATGCAGGCCTTTGACGATGTGCGCTTTCCGATCGCGATCGGGCGGGAGGCGAGCGTGGCGCCGGCCTTCTCGACGCAGGTGGCGGAAAGCCCGTCGGGCCATGAGCGGCGCAGCAGCGACTGGGCCGACGCGCGCCTGTCCTTCGACGCCGGGCCGGGGGTGCGGTCCGACGCGGACATTGCCGACCTGATCGCCTTCTTCCGGGCCAGGCGCGGGGCGGCACGCGGCTTTCGCTTCACTGATCCCTATGACGACCGGAGCGGGCCGCCGGGCATGGCGCCGGGGCCGCTGGACCAGCGGCTGGGTAGCGGTGACGGGGTGACGACCGATTTTGTGCTGACACGCCATTATGGCGGCGGCGCGGATGCGCAGGCGCGGCGCATCACCCGGCCGGTGGCGGGCACGATCCGGGTGGCGATCGACGGGGTGGAGCAGGCTGATGGCTGGCAGCATGTCGGGCTGGGGGTGATCGCGTTCGATGCGGCGCCGGGCGATGGTGCGCTGATCACCGCCGGCTATCGCTTCGACGTGCCGGTGCGCTTTGCCGAGGATCGGCTGGAGATTAATCGGGCGACCTTCGCTGCCGGGGAAGCAGTGTCGGTGCCGCTGGTGGAGATACGCGAATGAGCGGGGGACTGGAGGAGGCGCTTTGCACGCTGGCCTTTTGCTGGCGGCTGGAACGGCGCGACGGGGTGGCGATCGGCCTGACGAGCCATGACCGCGACCTGGAGATTGACGGGCTGCGCTATCGCGCGGCGCCGGGCATGACGCCATCGGCGATCCGCAGCAGCATCGGGCTGGAAGGCAGCGACAGCGATGTCGCCGGCGCGCTGGTGGCCGATGCGATCAACGAGGCGGACCTGATGGCCGGGCGCTGGGATGGGGCGGCGCTGGAATTGCGGCTGACCCAGTGGGAGGCGCCGGGGGCGCTGTGGCGGCTGCTGGCGCGCGGGACGATCGGCGCGGTGGCGCGCAAGGGCGGCACGTTCAGCGCCGAACTGGTGGGCGCGGCGGCGGCGATGCTGGCCGATCCGGTGGCGCCATCGACATCGCCCGACTGCCGCGCCTCGCTGGGCGACCGGCAATGCCGGGTCGCGATGGCCGGGCGGCGGCAGATCGTGGCGGTGACGGGCGTGGCGGACATGGTTGTGGATGCGGCCGGGCGGGAGGCGGGCATCTATGCCTATGGCATGATCCGCTGGCTGACCGGCGCCAATGCCGGGATCGTCCAGGCGGTGGTCGACAATGATGTAGGCGCGCTGCGCCTGACCGATCCGCCGCCTTTCGTGGTGGAAGCAGGGACGCTGGCGCTGCTGACGCAGGGGTGCGACCGGCAATTGGCCAGCTGCGCGGCGCGCTTTGGTAATGCGGTCAATTTCCGGGGCGAGCCCTATCTGCCGGGTACCGACCTGTTGACCCGTTATCCCGGCGGATGAGCGGGCCAAGAAGCGGAGCAGCGATCGCGGCGGCGGCGCGCGCGCTGGTGGGCGTGCCGTTCCGGCTGCAGGGGCGCGATCCGGTGCTGGGGCTGGACTGTGTCGGGCTGGTCGGCGCGGCGATGCGGGCGGCGGGATACGCACCCATGATGCCGGGCGACTATGGGCTGCGCTTTGGCGATGACCGGCGGGCGGACGAGTGGGCGCGGGCGGCGGGGTTGCGGCCGGTGAAGGCCGGGGCGGCGGGCGACATGATGCTGGTGCGGCCGGGCGCGCTGCACCGCCATCTGCTGATCCTGGTGCCGGGCGGCTTCGTCCATGCCCATGCCGGGTTGCGGCGGGTGGTGGAGACGCCGGGCGCGCCGCCCTGGCCGATACTGCGCATCTGGCGGGCGTGAAGGGGAGGGAAAGCTATGGCGACGATGGTGCTGACCGCGGTGGGGACGGCGCTGGGCGGGCCGATCGGCGGCGCGATCGGCGGGCTGATTGGCAATGTGCTGGACCGGGAAGTGCTGTTCAAGGCCAAGGGGCGGGAAGGCGCGCGGCTGAGCGATCTGCAATTGCAGACGTCGAGCTATGGCACGCAGATGCCCCGGCTGTTCGGCAGGATGCGGGTGGCGGGCACGGTGATCTGGGCGACCGACCTGCGCGAGGTCCGCACGAAAAGCGGCGGTGGCAAAGGGCAGGGGAGCAGCACGAGCTACAGCTATTCGGCAAGTTTTGCGGTGGCACTGTCGGCGCGGGGCGTGCGATCGATCGGGCGGATCTGGGCCGACGGCAATCTGCTGCGCGGGGCGACGGGCGATTTCAAGACGCAGGTGGGGGCGTTCCGCCTGTATGATGGGAGCGAGGATCAGGCGCCCGACCCGCTGATCGCGTCGGCGCAGGGGCCGGGCATGACGCCGGCGCATCGCGGCATCGCTTATGTCCTGTTCGAGGATCTGTTGTTGTCCGATTATGGCAATCGCATTCCGTCGCTGACCTTCGAGGTGGAGGCGGATGCGGGCGCGGTGACGATCGATGCGATCGTCGGCGCGCTGAGCGAGGGGCAGATGGGGTGCGCGGCGGAGAGTGAGGTCGAGGGCTTCGCCGCGAGCGGGGCGGACCTGTCCGAAGCGATTGCGCCGCTGGTCGAGGCCTATGGGCTGGGGCTGTGCGGCGACGGGGCGCAACTGGTGGGGGACGCCGGGCTGGCGGTGGCGCTGCTGGACCCGGCGACGCGGTGCAGCCGGATCAATGGCCGGGCGATCGATCCGGTCGAGCGATCCGGCGCGGGCGTGGACAGCGTCGCGCTGGCGCTGTCGCTGCGGCATCATGATCCGGCGCGCGACTATCAGGCCGGGGTGCAACGGGTGACGCGGCCGGGGCCGGGGCGGATCGAGCGCGGGATCGAACTGCCCGCGGTGCTGAGTGGCGGGGCGGCGCGGTCGCTGGCCCGACAGCGGCTGGACGGCATCTGGGCCGGGCGCGACCGGATGATGGTGCGCGGCGACTGGCGGGCGCTGGAACTGGAGCCGGGGATGATCGTGACGCTGGCCGATGCGCCGGGCCTGTGGCGGATCGAGGAACGGGAATGGGAAGCGATGGCGGTGCGGCTGGCATTGCGGCGGCTGGCGGGAGCGGCCAGCCGTGCGCTGGGCAGCGTGTCGTCGGGCCAAATCGTGCGGCAGCTGGATGCGCCGCACGGGCCGACCCGGCTGATGCTGGCGGACCTGCCGCGCCTGACCGACGGGGTGGCGAACGGGCCGCAACTGGCGGCGGCGGCGAGCGGCGGGCCGGGCTGGCGCAGCGCGGCGCTCTATGCGCTGGATGCGGGCGGGACCGCCGAGCCGATCGGGCGGACGGCGCCGCGCGCGGTGATGGGGCAGATCGACGCCGCTTTGCCGCCGGGCAGCACGCTGCTGCTCGACATGGTGAACAGCCTGTCGGTGACATTGCTGGCCGCAGATATGGAACTGGCGAGCGCGGACGGCGCGGCCTTGGCGCAGGGGCGCAATCTGTGCCTGGTGGGGCAGGAACTGATCCAGTTCAGTCGGGCAGTGCGGACCGGGCCGGCCAGTTATCGGCTGGAGGCGCTGCGGCGCGGGCTGCGCGGCACCGAATGGGCGATGGTGGGGCAGGGGGCCGGCACGCCCTTCCTGCTGATCGAGGCGGACCGGCTGGTCGATCCGCTGGCGGTAGCGGGCATGGAGGGGGATATCGGCGCGGCGATGCACCTGCTGGCGATCGGCATCGGTGACGTGGAACCGGCGACGACGGAAATCATGATCAGCGGCGTGGCGCTGGTGCCGCCGGCGCCCGTGCATCTCCGCGCGGCTCCGGATGGGGCTGGCGGATGGCGGATCGGCTGGACCCGGCGCAGCCGGGCGGGATGGCGATGGACCAGTGGCAGCGACGTGCCGCTGGCCGAGGAAAGCGAGCGCTATCAACTGCGGGTGCTGGATGGCGAGCGGCTGGTGCGGCGCGCCGATGTGGTGGCGCCGGGCTGGACCTATGACGCAGCGATGATCGCGGTGGACGGGGTGAGCGGGCCGCTGACCATTGACGTGCGGCAGGTCGGCACGCGGGCGCTGGGGCGGCCGGGGATGATCGAGATGCTGCTGTAGGGAGGCGAGGATGACGAACGAGACGAGTGATCGCTGGGCACTACCGCTGTTGCATGCCGGGCAGGCGCAGAAGGAAATGATGCATAATGAAGCGCTGGCGCGGATCGACATGCTGCTACACGGGATCGCGGAAAGCGCCGACCTTTCGGTGCCGCCGATCACGCCGGTTGCCGGGCAATGCTGGATCGTGGCAGCCGGGGCGAGTGGTGGCTGGGCCGGGCAGGAGGGGCATGTGGCGTTCTGGACGGATGGCGGCTGGCGCTTTGTTGCGCCGCGTGGCGGATTGCGCCTGGCGGTGGCCGATCGCGGTCATACCATAGTGCATGACGGTACGGCATGGCGGGATAGTGCGGTGCGCGGTGACGGATTTTTTGTCGATGGGCAGCAAATTGTCGGCGCACGCCGGTCTGCAATCGCGGCACCGGCCGGCGGCACGACCGTCGATGTCGAGAGTCGTGGCGCAATTGCCGCGATATTGGCGGCTTTGCAGGGCCATGGCCTGATCTCCATGTAATTCTGGAGTATTGGCGTTCTTTTCATGGAGGGCGGGAGGTATTAGCTTGGAGGATACCCTAGCCCGGCTTATTCATGAGCCCGCTGCACTGGGGTATTTCGGGTTTGGTGGGTCGGTTGCCGCGTGATCTGGGCGAGCGCCAGCGCCGGCGTTTTTCACCGCAGCAGGAGCAAAGGGCTTTTCGAGGTTGATGGACGAGGGCTCGGGCTTTCGGCGGCACTGCCGCACTGGCTATGTCGGTGCTGGCCGGAGACTGGTGGCGATTGCTTTGAACACGTCGGCCTCCGGGCAGGCTGACGCGAAGGCGAGACGGATACGCGAGGAGGTTTCGATGACGCGGGCAGCCACCTTGAGCAGCCGCAAGCGTAGCGTTGCGAACTCGGCCGTGGCCAGCGCGGTGGTCTTGGGGATCGCCTGCTGGACGCGCCACAACAGCCAGTAGGCGGCGGTGTGTAGGATGAGGCGCATTTGATTGGCATTGGCTGAGCGGCACGAGGTGCGATCGCTGGCGAGTTGAGCCTTGTGGCGCTTGATCAGGTTTTCGGCTTGGCCGCGCGCGCAGTAAAGCGTGTCGTAGATATGCTCGGCCGAGCCTTCGGTCAGCGAGGTGACGACGTAGCGGATATCCATGCCCAGCGTGCTGGCCTCGATCCGGGCGACGACGCGGCGCTGGCAGTTCCAGCTCTTTGCGCCGTAGTGCGTCTCGGCATAGTTGCGCAGGACCGGATACTGGGCCGTGGCCCGCTTGACCGCGCAGGCGTCTGCGATGGCAACGATGACCGGATCAGCACGTAGCGCGGCATTGGTCGGCAAGCCGAACACGTAATCGACGCGGTGGGCCTCGCAGAAGGCCATGACTTCGGGGCGGCCATAATGCCCGTCGCCGCGGAAGGTGATGTGCGTTTCTGGCCAGTACCGGCGGATATGACGCACCAGGCGCCGGATGTGGCCGGCAGCTTCGGCGCCTGACGGCGTCTTACCGGTGCGCAGCAGCATCGCGACCGGACGACCGGTCGCGGTGTCGTACACATGGATCGGCAGGAAGCAGCGCTCACCGTGATGCCCGTTCCAGAAGGACAACTGCTGATAGCCGTGCACGACATCGCAGGTGTCATCGATGTCCAGCGTCACCGCCACTGGTGGAGCCGGATAGCTGGCGCAGTAGACGCCGATCATCTCGGCCATCATCCTGGCCAGCTCACGCGTGGTCGGAGCATTCTCCCAGCGGCTCATCGTCGGTTGGCTGGCAAGCCCCGCGCCCGATCCCGGCAACTTGCCCAGCGCCAGGCGGAAGCCCGGATCGTCGCGCAGGGCGTCGAGATCATCGGCATCTTCATAGCCGCACGCGATCGCGAACACCCGGGCACGTAGGATGTCATCGAGGCGATGGATCACCCGCGTCGGGTCACGCGGATCGGCAATGCAACCCGCAAGCCGCCGGCAGAGCCCCATCGCGCGCTCGGCCTGCGCAAGCAGCAGAACGCCGCCGTCCGAGGTCAGTCGGCCACCGTCAAACGCGGCTGTGATCTTCTTCCCGCCGACCGCTGGGAATCGGAATGAAGTTGCGATATCGTCTTTCATGGCGGGTGTGGCCTGTGGCATTTTCTGCCCTGCAGCAGGGCCGGCGTAGACACCCAGTTCCTAATTCAGATCAGAGGCTTATGCCACTCCCGCCAACCCTTCAGGCCCCCGTCGGTGAATAAGACGGGCTAGGGGATGTCCCTACTGCGTTATTTTTGCAACGGTTTCACGAATTGTGGACTTGCCATGAAACCTTCTTGCCGATACATGGTTTCAGCAGTCCTTCGTGACACTTTTGAAAGGGGAATCCAAATGCGGAAGCTTGCCCTCGCGGCTGCGCTTGCGACCAGTGCCCTGGCCACCCCGGCCTTGGCGCGCGACAATAGCTGGTATGTTGGCGTAGACGCCGGCGTGCTGCTGGTCGAAGATCAGGACCTGACCTTCTCTTCCATCCCGCCGGGTGGTTCGACCGTTCCTTCGATCGACTACCACAAGGGTTATGACTTCGACGCCAATATCGGCTACGACTTCGGTGGCTTCCGCCTCGAAGCCGAAGCCGCCTACAAGCGTGCGAAGATCGACTTCGACAAGACCGGTGGTGGCTTCGGTGGCGCCGCTTCGGCACTCTCGTTCATGCTGAACGGCCTGCTCGACTTCGGTCCCGATGATGGCCTGCAGGGCTTCGTCGGCGGCGGCGTCGGCGTGTCGCGTGGCAAGCTCGCCAGCGACATCGTGAACGACAGCGATACCGGTTTCGCCTGGCAGGCGATCGCCGGCGTGCGTTATCCGGTCACCAACAATGTCGATATCTCGCTGAAGTATCGCTACTTCAACCAGGACGACATCAAGCTGATCCCGGCTTACCAGAGCATCTACGGTCAGGCTGGTTCGGAAGCCGATACCAAGCTGCGTACCCACAGCCTGCTGCTGGGCATCACCTACAACTTCGGTGAACCGGCTGCTCCGCCGCCCCCGCCGGCGCCGGAATGCTCGCCTGGGCCGTACATTGTCTTCTTCGAATGGGACAAGTCGGACATCACGCCTGACGCCGCCACCATTCTGGACAACGCGGTTTCGGCCTACAGCGCTTGCGGCAACGCCCAGGTCATGCTGGCCGGTCACGCTGACCGTTCGGGTGCAGCCTCGTACAACGTTGGTCTGTCGCAGCGTCGCGCTGACGCCGCCAAGGCTTATCTCGCCTCGAAGGGTATCCCTGACGGCGTGATGACCACTCAGGCCTTCGGTGAATCGAAGCCGCGCGTCGACACCGCGGACGGCGTTCGCGAGGTCCAGAACCGTCGCGTGGAAATCACCTACGGTCCGGGTTCGGGTCAGTAAGAAATTTCCGTCCCTCGGGATGGAACATGAAGAGGGGCCGGTCGCAAGACCGGCCCCTTTTTCGTGCTGTCCGACGATGAGGCGGTTTGCGGCAATGTGCTGCAGGGACGGTCGTCATCAAAGAGAGAATCTGCCAGTTGAGATCGGCACAAAGCGACCATTTGCGGACATTTGCCTTTTGGATTGAACTGTCACCATGAGAACTGTCGCCACTATGTTTATCGCTCTTGTGATGGCCGCTTGCTCAAGCCCCTCGGATCGGCCCGAGGTCGCCGCAATTCGGTATGCTGAAGACCATTTTGGTCCAAAATCTTTCGATCCAGATGGAAAAGGATACAATATCAACGTAATCGAATGTGGAAACTTGTGGTGCGTCAGCTTGCATCCTGCGTTTGATCCGAAAAGTTTTTCGCCCCGTTACGCTGGTGGTGGGATCGAGATGAAACTACGCAAAAGTGATTCAAAGGTAGTTTCGGTTTGGCGAACGCAATGATCGTCTAATTCCAAGACGTATTTCGCACCTACTTTCTACCCTCGATCGCCGTTCGCCGGGGCAGAAGGCCGCCGGGCAAGAAGCGACCAATTCCAGACATGTCCCCCCTCCCGCCAGCGGGAGGGGAATGGCGGAAAACCACCCAACTCCGGCATCCCAGCGAAGGCTGGGATCTCACTGTCTTCCGGGTTCTGAGAAGAACAGAGAGATGCCAGCCTTCGCTGGGATGACGAAATAGGGAATTGTCCGCTAGCCGCCCATCTTGATCTTTTGATGGGTGGCGCACTCGTCCAGGCGGCTTGGGGCCGGATGTCTCGACAGGCTCGAAACGAACGGCTGTTGCTATTTTTGTCGCCTTCCTATTAACTCCGACAAATGATGAGGATGACATGGAAGGCCAGCCGCCGCGATATGCTCGCAGGTGGTGTGGCGGGGCTTGCGGCTGCTGGCGCAGTGCGGGCGGGTGCAGCTCCGGCGGAAGCGGGAAAAGCGGTGCTGGCGCCGCGTCCGCCGATGGGATGGAATAGCTGGAACAGCTTTGCCACCACCATCACCGAGGCGCAGGCGCGCGAGACCGCCGGGATCATGGCGGAAAAGCTGCTGCCCTTTGGCTATGACATCTTCACCGTCGACATTCAGTGGTATGAGCCCGAGGCGTCGAGCTATACCTATAATGCCAAGCCCAGGCCGGCGATGGACGGTTATGGCCGGATGATCCCGGCGCCCAATCGCTTCCCCTCCAGCGCTGGCGGCAAGGGCTTCACCCAGCTTGCCAAGGACGTGCATGCGCTGGGCATGAAATTCGGCATCCATGTGATGCGCGGCATTCCGCGTGCGGCGGTGGACCAGAATCTGCCGATCTTGGGGACGAAATATCGTGCGGCGGACATTGCCGACAGGAAGAGCATCTGTAGCTGGAATCCGGACATGTATGGCGTCGACATGACGCGGCCGGGCGCGCAGGCCTATTATGACAGCATCTTCCGCCTCTATGCCGACTGGGGCGTCGATTTCGTCAAGATGGACGATATGAGCCGGCCCTATGACGCCCATGCGGCGGAGATCGAGGCGGCGCACAAGGCCATCGTGACCACCGGGCGCCCGATCATTCTGAGCCTCTCGCCCGGCGAGACGCCGGTGATGCGCGGCGATCATGTCCGCAAATATGCGCAGATGTGGCGCATTTCCGACGATTTCTGGGATGACTGGGCGATGCTGGAGGCGCAATTCACCCGGCTGGAAAACTGGACGCCCTATCGTGGGCCGGGATCATGGCCGGATGCGGACATGCTGCCGCTGGGGCGGCTGGCGCTGGGCGAGCGGGATACGCGCTTCACCCCGGACGAGCAGCGGACGTTGATGACCCTGTGGGCGATCGCGCGGTCGCCGCTGATCATGGGCGGCGATCTGCGTCATCTGGATACGGCGACGCTGGCGCTGCTGACCAACAAGGAGGTGATCGCCGTCAATCAGGCGAGCCATGACAACCAGCCCCATTATATCGAGGATGGCGGGCGCATCTGGTCAGCGAAGGCGGAAGGGAGCGCGGACCGTTATGTCGCCTTGTTCAACGTCAGCGACAAGCCGCGCGAGGTCTGGATCAGGTTGCGTGATCTGGGGCTGAACGGTGCGGTGGCGGTGCGCGACCTGTGGGCCGGGCAGGCGCTGGGGCAGCAGGCGGACCGGATATCGGTGACGCTGCCGCCGCATGGGGCGGGACTGTATCGGTTGAGCGCTACATAAATATCTCCCCTCCCTTTCAAGGGAGGGGATCAAGGGGTGGGTGCCTCCGAAGGAGGCTCGCTACGCTCGCCACCCACCCCCGGCCCCTCCCTTGAAAGGGAGGGGAGTAAGGGGGATTACTTCCGGACCGCCGCGCTCTTGTCGCGGATGGCCTTGAATTCGGAGCCGGCCTTCCATTCGGGCCAGCGAGCCGAGAAGGCGAGGTCGTGGCCGATGTCATACATCAGGTCGACATCCTGCGCGGCGCCGTCCAGCTTCCATGTGTCGTCGACCGCGTCGCAGGCCTGATGATAGCATTTGCCGGTATAGGCATCGATCCAGGCCTGGCCGGCGGCGCGGCCGCCAGCGACCATGTCGGATGCGCCCGCGAGGCCCATCATCAGCAGCACGGGCACGCCGCGCTTGGCCATGGAGAAATGATCGGCGCGGTAGAAGAGGCCGCGTTCGGGCAAGCTTTCCTGGGTGATGACGCGGCCTTGGCTTGCGGCGAACTTGGCGAGATCGTCCTCGAGGACGTTCTGGCCCTTGCCGATCAGGATCACGTCCCTGGCTTTGCCGGCGGTCTGGAGCACGTCGATAGTGAGGTTCGCGACCGTCTTGTCGAGCGGATAGACCGGGTTCTGGGCGTAAAATTCCGATCCCAGCAGGCCGCGCTCCTCCGCCGTCCAGGCGGCGAAGACGATCGAGCGATCGGGGGCGGGGCCGGCCTTGAAGATGCGGGCTATCTCGAACAGGCCAGCCATGCCCAGCGCGTCGTCATTGGCGCCGGCGCGATAGATGCGGCCCTGCGCGTCGGGCGCGCCCTTGCCATAGGCGTCCCAGTGGGCGCCATACATGACCGTTTCGTCCGGGCGCTTGGCGCCGGGGATGCGGGCGATGACATTGGCGCTCTTCACCACTTCCTGGGTCACCGGGAAGGCGGCGGAGAAGGTCGCGCCCTTCAACTCGACCGGCTTGAACCTGGCCGAGCGGGCCTGCTTGCGCAGGGCGGCGAGATCCTGACCGGCGCCGGCGAAGAGGGCCTTGGCGGCCTCACCCTCGACCCAGCCCTGCACCTGCAGGCTGGTGAGCTTGTCGGCCGGGCGGACAAGGTCGTAATTCTCGCCGCCGGGGCTGACGACGACGTTCCAGCCATAGCCGGCGCCCGGCGTGTCATGGACGATCAGCGCGCCGATTGCGCCGTGGCGGGCGGCTTCCTCGAACTTGTAGGTCCAGCGGCCATAATAGGTCATGGTCTTGCCGCCGAACTTGCCGAACGGGTCTTCGCCCTTGGCGGCTTCAAAGTCCGGGTCGTTGATCAGGAAGACGGCGATTTTGCCTTTCAGGTCCACGCCCTTGAAATCGTCCCAGCCGCGTTCGGGCGCGGACACGCCATAGCCGACGAAGACCATCGGTGCATTGGCGACGGCAACCTTGTCCTTGGGCTGAAGCGTGGAGAGATAAACCTGCTTGCCGAAGGTCCAGGGGGTGGCGGCGCCATTTTGCGCGACCGACAGGCTTTCCGACTGGCCAAGGCGGGTGTGGAGCAGCGGCACGGTCTGCACCCACTGGCCGTCCGGACCGCCCGGCTCCAGCCCCAGTTGCTCGAAGCGGGCGACGAGATAGCCGATCGTGCGTTCTTCCCCCACGGTGCCGGGCGCGCGACCCTCAAACAGGTCGGACGCCATGGTGCGGACCGACTGTTCCAGCTTGGCCGGATCGGTTTTCGCCGGGTCGGTCTGGGCATTGGCGGGGAAGGACAGGGTGGCAAGGCCAAGGGCCAGGAGGGGGAGGGCGTGTTTCATGCTCGTGCCTTAACCCCCGCACAGGGCGGGGGAAAGGGCCGTTTCAGAACTCGATATCCAGTTCCTCGATATCATCGGGTTCGGCGCGGGCGGCGTCGATCCATTCGCGCATCAGCGGCCAGCCGTTGATGGTGTCGCAATAGGCCGCCGACCTGGGTGAGAGTGGCACGGCATAGGTGAGGAAGCGCTGCGCCACCGGCGCGAACATGGCGTCGGCCACCGTCGGCTTTTCGCCGAACAGCCAGGGGCCGCCATAGGCGTCGAGGCATTCGGTCCAGATCGTCTCGATCCGCTCGATATCGGGCTTGGCGCCCGAGAAGATCGGGAAGCGGTCATGCCGCACCTTGAGGTTCATCGGCAGCGCAGAGCGCAGATTGGCGAAGCCCGAATGAATTTCGCCCGAGACCGACCGGCAATGGGCGCGGATGATGCGTTCGGCGGGATACATGCCGACCTGGGGATAGAGTTCGTGCAGATATTCCGCGATTGCGAGCGTGTCCCAGACGCTCGCCCCTTCATGGGTGAGGCGCGGCACCAGCACCGATGGCGACAAGAGCAACAGTTCGGCGCGATTTTCCGGATCATCGATGGCGATGATCCTTTCCTCCACCTTCAGCCCGGCGAGCCGGCACAAGAGCCAGCCGCGCAGCGACCAGGAGGAATAGTTCTTGCTGGATAGAGTGAGTTCCGCGACGGCCATCCATGCTCTCCCGATACACGGTTCCCGGCCCCCAAACGCAAAATGGCAGGGGCGGTTCCCTGGCAGACATACCGAATGTTATTTTCCATCATTCATGATGCAGTGCAACATGAAAAGCATGTATAGCGTTTAAGGGAAGAACCGAGTCGTCTCCCCCAGGTTGAACAAGGTTGTTTTGGTAATATGCGAATGCTTTACGACGGTTACCAGGCCATGGAAGACATGCTGGCCCCGGCCCGCTTCGGGGCGCAGATGGCGCTGGCGATGCGCGACCATATGGGTCCGGTCGCCGACTGGCCGATGCCGCGCCGCATGTTCGCGCTGATGGACGTGTTCCAGGGCGCGCGAATGACCCACAAGCGACCGGCCTATGGCATTGACCGCGTCCAGACCGGCAATGCCGAGGTCGAGGTGCGCGAGGAGATCGTGCTCGACCTGCCGTTCGGTGACCTGCTGCATTTCGTGAAGGATGATGTCGAGACCGCCCAGCCCAAGGTGCTGGTGGTGGCGCCGATGTCGGGGCATTTCGCAACCCTGCTGCGCAGCACGGTGGCGACGCTGTTGCAGGACCATGACGTCTATATCACCGATTGGAAGAATGCCCGCGATGTGCCGATGGAAGCGGGGCGCTTCGGTTTCGACGAATATGTCGATTATGTGATCCAGTTCCTGCAGGATATCGGCCCCGGCGCCCATCTGGTGTCGGTGTGCCAGCCCTGCGTGCCGGCGCTGGCCGCCGTGGCGCTGATGTCCGAGGATGAGGATGCGGCGACGCCCAAGTCGATGACCCTGATGGGCGGGCCGATCGATCCGCGCGCGGCGCCGACGGTGGTCAACGAACTGGCGAACGAGAAGCCGATCGAATGGTTCGAGGAGAATCTGATCTCCACCGTGCCGTTCCGCTATGCCGGGCGCGGGCGCGAGGTCTATCCCGGATTCCTGCAATTGTCCGCCTTCATGTCGATGAACATGGAGCGGCACGGGTCGCAGCATCGCGAACTCTATCAGCTGCTGGCCGACGGCAAGACGATCGAGGCCGACAAGATCAAGACCTTCTACCAGGAATATTTCGCGGTCCTCGACATGACCAAGGAATTCTACCTGGAAACGGTCGACATGGTGTTCCAGCGCATGTTGCTGGCCAAGGGCGAATTGACGGTCCATGGCCGGGCGGTGAACCCCGGCGCGATCCGCAAGACCGCATTGCTGACGGTTGAGGGCGAAAAGGACGATGTCTGCGCGGTCGGCCAGACGTCGGCGGCCCATGGCCTTTGCACCGGTCTGCGGCCGCATCTGAAGCGCCATCATCTGCAGCCGGGCGTTGGCCATTATGGCGTCTTTTCCGGCAGCAAATGGGAAAAGCAGGTCTATCCCCAGGTGCGCAACATGATCCTGGCGATGAACTGATCCTCCCTGCTTGCGGGGAGGGGGACCGCGCCCGGAGGGCGTGGTGGAGGGGTAGCCCTCATGACTATCAAGCCGAATTGGCAAGCCGAATTGGCAAGCCGAATTAGGAAAGGGCGCGCCAGATGGCACGCCCCCTCCACCACCGCCGTTGGCGGTGGTCCCCCTCCCCGTGCCGGGGAGGAATTAGGCGGCTGCGCGATTGAGATAGGGCAGGCGGCTGGCGAGCGCCGGCGGCAGGCCGGTGACGATCGCGGCGCGGGCGCGGTGCCAGAAGGCGGAGAGCAGCAGCAGCGTGCCGCCGATCACCAGCGCGGTGAGCGCGGCGGACAGTTCGACCGCGCCGACCTTCTGGAACAGGCTGTAGAGCGCATAGAGGACGTAGGCGAGGCTGGAAACCAGCAGTGCGCGACGGTCGATCGCCAGCGCCACCAGGCCGAAGGCGAGATAGAGCAGGATCACCAGGAAGGCCTGTCCCGCGTCCACCAGCCCATGGCTGATGCCCAGCAACTGGAACAGCGAATGGGCGATCATCGGTGCCGCGGTCAGGTGCAGCCAGAAGGCAACGTCGGAGCGGCGGCTGGTGCGGCCCGGATCGCTCATGTCCCAGCGCATGGCGAGGGCGAAGATGGCGAGGCCCGCGACCAGCAGCAGGATGAAGGGCAGGGTGTGGCTGAACGGGATCAGCCATAGGACAAGGCCGCCGACTATCGCCGCCGCGCCGGCCGCGCCGGCGGCGACGGTGATCGGCACCATGAAGCGGCGCCAGTGGAACCAGGCGGCGATCGCGGCGCTGAGGCCGGCGAGCGAAGCCACCAGACCTGCGCCGTCATTCTGCGCGTCCGGGATCATTGGTCCGATCAGCAGTGCGGCGGCGAAGGCGATGCCGCCGACAAAGGCGAGCAGCAGCAGGATCGAGGGGAGCGCCATGCGCAGGCGGCGCGTGAAATATTCAGCGAGGCCCCAGGCGGTGCCGGCGACGAACAGGCCGGAGACGAAGGAGGGCTGGTGCGGCGTGGTGATGCCGAGGCGGACCTCGTTGCCGAGTCCCGCGACCGCGACCAGCAGGATCACCGAGGCGATGGCGACGAAAATATCGTTGAAGCCGGTCAGCAGGCGAAAATGTTCTTCGTCCACCGAACTGGCGCGCAGCCGGGCGACATGGTCGCGCAGCGCCTGAGCGCTGGCGGGCGTCAGCGCGCCGGCCGCTACGGCATCTTGCAGATCGCTCTCGCTATACATTCTGGGGCACTCCTTGTCGGGCCTGGATCGGGATCATAGCACTACTGTATTGCTTGAGCAATACGGTTGATTTTGGCCTTTTTCCGGGCGCGGAGCGATGATAGCGCGGTTCGGACAGATAAAGGAGAGACCCTGATCATGACCCTGCCGGCTTCGCTTCAAGGCCGTTTGTCCCTGCCGCTGATCGGGTCGCCGATGTTCATCATCTCGCAGCCGGAACTGGTGATCGCCCAGTGCCGTGCCGGCATCGTCGGCGCCTTTCCATCGCTCAATGCGCGTCCGTCCGGCACGTTCGAGGCCTGGTTGCAGCAACTGGGTGCGGAACTGACCGATCAGGACGCGCCCTTCGCCGTCAATCTGATCGTCCACCGCACCAATGCGCGGCTGGAAGAGGATCTGGCGCTGTGCGTCAAATATAAGGTGCCGATCGTCATCACCTCGCTGGGCGCGCAGGAGAAGGTGAATGAGGCTATCCATAGCTATGGCGGCATCGTGCTGCACGACGTCATCAACAATGTCTTTGCCAGGAAGGCGATCGAGAAGGGCGCCGATGGCCTGATCGCGGTGGCGGCGGGCGCGGGCGGTCATGCCGGCACGCTGTCGCCCTTTGCCCTGGTCCAGGAAATCCGCGAATGGTTCGACGGGCCGCTGGCGCTGTCGGGCGCGATCGCTACCGGCCGGTCGATCGCGGCGGCGCGGATGATGGGCGCGGACCTGGGCTATATGGGGTCGCCCTTCATCGCCACGACCGAGGCGAATGCGCTCGAGGCCTACAAGGACATGATCGTCGACAGCGCGTCGGCCGACATCGTCTATTCCGACGTCTTCACCGGCGTGCTGGGCAATTATCTGCGCCCCAGCATCGTCGCGTCGGGACTGGACCCGGACAAGCTGCCCAAGGCGGCCGACATGGATTTTGCGAGCCTCGCCGGCGACAAGAAGGCGTGGCGCGACGTGTGGGGCGCGGGTCAGGGTATCGGCGCGATCAAGGCGGTGCAGCCGGCGGGCGCCTTCATTGCCCAGTTGAAGGCGGAATATCAGGCGGCGGTTTCGGGCTTCATTGCCTGAGGGCTTGTCTGGGAATGCGCTTCTGGCGCATCCGCACCAGCCCGCGCCCCCACCCGACCACCCATCAGGGTACCATGTCTGGGCGGTCGGGTGGGGGCGCGGGCTGGTGCCGCATCGAAAATGCGCTCTTCCGTGCATTTTCCAGGCAGGCCCTGAGGGCGCGCCTCATTCCGCCAGGAAGACGCGCAGTTCCTTGATGAACATCTCGAACTGGTCGTGATGCAGCCAGTGGCCGGCATGGGGAAATTTCACCAGCCGGGCCTGCTGGAAATGGGCGATACGGCCATCCTTGACCGGGTTTGACGCCCAGCTGTCGAGGCCGAGGCACAGCAGCGTCGGGCAGGTGATGCGGCGCCAGAAGTCGGGCAGATTTTCGTCGGTGCCGGCCTGGGGCGCGGCGCCGTGCAGATAGGGGTCGAACTTCCAGCTATAGCTGCCATCCTCGTTCCGGTTCACGCCGTGGAGGGTGAGATGCAGCGCCTGTTCGACCGACAGATGGTCGTTGCGTTCGCGCATGCGGGCGACCGCGGCCTCGATCGTGGCATAATGGCGCGGCGAGCGGCGGGCATTGGTGCGGCGGGTGTCGATCCAGCCCTTCCATGTCTCTTCGGTACTGCGTTTGGCCTGTTCGGCGATGCGGTCGGGCGATAGGCCCAGCCCCTCGATCGCGACCACGCGTGCGACGCTTTCGGGATAGAGGCCGGTATAGCGCAGGCTGATCGATCCGCCGAGCGAATGGCCGACGATGGTGACCGGCCGGCGATCGAGCAATTCAACCAGCTGGGCCAGGTCATAGACATAATTGGCCATCATGTAGGAGCCGTCCGACGACCAGCCGCTGTCGCCATGGCCGCGCAGGTCGGGGCAGATGACATGATAGTCGCGGGCGAGCGCACGGGCGGTCCAGTCCCAGCTGCGTGCATGGTCGAAACCGCCATGGACCAGGATCAGCGGCGGCGCCGACGGATTGCCCCAGTCGAGATAGTGAAGCCGCGTCCGCAGGGATGTGAAGAAATGCGATGTCGGCGTCGGATGCGTGGCTTTGTTCATGCGATCCTGTGGAGTTGTTGGCGGTCAGGATATAATCGCCATCGGCCATGCGCATGACGATGGCAAGACATAAGGCCAAGAAAATATGTGAAATTCTGTCACATATTGTCGGGGATGACTTCAGTGATGGCTATCGGTGTCGATCGGAACCAGTCGGCGGAGAGCGCTGTCGTGACGGATGCGGTGGACCATCATCGCCAGTTCCGCCTGGCGGAAAGGCTTGTCGAGGCGCAGGCGACGGCTGGCATCGGCGGGCAGTTCGGCATAGCCGGTGATGATGAGCACGGGCAGGTCGGGATAGGCCTGCTCGATCGCATCGGCCAGTTGCGCGCCGGTCATGCCGGGCATGGCGTGATCGGTGACGACCAGGTCGATGCGCCCCTGCTCCAGCATGTGCAGCGCTTCCCGACCCGATCCGGCCTGGAACACGGTATGGCCCATCGTTTCGAGCATACCGGCGGTATTGGTCAGCACAAGATCGTCATCATCGACGGCCAGGATGACCAGCGGTTCGGTTTCCAGCTCGTCCGGTTCGCACGGGATGGCCGTCCGCTCGTTGCTGGCGTCGGTCAGGGCGACGGGTAGCCAGATGGACACGCTGGTCCCCTTGCCGGGCTGGCTGGCGATGGTCATCGCGCCACCACATTGCTGGGTAAAGCCGTGGATCATCGACAGGCCAAGGCCGGTTCCCTTGCCCACCCCCTTGGTGGTGAAGAAGGGTTCGCGGGCGCGGGCCAGCGTCGCCTCGTCCATGCCTTCACCTTCGTCCGTCACGGTCAGGCGGATGAAGCTGCCGGCGGCGAGGTCGGGCTGGTCGCCCAGCGCCAGGGTGATCTCGCTGCCCTCGATCAGCAACCGGCCTCCGGCAGGCATGGCGTCGCGGGCATTGACCGCCAGATTGATCAGCGCCAGCTCCAGTTGGGCCGGGTCGGCATGGGCCGGGCGCAGCGACAGCGGGAAGCGCGTCTCGATCGCGACGCTGCTGCCGATCGTAGTCTTGAGCAGATCAGCCATGCCATGGATCAGGCCGATGCAATCGACCTGTTGCAGCTTGAGTTCCTGCTTGCGGGCAAAGGCGAGCATCCGCTGGGTCAGGGTGGCACCGCGATCGGCGGCGGTCATGGCATTGTCGAGATAGCGGCTGATATCAGCACCGGCCGCAAGACGCTGTCGCGCGAGATCGAGGCTGCCGACGATCACGGCCAGAAGATTGTTGAAATCATGGGCGACGCCGCCGGTCAGCTTGCCGATGGCGTCCATTTTCTGGCTCTGGAAGATCGCCTCGCGCGCCTGTTCCAGAGCCTGGGCTGCCTGACGCCGTTCGGTGAGATCGCGGGTGATCTTGGCAAAGCCCAGCAATTCGCCGGCCGGATCGCGGATCGGGTCGATCACGACGCTGGCCCAGAAGCGGGTCCCGTCCTTGCGGATGCGCCAGCCCTCCGCCTCGAACCGGCCTTCGCGCTGGGCGGTGTCGAGGGCGCGGGAGGGGAGACCGGCCATCCGGTCTTCCTCCGAATAGAAGCGGGCGAAATTCTGGCCCATAATCTCTTCGGCGCTATAGCCCTTGAACCGTTCGGCGCCGCTGTTCCAACTGGTGATCGTGCCGACCGGGTCGATCATGTAGATGGCATAGTCGGTCACGCTTTGCACCAGCAGGCGGAAGCGTTCCTCGCTGCGGCGCAGTTCCTCCTGCGCGGCGCGGCGTTCGGTAAGGTCGCGGGTAACCTTGGCAAAGCCGAGCAGGTGGCCGGCGGGATCGCGTATCGGATCGATCACCACATTGGCCCAGAAGCGGGTGCCATCCTTGCGCAGGCGCCAGCCTTCCGCTTCGAACCGCCCTTCGACCTCGGCAGTGCGCAGCACGGCGGCGGGCACATGGGCGGCGCGGTCCTTCTCCGTATAGAAAGCGGAAAAGTGCTGGCCGACAATCTCGGCGGCGCTGTAACCCTTGATGCGCTGCGCCCCGCTATTCCAGCTGACGACGAAGCCGGCCGGATCGAGCATGAAGATCGCATAGTCGGTGACGCTCTGGACCAGCAATTCGAACCGGTTGACCGGCTGGCCTGTCTCTGTCGTCCCCATTTCCGCCCCTGACATTTTCGATCCTGTATCTTTGCCTATGGCAAACGCGGCACAATGCAATCCGTTCCGCCATATGGGACGGGATCGCAACGGCTTGACTTCATGGGGCAGGCCCCGCACGACGCTCCTTCAATCAGAGAGGATCACATGGCAAGCGACGCGACTATCACCGTCATCGGCGAGGCAATGCTGGAACTGAGCCGGGGCAGCGGCGATGGCTGGAACCTGCGCTATGGTGGCGATGTCATCAACACCGCGATCCACCTGGCTCGTGCGGGTGATAAGGTGCGCTTTGCCAGCGCGATCGGCGCCGATCCGATGAGCGAGGATCTGCGCAAGGCGTGGGAAGCCGAGGGCGTCGATACCGGCCTGCTGATCGGCGCTCCAGGCCGGACCACCGGCCTTTATGCGATCGAGACGGATGAGACCGGCGAGCGCAGCTTCCATTATTGGCGCGGCGAAGCGGCGGCGCGGGCGATGTTCGACCTGCCCGAAAGCGGCGCCATGATTGATGCCGCCGCCCAGTCGGACCTGCTCTATTTTTCGCTTATCACCCTGGCCATCCTGCCGGACGCCGGGCGCGAGGCGCTGCTGGCGCTGTGCGAACGGGTGAAGGCGCGGGGTGGCCGGATCGCCTTTGACGGCAATTACCGGCCGCGCCTGTGGAGCGATGCCGCGACCGCGCGGGCCTGGCGTGACCGGGCGATCGCGCTGTGCGACATCGGCCTGCCGACCCTGGCGGATGAAGTCGAAATGGGCGAGGCGGATGATGCCGCCGACGCCGCAGCGCGTTGGGGCGCAGCAGATGGCCGTGAGATCGTGGTCAAGCTGGGCGCCGAAGGCTGTCTGGTCGGTGGTGCGCTGGTGCCGCCGCCGGCGCGGGTTGACGTCGTGGATTCGAGCGGGGCGGGCGATGCCTTCAACGGCGGCTATCTGCATGCGCGGCTGGCCGGGGCGGAGCCGGCTGAGGCGGCGCTGGCCGGGCACAGGCTAGCCGGCTGGAATATCGGGCATCGGGGCGCGATTCCGGCGCGCGACGCTGATGCACCCTATGGCGAGAAAGTGCCGGCATGAAACCCATCGAGCGCGCGGCCAGAGCCCTTTGCCGGTTGGACGGTCATCCGCGCGATGGCGTATCGGAGGCGGACATGCCCTGGGAAGACTATCTGCCCCAGGTTCGCGCGGTGCTGGAAGCGTTGCACGAACCGAGTGAATGGATGGCCGAGGCGGGCGCCGAGTTGCTTCGCCATGTTGGTGCGGGCGAGGGGGAGCAGGGCTATCGCCAGGATGCGGCTGACATATGGCGCTACATGCTCGACTCGATGGTCAAGGATATTGGCTGACGCATGGGTGCAGGATGCGGGGGGCGGTGGCCTGTCGTCCTGCCCTGTGCTAGCGCGCTGACATGACGATCGGGGATGCCGCACCGGCGGGCGGGCGCGACGAAGGGTCGGGTCGCCGCCGCCAGATATTGGAAATCGCCGCGCAGTTGTTTGCGCGCAAGGGCTATCGCGGCACGTCGATGCGCGACATTGGCGAACAGGCCGGGGTGCTGGGCGGATCGCTCTACCATCATATCAAGTCGAAGGACGCGCTGTTCGTCGAACTGCATAATGGCGCGTTGGATGCGGCCGAGGCGCGGATCGCAGCGGCGGTCGCGAAACAGGCCGATCCCTGGGCGCGGTTGGAGGCGGCCTGCGCCAGCCTGCTGGATATCCAGTTGGCGGCGGATTCGCTGACCATGCCGATGATGAATGATTTCCGCGCCGTGCCGGATGGCGTGCGCGATCAGCTTGTCGCGCGCCGCGACCGGTTCGAGCAATTGTTCCGGGATCTGGTGGCGGCGCTGCCGCTGCCAGCCGACATTGACCGTTCGCTCTATCGCACGTTGCTGCTCAGCCAGCTCAATTCGGCAGCCGACTGGTATCGCGATGGCCGGCTGACGCGGGCGCAGATCGCCGCGCAGATCGTCGCCATTTTTCGCCACGATCGGGTATAGTCAGGGCGTCAATGGGGTGCGTCGCAGTGGCGAGGATGCCGCGCGCGTTTGACTGTAACAGATGTTTGGTATAGCTGATCCGCAGCAAATTTGGAGAGGTTCGATGTACAGCTATGTTCCGCCGATCGATGATTATCGCTTCCTGCTGCGCGAGGTGCTGGGCTTCGACCAGGCGATGGCGGAGCTGAACAAGGATGTCGACGCCGACCTGGCCGTGACCGTGCTGGACGAGGCCGGGCGCATGTGCGCCGAGCGCCTGGCGCCGCTCAACCGCGAAGGCGACGAGCATGGCAGCCAGTTGATCGACGGCGCGGTGCGGACGCCGCCCGGCTTTGCCCAGGCCTATCGCGACTTTGCCGATGCCGGCTGGGCGGCGCTGTCGGCCGATCCCGACCATGGCGGGCAGGGGCTGCCCTTCATCCTGCAACTGTGGCTGGACGAGATGCTGTCCGCCGCCAACCTGTCCTTCGGCCTGTTCCCCGGCCTGACCCGTGGCGCGTGCGAGGCGATCGCCGCCCATGCCAGCGAAGAGCTCAAGGCGACCTATTTGTCGCGCATGGTGAGCGGCGAATGGACCGGCGCGATGGCGCTGACCGAAAGCAGTGCCGGCACCGACCTTGCCCTGTTGAAGACCAAGGCCGAGCCGCAGGGCGATGGCCGCTATGCGGTGACCGGCACGAAGATCTTCATCTCCTCGGGCGACCATGATTTTGGCGGCAATATCGTCCATCTGGTGCTGGCGCGCCTGCCCGATGCACCGGCCGGGGTGAAGGGGATCAGCCTGTTCCTGGTGCCCAAATTCCTGCCGGGCGCGGACGGTGCCTTCGACCAGCGCAACAACATGTCGGTCGGCGCGCTGGAAAAGAAGATGGGCATCCATGCCCAGCCCACCTGCGTCATGAATTATGACGGTGCGACCGGCTGGCTGGTGGGCGAGGCGCATCGCGGCCTGGCCGCCATGTTCACGATGATGAATGCCGAGCGGCTGATGGTCGGCATCCAGGGGCTGGGCATCGCCGGCGCCGCCTATCAGCAGGCAGCGGGCTATGCCAAGGAACGGTTGCAGGGTCGCAGCGCGGATAATCAGCGCGCGCCGGTGGCGATCATCGAACATGCCGATGTTCGCCGTATGCTGCTCAATATCCGCAGCTTCGTGGAGGCCGGGCGCGCTCTGGCGGGCTGGACCGCGTTGCAGCATGACCGGTCGCAGCATCATGCCGATGCCGGAGAACGCGCCAGGGCCGACGCGCTGGTGGCGCTGCTGACCCCGGTGGTGAAGGCGTCCTTCACCGATTTCGGCTTCGAAAGCGCGGTGCAGGCGCAGCAGGTCTTCGGCGGCCATGGCTACATCCGCGAATGGGGCATGGAACAATATGTGCGCGATGCGCGCATCGCCCAGATCTATGAAGGCACCAATGGCGTGCAGGCGGCAGACCTGGTCGGGCGCAAGCTGCCGATGGCGGGCGGCGTAGTGGTCGAGGGCTATTTTGCCCTGATCGCAGCCGATGTGGAAGCGGCCGGCGGCAGCGTGATCGCACGCAGCACCTGCACGGCGCTTGAGGCGCTGCGCACGGCGACGGCGGCCCTGCAGGGCGCGGACACGGATGCAGCCGGGGCGGCGGCGGTCGATTATCTGCGCCTGTTCGCGCTGGTGTCGATGGGCTGGATGTGGACCCGGATGGCGCAGGCCGCCGTGCAGGGCGATAGCCCGCTGCATCAGGCGAAGCTGAAGCTGGCCGACTATTTCGCGCTGCGTGTCCTGCCGCAGGCGCAGGGCCTGGCCGCCACGATCGCCGCCGGTGAAGCGTCGATCATGGCGTTGGAGATCGACGCTTTCTAACTCCGAACCATCAACACATCGCAGGGCGCGCCTTCGAGCAATTCGGAGGCGCGGCTGCCGATCAGCGCATGGACAAAGCCGCTGCGACCATGGGCGCCCAGCACCAGCAGGTCGACATCGCGCTGCGCGATCAGGGGCGGCAGCACCTCGCCGGCGCGACCCTCGGTCAGTTCGACCTGGAACGGGCGGGCTTGGCCGGCCAGTTCCGGACGCGCAGCAAATTCGGCGCTTTCCCGTTCCGCTTCAGACCGGGCGAAGGCCAAGGTCTGGTCGGGATCGAGGCGGGACGGGAAGCCGCCATCATAGACATGGACCAGATCGAGCCGCGCCTTGGGAAACAGCATGGCCGTCATCTGCACGGCGTGGAGCGAACAGTCGGAAAAGTCGGTCGCGATCAGGATGCGCCGATAGGGATGGCGTGGGCGTTCCTTGACCACCAGCACCGGCACGGGCGAACGCCGGACCAGATAGTCGACCGCCGTGCCCAGGATGAAGTCGCTGACATGATTGTGGCGGGCCGGGCCGACGACGATCACCGCGCTGCCCCGCTCCTTGCCCAGTTCCGCGATGGTTTCGGGCGCACGACCCTGGATCAGCACCGGTTCGACCGGCGCGGCGACGCCCTCGGTCAGCTTCGCGATGACCCGTTTGGCACGATCGGAGGCGCGAGCGACCTGGGCGGCATCGCCCTTGTCCAGTGCATGGGCGACGAGTAGCGTGCCGCCCAGGTCGATCGCCAGTTCGACGGCCCGGTCAAAGGCCCGGTCGCTGCGGGCGGTCAGATCGGTGGCGATGAGGATGGTTGGCGGCACGAACATCTCCCTGTCTGGTCGGGCGGTAGCTAAGCGCTTGCAAGACAAAGCCTATCATCCTCACGCCGCGCTTGCCACTCCGGGTAGACCCTGGCCCGGCAGGGGGGCGATGGCCGACACCGGCACCTGTCGGTCGGTCAGCGTGAGTGGCGCCGGGCGGTGCGAAATCAGGATCAGGCCGGTGCCGGTCCGGTCGAGCCAGATGCGCAGCCGGCTGACCAGAAGCGCCTCGGTCGCGGCGTCCAGCCCCTCGGTCGGCTCATCCAGCAACAGCCAGGGACGGCCGGTCAGCAGCGCGCGTGCCAGCGACAGCCGCTTGCGCTCGCCGCCCGACAACGTACCGCCGGCTTCGCCCAGTCGATAGTCGATGCCGCCGGGCAGGCTGGCGATGCGCTGGTCGAGGCAGGCGACATGCAGCGCATCCGGCATATCGGCCTCATCGATGCCGGGCCGGGCGAGGCGTAGATTGTCGGCGATGCTGCCGGCCAGCATCGGCGCATCCTGGGGCGAGAGGGCGAACTGGTCGCGTAGCTCCGCCCCGCAGCAGGCTGCCAGCGGATGGCCGCCAAGCGCGACATCGGCCGTGACCGGACGCAGCCCGGCCAGCCCCTCCGCAAGCAGGCTCTTGCCCGAACCGGAGCGGCCGGTGACGGCGACCCGCGCACCGGGGCGCAATTCGACGCCGCCCAATCGGATGGCTTGGGGCGTCGCGGCGGATGGCGCAGGCGCATCGTCCAGCGGCAGTGCATCAAGCGCGGCCAGCCGGGCAAGGCCGGCATCGACGCTGGCCTGGCGGAAGGCGGTGCGTGACAGCCCGGCCATCGCCTCTACCGCGCCGGCGCTGGCCAGCAAGGCGAGCGCGACCTGCGGCGCGGGGGCATTGGCGCCGAGCAGCACCAGCATGACCGCCAGCGCGCTATAGGCCGCGAGCAGGGCGGCCTGCACGCCTTCGCCGATGAACAGGCGGGCGCGGGCCTGATCGAGCTGGCGCGTAAGCGGTGCCAATTCGGCCATCACGCGATCTCCCAACCCATAGGCCGCGATTTCCGCGCGGGCGCTCGCCAGTTCGACATAGCGGGCGCGCAGCGCGCCGAGCGCGTCGGCGGCCTGCTGCGCGGGGACTTCGGTCAGGCGCCGGGCAAGGACGCGCAGCAGGGGCGGCAAGGCGGCGAGCATGACCGCCAGCAGCAGGGCTGACAGCCAGCCGCCGCTTGCCGCCAGCATTACGCCGGCCAGCGCCGCCATCAATCCGGCGATCCGGCTGGGACGGCGCACGACCAGATCTTCCAGCGCGTCGATGTCGCCGGTCAGGCGCGCGGCGGCGTCGCCGCTGGACAAGGGCAGGGCGGTGCGGCTGTCCTGCGCGGCAAGGCGCGCGAACAGGCTGGCGCGCAGGCCGCCCATGGCTTCGAGCGCGGCGCGGTGCGACCAGAGCCGCTCGCCATAGCGCGAGACGGTCCGCAATATGGCGAGCAACCGGATCGCGGCGCTGGGCACCAGATAATTGAACGCCTGCACGGCGACCGTGCCGGCCGCACCGGCCATGGCGGCGGCGGTCAGGAACCAGCCGGCCAGCGCCAGCAGGGCGATGCCGGCGAGCGCCGCGATGACGGCGCAAAGCGTCGCCCGGCGCAGCAGCATGGCGGAGTCCGCCGCCTTGTCGAGCGCGATCCGGATCGGGTTCACAGCATCACCTCCATCCGCGCGGCGGCGGTCAGGCGATGATCGTGGGTGGCGACCAGGATCGCCCGCTCGGCCGACAAGGCGACCAGCAGGGCGATGATGTCGGCGGCGCTCTCCGCATCCAGATCGGCGGTGGGTTCGTCGCACAGCAGGACCGGCCGCTCCGACAGGATCGCACGGGCAAGGCCGATACGCCGCCGTTCGCCGCCCGACAGGCCCGCCCCCTGATGATCGATGGCAAGGTCCAGCCCTTCGGGCCGCGCGGCCAGCATGGGCGTCAAGCCGACACGCGCGGCGACCTGTGCGATCTCCGCTCGGTCTGCATCGGGGCGGGCGAGGGCGATATTGTCGGCCAGGCTGCCGGGCAGCAGCAGCGGCCGCTGGGCCGCCCAGGCGATGCGCGCGGGATCGATCGGAGTCAGTTCGCCCGAGGCCGGGTCAATCTGTCCGGCGATCGCGGCGAGCATGCTGGTCTTGCCGCTGCCGGTGGGACCAGTGAGGGCGATCAGGTCATGCGGCTTGAGCGTCAGGCTGACCGGGCCGATCCCTGAGCCGATGCCGATCCGTAAATCCTTGATATGGAGGCCATCGAACGGAGGGCTGGCCGGATGGAGCGCGGCCTCCACGTCCGGCAGGGCGGCAGCGATTGCCTTGTCCGCCGCTTCGCCCATCTGTTTGTCATGATAGGCCGCGGCCAAGCGGCGCATCGGCAGGTAGAATTCCGGCGCCAGCGCCAGCGCGAACAGCGCGGCGCGCAGGTCGAGCGCTTCGGGCGCGGGGAAGGGTAGCAGGCCAAGCAGCGCAAAACCGCAATAGACCGCGACCAGCGCCACCGAGAGCGCCGCGAAAAATTCCAGCACCGCGCCCGACAGGAAGGCGACGCGCAGCACCGCGCCGGTGCGGGTCGCCACCTCCTGCGCGGCGCCCGCCACCTGCCGGCTGATCCGTGCCTGCGCGCCATGGTGACGGATCAGCGGCAGCGCGCGCAGCCGGTCGACGAACAGGCCCGACAATTCGGCCAGCGCCGCCAGTTGCCGCTCCGCCGCCGCGCGCGCCGCCGTGCCCGCCAGCACCATGCCGAAAGCGAAGGGGATCAGGGTCGCCAGCATGATCGCGGCGCAAACCCAGCTTGCGGTCGCGACGATCGCAGCGACCAGCAGCGGTCCCAGCACCGCCGCCTTGCGGATCGGCAGGAAGCGGGCGCCATGCGCCTCGATCGCGGCGAGATGGTCGATCGCCAGCGTCGCATTCTCGCCCGCCAGCAACGGTTGGGCCAGCCGTCCGCCGAGCAGCCGGGGCAGCAGTTTCGATCGCCGCGCGGCGACGATGCGCTGGGCTGACCGGATCGCCTGGACATGGGCCAGCATCAGCCCGGCCGCACGCACCAGCCCGCCGGCCAAGAGCAGCAGCGGCGACAGCCAGCCGATCGCGGCACCATCGGCCAGCGCACTGACGCCCTGCGCCAGTCCCGCCGCGAAAAGAGCGGCGCCGATGATGTCGATGACCCAACCCATGCCTGCGGTTTTCCCTAGCTAGACCTTGTGTCCCATTCATTTAGGTTTGGCGGCAGAATATAATTTGATCTGTCTCAATGATGTAGCGCCGTCACGCCCATATTTCGCCAGCCAACTTGGTTCAGGGAAGAAAGGAGGTCGCGATGATAAGCATGGCCGTCGTTGAATTATCCAGGCTGCAATTCGCACTCACAGCTTTATACCATTTCCTGTTCGTGCCCCTGACGCTGGGCCTTTCCTTCATGCTCGTCATCATGGAAAGCGTCTATGTCATGACGGACCGCCCGATCTGGCGGGATATCACCCGCTTCTGGGGCAAGCTGTTCGGGATCAACTTCGTCCTTGGCGTGGCCACCGGCCTCACCATGGAGTTCGAATTTGGCACCAACTGGGCCTATTATTCGCACTATGTCGGCGACATATTCGGCGCGCCGCTGGCGATCGAGGGCCTGATGGCCTTCTTCCTGGAGGCGACCTTCGTCGGCCTCATGTTCTTCGGCTGGGATCGCCTGTCGAAGCGCGGCCATCTGCTCACCACCTTCATGGTGGCGCTGGGGTCGAACCTGTCGGCGCTGTGGATTCTGGTCGCCAATGGCTGGATGCAGCATCCCACCGGCGCGACCTTCAACCCGCAGACGATGCGGATGGAAGTGACCGACTTCATGGCGGTGATCTTCAATCCGGTCGCCCAGGCGAAGTTCGTCCACACCGTCAGCGCCGGTTATGTCTGCGCCAGCGTCTTCGTGCTGGGCGTGTCGGCTTATTATCTGCTCAAGGGCAAGCATATCGCCATCGCCAAGCGCTCCTTCACCGTCGCCGCCGCCTTCGGCCTTGCCGCGTCGCTGTCGGTCGTCGTGCTGGGTGACGAGAGCGGTTATGCGCTGACCGAGAACCAGAAGATGAAGCTCGCCGCGATCGAGGGCATGTGGCAGACCGAGCCTGCACCGGCCGGCCTGACCCTGTTCGGCCTGCCGTCCAACAGCGGGCGCGAAACCACGCATGAGATCAAGGTGCCTTATGTGCTGGGCCTCATCTCCACCCGCAGCCTGACCGGCGAAGTCACCGGCATCAACCAGCTGGTCGACACCGCCAAGGTGCGGATCGCCGCCGGCATCATCGCCTATGATGCGGTCGAGACGCTGAAGGTCGATCGCAATGATCTGGTCGCGCGCGAGGCGTTCGAGCGCAACAAGGCGGATCTGGGCTATGCCCTGCTGCTGAAGCGCTTCATCGCCGATCCGCGTCAGGCCGATGCCGCGACGATCGAGAAGGCGGCCTGGAGCACCGTGCCCAATGTGCCGGCGATCTTCTGGATGTTCCGCATCATGGCGGGGCTGGGCTTTGCCTTCATCGCCTTCTTCGCGACCGCCTTTGCCTTCTCGTCGATGCGGCGGTTCGATGCGCGCTGGTTCCTGAAACTGGCTCTGTTCATGATGCCGATGCCCTGGATCGCGATCGAGGTCGGTTGGGCCGTGGCGGAAATCGGGCGCCAGCCCTGGGCGGTGGACGGCGTGCTGCCGACCTTCCTCGCCGCCTCCAGCCTGACGGTGCCACAATTGTGGACCACCATCATCGGCTTCACCCTGCTTTACGGTATCCTGGCGGTGATCGAGGTGAAGCTGATGCTCGCCACCATCGCCAAGGGGCCGGAACGCTATGTCCCCTGGCGGCCTGACAGCCCCGCCGAGCCGGCGCCCGATTTCCGCGCCGTGCCCGCCGAATGACGCCCGCCAACCGGAGTTAGGACAATGACCATTCCGCTCGATTATGAAACGCTGCGCGTCATCTGGTGGCTGCTGCTGGGCGTGCTGCTGATCGGCTTCGCCCTTACCGACGGCTTCGACCTGGGATCGGCGGCCTTGCTGCCCTTTGCCGGCCGGACCGACGAGGAACGGCGCATGATCATCAACAGCGTCGGCGCCACCTGGGAAGGGAACCAGGTCTGGTTCATCCTGGGCGGCGGCGCCATCTTTGCCGCCTGGCCCTTCGTCTATGCCGTCAGCTTTTCCGGCTTCTATCTCGCCATGTTCCTGGTGCTGTCGGCGCTGATCCTGCGGCCCGTCGGCTTCAAATATCGCTCGAAGAGGCCGGACGCCCGCTGGCGGGCCGGCTGGGACTGGGCGCTGTTCGTCGGCGGCCTAGTGCCCGCCCTCGTCTTTGGCGTCGCGGTCGGCAATGTGCTGGTCGGCGCGCCCTTCCGCCTCGATGGCGACCTGCGCATGTTCTATGAAGGATCGCTGCTGGGCCTGTTCACGCCCTTCACCCTGCTGACCGGCCTGCTGTCGGTCGCGATGCTGGTGCTGCATGGCGCCGGCTGGCTCAGCCTCAAGACGCAGGGGCCGGTGCTGCAGCGCGTGCGCCTTTATGGTCAGGGCGCGGCGATCCTGTCGATCATCCTGTTCGCCATCGGCGGGCTGTTCGTCGCCTGGAGCGGCATGGGCTATCGCGTCGATGGCGTGATCGATCCCAATGGCCCGTCCAACCCACATCTGGGCGGCGCGGTCGCGGCGGCGGGCGCCTGGCTCGACAATTATGCGGCGCATCCCTGGATGCTGCTGGCGCCGATCCTGGGCTTTGTGGGGCCAGTGCTGGCATTGCTGGGCATTCGTGGCCAGCGCGACACGCTGGTCTTTGCCGGCTCGTCGATCGCCAATGTCGGCATCATCAGCACCGTCGGCCTGTCGATGTTCCCCTTCATCCTGCCCAGCTCGATCGATCCGGGGTCCAGCCTGACCGCCTGGAATGCCTCGTCCAGCCACGGCACCTTGTTCACCATGCTGATCTGCACCGTCATCTTCCTGCCGATCGTGCTGGCCTACACGGCCTGGGCCTACAAGGTGATGTTCGGCCGGGTGACCGACCGGGAAATCCGCCTCAACCCCGACTTTTACTAAGGATCCGACCTATGTGGTATTTTGCCTGGATATTGGGCGTCGGCCTGGCTGTCGGCTTCGGCATCCTCAACGGCGTCTGGCACGAGTTCCATTCGGAACCCGGCGACTATTGAGCTGACAGATAGCGCCCCGGCGGTTTGACACGGCCGGGGCGTCACGCCACCCCGTTGCGGCCATGGATATGCAGGGGAAGGGCATGAACGAAGAGGCCGAAACCGCCCGCATCGCGCGCCGCCATGCCCAGATATTGGGCGATGTCCCTCGCATCGAAGCGCTCAGCATCGACGAATATAGCGCCGATCTCGACCCGCTGATCCGGCAGATGATCGCCATCAACCAGAGCATCGACGCGCGCGAGGCGGACCTGTTGACCGACGTGACCGATGCGCAAGCACAGGGGCAGGGCGACATGTCCGCCGTGCTGGCGCGCCTGCCCGAAATCATCCGCACCATGATGCGCCATCCTGCGCTGTTTGCCCGCCAGACTGATGTCGGGGTTACGCTGCTGACCCAGGGCAAGCTGTCTGCGCGCGACCGGGAACTGGCGATCCTGCGTATCGCCTGGCTCTGTCAGGCACCCTATGAATGGGGCGAGCATGTCATGATCGCGCGCCACGCCGGCATCGGTCGGGAAGAGGTGGAACGGATCGTGGCGGGTTCGGGTGATCTGGGCTGGAACAACCATGACCGGGCGATCCTGCGCGCTGCCGAGGAACTGCATGGCGATGCGATGATCGGCGATGGCACCTGGTCTATGCTGGCGGCGCGGCTGGATGAGGCGCAACTGATCGAGCTGACGGTCCTGATCGGTCAATATCAGGCCGTGGCCTATTATCAGAACAGCCTCAAGCTCCGCCTGCACGGCGGCAACAAGGGGCTGTCCGCCCGATAGGCCCGGCCGTCAGATCGGTTCAGTTGGCCGGTTCAGCGATCCGTTCAATCAGCATGTTTCGGGGCGGGACTATCCACCCTGACGAAGCCGTGTGGCGTCTGGACCCATTGGCCGGCCTTCTTGCTGGTAGGCGTGAAGGCGACGCGGGCTTGGGGGCTGCTAGCGCTGCGAATTGGCTTCATGGCTGGATACTCCCTGATCTTTGTCATTCTATCCAAAATCACGCCGAGCGAACCTCGGGAATTTTACGGGGATCGTGCATTTTTGGGGATATTGTATTGGATTGGATAATATTGGCGCCTTGAAGCGGAAATGCGTGGGTGCCCCTTTTGTTCCGGTCCAAAATCGCAAAATCGACGGGGCTGGCACGCATCGCTCGCGTGATTGGTTTGTCCAAATTGGTCATGCCAACTTGCCGATGATGTGGCTTCGGCCTAGCCTTTCGCAAAATCGAGGGAGGATGCCGTGACAAAGGGCCGCATGTTGATGCTGGGAAGCCTGTCCCTGCTGGCGATGACGGGGACGACGCCGGGCGCGGCGACAGCGCCAGCAGACCCCGGCCGCTTTGCTCAGGTCGCAAAGGTCGATGACCAGTATCAGGCCTATAATGTCGAGATGGTGGAGGTGGTCGGCGGCCGCTTCTGGGCGCCCTATCCCAAGCCGGGCGATGCGCCGCCCCAGCCAGCGGCTGGTGGCAGCGGCGGCGTCGATATCGCCGCCGTCATGTTCCGCAAGCGTGAGCCGATCGACCTGACCGGTGACACGCGGCTGCGCAATCTCGCCCGCTCGCTCGGGCCGACTTATGTGCGCGTGAGTGGCGGCTGGGCCAATGCCGTCTATTTCCATGACAGTGATACGCCGCCGCCCGCGACCCCGCCCAAGGGCTATCAGAGCGTCCTGACACGCGCGCAATGGGCCGGCGTCGTCGATTTCGTGAAGGCGGTCGGCGGCAAACTGGTCGTGTCCTTCCCGGTAAGCGAAGGCGCGCGCGACGCGTCGGGCGTGTGGGATCCCGATCAGGCGCGCCGGCTCAACGCCTATACCGAGAAGTTGGGCGGCCATATCTATGCCGCCGAACTCATCAACGAACCCAATGCGGGGGCTATGGTCGGCTTGCCCAAGGGCTATGACGCGGTCGCCTTCGCCCGCGACATGGCCGTCTTCCGCGCGTTCCGCGATGCCGATGCGCCGCAGATGAAGATCGTCGGGCCGGGCAGCACGGGCGAGGCCGGATTCGTCATCATGCCGCGCAATATCGGCGTGGTGCCGACCGACGCGCTGATGAGCGCAGAGCCGCGGCCCAGGGTCGATATCTTCTCCTATCACTTCTACGGCACCGTCTCGAAACGCTGCGCCGCGATGGACAAGAGCGCCGGGATCAGCCCGGACCGGGCGCTGGACGAGGACTGGCTGGCGCGGGCGGATCTCAATGCGACCTATTATAAGGAACGGCAGCAGCGTTTCGCGCCCGGCAAAGACATCTGGATCACGGAAACGGCGCAGGCGGCTTGCGGCGGCGACGCCTGGGCAGCGACCTGGCGCGACAGTTTCCGCTATGTCGACCAGTTGGGGCGGCAGGCGAAGCAGGGCGTGTCGGTGGTCTTCCACAACACGCTGGCGGCCAGCGACTATGCGCTGATCGACGAGGCGACGATGATGCCCCGGCCGAGCTATTGGGCGGCGGTCCTATGGGCGCGGCTGATGGGCAATGTCGTGCTGGATGCGGGCCGGAATGAAGGCAAACTGCATCTCTACAGCCAGTGCCTGCGCGGGAAGCCCGGCGGCGTCGCGCTGGTCGCGATCAATCTCGACAGCGCCAATCCCGTCAGCCTGTCGCTGGCCGGCAAGGCGACCCGCTACACCCTGACCGCCGACAATCTGGACGCGGGCAGCGTGAAGCTCAACGGCCGGACGCTGGCGGTGGGGCAGGATGGTGTCCTTCCCGATCTCAAGGGCGTCGCCGCGCACGGCATGCAATCGTTGCCGGCGGCCAGCATCAGCTATCTCGCCTATCCCGATGCCCGCAACCCGGCCTGCCGCTGACCTCTGATGGGTCGGGCAGGCCGGGAAGGGGCTGTTCGGCGCATCAGGCCAGGGCCAGGGCAAAGGCGCCCATATGGGCGATGATGGCGCAGCACATGATGGCGATCGCGCCCTTGGTGCTCAGAAAATCGGTCATGGTCGGTCTCCTTGGCCGGTCGGGGCGGATGATCCATTCATCGGCCCGCCGGTATGAGGAGAAGCGATGGCAGCCCACGATTGACGGGCAAGCGGCTTTTCGTCACGCAGGGAGAACAGGAGAAAAAGCGCGGAAAACCGGGCCCTTCGCGGTTCGCGTTTCGCGAATGGAGAGGGGGATTGCGTGAAACGTCTCCGCCGTGTGCTGCTCGAACTCTGGGCGATGCTGCCGGTCGCGGCGGTGGTCGGCTTTCTTGGCCCCTTTGGCACCTATTTGTCGGGCGACTTCCTGCTGCGCGCCGGGCGATGGTGGATCATGCTGATGGGCGCCTATATCCTAGCGCGGCCGACGCTGATCGCCTGGCGGGCGATTGCGCGGGCGACGCGGTTGCCGCGCGGGTCTCTGGTCTTCTGGGGCATGGTCGCCTCCAGCTTTCCGATGGCGCTGATCTGGCGGCTGGTCGGGCGGGACGAGGTGCGACTGCTGGGCGGCTATGCCGGCCTGTTGCCCTTCACCTTGCTTTGCTGCCTGCTCGTCATGACAATCGCCTGGTGGGCGGAGCGGGCGGACGCGCATCTGCTGCGCTATTATGACGATCATCTGGGACCGGCCTCACCCTTCGTGTCGCCATCGACCGATGGTGCGCCGCCGCTCACGCCGATGGCGGGAAAGCAGGTTCGCCTTCATCAGCGTCTCAGCCCGGCCTTTACAGGCCCCATAGTCGCGCTGGAGAGCGAGGATCATTATGTCCGCATCCATGGGCCGCATGGCAGCGAACTGATCCTGATGCGGCTGCGCGACGCCATTGCGGAGATGGACGATGTGCCCGGCGCGCAGACCCATCGCAGCTGGTGGGTGGCCAAGGCGGCGCTGGCCGATGGCGCAAGCGTGGGCAAGGGGCGGGAAATTCGACTGACCAACGGTCTGTCGGCGCCGATCGCGCGCGACTCCCTTGATCGCCTGCGTCAGTCCGGTTTCCTGCCGGACTGACGCGGCAGGATCAGAGGATCAGGTTCAGCGCGACGATGATCAGGATCGTCGCCAGGATCGTGCGCAGCACCGCTTCGCGCACATGCGAGGCGAGCAGGCTGCCGACGATGATGCCGGGGATCGACCCGATCAGCAGCGATGCCAGCAGCGACATGTCGACCGTGCCCAGCCACCAATGGCCGATGCCGGCCACCAGCGTCAGCGGCACGGCATGGGCGACGTCGCTGCCGACGATCCGGGCGAGCGGCGTGCGCGGATAGAGGATCAGCAGCGCGGTCGCGCCGATCGCGCCGGCGCCAACCGAAGTGATGGTCACCGCCACGCCGACGACCACGCCCAGCAATATGGTGAGGTTGCGGGTGGCGGCGGGGCTGCGATCCTGGCCATGGGTGCGCGACCAGGCCGTGATCCGATCGCGGAACAGCAGCACCAGGCCGGTGAGGAACAGCATCACCCCCAGCGTGACCTTGATCGGATCGACCACGGCGGCCGACGGCGGCCCCATTGCCTTGAGCGCCATCAGCGCGCCGATCGCGGCCGGCATCGATCCCAGCGCCAGCCAGCCGACGATCGCCCAGTCGACCGATCGCTTCCAGCCATGGACCAGGCTGCCCACGCTCTTGGTGACGCAGGCATAGAGAAGGTCGGTGCCGACGGCTGCAGCCGGGTGGAAATTGAACAGCAGCACTAGGATCGGCGTCATCAGCGATCCGCCGCCAACGCCGGTCAGCCCGACCAGCGTGCCGACGATGAAGCCCGTCAGGGAATAGAGCGGATTGATCGTCACGGCCGCTCCTGCGGTGCATGACGACAGGCGGTGCGACCCATCATGGCGTCACCTAAGGGCGTTTGCGCTGCCCATGCAAGTCCTTGCACTCGATCCATATCCCTGCGTCCCCCTTATGTTTCGCGGTGGGACATAGCGGACGCCATGGCGGGGTGAAACCCGCCCCTTGCTTGAGGGGGGTGATAGCTTTGCTATGGACGGCGCGCGCCACATATCGCTCCCGCGGCTGTCTGGCCTGCGTTCGAGCGCCTAGCGTGCCGGGATAAGCGACAGGAGCAGGATATGGTGGAACGGGCACGGGTGGCGGTGGTGACGGGCGCGAGTTCGGGCATCGGCAAGGCGATCGCCAAGGCCATGGCGCGGCAGGGCTGGCGGGTGATCGGCACCGGTCGCGATCCCGAACGGCTGGCGGCTGCGGAGGCCGAGATAGCGGCGGAGTCGGCCGGCGCGCCGGTCACCATGCTGCGCGCCGACCTGTCGCTGCTGGGCGGAGCCGCCCAACTGGCGCAGGATATCGCCGCGCTGACCGACCGGGTCGACCTGCTGTTCAACAATGCCGGCGGCATGACCGATAAGCTGGTGATGACGGACGAGGGGCTGGAGGCGAATTTCGCCGGCAATCATCTGGGGCCGTTCCTGCTAACGCAGCGCCTGTTGCCGCTGTTGCGCAAGGCGGCGGCTGACCAGCCGGCGGGCGCCGTGCGCATCCTCAACACCGCCTCCGACGCCAGCGAGATGATCCCGGCGATCAACCTGGACGACATGCAGAATCTGGAACGGTTCAGCCCCGGCATGGCCTATTGCACCGGCAAGCTCGCCAATGTGCTGTTCGCCCGCGCGCTGGCGGATCGGCTGGCGGGGGCAGGGATCATCGCCCATGCCGTTCATCCCGGCGCGGTCGACTCGAACTTCTTTTCCCATGCGCCGGCTGACACGCAGGAGCGCTCGCGCGGGCTGGACAAGGCGAGCGAGGCGGACGGAGCGGACACGCTGGTCTGGCTGGCGACCGCACCGGAAGGGGCGGCCAGCAATGGCGGCTATTGGTATCGCCGTGCGCCGCGCACGCCCAATAAGCTGGTCGAGGATGCAGCGATCGTCGATCGCTTCTGGCAGGAAAGCGAAAAGCTGATTGCGGCGCATGGCCGCTGAGAACGCAAGGCGCCCCGGACCGGCAATCCCCATCGCCGGTCCGGGGCAGTCCCTCCCCCAGGGAACTTATTCCGGCACCTTCACCTGCGCCAGGCGCGGTGAAAGCAGGTGGATCGCCAGCAGGGCGATGAAATAGGCGCTGCCTGCGACGGCGAAGAGCGGCGCATAGCTGCCGATGCTGTCGAGGATATAGCCGGCATATTTGGCCATCAGCATGCCGCCGATCGCGCCGGCCGTGCCGCCGATGCCGACCACCGATCCGACCGCCGCACGCGGGAACATGTCCGACGGCAGGGTATAGAGATTGGCGGAAAAGGCCTGATGCGCGGCGGTGGCGATGCCGATCACGAGGACGGCGACCCACAGATTGTCGATCGACTGGGCAAAGAAGACCGGCGTGACCGCAGCGGCGCAGACCAGCATAGTCAGCTTGCGCGCGGCGTTGACGCTGTGTCCGGCCTTCATCAGCCGTCCCGACAGCCAGCCGCCGGCCACGCTGCCAAGGTCCGACAACAGATAGATGGCGACCAGCGGCGGGCCGAAGCTGATGAGGTCGAGGCCATAGCGCTCGCCCAGATAGCCCGGCAGCCAGAAGAGGAAGAACCACCAGATCGGGTCGATGCAGAATTTGCCGATGGCAAAGGCCCAGCATTCTCGCACGGCAATCAGCCGGCGCCAGCCGATCGGCGTGACCGGGTCGGCCGGATCCTGCTGGATATAGGCAAGTTCGGCGGCGCCGACGCGCGGATGCTCCTGCGGCCGGCGATAGAAGATCAGCCAGGCGGCGAGCCACACGACGCCGAATATGCCGGTCGCGATGAAGGCGAAGCGCCAGCCATATTGGATGGTCAGCCATGGCACCAGCAGCGGCGTGATGATCGCGCCGACATTGGCACCGGCGTTGAACAGGCCGATCGCGAAGGCGCGCTCCTTCTGCGGGAACCATTCGGCCACCGCCTTGATGCCGGCGGGGAAATTGCCGGATTCGCCGACGCCCAGGCCAAAGCGGGCGAAGGCGAACTGGGTCACGCTATGCACGCCGCCATGGGCCACATGGGCGATCGTCCAGATGATGATCGCGACGGTATAGCCCAGCCGCGCGCCGATCGCGTCGACCAGCCGGCCAAAGCCCAGATAGCCGATCGCATAGGCCGCCTGGAACCAGAAGACGATATTGGCATAGTCGGTTTCCGACCAGTGCATCTCGGCCGCCAGCGTCGGCTTGAGCACGCCGATCATCTGCCGGTCGACATAGTTGATCGCGGTGGCGGCGAACAGCAGCCCGACGATCACCCAGCGATAGCGCCCGACCCTCTGGGTTGCTCCGGCGACGGCCTCGTTCATTCTCTTCCTCTCCTCTTGCCCTGCAGCCTTGTCAGACGGCCGCTTGGGGGCGGATGACGCAGTGTGCGGTGCCGAGCGGTCCGAAGTCCGCAACCACCGTCTGCCCGACGCGCACTTCATGCACGCCGGTGACGGCGCCTGTCGATATCCATGCGCCCGGTTGCAGCCTTATGCCGCGCGCGGCGAGATTTTCGAGCAGGAAACGCACGGAGCCGATCGGCCCGTCGGGGAAGCTGACGGCGCGGCCGGTGCCGGCGACGACGCCGTCGATGCTCAGGCTGATGTCGATCTCGGCGAAGGCCAGGCTCTGCCAGTCCGGCACGGCCGCGCCGATCAGCAGGCCGTTATTATTGCCGAAGTCGGAAACGGTGACGGCCGGGCCATGCTCGTTGATGCCGGTGAAGGGGGAACTGGCGATTTCCAGCCCGATATGCACGGCGTCGACCAGCGCGGCGGCTTCCTCCAGGGTGAAGCTGGTCTGGGCCGGGTCGGGGGTCTGGCCGATGCGCAGCAGGAATTCCGCCTCCGCCGCGCCAAAGCCCTGGGCAAAGACCAGCCCGGTGGCATCGGGGGTCAGGGCATGGATGGTCGGGGTGAAGATCGGCCCGGCCAGCCGATCGGCGCCGAAACGCTCGACCAGCGGGGCGGGCACGCGGCCGACCTTCCAGCCGCCGACCGGCGCATCGACCAGCGCCAGTGCCTCCGCCTGGATTGCATAGCCGTCGGCCAGGCTGGGCGGGATCGGGCCGGGATAGTCGGAAAAGCCCGTCGCCTGCTGTCGGGCGGTGACGAAGGCGCGCGCAATGGCGGCAGGGGAAGCGGCGGTCACGATGATCCTCTCTGCTGGTTCTTCTTCTCGGGATGCCTGCAAGAGTAACCGGTGTCAATAGATTTGCCGAGCGACGCATATTGCGCTGGTTGCGGGCCATAAGCGCGCTATAAAAGGGCCATGACAAAGACACCCAGGGACGAGGGCGCCATCGCCAAGCTGACGATCAACGACATTGCCCGCATGGCCGGCGTGTCGAAGAAGACGGTCAGCCGCGTCATCAACCGATCGCCGCTGCTGAACCAGGAAACCCGCGGCAAGGTGGAGGAAATCATCCGCCAGACCGGCTATGTCCCCAATCCGCAGGCACGCGCGCTGGCGCTGGGGCGCAATTTCCTGATCGGCCTGATCTACGACAATCCCAATGCCCAGATGGTGCTCAGCATGCAGAAGGGGATATTGGAGGCGCTGCACGGCACCGAGTTCGAGCTGGTGGTGCGCCCGGTGGACAGGGGGGCGGCGATGGTGATGGAGGACATCCATAACTTCGTGACGCGCCAGCGCCTGTTTGGCGTTGTCGTGCTGCCGCCGCTCTCCGAAAATGACAGTCTTTCCAAGCTGTTCGATGATGCTGGCTGTCGCTATGTGCGCATGGGTTCGGCTTTGCTCGACGATCCGGAGCATATGGTCGCCTCCAATGACCGCGACGCGGTGGCCGATGCGGTGCGCTATCTGATCGCGCAGGGGCATCGGCGGATCGGCCTGATCGCCGGGCCGCATGGCTTCCGTTCCGCCAAGGAACGGCGCGAGGGCTTTGAAATGGCGCTGGCGGAAGCCGGCATCAGCCTGCCGCGCAGCCTGGTCGCAGACGGACAATATACTTTTGAATCAGGGGTTTCGGCGTCCGAAAACCTGTTTGACCTCACCTCCCCGCCGACCGCGATCTTTGCCAGTAATGACGAGATGGCGGCAGGTGTCCTCTATGCGGCGCGGCTGCGCGGGATCGAAGTGCCGGAGCAATTGTCGATCATCGGCTTCGACGATACGCCGCTCACCACCCGCGTCTGGCCGCCGTTGACCACGGTGCGCTGGCCGATCGCGGCCATGGGCCGCGCCGCCGCACTCAAGCTGATCGGCACTGCCATCGGCGAGGAGGCGGAGGTCAGCGAGCCGTCGCTGTTCAGTTCGACCCTGATCCGGCGCAGTTCGGTGGCGCCTGCATCGGGCTGATCGATGTCAAGGTTGACACCGGTTTCCGAATTTGCTTCCCAAGGGGCAATTTCGAATAACCGGCGAGGATATCATGTTCGACAAGACCTATTATGCGACCCACCCCGACATGATGGAGTGCGTGTCGAACGAGGAGCTGCGGGATCGCTATCTGATCGGCGGCCTGTTCCGCGACGGCGAATGCGTGCTGAACTATACCCATGCCGAGCGCTTCGTGATCGGCGGCGTGGCAGTGGCCGATGCGCCGGTGAAGCTGCCGGCGCAGACCGAGCCGGCCTCGGCGGCGGGCCATCCCTTCCTGGAGCGGCGCGAGCTGGCGATCGTCAATGTCTCGGGCGTCGAAGGCACCGTGACCGTCGACGGCGAAGTCTTCACGCTGGGCAACAAGGATTGCCTCTATGTGACGATGGGCGCCAAGGATGTGGAGTTCGCCGGCGCCGGCGCGCGTTTCTATCTCGCCTCCTGCCCGGCGCACAAGGCGTTCACCACCCGCAAGCTCGGCATCGCCGACGCCAATGCACTGGAGCGCGGCAGCCTGGAGGAATCGAACGAGCGCACCATCTTCCAGCTCGTCATCCCCGGCATCTGCGACAGCGCGCAGCTGGTCATGGGCCTCACGGTCCTGAAGCCCGGTTCGGTGTGGAACACCATGCCCCCGCACATCCATGAGCGCCGCAGCGAGATTTATTTCTATTTCGAGCTGGATGGCGATGCCGACCGCGTCTTCCACTATATGGGCGAGGGCGACGCGATGCGTCACATCGTCATGGCGAACGAGGAAGCGGTGATCTCGCCGCCCTGGTCGATCCATATGGGATCGGGCACCAAGGCCTATGCCTTCATCTGGGCAATGGCCGGCGAGAACCAGGACTATACCGACATGAACGTGCTGGACATTTGCCAGCTGGCCTGACGGTTTTTTGCCTCTTCCGCGCGAGCGGGAGGGGCCAGGGAGTCCTGACATGAGCACTATCTTCGATCTTGGTGGCAAGGTCGCCATCGTCACCGGCGCCAATACCGGCATTGGCCAGGCGATCGCGCTGTCGCTCGCGGCGGCCGGCGCCGACATTGCGGCGGTCGGCCGCACCCCGGCGGAAGAGACCGTCGAGAAGGTCCGGGCGCTGGGGCGCAAGGCCGAGATCGTCTCGGCCGACCTGTCGAGCATCGAACCGGTGCAGCGCGTCGTCGACGAGACGATCGCAAAGCTGGGCGGGCTCGACATATCGATCAACAATGCCGGCATCATCCGCCGCGCCGACAGCGTCGACTTCACCGAGGAAGACTGGGACGCGGTGATCGACACCAATTTGAAGTCGACCTTCTTCCTGGCCCAGGCGGCCGGGCGGCACATGCTGGCACAGGGTAGCGGCAAGATCGTCAACATCGCCTCGCTCCTGTCGTTCCAGGGCGGCATCCGGGTGCCGAGCTATACCGCGTCGAAGAGCGGCGTCGCTGGCCTCACCAAGCTGCTGGCGAACGAGTGGGCGGCCAAAGGCGTCAACGTCAACGCGATCGCGCCGGGCTATATCGCGACCAACAACACCGCCGCGCTGCAGGCCGACGAAACCCGCAACCGCCAGATCCAGGAACGTATCCCGGCCGGCCGCTGGGGCGACCCGAGCGACATTGGCGGCGCGGCCGTGTTCCTGTCGTCGCCGGCGGCCAACTATATCCATGGCCACATCCTCGCCGTCGATGGCGGCTGGCTGGCCCGCTGATATCCCGTCCTGCGCCTGCCACCGGGTGGGCGCAGGACAACCTTGACTAAAGAGGAGGGCGAAGCCTCCCGACCCAGCACAGGAGGACGGATGCCCGATATCGACCGGCGGAGCGCGTTGACCGGCGCTGCGGCCCTGTTAGGCGCCAGTCTCGCTCGCCCGGCGCATGCCGCCACCGCCAGCATCGTGGCCACCCGCAAGGGCCGGGTTGCCGGCACCCGCGAGGGCGGCCTCCATGTCTTTCGCGGCCTGCGCTATGGCCAGGATACCGCGTCCCGCCGCTTTCAGGCACCGCTTGCGCCCGATGGCTGGACCGGCACTGCCGATGCCAGCGCCTTCGCGCCCTCCTGCCCGCAACAGGGGCGGCAGGAGTCGGAGAGCGAGGATTGCCTGTTCCTCAATATCTGGACCCCCGGCCCGGACCCGCGCGCCAGGCGGCCGGTGATGCTCTACATCCATGGTGGCGCCTATTCCAACGGCTCCGTGGTCGATCCGCTGACCTATGGCGACCGGCTCGCGGCGCAGGGCGATGTCGTGGTGGTGACGGTCAACCATCGGCTCAACATCTTCGGCTATCTCTATCTCGCCCGGCTCGATCCGCGCTTCGTCGACAGCGGCAATGCAGGCCAGCTCGACCTCATCCTCGCGCTGCAATGGGTGCGCGACAATATCGCGGCCTTTGGCGGCGATCCCGGCAATATCCTGGTCTTCGGCCAGTCTGGCGGCGGCGCCAAGATCGCGACGATGATGGCGATGCCCGCCGCCGCCGGCCTGTTCCATCGCGCCATCACCATGAGCGGCCAGCAGGTGACGGCCTCGGGTCCGCTCAACGCGACGAAGCGGGCGCAGGCCTATCTCGCCGGGTTGGGCGTGAAGGCCGATGACCTGTCATCTTTGCTGTCACTTTCAACCGCGCAACTGGTGGAGGGGCTGGCAGCGCAAGACCCGATACTGGGTGGCGGCCTCTACATGGGGCCCGTGCTCGACATGACGCATCTTGCGCGCCATCCTTTCTGGCCCGATGCGCCGCTCCAGTCACAGGCGATCCCGATGATGCTGGGCAACACCCATGACGAGACCCGTGCCTTCATCGATCCGCACGGCCCCAAGCTCCAGGGGCTGGACTGGTCCAACCTGGCCGTCCGGATGGCGCCGGAACTGCGCATGGACCTTTCGCCCGAATGGATCGTCGCCCAATATCGTGCCCGCTATCCCGACTGGTCGGCGGAGCGCATCTTCTATGCCGCGACCACGGCCGGGCGCAGCTGGCCGGGGCAGGTGCTGGAGGCGGAGGCGCGGGCCCGCGCCGATGCGCCGACCTGGGTCTATCAGGTCGATTTCGCCTCGCCGACCCAGCCCGAACGCGGTGCGCCGCACACCATGGACATCGCGCTCGCCTTCGGCACGCTCGATGCGCCGGGCAGCTTCACCGGCACGGGCGCAGGTGCCCAGGCCGCCTCGCGCGCGCTGATGCAGCGTTTCCTCGCCTTCGCCCGGCGCGGTGATCCCAATGACAGCGGAATGGCGCCCTGGCCGCAATATCGGCTGGACCGGCGGCAGACGATGATCGTCGATGTCGACAGCCATGTGGAAAGCGATCCGCGCGGCTGGGAGCGGGAACTCTTCGCCCGCGTGCCCTATATCCAGCCGGGTAGCTGAACGCGGTTCGTTGCTGGGCCGCAACCAAAAGGGGATGGGCGCGTTGAGTCCGTCCATGCAGTTGGAGGAACCGCATGGATACCCAGGATGTCGATTATGTCTCGGAACGCGGCGAGCTGCATTTTCTCGCTGCCCTGGTCGATGAGCTGATGCGCCGGCTGATGCTGTCGGGCGTGCTCAGCCAGGCCGAACTCAACGCGATCGAGGCCGATGTCGCCAAGCGCATCGGCAATGTGCCGCGCGCCTGGTGACTTGTCGGGTCAGTGAACCACCGGATAGCTGATGATCAGCGCCAGCGGTTCCTTGCCGACCTGCCGGATGCCAACCTTGGCATCCTTGTACAGATAAGCAGCCATGCCCGGCGTCAGCGGCTTTTCCACGCCGTCGGATGTCACCACGCCTTCGCCCGACAGGACATAATAGACCTCGTCATGGACGATCGGATGGACGCCGATCGCCGCGCCGACATGCAGCACGCGCTTGCGGAACTCCATGCTGCGCGGCTGCGGCACGGCGTCGCTGATGCGATAGGCGGTCGACATGCCGATCTCGCCATGGGGCGGGGGCTCGTCCCGCATCACCGCCCGCTCGTCGATGACCACCATCGGCGGCGCTGCGGCCGCCGCCAGCAAAAGGGACAATGCCATCATTGTCTTGGTGCCTGTCGCATCAGCTTGTCCCGATCGGACAGATGCTCGGTGGTTTCCTCCCTCTGTCCGGGATAGCGACCCGATTTCGGTTCCATCGTGTCCAGATTCCAGTCCTTGTCGATGAAGGGCGCGCTGGTGGGTGTGAAGCTGGGGTAGCCGCCGACCTGCTTCTCGCTGTCGATGATTTCGCCGCGTCCCTCGGCGATGAAGGCCAGGACGCGCAGGTCGTCGGCATCGCGATCCCATGGCCGGGCGCCGGACTCCCACAGCAAATTCGTCTCTACGTCGCGTACCGGCATGACGTCCAGCCTGTCAGGCCAGATCGGCGGAGCCGCTTCCTCGATCAGCTTTGCCTGGGTCTCGCCATAGCGGCCTACCATTGGCAGCGGCTTGCCGAACTGATCGACCGCAATATTGTCCTTGGCATAATATTCCAGGTCACCCGCGCCGCCCAGCGTCAGGAAGGGCAGGTCCGGAACGGTCGAAGGGCCACCGCGTAGCACATTGCCGACGGCGGACAACTGGCCCATCTGATAGGGGTGCTTGCCCCATTCCATGGCCACCAGATTGTAATGGACCGCACGTTTGCCCGGATCATAGATCAGATTGTTGACAACCGCAGCGCGGACGCCCCCCTTCAGCAGCGGGTTGCGCTCCATGTTATGGGCGTAGATGTTCCGATAAATCAGAATGTTGGTCGCATTATCATGGATCAGCGATCCCTTGCTATGCTCCCCCTTGGGGTGGCTGGCATGGGCCAGGCCTTCGGCCGCCAGATTATAGGAAAGGGTGATGTTGTGCGCGGTGTTGGCACGCCATTCGTCCGGGGTGTTGCCGGCGAAGCGCGGACCGGAAGCGGACATATTTTCGTCGATCGCCCAGCTGAAGGTGCAATGGTCGATGATGATGTCATGGCCACCCACCACTGACATGGCGTCGGCTTCCCAGCCGCTTGTCGAGGGCTGGTCGTCCACCCCGGTGCGTACACGGATATGGCGCATGATGACGTCATGGGTGGCGATGTCGATGCCTGCGCGAATCAAGGTGATGCCCGGAGACGGAGCGGTTTGTCCGGCGATCGTTACAAAGGGTTCGCGAATGGTGAAGGTCTGGCGCCCCAGGTCGATGATGCCGGCCACTTCGAATACGATAATGCGTGGTCCCTTGGCTTCCAGTGCTGCCTTGAAGCTGCCTGGGCCGTCTGCTGCCAGGGTCGTGACCCGGATGATTCGTCCGCCACGCCCGCCGGGTGTAGCCGCGCCCCAGCCGACAGCGCCGGGAAAGGCTGCTTTGGCCGTTGTCGATGACTGGGCTGTCGGGGCGGCCGACTGTGCGGCGCTGAGGGGGGATAGGATAAGACCGGCGAGCGGCAGGGCGAGCAGGCGCATGGCATTCATTGTTCGTAAACTCCTCTCACCTCTAGGTTTGCATCGGAGCGGCACGAAAGCAAGCCTCGTTGATACCGGTGTCTTTCTTGCCTTTTGATGAGGATGCGGATTGGTTGCGACAGCGCGTTTTGGGCTATCCCGACACGAACATCAGTGCGTTCCCGCCGCGATTGTCAGGCTCTTTATATCCGTCGAACCCATTTTTTCCGAAATCCTGCCGGGCAGGGCTGGGGTAAGGGTGCGCCGCATATTTTCCTTCGATGACATTGACATTGTCCTGTGCTCGTATCAAACATTGCTGACACCGGTGTCTTAAAGGGGACAACATCGGGCCGCACCCCCAAAGAGGCGTGGCGGAAATATGGAGGGATGTTTCTATGATTGCGTTCGTACAGGCTTCGTCCGCCCGGAAATGGCTGTCCGCAGCCTCGACCCTGGCATGCGCCATTGCCTGCGTTTCCGCCGCTCAGGCCCAAAATGCCCAGGCTCAGTCCGTGCAGGGCGATGCTGCGGTTGCGCCGGATCAGCGGCAGGCGGATGCCGCAGCCCAGGAATCCGACATCATCGTCACCGGTTTCCGCCAGTCGCTGGGCGCGGCGATCAACCTCAAGCGCCAGTCGGTCAGTTCGGTCGATGCGATCGTGGCGGAGGATATCGCCAAGTTCCCCGACCAAAATCTTGCGGAATCCCTTCAGCGTATCCCCGGCATCTCGATCCAGCGTGATGGTGGCGAAGGGCGCGCGATCACCGTGCGCGGCCTTGGTGCGCAGTTCACCCGTGTGCGCGTCAACGGGCTGGAAACGGTCGCCACCTCGACCGATGGTGCCAGCTCGAACCGCGATCGCTCCTTCGATTTCAACGTCTTCGCGTCCGAACTGTTCAGCTCGCTGGTCGTCCACAAGACGGCCGAAGCCTCGCTGGATGAAGGCTCGCTCGGCGCCGTGGTCGATCTTAACACCGGCAATCCGCTCGGCGGCAAGGAAGGGTTGACCCTCGTCGGGTCGGCGACCGCCTCCTATAATGATCTGGCCAAGAATTGGGGGCCGCGCCTGGCCGGCATCGCGTCCTGGAAATCGGCGGACGGGCGCTTCGGCGTCGCCCTTTCGGCGGCCTATTCGACGCTCGACACCAAGGAACTGGGCAATAACAGCGTGCGCTGGGCCCAGGCCCGCTTCGACAATGTCGATGGCACGGCCTGTTTCACCCAGCCCAATTCGGGCGGCACCTATCGTGCCAGCGCAGCCTGCGATCAGGCCGCGCTGTCCTTCCACCCCCGCATCCCGCGCTATGGCGAGGTGCGCCATGATCGTGAGCGGCTGGGCCTGACCGGATCGGTGCAGTTCGCGCCGACCGACGCGACCAAGATCTCGATCGACGGCCTCTATTCGCGCTTCAAGGAAACCCGCGAGGAGAAATGGGGCGAGGTATTGCTGCGCTCCAACGAGCGGTCGATCAATGTCGTCAATCCGGTCTATGACGATAATGGCAACATGATCTCGGCGACGCTCAACGACGCCTGGGTCCGCACCGAACATTATCTGCGCAAGTCGAGCACCGAATTCTATCAGATCGGTGGCACCTGGGATCAGGATGTGACGGACAAGTTCCGCTTCACCCTGCTGGGCGGCCTGTCCAAATCCAACGCCGATATTCCGGTCGAAACCACGGTGGTCTTCGACGATCGCGATGCCCAGGGCTATAGCTATGACTATAGCGACATGAAGCATCCCAAGCTGACCTTCGGCACCAGCGTGACCGATCCGGCCAATTTCCAGCTTGCCGAAATCCGCGACCGTCCGTCCAACACCACCAACCGGTTCAAGACCGCGCAGTTGCGCACCGAATGGGACGCGGCGGAGGGGCTGACCGTGAAGGTCGGTTCGATGTGGCGCCGGTTCGACTTCAAGACCGTCGGCTATCAGCGCGATACCGCGGTCTGCGGCAATGGCGGCAAGGATCTGGTGCTGGGCACCATCACCTGCTCGCCGACCAGCCTGTTCGGCCCGAGCGCCGTCTATGGCTTCCAGGCCACGCCGGAATTGAGTGAACTCTTCACCCTGGGCAAGGCGGGCCAGCCGTCGGGCACGACCACCCAGTGGCTGATCCCGAACCTCGACACGGCGACCGCCTACACCAAGCTCTATGATCGCGCACTGGCGCTCGACGTCGGCAACAACCGGTCGGTGCGCGAGGAAGTGACCGGCGGCTATTTCCAGTTCGATGCCAAGGGCGACCTGTTCGGCCTCGAATATGCGCTGAACGCGGGCATGCGCTATGCCAAGACCGACCAGCGCTCGACCGGCCTCAATGGCGGCATCCCGGTGACGATCAAGCGCAGCTATGAGGATTGGCTGCCGGCCGCCAACCTGGCCCTGTTCCCGACCGACAAGCTGGTCATTCGCGCGGCGGTGGCCGACGTGATGACCCGCCCGACGTTGGGCAGCCTGACGCCGGGTGGTTCGGCCGACGGCTTCCAATATCGTGTCAGCTACGGCAATCCCTATCTCAATCCCTATCGTGCGACCGCCTATGACCTCGCTGTCGAATGGTATTTCGCGCCCCAGTCGCTCTTCTCGGTCGCCCTGTTCAAGAAGGATGTGCAGAGCTTCCCGGTCGCCGCTACCATTTCCAACGCGACCTTCGCGGAAACCGGCCTGCCGGCCTCGGTGCTGGTCAGTTCCTCGCCCGCCGCGCTCAATCCCGCGCTGCAGGCCGAACCGATCTGGACCATCGCGACCACGGTCAACGGCACCGGCGCCTCGCTCAAGGGCGCGGAAATCGCGCTACAACTGCCCTTCACCTTCCTGCCGGGCATCTTCAAGCATTTCGGCATCCTGGCGAACGCGACCTTCATCGATTCAAACGCGACCTATAATGTGTCGGGGCCGGCGGTCGTGCCGGGTGGCGGCCTGGTCAATGTCGCGCGGGAGAACACGTTGTTCGGCGTGTCGAAGCGGGCCTATAACGGCACCCTCTATTATGACGACAACCGCTTCAGCGCGCGCGTCTCTGCCAGCTATCGCGGGCCTTATAGCGACCAGAACAGCGGTACCGGCAATGTCTTCGAAGGCTATAATTCGACCGTCAATGTCGACGCCTCGGTCCGTTACAAGGCGACTGACTGGCTGGAATTCACCCTCGACGGCATCAATCTGACCGACGAATATCGCGGCCGCTACACCGACCTCGATGCCAATCGCAACTATGAGTATAATCATTTCGGCCGCACCTTCCAGTTCGGCGCGCGCGTGAAAATGTAATCCTCCCTTCGGGTCGCGCCGTCACGGGCCAGCCGCCTTCTGCACGAGGTGGCTGGCCCTTTTTCTTGGGCCCGGCGGTGCGGCAGGGGCGACGCCGGGCAGGCAGCGGCAATAGTCCATTCATATAATGACATTGACTCGCGTTAGCGTTTTCAAATATGGCGCCGCCAAGAATATTTGGGGGTTCATATGGTGCGGTCGTCTTTCTTCTTTTCCGGGGCGGCGATCGTCGCACTGGCCGGTGCTGCTCTGGCCAGCCCAGCACTGGCGGGGCAGGTGCCGGATGCCGATATGGACCAGGCCCGCGCCGACATCATCGTCACTGGTGAAAAGAGCGCCCGCACCCTGCAGCAGACCCCGACCAGCATCGCCGTCGTCACGCCCGAGACGATCGAGCGCGAGGCGCTGATCACCATCCAGGATGTCTATAACCGCACCGCCAACCTGTCCGAAACCTATGGTTCGTCCGGCTTCACCATCCGCGGCATCAGCAACAGCGGCGTCGGCGCGGGCGGGCAGGCAGACGCCGCCAGCGTCTATGTCGATGGCGCGCCGGTGCCCAAATGGGCGCTCTATGGCGGCCCGACTGACCTTTGGGATGTGCAGCAGGTGGAAGTGCTGCGTGGCCCGCAATCGACCATCCAGGGTCTCAACGCGCTGGCCGGCGGCATCGTCATCACCAGCAAGGATCCCTCGCTGACCCGTTGGGGCGGTGACGCGCGCGTGCTGTGGAGCGAATATGATGATCGCACCTTCTCCGCCGCGATCGGCGGACCGATCATCAAGGATGAGTTGGGCATCCGCCTGTCGGCCGAGCGCCGCAACGATCGCGGCCTCATCTACAATGTCACCCGCGACGAATATAGCGACGCGCTGGAATCACTCAATCTGCGCGGCAAGATCAAATGGACGCCCCAGGCCATTCCGGGGCTGGAGGCGGTCGCCAGCTATAATCGTGTGCGGCGCGACGGCGGCTATCTCTACGAATATGCGCGGACCGACGTGCCCAATTATTTCAACCATCGCGTCGCCACCGGCGACCAGCCCAGCCGGGGCAAGATCGACAGCGACCTTGCCGTCTTCACCATCAGCTATCCGCTGGCCCAGGGGCTGAAACTGTCGAGCGTCACCTCCTGGAACCGCTCGCGCGTCCATTCGGTGATCGATACCGACGGCACGCCGCAGGATATCCAGGCGATCGACAATCGCTATAATTACCGCACCCTGACCCAGGAAATGCGCCTCAACTATGATGGCGAACGGCTGAGCGGCCTGCTGGGCGCCTGGTATTATCGCCGCACCGGCAGCATCGACCAGAATAGCCGGGTGAACATCGATACGCCGACCGCCACCATCGCCGCCCTGCTGCGCGCCAATGGCGCGACCGCGGCGCAGGCGACTTTCCTCAGTAATGCCTATGCAGCACAACTGCCGGTCATCCCGGTCGCCTATTCGGCCGACCAGCCCGAAAAGGTGGAGACGATGGCGCTGTTCGGCGACGCCCGTTTCAAGCTGACCGACCGGCTGACCCTGATCGGCGGCTTCCGCTACGATCATGAGCGCAACCGCTATGCCGCGCAAACGGTGGCGACCTTCAACGGCACGCTGCCCGATGCCAATTTCCTCGGCGCGGCCTATGCCCCGATCATTTCGCTGATCAACCAGGGCGTTCTGGGGCTGGTCGCCGACGCTTCCTCGCCGCTGGCGTCCAACAGCCGCAGCTTCAACGCCTTCCTGCCCAAGGCCGGGATCAGCATGGACTGGACGCCGGACCTCACCACCGCTTTCACCGTCCAGCGCGCCTATCGCTCGGGCGGCTCCAGCCAGAACCCGGCCCGCGCCCTGCTGGTCGCCTATGATCCGGAATATAGCTGGAACTATGAAGGCTCGCTGCGCTCGAAATGGCTGGACGGGCGCCTGACGCTCAATGCCAATGCCTTCTATATGACGTGGAAGGACCAGCAGGTCACCGCCTATTTCGGCCAGAATGCCTATGATTACAACACGGTGAACGCGGCCGGATCGCATCTTTACGGGTTTGAGGTGGAAGCGAATGCCACTATCGCGCGCGGCATCGATCTCTATGGCTCGGTCGGCCATGTCCGCACCAAATTCACCGATTTCGTCCTGCCCGCAGGGGCGACCAGCACGGTTGACCTCACCGACACCCAATTCCCCTATGCACCGCGCTGGACCCTGTCAGGCGGCATCAATGCGCAGTTCGGGCCGGGCTTCGTAGCCAATCTCAACGCCAATTACCGGTCGTCGGTCTTCACCGGGGTCGGTCAGGATCAGGGCCAGTACAAGGTCGGCGGCCGCACGGTCGTGAATGGCAAGATCGGTTATGAAACCGATCATTGGTCGCTGTTCGTCTTCGCCCGCAACATCCTCAACGAAGATTATATGCAGTACCAATATGCCGCGATTCATCAGGCGATCCTGGGCGAACCCCAGACCGTCGGCGTCGGCGCGAGCGTCCATTGGTGATCGCGCTCGCCAGCCTGCTGCTCATCGCGGGCGGCGCCCTGGGTGCTGCCCTGCTGCGCCGCTCCTGGGTGCGGCGGGATCGCTCTATGCCCGGCCTGCTGCTGGCGGGATGGGCCATATTGATCGGCCTGCTGGTCGCCGCTTTCCTGCTGATCGGGCCGGTCAAGGGGCTGGCCTTGGGACTGGCGATGGAGGGGATCGGTGCGCTCGCCATCATCTGGTTCGGCCGGGTCCGGCGCAAGGCGGCGCGGGTGCGCGACGGCGATGTCGCGCCCGAGCCGCTGGAGGAACCCGGCCGCTTCTGGCGCGGGATGCTCCGCGCCTTGCTCGCCGGGCCGCTCGGCATGACGGCGGCGATGGGTGTCGCCTTTTGCGTCACCGTCTATTTGCCCGGTGATCCGCGCACCCGGATCGTGCTTGGCGGCCTGTTGCTGCCGATCCTGTGGGGGCTGGCCATGACCTGGACCCTGGCGGACCGTCGCCTCCTGCGCGCCACTGCCGTGCTGGTCGGCGCCAGCATCATCGGCTTCGGCCTTGCCGCCTTGGGAGGGGCCGCATGAACGACCAGAGCGTCCAGACCAACAGCCGGCCAAAGAAATGGCGCTGGCCCTTGTCGCCCGAAACGGTGCGATCGGTGCTCAGCAGCCATTCGGTGCTGGGCCTCGCCTTTGCCGCGATCATCTATATCGTCTGCCTGACCGGCACGGTCGCCGTGTTCGCGCCCGATCTGGAGCGGTGGGAAGTGCCGGCGACGCCGGTGGTGACCAGCCTGTCGGATGCCTCGGCCGCCCGCGCCATCGCCGAAGCGGCCAGACGCGCGCCGCCCGACACCGCCCTCTATCTGTCGATGCCCACCGCGAAACAGGATGGCGCCAGCCTCACGGCCTTCAGCGCGACCTATGAACATAAATGGGCCTTGGCGGCCGATGGTGCGCTGTCCGATCTCGAAGCGGTCTGGACCGAATTCCTGATCCACCTCCATATCAACCTGCATCTGCCGCGCAGTTGGGGGCAGTTCATCGTCGGCCTGACCGGGGTGGCGCTGCTCTCCTCCCTGGTGTCGGGCATATTGGCGCATCCGCGCGTCCTGCGCGATGCCTTCCACCTGCGCCTGGGCGGTTCGCGCCGCCTGCAGGAGGCGGATTTGCACAATCGCCTCGGCATCTGGGCCTTGCCCTTTCACTTCACCCTGGCGCTGACCGGCGCGCTGCTGGGCCTCAGCACCATCATCGTCGCGATGCTGGCGATGCTGCTCTATCGCGGCGACATGGGGAAGGTCTATGAACTCTTCCTCGATCCGCCGCCCAAGGTTGACGCGCGTGCCGTGCCCATTCCCGATATCGCCCGGTTGATCGCCGATGCCCGCGCCCGCGCGCCGGCGGCCGTCGCGGACAATATCATGGTCGAACGGCCCGGCCGCGCCGATATGCGCATCTCGATCCATAGCGGCCGGCCGCACTTGCTGACCCAGCAGGACGAGGTGCAATATGATGCGCGGGGGCAACTGCTCCATCAGGAACGGCCGCAGGATCTGGTCGCCGGCACCCGGATGCTGAGCGGCATCGGCCAGCTGCATTTCGGCTGGTTCGGCGGGCTGCCCGTGCGGATCGCCTATGGCCTGCTCGGCATTGCACTCTGCATCGTCACCTCCAGCGGCGTGACCATCTGGCTGGCCCGCCGCCGCGATCGCGGCCGGCCGGCGCCGCAATGGGAACGGATCTGGGCCGCGATCTGCTGGGGGCAGCCGGTCATCCTCGTCCTCACCGCTGTTCTGGCCTTCGCCCTGCCGCAAGCACCGCTGCCGCTGGCCTGGCTCGGCCTCACCATCCTGTCGGTGCTGGCCGCCGGCATGGCGAAGGCGCTGCCCGGTCCGCGCCTGTCGCGCGGCCTGCAATGGGCGCTGGTCGCGGGGCTTCTGGCGGTGGCGCTGCTTCACGGCGCCCCGCTGCTGGCGGGCGGGCAGGGGCTACTGGTCGATCTGTTGCTGCTTGCCGGCGGCCTCGGCCTGTTGCTCGCCCTGCGCCGCAGTCGCGCGCCAGCCAAGGTCTAGGGCTGGGGCTTGCCATGCCCCTTCCATAAACGGGGAGGGGCAGCGAGACTTGCGCACGCAGCGCGCTAGTCGCAGCGGGGTGGGCTTTCGCGACGCTGCCCCGGCTTTCCTACTCGGCCCATCTCTGATCTACCGTTGGGCATGCAAACGCCGTCCCATCTCCTTACCAGACTCTCCGCCTGTCGCGCGGCTGTCGCTTCACTGTCGCGTCAGCGTCGCGTCGAAGGCGCGCGGGCGTGACCCGTTTCTCTCGCCGCTGTCGCGTTATAGGCGCGTCACCGGCGCGTCGCAGGCGCTTTACCGGCGCATTGGTCCGAAATAGCCTGCACGACACTGTGAACTTCGACTGTCGCGTCCCGTGTTGGCCCCAATCGGCCTAGAGCGCGCGAAAACGAAAATCGGTGAAGCGCGCTTCCCCCGCACCGGCAGAATAGAGGCCGGGGCGCAGCATCAGGAAGCCGCCGCGCACATTATGGTGATAGCCCGACACTTCCATGCCCCGGTCGAAGCGCTTCCAGCTCTTGCCGTCATCCCCGCTGATGTGAAAGCGGATGATGTGCCGGTCGTTGGTAACGCGCATCCGCATCCGGCGGCCATGGGGGTTGGCGGGGCGGCCGCGCTCTATCCCATATTGATGCGTGACGAAGCGTTCCTGATCGAAGCCAAGCCCGCAATAAAGCTGCTCGTCATAGAAGAGCAGCAGGCCGGCGACGCCACCCGGCGCAATCTCGACCGTGCATTCAAACTGATAGGCCTGGTCGCCCGCGACCAGCAGCAGTGGCGACGAACTGGACGGCGCGGTGCCGCTGGCCTTCAGGATCAGCGACCCGCCTTCGACCCGCGCGCGCTGCGCCTCCTGCGGCGCCGGCTTGAAGAAGTTCCAGCGCGATCCGATGTGCAATGCGCTGAAATCGTCCGACAGTGGTTGCCCATGCGGCCCGGCCTGACCGCCCCTCGGCTTGGCGATTGGTTGCGACAGGTCGCCGCCGGTCATGCGGAACCAGCCGTCCGCCGTCCATTCGATCGGGTCGAGCAAGGTCTGCCGCCCCAATGTCCAATAACCATTTTCATAGCCATGATAGACCGACCACCAGCTGCCGTCCGGCCCCTCGACCAGGGTGGCATGGCCGCGCGACCACCATTTTTCGGCGCGGTCGACGGTGCGCACGATCGGGTTGGCCGGGCAATTTTCCCAGGGGCCATGGATCGACCGCGATCGGGCGGCGATCACCATATGGCCGGTCGGCGGACCCGCCGTGCCGCCCACGGCGGTCACCAGATAGAACCATTCCTTATGGCGCAAAATCTTGGGGCCTTCGGGCGAGAAACCCTCTACATCCCAGTCGTCGGGATAGTGCCAGGGATCATAGACATGTTCGGGCTGGCCGACGGTCGCCAGGCCATCGTCGGTCAGGCGCACCCGGTCGCCGCCCGACAGGAACAGCCAGCGGGATCCATCCTCGCCCACCGCATGGCCGGGGTCGATATGATTGGGCAGATTGAGGTCGATCGGATCGCTCCACGGCCCCTCGATCCGGTCCGCCCAGATCACATAGCTGGTGTTGGGCGATGCCTTGACCGGGATGTAGAGATAATAGCGGCCCTTGTGCTTGCACAGTTCAGGCGCCCAGACCGATCCGATATTCCGGTGAAGCGCCGGGCCGATCGGCCGCCAGTTCACCAGATCGCGCGAATGCCAGATGATGAGGCCGGGATAGGAATCGAAGGTCGAGAAGGTCATGTAATAATCTGCGCCATCCTTCAGGATGGTGGGATCGGGATGGTCGCCCGCGATCAGCGGATTGAGGAAGCGGCCATCGCCCAGATCGGCGATGCGCTGATTGTCGAAGCCGCGCCGCCAGTCGGGCGCGGGGGCAGGCGTGGCCGGTGGAGCAGGGGGCGCCGCCCGCGCCTCGCTCAAACCACCCGCCAGCGCCGCCGAAGCCGTCGCCAGCAATGCGTCCCGTCGGCTGACTGCCATGACCCTCTCCCGATTATTGATACCGGTTACCTAAGGGCCATGACCTGATGCTGTCAAATGGCGCGGACCTGATCCTCGTAAAGCTCCAGCGGCAGTCCGTCAGGGTCGGCGAAGAAGGTGAAGCGCCGGTCGGTATATTCGTCCACCCGGATCGGCTCGCACGCCACGCCATGGCTTTCGAGCCGGGCGACCTCCGCATCCAGGTCGCTGACGGCAAAGGCAAGGTGGCGTAGGCCGCACGCTTCCGGGCGCGAGGGGCGCGGCGGCGGATTGGGGAAGGAGAAAAGCTCGATCTGCGCGTCGCCGACCGCCAGATCGCATTTCCAGCTGTCGCGTTCGGCGCGATAGACCTCGTTCAGCACGGGAAAGCCGAGAATGTCGACATAGAAATGGCGGGACCGGGCATAGTCCGACCCGATGATGGCGATATGATGGATGGCGTGCATCGCCCAGCGCTATCGCGGGATGCGTCCGTCGCGCAATGGCTATCCGGCGATCAGTGCCTGAAGATCGAGCAGCGCCCGGCCGAAGGACAGGCCCTGCGGCCCCGCGACGAAGCGGGGTTCCCACTCCGGCCCGAACTTGTCCTTGTAGGCGCGCAGTCCTTCAAAGCCGTAGAGCGCATTGCCATGCTGGTAGAGCAGCGCGCCCAGCTTCGACCAGAGCGGGGCGAGGCGGCGCGCCTCCAGCCCGGAAAGCGGTGCAAGGCCGAGGTTGAACCAGCGATAACCCTGTGGCTTGCCCCACAGCATCAGGTGGATGAACAGAAAGTCCATCGTGCCATAGGGCGCGCCGTCGTCATGGCGCATCAGGTCGACCGACAGTTCGGACTGGTCGGCCGCGGCCCAGATATTGGCGAAGGCGACGATCCTGCCCTCCTGCCGCACCACGGCGCAGTCGAACCGCGCCATATAGGCGCGATCGAAGCGGCCGACGCTGAAGCATTTTTCCTTGTGCCCCTTGGCCTGGAGCCAATGGGCGGAAATCTCGGCCAGCCGGTCCATTTCCTGGTCCAGCATGGCGGCGGGGATGATCTCGAAACTGGCGCCCTCACGCGCCGCGCGCCGCTCGGCATAGCGCAGCGGCTTGGCATCCGGGCCGTCCAGCGTGAAGCCGGCCAGGTCGACATGCGCCTCCTCGCCATATTTGACGATCTGCAACCCCAGCTCGATCGCCAGCGGCAGCATATCCTGACTGATCTGGTAGAGCAGCAGACGGCCCTGCGCGGCATCGGCCTGTTCGCGCAGGCGCCAGAGCAGGTCCGCCCATTCGCTTCGGGCGCCGATCGGATCCCCCATGACGATCCAGCTATGCCCCCTGATCTGGTACATAAGGCAGCAGGTGCCGCCATCCGACACCAGGAAGCGCTTGTCGCCGATATAGGCGAGATTGGCGTCGGTGCGTTCGGCCAGCGCCAGCGCGGCCTTCGGCGGGACGGCGGCATTGCTGGCGAAGGCGGGAATGGTCGCGGCCGGGCGCAGCAGGCGCCAGAGCGCAACACCGATCAGCAGGACGGCAACGGCCAGGCTGGCGCGCAGGAAGCGCGAGGCATCGGCGCGGGCGGCAAAATGCCACCAGAGGTCATTCTGATATTCGACATGCTTGTAGGCGAAGAAGCCGATCCAGACGCAGAGGCCCAGAACCACCGCCACAGTCGCCAGCCAACCGGGGGTGAAGGCGTCGGCAATCAGCTGGGTCCGGCGATAGAAGGCCGGGCGCGCCCATTGCAGCAGCGCGGCGATCAGCAGCATCGCCGCCGCCTCCTCATAATCCAGCCCCTTGAGCAGCGAGAAGATCGCGCCGGCCAGCAGCAGGATGCGGGTCAGCCAGAAGGCGCCGTCCAGCCGCCGATAGAGGCCGGCCGACAGGATCAGCAGCGCCGCGCCGACCAGGCTGCCGGCCATGTGGGAGGCTTCGAGGAAAGGCAGGGGCACGACGCTGTTGAGGGTCGCGACCCGGTGCGGGATGGCCGGAAGCGAGCCCGATACCAGCAGGATAGCGCCGCCCAGGAAGACGAGCGCCGCCGTCATGATCGGTGCGAGGCCGGTCGTGACGGCCTGCAGCCCTCGCAGGGTGCGGCGCAACGGCTGCCGCCAGCGCCAGCCCTCCTGCGCAACGATGATGCCGACCGCGATCAGCAGCGGCAGGATATAATAGACCAGCCGATAGGCGAGCAGCGCGGCCACCAGTTGCGGCCGGTCCACGCCGGGCAGTGCGGCAAGCATCACCAGTTCGAACACGCCGACGCCGCCGGGCACATGGGTCAGCAGCACGGCGACGATGGCGAGCGCATAGCCCAGGAAGAAGGCGGGCCAGGCATGGAGGCCGACGCCGGGCACCAGGACGAACAGCGCAGCGCTGGCGGCAGCGAGATCGATGACGCCGATGCCGATCTGGCAGAATATGCGCGAGGCGGGCGGCAGCGGCAAGGACATGCGGCCAAAATGCAGCATCCGTCCCTGCCGGCCGGCATAGAGGATCAGGCCGATGATGGCCGCGAGGGTCAGGCTTCCGGCCACACGCAATGCCGGCGCGGACAGGCGGACATCGCCCATCGACAGCGTCTCCGGCCGCCAGACCAGCATAACCGCCGCCAGCGTCAAAACCCCGCCCCAGAAGGTAGCGCCGGCGATCGCGACCACCCGCGCGACATCGGCAACGCCCAGCCCCGCCGCGCTATAGATGCGGTAGCGTGCCGATCCGCCGGTCAGCAACGACAGGCCCAGATTATGGCTGAGCGTATAGCTGGTGAAGGAGGCGAGCGCCGCCGTGCCATAGGGCAAGGGGCGGCCGATCGAGCGCAGCGCCAGTACATCGTAGAAGGTAAGCGTGATATAGCTGATCACGGTCAGCAGCAGGGCGGGGATCAGGGCTGCCGGGCCAAGTGCATGAAAGGCCGCGCGGATGTCGCGTACATGCACATCATGCAGCAGATGGTAGAGCGCGACGAAGCCGAGCGCGGCGAGCAGCACGACCAGCCCGACCGACAAGGGCGTCTGGTAACGGCGCAAATATGTGATGGCCCCCATCTGCCGTTATCCCGTCCTGACCCGGTGCCAGAGCTGGCTGCGGCAGAAAAGCCCACCCAGGATGCAGCCGGAAATCTTCAACTGGTCCGGCCCCTGCTGGTCGATGGTGGAATAGAAGGTGCGGCCCATGTCGGGCACATAGACGCGGCCGGCCCAATGGCCGGGTCCCTTGGGCCGATAATCCTGCAGAAGGATGGTGCCGACCAGATGCGGGATGCCGGCATCGCTGGCATCGGCCAGCGCCTCGGCATTGGCGTGGCTGACCCAGCCGCACAATCGGTCCTGACAGGCGCCGGTCGTGACCGTGACGCTGCCACGCGGATTGATCCAGGAACCCAGCACCGGATCGGCCGCCATCGCCGGAACGGCGGCGATCAGGCTGAAGCCGACAAGGAACAGGCGCAAGGCGTGAAACATGGGTCAGGTCTTCCGGATCAATCCCTGCCGGGCGAAGGCCGTGTGCAGGATATGGTAGAGCGCATCGACATCATGGTGCAATGGATGTCCGCCCGGCAGCGCGAGGGTCTGCACATTGGGCTGGTGCAGCAATGGGCACAGGCTGGCCGCTTCCTCTTGCCCATGAACGCAGAGCAAAGGTGCCCAGTCGAGCTTGCGCGCGGTCGGCAGGGCGTCCGCCTCTGCCATCGCAAAGGTGAATATCTCACCGGGCGAAGCGCGATATTCGACCGTGGCGCCTGGCACGACCAGTGCGACCATGGCGATGGCATGGCGTTGCGCGGGGGGCAGCGCGGCAAGGCCGACATGCGCCATGTCGGCGCCGAAGGACTGGCCGATCAGGATGACCGGCGCGGCGGGATCAATGTTGCGGGCCTGGGCGAGGGCCTGGCTGATCAGGGTAGTGGTTTCGGCAGGGCTGCGGGTCTTGCGAAAATAGGTCAGCGAATTGACGCCAACGGTCGGCAGGCCGTCTCGCGTCAGGCGTGCCATGATGCCCGGCCCCATGCCGACCTTCATGCCCATGTCGCCCGACAGGATGATGGCGATCGGCGTGCCATGGCCCGGCCGATAGCCCTGTGGGCGGGAGAGGGAAAAGGGATCGCCGCCGAGATAGCCGAGCCATTGGAAGGCCGCCGCGAGCAGAGCGAGGATCAGGATGGGCAGGATATACCGGATGCTCTTGCCACCGCGCGCCATCATGCCGTCTCCTCGATAGACCCGAGCGCCCGGCACGTCGGGAGGAGACCGACGTGCCGGGCTGTGGGCGGCCGGAACAAGACCCACGCGTTCCGGCCGTTCGGCCAGCTGGTCCAAGCTGGCCTGTTTCGTGCCACCCAAGGGGGAGGGGAGGTGGCAGGACCGATATGGTCCATGACGGCCTGCGACAGCGTGGCTGGAAGATGAACTTTTGGAGAGGCGGCCGATCAGATGCGGCGGGCAACTGCGCCGGCGGCCCAGCCCATGCCCACGGCCAGGGCAATCGCGGTCAGGCCATAGAGGAAAGACCAGCGTTCGGCCGCGACGGCCATGAACTGTTCGAAGCCCGATTTGCGGACATGGATGTCGCGCACCGCCGCCGCGACAACGCGACCGTCCTGCACCAGGAAGGTTTCGGCGGTATAGTCGCCCACGATCACGCGGGCCGACAGCGGCAGGCGGGCGCGATAGAGCACGCCGTCACTGATCTCCACCGTGCTGGGGCGTTCGACGAACAGGCCGTTGCGCTGGCGCAGGTCGACCAGGCCAGCCTGGAATCGGTCCAGTTCCGCGCTGTCGTTGAGCGAGGAAGGCGACAGTTGCAGCTTGTCTAAGCCCAGTTCGTAGATCGCCGCCGTGCGCTCGTCGACGATCTGGTCGATCGGCCGGGAAGAGGCCATGGCATAGAAGCTGGGCGCAGAGCGAAAGCGGGCGCGGTCGGCATTGACCCAGATGCCGGCCACCTTCTGCTTTTCGCGCATGGTGATCGACTGTTCGGGGCCCTTCAGCACGACGACGATGTCCGCCGGCTTGTCCGGCCGCCGACCGTCGGGATAGACGATTGCGCCGAACAGCAGCAGGTCCGCGCCGGTGAAGCTGTACTGGATTTCAACCTCGCGCTGCGACACATCGGGCACCAGTTGCGGCTCGTCCGCAGCGCTCAGCAGCAGGGCCAGGGCCGGCAGGATGAGGCGGGGCATCATCATTTGACGTCGATCGTGAAGATTTCATCGGGCCGCCAACCCAGCCCCAGCGCCATGCGCGCGGCGACCAGCAGCACGATCGCGGCGAGCAGGATGCGTAGATATTCCGGGCGGATCGTCATCGACAGCCGGGTACCGACCTGCGCGCCGGTGACGCTGCCGATCAGCAGCAGCATGGCCAGCACCAGATCGACCGCCTTGGTCGTCATCGCATGCATCATGGTCGTCGCCATGGTGACGAACAGGATCTGGAACAGCGATGTGCCGACCACAGACTGGGTGTTCATGCCGAGCAGGTAGAGCATCGCCGGCACCAGGATGAAGCCGCCACCCACGCCCAGCAACATGGTTAGGATGCCGGTCGCCATGCCCAGCAGCAGCGGCGCCAGCGGCGAGATGTAAAGGCCCGAGCGATAGAAGCGCCAGCGCATCGGCAGTGCGGCGACCAGCGGATGGTGGCGGCGCTTGCGCGCCTGCATGCGCTTGCCGGTCTTGAGCGCGATAAGCGCCTGGATCGACTCCTTCGCCATCAGTGATCCGATGCCGCCCAGCATCAGCACATAGAGAATGCCGATCACCGTATCGATCTGCCCCAGCGACTGGAGCAGGCGGAAGATGAGGACGCCAAGGCCCGCGCCGACTACGCCGCCGGCGATCAGCACGCCGCCCATGCGGAAATCGACGGTGCCGCGCGACATGTGGGTGACGACGCCGGACACGCTGGCGCCGGTTACCTGGCTGGCGGCAGAGGCCGCTGCGACCGTGGGCGGGATGCCATAGAAGATCAGCAGCGGCGTGGTGAGGAAGCCGCCACCCACGCCGAACATGCCCGACAACAGGCCGACGACGCCACCCAGTCCGATGATGACCAGGGCGTTCACCGACAGATTGGCGATGGGCAGGTATAGATCCATGCCCCATCGGGTTAGAGACAAAAGACTCCGAGCGAAAGCCGGGAGATGGCTGGCAGGCTAAAAATCGGCGGCGAGCGTGACCGCCAGGCCGGAAGCCGGTTTGGCTTGACCGGCGACACGTTCACGCCATTCGATCCCGATGCGTGCGGCGATCGCTGGAAGGGGCAGGCGAAACTGGATTTCGGGGCCGATATCCAGTCGTTCGACATCGGGTTGCGCACCGCCAGACAGGCTGAGGCCAACGCGCAGAGGACTGTCCTTGACCGGCGCGAGCAGCGAGAATTTTCCGTCGATGAAAAGGTCGCGCTTATGCAGTCCCACCATGCCGGTCTGCGCGTAGAGACTTGCCTCAATCGGACCTGCGACTGGCGCAGGGCCAAAGCCACCCACAAGGAGCAGGGCGAACGCGTTACGGGCCTCGGCATCAAGCGCTATTCGTCGTTCTGCAGCCAAGCTGACGGCCAGGTGGCGGATCGGCTGGTAGGATAAGCCGATCGCAGTCTCGGGCGCTTCGGGGGACTGGAGTGCCGTCGTAACCCGGCCATAGCCCGCAAGTCGCCCTGAGGATCGGGGTGTCAGGTCGAAGTCGAGCCGCGCGCCGCTCTGCGATCCACCCAGGCGCCCGACAGTGGCGAGATCGGCCGATGAACCGCCGCCGGAGCGCCAGAGCAGCCAGGCACTGCCTTGCCATCGCTTCTGATCCATAGCTGGTGCTGTTGATACGGAAATGGCGAGAGGGTCTATGCGCTTCGTACGGGCGGGGTGATTGCTTTGGTTATGGGGCGCTGGGCGCATGGACCATGCGATCGATAGCGGTGCAACGCGATAGGATGTCGGGGATGGCCTGAACGAACGGATTATATGGCTCGGCAGTAATTGGTTGGTTGGCGTGTTTGCTTCGGCGGCAATCATGATCACGCGCCCTTTGACGACCTTTTTCGTCGGCGCGCTGACCCATGCAGCCTTGGAAGGTGCTGGCGCTATTACAGGTGGGGGTGGGCTGGAGGCAATCGTGCCGAACAGGCGCATGCCGGTCCAGCCGATGCACAGCATGAAAAAGAAGCGCACCGGCCGTCCATCAGCCGATGATCCGGTCATGCCTGTTCCTCCATGTCGGGGAAGCGATGTTGCGTCTTGTCCCATACCAGCGGCTTGCCCAGCAGCGACTGGACATAGAGGATCACGGCGCGCCGGGCGGCAAGGACGGCGATCGCGTTGCCGACGAACATGCGCGGAACCGCTGCCAGGCCATGTCGCCAGCCATAAGCGTGGCCGGCAAAGACCGCGCGCATCATGATGCGCCATGCCATCAGCCACAGATTGAGCGTCAGCAGGGCGTCGATCAGGGGCGCGGACGGTCGCTGCTGCTGAGTCAGGAAAGGCCGCGCCAGTTCCAATATGCTCCAGAGCAGCAGCGTGGCGTAGGCAGCGACAATGATCAATGCGGCCAGCGTGGCGCGCCGGTCCCTGATCCGCATCCACCATTCGGCCGGGCCGCCCTGCCAGCCCATGCGGTCCCATCCGGCGAGCGAAATGCCGATGATCCATCGGGCTTTCTGGCGGATGGCAGCCGGAACGCTATCGGGAAAATATTCGCGGGTTGCGACCAGTTGCCCCTGTGCATCACGAATGCGCAGGAAGATGCCCCGGCCGCCCATGTCGGCGATGCGCAGGCCGGCTTCATAATCTTCCGTCAGTGATCCCGGATCGAACGGCCCTGCGTCGGGATGGGAGGCTAGCGCGGCCAATATGTCTCGTTCGAACGCGCAGGCGACACCGGCGGATGGAATGGATGCGCCAAGAAACTCTCTAACAGTCAGGGACTTTCCATGAGCTTCCGCGAACTCATCGCAATAATGATTGGCGATCGCGCGGGAAAACCAGGTGCCGCGACCGGGCAAAGGCAGGACCGGCAACTGCACCAGTGCGAACCGGTCGATCATGTGATCGAACAGGCGAATTTCATCGGCATGTACGACGTCTTCCGCATCGTGCATGACGATAGCCTTGAATCGGACGCCGCTTCGGCCTTCCTCCGCCAGCATGCTACGCCAGTTGATATTCAGGCAATCGGCCTTCGTGGTCGGGCCGGGGCGATCATTCAGGCACAATATGATATGCGGTTGATCGATGGCGGCCGATGCGATTGCGTCGATCGTCGCCGGATCATTGGGATAGGCGCCGACGAATATGCGATAATCGGCATCGCCCCAGCAATGCACGGCATGGCGCAGCATGGCGCCGACGACGTCCGCTTCCTGCCAGGCGGGAATGAAGATGGCGATACGGCCTGGCGTCGATGACGGCGGCAATGTTGCCATCGTCATGCGGAGGCGGCGAGGATGCCGAACCGCCCGCCAGGCGCGGCGGATCAGGAATAGCAGGTCGATCGCCAGATCATCCAGCCCGCCCAACGCAAAGCCGATGGCCGCGAACAACAATATCTCATAATGCAGCGCCTGTAGCGCGCCAAAGAGCATGTCCCCCACGATCCCGGATTTCCCCTGTCCCGATCGCCATGCGGCAGGGCGAATTTATGTCATGAGAACAGCGGTCTTCCAAGTATTTTGGAGAAAATCTTTCAACATTGGCCGGCGGATCTGGGTTGGACCTGAGCGGAAATTTCCCTAAGGGGAAGGAATGGTAACATCGGCAAGCACTTATGGAGAAGAGACGTGACCGAACGGCCCGTGTCCGCCCTCAGGAATTTCCTGAAGGGAGAAGCAGGCAGTGGCGTCTTGCTGATGATTTCGGCCGCGATCGCAATGATCATGGCGAATCTTCCGGGTGCTGCCGGCCATGTCTATCATGACATCTTCCATATGGTGACGGGGCCGGTGCTTGCTCCCGCACTCGGTCCCATGACGATCCATTTGTGGGTCAATGACGGATTGATGGCGATCTTCTTCCTGCTCGTCGGGTTGGAGATCAAGCGTGAGTTCGTCGATGGTGGCCTGTCCACCTGGGAGAGGCGGCGCCTGCCTTTCATCGCGGCGGGGGCGGGCATGATCGCGCCGGCGCTGGTCTATCTGGCCGTTACGGCTGGGGAACCGGCCCTGGCGCGCGGCTGGGCGATCCCGGCGGCCACCGATATTGCCTTTGCGATCGGAGTTCTGGCGTTGCTGGGATCGCGGGCTCCCGCATCGATCAAGCTGTTCCTGACGGCTGTCGCGATCGTCGACGACATGGGCGCGGTGGCGATCATTGCGCTGGCCTATAGCCAGGGGCTGGATATCATGGCTTTGGCCGGCGCCTTTGTCGTCCTGCTGGTCATGTTCGGCATGAACCGTGTCGGCGTGCGGGCCTTGGCACCTTATCTCATCGGCTTCCTGCTGCTTTGGTATCTGATGCTGCTGTCGGGCGTGCATGCCACGATCGCGGGCGTGCTCGCCGCCATCACCATCCCGGTTAATCGTACGCCGGGGGCGCCCGATGCGGTGGACAGTCCGCTCCATCGCCTGGAGCATCTGATCCATCCCTGGAGCGCTTATCTGATCGTGCCGCTCTTCGGTTTTGCCAATGCCGGCATCACCCTCAACGGCGACGCGATCGGCGCTTTGCTCAGCCCCTTGCCGATCGGCGTGGCGCTGGGGTTGTTGGTCGGCAAGCAGCTGGGCGTATTCGGCAGTATCTGGCTGGCGCAGAAGCTGGGTATCGCGGCGCGGCCTTCGGGGGCAACCTGGGTGCAGATTTACGGCATGGCGCTGTTGTGCGGCATTGGCTTCACCATGAGCCTGTTTATCGGCGCGCTCGCCTTTCCGGGGCAACCATTGCTGGTCGAGGAGGCCAAGATCGGCATCCTTGGCGGATCCTTGCTGTCCGCGCTGTGCGGTTATTCGGTGTTGCGTTTCGCGCCAACGCCGCGTTCGGTTGAGCGGGGCGTAGGGTGAGGGGAATCGCGTAGCATTAACCTTCATGCTACTATTGCGCTGCCGTTGCCGCGACTCGCTTCGCGTCAGCGCGCCGACCGCACTTTCGAAAAATACGGGAGGAGGGCGAACCGATGGAGACGGACGTCAACTATCTGCTGCATCGCCAGCAGATATCGCTGATAAACGCGCAGGCGGCAGCATCGCCCGATGGGCGCGCTGCTTATGAAGGGCTGGCACGCGGTTATATCGATCAGGTCGAAGCCTATCGCAGGCGCAATGAGCAGCAGGAAAAACTGATCATTCCGGCGCACTGATCCTCCGATCGTTGCGCCATCGCGCTATCGACGAGAGATCAGTCGATCGATCACTTCCTGATGCGGGCCATCGGCACCGCATTCGCGCTCCAATATCGTCTTGATCTTCTCCAACTCGGCTTCCGTCAGATGTTCGATGCCGATGAAATCGTTGCGCGCGCTCTCGATCGAGCGGATCAGTTCGTCGAGCTTGGCCTGGATTGCGGCGCCGTCGCGGTTCTGGGCATTCTGGATCAGGAAGCAAATCAGAGGGTTGTAGCAACAAAGCCCTAGCCCGGATTATCGCAGGAAACTGCGCTTTTTCGGTGGATGCGTGTCCGCCAATCGTCGTGTAGGTCCGACCTTGCCCGCTGGTGTTTTGCAGCGGCTGCATTTCAGCTTCTGATAGACGATCACCATCCCCATGCCCCAGCCGCGCTCACGGAAATGCGCAGCCAGTTCGCCGCTGTCGAAGGTCGCCGTCCGATTGCACAGGAAACAATGCACGTAGATATTCGCCTGACGCGACGTAAAATGCTCCAGCGTATCCCACTTTAATGCCGCACCCATACGAGCGCTTTACGCGGCGCGGCGAAGCGGCTCATTGTCGACCAACTGACCGCCCTTAAAATGCCAGACCTTCGCATGGCTCGCAGGGCCACGACCCGACAATTCCAGCCAGTAGTTTTCTTCAAGCGGGTTCTCTTCCGCGACCGGGACCATGAGATAGATCAGGGTCAGCTTCGCGTCGCCTTCGGCCATCGTAAGGAACTGGTGAATGTCGTTAGCGTCGGAAAGGTCGCTGAACGACATGCCAAGGTCTTTTGCGACCTCAACGAAGCCATTGCGCGGTCCTTTCTTGCCATGAAGGTCGATATGAGCGTTCAGCGCAACGAACGCCTCTTCCAGCTTGTCCATGTTTCGTTCCCTTCGAGTCGATGTCATACGGAATGAGAACAAAATAGGAACATAAAGGCAAGAGGCTTGTGGATGGTTGGCGACGTTGATCCAATGCGCAAGTTGATCGTTGCGTAGGTTCAATGATGATGGAGGCAGAAATGATAGCGGAGTTTAATTTGCTCGACGGCAATCTGGTTTCGATCAACATGGATCAGGTCGATTATTTTCAGCCGAGCGACGATGGCACTCTCGTGGTGTTTTCCGATGGCCGAACGCTCGAATTGATGGACAGCTATGATTTTGTCGCGGAGGTTCTGAATCCCGAGCGTCAGGCTGGCCTCTGACCAATCGCGCAAAGGGGATAGACTGCGGCCGTGATGTCGCGGCATGTTGCCGACAGAATTTGTCGGGGATCGGTCTTGCTGAAAAATCCACTAATCGCCTGTGTTATGGTCGCGATGCTAGGAGCATGTGACGACAAGGTGATAGAGCAACCCGGCGCTTGCTCCGGTGGCATTGCTCGGATCGCTGCGGTGAATGAACTTGCGCCGATCATGGAGCGAATTTCCAATCCGGAAACTCGTGCCGATGGCTGTCAGCGCTTGGATCGCTTGCTCGAAGATAGCGCCGCGATGCACCATTATGAGCGGGATAAGCCGAGCGGCTGTGACTGGGGTTATGGGCTTCGCAGCCCATACGAGCAGGCGACGAATATCCTGAAAACGAAACAAAATGCTCTCGCGAAGCTGTGTGACTGGGCGCGCAAGGATGCCGCGATGGAAGCTCAGCGTCGTGGGGAGGACATTTTGGGTGGTCTACCGCCAGGAGATCGGCAGGCATTGGAGCGCGCTTACGAGGGCCGTTGATGTTCAGGCATGGAAAAGCCCGCCAGTTTCCTGACGGGCTTTCTTACCATGTCTAAGCGCAGTTATGCCCCAGAAGCGGTCGATGCTTTGCTCGCGAGCGAGTGGGCTGTCTGAGCCAGTAGCGCGGAGTTGCTAGGCGGCGTTGACAAAAGGGATTCCCAATCGGTGCGTGTTCTGATTCAAGGCTGCTCTTTGGGGAGCGGTCATGGATCGAGGGGATTTGTCGGACGCGGAGTGGGAGTTGATCGGGCCGCTACTCCCGTCCGAGCGTGGGAGGCATGCCCGACCGGCCGGCGATAACCGGCGCTTTCTCAATGGCATGCTGCATGTGCTGCGGGTCGGTTGCCCGTGGCGCGACATGCACGAGCGCTATGGCAAGTGGAACTCGGTCTATGTCCGGTTCCGGCGCTGGGCGGAGCAAGGCGTCTGGGACGCCATGCTGCAAACGTTGGTCGATCTGGGCCTCACCGACGACTGGCAGCACATGATCGACAGCACCACGGTTCGCGGCCACGTCTCGGCAGCGGGCGGAAAAGGGGGGCTTGTGCGCAGGCTTTTGGTCGATCACGCGGCGGCTTTACGAGCAAGATCCACGCCCGCTGTGACAATCAGGGCCTCCCTGTCGGCTTCATCCTTACCGGCGGCGAGGCATCGGACTATACGGCGGCCGACGATCTGATGAACCTGCCGCTGCCCAAGCCCAGGGCGCTGCTCGCCGACAAAGGCTATGATGGCGACAGGTTCCGGGAGAACCTGCTCATGCGAGGCATCCTGCCCGTCATCCCGCCGCGCTCCAACCGCAAGGTGCCGGCCCATCCCGACTACCGGCGCTACAAGGATCGCAATCGTGTCGAGCGCATGTTCGCCAAACTCAAGCAGCAGCGCCGCATCGCCACCCGCTACGACAAGACCGTCCTGTCGTTCGAGAGCTTCATCAACCTCGCTGCCGCGCGACTATGGCTGAAAGCTTTTGTCAACACCGCCTAGCAATCGTCACGGCATTCACGGCGCTTGATCCCGCAATCGTCGCGGACGTGCGGGCTTGGGTTGCCCATACGGCACTTGTCGTCGTAATCCCGACTTGGTTTTCGATTTCCTCATGAGCCTGCATCTTCGCCTGTACGATGGGCATGTCCTCGTAGATATGCTTTTCCATAGTGCGCGATAGGATGATGTTTCGCTTCAATGCTGCGCGGTGCTTTTCCTCTGCGGCCTGAACAGCGGCCTTTGCATCAGCTATCCCACATTCGGCGGCAAAGATCGCTTCCCTTGCAGCGCGCATTTCCTCAATCAATTTCTCGATAGCATTGTCTGCCATTCTCGTTCTCCCTTTAATCGATTAGTCCGGTTTGTGCGCTTCAATCGCGCGCTCCAAACTGGCCAGTGCTTCTTCGATCGCCTTTGCGAGTGGGCAATCTATATCCCTACTTAGCAGAGCCGTAATATCGTCCCGCATCATTTCCTGAGCGTCTTCCGGTGCAATCGGAGTGCTTTCCACTTTAGTCATTTGCGCTCTCCTTAAACCAGAAACAGGCCAGATTGATCTAGCTTCAATGCCTTTGGTTGAGGCGCTGCACCTTCTTGTAGAAGTCGGGCATTGACCCATACTCCCTTGTTCTCATCGTAGAACTGATCCGCATTCAGGAATGTGCGGTTGTTATCGTGCAGAACGACTTTCGGCTGGCTGCATACCTGAGTGAATGGCGCAAATAGGAATGTGCTGGAGAAGTCACCCTTGCTGTGGCTTCCAACGCCGATCTTCTCACTTAGGATAGAAGCAACGCGAGTGTAGCGCGATGGGTCGGTAATTGGTTCGACCAGCGGGATTGCGACCAGCAGGCGTTCTTCCGGTCGCTTCGTGTTGATCTCGTCCTGTGAATGAATGACGTAGTGGACATATGGAAGCTCAGCTAGAGCAGCATCCAGTTTGTTGCGACAGGAGTAGGGATATTCAAGCATGATCGCGGTCATTTCCTGAATATCGGCTTTGAGGTGATTGCGCTTATAGCGGGCAAAGGACCAGTAGTATTCGTCCTTCTGTTCGCGGCTATGTTTGACCAGTTCCGCGAGGTTGTGGCCCATGTTCTCAAAGCCACCAGTGCCGTAGATGCTTGCGGTATAGCTGAATTTGACCAGCGCTCTTTGAGTGCGCAGTTTGAATAGACTGATTGTGATTGTTGGGTCGATCATCGTTCTCTCCTAAGCGATTGCAGCAAAGCATTTGCTGTCAATAATACTTAGCTTGAGAGTGCAAAAACCGGCTTCTTATAGGCCGAAAACTGCTCATTTTGGTGTTCTGATAACTATGGGATGGAAAACTCATCCCGTAACGGCCTTGGCCTAGGTTTCGTGGACAAAGGGTATCCATTGCAGGGCTGAGACGAGATTGACGAAGCCGAGGTAGGACTCTTTGGTTTTGTCGTATCGAGTTGCGATACGCCGCCAGTTCTTGAGTTTGTTGAAGAGGCGTTCGACAAGATTGCGCCAACGGTATTTTTCGCGATCGTGTGGGATTGGATCGCGCCGATTGCTTTTGGCGGGAATGACAGCCTCAACGTCAGCATTGGCCAATTCCTCGCGGATGGCATCTGCATCGTAGCCCTTGTCCGCCAACAATGCCTCGATCTTATGAGCAATCAAACGGAACAGCGGGCCAAAGCCTTGGATATCGTGGCTCTGGCCCGGCGTCAGGACAAAGCCGAGCGGTCGGCCTTTGGCATCGCAGCGGGCGTGGAGCTTTGTGCTGAATCCGCCTCGCGATCGGCCAAGCGCCTCGGTTTCCTGAGTCCCTTTTTTATGCCGACGGCACAATGATGTGCTCGGACCACGGTGCTGTCGATCATGTCCGCAGTGGCATCACGAGCCACCATTTCGCCCAGTGTCTCGAGCATCGCCTCGAACACCCCGGTCGTAACCCAGCGCCGGTAGCGGCGGAAAACGCTGTTCCACTTGCCATATTCATCCGGCAAGTGGCGCCATTGCGAACCTGTGCGGGCGATCCACATCATGCCTTCGAAATACAGCCGGTTGTCCTGTGCTGGACGACAGCCACGACCACGCTCAGATGGCAGTAATGTGCCGATGATCCCCCACTCGTCCTCCGTCAGCCCAATACGCTCGCCCAACGCCACCTCCAAAAGGCAGCCTTGAATCAACGCCCGATCCTGCTGTCAACCTTTGTCCACGAAACCTAATCCGACAGTTCGAGGGTTGTAGGCTCTCGGCTTATCTCTGCCCCGCAAAAGTGCCGACTATCGGCTGGGGCTTCACCACATGGAACGGCAAGAAGGTCCAGCTTGGTCAGAAGATCACGCAGGCAGAAGCCGACGCGGCTCTCATCAAGGAATATGATGCATATGAGGCACAGGTTCGTGCGCTCGTAAAAGTGCCGGTCAGTGCTAATCAGCTAGGTGCGTTGGTCAGCTTCGCGTTCAATGTCGGCGTCGGTGCGCTGCGCTCGTCCACGCTGTTGAGGATGCTCAACGCGGGCAATTATGCTGGTGCTGCTCAACAGTTTGCCAGGTGGGACAAGGCCGGTGGTCGCGTCCTGGCGGGGCTGACAAAGCGTCGTGCAGCCGAAGCCATGCTGTTCGTGAAATCCTAATGGCTATCTCGACCGCTGCCGCGAAAGCGAAGGGCCGTGCGTTACAGCAGAAGGTGCGTGACGCGATCCTAGCCAAATATCCCGACCTGACCCCAGATGATGTTCGCTCGACGCCTATGGGCTGCAACGGTGAAGATATTCAGCTTTCAACCGCCGCAAAGCGAGCGTTTCCCTTTTCAGTCGAATGCAAAGCCCGCAAAGCCATTGCTCTGATCTACGACGCTTTAACGCAAGCCAAGGGCCAGAACGATCTCACACCGATCGCCGTTGTGAAGGCGGATAGGAAAGAGCCGCTGGTCGTGCTGTCGTTGGATGACTTCATGAGGCTGATTAACCCGGCTTATTCATGAGCCCGCTGCACTGGGGTATTTCGGGTTTGGTGGGTCGGTTGCCGCGTGATCTGGGCGAGCGCCAGCGCCGGCGTTTTTCACCGCAGCAGGAGCAAAGGGCTTTTCGAGGTTGATGGACGAGGGCTCGGGCTTTCGGCGGCACTGCCGCACTGGCTATGTCGGTGCTGGCCGGAGACTGGTGGCGATTGCTTTGAACACGTCGGCCTCCGGGCAGGCTGACGCGAAGGCGAGACGGATACGCGAGGAGGTTTCGATGACGCGGGCAGCCACCTTGAGCAGCCGCAAGCGTAGCGTTGCGAACTCGGCCGTGGCCAGCGCGGTGGTCTTGGGGATCGCCTGCTGGACGCGCCACAACAGCCAGTAGGCGGCGGTGTGTAGGATGAGGCGCATTTGATTGGCATTGGCTGAGCGGCACGAGGTGCGATCGCTGGCGAGTTGAGCCTTGTGGCGCTTGATCAGGTTTTCGGCTTGGCCGCGCGCGCAGTAAAGCGTGTCGTAGATATGCTCGGCCGAGCCTTCGGTCAGCGAGGTGACGACGTAGCGGATATCCATGCCCAGCGTGCTGGCCTCGATCCGGGCGACGACGCGGCGCTGGCAGTTCCAGCTCTTTGCGCCGTAGTGCGTCTCGGCATAGTTGCGCAGGACCGGATACTGGGCCGTGGCCCGCTTGACCGCGCAGGCGTCTGCGATGGCAACGATGACCGGATCAGCACGTAGCGCGGCATTGGTCGGCAAGCCGAACACGTAATCGACGCGGTGGGCCTCGCAGAAGGCCATGACTTCGGGGCGGCCATAATGCCCGTCGCCGCGGAAGGTGATGTGCGTTTCTGGCCAGTACCGGCGGATATGACGCACCAGGCGCCGGATGTGGCCGGCAGCTTCGGCGCCTGACGGCGTCTTACCGGTGCGCAGCAGCATCGCGACCGGACGACCGGTCGCGGTGTCGTACACATGGATCGGCAGGAAGCAGCGCTCACCGTGATGCCCGTTCCAGAAGGACAACTGCTGATAGCCGTGCACGACATCGCAGGTGTCATCGATGTCCAGCGTCACCGCCACTGGTGGAGCCGGATAGCTGGCGCAGTAGACGCCGATCATCTCGGCCATCATCCTGGCCAGCTCACGCGTGGTCGGAGCATTCTCCCAGCGGCTCATCGTCGGTTGGCTGGCAAGCCCCGCGCCCGATCCCGGCAACTTGCCCAGCGCCAGGCGGAAGCCCGGATCGTCGCGCAGGGCGTCGAGATCATCGGCATCTTCATAGCCGCACGCGATCGCGAACACCCGGGCACGTAGGATGTCATCGAGGCGATGGATCACCCGCGTCGGGTCACGCGGATCGGCAATGCAACCCGCAAGCCGCCGGCAGAGCCCCATCGCGCGCTCGGCCTGCGCAAGCAGCAGAACGCCGCCGTCCGAGGTCAGTCGGCCACCGTCAAACGCGGCTGTGATCTTCTTCCCGCCGACCGCTGGGAATCGGAATGAAGTTGCGATATCGTCTTTCATGGCGGGTGTGGCCTGTGGCATTTTCTGCCCTGCAGCAGGGCCGGCGTAGACACCCAGTTCCTAATTCAGATCAGAGGCTTATGCCACTCCCGCCAACCCTTCAGGCCCCCGTCGGTGAATAAGACGGGTTAAATAGTCGGTCAACATGACACTCAACCGGACTGCTCAATCCGACGAGATATTAGGTTTCGTGGACAAAGGTTGACAGCAGGATCGGGCGTTGATTCAAGGCTGCCTTTTGGAGGTGGCGTTGGGCGAGCGTATTGGGCTGACGGAGGACGAGTGGGGGATCATCGGCACATTACTGCCATCTGAGCGTGGTCGTGGCTGTCGTCCAGCACAGGACAACCGGCTGTATTTCGAAGGCATGATGTGGATCGCCCGCACAGGTTCGCAATGGCGCCACTTGCCGGATGAATATGGCAAGTGGAACAGCGTTTTCCGCCGCTACCGGCGCTGGGTTACGACCGGGGTGTTCGAGGCGATGCTCGAGACACTGGGCGAAATGGTGGCTCGTGATGCCACTGCGGACATGATCGACAGCACCGTGGTCCGAGCACATCATTGTGCCGTCGGCATAAAAAAGGGACTCAGGAAACCGAGGCGCTTGGCCGATCGCGAGGCGGATTCAGCACAAAGCTCCACGCCCGCTGCGATGCCAAAGGCCGACCGCTCGGCTTTGTCCTGACGCCGGGCCAGAGCCACGATATCCAAGGCTTTGGCCCGCTGTTCCGTTTGATTGCTCATAAGATCGAGGCATTGTTGGCGGACAAGGGCTACGATGCAGATGCCATCCGCGAGGAATTGGCCAATGCTGACGTTGAGGCTGTCATTCCCGCCAAAAGCAATCGGCGCGATCCAATCCCACACGATCGCGAAAAATACCGTTGGCGCAATCTTGTCGAACGCCTCTTCAACAAACTCAAGAACTGGCGGCGTATCGCAACTCGATACGACAAAACCAAAGAGTCCTACCTCGGCTTCGTCAATCTCGTCTCAGCCCTGCAATGGATACCCTTTGTCCACGAAACCTAAATTAGACCCCAGTCGGAACTTCGGCTGGGGTTTTCTTTGTCGAAGCTACTCATCGCAACGGTCGGACGTTTCTCGTATCTCTTCCCAGATGGGTGCGACGGCATGTTCGCATTTATCGTTTGAGGGGAAAATACCCCGTGCAGCATTCTCGGCAGTCGCCATTCCATATGAAAGTGCGCGACTTGTCAGGATTTTTAGTGCCTCGCGATCATCTGAGTTGTAATTATCGTCGAGGACGCGGGAACTGTACGTCGAACTTAATTCTGCCACTGCGCCTATCTGAAAAAGCGGCATCTCTGGTATGTGGGCTTTAATCGTCATGCACTTGATTTGACTAATCAGGCTGGAGTCGCTGTATTTTGTTCCATAAAGGCTATATTTTTTCGGCACTGGATTGATGTATTTCAGGTCATCTTCATACATCGTCAAAACATATTCAAACTGCTTGACCAGCTCTGTTTTGCTCAGGCCAAGCGGAATAGCCAGTATCGCAGATGGTTGCTTCCCTTGCCGCTCCCATCGTCCGGTAATGTAGTCATGGCCCCGCTCCATCAGCGTTTCTAACGGCGTCGAGCCATGTTCAGTCAGGACGTCTACCAGTCCGATACGAGGCTGTTCGCCGTGGTGTCCGAACAGGCGCAGGCCAGTCTCTAGCCACCACGCATCGTAATCGAGCCGACGCATATCTCCAAAATCATCATAGACCGCCAGAACGGTATCGAAGTCCGCTGGAAGGCGCGCCCGGTCTGCATCTGTCAATTCACCCGCACGATCCCTGCGAGCTAATTCGTAGCTTGGGCTGTAGGTCAGGAACTGCGTCCAGAGGCTGCAAAAGATGGCTTCGTTCGGTTTGACCCATCGGTCGCCCTTACGGAGATATTGGCGCAATTTCATCAGCATCGGGTTATCAAGTTCCATCTGGACGCATCTAGATAATCGATCATCTAGCCCGTCCCAGCCTATCAATTCCTCACCAAGACGCAGTGAGTGTCGTTGGAAAATAAGGAGTTAGATAGGTATGGTTGAAGAAGTTACTAACGTCGCCAACATCGAAAGCCGTGAGGGTCGCGATGCTGCTGAACAGGCTCGTATCGACAAGGAGCTGGCCTCTGTCCGATCGGATATCGGGGGACAGCAGGCGGCTTGGAAGGCGGCTCGTGGCAAGGCCGCGTTGGCGCGAATGGTCGCTCAGGCGTTCGTCACCGCAGATTTCATCCTCAATAACGTCGATGAGGAAGTCCAAGCCATCGTGCTTTCGCAGCACCAGATGGACTTTGGTCGGGCCGGGACTTCTCGTTTCACCCCTTGGCTCATGACCGCGTGGGGCGAAGAAGACCCTTTGGCTGATAAGGTCAAGGCAATCGACGGGCAGCTTTACTCCAAATGGAATGCTGAAAAGAGCATGGCATTTTATTTCCACGCTTGCGAAGCAGCGGCCGACGCCGGTTATTCTCATAAGAGCTCTGTAGATGAGGTGGTGGCCTATTTCGTTGCCAACGGAGGCGCATCGGTCGTCGCCAACAAGCGGAAGTCCGCCAAGGCGGAGGAAGCCAAGAAGGATCGCGAACCCACCGAAAAGGTCGAGCGGGAAATGTATCTCCAGGATGGCCCTGCTGTGCGCATCGACATTGAACCCGCTGCGCTGGCTCTCCCGAAAGACACCAATGGCTACTTCACCGTGCTGCTCGAACGTGATGAGCTTGGAAACACATTCTTCCGGGGGGTGGCCAGCACAAAAGCCGACAGCGTTCTGCAAAAGCTGGCGAAGGAAGCATATCCTGCTTTGAAGGCCGAGCGCGAGAAGCAAGCAGCAATCAATGAAGGCATCGCGAAGGCACTCAAAGAGCAGAAGAAGGCTGTGAAAAGCCCGTCTCCTTTGCGCGTCACGCCTAAGGCACTCGCTGACTTTCAAGCAAGTGTCGAGGCTAAAGCCAAGACTGGCGAGTACGAAGGCTGATGCATTCACGGCGGGCTTCGGCCCGCCGTTCATAGGAGTTTAATAAAATGACTAATTTGTTGCAACGCGCTGCTGCACGGGTGGCTCTGCGCGCACTCAATTCCGACAGCAATTTCACGCACGACAAGGCATCCCTGAAAAGGACTTTTGGGGCCGATGTTGTGAAGCACATCGAGGAAGAAGTCGCGGCTGTGAAGGAAGCAAACGCCATTGCACAAAGCCACGATGGTCCTGATCTCACTCCAGAAGCTGCGACATACTGGTCTGAGGTGCTAACGCTCATTGAGCGCGGAAAGGCGGTACAGGCTAAGAGTGATCGTGAGGCTGAACGCATTCTTTTCAAAGAATGCGAACGGCAAGTCGAGCGCTTTGATGAACTGGTTTCGGGAGCGGAGAGGTACAAGTTCAAGACCTATGATGCCCAGCGGGCAGCGGAAACATATGACCCCCGATGGTCCTATCTGGATTTTGATCCTCCGCTTCTAAGGGATGATTTCTGCAATTCATACATCGTTCCCAATGTCCGCAATTATGCTCAGGGAATAGTGTTGGCAGCAATCGCCCAGCCTGAACCTACGCAGGAAGAGAGGGCGAAGCAGGCCGCTGCTACGCTCGAGATGTTCCGGCTTTTCAGGGCAAACGAAGGACTGAAGCAGCTTGAAGTTATCAAAAGACAGGAGCGCGAAGCCGCTACTGTGGCCAGTAGAGTCAAAAAAGTCGCAGCCGATTTCAAGAAGGCCCAAAAAAGAGCCGAGAGAGAAGCGGCAAAAATGCGGAAGGGGTCAGGTTCATCGCAAAATGCGATGAAAGATCATAATGAGGGGCGTAGCGAACAATGACCATTGAACAACAAATCGGTGAACTGGCCGAAAAATACTTCCGACTCCATGGGGCATGTAGTTCCGAAGCGGATTATCTTATCGACATGATTCATAGCGCACTATCAACTGTCGCAGAAGAGGAGGAGAAAGATCTAACTTAACTGCTAGGAAGCGCTCTAAGCGCCATTATCTTTCCGGTGTGTCCATGTTGCCCCCAGCGCATGGACATATCAGGATGGGGCGCAATGACGCGGTGCGGTCGAAGGCTGGTCGCGTCTGCCCGTCTCCCTCAGTCACCCATTTTATCTGCGCCCGAACGGCGAGTTCCTGTGACCCCACAAGCGAAGCGTTGGCTGTCCGCAGGACTTCTGGAGCGTCGCAGACCCCTGAGCGTCGCAGACAATAACTCCGTGAAACGGATCCAGGAAACCAATTGATCTCAAATCGCGATGGCTTCTGAGGCCAATGAGTACCGGAGCGGATAAGCGAAGTGTTCCGCGAGGAACGGAATTGGCGCGAAGTGCCAATCGCTACTTGTTGGATGTGTAGTTAGGGAATGAGGGAATGGGATTAGGGGATGTTACTCTACGAGAGTAATATACCTATTCTATTGCCTTGTTCTCTAGCTGCGCTTCCGACAACCTATTTTATATATAGATACCTATTCTATTCAAATGAATAATGACAGCACGGAGTCAGGGTCAGTATAGTCAGGACATGAAGAGCAGTTCGCTGAAACCTGTTTGAAGCCGGTTTTGACGCTACTCAGATAAATACATATGTAGACGCAGGGTCCAAATGCTGTCGTCTATGACAGCGGTATCCTGTTTTTATCCTTAGCGAAAGACTTGACCCGCTTGTGCATTGGACCCGCACAAGCGGGTCTTTCGTTTTAAGGAGTTCTACAACATGACGCAAATCACATATCACATCGACCCAGCCGACCTTGCTGCTTGGGAACTGGCGCAAATCGCGATCCTTACCCCACTCAAGCTGACGATGACGTCATCATTTATCGCAGAGAACTACCTTACCCATAAACTGGGACAGTGGTTCGATGACAACACCGCAGATGGTTGGGAGGAAATGCGTGGTAGTTGGATGACAGTCACTTATTGTGCGTTCGACACTACTCCGCTGAGTGCAAATCTAGAGTTTCATAGCAAGTCAGAAGCCATGCTGTTCAAGCTGACCTTCGGAGGTGTGGCATGAACTCCAAGCTGAATGTCAGTCCAAGGCTATATGCGTATCTAGTATCGTGGCATGAGACTTCGACCACTAAGCAGCGTGCAGCTGGATCGGTGGTCAATCTCCCATTTCAGGACTTTTTCGATCTATTCACAGCCCGTCAGTTGAAAACTCTGGAAGAAGCCATCGCGGCTAATCGCATACGCTATCTCATGGACGTTAAAAACCCATACGCACTGGTTCTTTCGTGGAAGTCCTATGCGGCGAAGTCGCTCAACGTGATGGATAAGACCACCGCGACCATCTGTTCGCGCATGAAGAGCAGGCAAATCAATCTGCCCCAGAAAGGCGACACTCTTCGTGAGGATCACAAGGAAGCTATCGCGAAGAAGCTGACTGGCGTTGCAAAAACCGAAGAGCATCGTGCGAACATGAGCAAGGCCCAGCAGGGTAGCAAGAAAGCCGGTTGGTCCGAAGAACGCAAAGCTGAACGCCGCAAGCTGATCGCGGATAAGAAGGCTGCTGCTGATGTTGTAAGAAAATCTGCCGAAGATGCGGCATGGGCGCAATTGGAGGCCATGAAGAGCGGTGGCGACCAGTCGGACAGCTAAAGCCCTTATATACCTATTCTATTGATTATAATCAATAATAAGAAAAACATAAGGGGAGAGAATGCAATGATATATGAAGAGAAAGATGGTCATCATTTCATCGAGTTCAACGCTCGCGCTTTAGTCAGTTATGAAAAGGAGCGTGCAGCATATCGTGAAGCTGTAGCGGCGCTCAAGGTCATTGGGGTTGTCCCAAACGCTCAATATGTGAGTGAAATGACATTGCAGACGATATTTCTGAGCGAGTTTGTATCTGATTTGGATGCAGCTTCGGAAGACTACTTCGAATATGGTGTCACTAGGTCATGCAGAAGCAGTCTACTTAATCCAGATGTTTCTCAATACAATTATCGGATTATGTTTCGCAAAAAGTCAGACGCAATGCTGTTCAAGCTCGCCCACGGCGGTCACTGAACGCACTTTCGGCATGTTGATTCAAAGAAGCCCCGGAAGAAATTCCGGGGCTTTTCCATTAGAGATCGAGGGGATCGATACGTCGCTTCCTGATCTTCGACCTGATCCATTCAGCGATGCGAATGAGTGTCCAGCCGATTGATAGGACGGCAGCGATCTGAGGCAGGAGTTGGGCTAGAGTGCCAACGGCCAGTAGCCCAGACAGAATGTCTCCGATGTTACGGGCATCTTCCAGATGATGGATCATTACAGCACCTGACTGACTACGGTAGCAATCGCTGTTACGACGTTAGTCCATGTGCTGGCGTCTTCTTGAGATACAACGCCCATGATGGCGAAGAGGGATACGGCGGCAGCAGCGACTACCTTGTTCTTGGCGACAACGGTAGCTACCTTGTCGATAACGGAAGTGAGTTTGATCTTCATAGTCTGGCGACCTCCAAATGGTATTCCGTATTTAGAGGAATGGTCGTCAGATACTCATGGTAGTGCCGGGAGAATGAACCCCCGGCAACTTAGTTAGGCTGCGTCCCAGACTGCAATGATGTTAGCTAGGCGCTGGCGCTCTTGTTCAAGCTGGATTTTGCTGCCGTTGAGAATGCTCACATGCTGAGCAATTACTTGAGCAGTCACATAGTCGAGTGCCGTGTCGGTAGCCGCAGTAGCGTCTTCCATCATTTCATCGACAGCGGTCATCCTTAGTTCGATTGCTTCAAGGCTGGCTTCAACCTGCTGGCGCTGTGTTAGGTTTGGATTTGCGTATTGGTTCATAGATATTCCTCTCTTTCTTGTAATTATCGGATTAGATGAACGTCCATTTCAGCCGCAGATTGTTGATCGAGAAGTTCAAGTAATTGCCGCTGATCTGACGCGTGTAGTAGTCGCCCTGATTGACCATTCCGGTATCGGTGTTGCCCTTGAACGGGACAACTTCGATAGTCACGTCACCGGTGAACGTGTCCGGGTCAGGGCCGTCGAAGTTCGTTGTGAGCGCAGCAGAGAACGAACGCGAAGCGTAGGTGCTCTGAGCCGCGCCGGTCCACGAAGCACTTGCGAGAAGAACGCCATTCTTCTTGATGTAGATAGTCAGGCCGCCGTCTTGGAGATAGTCGATGTAATATGGCTTTCCGCTCTGCGTGCTCGTCTGTCTGCCGGTCAGATAAGTGAACGAGAGATTGCCTTCCAGCAGGTAGCTGCCGTAGCCAGTGGTTTGACCAAGGCTGCCGGAATACATCGTAGCACCAGGATTGCCCGCCACTGTCACAGGGCCAATACGCTTCACGAAACGCTGTAGAGCCAGCGCTTCCGGGTTGATCGTGCCACCGATCATCGCGTTACCGGAAATGCGAAGATCGCCCACAATATCGACGCCTCCACCGCCGTTGCTATCAGCGAAGACCGTCAACTGTGCGCGACCACCCGACACGGCATTGACCTGCCAATAGGCAGCGGTTTTGCCGTTCAGATTGTTGATTGCGGTCTGCTGGACGCTCACGGAGGAATTCAGCGTCGAGACGCTATTGTTCAGGCTCGCGATGGACGAGTTTGCGGTGGCGATTGCAGTCTGTGCGCTATTGATGGATGCCTGCTGAGTGGTCGCCACTGCGCTGCCGTTGCCGGGCGAGTAGCTGCAAGGCGTCGGAGCATTTGCGAATGTCTCGCGCACTTGCGGGCGCATGAACCATGCCCAGCTATCAGATTGATTGCTGAGCGTTCCGAATTTGCGAAGATACAAACGGGCCTTCACAGCATCGGAAGGGGCTTGCCCCTTGAAGCCGACCTGCGTCCAGTTGCCCATGCTAATGCCGCCGCTAAGCGGAGTTAGGGCGCCAGACGATGGAGTTGAAACTGCACCGCCAGACGCATTCTGGAACTGAAGATAGACTTGCACCTGACAGCGATGCGCTGCGACTTGGACCGAAACATCGTACCATTTGCTTGGCTGGATCGTGATGTCCTGCATCCAGTCGGAACTTCCCGAACTGCTGCTGTTCTGCTGATAAATGCTTATCGCGTTCACATATTGCGGATGCCAGTCGTTGCCACCGCCGTTGATGGGAAACACGACATTCGACTGACTGTTGATGCCGGTCCACCAGCCGGAAGTGTCCACCGCAAATTCCGTGTTGGTCAGGAGATTGCCGCCGCCAGTGCTATACTGAGCGGTCAGATTTGCTTGGGTGGTAGCCGTCGATGCTGCGCTGGATGCCGTCGCGGCCGAACCAGATGCCGCGCTTGCACTGGATGATGCTTCATTGGCTTTGGTCGATGCCGTGTTTGCGGAATTGCTTGCCGATGTTGCGGATGATCCAGCGTTAGACGAATGGGTCGCGGCACTCGATGCGCTACCAGCAGCCGCGCTGGCGCTATTTGAGGCATTATTCGCTTGTGTCGCTGCCGTGTTGGCCGAGCCACTAGCCGACGAGGCTGAATTGCCTGCATTTGTGGCGCTGGTCTGGGCGTTAGACGCACTGGTCGCCGCTGCGCTCGCTGATCCGGCTGCGCTGTTGCTTTCGGTAATGTCCTCAATGCGAAGTCCGACGACACGCGCATCATGCACGGACCCGGCTTGACCGGCGTCGTTCTGAGATTGGACGAAAGGCTTGAAGCGAAGGATGTTTGCCGGAATGCCGAGATTAAACTCGAAATAGCTCCAGGTCGTGACACCGGCATTAGCCGCACGGCTATATGGGAACGAATATGATCCGTTGGCCAATTGTCCCTGAATGCCGACGTTAACCGGATATGCAGATGATGAGCCGCAGCGCGCATAACCCGAAATGCGAAAAACGCGATCATTGGTCTGGGGTAGCGGAATGAACTCTGCACCTTCGGTGGCGTCACGCGCCTGACTACGCAGTTCCTTGGTCGTGCCTATCGAGCCGTTGGAATAACTGGTGACGGACACCGAGCCATTCCACATGCCCGTGCTACCGTCTTCAAATGTCGGCTTTGCGACGAAATTGCCGGTCGCATAGCTGCCAGCATAAAGAGCCTGCGCCGCTGAGGTCGATGCGCTGTTGCCCGCGTTCGATGCCGACGTGCTAGCCGCTGATGCGCTGTTGCTGGCGCTCGTCGCGCTGCCAGATGCGGCATTTGCGGAGTTGCTGGCGTTCGTCGCCTGTGTCGATGCAGTGTTGGCGCTGCCAGCGGCATTGTTGGCCGATGTCGACGCATTGTTTGCACTGGTCGATGCCTGACCCGCTGATGTCGCCGCGTTGGTTGCGCTGGTCTGGGCCGATGAAGCGGACGATCCAGCAGCGGACTGACTTGCGGATGCCTGAGAAGCGCTATTGGCTGCTGCGCTTGCTGATCCGGCCGCACCCGTGCTTTCGGTGATATCCTCAATACGGATGAATGCATAATCGACCGTGACCGTGGATGACGCAGCCAAGAGGCGCAGCAAGCAGCGAATGCTGGACGCGCCAGCCGCAATCATTGCGTTGGTCGTGGATGCCGGAACAGTGCCGGTCAGTTCGACCCACTGGTTCAGCGCGGTAAAAGTATAAGTCGACTGAACTGTGCCATTGCCCATCGTGCTGCCGGTCGTATTCACGCCAATGCGGTAAAGCTGAAGCTGGGCAAAAACAGAACCGGTCTGCTGACGGACCTTTGCGGTGATGCGATAAACGCGATCCGCTTGGAGCGGCATCATTCCGATATTGCCAACGTCAATCTGGCTATTTGCAGTGACGCGCATGGATCGACCGACATCGCTGTTGTTGACGAAAGCGAAGGTCGAATTGGCGGTGATCGGGTTTAGTGCAGCCGGTAGACCGCCAAAACCCTGCTGCCAGAACTTGCCGTCCTGCTGGAAATCCGATGGCATCTGAGAAGCCGCGCTGAGCTTCGCGGAAACATCGGACGAGTTCGCGGCGGTCGCGCTGTTGCTGGCATCGGTCGAGGACGACGACGCGCTAGACGCGCTATTGGCCGCCGAGGTCGCGCTATTGGATGCTTCGTTGGCCTTGGTGGAAGCCGTGTTTGCGGACTGGGTTGCGCTGTTCGCGCTATTCCCCGCGTTGGTCGCGGACGTGCCTGCCGACGATGCGCTGGTTGCGGCGGCGGAAGCAGACGAGGCAGCGGCCAATTGGCTCGTAACATCTTCGATTTTCAGAAATGCGAGCTGGATCGTGTGTGTTTCGCCCGGTTCGAGGCGCAGCAATGGTCGCAAGTAAGCGCCGCTACCCGCGATCACTGCGTCACCGGTTACGTCGATTGTTACGTTATACCACTGGTTTTGGACCGAAAGGGTCTGCAGAGTGGATGGCTGACCAATCTGACCATATGAACTGGACAGGTAAATGCCGTAGAGGCGCACGCCCGGTGCAGTGGCAGATGTTGCGCGCACCGACATGGTTAGGCGATAGGTTCGACCGGCGATCACGCTGACAGCACCCAGCGGCGCGATGTATCGATATGTGGTTGTACCGCCCATTTGAGCGACGCGACCGACATTGGCGACATCGAGATACGAGACCGCATTGGACAAAGCGGCTTGAGAGCCGGGCACACCCGTAAAAGTGTGCGACCAGAACAAGCCATCTTGCATGAAGTCGGATGGCAACAGCGATGCGGCGGTTACTTTCGCGCCATCAAAGCTGGATGAAGCTAAAACCGCCGAAGCAGCGGCCGACGATGCCGAGTTGCCCGCATTCGTTGCGCTGGTCTGGGCGTTGCTGGCACTGCCGGATGCTGCAGACGCCGAACCACCGGCAGCAGTCGCGCTATTGGCGGCACTTGTTGCACTGGTCGAAGCCGCATTCTTCGATGCGTTGGCGTTGCTCTCGCTGGTCGCTGCATTGCTGGCGCTGGTCGATGCTTCGCCTGCCTTGGTGGTTGCGGTGTTTGCGGAATTCGACGCCGACGTGGCCGACGTTCCAGCATTCGTCGCATTGGTCGATGCAGTGGAAGCGGAAGTTGCTGCCGCCGATGCGCTAGCCGCTGCACCATTTGCCGAAGCTAGGCGGCGTTGACAAAAGGGATTCCCAATCGGTGCGTGTTCTGATTCAAGGCTGCTCTTTGGGGAGCGGTCATGGATCGAGGGGATTTGTCGGACGCGGAGTGGGAGTTGATCGGGCCGCTACTCCCGTCCGAGCGTGGGAGGCATGCCCGACCGGCCGGCGATAACCGGCGCTTTCTCAATGGCATGCTGCATGTGCTGCGGGTCGGTTGCCCGTGGCGCGACATGCACGAGCGCTATGGCAAGTGGAACTCGGTCTATGTCCGGTTCCGGCGCTGGGCGGAGCAAGGCGTCTGGGACGCCATGCTGCAAACGTTGGTCGATCTGGGCCTCACCGACGACTGGCAGCACATGATCGACAGCACCACGGTTCGCGGCCACGTCTCGGCAGCGGGCGGAAAAGGGGGGCTTGTGCGCAGGCTTTTGGTCGATCACGCGGCGGCTTTACGAGCAAGATCCACGCCCGCTGTGACAATCAGGGCCTCCCTGTCGGCTTCATCCTTACCGGCGGCGAGGCATCGGACTATACGGCGGCCGACGATCTGATGAACCTGCCGCTGCCCAAGCCCAGGGCGCTGCTCGCCGACAAAGGCTATGATGGCGACAGGTTCCGGGAGAACCTGCTCATGCGAGGCATCCTGCCCGTCATCCCGCCGCGCTCCAACCGCAAGGTGCCGGCCCATCCCGACTACCGGCGCTACAAGGATCGCAATCGTGTCGAGCGCATGTTCGCCAAACTCAAGCAGCAGCGCCGCATCGCCACCCGCTACGACAAGACCGTCCTGTCGTTCGAGAGCTTCATCAACCTCGCTGCCGCGCGACTATGGCTGAAAGCTTTTGTCAACACCGCCTAGAGCCGCTTCGCGTTCGGTAACGTCCGTGATGCGAATTTCACCAACACGGAAAATCAGCGATCCCGCAGTCTCTGATGAGTTCAGGCGAATGCCAGCGCGAAATAGCACGACATCGGCTGGGATGGTGGTCACACCGGAGATGGTATCAAGCGAGAATTTGGCAGTTAGGACATTGACAGAACCGGTGGTCGAATAGTTACCGATAGTGCTTGATCTATAATTGGATGCTGCTGTTCCGAAGCCGGATAGCATCGTTCCCAACGCTATGTTGAAACTAACCGAGCCGTCACTCTGAGTGATCTTGAACGAAACCGAGACTTCATAGATGCGACCGGGCTTTGGTGCGATCACGCCTTTGGTCAGGATATTATTGCCTGCACCGGCCCAATTGTTGAATTCCAACGACGGACCCATGTCGGCGTCGATCACCGCCGTTCCGGGAATGTCGGCTAAGCTGGTTGGATTGCCGGTTCGCTGGTTGGTCCAGTGCTTCGCGCCTTCATCAAAGGTCGATGGCAAAATGGGCGAAGTGACATAGAGCGCACCGAGCGTGCTGTTATAGGTCGAGTTCGCGGACACCGCCGATGCTGCGGCAGAAGTCGCCGCGTTACCCGCTTCCGTGGCTTTTGTGCCTGCGGTCGATGCCGAGCCACTTGCAGCCGTCGCGCTATTTCCGGCATTTGTGGCGCTGGTCGCGGCGTTGGTCGCGGAAGTCGCTGCTGCGTTCTTCGACCCTAGCGCATTGCTTTCGCTGGTTGCGGCATTCGTCGCACTGGTCGATGCTTCACCGGCCTTCGTGGTTGCAGTGTTAGCCTGTGTGGTCGCGGTCGATGCGGATTGACTTGCTTCCGTCGCTTTTGAGCTAGCCGTGGACGCCGATGTCGCTGCGGCAGTAGCCGAGTTGCCCGCGTTCGTTGCGGATGTCGCAGCGGCTGTCTGAGACGTTTTGGCCGCATTTTCCGACCCCTTAGCGTTTGTCTCGCTCGTCGCGGCGTTGGTCGCGGACGTGGATGCTTTACCGGCCTGTGTGGTGGCAGTGGTCGCACTGGTCTGGGCAGCAGATGCAGAAGTGCCCGCGTCGGTAGCACTGGTCGCTGCGGCGCTGGCAGAAGTGGAAGCTGCATTCGCGGACGCGGCTGATGCTTCGCGCTCGGTAACGTCGAGCAGGCGAATTTCACCGATAACGAGAGCAAGCCCGCTTTCAGACGAGTTCAGTCGAAGGCCTGGGCGGATATATTTGGTATTGGATGGAAGCGAGGCGATGCCAATGCCGCCACCGATCGCGAATTTGGCAGTGAAGGTCTGGACGGTATTGTTGGTTGTGACGCTAGACGAACCGCCCGAAGCGAATGCTGCTGACGATCCATCTGTGCCGACGTAGTTTTCGGCCATAGTCGCGAGGATCGGGTTGAAGCTGACCGAACCGTCGGAAGCCGTGACCTTGAAGCGAACCGTCACTTCGTAGATGCGACCCGCCGAGACAGCGACCGCGCCTTTGCTCAGGATATTCGTTCCGGCAGAGGTCCAATCGGAGAGCTGTAGCGCCTGACCGAGATCCGCATCTGTGACCTGAGTGCCTGTGGTCGTCGCTAGGGTTGCAGGTGCGCCATTGCGAACACGGGTCCAGTGCTTTGTGCCTTCCTCAAACGAAAACGGTAGCAACGGCTGATTATAGACCGTGTTGAGCAGGTCATTATATGTAGACGTGGCAGAGACGTTGCTTGCCTGTGCTGCGGTCGCGCTATTTCCTGCCTCAGTGGCCTTGGTGCTGGCGGTCGATGCCGAACCAGATGCAGCAGTTGCGCTATTGCTGGCATTGGTCGCGTAGGTCTGGGCATTATTGCGGGCAGTTTCGGCCGCACCCTGAGCCGCAACGGCAGCATTTTTTGCCGTGGTCGAATTGCTGAATGCGGTTTCCGCGTCGGTCTTTGCTGTCTGTGCCGCTGTTTTGGCCGTTTCAGCAGCGGTCTTTGCAGTCTCAGCGGCGGTCTTCGCCGTGGTCGCGTTGGTCGCTGCGGTCTGGGCCTGTGACCTGGCTGTCTCCGCTGCGGTCTTTGCTGCAATGGCATCCGCCTCTGCTGCTTCTGCGTCGGCCTTTGCCTGAGCAGCATTATTGCTCGCGGTCTGAGAAGTGGTCGCTGCTGCCTTTGCCGCGTCTTCTGAGATTTTAGCCGCATTGGCCGATGCTGCTGCGGTTGCCGTGCTGCCATATGTCTCGACCAGATCAGCGATATCGGCGTTCGCCTCGTTGACCTTCTCCTGAATGGTCTTGGACTTGATGACCGTGCCGTCGTCATCCTTGACCGCATCAAGCGCAGTGTCGGCAACGCCCTTGGCGTCATTGGCCAGCGATTGCGCGTTGTCGGCAGTCGTCTGGGCAGTCTGTGCGGCTAGAGCCGCTTCATCAGCAGCTTCCGCCAGTTCATTGACGATTGGCGAAGCATCGCTGTCCGAGTGGACGCCCCAGCATTTTTGATAACCGTAGCTGACTTTGCAGATCGGAGCCTTTGGCGGCTCTTCTTTCCAATCCAGAAACAGGGGAAACGTCGAGCGATCCGCATTAAGCGTGACCGCGCTTTTAGCGGACTGATAGAACTTGCCGCACTGATAAACGCCGTTCTTGTCCGCAAAGACATAACCGCCGGCATCCCTGAACAGCTTTTGCAGCGCGTCGAAGAACTCGGTCTGGCTGGTGACATACAGGTCCGTTTCAACGGCATTGAACGCGGAGAAATCACCGATCTTATCGGCAGACACGCCAGCAGCTTGAAGCAGCGCAGTAGCGACAGCGGGCAGGGTAGTGCCACCTGACATAGAAACGTCAGCGGTGATCTTTGGAGTAGGAGTGCCACCGAAACGGAACAAGCCTTCTGCAAAGCAAGTCGCATATTCACCCGGCTTTAGGGTTGCGGCGATCAGGTTCGCATATGAAGTGGCATTGCCCTTATATTGCGTGGCATCCAGTGGAAGACCATATTCATAAGGCTGGATCGCATAGACAGCGCCATAGCCATGAACCTGATAGACGAGATTGACCGGATCAATCTCAACAGGCTCGACCGACTTGGGATTGCCGAAGCAACGTGGCTTCAAGTTGCCCTTTGAACCAATCGGTCCTTCTGCGCCACCGCTGCCCGCATATGTCTTTGATAGTATCTTGGTAGTTAGGTCAGCTTCTGGACCAAGCAAGCGAACGGTAACGATATTGCCTTCGCGCTCTAGGTTCGATGCTTTGCCTTCGCCCCATTTCTGATAGTTGGAGAAGTCAGTGCCATGCTCGCCATACCATGCCTTGTATGTTGCGCCGTTCCAGACATAGCTACTCCACTCATGGTTTGTGAAGTCGTCAGAGCAGAAGAAGCTAATCTCGCCGCGTTCGACCTTGGGGTCATCGAGCAAACCATCGCTTGAGAGCGTAAAGCTCAGCGAAGGCATTGAGGTGATGCAGGGAAGCCATGCTTGATCGTTTGCAGTGGTCGCCAGTTTGTCGGCGCTCACATTCGTAAGGCGAAGGGTTTTAGGGGTTGCGCCGTTGAGAGGCGTAACTTCAAGGAGCATGTTATACACTGTAGCCATATCGCTATTTAGCGACTGGCTCAGTGCTTAGATTTCTCGGACGTAGAGTTCCAACTTGTAATAGTCGGATGAAACCGGACTGCCTTTGGCTGAACTTGTGATGCGACCAAAGACCGCTTCGCTCTGCAAGTAGACACTTTGGCTGTCAGGAATGAACAACAGACCTTTCTTAGTGCCAACATCGCGCAACAGTGGAAACCAGTTGCTCCAGTAGGATGCTTCCTTGACGTAGCCGATGCTGAACTTCCAAGATGTTTTAGTGTCGTAGGGATCGACAGTCTCGAAATTGCGATACTCGGTGCGCTGGCTGTTATCCTCGAAACTATGCTCTGCGTTCAGGTCGATACCATCTTCCTCAATGCGCTTGCCGATGATGAGACGACGCGCTTCCACATAGGTTGCCGGATTACCCGTGCTGGTGATGTCGATGCGGATAAATGTCTCAGTGCGGACACTCGGAGTGAGGATCAGCGACGTATTGCCACCGCCATTCGCCGCTCCGCTAAAAGCGGGGAGAGCGGTGCTATCGTAGGTCGGGGCACTGGTGGTCGCCGCTGCGGTCGCCGCTGCACGGATGCGAATGGTATCGGTGGCGCGCAGATTTGTGTCAGACAGGCAGACCGTATCCCATGAGCCAGCAGGCAATTGCACGGTGATCTGCACGGAAGACAGGTTAGACGAGCGCCAGACCATCGACGGGTGATCGAGATTCAGATTGGTCGCTGGTGCTGTTGTGCTGTTGTTCGATGATTGAACGGTGAAAGCCCTAGGGGCACAAATGACGACTGCCATTATCCATGCACCTTTGCGGTTGTAATTCCCTTGTTCAAATCGGTGGTGAAACTCAGGACGCGATAAGTCCTGCCGTCTGTGCCGTATTTGGGGATGACGGGAATGTAGCGGGGAACGCCTGTTAGAAAATCCTCAAGGGTCATCACGCCATCAATGCTCACTGTGAAAATGCGAGCAGTGTTGTTCTGGGCGAGGATCAACGGGCCTAGCTGGCTTGCGGTAGTAGGATCGACATTGCAGGAAAACTCTTCTTCGCGAGCGGTATTGTCACGCGCCTTAACGGCAGTGTCTTCCTTCACGTCCCAACGATATTCCTTCTTGATGAAAGATGCTCTGTTTGCGTCTATTGCCATGTGCTTATTTACGCGCCTCCCTTAAACATATTGCAGCTTGCCGTTGATGGCCGTGTAAGTCGTTCCGCCGGTTGTGGTGTAAACGACAGTTCCAGCGCTATTGCCCGACTTGATCGCGGATAGGATTTGCGCGAGGTAATCGGTCTGTAGTGTCTGGTTGGTTGTGATCGCGTTCGTCTGGCTGTTTAGAACCGAAGTCACGTCCGACGAAGTTGAAGCGGTAGAAGCTACGCCAAGCGCAGTTTCGACATTTGTTAGGAAGCCGGTGGTCGTGGACTTCAAGTCCGAAAGGAGCGCCTGATACTCCTTAGAGTTCGTGCCATAGACCGACTGACTGTTGTTAAGGATTTTATCGACAAGAGTTGAATATGCGTCCTGATCGACTTGCTTGCCCGCAAGTGCATCGCTCTGGTAGGAAGCAAACGCGGCCATGTTCTCGGTCAACTGCGCCATAGCGGACTTTCCGCTTGCTTCGCCGTTTAGAGTGTCCAAGATATCGCGCAGACCAGAAGTCTGTTCCTTAATGATGTCCTGTAGCTTGAGAGTGCGAAGCTGTTCTAGCTGGGCATATTCTTCGCTGGTCGCACCTGCCTCGTTGAATATCTTCGTGAGGTTATTGAACTCCAAGCTGAGTGCGTCGAGTGCAGAGCCAACCGGATCGAGACGGCTCTTCAAATCCTTGAAGACGTTCTCGAAGGTCAGCGCCTTTTCCATCTGCGCTTCGATGTCGTCGCCAGCTTTCAACAGTGCATTAGTGGAAGCCCTGACACCGACGATTGCACCATCACTGATTGCGTCCGCGATGGCTGCGCGGAGTGCTGCTTCTGCGCCATCCTTGCCATAGTCGGAAACGTCGCTGTATTTGCCCTTGAGCTTACCAGAACGCCCGCTGCTGCTGACACGCCATTTCCCCTTATACTGACCAAGCGAGACGGAGTAATTGCCCACGTCTGCGCCAAGCTGGGCAGCGATGTTGTCGAGCGTCGATATGATGCTGTTACCGGCAGCGGACGCATTGTCCTCATATGCCTGCTTGTTACCGCGAGTAGTGACAGTGCCGTTGGTGACGGTCGCTGTGCCCCACTTGGCCTTTTTCAGCAGACCACCAAGCGCGCCGCCGATCAGCGATCCGGCCAGCGAACCAAGAGGGCCGCCAATCGAGCCGATTGCGCCGCCAATGGATGAACCAGTGCTATTGAGGCCCAGCATGGAGCCGACTGCGCTACCGATGCCAGCGCCGCCAGCAGCGTTGCCCAGAACGCTACCAAGGCCGCTCATAAAGTCGCCGCCCTTGCTGAACATGCTGCCGAAGGATTTCTTAAATCCACCGAAGCTGTCCGAAATGCTGGACAGCGGTTTGGTCCAAGTGCTGCTTGTGAACAGCTTGTCACCAAACGAACTTGCGCCGCTCTGGAATGATTTGCCCAGACCGTTTAGCGACCCATCGACCTTGCGACCGAAGACATCGACCAGCGATCCGATTGCACCAAGACCACCGAAATTCTTGCCGGTAGCTGCGGTCGCAATGCCCTGAATGGCACGGCCTAGCTTGCTGATCGCGGAGCCGAACGCACCTTGGAATTGATCGCCAAGGGCCTCGATGCGCTGACCGAACTCGTCGCGGAATTGCATTGAGGTATCGAGCGCAGCTTGTGCCAGACCCTCTTTGATTTCCTTATAGACCGCATCGCTGATCGTGCCATTTGCACGGCCCACTTCGAGCGCAGCCATATCGGTTGCGGACTGCTTAGCGGCCTGTGCTTTGCGAAATGACGCGCTGTATTTGTCGGCCAGGTCGACAGCGCGGTCCAATTGCTGATTAAGCAGCTTATTGGCATCCACGCGGGCAAGATCGGTGCGCAGTGCCTTTTCCGCGGCCTGATACGCAGCGCTTTGCAGGTCCACGCCTTCGGCCGCAGCCTTTGCACGGAATTCCAGAATGCCGCGTTCGCTCTCAATCTGATCCTGAGTGAGACCGGCAATTCGCTTCTTGGTCATCTCTTCCGAGATCCCGGCAGCGGTCACAGCGTCGATATGGGCCTGAGCGGCATCGGCTAGGAACTTGTTGGTGCGGACGAGCTGGGTCGCGGTGGTCAGGCGCTGCAATTCGGCAGCAACCAGATCACGGCCTAGGATTTTCTGTAGCTCTAGCTGCTTTTTATGATCTTCGGCTTTGATGCCCAGCAGTTCGGCAGTGGCAGCTTCGTTCTTGAGAGTTTCCCAGAACTCCTTTTCTGCCTTCGCGCGCTTTTCGGCATCGCTTTCGCCGCTCTTCTTCTTATCCGCTGCTGGCTTGTCCTTGCCCAATGCAGCAAAGTCGATGTTGCCCTTTGCCGATTTTCCGGCTGCTTCATCGATCCACTTGCGATTGCCGCGCTGGTCTTGCTGGACACGGCCTGCACCGGCAATAACACGGCTCGCGACCTTTTGAGTGCGGCTAAACCAGAGATCGATTTTGCTGAACTTGGAGAAATCGCCAGTGAGGGCGGCAGCAAGAGCCGCACCGGTCTGCATGAACGATGTCTTCAATTCGGCCAGTGCGACCTTGAAGATATTCGGAAGCTGACCAGCGACATACTGAGCAGCGCGCAAAATCCCGACAAGGCTTTCGCCCATACTCTGGCCAGTCGATTGCGTCGCGGGCATTAGCCAATCGAAAGCAGCACCAAACGCACTACGAATGCCACCGGCGACCATGCCGATGATATCACCGGCAAAGCCCATAACGCTGCCGATGACGCTGCCCGCCATCGAGACCCATTCACCTAGGAACTTGAAAGCGACGGCTAGGCCATCAAGCTGGCTCTTGAATGTGCCAGCGCCCTGAGTGCCGCCGATCCACATGGAAAGCAGGCCGCCGCCAACATCCACGACGACCGACAGCAAGCCACCAACAATATCCATGATGCCGGAAAGCAGGGGAGTGATGGCCGCTAGACCACCCGATACAGCATTGACGACCTTGCCGACGGTCTTATTCAGAACGCCGTCACCCATTGCCGCGAGTGTGTTGAAAATCTGATCTTCGAATTGGGAGAACGCGCCCTGAGCGGTGGCCATCTGTCGGGCCATTGCTCCACCGAAATTGGTGTTGCCGATACCGACAATGTATTTCTGAATTGCCGATGCGTTTTTATCGACGGTCGTGGTCACGCCCTGAAAAGTGAATTTGACCTTATTGCCTTCTTGGCTGGCCTTGATGCCAAATTCCTTGAGGCGTTCAAACTCACCGGTCGTGGCGTCCGCAACGGCTTCGACCATCTGCGTCATGTCCTTGCCCATCGCGGCAGACGTATTGCCGAAGCTGGTCATGATCTCGGTCGAGGTCTCTAGACCCAGAGCGCGCATTTTGATGAAGCCATTGACGGACTGCTCCGTCGAGAACGGGGTATTGTTACCGAAAGCGACCAGTTCACGATAAGCTGCGTCAGCGGCTTCCGTGCTTTTTGTCATGGTCAGCAAATTGGCTTTCCATGTCTCGACCTTCGCGGCTGCTCCGACTGCTACGGTGGCGAGCGCGCCAATACCCAGGACGACACCACCGATGATGCCCGCGACCGGACCCATGCCCATGAGTTTGGAAATGAGATTGCCGACAACCGGAATTGCGGCAGCAGAACGACCATTGATGTCGTCCATGATCTTGCCGACTGCGCCACCGGCTTTGGCGTTGTCGTTCATTGCGCGGGTCAGGCGACCCAATGCCGATGTCTGATTGTCGCTTGCCGCTGCTGTGCGACGTGAAGAATTACCGACTGAACCAATGGCCTGATTGACGCGGCGAGCGCCAGCCTCCGCACCAGCAGCCTCGATATTGATCCTAATTACTGCTTGTGCGTCTGCCACGGGTTCTCCTTCTTATGAGAGGTTCCCGTTATTTAGCTGGCTCTACTTGCCCTTAGAGGACATGGCTCGCTCTGCCTGCTCACGCGCTTTGTTGAGAACAAAGCCGTCCAGTTCGCGAATGATGTAGAGGAAGTCGGAGCGCTCTTTACCCTTCAAATGCCACTCGTCTGCCATAAGCCGGATTGCAGAATGAGGGATGGGGAGTAGCGCACCTTGTGTTGCTGGACGATCCGTAGATAGTTCATGATATGCCCACCAGTGCCATGACCATTCAATATCTGGCTGGTCGGCTAGTGCTTTAATGGCAAGCTCATTACCGGCATCGGCTCCTTTCTGGAGTGGCGCGAGATCATCGCGCATACTCCAGTCCAAAGCCTTTATTAGTTTCCCGAGATTTCGTCCTTGTCGGCTGAGCCATAGTTGCGAACGTCAGCAGCAAATTCCAGCAGTTCCACAAAGACCACCTTGCGGACAGCCGGAATGGAAAAATACTGCTTCGCCATTTCCTTGCTATATGGAACTTCTTCGCCACTCTTCTTGACGCCCTTCCAATCAAGTAGGATAGCGTCAAGGAAGACTTCAAGTGCAAGATCGTCAGCAGTGACTTGCTTCAAGCGGATTGCCTTAGCGTGCTTATTCTTAACGCGCTCTTGCACCTTCTTGATCGCTGGATTGTCGCCGTCATACATGACCAGCTTAAATTCACCCCAACACTGGTCATGTTCGTCCAGAACAGGAGGCGACCAAACGCCTTCAACTGCAACGTCTGCGTCATAACGGACTGGGATATCAAAGCCGAAGTTCTCATCGGCTACGGTAGTTTCGTTCTTTGCCATCTTATGTTCTCCCTTAATGGTTTATCGGCAAAGGTATTTATGCGTCTGATAAGGAAGCGGCCCTGAGCCGAAGCCCAGAGCCGCCGAGAGCTACCTAAGGGAGAGGAAGTAGCTCTCTATCTCTTACAACTTGGTGATTACCAAATCTGTGCCCGAAGTTGCGTCATAGCCAGCCTTGAAGGTGATCGTCACGAAAGCCGAACCATCGCTGATGCTATCGACGGGCATATCGCCATATGCAGCAGGAAGCTGGAAACGATAGCCAGCACCGGTTGTTCCGATATCGAAGCTAACAGCCTGAGCCAGACCGGTGATCGCGCTATTGATGGCGAAGCTCTCACGATAAGCCCTGACCGTGACAGTGGTTTCGCGAGTGCCGTTGACGCCAAACTGTAGACCGGTGTTCGAGCCGAGGACCGGACGACGAGTGCGGTCCAGCGTGGTTTCGAAGGTCAGTTCAGCAACGGAGAGGGTCTGGCCCGCAACAGTGATGCTCTGAACTTCCGAAGCCAGAAACTCAGTAGCGCCGGTGATCGCGGTAACAGCCAGCGCGTTATCGGTTGCGCCGTCGGTCACGCTTGCGCCGATCAAGTTCCACGAGCTTTTCACTTCGTCATTGCCGGTGGTCGAGATCGAGAAACCAGTGACCATGTTACCCGCGTAGGTCTTATACATGTCATTGGCCAGCTTATGGATGACCGAGAAGCTGCTATCGACAGTGCCCGCTTTCAGGACTTTAGTAGCAAAGGTGTTCGACAGAGCGCTTTGCAGCAGAATGTCCATAAAAGCATGGTTCTGGAAACGAATGTCCAGTGAGCCTTCTGGATTGACCATGGCACGACGCGAACCATTGCTGGCGCGATTTGGACGCTTGGTAGGGCTTGCGATAGTGGTAGCAGCAGCGGTCAGAAGAGCCGCGTCCGCTCCTAGCGGAAGTTCGTAACGGGTTGCAGTTGCGGTTGGCGTAACGCCAAACACAGTCTCAGCGATGATGCTGGACGTAATATCAGATGAGCTAACGAGTGCCATGCGGTCTCCTTGTTGTTAAACTAGGGAGCCGCAAAAACAGGCTCCGTGCCTGTATTTATTGCGAGGTCAGGAGCGATTGCTTTCGTAGGCAAATGAGCCATTCACCTGATAGAACTTCTTGTCATAGCCCTTGCGCTGATCCGTCGATAGGACACGCAAGCAAGTGTCTTCGCTTCGATATTTACGGAAGTGATTATGGAAGCAATCAACAATGTCGGTTGCTGGACCAGTGCCCATTCCCTTTGGTACAAAGACCTGCAAATAGGCAGTGCCAACACTCTTGAACATGTGTGGACCGGCGTTGACCTTTTGGACACTCGCACCGGGTTCAATCACCCAGCGAACATAAGGCTGGGTTGCGTCAACCTCTTCGTCTGGCTGGTTCTCGACTAGCTTCTGGCTATCAGAGAGAACAACCGTGTCGCCGTTCTCATCCTTGTAACTCAGTTCACAAGTCCAGAAACGCGCATTCAAATCATCTACGTCCAAATAAATCATCGGTTCTCCTTAAAGTCGGGTTGCAGCTAGGACGGCATTATCGATCCAGCCTTTGGGCGCTTGTCCAGAATGACCATCAACAAGCTGTGGGCCGTATGTTGTGGTGTTCTCGACCTTGCCGTTTTCAAATGGCTGTGTGGGAGTTTCGACAGTCCACGCACCACGGAATGCGCCAGTATCTACGGGCGAACCAGCAACCACGTTGGCATGAACATCAAGTGTGACCTTAGCTGCCACTTCAACGACTTTCTGTTCAACCATCTGCTTCATGGCTGGGGTCTTGTTGAGCAAGTCGGAGAGATCGATTTTAAGCATTCTCCACCTCCGCAAAATGGATGATAGCTAGGTTGGTTGGCTGAACAGTTGTCACTTTGCCGATTGTCCACTTGCGATCACCCATCATCAGAATGTCGCCGGTCGCTGGCTTTGCGAGCAGGTATGCGACCGTACGGACAACAAGACGGCCTGTGTTCTCATCCAGCACTTCAAGTTCATCCATGACAGCTAGGGTAGCCACTGGATCGACCGTGACAGCAATGCGTCGATTGCTCTTCTTGTCGAAGGAAACTGTCTCACGGCTCAGGGTTGCAGCAGCGCCAAACTCGTTCAGCATTTCGACTGCGAGTTCTGCCATTTCCTCATAGAACGTCATTAGCGGACCAGCTTTCCGAAGCTGACCGATGGGACAGCTACCGTGGGTAGTTTGAGGGGTTCGATTAGCTTGGTCACGCCGGGAAAGGGATCAAGTGCGGATGGCTCGAAATACTCGACCTCCTTCTTCATTCCCTTCATTTCCTTCTTCTCACTCTTCACGACAGGCTGCGCCGTCATTGGATCGACGGATTGGAAAAGGCGAAGTGCAAGAAGGGCCACCGACATGAGATAGCGCGGGTGCGCTTCTGCTTCCGCAATAAGCGGAGCATAGTTTGCTTCAACATAATCGAGAGCGCGGACAATCATTGCGCGACGTGTGTTCTCGGCAATCGCTGCCCACTCGGAGTAGCCGCGATCTGCATGGAAGGTATCAACTTGATCTAGTGTAACTGCCATTAGGCCTCCTGAGTTTTCAGTATTTATGAGGCACAAGAAAACCTGCTCCGTTTCCAGAGCAGGTTTCTGTTTCCCTTTCGCGGGAGAATTATGCTGGCTTCTTATACTTAATGAAGCGGAAGCCGAAGTGTTCAGGAGCGACTTCCAGTTCCCAAGTTGCGGCGTTCTCTAGTGCGGTCAGGTCGGGTGCAACCGAACCAGCATAGTTAGTGCCCTGAACGTGAGAAACGAAGCCCTGACGCGAGTGCAGCAGGGTAGCGCCGCCGCCCGTACCGCCATTAGCGAGGCGGTTGATTTCGATTTCGTTGCTACGCGCACCAAATGCGATTGCGCCGCTACGTGCGATAGCCATCTGAGTTTCACCGAAAGCTACGCTCTTGAGCAGCTTGTAGCCCTTGTAAGTTGCGAACTTGGTGCCGGTCTGCGCAGGAGTCAGGAAGCCCGAAGTCTCCTGGCTCTGGAAGAGTGCGTAAAGGGTTGGGTGAACGATCATAACGTCGAACATATCCTGATACTCAAGTGCAGTAGCAGCAGCCTTGAGAACGGTGTTCATCGAAAAGTCGGTCGAGGTCGAACCCGAAACAAGACCAGCATAAGCTGCCTTCTTAGCAAGCAGGGACGCGTCAGCGCCGGAATAAGCGAGAACGCCTTCAATGTGTGCCTGAACACCCTTCACAGACGATACAGTGGTCTTCTGGAAGCGGGTGTTCCAATACTGACCGATACCAGCTTCGATGCCGCCCTTGGCATCATACTGGGTGACCATACGAGCGAGATCGGTGTAGCCCCAAGCCCAGTTTTGCTCATGACGCAGGACGTTAAATTCGTCGGCGGTCAGCTTGCCGCTAGCGCCCTGTTCGTTGATGTCATCGGTGCTGATGTTGACGTTAGAGGCGTCGAGTGGTTCGATGTAGGCGAGGCCCTGCTTTCGCGCACCACCGCTAAGAACTGCATCTACTTCTGGGCCGGTTGCAGCAAGACCGCTGTTGATGATTGGGTTCTGTTCTTTCAGAACGAGGTCAACACGAGCGCCAAGTGCCTTTTCGCTCGGGACTAGATCGTTAATAGTTGTGCCTTGAATGGTCATCTTATTATGTTCTCCAACTACGGGACAAAACTCGGCCCATGTTGGAGGGCCGGGGAAGCTGTTCTTGCTTCCCCGTTATTTATTCCAATGGCTCTTTAGGTGGCTTAGACCTTCAAACTATCGGGAAGTCCTAGCTGGCTGACGATGGCGTTATGTTCGGTAGGGTTGTCGCGAGCGAGTAACTGAGCCTCACGCGAGCGCGTTCCCAGGAACTCTTCTTTCGTCCATTTGGAGGGAGCGGTGGTGTTGGTGTTGCCGGATGCGCCAGCGCCACTATTGTCAGCTACTCGACGGAAATGTGCGCCGGTGTTGCTGTTCAGGTAGTTGGTGACATATTCCCCGACACCGACAGCTTCGATTGTCGCAACGCCATTCTCATACTGAACGCGATCCTTTGCCCAAGCAATGAACTGCTCAGCAAGTTCGGGCCTGCCGCTTTCGTTGTAGGCGCGAGTAAGTTCGTTATCGATGCGGATTTTGCGCAGGTCGGTATCCGCTGCATCTAGCTTGTCTTGCAGCTTCTTGAGTTCTTTCACATGTGCGGATTTCAGCGCTTCGATGTCGCCATTGCGTTCTGCTGCCTGAGCCGCTGCTTCGTCGGCTGCGTCTTGGGCTTCCTGAGCTTTCTGCTTGACCTTCTGCTTCTCAGCTAGAAGTTCCTTGTTCTTGGCGCGTAGCTTGTCGATTTCGGTTTGAAGATCAGCAGTGTCGTTGCTGGTGTTGATTTCGCTGTCTTCCGTGACAGTCTTAGTATTGTCGGTCATTTTTGTCCTTCCCGCCACAGGCGTTCTCGGTTACTTCCACTTGGAAGCAATCGTATTTAGCGGGGTTATTGATGTTCTGTCCGTTGGCAGTCGATTATGGTAATGTCGCAGACTGGGTTTCTGGAATTGCAAGCGTCATAGCTGGCGTGGGTAGCGTGGTTGCAGTGATCTTTGCTGTTAGGATCGCAAATAGTCAGCGCCGTTATGACCAGCAGCTTCGACAGATTGCTGATAACCAAGCACATGAGAAACGCGCCCATTTGATCGGTGAAGTGATCCGCCTGACCGCTGAGATTGAGGCGAAAATCCAAGAGGTCTATGGAAGGGTCGTCGCTACATCCACGTTCGGAGATAGCTGGCGAAAGGATATTTCCGAGATCGAGCCTATCCGGTTGCAATTGGAATCGTTGCAGCAATTAGCCACTTCTGATCCCCAGCTTTATGGTGAAATTGGGCGCATCACCCGCGAAGCGGTTTTCGTGCATGATATCCATAATAAATCGGCAGGATTGGTCGGGGGGCAGTTGAGGCGGATGCGCGATATTATGTTTGAACGCCGCGCGGCGGTGGTCAGATTACTGGAGAATTGACGGGTATTTGTCCTTTAGCTGGTCCAGTGTCAGCTTTGTGCCATCCGACTTTACAAGCTGGTCTAGTTTCAGCTTTCCGTCGCGGAACAAAGCTGCACGGGTCGGGCCTAGTATATCGTCCTGAACAGCGGCACTCTTAGCGGACAGCCATTGCTCATAGCGCGGTGCGCCAGCTACCTGACCGTCCATGCTCGCACGATCACCCTTGGGCAGTTCGTCCTTGTCGATACCCATTTCCCGGAAGCTCTTTGTCACCGCAACGCTGATCGAGCGGCAGCGGATATGTCTGGGTGGAATTGGACCTTCGCCAATTGGAAAGACTTTTCCGTCGAGGCTGGCGCACCCAATAGTCGTGCGCGTGTCTAGCGTGGCCAGAAACTGCCAGCCTTTGACCACATGACTATTTGCCTTCCACGTCTCCTGAGCGGTGACGTTGGAGACATGAGTAACAGCGGTGCGGACAATCGACTGAGCGGATCGACGGCTAACATCAAGGATGCCATCGCTATATTGAGCGGCTTTCGTGCCCCGGATGCGACGGACAATTTGATCCGTCGTCTCACTCTGAGTGAGGCCCAGACGGATTGCTTGGGTGACGCGATCAATGCGTCCTTGCTCCATCCCTTCGGTCCAGCTTTTCAGCAGGCGACCTTCAAATGGCACTTCCTCGACAATGGCTTTCAAGCGGGCAGGGGCGGGCAGTTTCGTGCCGACTTCCACCAGCAATGCGCCTTCGATCGCTGCCTTCTGGAAACCCGCTTCCGCTGCCGCGAAATCGTTTAGCTCGTCGGCCAGGCTGTCATGCAATTGCTCATAGATCGCGGCATTGAGAGCGCGCAGCTCGTCCAGCAGGGCAAGCAAACGCTTGGTGCTTTTCGGGCCTAGGTCGTATCTGCGTTCCTCAATGGAGGCGAGCCGACCAGCGATCTTTTCCAGAAGATCAGCGTCAGCGCTGTTGAGCAATTTGACGATGCGGTCGGAAATGCCGTTGCCATAGCGACTGATCGCTATGGCGTGGGCAATGGCGCGGTCCTGTAGGGACTGATTGACTGTGGCCATTATAGAGCCTCAGTGCTTGGCCTGTCCGCGACCTCGACCTTCGTGGCTTCGATTTCGGCCGCAACGTCGAGCGCCGGCGACAGCACTTCACCATCCTTGAGGCAGAGCAATAGCTGGTCATGCGTGATAGCACCGGCCTGCCATAGACCTTGGAGCGCAGAGATTGCCTGTGGCGACAAGCTCTGTGGCACGAAGTCCTTGTTGACGGAGAATGTCAGGTCAGCTTCTGCCGCCGGATCGGCCCAGCGCGCCAACAGCTTGAGAGCGCGAAGCATCTTGGCGGAAATTGTGCGCGCAAAGCTGGCAAGGATGGCCATTTCCGCTGCGCGGTAGATCATCTGCGTTTCTGGTGCTTCTGGTGCGGGCTTGTCGGGAGCGACAATGGAATGGCCTGCGATGCGCAGTTCGTCCTTTATCTCCTTGACCGAGTTTTCGAGCGTAGCCGCGCCTTGTCCCTTGAATTCCAGATATTCAGCAACCGTGTCCTTGCTCTCAAAGAGCCACAAACTGCCGGGGGCTACCGGAAAGTCTGGAAACTGTAGCTGGCCGTCCTTGTCGAGAACGTAATTGTCATCCTTGTCCTTCAACGGCGAAATGCCGCGAATGGTGGGGATGGGGGCGCTCAACGTGTAATGGACGTTGGAGAGCAAACCCTGCTGGATATAAAGCTGGAGATTGAGATCCACCACATGCTGCAAAAGCGATGGCTGCGGCGTGAGCTTTTCCGACGTGCTGACCAGAACGAACGGAATTTCACCCAATGCCTTGCCGTTGACCAATGGAGTTTGGATCGGGCCGGGAATGAATGCCTCGCCATCCTTGGTCCAGATACGCACCTGATAGATGCCCTGATTGACCATCAGTTCGCGGATGCGAGTGCAATCCTGTTCCATCAGTCGGACGCGGACTAGCTGGCGCTTTCCACCGACCAAGCCGGGCTTCAATTCAAGGATGCTTTCGGCGGTATAGCCAGCAATGAACGGGCGATATCCCTGCTCGAATGCATTGGCGGCGCTCAGTCCGGTAAATTCATCCCTGCTTGGGTGATCGACAAGCAGTCCGGTGAAATTGGTGATTAGCGTCTCGCGGATCAGCCATTCGGTCAGTTCGTTGAGGTTCAGATAGTCGGGTGTAAGCAGTTCGCAGAGCGTGCCGATAATCTCGCTCTTTGTGCCAAGCTGATCGGGCTTGCGCTTGATGAGGCCGACCCAGCCTTGCAGCGTCTTTGATGCTGCGGGAAAGAAACGGGTTCGGAAAAGGTGCGAGTTGTATGTTGCATCATCATCTGCGGGATTAGCAGCAGGCAGATAGATGGAATTCTTTGCTTTTACGGCTTCTTCGCCATCTGCAAAATCGCGGTTACGAACAAAACGCGGGTGATGTTTAGCAATCTCAGGTGTTGCTTTGGAAATATCATCGATAGGCACTAAAATCCTCTGCCAAAGGCATTAAGGGGGCGCGTCACGGACGCAATGAAGCGGCGTGGCACAGCCCTGCCTTGGCTATTTATGAGGTTGCCGAAGAGGGTTATGATGCGAAACATAACGGCAAAAGCTAGATGAGGTTAGAATGGACGTAGCGGAAGCGGGGGTTTGGGCAACGATCGGCGTAGGGTGTGCAGCAGCCTTTGTTGGCATTGTTCAGGCGCTGATCTACGGGCAGCAGTTGCGGGTTCAAAAGCAGGCCAACAAGCAAGCGTTATTTGATCGCCGGATCGAGGTGTATAGTGCCACGAAAAAGCTCGTTGAAATATATATCGAGAGCGAAGGCTATCAGATTAAAGACGCGCAGTTTGAGAGGCTGATGTTGGAAGCTAAGTGTGTCTTCTCAAAGGAAGTGCAAGCCGCCTTTCAAAGCGTCGAAAATCAACTTCGTAAGCATCGATCTGGAATACCGGAAATTGAATATAATTTGTATGGAGAAATTAAGCCATCAACATATGTCGGCGGTCCAGCGCTTATTGCGAAATTGAAATCCTCTATGAGTTCGTTAGCTACAGAGGTGATGTATGATTTAAATCTAGCCTGATTAGCGTAGTCGTTTGTAGCGGTATGCGCCGCCGCCCGTTGGTTCGGGCTTCTTCTCTTGGTTCAAGTCCAGCAGTTCAGTGATGCCCCAAACTACCGCGTCCATGCGGTCAGGTGACTTCCTTCTACTCGCTGGACTACCCCAATCACACATTTGCGCTTCTAGCTCTTTGTGAGTGCCCACATGATGCACTTTGCCGATCTCATACTGAGCAGCAACAGGTTCAGCACGAGACGACTTGTCGCCCGTAGTTCGATTGGCATTGACGAACTTCAGTGGCAGATGCGGACTATGTTGCATAATGGTGCTTTGCAGCCACTTACCACCCGCATTGTCTTCCAGAATGATGCGACTTGCACCCCAATCCCTATATGCCTCTGCGATAACATCACAGACATGGATAGGAGAGCCGTTGCGGCTATAGTCGGCCAACACATAGACTTCCGCGTCTTTGCCGTATCCTGAAATCCCCTGAACGGTGATGCCGTGAAGGTCGTTCTTTGTATCGCCCTTTGTCGCTGGATCGACTGCAACTGTGATACGGTTCAACTCGATGCCGTGATCGGCAAGTAGGTCCAATGTCTGTGCTGGAGTGACGATGCTGTTGGGCTTAGGAAAGCGATGATCGACAAACATCCTCTCATTGAACAATGCGTTGCTGTTTTCGTCGGACCATTCACCTTCCAGATAACGACGGCGATCACTTGCGCTCATCGTTTCCATATTTTCGGTGTAGTCTTCCGAGAGATTTTCTAAGTTGGCTTCGGTTCGGAGTTTCTGGGATACCCATTGATGCTCACGCGGCATTGCGTCGCCATCGCTGGGATTAATGTGCAGCTTGAACGCCTTATATTCCCAGTCGCTAAAGAAGCGCGGGTTGCAATCAAAGAACATCTTGTTTTTGAGCAGCTTTCCATCTTCTGTTTCCGACTTTCTTCGAAGTCGGGTCATTAGAGTGGATACCTGACTGTAACTTAGGCCGTCCTCGTTGCACTCATTGAGCCAGACAGTGTTGAACTCGTCACCAAGGACTTTCGATGTTCGGTTTTCATCAAGCCCGTTGAAATAGAGTTCACTGCCGTTGGGGAGGGTGACGATCATCTTCGAATAGCTGATGCCATTCTTTGCTTCGATCTGTTCACGAAGGCCCGGAAATCCCTGATCCAGCACTTCGAAGAGCGTCTTATTGAAAAGGGTCTGCTCACAAGAGTTTCTGGTCAGGCGGTAAATTGCGTGACGGGTGTTCCTAGCGCGATACGCACGAAGCAACACAATGAACATGATGAGCCAGCTTTTGCCGGAACCACCACCCCCGTAAAAAAGGTGGAACTTGTTACCTGCGGTAGTGGCAAGGCGATATGCTTCCCACTGGTCTTCATTAAAGCCATCGAAGTTGGGGCGGATGCCCTTACTGGAACTTGTAGTCATCCCATATTTAGAGGATGGATATTAACTGTCCTTTGAGGATGACAGGTCTATAAGGGCGGCTGTAAGGCTACGCGCTTTGCAACAGGGAGTAAAAAATGAAGAAAGTAATAATCGCTGCTTTGGCTCTGGGCATTTCCGCTCCAGCAATGGCAGCGCCGGTCTGGAACAACATCGAATTTGGCATGACGCGAAGCCAGGTCGAGGCGCTGTATCCGAAAGGCAAAGGCGTTAGCTACCAGCCCAAGAACATCGAACTCAGCGATATTAAGATCACGGAGAAGTGCGACGCGGAGGTCAATATCCGCTTTGACGACAACGGGCTGGTGCGCGAGGTCATGATCGCAGGCAATCCCAGCATGGGCGGTCGTTGCTCGAATGATGTTCTGACCGCACTGTCGGCGAAATATGGCCAGCCCGCCAATTGGGATAGCAGCGCGGGTTCGATCTTGGCTCGTCAGGGGAAGGTCGCAATGTGGCCGCGAGCCGATGGCGTAGCGATGCGCTTCAAGAAGTTCGAGAACGGCGCTTTCGGCGGCGGTGGTCTGGGCAAGTCCAGTTGGGAGCTCAGCTATACTAAGGCTGACGCTATCTCGCTTTAACAGCTTCCGCTTTTAGCGGAGGAAAGGGGGCGCGGTTTGGGCGCCCCCTGTCAATCACCGATTATTCGTTATAATCTGGCTACTATCAATGCCGCCCTCACGGAGAAAGCCTTGAAGGTCCAGATATAGTTTATGGTAGGCGGCGACTTTTACGTTCATCGGGGAAAAACAAAAGCCGAGGTCTGGTACTGCTGCTCCTGCATCATAGCGGAAAAATAGTGGAGACATGACCCGTAAAAGTGTCAACGCATTGTCTCTAAGGTCGCCAGTATTTCTTGAATGCACATTGATTGCCCACCGAAGTGAACTGATGAGTATATCTGCTAAAGAAGTGAAGTGCGACTGCCCGATCGCGCTGTAATGAAAACCATTTATAGTAGATAGTCGGGTGGGTTCATTCTCATGGGGAAGTTGGACTCCAATCGACATCTTATCTCGAAGGTGTCCATCGATCCTGTTGCCTTCGTCGTTGAAACGATCAATCAGGACAAGTCCGTTCTTATCTTCACGATTTAGACAGCAATGAAAATGATAGCAGATGGTGTTGATGCCATACCGACGTGCCACGTCAGGCTCGCCTGCTATGTTATGCAACGCCACATACGCTAGGAACTGACAGTCGTGTTCGATGGCGGCTTCGATAATGCTTTGCTTGAGGTCGCGGAATGCTTCGTGCGTAAGCCCATCGGGAGCCGGATTGAATTTGAGTTGAGCATCTGGCGCTAAACCAGATTCGGCTCGCAGTTCCTCAATTCGGTTGCTCAGGGCGGCGGCTTGATCGCCAGGAATGCGGACACCACCATAAAGTAGAAACTCATTCTCGCGATTTTCTAGGTTGCTTTCATCGCAGTAAAGAAGGTCCATCTAATTTGCTCCTTCATGGGATTAGGTTGTTAAAGCCCAAAAATAATGAGACGACGGTAACAAATCTATAATACGGTCGCGGCTTTCGGAAAAAGTGGTGAAAAATCCAGACTATACAGTCAGGTTTTTGGAAGACAGAAAATAGTCCATTGCACCCACACCCCACCCCACTGCTCAGCATGTGTATACTACCCCCTGTCATTCCTTGCGTCATAGAAGCGCTAGGAAGCTCACTGTGATAGCCAGACGGCCTTGCAGCACACCATGTAGCGTCTGAGAAGTGCTTAGTCGTGCTGGGCTTCTTTGGGGCTTCTAGTCTTAGGTCGCTCTAGCTGTGCTGTGGCTGTAACACCTCGCGCAACGGACATTGCAACAGGGTTACGGCATGAAGTGCGTCGCTTACTATCGGGTTTCCACTCGCAAGCAGGGCAACAGTGGACTAGGGCTCGAGGCTCAGAAGCAGGCAGTCGCCGCAATCATCGATGCGCCATTGTTAGCCGAGTTTACGGAAGTCGAAAGCGGTAGGAACAATGACCGCCCGCAACTGAAGGCCGCAATGGATTATGCGAGCCTTACCGGAGCGACCTTGTTAGTTGCAAAGCTGGATAGGCTTAGCCGCAATGCTGCTTTCCTGAATAGCCTCATCGACAGTCATGTGCCTATTCGCTTTGCCGATATGCCTTTCGCGGATCGCTTTATGATCGGCATTATGGCTCAGGTTGCACAATGGGAAGCCGAACAAATAAGCAAGCGCACAAAGGAGGCTCTTGCGGCTGCAAAGGCTAAAGGGGCAAAGCTGGGTGGGGATCGTGGCAACATAGCGGCCATAGGTGCGCTAGGACGTATCGCTAGCGCGGATAAGCGCACTAAGGCTACTGCTGCCCGTGCTGCTCTCGTTAAGCCCCATATAGACGCTGCTAGGGCTGAGGGTTGTGTGTCCTTGAGGGATATCGCTGCATACCTGAATGCCCGACATATCACGACCGCACAGGGTGGTCAGTGGTATGCAGCGAGTGTTAAGCGGCTTATCGGCTTAAATTAAACGCCGTCGCCGCCCGGTCCTTCGATGATCGTGCCATCAATGACCACAGGCTCATAGGTGGTAATCTCAATCTGCTGCCTGTCACCGAAACGCCTACGGTTCAGTTTGCCCAATCGCCAACGCAAGTGAGCAGCGCGTTCCACGTCTCGACGGAATTCACCGCAACTAGACGGCCCACCGGCCAGCATGTCGTCGATGATGTCATCCATCGTGCGCGCATGGAACTCATATGCGAGATCAACCAAGCGCAGTAGGTCGGGGTCTGCGCGCTGCCAGCGGTTAAATGTGCTGTAACCGGGCAAATGCTCGTCCTGGCAGATCGCTAAAAGGCTCTCACCGTCGGCAATTCGATCTACGATCTCTTCTACAATGGCTTCCGTGCGCTTTGTGGGCTGACCGGGACGTGGGCGAGTTACTTTGCCGATTAGGTTCGTCACAGCTGGAACCATAGCTTGCTGTTCTGCGACTACCGCCGGTAGGGTTGACTTGGTTTGCTTGGTTTTCTCCATGCTCATATTTATAATGGGTGCTACCAAGCGGGATTTGGGGCTGAAAACCGTTATGCTGACCGACATCTTCTATAATCGTTATCCGAATAAGCCTGTAAAAAGCGCATGGACTGAGCTTGATCGGCGCTTCATGTTTCAGGCATCGAAGCTATTGCGGGTCATGCTTCTATCGAAACCCGAATGGACGCAGAATGGGCAAGACCTCTATGAGGATCAGACCCGAATGGAATCCACATTTGAAAACGCGCATGAGCGGGTGTGTGATGAGTTGGGTGTCGATAGTCTGGCAGACCCGTATCACCATTACAATGGTAGGCCGGAGCGGAAGCTATATTCGGTAATCAGCAACGAGTATCTTAATCAGAAATATGACCTGAGGGTGCAGCCATTTATCACTATAGGGCTTCGGCTATCACTGATTGAGCAGGTATTGCGGATACATTCTGATTTTGTTGCGCGGCTCAATGATGGGCTGGACAGCAAATTGGAGGCAGCCCGGTCGCTTGATAGCAATATGAGTCCGTTTTCGCTTTTTAACAATGAGCAGCATGTTCTTGCAAACCACAAGCGGATTACAGAGCATCTTAGTGCAGCAATTCTGGAGATTAATGAGCGCTTGCGTCAGGCGGCTTATCCGCTGAGCTATAACAACGGCTTCTTCCAGTTCACTGATGATCGCTTAACTTCTGATGAGATACATGAGCCGTTCTGGTCGCTTGTTGCCGATCCGATGTGGTCAAATGTCGATCTGCAAATGAAGGAGGCAATTGATCGCAGGGATAATGCGGATCGAACTGCTGCATTCCACGCTGTCTCTGCACTCGAAAGCGTTATCAAGATAATCAGTGGCAAGAAGGGGTGGAACACTGGCATGGAAAAAGGCGCAGCTAATTACGTCGACAATCTCGGATCTAGGGCAAATGGCAACTTCATAGAACAATGGGAAGCGGACTTGTTGAAGAAGATGTTTACGGATGTTCGCAATCCCTTTGCGCATGGGCCGGGGCCAGATCGTATGCCGTCGCTGTCCCCGCAACAAACCAACTGGGCCATTGACACCGCAATGTCTTGGGCAAAGAGCCTTATCCAGAGGATGTAGTGCGGCTGTAGTTGTCCATTTTTGGCGCTCTTTATTGGCGTGCAACGAATGACGTGGTGACGATGCCCACATTTTTACAAGAATGGCTGGAAATCAATCGCAGCTACCGTGCATCTGAGGGGGAAGCTCGCGTTAGGATAAGTCATATGGGTTCCGATGAAGCTGTTCTTATGGTATTCCACAGTCATTGCCAAGCAAATCATTGATAACGCTCTGAGGTTGATATTTTTTAGACACCTCACCAAATAGACTTTAGGGCTATGTGGAGGCAATTAAGCAACCTGCGTTGATAGTTATTAGGTAATAGGATTGAGAGCGGCTCTATGAGTTTTACCAGCTATAGGAATCCCCCCAGCATCTTCTCGCAGCCAACCTGGGGAATGGAATTTCGCTCCACTCTGAATCAGACAGTTGCATTAGCGACTGATTTTCGCAGTCCTGATATCAGTATGTGGAAATGTGAGGCCGGTTTCGTCTGCAATCGATTTATCTTTGCATCTCCTCACTTCGAATTGGCTGCAACCAACAATGTCGTCTTTGATCGTGCAGCAGCGCTAAAAGCGATATTAGATGGAGCGATGTACCTGTTCAGTCCAGCTCATGAGCCTTTCACATTTGGCCGTTTGATTAACAATAGAACCGGAAAGTCGTACGAATGCTGGGAAGGCAACGTGCTTTCTAACCCGTTTGATGATTTAGTTCTCAGTATGGGAGTGCCAAGAGTTTACGCTCCTGGTAAATCACTAAGTGTCGAGCAGATGATTTTCCTCTCACGTTTTGATGATGTAACCCGCGATTTGCTAAAGCACCTCGGGTACAATGGCCCTGACTATCGAACGCTCTACTCAGTGCTCGATTGGCTGAAGACCCACGGATGGTCGGATGAGAGGATAGCCGGCTGCTCTGGGATGAATTCTGGGGACGTCAAGCGTTTCACTGGGACGGTGAACAACGTAGAGACGCTCGGCGTATTTGCTCGTCACGGCGCTAAAAGGCATGGCCCTCCACAGAAGACGATCACCTTGGCAGAGGCTCAGAAGCTGATACTAAAAGCAACCTACCAGTTTGTAGTTGAGCGAGCAATTCAGGCAGATATTGTCGCGAAGTGGGAGGCAATAAGATGCGATTGATGCTTAAGCCTGTTTGAGTTGTTTAGGATAGGACGCAAATAAGTCGGTCGGGATAGTCGTGAGGATCAGGATGCCAGCCTCGCTTTCTCGATGATCTTTTTGTGTGGACGCCAGCAGGTCACAACGCGGCACTTTTGTTCGTCATAGACTGCGAGCAGCCATTTCCGCTGGAACCTGAATACACGCTTTGATGAGGTGGTCTTTCGTTCGACCACAAAGCCCTTGTGAGCAGCTTGGCAAAGAGCGTTGTAACCCTCGCCGTCGATGGTGCGCTTCAAACGCTCTGCCATCCTTTCGATGACATGTCGGGTGATCTTGTCCATTATGCGTCACCTCCCAGCTTCCAGTCGAGGAAGTCGGGGACATATTGTGCTGCCTCATCGAGGTTGCTGCCTGATTGGATCAGACTGAGCGCATTGTCCGCGCCTTCTTCTATCGCGAGCCAGAATGCGACTTTCGCTGTCCTGTAGTCGGATGGCAGCAGCGGGTTTGACGAGAAAGCCTGCCAGCGGGCCGTCGCGTTAGCCTTTACGCGCTGCCATTCACTTTTGGTGTAGTGGCTCATGCGTTGTCTCCCTTGCGGCCTACCGACTTTGCAGCACGATATTGGGCAAGTTCGGCAAGTAGCTGTGCCTGTTTGACCTGCTGTTTGCTTGTCGTAGAACGATAGTCAGTGCCGTCGGTTAGATGACGGTCCAGCGCTACGCGGATAATCTCGATATGCTCTTCGGCTTTCTTGAGCCGGCTGCATACTCCGCAAAGCGCAAGAAACATGAAAACCGCAAGTGCGGTGATGATATAGATCATAGTGTGTTCTCCTCTCCCGCATATTTATCACAGGAGCAGAGCGTCACTCTGGAAGGTCGGTTGCCTAGTTGCTCTTGAGGTCAATAGCCTAAAAGGTAATCTGGCTGTCTTTCTTCGGTTGTTCTGGTTGGGGAGTGGCAACATACGAACTGAGTAAGCAATGATGCTTGCACAGATCGGAGTTAATTAGATGGCGTTCAATCCTAATGCACTGAAGTCGGTTTCCGCCGTTGCTGACCTGGGGACTGTCAGGATTTCCGTGTGCGGCCGGGCATAATGGGCAACAAGGAGTCCCACTATGTCACGACGCAAAGAACCTGCCATACCGAATGAGCTTCTCGATCAGCTTTTGGCGGGCGGCGCTGCCAGTGCCGCCTTCGAGCAGGGCGGTCTGCTCGATTCGCTGAAGAAGGCGCTGACAGAGCGTGCCCTGAATGCGGAGATGGATCACCACCTCGCTGGCGAAGACGGCGCCGGCAACATGCGCAACGGCTACGGTCGGAAGACGGTAATGACCGACACCGGCAAGTTGGCGATCGACGTGCCGCGCGATCGCCAGTCGAGCTTCGACCCGCAGTTGATCGCCAAGTATCAACGCCGCTTTCCCGGCTTCGACGACAAGATCGTGTCGATGTACGCGCGCGGCATGAGCACCCGCGAGATCACCAGGCACCTGCACGATCTATACGGCATCGACGTCTCACCCGATTTGATTAGCACGGTGACCGACGCCGTGCTCGATGAGGTCGCCACTTGGCAGCAGCGGCCGCTCGATCCGGTTTACCCGCTGGTCTTCTTCGACGCGATCCGGGTCAAGATCCGCGACGAGGGCATGGTGCGCAACAAGGCGATCCACATTGCGCTGGGCGTCCGCGCCGACGGCGCAAAGGAGGTGCTCGGCTTGTGGCTCGAGCAGAATGAGGGTGCCAAGTTCTGGCTTCGGGTGATGAACGAGCTTCGCAACCGTGGCGTTGAAGACATCCTGCTGGCCGTCGTTGACGGCCTGAAGGGCTTTCCCGATGCGATCACCGCAGTGTTCCCCGATGCGATCGTCCAGACCTGCATCGTTCACCTGCTGCGCAACTCGATGGACTTCGTCTCCTGGAAGGACCGAAAGAACCTCGCCAGCGCGCTCAAGGAGATTTACCGTGCCACCGACGCAGATGCCGCCGAAAAGGCGCTGACAGCATTTGAGGCTGGCCCTTGGGGGCAGCGCTATCCCGCCATCGGCCAGAGCTGGCGGCGCGCCTGGGGCGAGGTGATCCCGTTTTTTGCGTTCCCCGACGAGGTCCGCCGGATCATCTACACTACGAACGCCATCGAAGCTTTGAACTCGAAGCTCAGGCGGGCTGTCAGGGCCAGGGGACACTTCCCCAGCGACGAGGCCGCCACCAAGCTGCTCTACCTGATCTTGAATCGGTCGGAGAAAGAGTGGAAGATGCCACCACGTGAGTGGACCATGGCGAAGGCGCAATTTGCCGTGATCTTCGGCGAACGTTTCATCAGAGCCATGGCGGCCTGATGATCAACCGCCCGGCCGCACACGGAAATCCTGACAGTCCCCTGACCTGAGCAAGACCGGCAAGCGCACTGCGCGTGATGTTGTGCTTGAGGCGATCAAAACGCAGATCGCACTTTTCAACGATCCGAAGAAGGATGGTCGGCGCTGGTTCAGGTCGGGTGCTTCCGACACTGCATTCTCGATCCGTTACGGCAACTCTGCTCTCAAATTGCGCGGCGATGAAACGCAGCTTGCCGTCGAAACAAAGGCGTTTCCCGAAGCGATGGCCTATTTTGCCGATGAGATCGGGAAGGGGGCTTTTGACGAACAATTATCTGCCCTTGAAGCTGCTCGTGCTACCAGAACCGAAAAGATGCGTGAGACGCGCAAGTCGAAGCCCAAAGCGGACAAGCCTGCAAGCTAACTGCTAAACAACCATTAACTGCAATGGGGTCGGGCTTCTCGACCCCATTTTGTTGACAACTGCTCTACAATGTCCCTTTAGTGCGCTGGTAGTCGCACTAGGAGGACATTATGCCCTTATCTGATTTCCTGTCGCTTACCGACGATACCCTTCGTGAACAGTTTGAAGCTAAGCCGGTCGATAAGACGGCTATCCGAAAGCCGTTTAAGAGAGCGCTGGAAGCGGCAATTAAGCAGTTTGAGGAAGGTCGCACCAAAGCGCCTAACCGCATGTGGACCGCTAACGGCGATACGGTGAAATTCACTCCGAAGCTCAAGGGTCAACCGCTGGCCATTTCCGACAAGACTGAGCTTTTCATTCCCAGCGAGCGGTTCGTTGAAGCCCTGAATAAGCTGATCGCAAATGTGGATGCGGGGGAACTTGACGATCTGCTGACCGGAAGTGCCTCTGTGAGTGCAAAGCCGAAAGCTGCTGCTACTCGCGCGCCCAGCAGCGATCCCCTGACCAATATCCGTAGAGCGTTCGCTAATCGGATCGGGAAGAAGAAGCAAACTGCCGCTGAGGCTGCTGCTGCTTTGAAAGAGGCTGGCAAATATGATGCTGCCGACATCGACAAGGTGCTTGCGGAAAAGTCGGGCAAGTAAGGTAGAGAAAGCCCCGGCAGGAGAGTTCCGGGGCTTTCCTTCACGGACTGAAAGGCAGCAGGCTATGCAGAACCCTGCTGCCTCTATTTATTAGAGCAGCAATAGGCCGCCGTTGCGCTTGGCCATGTCCGCATATGTGTTGAGGCTATGATTGACGACGAACGTCTCATCCTCGATCACTCGGACGCCGTTCAGGTCCAAATCAGCAACTTCCGGTAGCCAGACCGAGCCAAGCTCTGCACATTGTATCTGGCATAGCCCGAACGCCATCCCATCATTGTCGCACTCGGTTAGCAGCCACATGCAAAATGTGCCGGGAATATGCAGCTTCACGATTGGCTGGAAATTGATTTCCTTGCGTGTCCCTTTGAGCGGCTGCTGTATCTCATGATTGATGATAAGCTGCTGCATCTGCTGCGGGCGGATTAAGCTAGTCCATTCCATTTTCTTAGGCACTCCTAGGTTGTGTGCCTGAGAAAACAGTGCGCCAAACTGGCAAAAGGGCAATGCTATACCGCGCTGGGCTGGCCAAATTGTTTTAGGCTGAACAGGTGCAGTTCGATTTCTGCCTCATCCCAGCTTGCTATGTTTTCGGTTTCCCCAACCGTCTCACTGAACGGCAGTCGGAATGTCCGATCGGTGCGCGGGTTATATGCGAATAGCAGGCCGTAATGAGCAGGGCCGTTTGCGGGCCATTTGTAAAACGCAAAGCTGATATGTTCCTGGCCGATTGCGCGTTCCCTGAGCCATGCAAGCGCAGCTTCGCTAACCCGCTTCTCTACGACTTTTGTCGGTCGGACAGTCCTAAGTGTGCTGCTGGTCAGGATGGTGTCTTGTAGATGCTCGGGCAAGCCCTCAAGCAAGCGAATTTCAATGCGTCTGCCCATACGTCCTCCGGCTGATCTGCCGCGAATAGCAGTGCCTATATATCATAAGTCAAGCAAAGACACGAAAGCCCCGGAAATTGCTTTCCGGGGCCATTTGTTAAGCTGTCTTTAACTTATAGGTCGGGCAGTGCTTTGCGCCACCACGTCCCGTTAAACTCGAAAGCGTCGGGGTCTTCTTCGTTGCTCTCGATGAGCAGCCACACATTTGTGTCACCAGCGAACACGGCAGTCTTCTTGCCCCCGATCGTATGTTCAGTTTCAAATTCGGGGTGCTTCTTGATGTTCATTGTCGGCCACTCCTTGTTGTTGCCAACACTCCATACATAGCCTTTGAGCAAACTGGACAAGAGCAGATTTCAACTCAATGTCTGGTTTTTCGTCTACTCGTTGTTCTGCCTATTTTTCTGCCTAAGTTCTGAATTTGAGAGTAGTCTTTGCTCGCTCTGGAAACTGACTGGTGTTCTACAGTTGGAGAAGGAGACGACAGATGGTTAACATGGACGCACTTGCTAACTTCGTAGAAACGCTGGACAGCAATCCCGAATATGAAGATGACCAATTTGCATTTTCATTCGATGATGCGCGTGTTTATTGCGAGCGTCACAAGTCGCATTTCCGTTTGGAAATTGGCTCTGCGATCTTCGAGTTGCCCCGCATGTGAGATAGCTTCACAGGGCTGCTAGGAAGCCCATCCTGATAGCCAGAAGCCCCTAGCTATACGCTGGGGGCTTTCTGCATGAGCGCGTCTGCATGACGCTTATAGCGCTTGTCCGCCTATACAGGTTCCGTTTTTATCGAAGTGCCAAACTGCAATGTCGGCTTCGACAGTGAACGTGCCATCGGGGCAGATTATAATTTCCTCAATGACGCGCTTGAGCGCTGCGTTGGTCTGGGTGCGGGCATAATAGCGAATGTCTGGGTCGTCGCTGTTGAGGTCATCACGCAAGCTGGCAATCATCGCTGCATCGTCAAAATGGCTGGGCTTTGCTGCGTCGATTGCTCGCGCTTCCTGCTGCTCCTTTAGTGCAGTTTCGAGTAGCTGCAATTCGGCTTGACGCTGTTCGATACGACTGCCTAGCCCTTTGATGCCGTCTTCTACCTGATCGTAGAGATTGTTGAGGCGTTGCGTGGTATGCTCGATTTGCCGGACAGTTTCGGCAATCTGAACGTCGAACTGGTTGGGCTGGCTGACTTCCTCTTGCTCGGAAAATGCAACGGATAGCAGTTGGTCGAGCACCGATTTTTCGACTAGCTTGTAATCGACAATGACCGAATTGGAGCAGGAGTGTTTGCGCCGGTAGCGGTCGCAACGCAGATGCTCGGATGCTAAAATCTCATAGATGCGCGGCTCACCTGCTTTAGTGATGTAGCTGCGCGTGGAAGGGACGCGATATTGATAACCTGCTTTGCCCTGACATTCGGAGCAGACCACCATACCCGACAGCAGGTTTCTCATTTGTGTGGTGTCGCGGCCACCTGTGCGCTGTTTGCCGGCGCGCATAATCTGGGCGCGCATGAACTTGTCTGCTGTCACCGCTTGGGGGAAAAAGTCAGGTGAGATCAGTTCGCCTTTGAGGGTTATGAACTCACCTAGCACTGCGCGATGCTGCAACAGGCGATGGATATACGGCATATACCAACCGTTGCCGCGCTCTTCTCCGCAATCCTGCCAGCCCGGTTCGTTTCGATCATTGAGGTTTGCGACAATTCGGTAAATGCCGACGCCGCTGGCATACCAATCAAAAATCTCGTTGAGCACTTTTGTCCGGTGTGGATTAAGCTCATACCCACTTTCGGTCTTTTCGAGCCATGCGGGCACTCTGCCGATTGATACCGTGCGGTCGCCTGCTGCAATTCTGGAATAGCGTTTGCCGATAGCATCAAGGACGCGCTCACTCTTTTTGACGCTTTCCTCGTGGGCAAGTTGCGCTTTGATGATGAGGCCGAACAACTCCATCATGTCGGAATTGCTGTTGGCCCGATATGTCGTGTTGTCGCTCCAGGTCGCGACATCGACACCATTTTCGTTTAGCGCCCAAATTAGCTGCGCGGCTGCTTTCGCGCCTTGACGGGAAAGTCGGTCGACATTTTCGACGCACAGGACTTTACCTGTATGCAAGCCTTCGCGGGCTTCTGCCTCGAACTGAAAGAGTGACGAGCCTTCTGAACGGTTCTTCCCACTAAAAGCGGAGCGTCCCTCGTCGGTCAAAATCCCCGAAAGAATGTAGCCGTTTTCGGCTACATATTTCTGGCCGTTCTCTTTTTGGCGCTCTAGAGAGTGACCCTTGCTTTGCTCGGCAGAGCTAAAACGTGCGTAAATTATTGCGTTCTTGGACATTCGACGGCCTTAGCAGTGAAAGCGTTAGCTTTTTGCTACAACCGTTGCGTTCAGGAAGACCATCAGGAAGGTAACGATGGTCGTGCCGGTGTTGATCACCAGTTGCCAAGTGTCGGAATAGTGAAAAAGCGGGCCGGTCAGGCCCCAGATTGCGACCACGCTGACTGCCAGGATGAAGGCGAGTGGCTGGCCGGTCCAACTGGCGATCCGTGCCGATAGGGCGGAAAATATCCGATCCATGGAAACTCCTTTGGGTGCTCGGCGCATTTAGGCTCTGTTCAGCCATCTGCTGCCATGGCCATGTCCATGGCAACCATATCTTTTCGTGCAACGATCGGCGCGCTCGCCGGCTCCCTTCTGCTGGCCTCCTGTGCCAGTGTTTCCCCCGAATCACGCGTGCGTGTCGGGCTGATCGACGCTGGTCTTTCGCCGCGTATGGCTGGCTGCATGGCCGAACGCATGGTCGATCGGCTTAGTCTGGTGCAGTTGCGGCGGCTCCAGTCGATCGCCTCGCTCCACAAGTCGCACATGGGCAAGATGAGCATGGACGAACTCCTCTATAAGGTCCGTGCGCTGGAGGATCCGGAGATTTTCCTGGTGACCAGCAAGGCCGCCATCCACTGCTCCTTCTGACACTGATTTCACAATAAAGCAGGGTCGGGCTTCGCAAGGGTTTTGCAATTTTGCAAAGTCGTTTTGCGAAATGGCTCTGGCCCTGCTTCCTCGCCTGTGCTTAACCCGCCTCAACAGTTTTCCTGTGAACAAAGGACGGGCTAGCCCATGAACATTCACGAATATCAAGCGAAGGAACTGCTCGCCAAGTATGGCGCGCCGATCGCCGCCGGTCACGCCGCCTTCACCGTCGAGGAAGCCGTCGAGGCTGCCAAGAAGCTGCCCGGACCGCTCTATGTCGTGAAGTCGCAGATCCACGCCGGTGGCCGCGGCAAGGGCAAGTTCAAGGAACTGGCCCCCGAAGCCAAGGGCGGCGTCCGCCTCGCCTTCAACCTGGACGAGGTGAAGGCCCACGCCACCGACATGCTCGGCAACACGCTGGTCACCATCCAGACCGGCGAAGCCGGCAAGCAGGTCAACCGTCTGTACATCACCGACGGCGCCGACATTGCCAAGGAATTCTATCTGGCGCTGCTGGTCGATCGCGCCACCAGCCGCATCGCTTTCGTCGTGTCGACCGAAGGCGGCATGGACATTGAAGAGGTCGCTCACTCGACCCCCGAAAAGATCCACAGCTTCTCGGTCGATCCGGCCACCGGCTTCCAGCCGCACCACGGCCGCGCCGTTGCCGCTGCCCTAGGCCTGACCGGCGACCTCGCCAAGCAGGCTTCGAAGGTTGCCGCGTCGCTCTACGCCGCGTTCCTCGACACCGACGCCGAGCAGATCGAAGTCAACCCGCTGGCGCTGACCGAGCAGGGAAACCTCCTCGTCCTCGACGCCAAGGTCGGTTTCGACGGCAATGCCATGTTCCGTCACAAGGACATCGCCGAACTGCGCGACCTGACCGAGGAAGATGCGGCCGAAGTCGAAGCGTCGAAGTACGACCTGGCTTACATCAAGCTCGACGGTAACATCGGCTGCATGGTGAACGGCGCTGGCCTGGCCATGGCGACCATGGACATCATCAAGCTGAACGGCGAATTCCCCGCCAACTTCCTGGACGTGGGTGGCGGCGCCACCACCGAGAAGGTGACCGCAGCGTTCAAGATCATCCTGAAGGACCCGGCCGTTAAGGGCATTCTGGTCAACATCTTCGGCGGCATCATGAAGTGCGACATCATTGCCAATGGCATCGTCGAAGCTGCCAAGGAAGTGAACCTGTCGGTTCCGCTGGTTGTCCGCCTCGAAGGCACCAACGTCCAGCAGGGCAAGGACATTCTGGCCAATTCGGGTCTTCCGATCGTTCCCGCTGACGACCTGGGCGATGCGGCCAAGAAGATCGTGGCAGAAGTGAGGAAGGCGGCCTGAGCCCCCTAATCACCTGAGAAGATACGCCATAGGGCGTGGGTGACCTAGAAACGGGTCGCCCACGTCCGTGTTCGCGTTGGCGGGCGATGGCGTGAAAATGGAGGATGTTGAAATGAAGATCCTTGTGCCCGTGAAGCGGGTTATCGACTATAATGTGAAGCCGCGCGTGAAGGCGGATGGCACGGGTGTCGACCTGGCCAACGTCAAGATGAGCATGAACCCATTCGACGAAATCGCCGTCGAGGAAGCCATTCGCCTGAAGGAAAAGGGCGCGGCGACCGAGGTGGTGGCGGTATCGATCGGCGTCGCCAAGGCGCAGGAAACGCTGCGCACGGCGCTGGCGATGGGCGCTGACCGCGCCATCCTGATCCAGACCGATGACGAAGTTGAACCGCTGGGCGTCGCCAAGCTGCTCGCCAAGGTGCAGGAAGAGGAAGGCGCTGGCCTGATCATCCTGGGCAAGCAGGCGATCGACGACGACAGCAACCAGACCGGCCAGATGCTCGCCGCGCTGCTGAACCTGCCGCAGGGCACCTTTGCCAGCAAGGTCGAGGTCGAGGGCGACAAGGTCAATGTCACCCGCGAAGTCGATGGCGGCCTGGAGACGGTGAAGCTCGCCACCCCGGCGATCATCACCACCGACCTGCGCCTGAACGAGCCGCGCTATGCGTCGCTGCCGAACATCATGAAGGCCAAGTCCAAGCCGCTCGCGAACAAGACGCCGGCCGACTATGGCGTCGACATCGCCGCCCGTCTGGAGACGCTCAAGGTCTCCGAACCGCCCAAGCGTTCGGCCGGCATCAAGGTTGCCGATGTCGATGAACTGGTGGCGAAGCTCAAGGCTCTGGGAGTTGCAGCATGACGAAGACGCTCGTTTGGGTTGAACATGAGGGCGCCGCCGTCAAGGACGCGACCCTTTCCGCCGTGACCGCCGCGGCCAAGCTGGGCGAAGTCCATCTGCTGGTTGCCGGCCAGGGCGTCGAGGGCGTTGCCGCCGAAGCCGCCAAGATCGCCGGCGTGGGCAAGGTCCATGTCGCCGACGACGCGGCCTTTGGCCATGCGCTGGCAGAAAATGTCGCGCCGCTGATCGTCGAGCTGATGGGCCATCATGATGCGTTCGTCGCGCCGGCCACCAGCAACGGCAAGAATATCGCGCCGCGCGTCGCCGCCCTGCTGGACGTGATGCAGATCAGCGACATCCTGTCGGTCGAGAGCGAAGATACCTTCACCCGTCCGATCTATGCTGGCAACGCGATCGCCACGGTCAAGTCGAAGGATGCCAAGAAGGTCATCACCGTGCGCGGCACGGCCTTTGAAAAGGCAGCCAAAGAAGGCGGCAATGGTGCGGTGGAAGCCGTGGCCTCGACCGGCGACAAGGGCATTTCCTCCTTCGTCGGCGCCGAGATCGCCAAGCTGGAACGCCCCGAGCTGACCAGTGCCAAGATCATCGTGTCGGGTGGCCGCGCGCTGAAGGACGGTCCGACCTTCGAGGAATATATCATGCCGCTGGCCGACAAGCTGGGCGCGGCCGTCGGTGCCTCGCGTGCTGCGGTCGACGCGGGCTATGTCCCCAACGACTATCAAGTCGGCCAGACAGGCAAGATCGTCGCGCCGGAAGTCTATATCGCTGTCGGCATCTCGGGCGCGATCCAGCACCTTGCCGGCATGAAGGACAGCAAGACCATCATCGCCATCAACAAAGACGAGGACGCGCCGATCTTCCAGGTGGCTGACATCGGCCTGGTCGGTGATCTGTTCAAGGTGGTGCCGGAACTGACCGGCAAGCTGTAAGCCGAATTGGCTTGAGTAGGAAAGGGCGTGGGGAGTGATCCCCACGCCCTCTTTTTGTCATTCGCAGTTGATGTCGTTCTTGTCGATGGCCCGGCCGGCAAGCGCGCCGCCCGCGCCGCCGAGGATGGTGCCGAGCGTCTTGGAACCGCCGGGAGCGATGACATTGCCGAGCACGCCGCCGGCGATGGCGCCGACGATGGTGCCGGTGGTGCCGTCATCCCGCTTGCAATAATAGCGGCCGTCGCGGTCGCGGTAGATCTGGTCATTGTCGCCGAGGTGGCGGCGCGGCGGGCGGCGATCCCGGTCGCGGTCACGGCCGCCGGGCGGGCGGTTGTAGCCGCCGGGGCGGTCATAGCCATAGCCGCCGCCATAATTGTCCGAGGTGCAGGCGCCGAGCGGGAGCATGGCAAGGGCGGCAAGCGCCATTATGGGGGTACGCACGGGATAGTCTCCTCTTCTTTTCCCTGTCGGGAGGAGAACCCGCAAGCGGCGCGAAGGTTGCGCCAAGATACTGATCAGAAACGCGAAACCGCCCGCCGCTGCCATCGAGAGGGGAGTGCGGCAGCGAGCGGACGGCATCAACGGCGCGTCGAGATGGCGCGCCGCCGAGAGGATGGGGCTTAATGGGCCAGGGGGGAAGCGCCGCTGGCCGTGGCCGGGGTGACGACCGGGGCCGGGCTGTCCTGGATGCGCTGATCCTCCAGCTTGGCACGGGCTTCGTTGTAGCGGGCGACGAGGTCGTCCTTGAACTCGGTCAGCTTGCCATCGTCATAGAGCTTCTTGCCGACATAGCCGGCGATGGCGCCGAAAATCAGGGTGCGGATCATGGGGAACTCCTTGGTTGCCAGTCGGGGAAAAGAACCGGCGTCGGCGGCAAGGGTTCCGAGCATGATTGCGTCCGCGACGGGCCTTGCTAGTCTTGCGACGGACGGTGGCGGGGGCCGCCGGGACAAGGGGGTGGCAATGTCGGCATTCGATCTGGTGTTCGCGGTGTTCGGGTTGCTGCTGGGGCTGGCGATCGCCGAGGTGCTGGGCGGCTTTGCCCGTGCGCTGAAGCTCAAGCGGACTGCCAAGCCGGTGCGGATCGGCTGGCTGACGCCGCTGCTGGGGCTGTTCGTGCTGCTGGACCTCACCAGCTTCTGGGGCAGCGCCTATATCATGCGGGACCAGATGGATGCGAGCTATCTGACGCTGGTCGTGGTGCTGGCGATCGTCGGCGTCTATCATCTTGCCGCGTCGCTGATCTTTCCCGACGAGCCGGAACAATGGCCCGATTTCGACGACTGGTATGACCGGCAGAAGCGGATGGTGATCGGCGGGCTGCTGCTGGCCAATGTCGCGGTCACGATCGGCCAGGGCGTGCTGGAAGAGGTGAGGCCGGTGGCCGATGCCCCCGCTGGGCCGCTCGCCCCCTATGCCGCGCCGATCCTGCTGGGCGGGCTGGTGGGGCTGCTGACCCTGCTGGTCGCGCTGCTGCGGGTGCGGAGCCGGCGCGCGAACATGGCGATGCTGATCGCGGCGAACCTGATCCTGCTCGGCGCCAGCATTGCCGAGGATTATATCTGACCGGGACCGGGCGCCACCATGCGGCGGCGCCCGGCCCGATTGGCCGATTATTCGGCGTGGGCGATGTTCACCGCGGCCATCTTGCCGCGCTTGTCCTGCTCCAGGTCATAGGACACGCGGTCCTTCTCGCGCAGGGTGGCGAGGCCGGCGCGCTCGACGGCGCTGATGTGGACGAACGCGTCCTGGCCGCCGGTGTCGGGCTCGATGAAGCCATAGCCCTTGTCGGCGTTGAAGAACTTCACGGTTCCGGTGATGCTGCTCATGATATTTCCTTCTTTCAATGCGGCGGGCCCCGTGTGGACTCGCCGGGGGCTAGAGGGGCAGGGAAAGAAGGAGATAGGTGCCGCAAAGCGCCGAAGACCGTCGATTTGCGACTATAGCAGCGCCCTTGTACGGCATTGCGGGCGTCCTGGCAAATCACTGGCCGTTTCGGCGGGGTCTGCCGCCGCGTCCTCCTCTTCCGCCTCGTCTTCCTCATCCTCGCTCAAAAGCTCGTAGCCGGCCGCTTCCAGCACGGCGATTTCCTCGTCACTGCCGGGCGCGAAGCCGAAACGGGCGTCGCGGGCGCGGGTGGCGGCCTCCTCATAGGGGCGGGCCTGCGCCTCCAGCTCCGCGGCATAGGCGGCCTCCTCGGCTTGTGTCAGGGCGCGGTCATACTCGTCGATATCGTAATAATCCTCGCTCTGGTCGCCGGTGAAGCCGGGCGGGGCGGGGTAATCGGTGCGCAATTGCTCGCGATCCTCATCCCACCAGACGCCGCGCAAACGGGTCGCGGCCTCCTCCGGCGGCAGGTCGGCGCGGTGGATATGGGGCGGAAGTTCACACCGTTCATTCCGGTCGGAAAAGGGCGAGATTCCCGGCTGGATGGGCGGGCGTTTCGCACCGGGCTGGAGCGCCAGCCGGGCGGCGATGAAGAGCGCGACCGAGGCGGCGGGGGCGAGGGCGGGTGCGGCTTCCGGCGCGATGGGTTCGGGCGTCTCGGGCTGGTCGCCGTTGAGCAGGCGGGCGTCGGCCATGTCGCGGGCCATGCGCTCCATGCCGGTGCGCGGCAGGCCGATCAGTTCAGACTCCTTGTCGGCATCCTCGGCCGGGCAGATCAGGTCGAGATAGGCGGTGAAATCCTGGGCCACGACGCGGGCGAGCGCGGCGTCCGACCCTTCGGGCGGGCTGTCGGCCTTGCGATCGAGCCGGGCGAGCATCGACATGGCGAGGCGATTGTCATGGCGGTGGCGGCGGACTTCATAATTGTCGGGATCCTTGCGGATCACCTCCTCGCTGCCCATGATCGCGCGCGACAGGAGATCGTCGGCCAGGCGGGCGCGGGCGATCAGGATCGCGGCGTCCCAGCCCAGGCGAAAGGCGGCGCCGTCATGGCGGATACGCAGCGTGTAGGCCGAGCGCGCGGTGATGCGCACCCCTTCGCAGGCGAGCATGATGACGCCGGTGGCGGCGAGTATCTCCAGGAAGCGCCGCTGGCGCGCCGGGCTCCAGCCATCGACCCGCCGCTGCGGATCGGGTGTGGGGATGGTGTCCGGCAGGGGCGGCGTGATCGGCGGAAATGCGCAGGACATGGCAAGGCCCTTTCAGGGAAAGAGAACGCGTTGCCGGAAGGGTAGGCAGAAAGGCGGGGTGTAGGACAGCGGAATAGGAATTGGCCACCAGTGCGCCCATACGGGCCTGCAAAGCGCGCCTTTCTGCGTTCCGGTGCTCAGGGATATTGCTGGCGCGCGTGAACGAGCGTCAATATCTCGATCGCCTCGATCCCGACGCGGTAGATGAGGATATAATTGGGGTGAACCACGGCTTCGCGCGTGCCGGGCGTGCGGCCTGGGCGATGCGCATAGGGGTGGTTGGGCAGATTGTCGGCAGTGTGCCGGATGGCGGCATAGAGGCGCTCGGCCGCAGTTTTGTTGCGCGGGCCGATATAGTCGAGGATGGTGAGGAGGGCTGTTTCGGCCTCGTCATCCCAGACGACCGGCAGGGTCATTTATATTTGTCGAGAACGGCCTGCGCCTTTGCCATGACTGCGTCATGCGGGATGCGCGGCTTGGTGGAGGCCAGTGCGCGTTCCACCTTGGCGCGGACCCATGCGTCATGGGCTTCCGCATCCTCGGTCGTCGCAAATTCGGACTCGATGGGGGTGAGCTTGGTCATCAGTGGGAAGGTATCAGGGATGCTGCGTGGTGTCGATTGAGAGGGGTGGAGTTTGGTTCAGATTGGAGGATGTTCGGTTAGGCTTAGGAGGCAAGTAAACATTCATCGTGATCTAGTTTTGGGTCAGCAGATTAGCTGAAAATAATTATGCTACCTCCGTAATAATCTTGAAGGCGAAACGATTTCCTCCTATACTGATGGTGCTGACTTTGGCGGTGATCGGGACAGGCGGCGCGTCCGTTGTGACCATGACTCATTGCCACGGCGAGGCGACGACTCAGGTTGACGCCAAGTATGCGCGGCACGGGCCATTTGGAACCGCTGCGAGGTTTAGCGCTCCGTCAGATGGGTCTGGTTCACCGACAGGACCCGCAAGACGTGTTATCAAAGCTACGTAGAGCCGTTCACAAATCTTCCAACCTTGAAGATGCTTGGCGGGTAATTTACCGCAACGGCAAGTTCTCCAATTCTGAAGACGTTCGGCAAGCGATTGAACGCTTTTCCGAAGACCCGGCTGCCAATCTCCGATCAATACAGCGCCGCCTTTCGCGCGGTACGTTCACCTTTGGGCAGGCCAGAGGTGCGCCGATCCAAAAGCGTGACGGTAGGGGCAAGCCTACGGGGAAAATCCGCCCAATTGTTATCTCATCGCTTGAGGCCCGAATTGTGCAAAGGGCAATTCTCAACGTTTTGGTCGAGATTCCGGCACTCAAGCCTTACGTAAACACACCTCATAGTTTTGGCGGGTTACGTAAAGCTCAAACGGATGACAGAGCGAAGGGTGATGGCATCTCGGCAGTACCCGCTGCGATCAAGGCCGTGCTGGATGGGATCGGCCGAGGAGCAGGCTGGGTCGCGGCTGCGGATATTACTGGCTTCTTCACCAAAGTTCCAAAATCAACGGTGATGGGCATAATCCGTGGTGCAATCAAAGATGATGATTTGATGGCGCTGCTCGAGGCTGCCATCAGCGTTGAACTGGCGAATTTGAGCGAGTTACGGAAATTCGCTGATCAGTTTCCGATTGAAGATATTGGCGTTGCACAAGGTAATTCCTTGTCCCCGTTGCTCGGCAACATCCTCCTCGCGGCATTTGATAACGCAATGAACGAAGGAGATTGCCGCTGCATTAGATACATCGACGACTTCGTCATTCTGGCCCCGACAAGGAAAGCAGCTGATGCACGCCTCCGGAAGGCCCGGAGACTGCTGGAGGAGTTCGATATGGAACTCGCACCTGAGAAATCGTCGAAACAGGCCCATGAGGTGAGCAAAGGCTTTGAATTTTTGGGAATAGAAATATCTGCTGGCTTTGTTCGCCCTGCCAAGAGGGCGCGCACCAAGTTTATCAGCTCAATCGACGCTCAGCTTGATGCGAGCAAAAACGCAATAACGGGCCTGCGCCATGGACACAAACTAGATCCGAAGTTGGCTCTAATAGCTACGCTCAAGCGGATTGACGGTATGATAGACGGCTGGGGCAAGCATTACTGGTTCTGCAATGATCGGCACCTTTTTCAAACCGTCGATGAAAAGGTTCGCTTGGCTATCGGTGCATATTTAGGGGCCTACGCCGACACGCGGAGTCGATTGCCCGAAGGTAAGGCGCACTTACCTCTCGGTTTGACAAACCTTGGCGAAATGCAACGGAGTCCATTTATATATCCAAAAACCGCGAAACAAGCACCTTCATAAAAGGAACGGTACTCAGAACTCGTGGTTGGTCCGCGCGCGGAGAGGAGTATGCAACCAACAGTATGGTGGGCGCGCTAGGGCTTGGATCAACGACCGCTGCCTAAGCGGCGGATTACTCCGCCGCCACAGCCTCCAGCCCCAGCAACGGCGCCAGATAGCGCCCGGTAAAGCTGCGCTTCTCCTTCACCACCTGCTCCGGCGTGCCCTGCGCGACGACTTCGCCGCCTTTCACGCCGCCTTCCGGTCCCATGTCGATGATATAATCCGCCGTCTTGATAACATCGAGATTATGCTCGATCACCACGACGCTGTTGCCCTGTTCGACTAGGGCGTGGAGGACTTCCAGCAGCTTGCGGACATCTTCGAAATGCAGGCCGGTGGTGGGTTCGTCGAGGATATAGAGGGTGTTGCCGGTGGCGCGGCGCGACAATTCCTTGGCGAGCTTGACGCGCTGGGCTTCGCCGCCCGACAGGGTGGTGGCCTGCTGGCCGACCTTGATATAGCCAAGGCCCACTTCGGCGAGCATCGCCATCTTGTCGCGGATCGGCGGCACGGCCTTGAAGAATTCGACCGCATCCTCGACCGTCATGTCGAGCACGTCGGCGATGCTCATCCCCTTGAACTTCACCTCCAGCGTCTCGCGATTGTAGCGGGCGCCGTGGCAGACGTCGCATGTGACATAGACGTCGGGGAGGAAGTGCATCTCGATCTTGAGCACGCCGTCGCCCTGGCAGGCTTCGCAGCGGCCGCCCTTGACGTTGAAGGAGAAGCGGCCCGGCTTGTAGCCGCGCGCCTGCGCTTCGGGGAGGCCCGCGAACCAGTCGCGGATATTGGTGAAGGCGCCGGTATAGGTGGCCGGGTTGGAGCGCGGGGTGCGGCCGATCGGCGACTGGTCGATGTCGATCACCTTGTCGCAATGTTCCAGGCCCGTGATCTTGTCATGCGGGCCGGCGACGATGCGGGCACCGTTGAGGGTGCGGGCGCTGGCGGCGTAGAGGGTGTCGATGGTGAAGCTGGACTTGCCCGATCCGCTGACGCCGGTGATGCAGGTGAAGGTGCCGAGCGGGATCGACGCGGTGACGCCGGTGAGGTTGTTGGCGCGGGCATTGTGGACGGTGAGCTTCTTGCCCGAGCCCTTGCGGCGCTTGGCCGGGACTTCGATGCGGCGGGTGCCGTTGAGATAGTCCGCGGTCAGGCTGTCCTTGTGCGCCAAGAGTTCGGGCAGGGTGCCCTGGGCGACGATGGTGCCGCCATGGACGCCGGCGCCCGGCCCCATATCGACAATATAGTCGGCGGCGCGGATCGCATCCTCATCATGCTCGACGACGATGACGCTGTTGCCGAGGTCTCTTAGGCGTTTCAGGGTGACGAGCAGCCGGTCATTGTCGCGCTGGTGCAGGCCGATCGAGGGTTCGTCGAGGACGTAGAGCACGCCCGAGAGGCCCGAGCCGATCTGGCTGGCGAGGCGGATGCGCTGGCTTTCGCCGCCCGACAATGTGCCTGATGTGCGGTCGAGGTTCAGATAATCGAGGCCGACATTGTTGAGGAAGCCGAGGCGCTCGACAATTTCCTTGAGGATGGCGCGGGCGATCTGGTTCTGCTGCTCATTGAGCGCGTCGGGCATCGCGGTGAAGAAGGCGAGCGCGTCCACCACCGAGCGGCGGGTGGAGACGGAGATGTCCTCGCCGGCGATCTTGACCGCCAGCGCTTCGGGCTTGAGGCGCGCGCCGTGGCAGGTCTCGCAGGGCATGGCGGTCTGGTACTTGCTCAGTTCCTCGCGCATCCAGGCGCTTTCGGTCTGGAGCAGGCGGCGGTTGAGGTTGCCGATCACGCCCTCGAACGGCTTCTTGACCTCGTAGCTCTTCTTGCCGTCGACGAAGCGCAGGGTGACGGGCTTGCCGCCGGTGCCGTGGAGGATGATGAGCTTCACCTCGCCCGGCAGCTCGGCCCAGGGGGTGTCGAGGGAGAAGCCGAACTCCTTGGCGAGGGAGCCCAAGACCTGCATATAATAGGGGCTGGGCGGGTTGGACTTGGCCCAGGGGACGACGGCGCCCTTCTTCAGGGAGAGGGCTTCGTTGGGGACGACCAGTTCGGGGTCGAACTCCTGCCGCTCGCCCAGGCCGTCGCAGGCCGGGCAGGCGCCCATGGGGGCGTTGAAGGAGAAGAGGCGCGGCTCGATCTCGGGAATGGTGAAGCCGCTGACCGGGCAGGCGAATTTCTCGGAAAAGACGATGCGGTTGGCGGGGATGCCGGCATTCTTCATCTTGCCCGCGGACTGGGCTTCGTCCTCGCGGCCGGGGACGACGCCCTCGGCCAGGTCGACAAAGGCGAGGCCGTCGGCGAGCTTGAGCGCCTGCTCGAAACTGTCGGCGAGGCGGGTGGCCATGTCGGCATTGACCGCCAGGCGATCGACCACGACCTCGATGTCATGCTTGTATTTCTTGTCGAGGGCGGGGGCGTCCTCGATCAGGTAAAGCTCGCCGTCGATGCGGACGCGGGTGTAGCCCGCCTTCTGCCACTCGGCCAGTTCCTTGCGATATTCGCCCTTCCGCCCGCGCACGACCGGGGCGAGCAGGTAGAAGCGGGTGCCTTCGGGCAGGAGCATGACCCGGTCGACCATCTGGCTGACGGTCTGCGCGCTGATCGGCTCGCCGGTGGCGGGCGAATAGGGGATGCCGACGCGCGCCCAGAGCAGGCGCATATAGTCGTAAATCTCGGTGACGGTCGCGACGGTGGAGCGCGGGTTGCGGCTGGTGGTCTTCTGCTCGATGCTGATCGCGGGGGAGAGGCCCTCGATATGCTCGACATCGGGCTTCTGCATCATCTCCAGGAACTGGCGCGCATAGGCGGAGAGCGACTCCACATAGCGGCGCTGCCCCTCGGCATAGATGGTGTCGAAGGCGAGGCTGGACTTGCCCGAGCCGGAAAGGCCGGTGATGACGATCAGGGCGTCGCGGGGCAGATCGACGTCCACGCCCTTGAGATTATGCTCGCGCGCGCCGCGCACCGAAATATGGGTCAGACTCATGGGGGCGTTGTTCCAGATTTGTTCCGTGGGGGCAAGGGGTGCCGGCCGTGACGCCAAGGAAGATAGGATGCCATCGGCGCAGATGCCAGACGGGTGCGATTTCGACGCATCGCCAAAGCCTTGCGAAGCGCTTCGGCGCGATTAAGACACGCTTCGTGGGGGAAGAGGGGATGATTCGGGGGCTTGGCTGAGAGCGATCCCCTCCGACTGCACCGTTGGTCTGTAGGAGTAGTCTGTTTCATGATGAAGAAATTTGGCCTGTCGCGCAGCGTCGCGGCGGGGATCAGCCTGTGCGCGCTCGCCACGGCCGGTATGGCGCGCGCCGATGAGACGGTGGAATGCAATGCAGGAAGTGGCGATCAATCGACGGAATGTGGCGTCGATGCCAAGACTTTTGCGGATATGGCAACCGCAATCGGGGCAGGGGCGATAGCCAGGGATTATGGGGCCACGGCGATAGGCGCCGATGCCTATGCCGGAAGTCCAATGCTGACAGGCACCGCCTTCCAGACGGCGATCGGCGCTTCGAGCCGTGCCACCGGAGATTATGCCACAGCCGTCGGTTTCGGAAGCTCGGCTGACGACAGGGGCGTTTCTATGGGGTTCAGGGCCTCGGCCGCGCGTTCAGGAGCCGCGATTGGCACATCGTCCATGGCGGCAGAATCGTCGATTGCGATTGGTGATCTTGCGGCTGCGAGCAACGTCGGCACAATTGCGCTTGGCAATATGAGCGTATCGAGTGGGACCAATTCGGTTGCGATGGGCATCGGCGCGCAGGCCAGTGGTGACGTGGCGATATCCATTGGCGCAGGTGCGACGGCGGACGCCTATGGCACTGCCATCGGCGGAAGCGCCAGCAGCTATTCTGTGGCGTCAGGTTCTTCCGCGCGAGCCTATGGCCAGCAGTCGGTAGCCTTGGGAAGCAGCGCCTATGCCGTGCGCGACAATAATGTCGCGGTGGGATATGGTTCGATTGCGGAAGCCGCCAATAGTGTGGCATTCGGCTCTCGCGCCAAGACGATCATATTGGCGGATAATAGCGTTGCGCTTGGCAATGGTTCGATTGCGGATCGCGCTGCAAGCGTGTCCATCGGTCAGAGTGGTTCGGAGCGGCAATTGACCAATCTGGCAGCCGGTAGCCAGGCCACCGACGCGGTGAATTTGACGCAGCTCGATCAGGTTCGGACTATAGCGAATACGGCGCGGACCAACGCCAATATTGCAAATGGCTTGGCTGTTGCGGCTCAGACTGCGGCGGATGCCGCGCTGGTTAATGCCGCGACGGCGCAGACCACGGCCAATAGCGCCAAGGCCGATGCAGCGGCTGCCCAGTCCACCGCCGACACCGCGCTGGCGACCGCGACGACGGCGAATGGCACCGCCAATACGGCGCTTGCTAACGCCGCGACCGCCCAGTCGACCGCTGACGCTGCGCTGGCCAATGCGGCCATGGCGCAGGATGCCGCGAACAGCGCGAAGGCCGACGCATCGGCGGCGCAGGGGACGGCCAATAGCGCGCTTGCCAATGCGGCGACCGCGCAGGGCACCGCCAACACGGCGCTCGCCAACGCGGCGACGGCGCAGGCGTCTGCCGATGCGGCGGGCGTGAAGGCGGATACGGCGATCGCCTATGGCAGCGAGGCGCGCGATATCGCCAATAATGCGCTGGCGCAGATCGGCACGGCCAACGGCAATGCGACCGAGGCGCTGAATGTCGCCAACGGCATCGCCGGCACCGCCAACAGCGCGCTGGCGACCGCCAATGATGCCAAGAGCAGCGCCGATGCGGCAGCGGCCCGTACCGCCTATATCGCTGTCAATGGATCGGGCGCTGCCCCGACCGCGAGCGGGGCCAATGCGATTGCAATGGGCAATGCCGCCAATGCGTCGGCCGCCAACGCGGTCGCCATCGGCAATGGCGCGCAGGCGACCAACGGTGCGGCCGTGTCGGTCGGCTATGCCAATCGCGCGAGCGGCAACGGCGCCGTGGCGATCGGCGATCCCAATGTCGCGACCGGCACCGGCGCGGTTGCGATCGGCGCCAACAACACGGCCACGGGCGACGGGGCGGTCGCGCTGGGCAATGCGAGCACGGCCAATGGCGCCAGCGCGGTTGCGCTGGGTAATGGCGCCCAGGCGGTCTATGCCGATAGCATCGCGATCGGTGCCAATGTCACCACCGTCCGGCAGGGCCAGGTGGCGCTGGGTTCGGCCAGTTCGACCTATACCGCCGCCGGCATCACCTCCTCGGCCAGCCGGGCTGCCCAGTCGGGCGCGGTCAGCCTGGTGACGACCGATGCGGCGGGCAACCTGGCGACGGCGGCGCTGGATGTCGGCGAATTGTCGGGCCTTGGAGGCCGTGTCGGTACGCTGGAAGGCGAAGTCGTCGGCATGAAGCAGCAACTGCGCGCGGCCAACGCCGGCATCGCGGCGGCCATGGCGATGGGTGGCACGCTGTTGCCGCCGGATTCGACCTTTGCCTTGTCGTTCAACCTGTCGACCTATCGCGGCCAGCAGGGCTTTTCCGGCGCGGCTGTGGCCCAGGTCACCGAGCGTGTTTGGATGAGCGGCGGCTTCGCTGGTTCGACCGTCAAGGGCTCGACCGGTGGCCGGGTCGGCATGACCTTCGGCTGGTAAAGAGGATGGGTGCCGTCGGCCATCAGCGCCGGCGGCACCCGTCGCAAAAACACTGGCCAATCCCGCCCGGCTGCGGCACAGGCGAGTGGCATGAGCCTGCCTGATCCTTCCACCTTCATTGCCGAGGGGGCGTCCGCGGCCGTGTATCGGCTTGAGGGCGGCAAGGTGCTCAAGCTGTTTCACGAAGGCGTCGATGCCGGGATCATCGGCCGCGAATATGCGATGGCGCAGGCGATCCAGGCGACCGGGCTACCGGTGCCCTGTGTGTTCGGGCGCGCCGAGGCTGGCGGGCGGCAGGGCATCATCTATAGCGAGATAGAGGGGCCGAACCTGCTCCATTATATCGTCCGCCATCCCCATCGGATCGGCTGGGCGATGGGCGCGATGGCGGCGTTGCAGCGCGCCATCCATGCGCATGACCTGCCCGAATTGCGCAGCCGCAAGGCGATCTTGGCCGAGGATATCGAGATGGCGCCGATCGGCGACCGGCTGCGCGCGGCGGCGATCGACCGGCTGGACCAGTTGATCGAAGGGGATCATCTGTCCCATGGCGACCTGCATCCGGCCAATATGATCGTCAGCGGCGACGGGTTGGCGGTGATCGACTGGTCCAAGGCGGCCCGCTCGGCCCCGGCGGCCGACGTGGTGCGCAGCGAGATGCTGATGCGGTTCGGGCCGGGGCAGGCGGCCGGGGCGCTGGAGGGCAAGCTGCGCGACGCGACGACGGCCTATTATGTCGGCCGCTATCGCAAGCTGGCGGGGATGGAGCCGGAAGCGCTCAATGCCTGGCGGGGGCTGGTGGGGCTGGCCTGGCTGCGGCATCGGCTGCCGGGCCGGGACGCGGCCTTTGCCGCCTATCTGACCGATGCGTTGTGCCGCGCCGGACTGCCGCCGCTGGAAGGCTGATGTCGTTGGTGGATGGCGGTGGGCGGTTCGTCCCCCACCGATGCCGCCCGGCGGATGTTATACCCCGGTCATCGAAGCGGCGTCCGCAGGGCTGGTCCTGTCGTTATTCTGACATCGAAACAGGCCAGAGAGCAGCGCGTTAAGCGACGGTTCACGGCCGATGGTGCCGTGTTGACGGTAACAGTTGAGACATGAATCCTGGAGTGCCCGACAGCATCCCGGATACGCCCCCGGCATTCCCTTGCGCCGGGGGCGTTTTCATGTCCGCTCCTCCTGCATCTCCGTAATTTCCCCTAGGGAATGCGCTGTCGTTTCGTGGACGAATGGCATTGGTCCGGTCGTTCGTCCGCGCCTGTCCGCTCTTGGTCGATGGATCGGTCGTTGGCCGATGCCGAGGGTTACCGGTCGAAGCGGACGAGCGGCGCGCCGGCACAGCGCGTACACAGGATGGGCGAACGGGATATGGCGCAACGCCCCCACAAGACCCCCGCCAAACCGTTCGCATCCGGCGCGTCGACGCCCCCTGACGACGCAGGCCGGATGCCATGACAGTTTTGAGGAGACACGCCATGTTCGCCACCGCCAAGATCATCACCACCCTGAGTGCCGCCGCCCTGCTGGCCGGTTCCGGCATCGCTTCGGCCCAGGATTTCAAGTCCAACGGCCGCACTACGCAAGTTCGCTTCGGCGACCTGGACCTGACCCGCTACGCCGACCAGCAGCAGTTGCGCAGCCGCATTTCCCGCGCGGCGGGCAAGGTCTGCTCGACCAGCGATCTGGCGGCATATACCGCCTGTCGTTCGGCCGCGATTGCCCAGGTCGAGGCGCCGATCGCCACCGCCATCGCCCGCGCCCAGACGAACGAGCGCTATGCCGATGCCAAGGATGCCCGGCCGGTCGTGGGCAACTGACGCAAATCATCCCGTCGAGGGAAGGGAGAGGCCTGGCGCAAGCCGGGCCTTTTTCTATGGGAGGGCGGGCGCGCCGTCCCGGTTATTCTCGGTATTTCCCCCGATGGCGGACCGCTTGATTTGCGAGGATCAGGAGAGGCAGGTTCAAGGGGATATCGGTCATGCGCGCGCGTCTTTCTCGCACTTCGCCCGTCATCATGGCAATCGCGCTGATGGGTGGATTTCACGCCTCCGCTGCCCGCGCACAGAGCACGGAATCGCTCTATGAACCGATCGGTCATCATAGCGGCGGCGATGTGCATGCGGTGGACGAAACGCCCCATTATGTCATTCCCGACTTTCCCCCGGCCAAGCCCGCCGACCCCAGCAAGGAACAGCCCTTCTTCAAGATCCGCTTTGGCCTGGCCATGATCGGCGACTGGACCGATTTTGCCCAGGATGCGGTGAGCGAAGACCAGGTCGGGCGGCTGAGGGACGAGTTCCAGGTCCGTTCGGCCCGGCTCAACATCACCGGTTCGATCGGTGGCGACTATCGGGTCAGCTATCAGGTCAGTGGCGAATATAAGGGGTTCGACACCGCGCCCGAGCAGAAGTGGAAGCTGACCGACGCAGCGCTGACCTTTCCGCTGGGCAGTCGCACCAAGATGACGGTGGGCAAGACCAAGGAGACATTCTCCTATGAAATGGTCGGGGATTCGGCGAACCTGCCGCATAGCGAGCGCGTGCTGACGCCTTTTTTCACGTCGCGCAATTTCGGCGTCCGCTTCGTCCAGGTGCTGGGCGCGAACAAGGCGGCGACCTTTTCGGCGGGCGCCTACAAGGATAGCTGGGATTTCGGCAGCTCGACCGATCGTGGCTGGGACTATTCGGCGCGCATGACCGGGCTGATCTGGGACGTGCCCGACCGCAACGAGTTCCTGCATGTCGGCGTCGCCTATCGCCATGCCGCGGCGGACGGCACGGTCCGCTATAGCGGCCGGGCGGAAACCAATGTCGGCGACGTCGCGATCGATACCGGGAAATTTTCTGCCCAGAGCAGCGACGGCTTTGCCGGCGAGGCGCTGCTGAATGTCGGGCCGGTGTCGTTCCTGGGCGAATATATATTGAACCGGACCAATTCGCGCGAATTTCGCGACCCGGTCTTCCATGGCTGGTATGTCACCGGCAGCTGGATATTGACCGGCGAGACCCGGCCCTATGACCGCAATGTCGGCTATGCCCGGCGCGTCATTCCCAAGGGCCGCTGGGGCGCGCCCGAACTGGTGGCGCGCTATTCGGAAATGGACCTGGACGATAATGGCATCGAGGGCGGCCGGTTCAAGAAGACGATGCTGGGCCTTAACTGGTGGGCGACGACGCGCTGGAAATTCGGCGCGACCTGGGGCCACACCTGGCTCGACCGGTTCGCCGAGCGCGGCGAGAGCGACACCTTCCTGACCCGCATCCAGTGGATCTATTGAGTGCGTAGCGGACGCGTCTAGCGCCCGGTCATCGCCCGTGCATTGGCGAGATAGGTGCGGCCGATACGGATTTCATTGCCGTCCGCCAGTGCCGCGAACCAGACGCCGCTGCCGTCGTGACGCAGCCGCGCGATATGCGGGCGCCGGACGATGTGCGAGCGGTGCAGGCGGACGAAGGCCTGCGGATCGAGCCGTTCCTCCAGCGAACTGATGGTCTGGTGCAGCAAATAGCTATGGGCGCCGACATGGAGGCGCATATAGTCGCGCTCCGCCTCGATCCGGTCGATCTGGTCGGCGGCGATGCGGACCAGTTCGGATCGGTGCGGCACCCAGAATTCCTCGGCCCATTCGGGCGTGGGATCGGCCGGGGCGGACGGGGCACCATCCTCGCCGTCGCGGCTGCGCAGCGCCTGTTCGACCCGGTCGACCGCGCGGGTCAGGCGATCATGGGCGACGGGCTTGAGCAGATAGTCGATTGCGGCAAGATCGAACGCCTCGACCGCAAAGCTTTCGAAGGCGGTGACGAAGATGATCGCCGGGCGAATGCCCATCTGGCTGATCGCGCGGGCGACGCCGATGCCGTCGAGCAGCGGCATGGCGATGTCGAGCAGCAGCAGGTCGGGCTTCAGGGCCTCGACCAGGCGCAGCGCCGCCTCGCCATCATTGGCGGTGCCGACCAGCGCGATGCGCGGTTCGCGCGCGCACAGCATCTGCAATCGCTCGACCGCGAGCGGCTCATCATCGACGATCATGGTGCGGATGGACATGGGCGTCAGCACCCCCGGCGGTTGAGCGGAAGGAAGAGATTGACGGCAAAGCCGCCATCGGCCTGTGGACCATAGTCGATCCGGCCCTGATCGCCAAAGCGGGCGGACAGGCGGTCGCGCACATTGGCGAGGCCGATGCCGCTGCCGCCATCGGCGGGGCTGGGCGGCTTGTCGCCATTGTCGGCGACGGTGAGGTGCAGCAGGCCATGCTCCTCGCGCGCGCGGATGGTGATGGCGACCGGGCTGGAGGTGCGCGAGACGCCATATTTGATCGCATTTTCGACCAAGGGCTGGAGGATCAGGCCCGGCACGCAGGCGCTGAGCAGGTCGGCGGGAATATCGATCCGGGTGGTCAGCCGGTCGGGGAAGCGCACCGCCTCGATATCCAGATAGAGTTTCTGGAGATGGACTTCCTCTTCCAGCTGCACGTCATCGAGCGGATCGCCGGTGAGGCTGGTGCGGTAGAAATTGGAGAGCGACATGATCATCTGTTCGGCCTCGTCGCGCCGGTCCTTCATCACCAGGGACGAGAGCGAGTTCAGCGTGTTGAACAGGAAATGCGGGTTCACCTGATAACGCAGCGAGCGCAGTTCGGCCTGCTGTGCTGCGCGTTCCAGCCGGGCGGCGCGGCGTTCGGTGCGATGCGCCTCGCTGGCATAGGAGAGGGCGAGATAGAGGCCGGCCCAGGCGGCAAGGAAGAAATAGCGGCTGAGCGCATCTTCCAGGATCGCGGTCAGGGCATAGCCCTGTTGGGTATATTTCTCATGATCCGCGTCGGGGAACATGCTGACCGGATCATAGATGTTGAAGACATAGAAATTGGCCGCCGCCATGGCGAGGGCGAAGGGGGCGGCGAGCGAGAAAGCGGCCACCACCCGGATCATCAGCGGTTTGCCGTCGAACCGGCGCAGCACCAGGTACAGCACCCAGGTGACGATGATGCCGATCAATGTCACCACCGCGCGGCGCGCGGCCATTTCGATCTGGGAGTCAAAGCCGACCACCGCCGCGCGCAGGCTGATCAGCACGGCATAGAAGAACCAGAAGCCGATGATGGAATAGAGGGCAACGGCAGGCGCCACGCCGCGTGGCCCGTCTTCGGTGGGAAGTGTCATGGAGGATATCTACGCCAGCTTGCCGGCGCTGTCGCCCCCTGTGCGCGATGCTGGTCGAAGCGGCTTGACGGTTGGTCGAAGCGGCGGCGGGGGGAACCGGGGCGGAACCGGCATTGGCTCCTGTCGGTTGATCCGGCAGGAGAAAAGGAGAGGCGCAGATGAGCGATACCCGGCGCGAGAGCGAGAAGAAGCTGGACGAGGCACTGGAAGACAGCATGGACGCGTCGGACCCGCCCGCGACCAGCCGGCCCGACGATGACGGCGAACCGGTGCCGTCTTCGGGGTTTCCCGAAAAGCCCGAGCGTCCCCGATAGCGGACCGCGAAAATCCATGTTATTCCAGTAGGGCAAGCGCGGCCCCGACCGCCATCAGGCGGCAGGCCGGCTTCCCGCGCGAGAGGAGCAGACGACGATGCCGACTTCCACCACCCCCGCGATCGAACGCATTGCCCGCGTGCTGGCCGGGCGCCAGTTGAGCCTGAACGGCGGCGGCAAGGATCCCCATGCGGCGGGCGCGGTGGATGCGGCCTGGCCCGACCATGTCGACGATGCCTATGCGATATTGCATACTCTGCGCGAACCCGATGCCGACATGGCGCGGGCCGGCGACGTGGCGGTGTGGCGCAGCATGATCGGCGCGGTGCTGGAGCGGCGCCCGGCCTGAGCAGGGGCGTCCCCGGAGCGAAATATTAACCCGGTCGTGGCAGGGAGCGCGCAGGAGACTGCGCCATGTACCACATCGAATTTCGCCATGATCTGAACCTGCTGGACATCAAATGGTCCAAGCTGTTCACGGCGCAGGAAGTCGCGGCCTATGCCCGCGAGTGCAAGGCCCGCTTCCTGGCCGAGGGGTTCAAGCCGGGCTATCTGCTGCGCATGGACATGAGCGCCAGCAGCGCCCAGCCGCAGGAGGCGGTCGCGTCCTTTCGCGCGAATCTTGGCGATTTTCCCAAGGCGCGGCGGATCGCCATCATCACCGGCAGCGCGATCACGCGGTTGCAGGTGAAGCGCGAAATGACGCAGCCTTATTTGCGGATCTTCGATGATGCGAGCGCCGGACTGGCCTGGTTGCTGGAAGCCGAAGCGGTTGAAGCGCAGGCATAATCCTCGGTCCGTCGCATTTCACAAAAATATCATGTTGCACTGCAAAACGAAATCTGGTCCCTTGTGACAATCGGTGGGACAGGTGCCCGTTAAGCCTTTGCTAACCATGCGGGGCGCATGTTCTGCTGATCGACTTCAAGTCGGAGGGCATGAGCAATGGGCACGAGTGCAAGACCGGCGGACGGGGCCATTACCCTGGCGGAATTGCGGGAATTCGCCAGTTTCCCGTCGGCCACGCAAAGATATATTCGCAGATCGCTGGACATTGGGCTGCATCGCCGCGACGCGATGAAGCTATGGTCGCGCGACATGGTCGAGGAAGCCAGCATCCGCGCCCAGGCGCGCATCTATGGCCGGCTGGACGAGATCAAGGCGCATGTCCCCGACGATAGCGGGCTGGACCAGGTGGAGCCGTTCATGGCGCCGCTGGTGACGGTGTCCGCCTTCGACCTGGGGCAGGACCGGCTGGCGAGCTTCTCGGCCTATCGCTTCCTCTATGAGCGGTTGCTGGGGGCGGGGGCGCGGCCCTGGCTGCCGGGCGCCTTCTGCGCGGCGGCGAGCCTGCCGCATTTGCATCCCGAAAAGCGGCGGCTGCTGTTGCAGTCGATCAGTGAGGCGGCGGCCACCGCGGTCGGCTGGTCCAACCGCGAGCCGACCTTCTACCCCGAATGGGTCGAGAAGGTGGACCTGTCCAAGGCGAATTGATCGGGCCGCCATCAGGATTTCATGTCCAGATGGCGGGGGGAGCGGGTCGGTACGGACCGGTCGGATGGGTCATGTCGCAGCGGCAATCCGACGCCTGCGGCCCCTTGTCAGGGCGCGGATCGGCGGCGGTAGCGGAAATACCAGACTTCATGACCCAGCCGCCGTGCCTTGGCCTCGTAGCGGGTTTCGGGCCAGCCGCCCGGACGGGTCAGGAAGTCCTTGGGATCGCTCGCCAGCCAGTCGAAATCCGGGTGGCCGTTCATCACCATCAACGCCCAGCGCAGATAGACCGGATGATCGGTGCCGAAGCGGAACTCGCCGCCGGGCTTGAGCTTCCGCGCGATCATGTCGACCGGGCCGGGGTTCATCATCCGCCGCTTGGCATGGCGGGCCTTGGGCCAGGGATCGGGATGGAGCAGATAGACGAAGCTGAGCGACCCGTCGGGGATGCGGCTGAGAACGTCGAGCGCGTCGCCCATGTGCAGCCGGACATTGCCGAGCGCGCCATCGCGGATATGGCCGAGCGCTTGCACCACGCCGTTCAGGAACGGCTCGCAACCGATGAAGCCATGGTCGGGCAGCATATCGGCGCGATAGGCCATATGCTCGCCGCCGCCGAAGCCGATCTCGAAATGAAGCGGGCGGTCATAGCCGAACAGGTCGGCGGCGGTGACGTCGCCTTCAGCCGGCACCGATACGGCAGGCAACAGCGTGTCGACCAGTTCCTGCTGGCCCTTGCGGAGCTTGGGGCCGGACTGGCGGCCATAAAGGCGGTTGAGAGTGGTCGGGTCGCCCGATTTATGCGCGGTCATGGGGTGCGCCGATAGCGGGAGCGGGCCGATGGAGCAAGCCGCGTGCGCCCGATCAGTTTGCGACGGCGTCCGGCGACAGGCTGATCTGGCTTTGCTTGCCATAGACGCTGGTGGCCGACAGTGGCTTTTCCGACTGGACGATTTCGATCGCCTGGGCCGGCGGCGGCGCGCTGGCATAGCTGGGATATTGCAGCCATTGGTCGAGCTTGCGGACGGTGACGGTCCAGGGCGCGCTGCCTTCATCCTTGCCGCCGAGCAAGGCGGTCAGCGTGTTTCGGGTGATGGCCAGCATGGTGCCCGAATCGCCGAGCGGGATGGCATAGCTGCCCTCGTTCGCCTCGCCCTGATAGATGGGGAGGCGGCCCTGTATCCGATCGGGATGGACGCAATAGGCTGGTGCGGCCGGGGCTTCTCTATTTTTCGCCGCCTTTTCCCTGACGCTGCGGTCGATATTGCCCATCATCGCGCCGGCAATGACGGACGCGCCGTCCTTTGTCACCTTGTCCGCCCGCGCACCGAAGACAAGCGGTTGGGGGCAGGCTTTGAGCGGGGCGACCGTCGCGAGTGGCGGCAGCACGCGGGGCCAGCCGAACTGGGCTATCATCCGATCCATCAGGGCGTCGAGTTGGGCTGCATCATGGACGGGCGAAGTGACGCGCAGTTTTACAACCCATTCCCCGAGCGCGATGACGGCAACGCCGCTGCTGCGGCCGACCTGGGTGATGGCGAAGCTCTGGCGCAGGCCGGCCGGTACGGAACTGCCCGGAAGGGCAAAGGCCACAGGATCGCCCAAGGCGGCCGGGCGCCCGAACTTGTCGTTGGTCGCGATCATGGTGGCCGCGACATCGAACCAGATGGCGGTGGCCGGCATGGCGGCATGATAGACATAGATATTCACATGGGTGCGACTGATCGGATCGTCATAGGCAATCGATGTGTCGAGGAGCGCGCCGTTGCTCAGATCTTCGACCGCGCTGCGGGCAAAGCCGTCAATCTTCGGCGGGAAGGCGATAGCGGATGGTTTGTGGGTCCAGCTCCTGTCGGGTTTGACGGCGATGGCCTTTGGCTGGGCCTGGACGGAGGAGGCCAGGACCGTTGTCATCACAATAGCGCCGATCACCCGCATCCACATGGATATCTGCCCCCTCCCGCTATGCATGCAGGCAAGGTAGCGGGAAGGGGGCAGAGCACAAGGGCCATGGGATGCCGAACAGGGGAGAGCGGCAGGACGGCCCTTGAAGCTGGCTAGCCGTGGTGCGACCCGAAGGCTGGCCGGGAGGCAAGGCCCGACCGGTCTGTCCAGTTCGTCAGGTCACTTGCACTTGGCGAAGCGGCCCTTGGCGTCCTTGCAGGGGCCCTTTTTCGGGGCCGCCTTTGGCGGACATGTGACGAACTTGCCCTTCGCATCCTTGCAGGGAGCTGCCAGTGCAGGAGCGGCACTGCCAACCAGAAATGCAAGGCTGATGAAGGCGGTAGCAAGAGGACGGGTCATGGCGTTGCCCTGGGTGGAGGGTGCCGGGCTCGACAGGGGTGCGAGCCCGACGCCCTCTCTATGCGCGGTTCCGCGGGCGCAGGCCAATGAACTTTTCGTCATGTTCCGGCAAGGAAGGCCGGCAAAGAAGAAGGGCGCCGAAGCCATGCTTCGACGCCCTTCCCCTGATTTACGTGGTGGCCGGTATCAGGCCAGCTTTGCCTTGAGCGCGTCGACCAGATCGGTCTTTTCCCAGGGGAAATAGTCGCCTTCGGGGGTGCGGCCGAAATGGCCGTAGGCAGCGGTCTTCTGGTAGATCGGCTTGTTGAGGCCGAGATGGGTGCGGATGCCCTTGGGGGTCAGGCGCACCAGGGTCGGCAGCACGGCTTCGATCGCCGAGGCTTCGACGGTGCCGGTGCCGTGCAGGTCGACATAGAGCGAGAGCGGCTCGGCAACGCCGATGGCGTAGCTGAGCTGGATCGTGCAGCGACGGGCGAGGCCGGCGGCAACGATGTTCTTCGCGAGGTAGCGGGTGATGTAGGCCGCCGAACGGTCAACCTTGGTCGGATCCTTGCCCGAGAAAGCACCGCCGCCATGGGGCGACGCGCCGCCATAGGTGTCGACGATGATCTTGCGGCCGGTGAGGCCGGCGTCGCCGTCGGGGCCGCCGATTTCGAACAGGCCGGTCGGGTTGACATAGATGCTCTCGTCGCCCGGCAGCCAGCCTTCGGGCAGGACATCGGCCATCACGCCCTTGACGTAAGCGCGCAGCTCGGCGCGGCTGTCGTCATTGTCCATGCCGGCGGCATGCTGGGTCGAGACGACCAGCGCGGCCGCGCGGACCGGCTTTTCGTCGATATATTCGAGCGTCACCTGGCTCTTGGCATCGGGTTCCAGGAAGGGAACGACCTTGCCATGGCGGTCGGCGGCCATGCGCTCCAGGATCTTGTGCGAATAATAAAGGGTGGCGGGCATGAGATCGGGGGTTTCGTCCGACGCATAGCCGAACATGATGCCCTGGTCGCCGGCGCCTTCGTCCTTGTTGCCGCTTTCATCGACGCCCTGCGCGATGTGCGCGGACTGGCCGTGGAGGTTGTTCTCGAAGCGGAAGGTTTCCCAGTGGAAGCCGTCCTGCTCATAGCCGATCCGCTTCACGGTCGCGCGGACGGTCGCTTCGATTTCTTCCTTGGCGCCCGGCGCCCATTCGCCATTCTCATAGACGCCCTTGCAGCGGATTTCGCCGGCCAGGACGACGAGCTGGGTCGTGGTCAGGGTTTCGCACGCGATGCGGGCTTCGGGATCCTTGGACAGGAACAGGTCGACGATCGAGTCGGAAATCTGGTCCGCGACCTTGTCGGGGTGGCCTTCGGAAACGGATTCCGAGGTGAAGAGGAATTGGTTACGCATGAGACTCCCGTAAGACATGGGCGGACGAAAGGATATAAAGAAAACTTTATGTGGTTATTAGCTTTTGCCTTTGCGCAAGGCAATAGCCGTCCCGAGCAGGATCAGGAGGAAGGCGAAGGGCGCCCAGTTGCCGATCCGCGCGAACAGCGTGGCGGGCAGCGGCGGCGGCAGGCGGCTGTCGAGATAGCCCGCGCGATGGCTGGAGAGGGCGTGGAGAATATGGCCGCGCGCATCGACGATGGCGGAGACGCCGGTCGGCGTGGCGCGGATGATCGGCAGCCCTTCCTCCAGCGCGCGCAGGCGGGCCTGGGCCAGATGCTGGACCGGCCCCCAGCTGCCGAACCAGGCGTCGTTGGACGGGTTGAACAGGAAGTCCGGGCGATGGGCGCGGTCGACCACCTGGCCTGAGAAGATGATCTCATAGCATATCTGCACGCCCATCCTGAGCGCAGGGCGGCCAAGGGTGGCGGGCAGGGGCAGGCTCTGCGGGCCGGGGCCGGGCCAGAAATCGACGTCGCCCGGCACCAGCCGCGACAGGCCGATCGGCTGGAGGATGCTGCGCATCGGCAGATATTCGCCATAAGGGACGAGATGCGCCTTGTCATAGCGGGCGGCCAGCTGGGCATCGGGGGTGACGACGAACAGGCTGTTGTTGGCGCCGGCCAGTTCGGTCGTGCCATAAGGCCCCCCGTTCTTACTATCCTTGAAATAGACCTTGGTCGCGCCGGTCATCAGCAGGTCGCCCGGCCCCATCAGGTCGGCGAGGCGCCAGCGCCATTCGGGTTCCATGTCGAGATAGGCAGGGATCGCCGCTTCGGGCCAGAAGATCAGGCGCGGGGCAGGGCGGGGCTTGCCCGACAGGGTCGCGAGGGTGCGGAAATGCGCCTGTTCCAGCTCGGCCGAATATTTCTCGTCCTGGCCGATATTGGGCTGGACCACGCGGATCAGCGGCGCACCGGCGGGCGTCGTCGGCGCGGGCGAGAACTGGCCCCAGAGCGCGAGGGCGACGAGCGGCACGGCGATGGCGGCGGCGGGGCGATACTGGCGGCGGGCGGTGAGCAGGCAGGCCCCGGCGGCGAGCAGCACCAGCGCGCCCAGGCCATAGGTGCCGATCAGGGTCGCGGCGATCGCGGCGCCGGTCGGCAGCAGGGTGACGCCCAGCGGGTTCCAGGCAAAGCCGGTGAAGATGGTGGCGCGCGCATATTCGCTGGCGATCCAGCAGCCGGCGAACAGCAGCAGGAAAGCCGGGCCGGTGAAGGCGAAGCGGCGCCCGGCCCACCACGCGCCCAAGGTCGCGAGGCCGGGATAGACGGCGAGATAGAGCGAGAGCAGGACCACCGCGCCATAGCCGAACCAGTGCGGCATCGCATCCTGATAGGTGAAGGCGTGGGCGATCCAGTTGAGACCCAAAGTGAAATGGCCGACCCCGAACAGCCAGCCGCGCAGGAAAGCGGCGCGGCGATCGGGCGCGCGCTCGACCAGCAGGATCAGCAGCGCGAAGCAGGCGATGGTCACCGGCCAGAGTTTCAGCGGCTCGAAACCGGTCGCCGAGAGGAAGCCGGCAAGCAGGGCGGCAAGCCGGGGATGGCGCGCGAGCAGGTCGTTCATTTGCGGCGGATCAGGAAATGGTGGCCATGGTGGCATTGGAGCAACGATCGCTCTTCTGCCCGCCGCCCGACAGCATCGACGCGGCGACGAAGCCGCCGACCACCAGCACCAGGAACAACGCCGACAGCGGTGCCAGATATTTCTCGATGAACGCCTTGATCGGGCGGCCGAATTTCCAGAACAGGAAGCCGACGATCATGAACTGGAAAGCGCGGGACAGGATGCTGGCCCACAGGAAGGTGAAGAGCGACAGGCCGATGAAGCCGGCGGTGATGGTGATCAGCTTGAACGGGATCGGGGTCGCGCCCTTGATCAGGATGATCTCCGCGCCATAGTCGCGCAGATAGCAGGCCGCGACCGGGAATTTCGCCGACAGGCCAAGGAAGTGCAGGATCTGCGCGCCGACCGCCTGATAGAGGAAATGGCCGATGCCATAGCCCAGCAGGCCGCCCAGCACCGAGGCGATGGTGCAGATGAGGCCATAGCGGATCGCCTTTTCCGGCCGCGCCAGGCACATCAGGCCCAGCAGTGGATGCGGCGGGATCGGAAAGAAGCTGGATTCCATGAAACTGAAGGCAAAAAGCCAACGTTCGGCGTGCGGGTGAGCGGCCTTGGCCAGCATCCACTGATAGAGCTTGGTGAGCATCGCGAGCGGGCCTAGCTGAGTTGAACCGGGGCCGCCAGCGCTTTTGCCAGGACGACCATTTCGAGCGGCGGATCGAGCGGGATGGGGAAGGGGCGCTTCTCGTCGGTCAGCATATAGCCGCGTCGCTGATAATAGGCGATCAGCTCGGGGCGCCGGTCGATCACCGTCATCTCGATCATCGTCGCGCCGAAATCGCGCGCGGCCTGATCCTCCGCGGCGGCGATCATGCGGCGGCCAAGCCCGGCGGCCTGAAGCTGCGGATCGATGCAGAGCAGGCCGAGATAGGCGACGCCCTCGTCGCGCTTGGCGATCTGGACGCAGCCGATCGGCATGCCCTTGTCGTCGATCGCGACCAGCAGGCGGTCGGTCGGGCTGGCGAGGATCGCCTGCAATTCCTCGATATCGGTGCGGGCGCCGGTCAGCAGGTCGGACTCGAAGGTCCAGCCGGCCCGCGCCTCATCGCCGCGATAGGCGCGCTCGATCACGCGATGGAGCAGGGGCAGGTCAGCGGGGGCGGCAAGGCAGATATCCATGGCCCCGCCTTTAGCGGGCCGGCGATGGCTGCAAAAGCCCCGATCATAGGGATGCGGCGATGCTTGATCGGGACGCTGCGGCCGCGATAGGATCGGCGCAAACAGGAGAGTGACATGCAGGATATGGGCGAGGGCAGCTGCCCCTTCAGCTTCAACATGGACCCGGCCAGCTTCAAGGTCGGCGATTCGGTCAGCTATCGCGTGACCGGCAGCCTGGAGGGCTTTCCCTTTGCCGGGGTGCTGCTGGAAGTGCATGACGACCATGTCGTGCTGACCTCCGATGTCGACGACAAGGCCAGCCGAATGCGCGCCACGCGCGAGAGCCGGCCGGTGGTGCGCGAAGAGGATGTCTGCTGACGGGCAGGGTATCGGCCGGCCAATCCCACCACATTACCGATTTGTCAGCCGCCACGGCGTTGACTGTGCGGTGCCGTCTGGGCATGACGCGCAACGCATAGAGACCGGTCGGCACGCTTGATAATTTCGCATATTCCCTGGGACAAGTTGCGGCAGCGGGCCGGAGGCCTGGCGTTCGCGCTGGTGCTGAACGCGATCCTGCTGCTGGCGCTGCTGACAATGGCGCCGCATATCGACCCCAAGAAGGTCGAGGATCGCAATCCGGTGAGCTTCGACATCGAGCCGGCCAAGCAGGCGAACAAGGAAAAGTCCAAGGCGCAGAAGGCGGAAAAGCGCGAGCGGGATACCGCCGCGCCCAAGCAGAAGAGCGAGCCGGTGGTAACGCCACCCCGGCCGGTCGAGACGCCGAGCGTGCAGCCGCCATCGCCTTTCCCCTTCATCACGCTCGACAGCCGCCAGATGGCGGCGGCCGACATCGGCAAGATGGAAAAGAAGACGGCGGGCGTCGGCGACAGCGGCACCGGCAATGCCAAGGCGATCGTCGGGCCGGGCGAGGGGCCGGGCGGCGTGCAATTGTTCGAGGCGGAATGGTATCGCCGGCCGACCCATGCCGAATTGTCGACCTATCTGCCCGCCAATGCGCCGGCGCAGGGCTATGGCCTGGTCGCGTGCAAGACGATCGACCATTATCATGTCGAAAATTGCCAGATGATCAGCGAATATCCGACCGGATCGGGCTTTGGCCGCGCCGTGCGCCTGGCCGCCTGGCAGTTCCTGGTGCGCCCGCCCCGCGTCGACGGCAAGCCCCAGGTCGGCGCCTGGGTCCGCATCCGCATCGATTATACCCGAACGGTTATCGGTGGTGGCGCTGGCGCAGATGACGACGGGCGCTGAGGCGCGGTAGGTCGAGTAGCGACCAAAGTCGGTCGCTCGATCATTGCCATCCGTATCCCTGAACCTGTCGCTCATTAAGATGGCAGGTTGAACGTCGAATAGCGAAATCTGTTGGAAGGCGAATGCCCGACGAGTTACCATTTCGTATGGTAGAGCATGTTTCTTTCCGTTTCAATTGGGATGAAGTCGCGCATGAGCAAGTTACCGATGTGCTCGGGCTAGACGCCACCGTTATGGATGATGGGTCTGCACGTTGGGCTTCAGTTGCAATTTGCGTAGGAACCACGGCTGTTATGGTAACGGTGGAGCCAGACACCGACCAAGTTATTGTTGCTCGCGCAGCCCTGCCCTGTGGTGGCGGATGGGAGAGGATCCCGTCTTTTGATTTCGCGGTTGCCAAGCCCCTTGGATGGTCTTGGATCGGGATCAATTCTCAAGGTTACAAAGACAGCTTTACCGTCGCGTTCGGCGATGCGGTCCCCGATGCCCTCACGCCCCGATGCACTTTCTTGGCGGAGGCCTCTTTACTGATGTGCTTCGACCTAGCGCCACGCCGGGCTTGACGTCCACTATGGGGCGATTGTTGCCCAACGATTCTTTTTCGCGCAGCATCAGCTATGGTCGATCATCTCCTCCAAACCGGACCGTCGCCTAACCACCCTTTTCCGCCGTTTGCGCGGGTCGCGGCAGAGTGACGCTAACGGCCAATGAGCTGAGGAGGCCTCAGGGAATGAATCGCCTGGGCGTTGGCGAAAACCGGACGGTCGGCCACCCGGCCATTTTGTGCCGTTCATCGTAGAGTTGGCCTAGCCCGAAAGCTGACATCGTAACGGTATGCGATTAGAACGGGGCATGGATATGATCGATCGAGATAAGTTTGGCCCGCCCGACGATACGCCCATCCTACCTTGGTTTAGCGGCGCATACACACACGGCTTTGTCGCTCTCCATCCATTTTTCACCGTAAAAGGGCTCGACCCGAAGACCTGCGAACACGGAACGCTTGTCCTTTCAGGCTCGGCGGCTCCTGCTGCACTTGGTTTGTTGGAGTGGGCGGACGAAGAGGTGGCTAATCGACGCGTTGGTAAGGAGATTAGTTTCGAAGGGGTCGATAGTGCGGCAAAGCGATATGGACGGCAGATCGGCTGGCGAACGATCTGTCAGCAGGCTGATTTCGCTAACCACTGCGATTTGGATCAGGCTTTGAGAACGAGCATCGGCGGCCTCAAGCATGGCTTTGCGGACGCCGCCAAATCAGAGCGTCTCACCATTTACTGCTCTCAGCATGGCATATTTCCGCCGAACGAGGGGCGTTTCGAACCGCTGATGCAAGCCAACCTCGCCGCAGTGTTTAGACGAGCCGGTTTTAGCCGGCTGATCGTGGGGGATGAATTTGGCGATGATGAACGCCTGGTCGACACTAGCTCGTTGGAACAAGGTGATTTGTGGGACGGCATGGCTGACCTTCCACAATATGGCGTGAAACGCCTGATTGCTCCCGATCACTCACTTCTAGCATGGGTCCACTGGGATAGCTTCTACACACTGCTTCTTGGGAAAGAAGAGGCGTTCCAAGGCCTAAAGATCGCCAGTTTGTTCGAGGGGTTTTGGTGTTCCGAACAAACGGAATCATCTTGGTTTAGACAGCCCTGCATCCCGCTTGTGGAATAGCTCGCGAAGCGACTAGCACATGTCCGCTTTCCAAACCGGTTGGCTAAAAGCCGCCGGTCTGCTTCCCACCCATTCCCGCCAGGGGCAGGACAATCGGTCCGGCTTGATCCCCTTCTGGTCGCGGCCTACACCCGCGGCATGACTATTGCCTCCTATCCGGCGCTGCGCATGCGCCGTACCCGTGCCACCGCCTGGAGCCGGGCGATGCATGCCGAGAACCGCCTGTCGCCCAGCGATTTCATCTGGCCCCTGTTCGTGACCGAAGGGGACGGCGTCGAGGAGCCGATCGCGGCGCTGCCCGGCGTATCGCGCTGGTCGGTCGACCTGATGGTGGCCCGAGCCAAGGAAGCGCGCGACGCCGGTATTCCCTGTCTGGCGTTGTTCCCCAATACCCAGGCCGAACGCCGCAGCGACGATGGCGCCGAGGCGCTGAACCCCGATAATCTGATGTGCCGGGCTATCCGCGCGATCAAGGATGCAGTGCCCGATATTGGCGTGCTGACCGACGTGGCGCTCGACCCCTATACCGCCCATGGCCAGGACGGGCTGCTCGACGAGACCGGCTATGTGATCAATGATGCAACGATCGACATGCTGATCGGCCAGTCGCTCAACCAGGCCGCGGCGGGCGCCGACATCATCGCGCCCAGCGACATGATGGACGGCCGGATCGGCGCGATCCGCGAGGCGCTGGAGGAAACCGGCCACGCCAATGTGCAGATCATGGCCTATGCCGCCAAATATGCCAGCGCCTTCTATGGTCCGTTCCGTGATGCGGTGGGATCGCGCGGGCTGCTGAAGGGTGACAAGAAAAATTACCAGATGGACCCGGCCAATGGCGAGGAGGCGCTGCGCGAGGTCGCGCTGGACCTGGCCGAGGGCGCGGACAGCGTGATGGTGAAGCCGGGCCTGCCCTATCTCGACATCGTTGCGCGCGTCCGCGACCGTTTCTCCGTGCCGGTCTTCGCCTATCAGGTGTCGGGCGAATATGCGATGATCGAGCATGGCGCCGCCGCCGGCTCGGGCGATCGCGATGCGCTGATCCTGGAAACGCTGATGGCGTTCAAGCGGGCGGGCTGTTCGGGCGTGCTGACCTATCATGCGCTGCACGCGGCGCGACTGCTGAACGGTTGAGGCGCAGATGAGCGACCATCCCGATGTTTCGATCATTCCATTGAACGGCAAGACGCCGCTGATCCACCCCAGCGCCTTCATCGCGCCGGGATGCCGGATCATCGGCGATGTCGAGATCGGCGCGGATGCCAGCATCTGGTATAATTGCGTGATCCGGGGCGATGTGAACCATATCCGCATCGGCGCGCGCACCAACATCCAGGACGGCAGCGTCGTCCATTGCGACAGCCCCGGCGACGGCCGTCCGGGCTATCCGGCGGAGGGCTATCCCACCATCATCGGCGAGGATGTGCTGATCGGCCATATGGCGATGGTCCATGGCTGCGTGCTGGAGGATCGCGCGTTCGTGGGGCTTGGTGCGATCGTGATGAGCGGCTGCACGGTGGAGAGCGACGCGATGCTGGCGGCCGGCGCGCTGCTGTCGCCCGGCAAAACGGTGCTGCATCGGCAGCTCTGGGCCGGGCGCCCGGCCAAATATATGCGCGGCCTGACCGACGAGGCGATCATCACCATGCGCGAGGGCGTCGACCATTATGTCCATAATGGCAAGGCGCATAAGGGCGCGGTGCGGCAGATGGGGTGAGGCGCGGCGTGGCCTATGCCCTACAGGCGTTATCCGACGGTCACTTCCGGGTGAGAAAGTCTAAGGCTCTATTGGGACGGTGGATCATGCCGCAAGGCGCGATCCTTCTCGCCGCAGCCTGCGCCCGTTGGCCCTGGAACGGACTGGGTCATCAGTTCATGCCTGTCCTGTTCCAGCCTGTCTGAAAATCCGGGATCGACATTTTCCGCCACGTCGCGCGGTTCCAGGCACTCCGACGTGTAAATGGCCATCGCGCATTGCTTACCGGAGCCGTCATTGGCCGGAACCCATCGTATGTCGCGCCGCCTCAACCGCGCCTCCGACCGGCACCACCATATGTTGGCGATTTTCGCCCGCGCAAATTCCCATTCCGGATCTTGCATCTCCGCCTCGGAAAAATAGCCTAGGCTGACGACATAGCCCAGATTGCTGCCGCGCCCTTCAGAATTGACGGCCATATTCTCCGGTGGGGGTGGCAGGGGCGTGGCACCCGATGTTTGCGCATCGGTCGATGTCGACGCGCATAGGGCGCTCGCGAGCGCGGCCAGCAAAAATCGTTGCATCATCATTTCCCCCGCCGGTGCCCGGATGGCCGCCGGACACATATTCGCTATGCGCCCAAATGGTCAGCGAAGGCTTAAGGCTGGGGCAGGCGGTTTTTCAGCGCGTCGATGCGGTCATTCTGGCTGTCGACCATCGACAGGACGCTGGCGCGCGCCGCGTCGATATCTGCGACGCCGCCCTTTTCCGATCCATCGGCGACCGCGTTGGAGCGTTCGATGAACAGGGTGTCGAGGCTGGCAAGCGCGGAGACGCTGTCGTTGCGCGCGGATTCGGCGGCGCTGATCGCGACCTGCGCCGCGACCCAGGCGTCGCTCGATACTGATGCGCGGCCGGCGCTGTTCACGGCGCGGTCGGCGCTGGCATAGGCCTTGTCGAAATTGGCGCCGCCGCTCTGCGCCTGGCTGGTCAGCTGGCTGATCTGGGCCTTGAGCTTGTCGTCGGCCGGCACGGGGAGCGGGGCGGCAGTCGCCTCGGCCATCGGTGCGCTTTCGACCGGGCGCTTGGCAAGCGAGGGATAGCTTTCATGCGCGCCGGCGCAGCCCGACAGGATCAGGGCGATGGTGGGAAGGAAGCGGCGCGTGATCATGATCTGCATCTAGGGCGGGACCGGACGGGGTGCAATGGCCCTCTGTCCGGTCCCGCGCGATAGATTTAGCGCGGCAGGGCGGCAGCTTCGCGCGCGAGTGCCTCGATCTTGTCGGGATCGACCGGCCCCTTGGGCACGACCCAGCTGCCGCCGACGCATTTGATGAAGGGCTGGGCCAGCCATTCGGGTGCGCTCTGGGCGGTGATGCCACCGGTCGGGCAGAAACGGGCGGTGTGAAGCGGCGCGGCCAGCGCCTTGAGCGCCGGAAGACCACCCGAGGTTTCGGCCGGGAAGAATTTGAAGTGGGACAGGCCCATGTCCATGCCGCGCATGATGTCGCCGGCCGTGGCGGTGCCCGGCAGGAAGGGAATGTTGGCGGCGATCGCGGCCTTGCCCAGCGGTTCGGTGAGGCCGGGGCTGACGATGAAGCGGGCGCCCGCTTCCATCGCGGCGTCGAGCTGGGCCGGGTTCAGCACCGTGCCGGCGCCGACGATCGCGCCCTCGACCTTCGCCATCTCGCGGATGACGTCGAGCGCGGCGGGGGTGCGCAGCGTGACTTCAAGCGCGGGCAGGCCGCCCTTCACCAGCGCCTGGGCAATGGGGAGCGCATCCTCGACCCGATCGACCACCAGCACCGGGATCACCGGGGCCAGTTCCATCACCTGTTCGACGGTCAAGCTCATGCATTCTTCTCCCTAAAGGCCGCGGCAGCGCCGAACAGGCCGATTTCTTCATGGATCGCGCAGCGGATCGGCACGGTCGCCATCAGGCTCTCGAACCGGCCCTTGGCCTTGAAGCGGGTGTGGAAGCCGCTCTGTTCGAGAAAATCCTTCATCCGCTGGGTGAGGCCGCCGGCCAGTACCACCGCATGGGGCCCGTGCGCCAGTGCCAGATCGCCCGCGACCGAGCCATAGCAGAGGCAGAAGCGGTCGAGCGCGCGGCGGGCGAACTCGTCGCTGCCGTCGAGCGCGGCCTGCCACAATTCGGGGTCTTCCATCAGCATGACCCGGTCGTGACCGATGGTGGCGAGCGCCTTGTAGATATAGTTGAGGCCCGGACCCGACACGATCCGCTCGGTCGAGACGCGCAGGAACTTGTCGCGCAGATAGTCGAGGATCTTCACCTCGATCTGGTCGAGCGGGGCGAAATCGAGATGGCCGCCCTCGGTCGCGATGACATGGGGGTGGCCATCGTCATAGGCGATCATCGCGACGCCAAGGCCGGTGCCGGGACCGACCACGGTGACGCCGCCGTCGCGCGGGAAAGGGCGATCCTCGCCGAACAGCAGGGGTAGATTTTCGTCGGGCAGGCGCGAGACGGCATGGGCGACCGCCTCGAAATCATTGACCAGGCGCACCGTGCGCAGGCCCAGATCCTCCGCCAGCGTGTCGGCGCGGATCACCCAGTTGCTGTTGGTCAGCTTGATGACTTCGCGGCCGATGGCGGTGGCAAAGGCGATCGAGGCGGCGTCGGGCAGCGGGCCTGCACCGGCCTTCGCCTCATCCTCGGCAAAGGCGCCCCAGCAGGCCTGGAGGCTGGGATAGTCGGCGACCTTGTATTTGCGGACGGTGCCGAGCGTCGGCACGCCCTTGTCGTCCAGCGAGGCGCGGGCGAAACGCGCATTGGTGCCGCCAATGTCGGCGGCGATGATGTCGGTCATGGGTCTCTCTCTCCGGACATTCGCGCCAGCGCATCCGAGTGCGCCGGCGCGAATGGCTGTGCTTATATCGCGAGTTCGGCGTCCATCGCGGCGAGGATCGGGGAAGCGCCCTGTTCGGCAAGGTCGCTATTGTGGCGGAACAGCGCGAAGAGTTCGCGGCCCGTGTCATAGGGCGGGGGCGGGGCGGCGGGAATGTCGCGCGCCTCCCAGGTGGCGGCATCCACCAGCGCCTCGACCTCGCCGCTTTCCGCGCAGACGCGGACGAGATCGCCATCGCGCAGCTTGCCGATCGGGCCACCACCCAGCGCCTCGGGCGACAGATGGATGGCGGCGGGCACCTTGCCCGACGCGCCCGACATGCGGCCGTCGGTCAGCAGCGCGACCTTGAAGCCGCGATCCTGCAGCACGCCCAGCGCCGGGGTCAGCTTGTGCAGTTCGGGCATGCCGTTGGCGCGCGGGCCCTGGAAGCGGACGACGACGACGACGTCGCGTTCCAGCTCACCCGCCTTGAAGGCGCGCAGCACATCGTCCTGATCGTGGAAGATCGCGGCCGGCGCCTCGATCGTCCAGCGTTCCTTGTCGACCGCGCTGACCTTCATCACGCAGCGGCCCAGATTGCCCTGGAGCAGCTTCATGCCGCCATCGGCCTGGAACGGGTTGGAGGCCGGGCGCAGCATCGTCTCGTCACGGCTGGCGGGGACGTCCTGCCAGACCAGCGCATCATCCTGCAGCACTGGTTCCTTGCCATAATCGGTCAGATCCTGACGTGCGACGGTCATGATGTCGCGGTGGAGCAGGCCGGCGTCGAGCAGTTCGCGGATGATGACCGCCATGCCGCCCGCAGCGTGGAAATGGTTCACGTCGCCCGATCCATTGGGATAGACGCGTGCCAGCAGCGGCACCACGTCCGACAGTTCGGCAAAGTCGGTCCAGTCGATATGGATGCCGGCCGCGCGCGCGATCGCGGGCAGGTGGATCGCATGGTTGGTCGAACCGCCGGTGGCCATCAGGCCGATGATGGCGTTGACGATCGCCTTTTCATCGATGCAGTGGCCGAGCGGGCGATAGTCGTTGCCGTCCCAGCCGATGTCGGCGATGCGATGGGTGGCCGCGCGGGTCAGTTCGCTGCGCAGTTTCGTGCCCGGATTGACGAAGGCGGCGCCGGGCATGTGCAGGCCCATGACTTCCATCATCATCTGGTTGGAGTTGGCGGTGCCATAGAAGGTGCAGGTGCCTGCGCCATGATAGGAGGCGCTTTCGCTTTCCAGCAGTTCCTCGCGGCCCACCTTGCCCTCGGCATAGAGCTGACGGATGCGGACCTTTTCCTTGTTGGCGAGGCCCGAAGGCATCGGCCCGGCCGGGATCAGGATGGTCGGCAGATGGCCAAAGCGCAGCGCGCCGATCAACAGGCCCGGCACGATCTTGTCGCAGATGCCGAGCATCAGATTGCCCTCGAACATCGCATGGCTGAGCGACACGGCGGTCGACAGGGCGATGGTATCGCGGCTGAAGAGGGAGAGGTCCATGCCGGCCTGACCCTGGGTGACGCCGTCACACATGGCGGGCACGCCGCCTGCCACCTGCGCCGTGGCGCCGATCTCGCGCGCGGCGATCTTGATCTGCTCGGGATAGCGGCCATAGGGCTGATGGGCCGAGAGCATGTCATTATAGGCGGTGATGATGCCGATGTTCATCGCCCGGCCGGTGCGGATGACAGCCTTGTCCTCGCCGCTGGCGGCAAAGCCATGGGCGAGGTTGCCGCAGGACAGCTGGGCACGGTTGGTGCCGGCGTCGCGGCCGCGCTCGATCAGGTCGAGATATTTGAGGCGCGTCGCCGCACTGCGTTCGGTGATGCGTTCTGTGACCTTGGCGATCACGGGGTGAAGATCAGTCATGCCAGCTGGCTCCGTCGCGTTCGATTAGGGCAATGGCCGAGGACGGCCCCCAGTTCCCGGAGGAATAGGGCGACACCTTCATGTGCGCCTCCTTCCATCCGTCGATGATGGAATCGATCCAGGCCCATTGAGCTTCCACCTCGTCGCGGCGGACGAACAGGGTCTGGTCGCCGGCGAGCAGGTCCAGGATCAGTCGTTCATAGGCGATGCGGCGACGCTGGCCGGCAAAGGCGGCGGTCAGCGACACGTCGAGCGTCACTTCCTCCAGCTGCACCTGCCGTTCCAGTCCCGGCCGCTTCGACATGATGGTCAGGCGGATATATTCTTCCGGTTGCAGGCGGATCACCAGCGTGTTCGGTTCCAGCCCCGATCCGTGCCCGTCACGGCCGAAGATCGAATGGCGCACCGGCTTGAACTCGATCATGATTTCCGACTGGCGCGCGGGCAGCCGCTTGCCGGTGCGCAGGTAGAAGGGCACGCCCTGCCAGCGCCAATTGTCGATATGCGCCTTCAGCGCGACGAAGGTTTCGGTGTCGGACGGCTGGCCCAGTTCGTCGGCATAGCCGGTGACGATCTGGCCGCCAACGGCGCCGGGCGTATATTGGCCGCGCACGCTGTGGGTCTTGACCGTTTCGGCGGTCATCGGACGCAGCGAACGCAGCGCCTTGACCTTCTCGTCGCGCACCGCGGTCGGGTCCATGCGGGCGGGCGGCTCCATCGTCAGGATGGAAAGGATCTGGAGGATATGGTTCTGCACCATGTCGCGCAGCGCGCCGACGCCGTCATAATAGGAGACGCGGCCTTCGAGGCCCACGGTTTCGGCGACGGTGATCTGGACATGGTCGATCGCGGTGGCGTTCCACAGCGGTTCGAACATGACATTGCCGAAGCGGAGCGCCAGCAGGTTCTGGACGGTTTCCTTGCCCAGATAATGGTCGACGCGGAAAATCTGCTCTTCGGCGAAGAGGTGGCCGATGCTGTCGTTCACGACCTTGGAGGAGGCGAGATCCTTGCCGATCGGCTTTTCCATCGCGATCCGCGTCCTGGGCGTCAGCAGGCCGGCGTCGGCCAGCCCCTGGGCGGTCGGGCCGAACAGCGAGGGCGGGGTGGAGAGATAGACGGAAATGCCGCGTTCCAGGCGTCCATCGACGCGCTCGGCCAGCTCGGCGAAATGGGCGCCGTTGCTGGAATCGACCGGCTGATAGAGGATCATCGCGCGGAAACGCGCAGCGATGTCGGCATCATAGCGGTCGGCTGGCAGGAACTGCTTGAGCGCCGCGCAGACTTCCTCGCGAAAGGCCTCGTCATCCATTTCGGTGCGGGCCGAGGCGATGATCAGGAAGTCGTCGGGCAGCAGCCCGTCCGACAGAAGATTGTAGAGCGATGGGAAAATCATGCGCCGGGCAAGATCGCCGGTGGCACCGAACAACAGGAACGTGGCAGACGGTTCGGTCAAAGGACAGTCCTTCTCCGTTAGTTATCTATATCTGCACGATGCGGCTCTTATACCGGCCATGCTTCGTTACGCAAGCAGGCTATAGGCAGGAAAATGATGCTGCAACTGCGAACGACTCGCGGAAGGGTGGGGCGGTCTATGGTGTCGGTCAGCAGGCGGTGCGCAGGCCCCGGCGCCAGTTGAGGATATGGGCGCCGGCCAGCAGGGCGCTGCCGCCGACGGTCCAGATGGCTTCGCCGAGCAGGGTGCTGGCGACCAGCGCGCCCACGGCCATCAGCGACAGGCCGACCAGGCCGATGCCGAGCGGCAGGGCAGCGCGGTGGCGGCGCCAGCCCTGCAACAGCGCGAACAGGCTGGTCGGCACGGCGACGGCCAGCATCAGCAGGTGAAAGGATTCGCCCGGATCGATCCGCGCGGCAATGGTCGGCAGCAAGGCGAAGAGCAGCGGCAGGCCCAGGCAATGGACAGTGCAGAGCGCGGACGCGCAGATGGCGAAGCCGTCCAGCCAGGAGCGGGGGTGGCCGGCCGGATCGCGTTCCGGCGCTTCGCAATGGGGCATGATGGTTCCTAAATGATATAACGTTACATTTTCATCGGCCATATCGATATGCGGGCATGGGAAGTCAAGGGCAGGGGGACGGAGAGGCGTTGCCGGAGCGGTTGGTTGACGGCGCGGAAAGCGCTTTTGTTTCAACGCTGTCTTGCCGTGTTGCGGTGCGCGGTCTATCCCGTCTGCGGTCTTTGGGGGGAATAGTGATGAAGCATGGTGTGGCGCGCCTGGCGTTGCTGGCGGGTGGGCTGGCGATGTTGGCGGCTTGTGGCGGCGGCGGGTCCGACAGCGCGGGCACTGCGCCGCCGACGGCGACGCCAACGCCCACGCCGACCGCCACCTGTTCGCTGCGCGAACGGCAGGATTGGGCGGCGGCGACGCTCAAGGAATGGTATCTTTTCCCCGAAACCCTGCCGTCCGCGCTCAGCCCGTCCGGCTATGCCAGCGTCGACAGCTATATCGACGCGCTGACGCAGGGCGCGCGGTCGCAGCGGCGGGATCGCTATTTCACCTATCTCACCTCCATCAAGGCGGAGAATGCCTATTATCAGTCGGGGTCGAGTGCCGGCTTCGGCCTGCGCTTCGCGACCGATAGCGGGGCGACCCGCCTGTTCGTCATCGAATCGTTCGAGAATGGCCCGGCGCTGGCCGCCGGCATCGATCGCGGCGCGGAGATATTGGAGATCGGCACCAGCATCACGAACATGCGCAGCGTGTCGTCGCTGTTCGCATCGGGCGGCGCCAATGCCGTGGCCGATGCGATGGGGCCGGATAGTGCCGGCACGACCCGGTTGCTGCGCATCGCCGACGCGACCAGCACCCGCACCGTATCCGTGACCAAGCGCGACTTCGACCTGATGCCGGTATCGAACCGCTATGGCACACGGGTGATCGACGATGGCGGCCGCCGTGTCGGCTATGTCAATCTGCGCACCTTCATCCTGTCGGCGGAACAGCCGCTGCGGGACGCGTTCGCCGGTTTCAAGGCGCAGGGCGTGACCGACATCATCCTCGACCTGCGCTATAATGGCGGCGGCCTCGTCTCGACCGCCAAGGTGCTGGGCGATCTGCTCGGCGGCAACCGGGCGCGCACCGACATCTTCATGCGCATGACCTATCGCCCGGAAAAGAGCGGCCAGAACCAGACCCATTATTTCGAGCCGCTGGCGCAGTCCGTCGCGCCCACCCGCATCGCCTTCATCGGCAGCGGCGGCACGGCATCGGCCAGCGAAGGCGTCATCAACGCCTTCATCCCCTATCTGGGCGCGCAGGCGGCGCTGATCGGCGCCAATACCTACGGCAAGCCGGTCGGGCAGATCGCGATCGACCGCGAAGCCTGTGACGACCGGTTGCGGGTGGTTGCCTTTGCGACCCAGAATGGCGCGGGCAACGCCGATTATTATGACGGGCTGGCGAGCAGCATGAAGGCCAGTTGCCAGGCGTGGGACGATATCAGCTATCCGCTGGGCGATCCGCGCGAGGCGGCGACCCGGCAGGCGCTGGACTTCATCGCCGGGCGCAGCTGCACGCCGATCGGCGGCGCGGTGGCGACGCTCAGCCGACAGGCGGTGACGTCGCCGGTGTCCGCCCCGCGCGAATTGCTGGCGCCGCAGCGGCCCAATCCGGCCCAGCGCGAGGTGCCGGGGCTGTTCTGACCGACTGGTCGATCAGGCGGCAGCGCTGACTTCGATCAGCGCTGCTTCTTGGTGATGGTCGCGGTGAAATCGGGATCCTTGTTCGCCACCCAGTCGACGAACTTGCGGATCGGTGGATGGAGCAGCAGGCCCTCCACGTCCATGCCGTGGCGCTGTAATTCGGAATTGGTGAAATTGGCGATCAGCGTCTGCTGGCAGATGCCGTGCATCGGCACGACATCGCGGCCGCCCCGGCTCTTGGGAACGGGATGATGCCACACGATGGTCGTGCCCGTTGGACGCCCGCATAGCCAGCAGGGCGGCGGGGGCGGCGCTTCCTCTTCCTCGCGATGCACATCTTCATAGGGGCCATGTTTGGAATATTTGCGGGCCATGTCTCTGCCTGAATTGAAGGAAACTTTGGCGGCTCCCTATCGCAGCCGGCGCGGCAGCGCCACGGCGATCATCACGGTCGCTTGACTCATTTCGATGGTTAGCTAATTATCTTATCATGAGCCAGGTCTTCCGCGCCTTGTCCGATCCGACCCGTCGCCGGGTGCTGCAATTGCTGCGGCAAGGGCCGATGAGCGCGGGCGAACTGAGCGACCAGTTCGATGTCTCCAAGCCGACCATGTCGGCGCATTTCGCGGTGCTGAAGGAGGCGGACCTGGTCCATGCCGAAAAGGCCGGCAAGTCGGTCATCTATCATCTCAAATTGTCGGTGCTGGAAGAGGCGCTGCTGGGCTTCGCCCAGCCGTTCGGCATCGGCGTGGACGCGCCGGATCAGCATCGGGAGAAGGCAGGATGGACAGGGAATTGAAGGCGGGCCTGCTGTGGGGCGGCGGTATCCTGCTGCTGGCCCTGGCCGCCAGCCAGGGGCGCAAGCTCGACTGGCTGGACCGTGACATGGTCACGCGGCTGGTGATTGGCGCCAACGGGTTGATGATCGCCTGGTATGGCAATCGCATGCCCAAGGCGTTCCTGCCCGACGCCTGCGCGCGGCAGGTGGCACGGGTCGGCGGCTGGTCGATGGCGCTCAGCGGCATTATCTATGCCGGCTTCTGGGCGTTCGCGCCGATCCCGGTGGCGGTCGTCGGCGGCTGCATCGCGGTGGGGGCGGGGATGGCCGTGACGATCGGCTACGGCCTCACTCTGCGCGCCCGGCTGCGCGCCCGCCGCTAGGCCCTTGTTTCGCCTGCCTGGCGGCTTTGTTGCGGGAGTGATTTTGGGGGCTTTGCAGCCGGTTCATGACCTGCTAGGTGCCCCCTTCCACGATCAGATGCGGGCGTGGTGAAACTGGTAGACGCGCCGGACTCAAAATCCGGTTCCGCAAGGAGTGTCGGTTCGATTCCGACCGCCCGCACCATCTTTTGATCGGCCTCAGGCGCTGCCATTTGCGGCATCGCTTATTCCTCACAAAATTGCAGATGGCGTTACGAAGCCTCTCGTGTTCGCTGCCTTTCAGCGGCTTGGTTGCGCCTGGAACCATGGGATCATCCGCGCGATCGCATCCTCGACCCGGTCGGTCGAGACGGCGAAGCTGAAACGGATGAAGCGGTGGCCGTCGACCGGATCGAAATCGATCCCCGGCGCGGTGGCGACGCCGGTCTCGCGCAGCAGCTTCTGGCAGAAGGCCAGGCTGTCATTGGTGAGATGGCTGATATCGGCATAGATGTAGAAGGCGCCATCGGGCGGGGCGATGCTGGCGAGGCCGAGCGCGGGCAAGGCGTCGAGCAGCAATTGCCGGTTGCGGCGATAGGTGTCGACATGGCCTTCCAGTTCGTCGGTGCAGTCGAACGCGGCCAGCCCCGCCTGCTGCGCCAGCACCGGCGGCGTCAGGAACAGATTGCCCATTCGCGCCCGCGCCGCGCCGATCAGATCGGCGGGCACGACGATCCAGCCCAGCCGCCAGCCGGCCATGCTGAAATATTTGGAGAAGCTGTTCACGATCACGGCGTCGGGGGCAAATTCCAGCATCGACCGCGCCGGTTCGCCGAAGCTGAGGCCATGATAGATTTCGTCGGAGATGATGCGGATGCCCCGATCGGCGCAGACCCTGGCGATCGCCGCCAGTTCGTCGGCCGGGATGATCGTGCCGGTCGGGTTGGCCGGGCTGGCGAGGATCAGGCCGTCGGGCGCCGGATCGAGCGCGGCCAGCGCGTCGGCGCTGATCTGGTAGCGTTCGGCCGGGCCGCAGGCGATCTCGACCGGTTCCAGATAGAGCGCCTTGAGCGTATTGCGATAGGCGACATAGCCGGGCCGCGCGGTAGCGACACGGGCACCGGGCGCGAACAGGCTGGTGAGCGCCAGCACCAGGCCGGGCGAAGCGCCGCAGGTCAGCAGCACCTGTTCGGGATCGACGGCGACATTGTGCCGATCGGCATAGAGGCGGGCGATCCGTTCCTTGAGCGCCGGGCTTTCCCAATAACCCATCGGATCGGTGTCGAGCACCTCATGCGCCAGCGCGATGGCGGCGGCGGGCGCACCGGTCGAGGGCTGGCCGAACTCCATGTGCAGGATGGAGCGGCCCGCAGCCTTGAGGGCATGGGCCTCGCGGCTGATGGCGATGGCGTGAAAGGGATCGATCTGGGCAATCATGCCGGATGCCTATTCTCTGCGGGCAACCATGTCCATGGCCGCCACGTTCTGTCTGGCATGAACCAGGCGCTGCTCACCGTCCTGCAATATTATGGTGCCGGCGCCGCCACGCTCGCGGCGCTGGTCGTGTCGCTGAATCTGGGGCGGCGGATCACCGGCTGGGCGTTCGTGCTGTTCGTCACCAGTTCGATCGCGCTGATCGGCTGGGGCTTCCTGGACAAGGACAGCGAGGGCATCGGCTGGCAGAATGTCGCGCTGCTGGCGATCAACGCGGTCGGGGTGTGGCGCTATCTGATCTCGAAACATGAGCCGACAAATTGAATCAACTTGCGTTCACTTTGAGCGTGTCGAGAAGCGGATAGCGCTGCGCCAGCATTTCTCGACAGGCTCGAAACGAACGGATGAAAGCGTCAGGCTTCGGCGATCCACACCTCGACCGGCACCTTGTCCTGCAGCAGCGCAAGGCGGATCGGCAGTTGCTCGACCGGGCCGCCGGCCAGCGCCAGGTCATAGACCGCCTTCTTGCCCGCACCGCCGATCTGCAGGAAGATATGGCGGCTTTGCAGGATCGCGTGCGCGGTCAGCGACAGGCGCTGGTGCGGCGCGACCGGCGGGGTGGCGGCAATCGTGTAAGCCTGAGTAGAAAGCCCCTCGGCCAGTTCCTTACCCTCGGGGAAAAGCGAGGCGGTATGGCCGTCATCGCCCATGCCGAGCAGGATGATGTCGAACGGCCAGGGCAGGGCGGCAAAGTCCGCCTCGACCGCGCTCTGGCCGGCATAGGCGTCGGCGGCGCCGTTCTTCATCGGCACGAAGCGGGCGGCAGCGGCCGGACCCTGGAGCAGGGTTTCGCGCACGAGCCGTTCATTGCTGTCGGCGCTGACCGGATCGACCCAGCGTTCGTCGACCAGGGTGACGATCAGCTTGGTCCAGTCGAGCGGCACTTTCGACAGCGCTTCCAGCACCGGGCGCGGCGAGCGGCCACCCGAGACTGCGAGGGTGGCGATGCCGCGCTGGGCGATCGCATCCGACAAGAGGGTGGCGATGCGGGCGGCGATATCGGTGGCGGCCTCAGCCCCGGTGGTAAAGATATGTTCGGTCGGCATGGCTCTCACTCGACGATTTCGGGAAGGGTGCAGATGTCGATCCATAGCGCCCCGGTCAAGGCGGCAAGCCGGTCGGGCGTCAGTTCGACCGATGCGGTGCGCGATCCCGCCGCCGGAAACACGGTGTCGAACGCCTGTAGCGAGACATCACAATAGACGGGTAGGGCGCTGGCGAGGCCGAAGGGACAGACACCGCCGACCGGATGGCCGGTAATCTCTTCCACCTCATGCGCACCCAGCATACGCGGCTTGGCGCCCAGCGCGGCCTTGGCCTTGCCATTGGACAGGCGGGCGTCGCCGCGGGCGCAGACCAGCACCACCCTGTCGCCGACGCGCAGCGACAGGGTCTTGGCAATGCGCGCGGGTTCGACGCCCAGCGCAGTTGCCGCCTCGACTACCGTTGCGGTGCTGACGCCCTGGTCGATGATGACGACATCGGGCGCCTGCGCGGCGAAGAAGGCGCGAACGCTGGCTTCGCTCATGCTTTTTGCCTCATGCCTTCTGAATGTCGCTCAGCTTGCGTTCCCAGGCGAGCGCATGATCGACGATCTGATTGAGATCGGCATAGCGCGGCTGCCAGGGAAATTCGGCCATGAGCGCGCTATTGTCGGAAATCAGCGCGTCGGGATCGCCCGCACGGCGACCTTCCAGTCGGCGCTCGATCGTCATGTTGGTGACCCGGTCGATCGCATCCAGCACTTCAAGGACGGAGAAGCCCCGGCCATAGCCGCAATTGAGCATGTAGTTGCGATCGGGGTGGGCGATCAGCGCTTCGAGCGCCAGCACATGGGCGGCGGCGAGATCACTGACATGGATATAGTCGCGCACGCCGGTGCCGTCGGGCGTGGCGAAATCGGTGCCGAAGACGCTGACATGGCTGCGCTTGCCCAGCGCCGCCTCGACCGCGACCTTGATGAGGTGGGTGGCGCCGGCCGTCGACTGGCCGGTGCGGCCCTGCGGATCGGCGCCCGCGACGTTGAAATAGCGCAGGGCGCAGAAGTTCATGGCGTGGGCGGCGGCGACGTCGCGCAGCATATATTCGGTCATCAGCTTCGACATGCCATAGGGATTGATCGGCCGCTGCGGCGTCGTTTCCCTGACCGGGCTTTCCTCCGGGATGCCATAGGTGGCGGCGGTCGAGGAGAAGATGAAATGGGGCACGCCGACGGCGACCGCGCTTTCCAGCAGGTCGCGGGTCTTGGCGCTGTTATTGTTATAATATTTGAGCGGGTTCTCGACCGATTCCGGCACCACCACCGATCCGGCGAAATGCATGATCGCCTGGACGCCATGGTCGCGCAGCGTCGCCTGTACCAGCGCCTGGTCGGCGATGTCGCCCTGCACGAAGGGGACGTCTTGCGGCACGGCCCAGCGGAAGCCGGTGACGAGATTGTCGATCACCACCACGCCATAGCCGGCATCCTTCAGCGCCAGCACCGCATGGCTGCCGATATAGCCGGCGCCGCCCGTGACCAGAACCGTTGGCTTGCTCATAAAGAAAAGGTCTCCCCGAATATGTCCGGGGAGACCTAATACAGAAGCGTTACGATTTACAAATCGCTCATGCTGCAGCGCGAGACGGAACGGGGCGATAGAAGGTCGCGCCGTTGGCCGCCATTTCCCGCAACTGCGCCGTGGGGGCGAAGCGCGGGCCATGGGCGGCGGCCAGCCGATCCAGCACGGCCACGACATGGGCGATGCCGACCGTGTCCATATGGCTGAACGGACCACCGGTATAGGGCGCGAAGCCCCAGCCGAAGATCGCGCCGATGTCGCCATCTTCCGGCGTTTCGAGTACGCCTTCCTCGAAGCAGCGGGCGCATTCGATCAACTGGCGATAGAGCAGGCGTTCCTTGACTTCCTCGACGTCCGGCTGGGCGTCGGCGCGCGGGAACAGATCGCCCAGCACCGGCGAGAGATGCTTCTTGCCGCCTTCGGGATAGTCGTACCAGCCCTTGCCGTTCTTGCGGCCCAGGCGATCGGCCTCGACCATCTTGAGCATGATGTCGTCCGACCCCTGGGGAACATAGGCGTCGCCCAGCTCCTTCTTGGCGGCGGTCATGATCTTGACGCCCAGTTCGATCGACACTTCGTCGCTGACGGCCAGCGGGCCGGTCGGCATGCCGAGCTGCTTGCCGGCATTTTCGATGAGCGCCGGGTTGATGCCTTCGCCGACCAGCTCCGCACCTTCCTGCACATAGGTGCCGAAGCTGCGCGAGGTGTAGAAGCCGCGGCTGTCATGGACGACGATCGGCGTCTTCTTGATCTGGGCAACGAAGTCGAGCGCCTTGGCGATCGCGGCCGGGCCGGTCTTTTCACCCAGGATGATTTCGACCAGCGGCATCTTCTCGACCGGCGAGAAGAAGTGGACGCCGATGAAATTCTCGGGCTTGGACCAGGCATTGGCCAGCTTGGTGATCGGCAGGGTCGAGGTGTTGGAACCGAAGATGGTGTCGGCGCCCAGCACGGCTTCGACCTGCTTGGTCACTTCCGCCTTGATTGCGACATCCTCGAACACCGCTTCGATCACGAAGTCGGCGCCGGCGAGCGCGGCATAGTCGGTGGTCGGGGTGACGCGGGCCAGGGTAGCGGCCATCTTCTCGGGCGTCATGCCACGGCCCAGGCGCTTGGCCAGCACCGCCTCGACATGGGCCTTGCCCTTTTCGGCATAGGCCTGGTCGCGGTCGAACAGCACCACGTCCATCCCGGCCTGTGCCGCGACGGTGGCGATGCCCGCGCCCATCATGCCGGCGCCCAGCATGGCGAGCTTGGTGGTCGGCGCCTTGGGCTCGTCCTTGGGACGGCGCGCGCCGCGCTCGGCTGCCTGCTTGTTGACGAACAGGGTGCGGATCATGTTCGACGCCTGCGGATCGGCGGCGACCTTGGCGAAATATTTGCTTTCGATCCGGATCGCCCGGTCCATCGGCAGGGTGATGCCCTCATAGACCGCCGACAGCAGGGCGATCGGCGCGTTCATGTTGCGCTGGGTCTGCTTGAGCGTCATCGGCAGGGCGCCGGCCATGGTCTGGACGAAGGCGGGGTTGAAACCGCCGGCGCCGCCGGGAACCTTGAAGCCCTTGACGTCCCAGGGCTGGGTGCTGGCGGTCGGGTTGGCCTTGACCCATTCCTTCGCCGCCGCAGCTGCCGTGCCCTGCGGCACCACGCCGTCGACGACCTTCAGCATCGCGGCTTCGGCCGGGCGGAACAGCTTGCCCTGCAGCATGTACATCAGCGACGCCTGGACGCCCATGATGCGCGGCAGGCGCTGCGATCCGCCACCGCCGGGGAACAGGCCGATCAGGATTTCGGGCAGGCCCAGCTGGGTCTTGGGGCTGTCACCGACGAAGCGGCGATGGCAGGCCAGCGCCAGTTCGAAGCCGCCGCCGACGCAGGTGCCTTCAATGGCGCAGGCGACCGGCTTGCCGGCGGTTTCCAGGCGACGGAACAACTGGTTCAGCACGAACACATTGTCGAAGATCGCGGTGGGGGCGGGGCGCTGGCCATCGGCGCTGGCGAGCATGGACCCGAAATATTTCAGGTCCATGCCGGCCATGAAGCCGCTGTCCTTGCCCGATGCGATGACCGCGCCCTTGATGCCTTCTTCCGATGCGATGCGGGTGATGGCGGCGTCGAGGTCTGCCAGGAAGTCGGGGCCGATGACGTTCATCGACTGGCCGGGCACGTCGATCGTCAGGGTGGCGATGCCGTCGGCATCGATGTCGAAGCGGATGGTTTCCATGTGTGTCTCTCCTAAGTCCGCTGCTTACACGCGCTCGATGATGATGCCGGTGCCCATGCCCGCGCCGACGCACAGATTGATGAGCGCGGTGCCCTTGCCCGAGCGTTCCAGCTCGTCGAGCGCAGTGCCCAGCACCATGGCGCCGGTGGCGCCCAGCGGATGGCCCATGGCGATCGCGCCGCCATTGACGTTGATCTTGCTGTGGTCGAGGTTCATCGCCTGCATGTAGCGCAGCACGACCGAGGCAAAGGCCTCGTTCAGTTCCCACAGGTCGATGTCGGCGGTGGTCATGCCGGCACGGGCCAGCAGCTTGCCGGCGACAAATTCCGGGCCGGTCAGCATGATCAGCGGTTCCGATCCGATCGAGGCCATCGCCTTGATCCTGGCGCGCGGCTTCAGGCCGTATTTGTCGCCGATTTCCTTGTTGCCGACCAGCACGGCGGCGGCGCCGTCGACGATGCCGCTGCTGTTGCCGGCGTGATGGACATGGTTGACCTTTTCCAGCTCGGGATAGCGCAGCAGGGCGACCGTGTCGAAGCCGGGCATGTCTTCGCCCAGCGCCTGGAAGCTGGGCTTCAGGCTGCCCAGCGACTGCATCGTCGCGTCGGGGCGCATATGTTCGTCATGGTCGAGGGCGATGCCGCCGATCACGTCGCGGACCGGCACGATCGACTTCTTGAAACGGCCTTCGTCCCAGGCGGCCTTGGCGCGGCGTTGGCTCTCGACGGCATAGGCGTCGACATCGTCGCGGCTGATGCCGAACTTGGTGGCGATCACGTCGGCGCCGATGCCCTGGGGCGCGAAATAGGTCTTGTAGGCAACCGCCGGGTCCATTGCCCAGGCGCCGCCGTCCGATGCCATCGGCACGCGGCTCATCGATTCGACGCCGCCGCCGATCGCGAACATCGCTTCGCCCGAATAGACCTTGGCCGCGGCCATGTTGACTGCTTCCAGGCCGGATGCACAGAAACGGTTGATCTGCACGCCCGGCACGGTCTGGGCATAATCGGCGTTGAGTACGGCGACACGCGCGATATCCGCGCCCTGTTCGCCCACGGGGCTGACGCAGCCCAGGATCACATCGTCGACGTCGGCGGTGTCGATCTGGGTGCGGTCGCGCACCGCTTCGAGCATCTGCGTCGCGAGCTGGATGGGGGTGATGTCGTGGAGCGAACCGTCGCTCTTGCCCCGGCCACGGGGCGTGCGGACGGCGTCGTAAATATAGGCTTCCATGGTTCCTTTTCCCTCTCCGTTGGCGGCTTTTGGCGCACCGGAAGTGGCCCTGAATGTATTTACGTTTACGTAAAGTGCAAGCGTGAAATGGTCGGTTTTCGCCGACATGGCCTTGCCGTAAGGTCAGGTGCGGGCCTGATGTGGGGCGCGATTGCAGCGGGACAAGCACCAGGTGAAGATTGCGGCTCTTTCCGACATCCATGGCAATATCGACGCGCTTAACGCCGTGCTGGCGGACGTGGCCGCACGCAATGTCGATCTATGTGTCAATCTCGGTGACATCCTGTCGGGGCCGCTCTTCCCCTGCGAGACCGCCGATCGGCTGATGGCGTTGGATATGCCGACGATCCGGGGCAATCATGAGCGGCAATTGCTGACGCTGGCGCCCGAACGCATGGGCGCGTCGGACCGGGCGACCCATGATCTGCTGGCGCCGCGCCATCGCGACTGGATCGCTGCCTTGCCCGAGACGCTGTGGCTGACGGATGAGGTGCTCATGGTCCATGGCACGCCGGGTAGCGACATCGATTATTGGCTGGAGACGGTCGAACCGACCGGCTTGCGCGCTGCCACCAATGTGGAGGTCGAGGCGCGGGCAGGGGGCGTCGTCGCGCCGCTGGTCCTGTGCGGCCATACCCATGTGCCGCGCATCCACCGTCGCGCCGATGGCGGGCTGATCGTCAATCCGGGCAGCGTCGGCCTGCCGGCCTACGACGATGATCGGCCCTGGCCGCACAAGGTGGAGACCGGATCGCCCGAAGCCCGTTATGCACTGGTCGAGCGGATGGCCAACGGCTGGCACGCGGAGATCATGATGGTCGCCTATGACGCGGAACGCGCCGCCGCCAGGGCCGATGCGCGCGGCCGTCCGGACTGGGGCCGGGCGTTACGGACAGGCCGCATCTGAACCAATGACCGAGTCGTGGGTTTGACCCAGGTTCTTAAATCCGCTTGATGGTTTTCGTGCCTGACACCGAGTCCCCCCAGCCTTCCTCGCCCTTTGCCATTCCCATCTTCCGCGCGATCTGGATCGCGAGCCTGGCGTCCAATTTCGGCGGGCTGATCCAGTCGGTCGGTGCGGCCTGGATGATGACCTCGCTGTCCGCTTCGCCGGTGCTGGTGGCGCTGGTGCCGGCGTCGACGACGCTGCCGATCATGCTGTTCTCGCTCTGGGCCGGTGCGGTCGCCGACAATCTGGATCGGCGCAAGGTGATGATGGCCTGCCAGCTTTTCATGCTGCTGGTGTCGACCGCCCTCGCACTGGTTGCCTGGCTCGGTGCGCTGACGCCCTGGACATTGCTGGGCTTCACCTTCCTGATCGGCTGCGCGACGGCGGTGAACGGCCCGGCCTGGCAGGCATCGGTCGGTGACATGGTGCCGCGCAGCGTGCTGCCCAGCGCGGTCGCGATGAACAGCATGGGCTTCAACCTGGCCCGCAGCACCGGCCCGGCGCTGGGCGGCGTGATCGTCGCGGCGGCGGGCGCGGCGGCGGCGTTCCTGGCCAATGCGGTCAGCTATATCGGCCTGGTCGCGGTGCTGGCGCGCTGGCGGCCGGAATTGCCGCCCAAGCTGCTGCCGCGTGAGCGGCTGGGCGTCGCGATGTGGGCCGGTGTCAGCTATGTCTCGATGTCGCCAAAGATCCAGCTCGTGCTGCTGCGCGGCGGCGCCTTCGGCATCGGCGCCAGTGCGGTGTCGGCGCTGATGCCGCTGGTGGCGCGCGATGTGCTGGGCGGCGGCGCGCTGACCTTCGGCCTTACCAGTGGCGCCTTCGGCGTCGGCGCGGTGGCCGGGGCGCTCTCCACCCGGCGGCTGCGCGCGCGCTTCTCGATCGAGGCGATCGTGCGGTCCGCTGCCCTGTCGCTGGCGGCGGGGACGGCGATCACCGCCATGTCAGGCTATCTGGCGCTGGCGTTGCTCGGCTATCTGCTCGCCGGGGCGGGCTGGGTCATGGCGCTGTCGACCTTCAACGTGTCGGTCCAGATGTCGGCGCCGCGCTGGGTCGTCGCCCGCGCCGTCGCCATCTATCAGATGACGGCGTTCGGCGGCATGGCGATCGGCGCCTGGCTGTTCGGCAATCTGGCCGAGGATCATGGCGTGGTGGACGCCCTCTATGCTTCCGCCGCGGTGCAACTGGTCGCTGCGCTGATCGGCTTCGTTCGTCCGCTGCCGCAGATCGGCGATGACAATCTCGATCTCCAGAACCGCTGGCGCGAGCCGGAGACGGCGGTGCCGGTCGAGCCGCGCAGCGGCCCAGTCGTCATCACCATCGAATATCGCATCCCGGTGGGGTCGGTCGTCCCCTTCCTCAGTGCGATGAGCGAGCGCCGCCGTATCCGCAAGCGCGACGGCGCGCATGGCTGGTCGCTGATGCGTGACCTGGGCGATCCGGAACTCTGGGTCGAGCGCTATCATGTGTCGACCTGGCTCGACTATGTCCGCCACAACCAGCGGCGTACCATCGCCGACATCACCAACAGCGATACGATCCACGCGCTGCACAGCGGCGGCAAGCCGCCGGTGGTGCATCGCATGCTGGAACGCCAGACCGGCTCGCTGCCGCTCAGTCGTGCCCCTGATCCGCGGGAAATGGGCGACGGCCTGACCGATCCGACGCGATCGACCTGACGCGGGGCAAGGCAAAGCGGCTTCGCCTGCCCCTTTTGTGCCTCAGGTCGGTGTCACCGGGGGGCGGCCAAGATCCTCCGGCGTATCGATGTCGTGCAGCACATTGCCGATCGTCTCGATCTGGATGCCATGGCTCAGCAGCGCACGGGCACCCTGATCGCCTTTAAGTGCCAGCAATTCGGGGAAATGCTTGCGGCCGATGAAGGCGGGCGGCGAGGAGGAGAAGCCGTCGGTGCTGGCGACGACCGACCTTATGTCCTCGGCCGCCATGCAGATATGGTTATAATGGGTCTGCGGCACGTCGGGCATGTCGGCCAGGCAGATCAGGATGCCGCGCACCTTGCGCTTGTCCATCACATGCTCGACCGCCAGCCGGATGCTGCTCGACAGGCCTTCCTCGGGCCGTTCGTTGACGATGATATCGAAGCCGCGCCGGTCGAGCTTGCGATGCAATATTGGCGCAAATTCGACCGGCCGCACGACGGCGACCAGCTCGGCAAAGGCCATGGAGGCGATGGTTTCCAGCGTGTGCGCGGCAACCGGCTTGCCGCGCAGGTCGGCCATCAGCTTGTCTTCCTCGCCGAAGCGGGTCGACATGCCGGCTGCCAGCAGGACGGCGGCGATGCGTTCAGTGCGCATGATCGTGCGATTGTAATGACATTTTTATGTGGTGCGTTCCCGTTAGGCTGTGATTTGCCACCACAGCGATGTTGTGTCCAGCCGGGGCAAAAGGGCTGGTCAGACGGCCACGCAGTCGCCATATGCCGGGGCCAACAATTATGGAGTGGCCCAGTTCATGGCATATGATCCCGATGCGGAAACCGTAGGCGAAGGCTCGAAGGAGCCGGTCCCGGCCGAAGTGTCGGAGGCGATCCGCACCCTCATCCGCTGGTCGGGCGATGCGCCCGAGCGCGAGGGGTTGGTGGAAACACCCGAGCGGGTGGCGCGCGCCTGGCGCGAATATTGCCGCGGCTATAATGATGATCCGGCCTATCATCTCTCGCGCATCTTCCACGAGGTGGGCGGTTATGACGATGTCGTGCTGCTGAAGGACATTCCGTTCCAGTCGCATTGCGAACATCATATGGCGCCGATCGTCGGTCGCGCGCACATCGCCTATTTGCCCGGCGACTATGTGGTCGGCATTTCCAAGCTGGCCCGCGTGCTGCACGCCTATGCCAACCGGTTGCAGGTGCAGGAACGGCTGACCTCCGAAGTCGCCAACTGCATCTGGGAAAATCTCAAGCCCCAAGGCGTCGCCGTGGTGATCGAGGCGACCCATGGCTGCATGACCGGCCGTGGCGTGCGCACGCCGAACGTCATCATGAAGACCAGCCGCATGCTCGGCGTCTTCCGCGACGACGAAAAGTCGCGCGAGGAAGTGCTGAAGCTCATCGCCTCGTGAATGATGTGACCGGAGAGGGGGAGGGCGCGGAGCCCGCCTATCGCCCGATCGGCGGCGTAAAGAAGGACGGCGGGGCGACAGGCCCCTTGCCGCTGGCCTCGCGCCGGCTGGCGCTGGTGACCGGCGGCCATCGCCGGCTGGGCGGCATCATTTCGGCGGCGCTGGCGAAGGCGGGCTATTCGCTCGCGATCCATGGCAGCCATGACACGCGGCTCGATTCCCATCTGGCGCTGGCGCTCGAGGAAAATGGCGCCGAATGGGAAGGCTTCGTCGTCGACTTCGCCGATCCCGAAGCGGCCGAGGAACTGGTCGCGCAGGTCGCCGAACGTTTTGGCCGGCCGCCCGACCTGCTGGTCAACAGTGCCGCGATCTTTGGCCAGGACCGGATCGACAGCGTGACCGCCGATGATCTGATGCGCCATTATGCGGTCAATTGCGCGGCGCCCGCGATGCTGACCAAGGCGTTCGCGACGGTGCCGGCCGGGACCGGCGATCGCTGCATCGTCAATATCCTCGACCAGCGGATCGACCATCCCCATGGCGACCAGCTGGCCTATACGCTGTCCAAGCTGGCGCTCGCCGGCCTGACGAAGACGGCGGCCAGCAGCCTGGCGCCGCATGTGCGGGTCAATGCGGTGGCGCCCGGTCTGACCATCGCCACGCCCGATTATGATGCGGAACAGATGGCGCGGCTGGAGCAGTTGATGCCGCTCGGCCGGCTGCCGCAGGCGGAGCAGATCGCGCAGGCCGTGCTCTATCTGGCCGGGGCGACGGCGGTGACGGGCCAGACCCTCTATGTCGATGGCGGCGCCCATATGCGCAGCTATGATCAGGATTTCATGCATCTTTGCCGATAGGATCGGCAAAATCGCCGCGCCGCAAAGGCTGGCGATCCGTTTTTGGCCGACATAGATCGGCGCTGACAGCTTAGGGAGACGGCAATGGCATATGAAACGATCCTGGTGGAACAGCAGGGCGCGGTGACGCTCATCACGCTCAACCGGCCGCAGGCGCTCAACGCGCTCAACAGCCAGGTGCTGGCGGATCTGGGCGCGGCCTTTGCCGCCTATGATGCCGACCCGACCCAGCATTGCGCGGTGCTGACCGGCAGCGAAAAGGCCTTTGCCGCCGGCGCCGACATCAAGGAAATGGTCGACAAGGAAGCGGCCGACTTCTTCCTGCAGGATTTCTTCTCCGACTGGCAGACCAAGGTCGTCGCCACCCGCAAGCCGTGGATCGCGGCGGTTGCCGGCTTTGCGCTGGGCGGCGGCTGCGAACTGGCGATGATGGCGGACTTTATCCTGGCAGCCGACACCGCCAAGTTCGGCCAGCCCGAGGTGAAGCTGGGCGTGGCGCCGGGCATGGGCGGGTCGCAGCGGCTGACCCGCGCGGTCGGCAAGGCCAAGGCGATGGAAATGTGCCTGACCGGCCGGATGATGGGGGCCGAGGAGGCCGAGCGGGCCGGCCTGGTCGCGCGGATCGTGCCGGCGGCCGAGTTGCTGGACGATGCGCTCAAGACCGCCGCCGCGATCGCGGCGATGCCGCCGATGGCGGCGATGGTGAACAAGGAAATGGTCAATATCGCGTTCGAGACCAATCTGGCCCAGGGTATTTTGACCGAGCGCCGCCTGTTCCAGATCCTGACCGCGACCGAAGACAAGAAGGAAGGCATGACCGCCTTTGTCGAGAAGCGTCCGGGCGTCTGGAAAGGGCGCTAAAGACTTAAAGAAAGCTCCTCTCCGGAAAGGAGAGGGTATGCCATTTTTCGATCCTCCCCAGGCCAGGCCTGGGGAGGATTTTTTGTGCGCGCATGAGAGGGAAGAGGGCATTGATTACGGAATCTCAATGCTTTGAGGCGTCTCGTTGCGCTTGAGAAATCATCATAAGCGCGTGGTGGATTTTCCCGAAGGGCTCGTTTCAGATGACAAAAGGATGACATGATCTGCGGTCGCCCGAAGGGACGATCGACAGGCCAGAGTCCGGAGAGGAACGGCGCGACAGCTCGAAGGAGCGGGTGCTGCTGATTGGCGCGAACTGCCCTTTTGCAGGGCCTACAGGGAGCCTCTATGCCTTCGATTTCGTCTGTCCGTCGCGTTTCGCGCGCTGCGCTTCTGCTTGCCTGCTGCACCGGCGCGCTGTCATCTGCCGCCCTGGCCCAGGAAGCGGCGCCGGCGGATGAGGATAGCACGATCACCGTGACCGGTCGTCGTATCTCGCAATCGTCGGAAGCGATTGGCGAAGACAAGATCAACAATGTCGTCGCCGTCACGCGCGAGGCGCTGCTGTCGGCGCCGTCGGGCATTTCGGGCCTGAAGATGCTGGAGCAACTGCCCGGCTTCAACGTCCAGACCGACGGTGCGCTGGGCCTCTATGAATTCGGCAACAGCGTCCAGACCCGCGCCTTCAACCTCGACCAGATCGGTTTCGTGGTCGACGGCATCCCGACCGGTCGCAGCGACGCTTTCGGCGGCAGCCCTGTCTTCCGCTATGTCGACAATGAAAATCTGGGCGTGGTGGAAGCCTCCGTCGGCGCCGCGGATGTCGGCCTGCCCAGCTATTCCAGCCTTGGCCCGGTGGTGCAGTATAACAGCATCGCCCCGCAGGAGGAGATGGGCCTGTTCGTGTCGCAGAGCTTTGGCGACAATAATATGAAGCGCACCTTCATCCGCGCCAGCACGGGCCGGGTGGGCCCGTTCAAGGCCTATGTCAGCCGCACCAAGCTGGACAGCGACCTGTGGCGTGGCCCCGGTTCGGTCGATCGCGAACATTGGGAAGGCCAGATCCATGCCGATCTGGGCGGCGACAGCTGGGCGCGCTTCAAGTTCGTGTCGAACGACTTCTTCGACTATGACTCGCCGACAATCACCCGCGCCCAATATAATTGCACGGTGAAGAGCGTGGTCGGCACCTGTGGCCGCGACTTCGCCTATATCGAAAATGTGCCCAACACCACGACCGGCTTCGCGCCGACGGCGGCGGGCGTCTATTATTCCAATTCCAACTACACCAATGTCTACAACCTCGCGATCAACGTGCGGAAGGACAAGCTTTATGGCGGCACCTTCCACCTGGGTGTCGCTGACGGCGTGTGGGCGGAATCGACCCTCTATTATGAGGACAAGAATGGCTATGGCGTCTCGCCCGACAGCTATTCAAACTCGCTGACCCGCTACACGGCACAAGCGGCCGCCGGTCTGGACGTGACCGCGCCCAAGGGCGTGCAATATGGCCGGTCGGGCGTGGGCGGCGATCGCTATGGCGTGACCACCAAGCTGCACTGGGAAAGCGGCAATAATGTCGTGGAAGGCGGCATCTGGGCCGAAGTCGACAAATATCACCGCACCCAGGCGCGCTACAACACGATGGACGGCGCCCCCGATGGCGAGCCCAATCTGGACGAACTGGTCTATCTGCGCCGCGACTATCGTTCGCAGCGCGACACGCTGCAGATATTCCTGAAAGACACGCTCAAGCTGATGGATGACCGGCTGGTTCTGGATGCGGGCTTCAAGGGGCTGATGCTGGACTATCGTCTGGGTGGCTATCGCGACTTCGACGACTATTATCGCGTCGTGGGTGGCACTGCGGTGGCTGGCTGGGGGCCGCAGTATAACACGGCCCATTATCGCGACATGTTCCTGCCGATGGCCGGCCTGCTGTTCAAGATCAACGAGCGCAGCCAGATCTTCGCCTCCTATGCCGAGACGATGGCGCTGCCCAAGGGCATGGATGATATCTATGCCGTGACGCGTACCGGTACGTCGGCGCTGGTGCCCCAGCCCAAGGCGGAACGCTCGCAGAATATGGAAATCGGCTTCCGCACCAATCAGGGGCAGCTCTACGCCTCGATCGCGGGCTATTACACCAAGTTCAAGAACCGCATCCAGTCGATCACGACCTTCCAGGAAGGCGGCGGCAGCACCACCGAAACCTTCTACCAGAATGTCGGTCGGGTCGAATCCTACGGCGTGGAAGCCAGCGGCACCTACAAGCCGGCCTTCCTCAACGGCCTGGCCTATGCCAACGCCAACGTCACCTATAACAACGCCAAGTTCCAGGACGATATCGTCGCGTCGGTCACCTATGCGACCTCCGGCAAATATATTCCGGACAGCGCCAAGTGGATCGTCAGCGGCGGCGTTACGATCGAGCCGGCAAGCTGGCTGGTGGCGAACATCAGCGGCAAATATACCTCGAAGCGCTGGTCGACCTTCACCAACACGGCGGGGTCAAGCGTGCCGGCCTACACCGTGTTCAGCGGCTATGTGGACATTGGCGACGGCTGGAGCTTCGGCCCGGTGAAGAGCATCAAGGCGCGCTTCAACGTCGACAATATCTTCGACAAGGACACGCTGTCCTACATCTCTTCCTCGGTGACGGGCGACGGTGCCTTCCGGCCGCTGTCGCCACGCACCTTCCAGTTCACCATTTCGGGCGAAATCTGATGCGGAATGCTTATCTGATGGGGGCAGCGCTGGTCGCGCTGCTCCCGATTGCGGCGCAGGCCCAGCCAAAATCTGCGACGGGGGGCGTGTCGAAACAGGTCTATCAGCTGCACCAGAAGCTGATCACGCTCGACAGCCATCTCGATACGCCGGCCTCGCTCGACCTGCCCGACTGGTCGATCGACGAGGAGCATGGCGTCCATAACGACTATACCCAGGTCGACCTGCCGCGGATGAAGAAGGGCGGCCTGGATGGCGGCTTCTGGGCGATCTACACCGGGCAGGGGCCGCTGACGATCGAGGGCTTCCGCAAGGCCCGCGATTTTGCGCTGCTGCGCGGCATGTCGATCCGATCGATGGTGGCGGCCGACCCCGACAATTTCACGCTGGCGCTGGAGGCGAAGGACGCGGCGCCGATCGCCGCGGCGGGCAAGCGTATCGTCTATATGTCGATCGAAAATGCCTATCCGCTCGGCGAGGATGTCTCGCTGATCAAGACATTCTACGACATGGGCGTGCGCGTGTCGGGCTTTGCCCATTTCGCGCATAACCAGTTCGCCGACAGCTCGACCGATCCGTCGAAGAAGCCGCGCTATGGCGGTCTCAGCCCGCTCGGCAAGGAATTGCTGAAGGAGATGAACCGGCTCGGCATCGTCCCCGACGCCTCGCACAGCTCAGACGAGGTGCTGGACGATCTGCTGGCGCTGTCGACCACGCCGGTGCTGCTGACCCATTCGGGCTGCAAGGCGATCTACGACCATCCGCGCAACATCGACGACGAACATCTGAAAGCGCTGGCGGCCAAGGGCGGCGTGATCCAGATGAACGCCTATGGCGCCTATCTGCGCGCATCGAAGCCCAATCCCGACCGGCAGAAGGCACTGATGGTGCTCTATGGCCAGATGCGGGAAGACGCCAAAGTTTCGGCCGAGAAGCGCGCCGAACTGCTCGCCAAGCGGCAGGAGATCGACAAGCTCTACCCCGACACCGACCGGCCAACCTTCGACGATTTCATGGCGCATATGCTGCACGCGCTGAAGGTCGTCGGTCCCGATCATGTCGGCATTGGCCTAGATTGGGACGGTGGCGGCGGTGTCGTCGGCATGGAGGATGTGGTCGATCTGCCCAAGATCACCGACGCGCTGCTGAAGGCCGGCTATAGCGAGGCTGACGTACAGAAAATCTGGTCCGGCAATGTGCTGCGCGTGCTGGCCGCGGCCGAAGCGGGCAAGCAGAAATAAGGACTTGTGCCGGACCGGCCGTTGCTGGTCCGGCATGAAATCTTGTTAAGCCAATCGACGGGGGCGCTCCGGCCCGCTAAGGGGAGTCGGCACCAGAAAGGAGCGGTCGCATTTCGCCCATGCAGCACAAGCCGAAGCGCAGCCGGGCAATCGCCCTGCCGAACAGCGAGTTTCGCGCCCGCGCCACCGAATATCTCGATTTCCTCGCCGCCTGGGTGAAGAAGCCCCGGCAGACCGCCTCGGTCGTGCCCAGCAGTCGCTATCTGGCGCGGCTGATGGTGGCCGACATTGATCCGCAGGGCGGCCGCGTGCTGGAACTGGGCGGGGGCACGGGCGTCTTCACCCGCGCCATCCTGGAAACCGGGCTTGCCGCCGACATGCTGGAGGTGGTGGAGATCAACCCCGCCTTCGCGCGCGGGCTGCGTCGTCATTTTCCCCATGTCTCGATCCTGGAGACGCCGGCGCAGATCGTCTCGGTCGCGGCCGCCGGTGGCCCCGGCGACTATCAGACCGTGGTCAGCGGCCTGCCGCTGCTGGCGATGGACCGCGCGATGCATATCGACATATTGTCCGAAGCCTTCCGCATGCTGAAGCCGGGCGGCAGTCTGGTGCAGTTCACCTATTCGACGCGGCCGCCGGTCAGTCGTGCGGTGCTGGATCAGCTTGGCCTGGAGGTTGTCCGCGCCGGCCATACGGTACGCAATTTCCCGCCAGCGACGGTCTTCCGCTTCACCCGTCGGGGCGAATGATCGGGACAAGAGAAAAGGGCCGCATCCGATGATGCGGCCCTTCCTGTTTCTGCCTCAGTAGAAGGCGCCATAGACGACATCGACCACGCGGCGCGACCGGACTTCGACCAGCAGCAGGTCGGGGCCGTAGCGCACCCAGCGATAGCCATAGGGCGGCGCGCCCAGGCCCAGGCGCCAATAGTCGTTGTAATAATAATAGCTGGAGAAGAAGACAGCCGGCAGGAACAGGCCGACCGTCCAACGCCGATAGCGATAGCCATGGGGATAGCGGAAGGCCGGGCCGGGGATCGGCCGGAAATTGGGCGGACGGCCGGCGCCCGGATGATGGGGCGGGCGATAATCGCCCGGTCGGCCAGGATGCGGGCCGCCAGGGCGTCCGGGCTGGGTTGGCGGGCGACCATGATGGCCATCGCCGCCGGGACGGGATGGCGTTGGACCGCCACCACCGGGCCGGCCGGGATTGGGGCCACCGGGGCGCGAAGGCTGAACTGATCCGCCCCCGCCGGGTCGCGAGGGCTGCACCGATCCGCCGGGTCGGGAGGGGCGAGGGGACGGGCGGGCGGACGGACCGGGCGGGCGGGCCGAACCGCCGCCGGATGGCGGACGATGCTGCGGTTGGGACAGCGCCATGTCCGGGAGGATTAGCAACGCGGTAGAGAGAAAGAGAATTGCCTTCTTCATAGCCTTCTCCGCAATATAGCCGGGTCAACCTATGCCCGTGCTTCGCCGGCTTCAATCTTTTTCCAATATGGTGCCCCGCTTCGCTATTTGCCACGTCGCCGGTTGCATGGCGCGGTCAGCCTCCTATCTTGCCGACACAAGGAAAGGGGGCGCTGCCGCATGGCATCCATCATCGAAATCAAGGGCCTGACGAAAAGCTATGCGTCGGGCTTTCAGGCGCTCAAGGGCGTCGACCTGAATATCGAGGAGGGCGAGATTTTTGCGCTGCTCGGCCCCAATGGCGCGGGCAAGACAACGATGATCTCGATCATCTGCGCCAATGTCCGTCCCTCGGGCGGCACCGTGACGGTCGCCGGCCATGACATCATCCGCGACTATCGCGGCGCGCGCGCGGCGATCGGGCTGGTGCCGCAGGAACTGAATACCGATCAGTTCGAGCGGGTGATCGACACCGTCACCTTCAGCCGCGGCCTGTTCGGCAAGCCGCGCAACGACGCCTATGTCGAAAAGGTGCTGCGCGACCTGTCGCTGTGGGACAAGCGCCACAACAAGATCCGCGAGCTTTCCGGCGGCATGAAGCGCCGCGTGATGATCGCCAAGGCGCTGAGCCACGAACCGCGCGTGCTGTTCCTGGACGAGCCGACCGCCGGCGTCGACGTCGAACTGCGCCGGGACATGTGGAAGCTGATCGGCGAACTGCGCCAGACCGGCGTCACCATCATCCTGACCACCCATTATATCGAGGAGGCCGAGGAAATGGCCGACCGGGTGGGCGTCATCAACCATGGCCAGCTGATGCTGGTCGAGGACAAGACCGCGCTGATGGAGAAGCTGGGCAAGAAGACGCTGTCGATCATGCTGGCCGAGCCGATCGAGGCGCTGCCGCCCGAACTGGCCGACTGGGATGTGGCGCTGAAGGCTGAGGGGCAGGAGATCGAATATCTGTTCGACACCCGCGCCGAACGCACCGGCGTCTCCTCGTTGTTGCGCAAGCTGGGCGATCTCGGCATCGGCTACAAGGATCTCAACACGCGGCAGAGTAGCCTGGAGGATATTTTCGTGAGCCTGGTCCATCAGGAGAAAGCGGCATGAACGGCCCCAATCTGCGCGCCGTCGCCGCCATCTACAAGTTCGAGCTGCACCGGTTCCGGCGCACCTGGCTGACCGGCCTGCTGGTGCCGGTCATCACCACATCGCTCTATTTCATCGTGTTCGGCGGGGCGATCGGCTCGCGCATGACCGAGATTGACGGCATTCCCTACGCCGCCTTCATCGTGCCCGGCCTCATCATGATGTCGATGTTCACGGAGAGCATCTTCAATGCGAGTTTCGGCATCTACATGCCCAAATTCACCGGCACCATCTATGAGTTGCTCTCGGCGCCGGTGTCGGCGATGGAGACGGTGATCGCCTATGTGGGCGCAGCGGCGACCAAGGCGCTGATCGTCGGCTTCATCATCTTTGCCACGGCGCATCTGTTTGTCGACCTGCCGGTGGCCCATCCCTTCGCCATGGTCGGCTTCATGCTGCTGATCGCGGTGAGCTTCTGCCTGTTCGGCTTCATCCTGGGCATCTGGGCGCAGGGGTTCGAGCAGTTGCAGGTGATCCCGCTGCTGATCATCACGCCGATGACCTTCCTGGGCGGCGCCTTCTACTCGATCCACATGCTGGCCGAACCGTGGCGCACCATCACGCTGTTCAACCCGATCGTCTATCTGATCTCGGGCTTCCGCTGGACCTTTTTTGGCAAGGGTGATGTCGGGATCGAATTCAGCCTGCTGTTCGTGGGCGGCATGCTTGCAGTTTGCCTAGGCATCATCGCCTGGGTGTTCCGCACCGGCTATCGGCTCAAGAAGTAACGAAAAAAGAAAAGGGCGGCCATTGGCCGCCCTTCTTCATTCCGGTCGAAGCGATGCCAATGCCGATCAGGCGGCGGCGCTCTGCGGATCGACTGCGAACAGGGTCACGCCCTTATATTTGTCGTCGCCCTGGTCGTAGAGGCCGTGCATCGCCTCGAACGTCTCGTCCAGGATCTCGACGTCGCTCAGGCCGGCCAGCTTGAACGTACCGAGCTTCAGCTCGCGCGGCGGGCGGCCGTCACGGTCCGTGGTCACGGCATCCATGAACATCTCGTCATGGCGCGTGTAGAGGATGTGCGGGGCCAGCGTGACGACCATCTTGTTATAGGTCGCCTTGAGGCACTTCTGAAGCGCGATGGCTTCGAAGATAGGGGTCGGAGAGTCCATGATGAGCCGCCCATATCAAGAAACAGGTTCGGGTTTCAATTGCTTTGTGCGTCGCAGCATATGCCCGTAATGCAACCGGCCGGATTTTCACGACGAATTGTGCGGGCTTTTTTTAGCGCGGGATGAGGCGCAGCCGATCGCGCAACGACCAGCGCGCGATCAGCAGGATCGCCACCGTGCCGAGACCCGCAGCCAGGCCGAACCAGATGCCAACGCCATGCAGCCCCATCGGGAAGGCGAGCAGGGCGCCGACGCCGATGCCGATGATCCAGTAGCCGACCAGGGCGAAGATCATCGGCACCTTGGTATCCTGGATGCCGCGCAGCACGCCGGCGCCGACGGCCTGGGCAGCGTCGACCAACTGGAACAGCGCGGCGACCGCCAGGAAGCTGACCGCCAGATTGGCGGTGGCGAGATTGGCCGGATCATGGACGTCGAGGAAGATCGACACCAGCGGTCGCGGGATCAGGACCAGCATCAGCGCGGCCGCCATGGCGAAACCGGTGCCGACGATCAGCGCCAGCCAGCCGGCCCGGCCGATCGCGGCGGGATCGGCCCGGCCATAGGCGACGCCGACGCGCACGGTCGCGGCCTGGCCGATGCCCATCGGCACCATGAAGACCAGCGAGGCGATCTGGATCGCCACGGCATGGGCGGCGAGCGATTCCCGGTCGATCAGCCCCATCAGGAAGGCCGAGGCGTTGAACACGGTGACTTCCAGCCCCAGCGTGATCGCGATCGGCAGGCCCAGCGTCCACACCGCCCGCTGTCGGTCGCGGTCACGCGTCCAGAAGCGGCCCATCAGGCGATAGCGACGGAAGCGGCGATCGACCAGGATGACGGTCAGCAGGCCCAGGAACAGGAAGGTGGAAGAGAGGGTGCTGGCGATGCCGGCGCCCAGCAGGCCGAGCGCGGGCAGGCCGAGATGGCCGAAGATCAGCGCCCAGCCCGCCAGCACGTTGAACGGGATGCCGAGCATCATGATGATGAGGCCCCAGAGTGGTCGTTCCAGTGCCGAAATGAAGTTGCGCAGCGTAGTGAAGCAGAGGAAGGGCAGCAGCGCCCATTGCATCCCGCGCATCAGATGGCCGGCTTCGCGCGCCAGGTCGGGCTCCTGGCCCATGGCGCGCAATATCGCCTCGCAATGCCACAGGATCAGCCAGGCCGGCAGCACGAAGAAGGCGGCGGCGCGCAGCGTCTGGTGGACGGTGCGGCGCACGTCGCGCACCGAATGGCGACGACGGCCGCGTTCGCTGGCGATCAGCGGCGCGGCGGCCGTGACGAGGCCGAGGCCGAAGATCAGCAGCGCGTTGAAGAGATTGATCGCCAGTGCCCCGGCGGCGACCGCTTCCGCACCCAGTCGACCGACGAGCAGCAGGTCGGTCGCCGCGATTCCCGACCAGGCGACATTGCCCGCGATCATGGGAATGGCGAGCGTGACGAGGGCGCGCGCCTCGATGCGCCAGGGGGAGGATTGGGTCACTTGGATGGTCCGGAGCGAGGGAAGCGCCGATATGGCGCGGGCGCTCCCCTTAATCGCCTCAGTGCTTCTTGAACAGATGCAGCACGGCAACGATGATGCCGCCGATCACCAGACCGACAATGCCCGCGCCGATCGCGTTGACAAGCCAGTCGACCACCGGCGCGATCGCGGGCACGGCATGGGCTGCCCCCTCGGCCACATGATGGATCGTGCCGGGGATCAGATCCCAGTGAAATTCGTGCAGGCCATGGACGATCAGGCCGCCGCCGACCCACAGCATCGCCGCCGTACCGACGACGCCCAGCACGCTCATCAGCACCGGCATTGCCTTCACCAGGCCCCGGCCGATGGCGCGCGTCGCCGCGCCGCTGCGCTGGGCGAGGTGCAGGCCGATATCGTCCATCTTCACGATGAAGCCGACCACGCCATAGACGCCGGCGGTGATCGCGATGGCGACGACGACCAGGATGATCGCCTGTTCCCAGATCGGCTCGCTGGCGACAGTGCCGAGCGCAATCGCCATGATCTCGCCCGACAGGATGAAGTCGGTGCGGATCGCGCTGGAAACCTTCTGGTCCTCCAGTTCCTTGGAGGTCAGGGTCGCGGCGGCATCCGCCACCTCGTCATGGCCGCCCTGGATCGCTTCGAGTAGCTTTTCCGCCGCCTCGAAGCAGAGGAAGGCGCCGCCCAGCATCAACAGCGGCGGCAGCAGCCAGGGCGCAAAGGCACTGAGCGCCAGTGCCGCCGGCAGCAGGAACAGCAATTTGTTGCGCAGCGATCCGCGCGCGATCTTCCAGATGATCGGCAGTTCGCGTTCGGGCGACAGGCCCATGACATAATTGGGCGTGACGGCAGTATCGTCGATGACGACGCCGGCGGCCTTGGTGCCGGCCTTGCCGGCGGCAGCGGCGACATCATCCAGCGACGTGGCCGCCATCTTGGCGATACCGGCAACGTCGTCGAGCAGCGCGATCAGACCCGAAGGCATGGTTGAATAATTCCCCTGTTGAAACGGATGGATATCATCCGTGCGCGCTTCTTAATGCGCGGGCAGGGTGGGAGCAATGGAGCGATGATTGCCGGTTCGTGACCGGGCGTCGGCGATATCAGTAATTGCCGGGCGGATCACTGGCGGGGAAGGATTCGTCGGACTGTTCATCGACCATGTCCCAATCGCTGTCGTCCGCCTGCGGTCCGGCGTCGCGGACGATCCCGGATGAGCCGACCGGGGCGCGATCGTCCGGATCATTGGCGGTGTTGCTATCGCTTTTGCCGGCGCGTTCCTTCCAGCTTTTCCAGGCGACAGCCCCCAGGCCGGTCAGAAAGGCCAGCTTCAACAATCCCTTCATGGTGTCTCCTTCGACGCATTGTGGAGATGGACCCATTTGGCGGCGTCCTGGTCGATAGCCTCGGGCGAGAGGCGAATTTCGCCCTCTTCGTCCGCGCTGCCGGCATGATCGTCATCCTCGTCCGCGCCGGTCATGGCGGGCGGGAAAATGCTCCAGCGCTGTTGCAGGGCGGTGTCGATCATCGCCTGCCAGGCGATCACGTCGCCCGTCTCTCGCATGGCCGGATCGGGCTCCTTGAGCAGTGCCAATATGCTGGCAGCGTCCTCTACCCAATAGGGCCAGTTATGCGTTGCGCCAGCGGCAAGATGCCGGGCGAGGCGCTCAAGCAGGGTGCGTTGCTCCATGATGTCCGGAACGTTCATGGCGACTCTCCGTTCCTCATTTTGTCATCGGCCAATCTAGTCGCGATCGACGCGCCGCGCGCCTCGGGATTTGAACCGATATGGCGCAGGAAAAGGAGGCAGATATGCCCAGAGGCGACAAGGATCGTTACACTGACAAGCAGAAGCGCAAGGCCGCGCATATCGTGCAAGGCTATGAAGAACGTGGCGTTTCGCATGACGAGGCGGAGGCGCGGGCCTGGGCGACCGTGAACAAGGATTCGGGCGGCGGAAATCTGTCGGGATCGGGGCGGGGCAAGCCCGACAGCCATGCCGCCGAACGGCGCAAGGCGGCCGATCGATCGGCCGCGGCGAAGAAGGGGTGGGAAACGCGCCGCCGCCGGGCGCAGGGCTGAAATCAGGGCGAGAAGATATCGCCGTTGCTGAAATGGGCGGCGAGATGGTCGATCCAGGCGCGCACCAGCGGCGGCAGCCCGGTGCGGGTGGTGAAGACGAGGTGGACGATCCCCTCCTGCGCCTGCCATTCCGGGAACGGCAGCGCCAGGGCGCCCGAGCGCAGGTCGGCCATGCAGACATGATCGGGCAGCAGCGCCACGCCGAGCCCCGCAATGGCGGCGCGGCGGATGGTCTCGAAATCGCCGCAGCTCAGGCGCGGATGATGCTCGATCACCCGTGTCCCGCCATCGGGGCCTTCGAGATGCCAGCTCACCGCGCCATCCTCCCCCGATGAACTGAGCGTCGGCAGGGACGGCAGGGCATCGATGTGCTGTCCTGCCACCTGATTGGCGAGCGCGGGGCTGGCGACCAAAATACGGCGGCTGCGCGCCAGGGTGCGCATCGTCAGTTCCGCGTCGGTGTCCAATCGGGTGCGCACGCGCAGGGCGACATCGATCCGCTCGCCGATTAGGTCGACGGGGCGATCGACCGCGACGATCTGGACATGGCCCTTGGGATAGAGGGTCAGGAAATCGGGCAATAGGGCGGCGATGAACGGGGTGAGGCCGGTCGGGCAGGAAAAGCGGACGGTGCCCCTGGGTTCGCTGAGGCTGGATTCGACCAGGGCTTCGGCGCGTTCCGCGGCGGCCACGGCGATGCGGCACTGGTCATAGACCGACAGGCCAAGCTCGGTGACCCGGAACCGGCGCGATGAGCGTTCGATCAACCGCACGCCCAGCCGCTGTTCCAACTCCGCGACCCGGCGGCTGAGTTTCGACTTGGGGAGGCGCAGCGCCCGGCCGGCGGCGGCAAAGCCACCATGGGTCACAACCGCCGCAAACAGACGAAGATCATTCATATCCTGCATGTCATTGTTCTACTTTTGGAACGATGGATGTCAATTTTGCTGTCTACAGCGATAATCGTTCCAGGCTTATTTCCGATGACACAGGCGGTGCAGGGCGCATCGCCGAACAGAAAGGAAATGATCATGGCACGCAAATTGGAAAACAAGGTGGCGGTTGTGACCGGCGGCACGACCGGCATTGGCCTGGGCATCGCGCAGGAATTGGCCGAAGCCGGCGCCAGGCTGTTCATCACCGGCCGGCGGCAGGAGGAACTGGACGCGGCGGTCCGCACCATCGGCCATGGTGCCGTGGGTGTGCAGGGCGACGTGACCCGGTTCGCCGATCTCGACCGCCTCTATGATGTCGTGCAGCAGCAGGGCGCCCAGATCGATATATTGGTCGCCAATGCCGGTGGCGGCAGCTTCCAGCCGATCGGCGCCATTACCGAGGACGAGTTTGATCGCACCTTCGGCCTGAACGTGAAGGCGACGCTGTTCACGGTGCAGAAGGCGCTGCCGCTGCTGCGCGACGGGGCATCGATCATCCTGACGGGATCGACGGAGTCGGTGCGCGCTTTGCCGGCCTTCAGCGTCTATGGCGCAACCAAGGCGGCGATCCGCAATTTCGCGCGCCACTGGATCCTCGACCTCAAGGACCGCCATATCCGGGTGAATACGATCGCGCCGGGTGCCACCCGCACGCCGGGGCTGCAGGGGCTGGCTGCTGACGACGCGGAATGGCAGGCGCTGGAAGGTGGTTTGGCGTCGCAAATCCCGCTCGGCCGGCTGGCCGACCCGCGCGAGATCGGCAAGGCGGCAACCTTCCTCGCCTCCGACGACGCCAGCTATGTCAACGGCGTCGAACTGTTCGTCGATGGCGGCTTCGCGCAGATCTGAGCCGCAGCCGCGCTTTTCAGGGCAACAAAAAAGCCGCCCGGTGACGGGCGGCTTTCTCGTTTTTCTAGAGCGAAGAGGCTCAGGCTTCTTCGGCCGGAGCTTCTTCCGCCTCGACGGCGATTTCGCCCGGCTCGGCGTTCGGATCGTAATCCTCGGTGAAGCCGGCTTCGTCCTTCTCGAACAGGTCGGCCATCACGTCGACGCCCTGCGCCTGCAGTTCGGCTTCTTCCGGCGAGCGGGCAACGTTCACCGTGATGGTGACGGCCACTTCCGGGTGCAGCGCGACCTTGACGTCGAAGACGCCCAGTGTCTTGATCGGACGCTCCAGCACGACCATCGCCTTGGAGACGTTGGTCACGCCATCGGCGTGCAGCGCATCGACGACGTCACGGACGGCGACCGAGCCGTACAGGTGGCCGGCGTTCGACGACTGGCGGATCAGGACGATCTGCTTGCCGTTGACGCCTTCGGCAGCCTTTTCGGCGTCCGAACGACGAGCGGCGTTGTCGGCTTCGATCTTCGCGCGGTTGGCTTCGAACACAGCCTTGTTGGCGGCGTTCGAACGAAGAGCCTTCTTGTTGGGCAGCAGGAAGTTACGAGCGTAACCATCCTTCACGGTGACGACGTCGCCGATCGCGCCCAGCTTTTCGATGCGCTCAAGGAGAATGATTTCCATGGGTCTTTCTCCCTTACTTCACGATATAGGGCAGCAGGCCCAGGTGACGGGCGCGCTTGATGGCCTGGGCCAGCTCACGCTGCTTCTTGGCGGACACCGCGGTGATGCGGCTGGGGACGATCTTGCCGCGCTCGGACACGAAGCCCTGCAGCAGACGGACGTCCTTGTAATCGATCTTCGGCGCATCCTTGGCGGCGAAGGGGCAGCTCTTGCGGCGGCGGAAAAACGGGCGTGCCATGTTTCAGATCTCCTTATTCGGCAGCCGGGGCTTCTTCGCGCTCACGGCGCGGGCCACGGTCGCCACGGGGGGCACGGTCGCCGCGTTCGGCGCGTTCCTGCTTGCGCATCATCACCGACGGACCGGCTTCCAGCTCTTCGACCTTGATGGTCATGTAGCGGATGATGTCTTCGTTGATCTGGGTCTGACGCTCCAGCTCGGCAATCACGTTGCCCGGTGCGTCGATGTTCAGCATGACGTAGTGCGCCTTGCGGTTCTTGGCGATCTTGTATGCGAGCGAACGCAGGCCCCAGGTCTCGACCTTGGTCACCTTGCCTTCATTTTCCTCGACGATCTTGGTGGCGGTTTCCGCCAGAGCGTCCACCTGCGCCTGTGCCAGATCCTGGCGCGCAAGGAACACATGCTCGTAAAGAGCCATGGGTATTGCCTCATCTGTTGGCCGATCGCTGACGCCCACCCCATGTGGAACGCCCCTCCGGCTGTCGTCTCAAGCATTCGAAATCGTCCGACGTCCGAATCCGGGGCCGAGCGAAGGCGCGCCTATGACGGAAAAGCGGGGGAAAGGCAAGCGGCATCGGTGCAGCCATGGGCGGCAGCGGCCCTGCTTGCAGTCAGGCTTCACCTGTCTCTATCCTGCCCTCCAGAAAAAGAGAAGGAGAGACGGATGGCGGTCGCAATCGCGGCACTGGCGCTGATCTTGCTGATGCTGGCGGCCTATCGCGGCATGAGCGTCATATTGATGGCGCCCTTGCTCGCCATGCTGGCGGTGTTCCTGACCGATCCGGCGGCGGTGCCCACCGCCTTTTCCGGCCTGTTCATGGACAAGGTCGCCACTTTCCTGAAACTCTATTTCCCCGTCTTCCTGCTCGGCGCGCTGTTCGGCAAGCTGGTCGAGATATCGGGCTTTTCCCGCGCGATCGTGACGGCGGTGATCGGTTTCGTCGGCGCGGGGCGGGCGATCCCGGCGATCATGATCGTGACGGCGCTGCTGACCTATGGCGGGGTGTCGGTGTTCGTGGCGGTGTTCGCCGTCTACCCCTTCGCTGCCGAGATGTTCCGCCGCGCCGATATTCCCAAGCGGCTGGTGCCGGCCACCATAGGGCTTGGCGCGCTGACCTTCACCATGGATGCGCTGCCCGGCACGCCGCAGATCCAGAATGTCATTCCGGCCAGCTTCTTTGGCACCACCGCCTGGGCGGCGCCGGTGCTGGGCATGATCGGATCGGTGGTGATCGCGGCGACGGGCCTTGCCTATCTCAACTGGCGGCGCCGGGCGATGGCGGCCGCGGGGGAGGGCTATGGCGCGCCCGAAACGCTGGTCAACGAACCCGATCGGCAGGAAGAGGCGGTCGCCATCCACCCGCTGGTCGCCCTGCTGCCGCTGCTGGTGGTAGGGCTGGGCAATCTGGCGCTGACCCTGGTGATCCCGCGCATCACCGGCGGGGCGGAAGAGGTGAGCATTAGGCTGGCGGGGTTGCCCGATCCGGTGACGGCGAAAGTGACACAGCAAGCGGCACTGTGGGCTGTGGAGGGGGCGCTGCTGCTGGGCATCGCCACCATCCTGATCTTCGCTTTCTCGGTCGTGGCGCGGCGCTTTGCGGAAGGGGCGAAGGCGGCGGTCGGTGGCGCCCTGCTGGCGGGGATGAACACGGCGGTCGAATATGGCTTTGGCGGAGTGATCGCGGCGCTGCCCGGCTTCCTGGTCGTCAAGGATGCGCTGAAGGCGGTGCCGAACCCGCTGATCAACGAAGCCATTACGGTGACGACCCTGGCCGGCATCACGGGATCGGCGTCGGGCGGCCTGTCGATCGCGCTGGCGGCGATGGCGGACCAGTTCGTTGCGGCGGGCGATGCGGCGGGTATCCCAAGAGAGGTGCTGCACCGGGTCGCGTCGATGGCATCGGGGGGCATGGACAGCCTGCCGCACAATGGCGCGGTCATCACCCTGCTGGCGGTGACGGGCCTCACCCATCGCCAGGCCTATAAGGACATATTCGCGCTGACCCTCATCAAGACGATGACTGTCTTCGTCGTGATCGCCGTCTATTATCTCACAGAACTGGTCTGAACATGACAGCGCCCCGGAGCGATGGCTCCAGGGCGCTTTTCAGGAGGGCGGGGCCTGCTTAGCGGATGGCGCCGGCGACGACCGCGCCGATGATCCCGCTGGTGAGGGCGACCAGCACTGCGTCATTGCCCGAGCGGACCCAGTGGTAACCGCGCGGCGGGGCCGACAGGCGATAGCCGCGATAATTGTCGACGACCCGGTAATTGGTCGCATAGCGGCGATCGAAGCGCTGGCCCTTGGCCCAGTGGCGATCGTTGCGCACGACGGTCTTCTTCTGGACGACGGTGCGGTGCGGACCTTCCTTCACGACCCGGACGGTCTCGCGATGGGGCGCGGCCTGGGCCTGGGCGGTGACGATCGGGCTGGCGGCAACGGCGGTGGCGGTCAGGGCCAGGATGATCTTCTTGAACATGTCTTCACTCCTCTTGTTTCAATCGAGGGCGCCGCTTCCGGCGTCGAAGACAGAGATAGGCTGCGCTTGTCGCAAGCCTGTCCCAGCAACGGGGGAAGTTTGTCGGAAATTGTATCAAACCCCGATTTAAGCTGAATATCGGTTCAGAAATGGCGCTTTTTCAATGCCTTGTTCGACTCACAGCATCAGCGAGATGGCATTGCCGAAATTGTGCAGCAGGATCGGCAGCAGCAGGCTGCCTGTACGCAGGCGCAGCCAGACGGCCAGCAGCGAGGGGATGGCGGTGAGCGCCATCACCATCGGGTCAAAGCTGAAATGGCCGCCCGAATAGCCGAACGCATGGGCGAGGCCGAACAGGCCGCAGGAGAGCAGGGCGCCCCAGCCCCAGTCGACACCCAGGAAGCGGACCCGTCGGGTAAAGGCGCGGTCGAGCGCGAAGAGCAGGATGCCGCGATAAAAGGGTTCTTCCTCCAGCCCCGGCATGGTGAGCTGGAAGGCGATTTCCTCCGCGCCGCTGGGATCGTCGGGGAAATAGAGCGAGAGCGCGGTAAAGAAGGCGCAATAGAGCAGGGCCACGGGCAGGGCAGCGGTCAGGCTGCCGCGCGCCTGCCGGAGGGTAAGGCCGACCCGCTTCCAGCCGAAGGCGGGCAGGGCAGCGACCAGCAGCGTGAGGGCAAGGGCCAGCAGCTTGCCCTGCCAATTCCAGTCGGCGGCGGGGATGAGATCGGGGATATGCCGATAGGCGCGGGTCAGCAGCGTGTCATTGACGGCAACCAGGGCGGCGGCGGTGAGCAGCCAGCCGGGCCGAAAGCCGCGCCGATCGATCAGGCCGATCGCACCGCCTGCGGCCAGCAGCAGCGCCAGCGTGCCGAGCAGGCCGATGACACCGTTCATGCGCGCCGCTCCGGCGCGCGCCGGTGGTTCAGTCGGTGGAGGCGGGCAGAGAGACGGCGGGCAGGGGCGTGGCGGTGACGGTCATGCGGGCGAGCAGGATGGGATGATCCTTGCCCTCCAGCAATTGCGCCGTTTGCGGTGCCTGCGCGTCGGCAAAGGGGGTGAGGCTGACCCCGAGCAGCAGCGCACTGCTGATGAGGCTGGCGGCGATCATCTTCATGGAGGCATCCCTTCCACAGCGCCGGAGCGGCGCCATGGCGGGAGGGATTAGGCAGAAGATGTCGCAGCATTATCCCGGATAACCGCCCTTTTGTCGGAAAATGTATCAGCCTATTCGTGCCGCAGTGCGTCAATCGGGTTCAGGCTGGCCGCCCGGCGGGCGGGGAAATAGCCGAACACCACGCCGATCGCCGCCGAGAAGAGGAAGGCGATCAGATTGACCTGCGGGTCGAAGGTGAAGGGCACCTTCATCAGCGGCGCGATGCCGACCGATGCGATGAGCGCGATGACCAGGCCGATGACGCCACCCATGCAGGACAGCACGATCGCCTCCACCAGGAACTGCATCAGCACTTCGCGCGCGACCGCGCCGATGGCGAGGCGAATGCCGATCTCGCGCGTCCGCTCCGTCACCGACACCAGCATGATGTTCATGATGCCGATGCCGCCGACCAGCAGCGAGATGGCGGCGACGGCCGCGACGATCTGGGTCAGGATGGTGGTGGTGCCGGTCAATGTGTCGCTGATCTGCTTGGTGTCGAAGACGTTGAAATTATCCTCCGCGCCCGCCTTGATCTTGCGCCGCTCGCGCATCAGCTCCTCCAGGCTGTTCTGCACGGTGGCGCTGTCATAGGCGTCGTCGACCGCGACCATGATCTGGCTGATGTCGCGATCGCCGGTGAAGCGGCGCTGGACGAACTTGATCGGCATGACGACGACATCGTCCTGGTCGCCAAAGCCGCCCTGGCCGCGGGTTGCAAGCACGCCCACCACCTGACAGCTGACGCCCTTGATCCGCATCCGCTTGCCGATCGGGTCATTGCCCTGGAACAGGTTGGTGCGCACCGTATTGCCGATGACGCAGACCGATTTGCCGGCCTCTTCCTCGTCCGGCATGAACAGCCGCCCGTCCGACACATTCCAGGACTGGACCTGCGAATAGGCGGAGGTCGTGCCATAGACGGTGGTCGACCAGTTATTGCCTTCATAGATGGCGGTGCCGCTCGACTGAACCACCGGCGCCACGGCGCGCACGCCGGTCAGCTGGTTCTCGATCGCGGTCAGGTCCGCTTCCTTGAAATTGGGCGGGCGTGGCCCGCCGCCGCCACGGCCGAAGCCCTGGCCGGGGCGCAATTGCAGCACGTTTGCACCCAGCGAGCTGATCTGTTCGCGCACGGCGGCGGTCGCGCCATTGCCCAGCGTCACCATGGTGACGACGGCGGCGACGCCGATGATGATGCCGAGCGTCGTGAGGAAGCTGCGCATCTTGTGCCGGTTGATCGCCCGGAAGGCGAGGATGACGGTGGTGCCCAGCATCAGCCCACGGCTCCCTTCTGCGGTCCGCCCTGGCCTTTGTCGACCCGCTCCACCAGCCCATCCTTGAAATGGACGATGGTATGGGCAAATTCGGCCATGTCGGGTTCGTGCGTCACCATCAGCACGGTGATGCCGCTATTCTGGTTGAGGTCGGTCAGCAATTGCATGATCTCCACCGACCGTTCGGAATCGAGATTGCCGGTCGGTTCGTCCGCCAGCAGCACGTCGGGCTGGGTGACGATGGCACGGGCGATCGCGACGCGCTGTTGCTGGCCGCCGGAGAGTTCCGCCGGGGTATGGTCCCACCAGTCCTTGAGGCCCACCTTGTCGAGCGCGGCCATGCCCATCTCGTAACGGGTCTTCTTGTCCTCGCCGCGATAGAGCAGGGGTAGCTCGACATTCTCCAGCGCGCTGGTGCGGGCGAGCAGGTTGAAGCCCTGGAACACGAAGCCGAGATAGCGGCGGCGCAGCAGCGCGCGCTGGTCGCGGTCCAACGTTTCGACATGGCGGCCCTTGAACAGGAACTGTCCGCCCGATGGCACGTCGAGGCAGCCCAATATGTTCATCGTCGTCGATTTGCCCGAGCCCGAAGGCCCCATGACGGCGACGAAATCGCCCTGCTCGATGTCGAGGTCTATGCCCTTGAGCGCCTGAAAGGCGGTGGGGCCGCTGCCGAAGATCTTGGTGATCCCCCGCAGCGAGATGATGGGATCGGCGGCCATGGGATCAGGTTCCGCTCTGCCGCCCGGTGCCCCGGCTTTCGGTGCCGTTGCTGCCCTGGGGGGCGGCGGGCGTCGGGGCGACCGGGGCGGTCTGGGGTGCGGCGTCGCCCGAATTGCCGAGCGACTTGACGCTGGCGGGGCTGCCGTCGGCGGCGGGATTGCGCGGGCGGTCCTTGGAGCCATTGGCCCCAGCGGCGGGGTCTGCCTTCTGGTCCTCGGCGGGCTGCTGCGCGCCGGCGGCAAGCTGGCCGGTGATGACCTTCATGCCGGGCTTCAGGTCGCCGCCGGTGATGACGGTGCGCGATCCGTCGCTGGCGCCGACGGTTACCTGGATCGCCTTGGGATCGCCCTTTTCGTCCAGCACATAGAGGGTCTGGCTGCTGCCCGCGCCGAAATTGACCTGGCGGTTGGCGCCGCTGCGGCGCATGCGGCCGGGGCCGGGCAGGACGCTGGTGATGCCGCCGCCCGATCCGGCACCGCTGCTGGGCTTGAAGCGGAGCGCGCTGTTGGGGACGAGCAGCACATCATGCAGTTCCTGGGTCACGATGTCGGCGGTCGCGGTCATGCCCGGACGCAGGGTTTCGTCCGCATTGTCCACTGACAGCACGGCGGTATAGGCGACGACCGTGCCGGTCGAGCTGCTGGTCGTGCTGGTCGAGGACGAGGAGGACGAACTGCTGCTGGAGCTGTTCGATCCGACATTCACCCGCGTGACCTTCGCCGGGAAGGTGCGGCCCGGGAAGGCGTCGACGGCGAAATTGGCGGTCTGGCCTTCCTTGACCTGGCCGACATCGGCTTCGTCGACCGAGACCTCGACCTCCATCTTGGTGAGATCCTCGGCGATGGTGAACAGCACCGGCGCGTTGAGCGAGGCGGCGACGGTCTGGCCCGGCTCGATGTCACGCGACAGGACCACGCCGGTGACCGGCGAGACGATCTGGGCGATCGACAGATTGGTCTGGGCGGTCGACAACTGGGCGCGCGAGACATTCACCTGCGCCTGGGCCGAGCGGAGGTTGGCAAGCGCGCCATTATAGTCGGCGCGGGCCGAATCCAGTTCGGTCTTGGCCGGCACCTTGCCGCCGGAAAGCTGATAGACGTTGAGCTGGCGATCCAGCGTTGCCTTGGCCAGCGCGACCTGCGCCTGCGCCTGGGCGACGCCGGCCTGGGAGGAGGCCACCTGGGCCTGCGTCTGGTTGATCGTGTCGACCAGGCGGCGGGTGTCCAGTTCGGCGAGCTTCTGTCCCTTGGTCACGCGATCATTGACGTCGACATAGACGGCGGTGATCTTGCCCGACTGTTCGGACCCCACATCGACCTGGTTGATCGGCTTCAGATTGCCGGTCGCCGACACGCTGACCGTCAGGTCGCCCTGGCGCGCCTCGCGGGTGGCATAATTGGGCTTGTCATCGCCGGCAAAGCAGCGGGCGACAAGCAGAACGAGGATCAGCAGCACGATGCCGATGGCGCCGCGGATCAGCCATTTGCGATGCGGCTTTTCGGGTTTGGCGCCCAGAAAGTCGTTGAGATCCTGATCGGGGCTGGCGTCATTGCTCATGGGGGCGGTCATCCATATTCTGCCAGCCGCCACCCAGCGCATTATAAAGCTGGGCGATGGCCAGGATCTCGTCCGATTGGGCGCTGGCAAGGCTGTTGCGGGCGTTCAGCAACGTGGTTTCGCTGCTGGACAGGGTCTGGAAGTCGATCAGGCCGGACTGATACTGGCTGCGCGCCAGGATCGCGGCATTGTTCGACGCTTCGTAAGCGGTGGCGAACTCGATCTTGCGCCGGCGCGCACTGTCGAGCGAGGCCATGCCATTTTCGACATCCTCCAGCGCGCCGAGAACGCTCTGCTTGTAGGCGGCGAAGGCGGCATCGGTCGCCGCCTTCTGCGCGCGGACCTGCGAGGCAAGGCGGCCACCATCGAAGATGGTCTGGGCGACATTGGCAAAGACGCCGCCGGTGATGAGGTCGAACAGATCCTTGAAGGCGTTCGACGTGGTGCCGATGTTGCCGCTGATGCCGAGCGAGGGATAGAGCTGCGCCTGGGCGACGCCGATCCGCGCGGTGGCGGCGGCCAGCGCCCGTTCGGCGGACCGCACATCGGGCCGCTGGCGCAGCGTGTCGGCAGGAATACCGGTGGCGATGTCGGTTGCGGCGGTGGGGATCGGCGCCGGTGTTTCCAGCGCGCGGGTCGCGTCGCCCGGCGCCTGGCCGGTCAGCACGGCGATGCGGTTGAGGCTGCCCTTCAGGCTGGCTTCGAGCTGCGGGATGGTGGCGCTGGTCTGGGCGAGTTGGGCCCTGGCCTGCTGCTCGTCGAGCGAGGAGACCAGCCCGGCCTGCAACCGCCAGCGGGCGATGTCGTAATTGTCCTGCTGCACCTTCTGCGTCTCGCGGGCGATGCGCAGCTGTTCCTGCGATGCGCGCGCCTGGACATAGTTGGTGACCAGTTCGGAAATGATGGTCATCCGCACATTGGCGAGGTCATAGCCGGACGCTGCGAGATCGGCCCGCGCGGCTTCGGCCGAGCGCGACAATTCGCCGAACAGGTCGATCTGCCAGCTGGCATTGGCGCCGGCCGAATAGCTGCTGGACCAGTTGCTGGCGCCGGTGGAGATGACGTTGCCGCTGTCGTCGACACGGGTGCCGCCGGCCTGGCTGCGGTAATTCTTGCCGCCGCTGGCCGATCCGCTCACCTGCGGCAGGAAGGACGCATTGGCCTGGCGCAGGGATTCCCGCGCCTGCCGCAGCCGCGCCTGCGCCTGGACGATGTCCAGGTTGCCGGCGATCGCCTGATCGATCAGGCCAGTCAGCGTCGGATCGTTGAGCCGCGTCCACCAGGTGGCGAGGGTGGCGTCGTCCAGCGCGGTGCCGCTGCCTTGGCTATAGCCGGCGGGCACGCCCAGCGCGGCGGATTGCGGTGCGTGATAGTTCGGCCCCGCCGCGCAGGCGGACAGGGCAAGCACCGATCCCGTGAGCCATGCAATGCGATATCGCACCTTTTCCTTGCACTCCGTCGTCGTTAAAGGGGCCAGCAATATTCCCCCGGAGAGACAGGGGGCAGGTATGTCAGGTCGTTACGTGCCGAAAAGCAATGTACGCCTCAATGCCATATATGTCTCAAAGTGTAACGTGCGTGAATTCCCGTGTTTTTCTCCGGAAAGACACCAGTAGATCAGAGGATGGAAGATGAGGGCATTTCTTTTCCCGGGCCAGGGTAGCCAGTCGGTCGGCATGGGCAAGGCGCTGGCCGAGGCTAGCCCGGCGGCAAAGGAACTGTTCCAGGAAGTCGATGACGCCCTGTCGCAGCATCTGTTCCGGATCATGGTGGAAGGCCCCGAGAGCGACCTGACCCTGACCGAGAACGCCCAGCCCGCGATCATGGCCAATGCCCTCGCCACGCTGCGCGTGATGCAGAAGGAAGGCGGTTTCAGCCTGGCCGACAAGGGCGATTATGTCGCCGGCCACTCGCTGGGCGAATATAGCGCGCTGTGCGCGGTCGAGGCGTTCGACCTTGGCACCACCGCCCGCCTGCTCAAGCTGCGCGGTCAGGCGATGCAGGCGGCCGTGCCGGTGGGCGAGGGCGCGATGGCGGCGCTGCTGGGCGCCGACATCGAAAAGGCGCAGGCGCTCGCCGATGCTGCGGCCGAGGGCGAAGTCTGCACCGTCGCCAACGACAATGATCCCAGCCAGGTCGTCATTTCCGGCCACAAGGGCGCGATCGAGCGCGCGGTCGCGCTGGTCAAGGATCATGGCATCAAGCGCGGCGTGCTGCTGCCGGTGTCGGCGCCCTTCCACTGCCCGCTGATGCAGCCGGCCGCCGATGCGATGGCCGAAGCGCTGGCGAAAGCGACGATCAACGCGCCGCTGCTGCCGGTCTATGCCAATGTGCTGGCCGCGCCGATCAGCGACCCGACCGACATTCGTGACCGTCTGGTCGAGCAGGTCACCGGCCGCGTCCGCTGGCGCGAATCGATCGGCGCGATGTGGGATGCGGGCGTTACCGATTTCGTCGAACTGGGCGGCAAGGTGCTCGGCCCGATGGTCAAGCGCATCGCCCCCGACGCCACCGTGCGCAGCGTGGTGACGATGGACGATATCGAGGCGGTGCTGGGCGCGCTGTGAGCGAGGGCCCGGTTCTTGCCAGCCGCGACGGGGCCGTCCTGACGGTCACGCTGAACCTGCCCGACCGGCGCAATCCCATCTCCGATCCGGCGATGGTGGATGCGCTGTGCGATGTGTTCGAGGCGGCGGACCGGGATGCGAGCATCCATGTTGCGATCCTGACCGGGGCGGGCAGTGCCTTCTCCTCGGGCGGCGATCTCAACGCGATGCGGTCGGATGCCGGCGGGCTGCGCGCCAGCCTGCCGGCGCAGACGCGGCGCAACTATCGCGCGGGCATCCAGCGCCTGCCTCTGCTGTTCCAGGCGATCGAGCTGCCGGTGATCGCGGCGGTCAATGGCCCGGCGATCGGCGCGGGACTGGACCTGGCCTGCATGTGCGATCTGCGCGTCGCGGGCGAGAGCGCGCGCTTTGCCGAAAGCTTCGTGAAGCTCGGCCTTGTCTCCGGCGATGGCGGGGCCTGGTTGCTGCCGCGCATCATCGGCTTTTCCAAGGCGTCGCAACTCTCGCTGACCGGCGAGACGATCGGTGCGGGCGAGGCACTGCGGATCGGGCTGGTCGGCGATGTCGTGCCCGACGCGGAGCTGATGACGGTGGCGCGGGCGCAGGCCGATGCGATCGCCGCCAACCCGCCGCACGCGACGCGGATGACCAAGCGGCTACTGCGCGCGGCGCAGACGGCGGAACTTTCGCAAATTTTGGAAATGGCGGGCGCCATGCAGGCGCTGGCCCACGCGACCGCGGATCATGACGAGGCGATCGACGCCTTCTTCGACCGCCGGCCGCCACACTTCAAGGGAGACTGACATGTTCGATCTGACGGGAATGACCGCGCTGGTGACCGGCGCTTCGGGGGGCATTGGTTCCTCCATCGCCAAGGCGCTGGCCGCGCAGGGCGCCACGCTGGCGCTGTCGGGCAGCAATGAGGAAAAGCTCAAGGCCTTTGCCGCCGAACTTGGCGGCGACCACAAGACCCTGGTCTGCAATCTGTCTGACCCGGCCGCCGTCGACGCGCTGGTGCCGCAGGCGGTGGAAGCGCTGGGCGGCAAGATCGATATCCTGGTCAACAATGCCGGCATCACCCGCGACAATTTGATCCTGCGCATGAAGGACGAGGAATGGTCGCAGGTCATTTCGGTCAATCTGGAAGCCGCCTTCCGCCTGTGCCGTGCCGCTGCCAAGCCGATGATGAAGGCGCGCTTCGGCCGCATCATTTCGATCACCTCGGTCGTGGGCGTCACCGGCAATCCGGGCCAGTCCAACTATTGCGCGTCGAAAGCGGGTATCATCGGCATGTCGAAGTCGCTGGGCCAGGAACTGGCGAGCCGCGGCATCACCGTGAACTGCGTGGCGCCCGGCTTCATCCGTTCGGCCATGACCGATGCGCTGAACGATGCCCAGAAGGGTACGATCCTGGCCAAGATCCCGGCCGGCGACCTGGGCGATGGCGACGATATCGGCGCGGCGGTCGCCTATCTGGCGAGCAAGGAAGCGGGCTATGTCAACGGCCAGACCCTGCACGTCAACGGCGGCATGGCGATGATCTGACCGACGCGCCGGTCAGGCGATCTTCGTCCGACCGGGCAGAGTATAAGCGAGCGCGCCGTCCAGCAGGATGGCGCGCCGCATCGCCAGCGCCAGCACGGCGATCGCGGCGATCAGGTTGACCGGCACATGGGTCCATTCCGACACGGCCCGGCCAAACAGCGGGGCCATCCAGGCATAGGCCAACCAGCTTCGTTCCCAGCTTAGCGCGCCGCGTTTGCCCATGTCGGCCGCGACGAAGGCGATCGCCATCCCCAGCAGCACATAGTCATAATCGAGCACATAGGGCGTGCAGAGCAGCGCTGCGCTGAGTGCCGCGGCACCCCGCACTTCCATCGCGCCGCGCCGGGCGATCAGCGCGGCGATACCGATGGCGATGGCTGTCACCAGACCCTGCACCACATAGGCGGCCGGAATGCTGCCGCCCCACTGGCGAATGGCGGCAAAAGGGCTCTGGATCTTTTCCCAGCCGGTGGCGCCATTTTCGATGATGATATGCTGCGTCAGCGGTAGGGAATCGATGAAGGCCTGCCACACCGGCCAGCCCCAGATCAGCAATGTCAGCAGGCAGAGGCCCGCCGATGTCAGGCCGGCGGCCAGGAAGGCACGGACGTTGCCGCGTGCGATGATCAGCACCGGGATCAGCACGGCAAATTGCGGTTTGTAGACCAATGCGCCCAGCAGCATGCCGGCGATCCAGGGGCGTCGGTCGAGCAGGGCCATGCCGCCGCCCAGCAGGCCGGCGGTCATGAAGGCATTCTGGCCATGGCCCAGGCACACCATCACCACCGGTGCGCCGAGTGCGATGAGCAGGGCGTCGCGCTGGCCCGGCAGGACATGGCGGACGACCATCAGTGCGCCGGCCAGCGTCAGTCCCTGCCACAGCAGCAGGGCAGGGGTGTAGGGGATTTGCGCCAGCAGCGTTGCCAGGATCAGGAAGGGCGGGGGATAATGCCAGCCATAGAAGGGGATGGCGGGATCATGATGGATCGCCTTTTGCACTGCATGATGGGCGGGCCAGTTCCATGCCTGCGCGGCCTGGCCCTGATCGGCCATCCATCCCGCCGTCCAGACGTTGGAAAAGTCGGTGCCGAGCGGCCGGCCGAGCGAATCTACCGTGCCATGGGCCGTCGCGAACAGGTAGGTGAGGCCGATCAGCGTTGCTGCCAGCATCAGCCAGGCGGTCATTCGGACCCGTTCGGGAGTGATGAACGGGTCGGGGCACAGGCGGTCGATCATGGCTATTTGCTGGCACAAGCGGCTGAAATTTTGGTAAACAAGTCCTTGTTTCCGGGTTTTTTCGGTCTTTTTGTTGCCGAAACGTGCCTGTCGCTCCATCTTGGGGCTTGGCGGCCTTGCCTCTTGCCTCTATCGGGGCTTGGCACTAGGGCAATGCCTTAACGGTTATTCAGAACCACCAACGATACCCAGTAAGAAGGACCACTCATGAGTGAGACCGCGGATCGCGTAAAGAAAATCGTCGTCGAGCATCTGGGCGTCGAAGCCGAGAAGGTGACCGAGGACGCCAGCTTCATCGACGATCTGGGCGCAGACAGCCTGGACATCGTGGAACTGGTGATGGCGTTCGAAGAAGAATTCGGCGTCGAAATCCCGGACGATGCGGCTGAGAAGATCGCCACCGTCAAGGACGCGATCGACTATATCGACAGCAAGGCCTAAGGGCTTCGCGGCCTGCCTTTGGTGGCGGGCCGCCCTCCTTGCACAAGGATTGGCTCCTCCTGTCCGGTGATCCCGGAGCTTGGGGAGCCTTTTCGTATCTGGCCTGCCGTTCACAAGTGCGTGTGGAACGCCTAGATGAGCGGCACGGAACCAAAAATTGGAATTTCGGAGCAAGCATATGCGTCGCGTCGTCGTAACCGGCCTTGGCATGGTAAGCCCGCTTGGCGGGGATGTCGAAACCACCTGGAAGAACATCATCGCGTCGAAATCCGGCGCGGCGACGATCACCCGCTTCGATGCCACCGATTACAAGTGCCGCATCGCCTGCGAAGTGAAGCCGGCGGATCATGAATATGGCTATGACGCCTCGCTGGACGTCGACCACAAGATCCAGCGCCAGGTCGATCCGTTCATCGTCTATGGCATTTCCGCCGCCAGCCAGGCGCTGCGCGACGCGGGGCTGGACAATATGTCGGAAGAAGAGCGCCTGCGCGCCGGCTGCTCGATCGGTTCGGGCATCGGTGGCCTGCCGGGCATTGAAAGCGAATCGCTGGTGCTGGCCAACAAGGGCCCCAACCGCGTTTCGCCGCACTTCGTCCATGGTCGCCTGATCAACCTGATCTCGGGCCAGGTGTCGATCAAATATGGCCTGATGGGTCCGAACCATGCCGTCGTCACCGCCTGCTCGACCGGCGCCCACTCGATTGGCGACGCTGCGCGCATGATCGCGATGGACGATGCCGACGTGATGCTGGCGGGCGGCGCGGAAAGCGCGATCTGCCCGATCGGCATCGCCGGCTTCGCCCAGGCGCGTGCGCTCTCGACCGGCTTCAACGACACGCCGGAAAAGGCGTCGCGTCCCTATGACGTCAACCGTGACGGCTTCGTCATGGGCGAAGGCGCGGGCGTGGTCGTGCTGGAAGAATATGAGCGGGCCAAGGCGCGCGGCGCGAAAATCTATGCCGAAGTCATCGGCTATGGCCTGACCGGCGACGCCTATCATGTCACCGCGCCGCACCCGGAAGGCAATGGCGGCTTCCGCTCGATGCAGATGGCGCTCAAGCGCTCGGGCCTGGCGCTGGAAGATATCGACTATGTGAACGCGCATGGCACTTCGACCCCGCTGGGCGACGAACTGGAGCTGGGCGCGGTCAAGCGTCTGTTCGGCGATCATCTGGGCAGCATGTCGATGTCGTCGACCAAGTCGGCGATCGGCCATCTGCTGGGCGGCGCGGGCGCGGTGGAGAGCATCTTCTGCATCCTTGCCATGCGCGACCAGATCGTGCCGCCGACGCTCAACCTCGACGAGCCGAGCGAAAGCTGCAAGGGCGTGGACCTGGTCCCGCACGTCGCCAAGGAGCGCAAGGTGCGCGCGGTGCTGAACAACTCGTTCGGCTTTGGCGGCACCAACGCCTCGCTCATCATGAAGGCGATCTGACCTTTCAATCTTCCCCTGCAAAGGGGAGGTGGCAGGCCGAAGGCCTGACGGAGGGGTATCACCCTATCGATGGCGGGATACCCCTCCACCACGCCCTTCGGGCGCGGTCCCCCTCCCCCAATGGGGGAGGATCATGTAAGCCATAGCCGGTTGGGCATTATTTGGGTCGGGCAGTTGGGATGATGGCAAGACGATCCGGCGCAAATCCGGTGCGGCGACTGGGCTGCATCATCCTTCTGATCGGCCTGGCCGTTGTCGCCTTTGTCGGTTTCCGCTTCGTCCATGGCTGGACCGAGACGGGACCGGCCACCCAGGATATCAGCATCGTCGTGCCGGAGGGATCGACCCTGTCCGATGCCGCGGTGCTGCTGAAATCGGCCGGCGCGGTGCGTTCGGCCGATGCCTTCCTGACCCGCGCGAAGGTTTTTGGCGGCGCCAAGCCGATCAAGGCCGGCGAGTTCGTGCTGCCCAAGGGCGCCAGCAATAGCGAGATCCTCTCGATCCTGCAGGGCGGCAAGACGCTGACCCGGCTGGTCACCATTCCCGAAGGCATGCCGTCGATCCTGGTGCAGGAACGGCTGATGGCCAATGACGAGCTGACCGGCGAAGTCGCGGTGCCGCAGGAGGGCAGCGTGCTGCCTGACAGCTATGCCTTCGACAAGGGCGAGCCGCGCGCCGCCGTGCTGAAGCGGATGCAGGCGGCGATGGACAAGGCGCTGGCGAAGCTCTGGGCCGAACGCGCGCCCAACACGATCGCCAAGTCGCCCCAGGAGGCGATCATCCTCGCCTCGATCGTCGAGAAGGAAACCGCGATCGCCAAGGAGCGGCCGATGGTCGCCGGCGTCTACAGCAATCGCCTGCGCAAGAACATGATGCTGCAGGCCGACCCGACGATCATCTATCCGATCACCAGGGGCAAGCCGCTCGGCCGCCGGATCAAGAAGTCCGAGATCGCCGACGTCAACGATTACAACACCTATGCCATGACCGGCCTGCCCAAGGGGCCGATCGCCAATCCGGGCCGACTGTCGATCCTGGCGGTGCTGCACCCGGCGGAGACGAATGCGCTCTATTTCGTCGCGGACGGGAAGGGCGGCCATATCTTCGCCGACACCTATCAGCAGCATAATGAGAATGTGCGCAAATGGTTCGAGATCCGCCGCGCACGGGGCGAGCTGTAAAGCCCGGCTTGGCCGATATATAGCCGGGCTTGCCACATGGCCCGGCGCGCGCTAGGGATAGCGCAGCATCAAGAGTTGGGGCGACGCCCAACGCCAACCTGCCGTTCCGGGCAAGGTGGCACTCCCGATCCGGGAGGATGTGGCCGATCCGGCAACAAAGCGGACCTCAGCCACCGATCGTCGCCCCACCAGGAAGGACTGACGAGACGTGCCGATCAAGATTGCCGACGACCTGCCCGCCCGCCGCACGCTGGAAGCCGAAGGCGTTGCCGTGATGGGCGAGGCGGACGCGGTGCGGCAGGATATCCGCCCGCTGCGGATCGCGCTGCTGAACCTGATGCCCAACAAGATTGATACCGAGACGCAGTTGGCACGGCTGCTCGGCGCTTCCCCGCTGCAGGTGGAACTGACGCTGGTGCGGATCAGCGACCATGTGTCGCGCAACACCTCCGCCGATCATATGCAGTCCTTCTACCGCGCCTGGAGCGATGTGCGCGACGAGCGGTTCGACGGCTTCCTGATCACCGGCGCGCCGGTCGAGCATCTGCCGTTCGAGGAGGTGCGCTACTGGCAGGAACTGCGCGCCATCTTCGACTGGACCCAGACCCATGTGCATCGTTCGCTCAGCATCTGCTGGGCGGCGCAGGCGGCGCTTTATCATTTCCACGGGGTTCCGAAACACGCGCTGGAGCGCAAGGCGTTCGGCGTGTTCCGCCATCGCAACCATGCCCCGGCCTCGCCCTATCTGCGGGGCTTTTCGGACGATTTCTCGATCCCCGTGTCGCGCTGGTCGGAAGTGCGGCGGGAATCGCTGCCGGTCGATCGCGGGCTGCAATTGCTGGCCGACAGCGCGGAGACCGGGCCTTGCCTGGTGCATGATCCGCGCCACGGCTTCCTGCACATGTTCAACCATGTCGAATATGACACGCGCACCCTGGGCGACGAATATGCGCGCGATGGCGGCCGCCAGATGCCGGCCCATTATTTCCCGGATGACGACCCGACCCGGCCGCCGGAAAATCGCTGGCGCAGCCATGCCCATCTGCTGTTCGGCAACTGGATCAACGACCTCTACCAGACCGCGCCGTTCGACGTGGACATGATCGGCCAGGAGATATTGCAGAGCGCGGCCTGATCGGAGCCGATCAGCGCAGCAGGCCCTTGGCCGCCTGATTGCGGGCGTAGAGCCACTGGCCGATGCCGATCAGGACGATGACAGCCGGGAAGGTCACCGCGCCCGCGCCCTTCACCGCCAGCAGGTCGGTGCCGAGGAACGTGTATCCGAACTGGACGATCACCGCGAGCAGCGACAGCAGGAACAGCGGCACTGCGACGCGGCGGCGCAACAGCAGGGCGATCGCGCCCAGCGTGCCGGCGCCCACCGCCATCGCATAGACGGCCCAGGCCCAGCCGGGCATCTGGGCAAAGGCGCGGGCGGTGTCGGGATCGGTCTTGGCGAGTTCGCCAAGATCGGCGCCATATTGCATGACGAAGGCGGCGACCCCCATCAGGTTCCATAGCAGCAGGATGACGGCGATGATGACGAAGGATGCCGGTGCGCGCATGATGCTTCCCCTCCTGGTCCGCGCCTGCTTGCCGGGCGCGGCTTCTGTCATCATATAGCCTGTCCCGGCCGGGCGAAAGTCCGCCATCGCGTTGCAGGGAGGCGGTCCTGGCTGATCCGATCATCGTCACCGCGCTGCTGGGCGCTGCCGATTTCGCCTGGGCGAATGGCTTGCGCCGCGCCCATTTTCCGCCCGAACGCAATCAGGTGCCGGCGCATGTCACCCTGTTCCATCATCTGCCGCCTTCGCTGCTACCCGAACTCAGGACGCGGATGAAACAGATATGCGCCGGCCCGACGCCACGGGCGCGGCTGGGCGATGTGCTGCTATTGGGGCAGGGGGTCGCCTATCGCATCGACAGTCCCGATCTGGCGGCGTTGCGTGGCGAATTGGCGGACGCCTTCACCGGCCTGCTGACGCCGCAGGACCAGGCCGGCTTTCGCCCGCATCTGACCGTGCAGAACAAGGTGGAGCGGAGGGTCGCGCGGGTGCTGGCCGACCGATTGCGCGCCGATTTCCATCCTCGCCCGCTGGCGATCGCGGGCCTGGCCGCCTGGCACTATCGTGGCGGACCATGGGAACTGGCAAGCGAGAGCCGCTTTCGGGGGTAGGGGGGATTTGGGTGGTTGGCGGACTTTAGTTAGAGCGGTCGAACGACAACCATTTCACTCTTCTTCCAATCGGAGGTGAGCCGGTCGAAACGCTCAAGATCGGCTGATCGCTCGATAACAACAAAATATTCGCGATCGTTGGTTCCCACTGAGATAGCACCCAATTCGGCAGCTACCCGAAGCATTTCATCGACCGTCCCGCTTGCTACCGATGCAGGGAAGCAGATGATGTATGCTCTTGGGCTCATACCGGTTGATTATCAGCAGCCCCGAGGTCTGCAAGTGGTCGTCAGCCGTCAAAACCCGATATCGTCATTGCTTCGCTACGCTTGCAATGGCGGGGTTCGGTCGCTTCCCGGCCGTCTTTCCTACTCGGCATTTTTCTGGTCCACCCTGTGGGATGGAATTGGCCGCTCTTGTCGCTCCCACATCGACCGCATTGCCACAGCCCGCCGCAACCGCCCTGTCGCGTCCTAGTCGCCTGATCGTCGCTTCGCCGGTGCGTCGGTGCCGCTTCACAAGCGCACGATTGTCGCACCGCCGTCGCTTTCCGATGACCCTATGCCGGGAAAATGGCGCAAAACGGGGCGACGACACTGTGAACTTCGTAGGAAAATTCCCTTGTCGCGTCGTCGCCGACCGGTCAGGCGAGGCCGACTTCCTTGAGCGGAATACCGGCATCGGCCAGTTGCGCGGGATCGAGGTGTGCGCCCGACAGCACATGGGCGCGACCCTGGACATAGTCCTTGACCGCATTGACGCAGTCGAGCGCGATTACCTTGCCGCCCTTCAGATAGACGACCGAGAAGCTGCGGGTGGCCGGATCGCCGCGCAGCACCGTCTGGTCGAAGCCGGTCGAGAGGCCCACTGTCTGGAGCTTCAGATCATATTGGTTCGACCAGAACCAGGGCACGGCGTCATAGGCCTCTTCCTTGCCGAGGATATGGGCCACGGCGGTCTTGGCCTGGTCATTGGCGTTCTGGACGGATTCGAGGCGCATCTGCGCGCCGCCGGCAAAGCGGTTGGCGTGGGCGGCGCAATCGCCCACGGCATAGATGTCGGGCAGCGAGGTGCGGCAATATTCGTCGACATCGACGCCATTGCCGCCGGCCGCGCCCGCCGCGATCAGCGGGCCGGTTTCGGGCACGATGCCGATGCCCACGATCACCATGTCGGTCTCGATCCGCTCGCCATCCTGCATCAGCACCGCGGTCGCCCGGCCGTCCTCGACCGCGATACAGTCCATCTTCGCGCCGGTGCGCAGATCGACGCCATGGGCGCGATGCTCCGCCTCGTAGAAGCGCGAGAGATCCTCGCCCGCGACGCGGGCCAACACCCGGTCGAGCGCTTCGAGCAGGACGACGGTCTTGCCGAACTTGGAGAGGACGGCGGCCGCCTCCAGCCCGATATAGCCACCGCCGATGATGGTGACATGGCTGACGCTGTCGATCTTCGCCATCATCGCGTCGACATCATCGCGGCGGCGCACGGCATGGACATTGGCGGCTTCGGCGCCGGCACAGGTCAGCATCCGGGGACTGCCGCCGGTACACCAGATCAGCTTGTCATAGCCGATTTCCTCGTCGCCGACGGTGACGAATTTGCCGACCGGATCGACGCTCTTGACCCGCTTGCCCAGCAACATGTCGATCTTGCGTTCGTCCCAGAAGGCGGCAGGGCGGATCAGGATTCGGTCGAAGCTCTTGTCGCCGGCAAAATATTCCTTGGACAAAGGCGGGCGCTCATAGGGCGGATCGCGTTCATCACCGATCATGCCGACCGAGCCTTCGAAACCGTGTTGCCGCAGCGAGATCGCCGCTTGCGCGCCGGCATGGCCGGCCCCCACGATCAGAACGTCATAATAGCTCATCCGCCCGCTCATCCTCTTTTATCCGGAGTTTTGCTTGGCGGCATTTGGCAGTGCTGGCAAGCGCCGATGTGGCGGGGCGGGCAAGCAATGCCCGCCAACCATCGTCGGGGCGCTACGTGCCGATCAGGACATGGTCAGCACGCCTTCATAGGCACGGTCTTCCAGCGCCTTGCCCGCGCCCATGGCGACGCACATCAGCGGCGTGTCGGCGATCCGCACGGGCAGGCCGGTGGCTTCCGACAGCGCCTCGTCCAGCCGGCGCAGCAGCGCGCCGCCGCCGGTCAGAGTGATGCCTTCATCGATGATGTCGGATGAGAGTTCGGGCGCGGTCTGTTCCAGCGCGGTCATCACCGCCATCACGATCTGGCCGACCGGTTCGGACAGGGCGTCGCAGATTTCCGCTTCGCTGATCGTCATTTCGGCCGGGCGGCCATTTACCAGGTCGCGCCCCTTGACGATGATCCGCTCGCCCTCGCCATCGGGCGGGGTGGCGCAGCCGATCGCGCATTTGACGCGCTCGGCGGTGGCTTCGCCGATCATGAGGTTGTGGACGCGGCGGATGTGCGAGGCGATCGCGTCGTCCAGCTTGTCGCCGCCGACGCGGGCCGAATTGCTGTAGGCGATGCCATTGAGCGACAGCACGGCCACTTCGGTCGTGCCGCCGCCGATATCGACGACCATCGCGCCGCGCGGTTCGGTGACGGGCAGGCCGGCGCCGATCGCCGCGGCCATCGGCTCCTCGATCAACTGCACCCGCGCGGCGCCGGCGTTGGAGGCCGCATCGCGCAGCGCCCGGCGCTCGACCATGGTGGAACCGGTCGGCACGCAGATCACTACATCATAGCGGCGGCCGAAACGCCCGCCATCCTGCGCCTTCTCGACGAAATGCTTGATCATCTGCTCGGCCACGTCGATGTCGGCGATCACGCCGTCGCGCAGCGGGCGGATCGCCTGAATATTGGCCGGGGTCTTGCCCATCATCAGCTTGGCTTCATTGCCCACCACCTTGACCTTGCGGATGCCGCGAATGGTCTCGATCGCGATGACGGAGGGTTCGTTGAGCACGATGCCGCGATCGCGGGCGTGGATGACGGTATTCACGGTGCCAAGGTCGATCGCCATGTCGCAGGCGGTCGAGGAGAAGAAGCGGGGCATTTTCATGGGAAAGCGGCGATCTGCAAAGATTGTGAAACAATGGCCCCCTGTGCCGCCGCCCGGCGGCGATCAGAAGGGGGCTGCGCCAGTCCGTCCGTTTCCCGCGTCTGGCCGAGGGTGAAGGGATCGGAAAGCACGATGAAGGGCGGATCAGGCGGCTTTACGCAGCAGCCGGCGACCAAGCAATACTCCGGCGATGCCGAGCAGGAACAAGGTCCAGCCCGGTGCTTCGGGAACCGGCGTGCCGCCCGAGCTGCTGCCCGTCGGCGGATCGATCGGCGGGGTGTAGCCGCCGGTATAGGTGCCCAGGTGCATCTCGCCATTCTGGGTCAGGTTGCCGAACACGGCCGATCCCTGAATATAGTTGGCAGTGGTCGCATCGGCCCAGGGGGCCAGCACCGATCCGCCCCAGCTATTGGTGAGGTCGAGCGACTGGGCGTCGCCGAAATTCCAGATCACATGTTCGCCCAGATTGGCGGTGCCGCCCAGGAAATTGTCGTTGAGGCTGACTGCGCTGCCGCTGACATTGACAATCGCGGTGTCGGCGCCGTTCAGGTTGAAGGCGATTTCGCCAATCTTGTCGAGGTCGGCGGCGCTGATCGAGAAGACGGCCAGGCCATTGGCGTCGGGGCTGGCGTTGAAGGTGGCGCGGTTGCCGCTGATCACCATGTCGCTGTTGGCGGCCAGGCCCGACAGGTTGGTCGACAATTGCTTCATGCTGCCGGCCAGCACCGTGCCCTGCGTCGCCAGGCTGGATGCGAAGTCCGGGTCGGACGTGGCCAGGCCGGACTGGACGCTATTCTGGTTGATATTGGTGTTGCTGATGGTGCCGCCGACCTTCACCGTCTGGGCCGCGCCATTGAGGTTGAAGCCGCTTTCGACATTGCCGCCGACCAGCGCGCCCGACCCGTTGTTCAAATTCTTGATGCCGCCGGTGACATTGCCGACCACGGTGAGGCCGGCCTGGCCAGTGGCGGATGTGGCGGGGGTGCTGATCTGATAGCTGGAGGAGGTGCCGGTGAGGTCGCCGCCAACGAAGGTGCGGCCCTCGACTTCGGAGGAGGAGCTGAGGTCGCCCAGCACGACCAGATTCCATTCGCGCAGCGCGTCGGTGCCGGTGACGGGCGAGGCATGAGCGGGGGCGGCGGCAAGTAGCGTCAGCGACGCCGAAACCATGAAACCGGTCTTTTTCATCATAGATAACGCCAAGTCTTCGCATGTCGTCACAATGGATTGCGTGACGCGTGGCGAAGTCCTCCCTTCCGCTCCCTGGATTGTCGGCCCCGACTCCGGCGCCGGGGCGTCGAGGACAGGGTGGGCGCGCCATAGTCCTGTCGGGCCGGAGCAGCAATATTTTATTAACTATCCTGCGAAGATCGAGGTCGCTCGTCTTGAGGGGGGAGGTGCGGACTTTTCAGGTCAGGGTCAGGTAAAGTTCCGCCTCGATCAGCCACTCGCCGCCAAGCTGCCGCCATTTGGCGGTGTAGGCGCCCGAGGCGATGAGGATGCCGGACGAGGCGGCGACGCCCTGCCACTGGCCATGTTCGAAGGCGATCGGTTCGACGGGCGAAACGAGGATCGTGTCGGGCGTGCGGGTGTATATGCTGCGGTCGGGCGCGGCAAATTCGCGCTTCCAGGCCATCAGCTGCGCCTTGCGCCCGGCGATGACGCCGCTGTCGGTGCCGGTCACCATCACGACATTCTGTGCCAGGATTGGCCCGATGGTGGCAAGGTCGGCATCGGCGAGCGCCCGGTTGAAACTGGCGCGGCGCAGGCGGATGGCAAGATCGGCGGTGGCGGTCATGGCGCTTCCCTTAGCAGGCGGTGCTGCCATCGCCATGCCCGAAGGTCAAAAAAAGAACGCCCGCAGCGGGCTGCGGGCGTTCCGTTCGCCAGACCGGGCCATGTCGAGGAGGGCATGGCCGGCCCGGCGGGTAGAGGAGGGGGTTAGAGCTTGTAGCCCAGGGTCAGCACCCAGGAGCGGCCTTCGCCCGGATTGGCCCAGCCATTGTTGCGGATGCTGGTATAATATTTTTCGTTAGTGAAGTTCTGGACGTTCAGCTGCGCCGTCAGCTTCTCGTCGAAGGTGTAGGACAGCATCGCGCGGTGAACGAGATAATCGTCCGCCTTGTACATGGTCGCGGCGCTCGAATTGCTGAGATACCAGCTGCCCTGATAGGTCAGGCCATAGCCCAGCTGCAGCCCGAAGGGCAGGGTGTAGGTGGTGAACAGGCTGCCCGAATGCTTGGGCGTGTTGGTCAGCGGATTGCCGGCCTGCACGTCCACGACGCCCTGGTCCTTCTGATAGTCGGAGATGCTCTGGATCACCTTCGTATCGAGATAGGTATAGTTGGCGAAGACGGTCCAGGCGTCGGTGATGTTGCCCGACGCGCCCAGGGTGACGCCGTTGACGCGGTTGCGGCCGTCATTGACCGGCAGCGTGCCGATCAGCGGATCATTGCTGGCGACGCGATAATTGGTGCGTTCGTTGCGGAACAGCGCGGCGGTCAGCTGCAGGCCACCGTCGAACAGGTCGATCTTGCCACCCACTTCGTAATTGACCGCCTGTTCGGGCTTGGCTTCGCAGGCATTGTTGCTGCCGCCCGAGCCGACGATCACCAGGCCGCAGCCCGATCGCACGCTGGTCGCGGTCGGCGTCTTGCTGTTGGCATAGGCGATGTAGAGGCTGGCGTTATCGGCCGGCTTGTAGACGAGGCCGACGCGGTAGGAGAATAGATCGTCGGTCGCATTCTGCTGCGCACCGGTGGTGTAGGCGCCGCCGGCGGCCGGCGTGGCGATCGTGTCGGAGCGGAAGCGGGCGCGGTTATGCTCCCAGCGGACGCCGCCATTCAGTTCGAGCCCATCGACGATCTTGGCCGCGGCAAAGGCATAGGTCGCGATGTTGAACAGGTCGCCCATCTGGTGCCCGGATCGGATCTTGTTGACCGGGCCGGTATAGATGCCGTTCGGGTTGCTGATGCTGATCGGATCGAGCGTGGGGTTGGGCGTGGCGCCGTCCGCGTTGCGCAGGACGTTACCATTGTCCAGCGTGTAATCTTCCTGCAGCATCGAGGTGCCGATGACCAGCGTATGGCCGCCCGGAATGTTGAAGGTCAGATCGAGCTGATTGTAGAGCGTCTGGTTTACCGAGTCCCGGAAGCCGCCACGCGGGCCGCTGGGATAATACATGCCCGGCACCTGGCCGGCGGCGCAGGCCGCGCCGGTCGGCAGCGTGCCGTTGGCCAGGCAATAGCTGCCCTGCGGCGGATTGACGACCAGATTCTGCTCGACGCGCTGCCAGCGCGACAGGTTGCGGACCGACAGCAGGTCGCTGAAACGATGGTCGAAGATCGCCGTCGCCTGATCGATCGTCTGGTCCTGCTTGTCGAGATTCTTGTAGCCATAATAGCCGCTATAGGGGACGCCGGGCAGCGGCCCGTCATAGATCGCATTCTTGTAATAGGGCACGCCGTAGAGCGGCGTATTCTCGTCTTCCTGATGGGTGTAGAGCAGGGTCAGCGAGGTCGGCCCGTCCACGCCCAGCTTGACCGAGGGCGCCACGCCCCAGCGCTTGTAGCTGTCGAAGTCGCGCCGGGCGACGTCATTTTCATGATACATGGCGTTGAGGCGCACGGCGATCTGGTCGTTGACGCGGACATTGCTGTCGATGGTTGCGCGATAATAGTCCGACGTGCCGATGCCGCCCTGCACCAGCGTTTCGCTGTCGGCCTTGGGGCGCTTGGTCACCAGGTTGATATTGCCACCGATCGCGCCCGAGCCGCCATAGACGGAGTTGGCACCGTTGGTGACCTCAATCTGCTCCAGGTTGAAGGGATCGGTGCGGCTATATTGGGCGCTGTCGCGCACGCCGTCGATGCTGATGTCGGTGTTGGCGCTCTGGCCGCGCAGGTTGATGCTGTCGCCATAGCCGCCGCCGCCTTCACCGGCGCCGAAGGTGATGCCCGGAACGGTCGACAGCACGTCGCGCAGGGTGAGGAGGTTCTGTTTCTGGATGGTCTGGTTGCCGATCACCGTGATGGTCTGCGGCGTATCCAGCAGGCGGCGAACATATTTGGGCGATTCGGCCTTCTCTACCTTTACGGCATCATCGTTGATGGCGGTGTCGGTGACCGTGACGCCGCCGAGCGCCTGGCCCTGGCCGCTATCCTGCGCCTGCGCGCCGGATGCGAAGGCCATGGCGCCGACACAGCTCAGTGCGAGGAAGGAGGGAGTGTTTCCATATTTCGCCATTGTTTCAGAACCCCTTTCGATTGTTGCAGGGGCTGCTATTGCGACCTATTTGCATTGTCAATGCTATTGAGACTGGATATCGGTTTTCACATATCTTTTAATGGCAGGGCAGGGGGCTTGGCCATGTCGTTACAGGCCAGGATCAGCAGCAGGGAGCAGGACGGGCAAGTCCCGATGCATGGGCATTCGCCAATAGTGAACTGGCTATCTGGCTGGCCGCTGCTGATGGAAAGCTTCTCTCTGCGGCTATAGAACAAGCCGTCCATATATGGCTGGCGGTTCGGCGCGTGCTTTACAGATTATCGCGGACCCAGTTTTCCGCCTTGGCCAGGAAGGCAGGCGTCGCCGTTTCCTGCATACGGGTCAGCCAGAGATGGGCGCCGTCCAAGTCGCCCTGTGCCGCCAGCATCCGCGCATGGTTGAACTGGCCGCGAAAGTCACCGCCTTCGGCGGCGCGGCGATAATGATCGGCGGCCTGTTCCATGTCGCGATCGACGACCCAGCCATCCTCGTAGAAGCTGCCGATCATGTTGATCGACTTGGCGTGCCCCGTGCCGGCGGCCTGCCGGAACAGGGCGAGCGCCCGCGTCCGATCCTGCGGTACGCCTTCGCCCAGAGCATGGAGCGTCGCGAGATTGTAGAGTCCCCAGTCAAGGCCCTGACCGGCGGCCGCGCCATACCATCGGGCGGCCAGAGCCTTGTCCACGCCGGTGCCCCAGCCATGTTCGCAGCAGCGTCCGACCATGTTCATGGCCAAGACATTGCCACCTTGCGCCGCCAGGCCGAACCAGCGCAACGCCGCGACCGGATCGCGCGCAACACCCTTGCCGTCGAGGCATAGTTGGCCGGCCAGCAACTGCGCCTCGCCATGGCCAGCCTCCGCCGCTTCCAGCAGCAGGGGGGCGACACTCTCGGGTGGGCCGGCAAGCGCGGCGACGCGCTCGTCGTCGGTCATGGTCATCAGTCTGGGCTGGGTCTGCATCATCTGTTCCATGCAATGGCCCGCCCCTTGCGAGGCGGGCCATCATCAATCAGCCGGGTGGGCCAGCGGATCAATATTTGACGTTGAGCGTCGCGATTGCCGTGCGGCCGGCGGCCTGATTGGCATAATGGGCGGCATAGGCCTTGTCATAATAACGCTTGTTGAAGACGTTGTTTACGTTGACCTGCAGGCTCACCGCATCGCTGAACGCATAGGATGCGTTGCCGTCGAAGCGCCAGTAGCTGGGCACCATGCGGGCCAGTTCCTTGGTGATGACGACCGCGCCGTTGCTGATGGTACGGGTGTCGGAATAGCCGCCATAGACCTTCGCCATGTAGATCGCGCCGCCGCCGATGGTGAAGGCCGGGGTGATCTTGTAGTTGGTGAAGGCGGTCAGGCTGTGCTTGGGCGTGTTGGGGAATTGCTTGCCCGTGTTCACGCTCGGTGCGGCGATCGACACGCCGTTGACGGTCGTGACGGTCGAACCACCATCGACGATTTCCGAATCCATATAGGTATAGCCGCCGAACACATTCCATTCCGGCGTGATATTGCCGTTGAAGCCGAGTTCGATGCCTTCGATCCTGCGCTCGCCGATATAGGCGACCGTGCCGGCATCGTTGGTGGCGCGGGCATTCTTGGTTTCGGTGCGGAAGGCCGCCAGGGTCAGCGACAACGCATCGCCGAACAGATTGGCCTTGGCGCCGATCTCGTAGGACTTGGTCTTTTCGACCTTCAGCGCGTCGGTCAGCGCCTGCGAGGTGGTGTTGAGCGCATTGCCCTCGCTGCCATTGGCGAGGAAGGCGCCGGGCGGCGTCGCGGAACTGGAGGCCGAGGCATAGAGGCTGCTATTCTCGGTCGGCTTGAAGATGATGCCGGCCTGATAGTTCCACAGATCATCCTCACGCTCATAGAAGGAGCGGTTGGCGGTCGAGGTTGCGGCCAGACCTGGGCTGACGCTGGTCTTGTAGCGGTCGAAACGGCCACCCAGGTTGATCAGCAGCTGATCGGTGATGGTGATCGTGTCAAAGAAGGACGCGGCCTGCGTCGTGGTCTTCGACAGGGTCCAGGTCTTGGGCGCGCTGCGCACGATATCGGCCGTCACGGTCGAGCTGTCGCTGGCATAGCTGATCCAGGGATCGCTGGGATTGGGATTGTCGACGGTCGTGCAATTATAGCGGGCAAGCATTGCGGTCGAGCAGCGCGGGCTGACGCTCGAACCGCTGGCGATCGCGGCGCCGGTCGCGGCGTTGGACACATAGGTGCCGTTCGCGGCCTTTTCCTGGCTGAACTCCAGCGAGGCCGAGAAGCTGTTCTTGATCCCGCCGACGCTGAACTCGCCGGACAGGTCAGTCTGGTTCAGCAGGCCGTCGGTCTTGGAATAGCGGGTGTTGGTGCGACGCCAGACGAGGCCGCCGGCGGTCGCCGCATTGGCGGCGTTGGTGCCGTAGACATTGCCCTGCTGGTCATCGGGCTGGGTCCAGACATAGCCTTGGGTGCTGCGGCCGTAGCGGGTGGTGTTGCGCAGCGTCACGCCACCGAAATCATGTTCGGCGCGGATGGTGAAATTGTCGACATTGGTGTCGCGAAAGTCGCGATCCTTCAGACCATAATAAGCGCCGCGAGGAACGCTGATTTCCTTGCCGCCGATCGTGGTGAAATCCTGCGCCGGACCGGTTTCGGTCACGCCCGCCGGGGCATTGCCGATGGTGTAGAGATAGGGGATGCCCGAATCCGGCAGTTCTTCGGTGTGAAGATGATAATAGCCGATGGTCAGGCTGGTCGGGCCGTCGAGGCCCAGCTTGAGCGAGGGCGCAACGCCCCAGCGCTTCGACCAGATCCCGTCGCGACCGGCAACGTCCTGGTCATGCCACATCGCATTCAGGCGCACGCCGACAAAGTCGTTGATCGGCTGATTGATGTCGATCGTCGCGCGCTTGTAGTCGGCATTGCCCAGGCTGCCGCTGGCGGCGATGAAACGGTCGGCCTTGGGCGCTTTCGACACCAGGTTGATCGAGCCGCCGGCGCTGCCGCGGCCGCCCATCGAGCTGTCCGAACCCTTGACCACCTCGATCTGTTCGACCGCGAACACTTCGCGGCTCTGCGCGCCGATGTCGCGCACGCCATCCAGATAGGTGCTGGCCTGGCTGTCGAAGCCACGGATGAAGGGGCGGTCGCCCAGCGGATTGCCGCCTTCGCCTGCGCCCAGGGTGATGCCCGGAACCGTCCGCAGCGCTTCGGTCAGGGAGGCCGATGCGGTGTCGCGAATGAGCTGCGATGGGATGACCGTCACCGAACGCGGTGTATTCACCAGCGGCGCGGTGAATTTCGGCGAACTGGCGACGTCGATCTTATAACCTTCCTCGTCGATCGCGGTGTCGGTGACGACGACACCGCCCAGCTTCGGCCCGTCGGTGCCATTTTGCTGGTCGTTCGACTGGGCGATGGCCGGCGCGGCCGTGGCAAACAGGCCGACGCAGCTCAGCGCCAGAAAGCTGGTGGACGCGCGGTCGCGCGTGTCATTCAGGTTCACGAATAATCCCCTTTTTCTGCTGTTGTGAACGGGCCGGCTCGTGCCGGTCCCATGGGTCAGGAATGGTGATGGATGCGCGCTTCGGCGGCGATGGGCGCCGCCCGATACCAGCCGTGGCGGACGCGCTGGAGATGCCCTTCCTTGCAGAGACGGCTGACATATTGGCGCGAGATGCCGATGCCGATGAAGTCGCCGGTGCTGGCCACCTGCCGTGAGCGGGCAAGGGACAGCGCTCGGGCGCGCGCCAGCCCGGGCTGTTCTGGGCGCGGCATGGAGAGGGCGGACGATGCCTTGTCGGTGCCGGCTTGCACCACGGGCAGCCATATCCCGGCATCGCGGAGCAGCAGGGCGCAGCGGAGCAGCCGCTCCGGCGCGTCCTTTCTGTCATCCCTCATGCCGACAAGCGCGCGGCGTTGCGCACTGCCCAACAAAGCGAGCAATTCGATCTCACCATCGCTGATGAACGGCGATTGCAGGGCGAAACAGTGCAGCCCCTGTCGGGCAGCGACGTCAACCAGGGCGATGAAATCCGAAGCTGCATCCGGCAGGGCCAAGAGCCGGGCCGGCAATCGGCCGCGCAGCGCGGCGATGACCTGCCGTTCCGGCGCCGTGCGACGCGCCAGCAAGCGCGTGAATTTCATGACCCTTGCCTCCTGCACTTCATGGCATCCGTCCTTCATGATGAGCTAATGCGAGCGCTAATAATAATGACTCGCAGACGAGGCCTGTTTACTGATAGGCGTTCGCAGGTCCATCAAATCGGGCAACATTGGGGAATGGTATAGAAACCCCAATGATCATCCGGGGGAGCGGTGCGCCATGGAGGGAGGGCAAGACTAGTTGGACGCGATGCGAATATTGCTGCTGGAAGATGATCGGGACACACGGGACTATCTGGGCCGGGGGCTGAAGGAACTGGGGCATCGCGTTGTCGCGGAAAGCGATGGCAAGGCCGCCTTGGCGCGAACCCTGGGTGAAGCCTTTGACATCCTGATCCTCGATCGCATGGTGCCGGGGCTTGATGGCCTCACCATGTTGCGGCTGGCGCGGGAAGCGGGGTGCCAGGCGCCGGCGATCATCCTGTCGGCCATGGCCGGGATCGAGGACCGGGTGGCCGGATTGGAAGGGGGGGCGGACGATTATCTGATCAAGCCTTTTGCCTTTGCCGAACTTACCGCCCGGCTGGGTGCACTGGCGCGCCGTCCACCGCCGGGGGATCGGGGTGATTTCCAGGCGCTTCTGTGCGTCGCCGACATCGAGATGGACCTGCTCAAGCGCACGGTGCGGCGCGGCGACCGTCCGATCGACCTGCAACCGCGCGAATTCAGCCTGCTCGAATTCCTGCTGCGCAATCCGGACCGGCCAGTGACGCGGACCATGTTGCTCGACCGGGTGTGGAATTTCGGCTTCGATCCCAAGACCAATATCGTCGAGACCCATATGAGCCGGTTGCGCGCCAAGCTGAACGAGGGGGCGCGCGAGGATGCGATCCGCACGGTCCGGGGGGCGGGCTATATGGTGCTTAGCAGCGCCCAATGACCCTTCTCCCGCGTACGATAAGGGGGCTGTCGATCCTGTCGGCGACGGTATCGGGCCTGGTCATCCTGATCCAGGGCGCTGCCGCCATCCTGATCTCGCACCATGAGATTGAGGCGCAGATGGACCATCGGATCGAGCGGGAAATGGATGCCCTGCTGGATTTCCATGCGTCGAACGGCGCGGCGCAGCTTGCGCAGGTGGTGCGCGCTCGCGATGGCGCAACAACGGCCGGCACCGGCTATCTTGCCGAAGCCGACAGCGATGGACGGATGATGCTCTATGCGCTGGCCGATGCCGAAGGACGCCGGATCGCCGGCCATCTGATCCCCAAAATGCCGGCCGATGGCTGGAGCGAGTTCCTGCCCATCCGCCATCCCGATGGTTCGACCGGAGAGGCGCAGGCGCTCAGCCGGCGTCTGCCCGATGGCGGCCAACTCGTCATCGCGGCCGATCGCTCGGCGCTGCACCGGTCCGATGATCGCATCCTGTTCGTGGTGATGATCGGCCTAGGCGTGATCCTGCTGACCGGGACCATCAGCACCATCGCCTTTGGCCGGCTGGTCCGCCGTCGGCTGGTGCTGATCAGCGGCACGGCGCAGGGTATCATCGAAGGCGACTATGCTCGCCGGGTGCCGGTCGATGGATCGGGCAGCGAGTTCGACCGGATATCGACCATCCTCAACCAGATGCTCGGCCGGATCGAGGAACTGATGGGCTCGCTGCGGCAGGTGTCGAGCGATCTGGCGCACGACATGCGCACGCCGCTCGGCCGCATCCGCCAGGATATGGAGCGGCTGATACAGGACACGAGTGATCCGGCAGCTGGCCGATCTGCGGAACAGGCGATCGCCGATATCGACGCGCTGCTCGATCTGTTTGCCGGCCTGTTGGGGGTTTCCGAGGTGCGTGGCTTTGCCGCTCGCAAGCGCTTCGTCCGATTGCAGCTGGCCGATGTGGTCGCCGACGTCGTGGACGCCTACCGGCCCGCTTTTGATGATGATGGTCGTAGTTTGACCGCCGAGTTGCAACCGTTGACGGTTCGGGGCGAAGCCCAATTGCTCAAGCGCGCAGTTGCCAATCTGCTCGAAAACATCCTGGCCCATGCCGGCGAAGGGGCAAGTGCGGCATTGTCGCTGCGACAGGAGGATGGGCAGGCGGTTCTCATTCTGGCCGATACTGGTCCCGGCGTACCGGCCAAGGATCTGGAGAAGATATTCGAACGGCTGGTCCGGCTTGACCCCAGCCGCTCCAAAGGCGGTCATGGTCTTGGCCTCAGCATGGTTCGAGCCATCGTCCGTGCCCATCATGGGCGGATAAGGGCAATGCCGTCAGCGCGTGGTATGGTCATGCTTGTCCACCTGCCGATCGCGGGTGCGTAGCCTGTCGGCGCCAATAGCGCATTGCAGAAGCCGCGCTGGATTTCATCGATGTCGATCGTCATGTTGGACGGATGCTTCGTCCCTGGAACCTGCTGCTCAAAAAACGCGTGAACATAGACCTTGACGGTCCGCGCTATCTCCAGATCGCTCATGGTCTTATTCATGAGATTGAACGTGGTCGTTTGTTGCCGGGGGAATATCTTCCGAGCAGCCGCGATCTGGCCGAGACCCTGAAGGTCAATCGCAAGACGATCGTCACCGCCTATGAGGAACTGATTGCCCAGGGCTGGCTGGCCAGCGTCGGCACGCGGGGAACGCGCGTTTCCACCTCCTTGCCCGAGGGGGACGCGACGAACGCCCCCCACCTGTCGGCAAAGTCAACCGGCGTGTCCGCCGAAACCGAATATCCGTTTTTGCCAGCGCCCGATCGGTTGCTCGCCATCCCGGCGGGCAAATGGCGCAAGCTGGACGAGGGCGTCGCCGACGGGCGCCTGTTCCCCGCCGACCTCCTCGCCCGCGCCTATCGCAAGGCGGCGGAGGGGGCGTCGCGCGCCAATGCGCTCCATTATCGCGATCCGCGCGGGTCGCCACGGCTGCGGCAGGAGATCGCCAGCATGTTGCGGCGCCAGCGCGGGCTGATGGTTGGCGCGGAAAATATATGCATCACCCGTGGCAGCCAGATGGGCGTGTTCCTGACCGCGCGCATCCTGATCCGGCCGGGCGACGCGGTGCTGGTCGAACGGCTGACCTATGAGCCGGCGGTCGCCGCCTTCCGCGCCTGCGGCGCCAAGATCGTCACGGTCGGGCTGGACGAGGACGGGGTCGATGTCGCCGATGTCGAGCGCGCCTGCCGCAAGCATCGCGTCCGCGCCATCTTCGTGACGCCGCACCACCAGTTCCCGACCACCGTGTCGATGCGGCCCGAGCGGCGGCTGCGCCTGCTGGAACTGGCGCGGCAATTCGCCTTCGCGATCATCGAGGATGATTATGACCATGAGTTCCACTTCGGCGCGCAGCCGCTGCTGCCGATGGCGAGCTACGCCCCGGCGCGGGTGATCTATGCCGGGTCGATGTCCAAGCTGCTCGTGCCGGCACTGCGCATCGGCTATATCGCTGCCGCGCCCAAGGTCGTCGACGCGCTGGCCTATCAGATCTCGTTGATCGACGGCATGGGCAATACCGTGACGGAGGAGGCCGCCGCCGAGCTGCTGGAGAGCGGCGAGGTGCGCCGCCATGTGCGCAAGACCGCGCAGATCTATGCCCGGCGGCGCGATGCCTTCGCGCGCAATCTTGACAGCGAAATGCACAGGTTGATCGACTATCGCCTGCCCGATGGCGGCCTCGCCTTCTGGTTGCAGTTCAAGGACATGGCGGCGCTCGACCGGCTGGAGCAGCGAGCACCCGAGATCGGCCTCAGCTTTGCCTCCTCGCAGAGCTATGCGGCCGAGGAAGGGACCGAACGGGGGCTGCGCATCGGCTTTGCCAGCCTGACCGAGGAGGAGGCGAAAGAAGTGTTGCAGGCGCTGCGCCGCTGCGCCGAACCCTGATCCTTACTTGGACCCCTTCACTTTCCTGAATTGGATGTTTCGGACGGGTCCAATGCCGGCGCAGTGTCATGCATATGAAATATGCGCCCCGCTCCCCGGACGACATCGTCACCCTGATCGGCGACCATCCGCTCTGCTGGATCGTCTCCCATAGCGAGGCCGGCTTCGGCGCGACGCCGCTGCCGCTGCTGGCCGAATGCGACGCGGACGGTGCGCTGGTGTCACTGCTGGGCCATTTCGCCCTGTCCAACCCCCAGGTCGCGCAACTGCGCACGGTCCCCCGCGCCACCGTGCTGGTGAACGGGCCGCAAGGTTATATCTCGCCCGAGATGCAGTCGAACCCGACCTGGGTGCCGACCTGGAACTATGCGATGGCGGTGCTGACCGTCGATGTCGAGCTTCTGCCGGAGGCGACGCGCGAGTCGATCGAGACGCTGACCGACCGGATGGAAGCGGGCCGCGTGCCCCCCTGGCATATCGACGATGCCGGTGCGCGGCTGGAACCGATGATGAAGCATATCATCGGCTTTCGCGCCCATGTCCGCGCGATCGACGGCCGATTCAAGCTGGGTCGCGACGAAAGCCGCCAGGGCATCAACGAGATTGTCGGCAGCCTGGCCCCCGGCGGGCTGCGCGACTGGATGCAGATCTACAATGAGGACCGGCTGGACGAAACCAGCCACAAGGGAGCAGAGCAATGATGTTCAGCCGACGCGAAATGCTGGCCGGGGGTGCGACCGGCCTGGCCGGACTGGCATTGAGCAGCAGCCTGTGGGCGAAGGGACAGGTGCTGGACACCGCCTATGTCAATGCGACGGTCTGGACCGGCGAGGGCATGCCGGCGGCGCGATCGGCGATCGGCATCGCCAGCGGACGCATCGCTGCGATCGGCGCGGCGGCGGTCAAGGCGCAGTCGGGCAAGAGCACGCGGGTCATCGATCTGGGCGGCGCCTTCGTCATGCCCGGCTTCACCGACGCGCACACCCATTTCCTCACCGGCTCCTATCTGCTGAGCCAGCCCAATCTGCGCGAGGCGAAGAGCCCGCAGGAATTTGCCCGCATCGTCGGCGAGGCGGCCAAGAGCCTGAAGCCCGGCCAATGGCTGCAGGGCGGCAGCTGGGACGCCGAACTATGGGGCGGCGAACTGCCCGACCGCAGCTGGATGGACCCGGTGACGCCCAATACCCCGGTCGCGGTGCAGCGGCTTGACCTGCACATGCTGGCGCTCAATTCGCTGGCGCTGAAGCTCGCCGGGATCGACCGCAACACCCCCGACGTGCCCGGCGGCATGATCGTGCGCGACAAGGATGGCAACCCGACCGGCATCCTGAAGGATGCGGCGATGGACCTGGTCAAGCGCGCCATCCCCGCGCCGACTGACGCCGACAAGGAGGATGCCGCGCGCCAGGGCATCGCCCATGGCCTGTCCAAGGGCGTGGTCCAGGTCCACACCACCGAACTGGACTGGATCACCCATGACACGCTGCGCCGCCTGCGTGCCAAGGGCGAGACCGACATGCGCTTCTATTCCTTCGTGCCGTTGCAGGACTGGGCAAGGCTCAAGGCGCTGATCGAGGCCGAGGGACGCGGCGACGACTGGGTGCGCTGGGGTGGGCTCAAGCTGCAATATGACGGGTCGCTGGGGTCGCGCACGGCGATGTTCTATCGCCCCTATGACGACGCGCCCGACAATGTAGGCTTCCCGATCCACAAGCGCGCCGATGTCCAGCAATGGACCAATGATGCCGACGCGGCGGGCCTGCAGATCACCATCCACGGCATTGGCGACAAGGCGAATGACGAGGCGCTGGACATCTTCGCCGCCGCTGCCGCGAAGAATGGCAAGCGCGATCGCCGCTTCCGCATCGAACATGCCCAGCATCTGACCCAGGCCGCGATCCCGCGCTTCGCCCGGCAGCAGGTCATCGCATCGGTCCAGCCCTATCATGCGATCGACGACGGACGCTGGGCGATCCAGCGCGTCGGCGCCGAGCGGCTGAAGGGCACCTATGCGTTCAAGTCGCTGCTCGACGCCGGGGCGAAGGTCGCCTTCGGATCGGACTGGCCGGTGGCGCCGCTCGATCCGCTGACCGGGGTCGCCGCCGCCGTGCTGCGCCAGACGATCGACGGCGCCAACCCCGGCGGCTGGCTGCCGCAGCAGAAGATCAGCCTGCTCCAGGCGCTGCATGCCTACACCGCGACCAACGCCTTTGCCGGTTTCAGCGACGACAGGATGGGCCTGCTGAAGCCCGGCATGCTGGCCGATTTCGCGGTGCTGGACGCCGATCTGTTCGCGATTGATCCGGCTAGGATCGGCGCGACCAAGGTGCTGCGCACGATCGTCGGCGGTCGCCAGCGCTTTGGCGAAGGGAGCGACATCTAACAACCGAGCAAGGGAGAAAGCCGGCCGGAACAAGGCCGGTTCTCACATCATAAGGGGAATGACAATGAACAGACTGACGCATCTCAAGACTGTGAGTTTCACCGCCATCGCGGCCGCGACCATCTTGTCCGGCACCGCCCTTGCCCAGGCCCCGGCCGCCAGCGACAGCGAGACGATCATCGTCACCGCCGGCAAGCGCGACGAGGATATCCGCCAGGTCGCGCTGCCGATCAGCGCCGTCACCGGCGAGCAGCTCAAGAAGATGAACGCCAACAGCCTGTCGGACTATATCGTCCGCCTGCCCGGCGTCGTGTTCAACGATTATCAGCCCGGCATTTCCGAGGTCGTGATCCGCGGCGTCGCCGCCACCACCTATCATGAGCAGGGCCAGACCACGGTCGGCTATTATCTCAACGAAGTGCCGGTGGTGGAGCCGGGCTTCCCGATCGGCATCCCCGACGTCGACACGTTCGACCTGCAGCGCGTCGAAGTGCTGCGCGGGCCGCAGGGCACGCTGTTCGGTTCGTCGACCCTGGGCGGCCTCGTCAACTATGTTGCCAATGTCGCCGATCCGTCCAAGGTCGACGCCGCCGCATCGGGCCTGGTCGGCACCACCAAGAATGCCTCGGGCGAACTCAACTATGCCGCCAAGGCAATGATCAACATCCCGCTGGTCGCCGATCAGCTGGCGCTGCGCCTGGTCGCGCTGCAGCGGTCGGACGCGGGCTATCTCGACAATCCCGGCATCGGCGTGAACGGCTCCAACGATTATCGCACTCGCGGCCTGCGCGGATCGATCGTCGCCAATCTGGGCGAGAGCACCAAGGTCACCTATCTGTCGAGCTGGCAGGACAGCAAGCTGGACGACCAGACCTATCTCGACCTGGGCAACCCCTATGTCCGCGACCTGCCGCGCGCCGAAACCCAGAAGACGAAATTCTGGATGAACAGCCTGCGGCTGGACCAGGAAGTCAGCGACATCGCCAATCTGACGGTGCTGGGGTCGATCACCAAGAAGACCAACACCACCATCTTCTCCTACCCCTATGCCTATGTGACCGGTGTCACCACCGGCGACGGCGCCGCCTATTCGCTGGGCGAGGCCGATGCGCTCATCAAGACGGTGGAAGCGCGTCTCGCCTCGGCCGGCGACGGTCCGTTCAAATGGCTGGTCGGCGTGAGCTATCTGCAGGCCAAGAAGAACAGCTATGACCAGATCTTCCAGGCCGGTGCTGCCGGCTATATCGACGCCAATCCCGACCTGTTCGGCGGCTATTCCGGTGCGCAGCTGACGCCGGGCGACCGCCTCTATGGCTATTTCACCAAGAGCACGAACGAGGATTTCGGCGTGTTCGGCGAACTGTCCTACAAGCCGGTGGAGCAGATCGAGATCACGCTGGGCGGTCGCTATTATGACACCACCGCCAAGGCCGACGTGCTGAACCAGGCCGGCGCGCTGGGCGGCTATGAAGGCGGCTACACGCCGACCGACAGCAGCGGCAGCGTCAACCAGAAGGAAGACGGCTTCCTGCCCAAGGCGACGATCGCCTGGCGCCCGTCGAAGGATGTCATGGTCTATGCCACCTATTCGCAGGGCTATCGCGTCGGCGGCATCAACCCCAATGCCGGCCTGCTGGCCAGCATTCCGGAAGCCTATGAGAGCGACAAGGTCAAGAATTACGAAATCGGCGTGAAGGCGCAGACGCCCGATGGCCGCTTCGCCATCGACCTGACCGGCTTCCACCTCGACTGGAACAATATCCAGGCGCGCCTGTTCGGTCCGGCGCCGTCCTATTATTCCTATGTCGTCAATGCCGGCGGCGCGCGCGTCAACGGCGTGGAATTTTCCGGCACGGTGAATGTCAACAAGATCGTCCACTTCACCACCAACGTCACCTGGCAGGATGCGGAGCTGACCGAATTCCTCCCCTATCCGTTCGACGTTGCGGGGCTGGGCGGTTATGCCAAGGGCACGACTCTGCCGGGTTCGTCCAAATGGTCGATCGCCAATAATCTGACGCTCAGCTTCGCCGATGTGGCAGGCGCGCCCAGCTTCGACATCGCCCATCGCTACCTCTCGTCGGCGCCGACCAGCTTCGACGATGTCTCGCGCCGTGGCGACTTCAACGTGTTCGACCTGCGCGCCTCGGTCAGCCTGGGCGAGAAGGTCCGGCTGATGGCCTTCGCCAACAATCTGTTCGACAAATATGGCGTGCTGAACGCGCCGTTCGCGAACGATGCGGCGACGCCGCAGGGCTCGATCATCCGGCCGCGCACCATCGGCCTGCGCGCCGACTGGAGCCTCTAACCGCCTTGAAGAACGGGGCCGCATCCGCAAGGCTGCGGCCCCGTTCCCTATCTGCCTTCCTAGCTTCTGACCGAAAGGCCGCAATGCGTTCTCTTGCCTCCCTGCTGCTGGGTGCGTCCCTGCTTTGTGCCCATCCCGCGCTGGCGCAGGACAGCAAGGGGCTGAGCCTGACGCCCACGCGGACGCTGCGCTATGACGCGCATGAAGCGACCTGGATGCAGCCGGACATGTCGCCCGATGGCAAGACGATCCTGTTCGACCTGCTGGGCGACATCTATGCGCTGGACGCCGGCGGGGGCACGGCGCGGCCGCTGCTGACCGGCATGGCGTTCGAGCGCAACCCGGTCTTCTCGCCCGACGGTAAGCAGTTCGCCTTCCTCTCCGACCGGTCGGGCGTCACCAATCTCTGGATCGCCAATGTCGATGGCACCGGCCTCAAGCAGCTGTCGCAGGACCAGTCGCTCGCCATCTATTCCTCGCCGGCTTGGTCGCCCGATGGCCGCTCTGTCTATGTTTCGCGCACGGTCCATTCGATCCTGGCGTTCGAGCTGTTCATGTATGACCGTGACGGCGGCAGCGGCATCCAGATTACCAAGGCGGGATCGCCCGACAATTGGGACGCGAAGATGAACGCCATGGGCGCGGTCGCGACGCCCGACGGCCGCTATCTCTATTATGCGACCAAGCGCGGCCATACCTGGACCGAGAATGACCTGCCCAACTGGTCGATCGCGCGCCGCGACCTCAAGAGCGGACAGGACGAGACGATCATCCAGTCGGCCGGCGGCGCGATGCGTCCGGCGCTGTCGCATGATGGCAAGCTGCTCGCCTATGCCAGCCGGCAGGGCCAGAAGGACGGCCTCAGGCTCCGCAACCTGGAGACCGGCGAGGACAAGTGGATCGCCTTCCCGATCGACCGGGACGGCCAGGATGGCGGCTATTATGCCGACCTGCTGCCGCGCTTCAGCTTCATGCCGGGCGACAGGGCGATGCTGATGAGCGTCGGCGGCGGGATCAGGCGGCTCGACATCGCATCAGGCAAGATCAGCGACATCCCCTTCAGTGCGCCGGTGCAACTGGGCCTCGGCCCGCTGACCCGCGTGCGGCAGAGGGAAGAGACCGGGCCGGTGCGCGTCCGCGTGGTACAGGCGCCGCGCCAGTCGCCCGATGGCGGCAGCGTCGCCTTCACCGCTCTGGGCGGGCTGTATGTCCAGAAGCTGACAGCGAACATGACACCTAAACGCATTGTCGCGGCCGATGCCTTCCAGCCGAGCTGGTCGCCCGATGGCAAGAGCATCGCCTATGTCAGCTGGACCGCCAAGGATGGCGGCCATGTCTGGACGATCCCGGCTACGGGCGGCACGCCGCGCCGGCTGACGCAGTTTCCGGCCTTTTACAGCCAGCCCGTCTTCACCCCCGATGGCAAGGGCGTGGTGGCGCTGCGCGGGAACCAATATGACCGGCTGCGCACCGCGTCGGAGATCGATCCCGCGCGCCCGACCGACATCATACACATGCCCGCCGGCGGTGGCACAGCACGGCTGATCACCCATGCCATGGGCGCGCGCCAGCCGCAGTTCGCCAGCGAAAGTGACACCCTCTATTTCTACGGCGCCGGCGGCCTGTCCTCCGTGCCGCTGGCGGGCGGCGATCCGCAGCCGCTGCTGCGCGTGCTGGCCCATGGGCTGGGCCAATATTTCCCCGGCCCGGCACCAGTCGAGGATGTGCGGATCAGCCCGGACGGCGGCCGCGCGCTCATCAAATCGTTCAGCCAGGCCTATCTGGTCGACATTCCGCCGGCCAATGGCGGCGAGCCGGCGACCGTCAATCTCGACACGCCGGCGGTGGCGCGACGCAAGCTGACACGGGTCGGCGCCGACTTCATCGACTGGGCCGATAAGGGCGCGACCGTCACCTGGTCGGTCGGGTCGACCTTCCGCCGCTTGCCGATCGATCAGGCATTGAACGTGGCGCCGGGCGCGGCCGAGACGGCGGCGCAGAGCTTCGCCCTGCCGGTCGAACTGCCGCGCGATGTGCCCCGCGGCAGCGTCGTGCTGCGCGGCGCGACCGTCATGCCGATGGCGGGCGGACAGGATGTGATCCGCAATGCCGACATCGTCATCACCGACAATCGCATCGTCGCGGTCAGCGCCAGCGGATCGGTCGCCGTGCCGCAGGGCGCGACGATCCGTGATGTCGGCGGCAAATATATCGTCCCCGGCTTCGTCGACACCCATGCCCACTGGTTCGAGATACGGCGCGGCATCCAGGAGCGCGGCCATTGGGACTTTGCCGCCAACCTCGCCTTCGGTGTCACGTCGGCGCTCGACCCTCAGCCCTTCACCACCGACATCTTCGCCTATCAGGACATGATCGATGCCGGCATGATGCGGGGGCCGCGCGCCTGGTCGACCGGGCCGGGCGTGTTCGTGAATGCGGAAATCCACAGCAAGCAGGATGCGGTCGACGTCCTCACCCGCTATCGCGACCATTATCGCACCCGGAACATCAAGAGCTACATGATCGGCGACCGCGCCCAGCGCCAGTTTATGGTCGAGGCAGCGGCGGAACTGGGCATGATGCCCACGACCGAGGGCGCGAGCGACATGGTGCTGAACCTGACCCACGCGATCGACGGATTTTCCGGCAATGAGCACAGCATCCCGGTGTCGCCGCTGCGCGAGGATATCGTCCGCCTGTTCGCGCAGAGCCGCACCAGCTACACGCCGACCATCCTGGTCGCCTATGGCACCACCCCGGCGCTGTTCGACTTCATCATCAATAAGCGGCCACAGGACGACGCGAAGTGGACCCATTTCGTGCCGGCCGGCATCGTCAGCGACAAGCTGCGCAACCGCCACTGGATGCCGCCCGAGGCGCAGAGCTGGCAGCAGATCGCGGCCGACGCGGTGAAGATACAGCGCGCCGGCGGCCTCGTCGGCCTTGGCAGCCATGGCGAGATCCAGGGGCTGGGCTATCAGTGGGAGTTGCAGGCCTTTGCCGCTGGCGGCGCGACGCCGATGGAGGCGCTGAAGGCTGCGACGATCGGGTCGGCCGAGGTGATCGGCCATAGCGACGATGTCGGCAGCCTGGAGCCGGGCAAGTTTGCCGACCTGCTGATCCTGGACGCCGATCCGCTGGCCGACATTGCCAATGCGCAGAAGATCGGCGCCGTTATGAAGAATGGCCGGATTTACGATCCTGCCACGCTGGACGAAATCTGGCCGGAGAAGCGGGCAAGCGACGAGATTGTCTCAATCTATGAAGAGCCAGTTCCGCCAATGACCGAAGGGCTGGATTGATCGGGCGTCCGCGCTGAACGAACCCGAACAGACAGGGATAATTGGTGATTATGGACGCCGATGATCCATATCATGCGGGGTGACGCTTGCTTTCGCGCGGAAATGCCTCTTAGTCGGCAGCTCCGTCACGGCAACGACAACAGGATGATAATGGGTAAGGCGAAATTGGGCTCCATCAGTGGGCGCACGGATGCATGGGCGGCGCTGGGCCTCTTCCTCGGAATCGCCTTCTTCCTGGTCAGCGGCGCCGTCGCCTATCTGAACATCCAGGGCCTGGGCGAGAGCGACCGGGCGATCCGCCATACCCATAATGTGCTGATCGCGCTCGACGAACTGCTCTCGACCGCGCAGGATGCCGAGACCGGCCAGCGCGGCTATCTGCTGACGAGCGACCGCGGCTATCTGGAGCCCTATGAGAATGCGGTGGCGACCATGCCCGGCCGGCTCGATGCGCTGGCCAGGCTGACCCGCGACAACCCGACCCAGCAGAATAATCTCGCCCGCCTGCGGCGTCATGTCGATGCCAAGCTTGCCGAACTCAGGGAAACGATCGAGGCGCGGCGCAACCAGAGCATCATCCAGGCGCTGACGATCGTCACCACCGGCCGCGGCAAACAGGAAATGGACGCCGTCCGGGCCCAGCTCGACACTATGGCGCGTGAGGAACTGCGACTGCGGGAAATCCGCCTCGCCGACATGGCTTCGGCCTCGCAGACCGCGATCATGTCGGGCCTTGTCACTGGCCTTCTGGGCGTGGTGCTGACCATCGCCGTCTATCTGCTGGTGCGCCGCAACAGCAAGGCGCGCGCGCGCCAGGCCTGGTTGCAGGCGGGGCATCTGGGCCTGTCCGACGCGATGCGCGGCGACCAGAGCGTCGAGCAGCTGGGGGAGGCGATCCTTGCCTTCCTCGCGCGCTATCTCGGTTTCCAGGGCGGTGCCCTGTTCAAGGGCGAGGATGGCCAGTTCAACCGCGTCGCGACGCTCGGCGTGCCGGCCGATGCCGATATGCCGCAGCGCTTCGTCGCCAAGGAAGGGCTGCTCGGCCAGGTCGCGGCCGAAGGGCGGGCGCAACTGCTGCATGATGTGCCCGATCATTATCTGACGATCGGCTCGGCCTTTGGCCGCGATCGTCCCCGCCATCTGCTGATCGTGCCGACCGTGACGGACGGCATCGTCAATGCGGTGCTGGAACTGGGCGCCTTCGATCCGGTCGATGACCGCGTGCTCGAACTGCTGGAGGAAGCGAGCGCCGGCATGGGCATCGCGCTGCGTTCGGCCCGTTTCCGCGCCCGGTTGCAGGACGCGCTTGAGGAAACCCAGCGTCAGGCCGAGGAATTGCAGGCCCAGGGCGAGGAACTGCGCGCCAATAATGACGAGCTGGAAACCCAGAGCCGCCAGCTTCAGGACTCCGCCACCCGTCTGGAGGCGCAGCAGAGCGAGCTGGAACAGACCAATGTCCAGCTGGAAGAGCAGGCCCGCCACATGCAGGCCCAGCGCGACGATCTCGCCCGCGCCCAGCTTTCGCTCCAGCAGCAGGCCGCCGAGCTGGACCAGGCCAGCCGCTACAAGTCCGAATTCCTCGCCAATATGAGCCATGAGCTGCGCACGCCGCTCAACTCGCTGCTCATCATGGCGCGCCTGCTGGCGGAAAATCGTGCCGGCAATCTCAGCGCCGATCAGGTCCGCCATGCCGAAACGATCGAGACGTCTGGCAATGACCTGCTGACCCTGATCAACGACATTCTCGACATTTCCAAGATCGAGGCGGGCAAGCTGGAGTTGCAGCCGCGTTCCGTGCGGATCGCGCCGATGCTGGACAAGCTGCAGGCGATCTTCGCGCCCTCGGCCCAGGCCAAGGGCTTGTCCTTCCGCCTTGCCGCCGGCGCCGATCCGGTCGAGATCGAAACCGATCCGCAGCGCGTCGAGCAGGTGCTGAAGAATTTCCTGTCCAATGCGATCAAATTCACCGATCGGGGCGAGGTCGCGCTGACCGTTGGCCGGCATGCGGATGGCCGGGTGGCCTTCACCGTGCAGGACAGCGGCGTCGGCATTGCGGAAGCGCAGCAGAAGCTGATCTTCGAACCCTTCCGCCAGGCCGATGGCACGATCAGCCGCAAATATGGCGGCACCGGCCTTGGCCTCTCCATCTCGCGCGAACTCGCGCGGCTGCTGGGCGGCGAACTGCGCGTCGAAAGCCAGCCGGGCGAGGGCAGTGCCTTCTCGCTGCTGCTGCCCGATCGCTTCGATCCCGCGCTCAGCCATCTGCCCTCGATCAGCCTGGCCGAAGCGCCGCGGCCCCAGCCGGTGGCGCCCGCGCGCCAGCGTATCGCCAGCCTGGTCGATACCCAGGATGATCGTGAAACCTTGTCCGGGGATTCGCGCCTGATCCTGATCGTGGAGGATGATCCGGTCTTCGCCCGCATCCTGTGCGACATCGCGCATGAACAGGGCTTCCAGTGCCTGATCGCCGGCACCGCCGACGAAGGCGCGCTGATGGCTCGGCAATATCTGCCTCATGCCGTGATCCTGGACATGAACCTGCCCGACCATACCGGCCTGTCGGTGCTAGACCGGATCAAGCGCGACATGCGCACCCGCCATATCCCGGTCCATGTCGTGTCGGTCGATGATGACAGCCAGGCGGCGCTGGCCAGCGGCGCGATCGGCTATCTGTTCAAGCCGGTGAAGCGCGATGCGCTGATCGACATGCTTGAAGGGCTGGAGGCGCGCATGGCCCAGCGCATGCGCCGGGTTCTGGTAGTCGAGGACGACGCCCAGCAGGCCGAGAGCATCAAGCTGCTGCTCGCCTCCCGCGAGGTCGAGACGCTGGAGGCCCATTCGGCCGCCCAATGTTTCGAAATGCTGGGTCGCGAGACCTTCGACTGCATGGTGCTCGATCTCAACCTGCCCGATGCGTCCGGTTTCGACCTGCTCGAACGGCTGAGCGCGGATGACAGCGTCGGCTTCCCGCCGGTCATCGTCTATACCGGCCGCGACCTCGGCGCGGAGGAGGAGCTGCGCCTGCGCCGCTATTCCAAGTCGATCATCGTCAAGGGGGCGAAGTCGCCCGAACGGCTGCTCGATGAAGTGACGCTGTTCCTGCATCAGGTGGTGTCGGAACTGCCCGAACTTCAGCAGCAGCTGATCGCCCGTTCGCTCAGCCGTGATGAGGCGCTGGAAGGCAAAAATATTCTGGTTGTCGAGGATGATATACGGAACGTTTATGCCCTCACGAGCATTTTCGAACCCCATGGGGTTCATGTCCGTATCGCACGCAATGGCCGCGAGGCGCTTGTCGCGCTCGAAGAGGCTGCGCGCACCGAGGCGCCCAAGGTCGATCTCGTGCTGATGGACGTGATGATGCCGGAAATGGACGGGCTGACGGCGATGCGCGAAATCCGCAAGCAGGGCTGGGGCGTGGGCCTGCCGATCATCGCGCTCACGGCCAAGGCGATGGCGCAGGACCAGCAGGAATGCCTGGCCGCCGGTGCCAACGACTATCTCGCCAAGCCGCTCGACGTCGACAAGTTGCTCAGCCTGGTGCGTGTATGGATGCCTCGCTGATGGAGGAGCATTTCGGGCCGCGGGACGAACTGGAGCTCGACCTGCTGCTCGAAGCGATCTTCCGCCATTATCATTACGACTTTCGCGGCTATTCGCGCGGATCGCTACATCGCCGGCTGGCCCGTGCCCAGCATCAGCATGGCTGCGACAGCCTGTCCCAACTCCAGCATCTGTTGCTGCGCGATCCCGCCGTGTTTGCCGACCTGATGGGCTTCCTCACCATCCAGGTGAGCGAAATGTTTCGCGATCCCGCCTATTTCCGGGCGTTGCGCGAGCAGGTCGTGCCGCATCTCAAGACCTATCCCTCGCTCAAGGTGTGGATCGCCGGCTGCGCCAATGGCGAGGAATTCTACTCGCTCGCGATCCTGTTCCGCGAGGAAGGGCTGGAGGATCGTACGATCTTCTACTGCACCGACATCAGCCCGGCCGCGCTCGAAAAGGCGGAAGCGGGCATCTACGCCATCGATCGTCTGCCGCAATTCAGCGAAAATCATCGGCTTGCGGGCGGGAAGGCCTCGCTGTCCGACTATTATACTGCCGCCTATGGCGCCGCCGTCTTCGACAAGACGCTGCGTCGCCGCGCGGTCTTTGCACAACATAATCTGGCGAGCGACCAGGTCTTTGGGGAGGTACAGCTGGTGTCCAGCCGTAATGTGCTCATCTATTTCGATCGCGAATTGCAGGATCGCGCGCTCGGCCTGTTCGGGGAATCGCTGGTCCGCGGCGGCTTCCTCGGGCTGGGTTCGAAGGAAACGCTGCGCTTCTCGCGCTATTCCGATGGCTTTGCCGATTTCGACGAGGGCGAGAAAATCTATCGCCGCAACCTGCAGGATCTGAAGGCGCTCGACCATGCAGCCTGAGCCCACCAAGATCCTGGCGGTCGACGATGTCGAGGAAAATCTGACCGCGCTTGAAGCGCTGCTGGCGGACGAGGGCGTGACCCTCATCAAGGCGCGGTCGGGCATGCAGGCGCTTGAACTGCTGCTGGTGGAGGATGTCGCGCTGGCGCTGCTCGACGTGCAGATGCCGGGCATGGACGGGTTCGAGCTGGCCGAACTGATGCGCGGCACGGAACGGACCCGGCGTGTGCCGATCATCTTCCTGACCGCCGTGGCGACCGACGAGCGGCGCCAGTTTCGCGGCTATGAAAGCGGTGCGATCGACTATCTGTTCAAGCCGGTCGACCCCCATATCCTGCGGCACAAGGTCGCCTTGTTCGTCGAGCTGTTCCAGCAGCGGCAGGAACTGGCGCGGGAACGTGACAGCCATGCCGCGGCGCTGGCCCGCATCCAGGCCCATGGTGACAACAGCCCGCTGGCGATCGTGGAAATCGACGCCCAGCGCCATGTCGTTGCCTGGTCCAAGGGAGCGGAGCGGCTGTTCGGCTGGCGTGCGGCAGAGGTGGCGGGCTTTGGCGCGTCCGAACTCAAATGGCTGGACGACAGCCAGCGCGGCGACTTTGCCGGCCTGATGGACGAGATGATCGCCGGCACCGTGCCGCGCACCAATCGCCTGCTGCGCTTCCATACAGCCGAGGGACTGACCCTCGATTGCGAATGCTATTGCTCGGCGCTGCGCGATGCCGCCGGCCGGCTCTTCTCCATCAGCCTGCAGATCCTCGACGTGACCGACCGCAAGCGAGCGGAGGCTACGCAGAAGCTGCTGATCGGCGAGCTTAACCATCGGGTGAAGAACACGCTGGCGTCGGTCCAGGCGATCGCCACCCAGACCTTGCGCCATTCGTCCGGCCCGTCCGATTTTGCCCCGACCTTCATCGGTCGTATCCACGCGCTGGCCAGTGCCCATTCGCTGCTGAGCGGCGAAACCTGGCAGGCCGCGCGGCTGGGGGATCTGATCGAGGGGCAGGTGACGATCGGCGCGATCGACGGCGAACGATTCCATTGGAACGGGCCGGAGGTCGATCTGCGGCCCGAACCGGCGCTGCACCTGGCGCTGGTGCTGCACGAACTGGTGACCAACGCCCATAAATATGGCGCACTGTCAGCGCCGACCGGTCGTGTCGAGCTGGAATGGCGCCTGACCAATGATCAACTGGTTCTGGATTGGCGCGAACGGGGCGGTCCGCCGGTTGCGCCGCCCAGCCGTCGCGGCTTCGGCACCGCGCTGATCGAACGTAGCCTGCGTTCCGACGGCGGCAGTGCCCAGCCCCATTACGGCGCGGAAGGCATGGGATGGACGCTGACGCTGCCCTATGTCTCGGGTCCGCGTTTGCGCAAGAAGATACGGCCGGCAGTAAGCGAACTGCAGGCGGACCATGCCGGCGGGGAGGGGCTTCATCTGGGGGGATGTCGCCTGCTGCTGATCGAGGATGAGCCGCTGGTCGCCTTTGAACTGGCAGCGACGCTGGAAGACGCTGGCGGACATGTCGTCGGCCAGGCGGCGACTGTAGAAGATGCGCTGGCTCTGATCGATCAGGGAGAGTTCGATCTCGCGCTGCTCGATGGCAATCTTCAGGGGGAAGGTGTGGAGCGCATCGCCCGCCTCTTGTCGGAACGGGGCAAGCGCTTCCTGTTCGTTAGCGGTTACGGGCGCGACCATTTGCCTGAGGCATTCGACGCGGTGCCAGCGATCGAAAAGCCGTTCAAGATCGCCGATTTGCTCAAGGTGATCGGGAAAATGTCGAGGGTGTAGCAGGGCGGGCGAGGTATAAGCCTGCACCGGTCAGCCAGAATTTCCATCGCGATCGGTAATTTCCGGAAGGCGCTCGGACTGGCCTGGCCATTATGATGATGGGAAGGGGAATTGCCTAGCCCTGGGTCTGTCCCGTCGCATATGCCTTTCGTTATTTGGTGGCGGACTGTCGAGGACCAATATTCGCGACTTTTGTCTCATCGCCCGTGTCGTCGCGATGGTGAAGAGGATCGTCACCATTGCAACGGGTCCTAACCCTCTAGATGCATTGCGCTTTCAAAAAGCCCATATTAGACAAATCGTCCGAATCTCGATCGATGACGCAAGACCTTGGGCAGGGCACAATATTTATGGATACCCCCAATTTTCATTCAAAATTTGGTGGCATGTGGATTGACAGGGCTGATTGGCGGCAACGCCTTTCGGCGATGCATCTTCCCGCCAATGTTCGTGACGATCTGATTTTCTTCGTTGAGAATGGATTTCTCATCCTGGAGGGCGCAATTGATCTGGATGCGATCGATGCCTTCCAGCAGCAGGTCGAGAAGTCCTTCAGGGAAGGAAACGAACGCCTGCTATATCAGCATCATGGTTCCTACCATGCGCAGCCGTTGACCGAGCCGGTCGATCGGCTTGGTACCAGAATCGTCGATTCCTATGTTGGCCTGCCCGAAGCGCTCGATTTGTTCGCGTCGCCGCGCCTGTTCGCGTTCTTGAAGCTGATCTTTGCCGATGATCCGCTGTTGTTCCAGAGCCTGAGCTTCGATCAGGGGTCGCAGCAGGGACTGCATCAGGACACGGCCTATGTTGTGGTCGATCGTCCGATGGAATTGGCCGCGTGCTGGATCGCGCTTGAAGATGTCAAGGAAGGCTCGGGCGAACTCATGTATGCGCCGGGTTCTCACCGGTTCCCGGACTATCCCTTCGCTGGCAACAAGAAGCATTGGTCGGCTGAAGAGGATGGTTTGGACGTCCATGAGGGATGGAGCCGCTACCTGTATGAGCAATCCTTGCAATTGCCGTCGGGGATCGACGTTTTCCGTCCCAAGAAGGGGGATGTGCTGATCTGGCACGCCGACCTGGCCCATGGCGGTTCACCGGTTAAGGACACCAATCTGACGCGGCAAAGCCTGGTGGGGCATTTCTGTCCCGCAAATGCTCGGCCTTATTATTTTGATCATAGCCAGCGTGATGTGATCAAGCAGCATGGCCCGCTCCACTATTCGAGCAGCCACTATGATCTGTCCAAGGAATAAGTGCTTTTGAAATGATGCAAGTCCCGATCCTCCTTTCGAGGTTGGGTCAGTCATCTTGCACAGCTCTGGATTACCGAAAAGGCAGCATGTCTGGGAAGTGCCCCGGATATGCTGCCTTTTTCATATGGCTGGAGTCAGGCTGGAGGAGTGGAGGCGGGTGCGCCGTTATGCCGCCTTTGTCCTTTAAGCGCGGGATTGGTGAAATCCGGGCTATTTCCCGTTTCGATATTCCAGCGCCGGTCCCTTGTCGCCCAGCAGCGAGCGATAGACGAAATCCTTGCCGCGACGGCGATCCAGTTCGGCCTTCGCCTCTGCCAGCGTATCCGGGCTCTGGAACAGTTGCGCGGCGGTCAGCGCCATCGCCTTGGCAGCGACGACCGCGCCCTTGGTGCCGACGCTGGTGCCGCTGGCGGCGACCGCCTGCCAACTGTGCGGCGGGGTTCCCGGCGCCCAGGTGGCCGCGACCATGCCGACCGTCGGCGTCGTGTAGCTGACATCGCCGACATCGGTGGAGGCGGGCGTCAGGCCGCCGCTGCTATAGGCTTCGACGCTGCCGTCGCCCATGCGCGTGCCCTTGGGGAAACTCGACTGGATCTGGGTGATGAAGGCCTGCTCCTGCGCATTGTAGCTGGGCAGGGTCACCTGTTTCAGATTGTCATACATGACATGGCCCAGCGTGTCGTTGGGCAGCAGGTCGAAGGTGCCGCCGACCTGGTTGAACTCGACCGTGGTGCCAGTGCCCATGGCCGCGCCCTCGGCTGCCTTCTTCACCCGGTCCATGATGTCGGCGACCACCTGCTGGTTGGGGTGGCGGACATAATAATAGACCTCGGCCGTGTCGGGCACGACATTGGGCGCCTTGCCGCCATCGGTGATGACATAATGGATGCGGGTTTCCTGCGGCACATGTTCGCGCATCATGTTGACCATCGCATCCATCGCCTCGACCCCGTCGAGCGCGGAGCGGCCACGTTCGGGCGCGGCGGCGGCATGGGCGGCGGTGCCGTGGAAGCGGAACTTGCCACTGATATTGGCGAGCGCGGTATTTTGCGACGCGCTGTTGCTGTCGGCCGCATGCCAGTGGATCATCGCCGATACATCCTTGGTCAGCCCCGCGCGGACGATGAAGACCTTGCCCGATCCGCCTTCCTCGGCCGGGGTGCCATAGAGGCGCAGTTCGCCCTTGATCTTGTGCGCGACCATCCAGTCCTTGGTGGCGATGGCGGCCGCGACCGAGGCGGCGCCGAACAGATTATGGCCGCAGCCATGGCCGGCAATACCCTCGATCGGCTTGCGCACTGGCTCGGCCGCCTGGGGCAGGCCGGGCAACGCGTCATATTCGGCAAGCAGGCCGATGACCGGGCCGTCGCCGGTCCTGAAGCGGGCAACGAAGGCGGTCGGCATGCCGGCGATCCCGGCCTCGACCGTGAAGCCGGCAGCCTTCAGCTGCTGCTGCAACAGGGCCGAACTCTTGGTCTCCTGAAAGCCGATTTCGGCATAGTTCCAGATCTGCAGCGCGTTCTTGGCCAGCGTGTCCGCGCCGCGATCGACATCCGCCATGATCGCCATCTTGTCGCCATCGGCCAGCGGCCCGGCCAGGGCGGGCGCCGATGCGCCGAGCGCGAGGAGGGCAAGGAAGGAGCGGGCGAAGCGTGACATGGATGGATCCCCTGGCTGCATGAAGCGGGGCGGTCCGCACCATCCCCCACTGGTGAAACGGCTTATCGATCAGGGCGATGGATACCACCATCACAAAAGTGAAATTTTTGATGGGGGAAATTTTCGGGCCTGCGTCTCCGACAATGAGAGGGTTTCCGGCCAAGCAGCCGGACGAGGGGACAACCTCAAAAGATCAGAGCCCATCCGAAGGGATCGGATGGCGGGAGCCAGGGGAAGACATATGGGTGTGTATCGGAACAAGGGAGCCTGCGCGGCGAGCCTGATCGCCATGGGCTGGGCCATGACCGCAGGCAGCGCATTGGCGCAGGACGCCGCCCCGGCGGCGGATGCGGCGGACGGCATCGTCGTCGTCGGCTCGCAGATCAAGGGCGCGAAGATCAACGAGGCGCTGCCGGTCACGGTCGTATCGACCGACGAGATCAAGAGCGCAGCCGCCGTGTCGGGCGACGAACTGTTCCGTTCGATCCCGCAATTTGGCGACGTTCAGTTCAACAGCCAATATCTGCCCGGCAGCTCCAACGGTGCGCGCGGCGACGTCGGTTCGCTCGACCTGCGCAGCCTGGGCATCGGCAACACGCTGGTGCTGCTGAACGGCCGCCGTGTCGTTGCCCACCCGACCAGCCAAGCGAACGACCAGCTGGTGCCGGTGCTGAGCTACAACACCAATGCCATCCCGGTGAACGGGCTGGAGCGGCTGGAAGTGCTGCGCGACGGCGCGGCCGCCATTTACGGCGCGGACGCGGTGGCAGGCGTGGTCAACACCGTGCTCAAGACCGACTATCAGGGCGCCGAACTGTCGCTGCAATATGGCGGCGCGGAAGGCACCGGCCTGCGCGAGTTCAACGCCAATGGCGTGATCGGCACCAACTTCGCCGAAAATCGCGGCAACATCACCCTGTTCGGCAGCTATGACCATGGTACCGGCCTGGATTCGACCGAGCAATATTATACCGAATCCTCCGACCGCCGTGGCCTGTTCGAAGGCACCGCGTTCGAAGGCTCGACCTCGCTCGACGGCCGGTCGACCACCACGCCCTTCGCCAACCTGCGCACCTATGGCAATGTGCCGGTGACCATCAACGGCACGTCCCTGACCAACGCATCAGGCCAGTTCCACCTGCAGCCGACCAGCAGCACGGGCTGCGTCGCGGCGATCGGCAATGATCGCTGCATCCAGAATGGGGCGATGGCGACGGCGGGCGCGGACCGCGACCTGCGTTATGACTCGCTGGCGCAGGGCACGTCGATCATGCCGCGCCTCAACCGCCTCAACCTGTTCATGACCGGCCATTATGACATCAGTGACGATGTCACCTTCTTCGCCGAAGCCGGCTTCTATCGCAGCAAGACCAAGGCGCAGCAGAGCCCGGTGGCGACGCTCAGCTCGATCCCCATCTATGTGCCGGCAAGCAACTACTGGAACCCGCTGGGCCAGGCCGTGTTCGCCAACGGCACCGTCAATCCCAACCGCCTGGCCGGCACCAATGCCCCGGCCGCTGGCCTGCCGCTCACCATCAACAATTATCTGTTCGAGGACTTCGGTCCGATGAACGTCACCGTGACCAACCAGCAATATCGCTTGCTGGCCGGTCTGCGCGGCGAGTTCAACGGCTTCAACTGGGAAAGCGCGATCAGCTATTCCGAAGCCTGGGCTCGCGACGTCAGCGACAATATCAGCCGCACCAAGCTGCAGGAATATCTGTCGCTCTCGACCCCGGACGCCTATAATATCTTCGGCACGTCGGTGAACAGCCAGTCGACCATCGACGCGATGCGCGAGGAACTGGTTCGCTATACCAAGTCGACGCTGGCGACCTACGACTTCCGCATCTCCAAGGGCGACCTCTTCACCCTGCCGGGTGGCAATGTCGGCTTTGCGGCGGGTATCGAGGCGCGGCGCGAGACCCAGCTCGACGATCGCGATCCGCGCATCGACGGCACCATCACCTATACCGATCCGCTGACCGGCGCGGTTGCAGGCGACTTCGTCAACTCCGCGCTCAACAACGACACCAGCGGCCATCGCGAAGTGTTTGGTGCCTATGCCGAATTTGCCGTGCCGCTGGTTTCGCCGGAAATGGACATCCCGCTGGTGCGCAGCCTGGATCTCCAGTTGGCCGGTCGGTACGAACATTATAGCGATTTCGGCGATGTCGCCGTGCCGAAGATCGCCGGTGCCTGGGAAGTGGTGCGCGGCATCCGCTTCCGTGGTTCCTGGGCCAAGTCGTTCCGTGCCCCGAACCTGGAGCAGACCAACGCGACGGTCGTCACGCGCGCGAACAGCCGCACCGACTATATCATGTGCGAGGCGGACGTCCGCGCCGGCCGCATCACCGACTTCTCGCAATGTTCGCGGGCGCAGACCACCTCGGCGCGGCGTTCGGGTAACCCGGACCTCGATCCCGAACGGGCAAAGACCCTGTCGTTCGGCGTCGTGCTGGAGCCGCCGCTGCCCGACGGCATGGGGCATCTGACCTTCACCACCGACTGGTGGCGGGTGCGCCAGACCGGCCTGGTCGGCATCTTCGGCGAAGGCAATGCGCTGATCCTCGACTATCTGCTGCGCAAGCAGGGTTCGAGCAATCCGAACGTGATCCGCGCCGCGGCGACCGCTTCGGATGTCGAAGCCTTTGCCGGCACCGGCCTGACCCCGGCGGGCGAGGTTCTCTACGTCCTCGACCAATATACCAATTTGCAGCCGCAGACGGTGAAGGGCCTGGACTTCAACCTCACCTATCGCACGCCCGAAACCAGCGTCGGCAGCTTCAACTTCGCGGTCAATGCGTCGCACTTCCTGAAATATTATCAGGAACCCTCGCCGGGCATCGCCGAACTGCTGGCGGCGCAGGATGCGGGCGACATCGACGCCGCCGTCAACATCTCCGGTGGCCGCAGCCTGTTGCAGCTCGATCGCAAGCCCAAGTGGCGCGGTTCGGCCTCGCTCACCTGGTCGCTCAACAATGTGACGGTCGGTGCCTTCGCCCAATATACCGGCAAGGTCTATGACACCGGCCTGATCGACGCCGACGGCGATTACTGGACGGTCAAGGCGACCACCACGGCGAACCTCTATGGCCAGTATCGCTTCACCGAGGGATCGCTGAGCGGCACCAGCATGCGCATCGGCGTGCGCAACCTGTTCGACAAGGCACCGCCGCTGTCGTCCAGTGGCTATCAGGGCCAGCTTTATTCGCCGCTGCGTCGCTATTGGTACTTGAACGTCAGCCACAAATTCTGATGCCTCCTGGGGCACCGGCCATCCGGCCGGTGCCCATTTTTTTGCTTTCGGGACATGTTATTGATGAAATCGCTGCGCGCGCTGCCGCTTGTCGCCCTGATGATCCTGAGCGTGCCGGCCGGCGCCGCGCTGGCCCAGCCCGCGCCGACGGCAAGTCCGGGCCCGGCCAGCCTGTTCACGCTGGCGGGCGGGCAGAAGATCGTCCTGCCCAAGGCGGGCGCCAATGGCGTCATCGCTCGCTATCTCTACACCCCCTCGATCGCCGGGGGACTTGGCGCAGCCGAGATCGGCCTGGATCGCGCGCGGCTCGGCGAGACGCAGGTGCTGCTGTTCCGCAAGGTCGGCAACAAGGTGCTGGCCGAGTTCGAGAATTATCGCTTCCGCGCGCTCAATGGCGACGCCGGCGAGGAACAGGCGGTCGCGCGCTCCTTCTCCAATTCGCCGATCTGGTCGGGCGATATTGTCAGCGAAGATGACAGGGGCATCACGCTCGACCTGTCCGGCCTGCTGATGCGCGATGCCTTTGACGTCGCCGGTCGGCTGAAGGCGACCAAGGCCGGCACTTTCAAGATTGCGCCGGCACTGTCCTATGTCGATCCGACGCAGAGCCTGGCCTTCCCGGACAATGTCGAGTTCGAGGCGGCGTTGACCTTCACCAGCGACGAGCCGGGGCGCAGCATCGAGCGCGTGCTGCCCGATGCGCGCGGGCTGACGGTGCGGGTGCATCACAGCTTCATCCGCCTGCCCGACGCCAATTTCCATACCCGCGCCCATGATCCGCGCACCGGCACGTCGGTCCAGGTCATCCGCAACAATTATGCCGCCGCGCTGGACGAGCCGATCGTCACCCGGCTGGTGCGCCGGTTCCGGCTGGAAAAGACCGATCCCAATGCCGAGCGTTCGGCGGTCAGGAAGCCGATCATCTTCTATGTCGACCGCGCCGCGCCGCAGGCGATCCGCGATGCGCTGAAGGAAGGCGCCCAATGGTGGGCGCAGGCGTTCGATGCCGCCGGCTTCGTCGACGCCTTCCGGGTCGAGGAACTGCCGGTCGGCGCCAACCCGATGGACGCGCGCTACAATGTCATCGCCTGGGTCCATCGCGAGACGCGCGGCTGGTCGACCGGCACCACCATCGTCGATCCGCGCAGCGGCGAAATCGTGCGCGGCGTGGTGCAGCTGGGATCGCTGCGCGCCTGGCAGGACAAGCTGATCTTCGAGGGGCTGGCCGGCGCATCCAGGGAAGGCACCGGCGCCAGCGACGACCCGATCATGCTGGTCAAGGCGCGGCTGCGCCAGCTCGCCGTGCATGAGGTCGGCCATGCGCTGGGCCTGTCCCATAATTTCGCCGGTTCGACCTTCGAGAACCGGGCGTCGGTGATGGACTATCCCGCGCCGCGCATCGCCGTGCGGGACGGCGCACTCGACTTTTCCGATGCCTATGCCACCGGCGTCGGCGCCTGGGACAGGTTCGCGATCGACTGGCTCTATCGCCAGTTCCCGGCCGGCACCGACGAGAAGGGCGCGCTCGACGCCATGACCCGCGCGGTCCAGGCCAAGGGCTATCGCTTTGTCGCCGATGGTGACACACGCGGCGATGGCGATGCCCAGCCCTGGGGCAATATGTGGGATGACGGCACGGATGCCGCGGCGCAACTGACCCATATCATGGACGTGCGCCGGATCGCGCTCGACCGCTTCGGGCTCGACAATCTGCCCGCCGGGGCGGCCGCCGCCGACCTGCGCCGGATGATCGTGCCGATCTACCTGTTTCACCGCTATCAGGTAACGGCCGCGTCGAAGCTGATCGGCGGGGTGGATTACAGCTATGCGGTGAAGGGCGACGGCCATGAGCAGGCGCTACCGGTCGACGCCGCGCAGCAGCGGGCGGCGCTGCGCGCGCTGCTCGCGACGCTCGATCCCGCCGCGCTCGATCTGCCCGATCGCCTGTCACCTTTGCTGTCATCGATCCAGTCGGGCATGAGCGACCGGCAGACCGACATCGAATTGCTACCCGGCCGCACTGCCGCCGCCTTCGACTGGGCGCGCGCGGCTGAAGTGGCGGCCGACGGCAGCTTCATCTCGATGCTGGCGCCCGAACGGCTCAACCGGCTGGTGGCGCAGCATGCCGCCGATGCCGGCCAGCTGTCGCTCGACGAATATCTGGGCGCGATCGACGATCGGGTGATGGCCGCCGGGGCAACGGGCCGGCAGGCGGAAATCGCGCGGCAGGTCCGGGCCCGCTATGCCCTGCGCCTCATCAGCCTGGCCGACGACAAACAATTGTCGTCGACCGCGATCGCGATCGTGCGGGCGCATATGGAGAGCCTGGCCGGGCGCCTCGGCAAGCGCGGCGACGCCGCCGACGCTGCGCATAATCGCTATCTCGCCACAATGCTGACGGCCTCGCCCGAGGAGCGCGCCAAGCTAGCCGAGCCGATCGCGCCGCCGCCGCCGATCCCGCCGGGCGCGCCGATCGGCAGCGATGCCGAATGCTGGTTCTGCATGCCGGCCGTGCCGGCGACCGAAGAATAATCATTGCCTTTGAGGGGGAAGTCCCATGCGTAAATCTGTTGTCACTGCTCTGCTGGCCTCGGCCATCGCCCTGCCGATCGCGCTGCATTCCGCCGCTTCCGTCTCGGCCCCAGCCGATGGCGGCACGGTCGCCATCGTCGGCGCGACCATTTTCGACGGCACCGGCGCGGCGCCCGCGCCCGGCACCGTGCTGATCCAGGATGGCCGCATCACCGCCGTCGGCGCCGATGTGAAGGTGCCGCGCGGTGCCAGGGTCATCAACGCCAAGGGCAAGGCGCTGCTGCCCGGCTTCTTCGACGTCCATACCCATTGGACCGCCGGCGGCAGCCCCAGCACCTTCCCGCAGATCGCCAATGCCTATGTCGCGGCCGGCGTGACCACGGTGAATGATTTCAACGAAGCGCCCGAGGCGTTTGCGCCGCTGCGCGCCTGGCTGGGCCAGATGAACGCGCCCCATGTCCGCTTTGCCGCGCGGATCAGCACGCCCGGCGGCCATGGCGCCGACTGGGCCGATCAGGCGACCACCATCTGGGTCAACACCCCCGCCGCCGGCAAGGCCGCGATCGAGAGCCTGGTGCCCTATCAGCCCGATCTGGTGAAGATCTTCTCCGATGGCTGGCGCTATGGCGTGTCGCCCGACAATACCAGCATGGACGAATGGACGCTGAAGGCCACGGTCGAGGCAGCCCATGTCCAGAACTGGCCGGTGCTGACCCACACCGTCACCGTCGATCGCGGCCTGGTCGCGGCGCGGGCGGGCGTGGATTCGCTCGCCCATGGCCTGCAGGACCGGCCGATCACCGCCGAGGAAGTCGCCGCGATCAAGCAGAGCGGCATGGCTATGGCGCCGACGCTGGCGGTCTATGATCCCTATAAGCGTGGCGATGTGAAGGCCGACGATCCGCGCCTGAAGCAGACCTTCCGCAAGTTCGGCTTTGCGCTGGGCAATGTGAAGGCGCTGTTCGATGCCGGCGTGCCGATCGCGCTGGGCACCGATGCGGGCATGCCCGGCACGCCGCATGGTCCGTCCACCCTGCACGAGATGGAATTGCTGGTACAGGCCGGGCTGACGCCCAGCCAGGCGCTGGTCGCCGGCACCCAGACCAGCGCAAAGATCATGCGCATCGATGCCGATCGCGGCACCATCGCGGTCGGCAAGCGCGCCGACATCGTACTGATCGACGGCACGCCCTGGACCAACATCAAGGATGTCTACAAGGTCTCGCAGGTGCTGATCGACGGCAAGCTGGCCTTTGGCGCTGGCGCCCCGGCGCTGCCCGCCGCCAACAAGACCGACCGTCTGCCCTCGATCAGCGTGCCTGCGCTGATCGACGATTTCGAGCGCGACGATCGCCGCTCGTCGATCGACACGTTGCGCGTCGACACGCCCGATGGCGGCATCGACCGGTCGGTCGAGATCACCCAGACGGTGCCGCGCGACGAGGGCGGCAAGGCGCTGTCGCTGTCGGCGCGCATGGCGGTCAAGGAAGCGGCCTATGCCGGCTTTGCCATTCCGCTCAGCCGCGGGTCGATCACCCCGGCGAAGATCAGCGGCTACAAGGGCCTGCGCTTCGAGCTGAAGGGTGACGGCGCCTACACCGTTCGCCTGAACGGTCTGGACGGCGTCTGGGAAGCGCAGGTGCAGGGCGGCGCGGGCTGGGCTGCGGTCGAAGTGCCGTTCAGCCAGTTCAAGCCGGTCGAGCGGCGCGGCAAGGTCGGCCCGGCCTTCACCGGCGACGGCATCACCCAGGTCGAGTTCGGCGGATCGCGCGGTCCGGGCAAGCGCATGTGGTTGCAGATCGACAATGTCCGCTTCTACTAAGGGCTGACGGCCTGCTTGAAGGGGCGCGATGAAACATCGTGCCCCTTTCCCTTTCTGCCTGCTTACGACCAGATATCTGGAGAGATTGCATGAAACCCCATTGGCTTTTCCTGTCGGGCGCGCTGCTGTTGCAGGCGGTTCCTGCCGCGGCCCAGACTGGCGCCCAGACCAGCACGCCGACCCCGCCCGAGCGCTTCTTCAAGCAGCCGCCGGGGACCGACTATTATCTCGCCAATTACAGCGAATATGAGGCCTATCTCCAGAAGCTGGCGACCGAGAGCGACCGGATGAAGCTGGTCGACATCGGCAAGAGCGCGGAAGGGCGCAGCCAGTGGATGGCGATCGTCTCCTCGCCCGCGAACCTCGCCAAGCTGGACGAGTATCGCGCCATTGCCGAGAAGCTGGCCCGCGCCCATGGCGTGGACGAGGCGCAGGCGCGCGCGCTGGCGGCGCAGGGCAAGGCGGTGGTCTGGATCGACGCGGGCATGCACGCGACCGAGACGGTGACGTCGCAGGGGCAGATCCAGGTGCTCTACCGGATGCTGACCCAGTCGGACCCGGAAACGATGCGCATGCTGGACGACTGCATCATCCTGTTCGCGCATGACAATCCCGATGGCATGGAACTGGTCGCCGACTGGTATATGCGCTCCGCCGATCCCAAGAAGCGCGAGATGGCGACGCTGCCGCGCCTCTACCAGAAATATATCGGCCACGATAATAACCGTGACAGCTTCATGGCCGCGATGCCCGAGACGGAGAATGTCAATCGGGTGCTGTTCCGCCAATGGTATCCGCAGATCGTCTATAACCAGCATCAGACCGGGCCGGAGGGCATGGTGGTGTTCGTGCCGCCGTTCCGCGATCCGTTCAATTTCAACTATGACCCGATCGTCATGGCGCAGCTCAACGAAGTCGGCTTCGCCATGCATTCGCGCCTGATTTCGGAGGGAAAGGCGGGGTCGGGCACGCGCAGCGCGGCGCCCTATTCGACCTGGCACAATGGCATGGAACGATCGGTCGCCTATTTCCACAACAGCATCGGCCTGCTGACCGAGATCATCGGCGGGCCGACCCCGGCGAAGATCCCGCTGGTGCCGTCGACCCAGTTGCCGCGCGGCGACGAGATGATGCCGATCGGCCCGCGCGATTGGCATTTGCAGGATTCGCTCGACTATCAATGGACGCTGGACCGCGCCGTCATCGACTATGCCTCGCGCAATCGCGAACGGCTGCTGTTCAACATCTGGAAGATGGGCGCCAACAGCATCGAGAAGGGCAGCAAGGACAGCTGGACCATCACCCCATCCAAGGTCGACCGGCTGGCCAATGCCAAGGCGCTCGACGAAGGGCGTGGCCCCAAGAAGGTCGATCCCGGCCTTTACAAGACGATGCTGCAGGCGCCGGCCGAGCGCGATCCGCGCGCCTACATCATCCCCGCCGACCAGCGCGACATGCCCACCGCGATCGCCTTCCTCAACGCGCTCATCAAGAATGGCATCGAGGTGGAGCGCGCCGACGCGCCGTTCCAGGCGGGCGGGAAAAGCTATGCCGCCGGCTCCTATATCGTGCGCACCGACCAGGCCTATCGCCCGCATGTGATCGACATGTTCGAGCCGCAGGACCATCCGCACGACACGGATTTCCCCGGTGGCCCGCCCAAGGCGCCCTATGACATTACCGGCTATACGCTGGCCTATCAGATGGGGATCGGCTTCGACCGGCTGCTCGACGGGCTGGACCAGCATTTCACCCCGGTGCCCGACCTGCTGGCGCCGCCGCCCGGCCGGATCGTGGGGCAGGGCAAGGCCGGCTGGATCGTCGGTCATGAAAGCAACAACAGCTTCATCCTGACCAACCGCCTGTTGAAGGCGGGCGTGCGTCCGGCCTGGCTGAAGCAGGCGGTGAGCGCCGATGGCGAGGCGATGCAGGCCGGCGCGATCTGGATCCCGGCATCGGCCGGCGCGCAGAAGATCATCGGCGATGCGGTGACGGAGCTGGGCCTGACCGCCCATGCCGTCGATGCCGCGCCGCAGGGTGATCGCATTGCGCTCAAACCCCTGCGCATCGGCCTGGTCGATCGCTATGGCGGCAATATCCCGACCGGCTGGACCCGCTTCCTGCTGGAGAAGTTCGAATTTCCCTTCGCGCCGGTCTATGCCAAGCGTCTGGATGCGGGCAATCTGGCGAAGGACTATGATGTGCTGCTGTTCGCCGACGGCGCACTGCCGCCGAGCGGCGCCTGGGGAACGGCCCGCGCCGGCAAGCAGCCAGACGCCAAGGATACGCCGGCCGAGTTCGTGCCGATGCTGGGCGATCTGACCGACGCCAAGACGGTGCCGGCGGTCGCGGACTTCGCCCGCAACGGCGGCGCAGTGGTGGCGATCGGCAATTCGGCCCGCTTCATCGACCTGCTCGGCACGCCGCTCAAGCCTGCATTGTCCCGCGAGGTGGAGGGGGCGATGAAGCCGCTCGACACCAAGAGCTTCTTCATCCCCGGATCGATCCTGCGTGCGCGCGTCGATAACCGCCAGCCGCTGGCCTATGGCCTGCCCGACCAGGTGGACATGTTCTTCAACCGCTCGCAGACCTTCGTGACGGCGAATGCCACCCCCTATGGCCAGGTGTCCTGGTTCGAGGGCCGCGACCTGCTGCGCAGCGGCTGGGCCGTGGGACAGGAGAAGCTGGCCGGCACGATCGCCGTCGCCGATGTCGATGTCGGCAAGGGCAAGCTGCTGGTGATGGGGCCGGAAGTGGCGCAGCGCGCCCAATCCTATGGCACGTTCAAATTCCTGTTCAACGCGCTGCTCTATGGCGCGGCCGATCGGAAATAAGGGAAAGACACGGGGCGTCGACAGGCGCCCCGTTCTACTGGATCAGCCCCGGACGGCGCAGTCGCCGGGGATGATCTGATCGCCGCGGGTCAGGACGATCCGGTCGGCGCTACGCGCTACATGGACCAGCCCCTGCTGCTCCAGCGCTTCGGCCAGGCCATCGGCATTGTCGATGTCGAATACGCCGCTGATGGCGATATGCGCGGCATCCTCCTTCACCTCCAGCCGGCCCGAGCCATAGCGGTTCATTTCCGCCGCGACGTCGGACAGGCAGCGGCCGGTGAAGACGATGCGCCCGTCGCGCCAGGCGCTTTCGCGGGTCACGTCGACCAGATCGACCGAAACGCTCTGGTCCTTCTGCGTCAGGCGCATGCCGGCGGGCAGCAAAGTGGCGCGGCTGCCATTGTGGGTTGCCGCAGCCGTCACGACGCGGACAAGCCCCTCGGTCGTTGTCACCTGTTCCCGGCCCGAGAGGCGCGATACGTCGAAGGCGGTGCCGACCGCCGTGGCCGTGAGCTTGCCGGCCGACACGCTGAAGGGGCGGCTCTTATCCTTGTGGACGGCGAAATAGGCGCGGCCCGTTTCCAATGCGACCGCCCGCTTGTCGGCGGAGAAGGCGAAGCGGATCGCACTGTCGGCGTCCAGAATCACGCGTGAACCATCGGGCAGCTGGATATTGCGGCGGCGGCCGGCGGGGCTGAACAGGCGCGTGCCCGTCGCCTGTGCCACCTGTTCGCCGGACAGGGCGGGCGGCACGGGATGCTCGGCCGGCCGGCTGGTGAACCAGAGCGTCGCCGGCACCGCCAGCAGTGCGGTCAGCGAGGCTGCCAGCAAGGCCGCGCGCCAGGGGCGGCGCGGCCTTGCTGGCGCAGCGGCTTCGGTCTGGCGCGCCTGCATCTGGGCCAGCATCGTCGCGATCGCATCATCCTGCTGCGCGGCGCCGGCGACGTCCCAGCCGCGCTCGACCGCGTCCATGGCCGCGCGATGCGCCGGGGCCGCATCGCACCAGGCGGCGATCGCCGCCCGCTCGGCGGATGTCGCCGTGCCGGACTGCAACCGCGCCCAATGGGCGGCGGCGATGTCGAAGGGGTCGTCCCCGTCCTGGGTCATGAAGTGACCGCTATCCTATCGTGCCATGCGCCGGGCGACATGCGCGACGGCCTTGGCGACATGTTTCTCGATCGCGCTCACCGAAATGCCCAGCCTTTCCGCAATATCGCCATAGGCCAGCCCTTCGTAGCGCCGCATCAGGAAGATGTCGCGGGTCCGTTCCGGCAGCTCTTCCAGCGCGCGGACGACCTGGGCGATCTCTTCCCTTGCCTGTAAGACGCGGTCGGCGGTCCGTTCCTCAGCAGGATGATCCTTTTCCGTCAGTTCATCATGCCCCTTGGCATGACGGACCTGATCGCGCCGCGCCTGATCGCGCAATACGCTGGACGCGGTGCGGAAGATATAGCCTTCCAGATTATCGATGCCGTCGGGCGACTGGCGCACATGCATGCGCAGCATCACGTCCTGCACCAGGTCGTCGACGATATGGGCGCTGGCAACGCGGCGCGCAAAATAGCGGCGCAGCGCCGGGATATAGGCGGAATAGTCGGTCGCCCTGTTTTCCGCCCCGCCCGGTTGCGGCAACGACGATCCTGATAGACGGTTCAATCCCAAAACCCCTTGTCCGCGCTTTCCAACCCCTTGCGAGCCGCACCGGCGACCCGCATCACCAATGCCGGTCCCAGCTCAGCAGAATCGATCGCGGTCCTGAACTGAACGTTTGACCGACCCCATATCCGTTAGTCACCGCGCGCAAATTCGCGACGCGGTTGAAAATATTGCGCGCCCGCAGCGACAGGCTGGTCCGCTCGCAGCGCCAGCTCAGGCCCGCACCGAACAGCGAGAAGCCCGACGTATCGACGAAATCGGGGTCGTCGGACGTGAAGGTGGACCAGGAACCCGACTGATATTGCCAGTCGCCCTCGACCGTAAGCTGGCCATGGCCGCCGACCGACCAGCTGCGCGACAGGCTGGCCTGCAACCGGCGATGCGGCACGAAGGGGATGCTGTCGCCCTTGTCAGCCCCGCCGACCAGTGGTGCGGCATCGGACACGCGGGTCAGGTCGGCGCGGATCAGGCTGGCCTCCAGCCGGGCGGTCAGGCCCGGCAGCGGGCGGGCGACCAGTTCGAACTCGGTGCCCAGGATCATCGCATTGCCGACATTGACCAGATAGGCGTGCGAGCGATTTTCCGACAGCGCCCGATACTGCATGTCGCGCCAGTCGTTCATATAGGCGGTCAGCGTCATCTCGCTGTCGCGCCAGAGATGCAGGTTGAAGCCGAGTTCCGCGCCCCACAGGCTGTCGCCATCATAGGTGCGGCGATCGGGCAGCAGCACCGAGGCCGTATTGACCCCGCCCGGCCGGATGCTGCGCGTCAGCTGGGTATGCCAGCTGGCGCCCGGCGCGATCGGCAGGTCGATATGGACGCGGGTGCTGAGCCCGCCCGATCGGCTGACGGTGCGGGGCCAGGAGTCGATCGATCCGCTGAGCAGATTGGGCACGACCACATCATTCTGCGACGCGACGCGATAATCATCATAACGCAGCCCCAGCGAGACGAGCAGGTCATCCTCGCGATAGGAGAGGGTGCCGAACAGCGCCGCCTGGTCGCGACTGATCGCCAGCCGGCGGGCACCGAACAGTTCGGCGGTCACATCGGGATCACCGCTGTAGGAGGAGAGTTCGCTGCGCAGCCGCTCGCTCCGATGATCGATCAGCACGCCCGCCACCCAACCCAGCCCGTGGGCATTGTCATGCCCCAGGCGCAATTCCTGCAGGATGCGGGTCGACACGATCGGAATATGCAGCAGCGATGGCGCGAGGCTGGCGGCATAATCGGCGAACTGCTGCGTCTGCGCCGGATCGCAGGATGGACTGTCGAGCCCGAAATAACGCTGGCAGGCTTCGGGATCCTGCCCCTGCAGCAAGGTGGCGTTGGTCCGGTCATAACGCCGGTCGAGCGACCAGCGATAAGCGGCCGTGATGCTGGTCAGGCGGACCGGGCCGTCGCCGTAGCCGATCTTGAGCCGCCCCATCAGGAAGTCATGGGTGGTGGGCGCGGCGAAATAGCGATCGGTGCGATAGGAGCCGAGCGACTGGAACCAGGAGGAGGCGTCGGCGATGCGGCGATGCTGCCAGGTGAGCAGCGCCGATATGTCGAGATCGGGCTGCGGCACGATCCGCGCGATCAGGCGCAGCCCCGATATGTCGTCGTCATTGACGTTGCGCGCGCCGGTGCGGACATTGTCGACATAGCCGCCTGCGCGGCTGGCATAGGCGGTCGCGCGCAGGGCGGCGCGCGCGCCCAGCGGAATATTGAGCGTGGAGGAGGCCGAAAGATCCGGCTCGCCGCCCTGCTGCATGCCCAGGCCCAGGCTGGCGCCGCCGCCCCATTGGCCCAGATGCGGTTCTTCGGGCGCGATCTCGACCTCGCCAGCGAGCGCGCCGACGCCATGTTCGGCGCTGCGTGCGGTGCGCGCGATGCGGACCTGCGCCACGTCCACCAGCGACAGGTCGCTGGTCGTGCGCGCGGCGTCGCTGCCGGTGCCCGACGGGCCGGCGATCGGCACATCACCGAAATAGACCAGAGTGGTGGATTCCCCGGCCATGCCGACGCCGCGCACGACCAGCGCCCGCTGCCCGGCATTGCCCGGCTCGCTGCTGATGCCCGGACTGGCTTCGACCAGGGCGGCAATCCCCGCCGCGCTGGGCCGCAGCCGCAGGTCGCCGGCAAAGCTGACCGGGTCGG